>NZ_JAHLQJ010000023.1 GCF_018919145.1 Paenibacillus brevis
CCAGCGTTCGTCCTGAGCCAGGATCAAACTCTCCATTAAGGTGTTTGACTTGCTCATTTCAATACTGACGAGAATGATTAATTCTCTTATAATACTCACTCGTTGTTCAGTTTTCAAAGATCAACTTTGGTTCTTTTTTCGTCACCAGCTCATCAGCGGCAACTTTTATATCTTATCATGCTCAATCCAACATTGCAAGCACTTTTTTTAAAAAATGCTTATGGATTCGAAATCATGATGGGCCGTAATTAACGACCGGATATATAATGTATCACGTATCCATATTCATTGCAACCCATAATACTCATCCGGGCATTAATGGACTCCGGGGTAACCCGGAACGATCATGATGAAGATATAGAAGTTGAAAGAATCTACGACTTAGTCGATGGTCTTGCGATTCATGCAATTCAACGGCCAGAGCTCATGCCCCCTGAAAAAGTCAAAGCCGTGCTGAGACATCATTTAAGCTCACTATAGCCCTATACTTTAAAATCTCAGCTTAGACGAGTGTCTTGAAGCACAAAAAAAGGAACAACCTCCAAAGAGATTGTTCCTTTTTATATTGTTGCAGCCTTATTCAATTACTGTATTCCGCATATGCGGGAAGAGCAGTACATCGCGAATGGAAGGCGCGTCGGTCAACAGCATCACCAGACGGTCGATCCCGATGCCCAGTCCGCCAGTAGGCGGCATGCCGTATTCCAGTGCACGGATGAAATCATCATCCATTTCATGCGCTTCATCATTTCCGTGCTCACGCTCCAGCAGCTGCGCTTCAAACCGCTGACGTTGATCGATCGGATCATTCAACTCGGAGAAGGCATTGGCATGCTCCCGGGCTACAATGAACAGCTCGAAGCGATCGGTAAACCGCGGATCTTCTTCATTTCTCTTAGCAAGCGGGGAAATCTCTACCGGATGACCATATACAAATGTAGGCTGGATCAGCGTCTCTTCTACAAACTGTTCAAAGAAAGCATTCAGGATATGACCGAATGTCATATGCGGCTCCACAGGAACCTTATGCTCCTTCGCCAGACGATGTGCTTCCTCGTTCGACATTTGCACACCAAAGTCCACGCCGGTTACTTCCTTCACCGCATCGACCATGGATACACGGCGCCACTCTGGAGTGAGGTCAACCTCTTGACCTTGGTAATTCAGAATCTTGGTGCCAAGCACTTCTTGGGCAATATGAGCGATCATATTTTCCGTCAGGGCCATGATGTCTTTGTAATCGGCATACGCTTCATACAATTCAATCATCGTGAACTCCGGATTGTGACGGGTTGAGATGCCCTCATTCCGGTATACCCGGCCAATCTCGTACACCTTCTCCAGGCCGCCGACGATCAGACGCTTCAAATGAAGCTCGATTGCGATCCGCATGTACAACTGCATATCCAATGCATTGTGGTGCGTAGTAAATGGACGCGCGGCAGCTCCTCCAGCAATGCTGTGAAGGGTAGGCGTCTCAACTTCAAGATAGCCAAGCGAGTCCAGATAGCGGCGCATCGATTGGATAATCCTTGAGCGCTTGATAAATGTCTGCTGCACTTCCGGATTTACGATCAAGTCAACGTAACGCTGGCGATAGCGCAGCTCCACGTCTTTAAGTCCATGGTATTTGTCCGGCAGCGGGTAGAGCGATTTCGTCAGAACTTCAAGATCGTTAACCTTAATCGTCGTCTCTCCGGTCTTGGTCTTGAACACCTCGCCGGTAACTCCGATAATATCCCCCAGATCCAACGTATCAAACGCAGCATATTTCACTTCCGGCACACTATCTTTGCGGACATAAATCTGAATTTTGCCCGACAGGTCCTGAATATGCGCAAAGCTGGCCTTCCCCATCACCCGTTTTGCCATAATACGGCCAGCAACGGATACCTTGATCTGCTTCTCTTCCAGCTCGTCATGCGTCAATCCGTCATACTGCTTCAGGATATCTCCCGCCATAGCCGTCCGCTCATACTTTGTCCCGAAAGGATCTACGCCAAGCTGACGCAGCTCGTCCAATTTCTCACGGCGCACCTTCAGCAGATCACTGATCTGGACGACTTCCTGGTTGTTCTGTTCTTCGCTCATTGCTTGTCCCACTCCTTACCACTAATTAGATTATATTCAATAAAAACAGTGAAAGAAGCCTCCGCCGGGGAAGCTTCTTGGAACTCAAATTCACCGCTCAAATGAACTTATTTCTTGATATCGATGATCTTATATTGGATAACGCCCGCCGGTACATTGACATCGACCGTAGCACCCTTCTTCTTGCCAAGAATGGCTTTGCCAACAGGGCTCTCATTGGATATCTTGTTCTGCAGCGGATCGGATTCGGCCGTCCCGACAATCGCATATTCCATCGTATCGCCGTATTCCAGATCCTTAACCGTCACAGTCGAACCAATGCTTACCGTATCAGTGTCAATTTCATCATTGTTGATGATCCGGGCATTGCGCAGCATTTTCTCAAGAGTAATGATTCGGCCTTCGATGAACGCTTGTTCGTTCTTGGCATCTTCATATTCTGAGTTTTCGCTAATGTCGCCATATCCAATTGCAGTTTTGATCCGCTCGGCTACTTCGCGGCGTCTCACCGACTTCAGGTTCTCCAGTTCCTCTTCCAGTCTCTTCAGACCGTCCTGTGTAAGAATGACTTCTTTATCACTCATCTCAACCGATTCTCCTGTCATGGAAATAATATTCGCATCACGCATCATTGAGAATATCATATGCAATCGCATGGAGGTCAGACCATCCATGTTGTGGAAGTTATCTCCTGAGGCGAATTTATACTGAAAAATTATAGGTTAACCGGTCTTAAATGTCAATGACGCGGCCCGCAAGGAATGAAAACGCTTCACGTCTCCATGCCCCGTAAACCCAGCAATCAAGCTGTTTCCACGGTTTCCAAATTTTTGTGGTCCTGGCCGGCAACGAATTCTTCAAGAATCCGAACCATTTTATCACGCCGGGTCTCCTCCATAATAGCATCCTTAATCCGGGCCGCACCCTTCAGCCCCTTCAAATACCAGGCCAGATGCTTGCGCATTTCCTTGACCGCAACGTGTTCACCCTTAAGGGCAGCAAGACGGTCCATATGAAGAATCGCAATGCGAATCTTCTCCTCAGCTTCCGGCTCTGGCAAAAGAACCCCCGTCTTCAGGTACTCCACCGTACGATACAGCATCCAAGGATTGCCGAGTGCGCCGCGGCCGATCATGACACCGTCACAGCCCGTCTCCTCCAGCATCCGCTTCGCATCTTCCGGCGTGCTCACATCCCCGTTGCCGATGACAGGAATAGAGACCGATTCCTTCGCTTGCTTGATATAGCTCCAGTCGGCATGTCCCGTATACAGCTGTTCCCGGGTACGGCCATGCACGCTGATCGCTTTGCCCCCTGCGGCCTCCACAGCCTTGGCATTATCCACGACATAAATATGCTCGGCATCCCAACCGATGCGCATCTTCACCGTTACGGGCTTGCTTACCGCATCGACAACTGCCGATACCATCTCGTGGATTTTATTAGGGTCGAGCAGCCAGCGGGCTCCTGCATCGCACTTTGTCACCTTGGGAACAGGACAGCCCATATTGATATCAATAATATCGGCATTTGTCTCCTGATCGACCACTTTCGCGGCTTCAACCAACGATTCGCGGTCCCCCCCGAAAATTTGCAGACTTAGCGGCTTCTCCCGCTCATCGACGAATAGCATTTCCCGGGTCCGCTTGTTGCCGTGAAGGATAGCCTTATCGCTGACCATCTCTGCACAGACAAGCCCGGTGCCAAACTCCTTGGCAATAAGCCGGAAGGCCGGATTGCATACGCCCGCCATAGGAGCAAGCACGACCGGATTCTTCATTTCAATATCGCCGATCTTCAGCATGTGGTTCACTCCCTTCTCTCAAATATTTATGAATATGGGCTTTAGCGCTCCGGAAGCTTTAATTCCTCCAGGTCCAAGCCGAGAACATTTGCAATTTTATTTAAAATTTGATCTTCTATGCGGCGGTTTCCCCGCTCAATAGCTCCGAGCACAGCCAGCGAAATGCCGGTCTGCTCAGCAAGCTGCTGCTGGGTGAAGCCTTTTAGTTTGCGGAATGCGCGGATGCGCTGGGCCAGCTGCATGTTTTCCAAAATCGTACGCCGTCCTTTCCGTCCAGGACGTTCAAGGCACTTTCTATTTGCTCCTTCAACTCCGGATCTTCTTCATTAACAATGTCATTCATCGGTACGAGCACGAAAGCCCGCTCCATCATCCGGGGGTGAGGCAGGGTTAAATGTTCGGTATCCATTTGTTTCCCTTTGATCCACAACAGATCGAGATCAACCGTTCGCGGTCCCCAGCGGATGGTTCGTTCTCTCCCTAGCACATGCTCGATTTGGAGCATTACTTGGAGCAAAGTCTCCGGCGCAAGCGTAGTTCGCAATGCCAGAGCCATGTTCACAAAATTAGGCTGATCCACAGGTCCCACCGGGTCTGTCTCGTACAGATCGGAGCAGCGGAGCACCTTAATTTCCTGATGATCATGAAGCAGGCTAATGGCCTGCATCAGCGTTGCTTCCCGATCACCCAAATTAGCCCCTAAAGCAATATAAGCCTCTGAACCGTCAGAGGGAGATAGTTTGAACATACGACTCTACTCACTTTCTCGACCGCCGAAGCTGTGCCGTCACACCCTCAAAATGAATATCGAACGGCGGATGCGGCTTCGTAACAGCGACCGTCAAGGCATCTACCCTAGTATAAGTGTCCAGAACCGTCGTTGCAATACACTCGGCAAGCGCCTCGATCAATTTAAAGCTTTTTTTCTCGACGATTTCTTTTACCGTCGTGTGGATCTCGGCATAATTTACCGTTTTCGACAGGTCATCCTGCTTTCCCGCTTCCTCAAGATCCAGCTCCAACTCCAGATCCACGTAGAATCGTTGTCCCAGCTTGCGCTCCTCGTCGAATACACCATGGTATCCGTAATATTCCATACGGCGAATGATCATTTTATCCATGATTTACAGTCCGGCCCCTTTCTTTCTATATAAAATAGTATCGCACATCCGTACGGTCTGCGTTATCTCCTTCACATCATGCACCCGCATAATCTGGCAGCCCTGGGCAATTCCCAGTGCAACCGTCGCCGCGGTACCATGCACAACCTCATCCGGTCCCAGCCCGAGCGCAGTACGGATGAACCGCTTGCGGGAAGTCCCCAGCAATACGGGATAGCCCATTTCGGCAAGCAGGTCCAGAGATCCCATGACCTCAAGATTCTCATGATAGTCCTTGGCAAACCCAATCCCCGGGTCCAGAATGATCATTTCATCCTCGACTCCCGCCTGCTTCGCAATCGAGATGCTCTCCCGCAAATCATCCTCGATATCCTGAATCAGATGACGGTAATCCCGGTTGTCCCGGTTATGCATCAAAATGACAGGGCAACGATATGACGCCGCAACTCTTGCCATCTCCGGCTCTCGCTTGAAACCCCATATGTCATTGAGAATATGAGCGCCCGCCTTGAGCGACTCTTCGGCTACCCGTGCTTTATAGGTATCAATCGAGATCGGGATATGCGGAATCTCGCGGTGAAGCGCCTCGATGACAGGAATGACCCGCTCCAGCTCCTCCTGCTCTCCAACAGGGTCATGCCCAGGTCGGGTGGATTCCCCGCCAAGGTCGATGATATCCGCTCCGTCCGCAACCAGTTGAAGCGCATGAGCCACGGCCCGGTCAGGCGAATTATATTTTCCCCCATCCGAGAACGAATCCGGGGTTACATTCAAAATTCCCATAACCAGCGTGCGTTCCCCCAGTGTCAAGGTGGTCTCCCCACATAGATAACTTCTCTTATAGATCCGAGTCTGCATTTGCTCCTACCTTCTTTCTATATAAATCCAACAGGTCTCGGGTGAATGGCCCGATCTTTCCTAATCCGACCTGCACATAGGCGGGGTAGGCCCCCTTCACACCCTCCTCCGGATTCCGGCGAATAAGGCGTGTAACAGGGATCAGCTCCTGAATCGAGTTGGTCATGAACACCTCGTCGGCATGAAGCAGGCTGTCCCAACTGTAGCGGCCTTCCTTCGCAGGCAGGCCAAGTCCTGCCGCCAGCTCAAGCACGACGGCCCGTGTGATTCCAGGAAGAATCCCCGTCTCAATCTCGGGCGTATATAAGACTCCTTCACGAAGAAAGAACAGGTTGCTTGTAATGCCTTCCGACAGCACCCCATCCTTTGTCAGCATCACACCTTCTGATGGAAGCCTGAAGCCGCCATTTTCGGAGAGACGCTCATTTTCGGATAGTTCTCTTCGGGCTCTTACATTATTCATAAAATGGAACGACTTCAGCCGAATTGGTGTCTCCGGCGTATTACGGCGAGTCTCCAGCAGCCAAAGCTGCTTTCCCTCGGTATAGAGGGTCGGCGAAACTGGCGGCAGCGACTTAACGTACAGAATAACGGTCGGTTGTTCATACTCCTCTGAGGTAAGACCAAGCGGCCCCTCGCCCGCCGATACCGCGAGGCGAAAATACCCGTCGCGAAGACAATTCAAAGCCAGCAATCCCGCAATTTCTGAACGAAGGATCGCGATATCCGGCTGATATGAAATACCCAGCTGCAGGCAGCCCTCCGTAAGCCGTTCAAGATGGCGCTCCAGTAAACTGGGGTAGCCTTCATAGGTTCGGAACGTCTCAAACAGCCCGATTCCGTACATGAAGCCGTGATCCATAACGGACACCACGGCTTCAGAAGATCGGACCGGAACACCGTTAAGTCCGATATAATTCATAGACTCGCCTCCGCCTTGCGGCGGTTCAGGAAATTACGCAGTATTTGATGCCCATGATCCGTAATAATGGACTCCGGATGAAATTGTACGCCTTCCACCGCATATTGCTTGTGACGCAGCCCCATAATTTCACCTTCCGCTGTCTCGGCAGTAATCTCCAGACAATCGGGCAGCGTCTCCCGCTCTACGATCAAGGAATGGTATCTCGTCGCGGTGAACGGGGATGGCAGCCCGGTGAATACCGATTCTCCCTGATGGTGAATCGGCGAGGTCTTCCCATGCATCAGCCGCTCGGCACGGATCACCTTGCCGCCAAAGGCTTGGCCAATGGCCTGATGTCCCAGACAGACACCGAAGATCGGAATCTCGCCCTTGAAGCGTTCGATGACCTTCAGGGTAATTCCGGCTTCGTTCGGTGTGCACGGCCCTGGCGAGATCAAGATATGATCCGGATTCAACGCCGTAATTCCCTCCAGATCGATCTCATCGTTGCGGCGAACGACCACTTCCTCGCCCAGCTCGCCCAAATACTGCACCAGATTGTAGGTAAATGAATCGTAATTATCGATGACCAGAATCATGTGCTCCATCTCCTGTTCTCCGCCTCGAAGGCGTATCGTGCGCTATGCCGGATCGCTATGGCAATCGCTTTGGCTTTATTTTGACTCTCCCGGTATTCCCGATAAGGATCGGAATCAATCACAATTCCCGCCCCTGCCTGAATATAACCGACTCCGTCCTGTGTAACCAGCGTTCGTATGATAATATTTAATTCCATATTTCCTTGATAGTCAATCCAACCCATGGCTCCTGTATATGGACCACGGGTCACCGGCTCCAGCTCCTCAATAATCTCCATCGTACGTACCTTGGGTGCTCCTGTTATTGTCCCGCCCGGGAAAATTGCTGCAATCGCCTCGAAGGCCGTTAACGGTTCTGCCAGTATTCCCTCAACCTCGGATACAAGGTGCATAACATGAGAATAACGTTCCACTGTCAGCAGCTCGGAAACTTTGACAGAGCCGTAGGACGCTACTCTGCCAAGATCATTACGCAGCAGATCGACAAGCATAATGTGCTCAGCCTGCTCCTTCTCGCTGCTGAGCAGCTCCGCCTCCATCGCGACATCTTCATCCGCGGTCAGTCCGCGGCGGCGAGTCCCCGCAATCGGACGGGTGCTGAGGCGTCCGGTCTCAAGCTTGACCAGCAGCTCTGGCGATGCAGAGACCAGCTGGAATTCGGGTAAGCGGATCATACCCATATACGGCGAGGGATTGATCAAACGCAAGCTTTCATAGATCGTTTCGGGCTTAGCAGCTAGAGGAAAAGCATGTCTCAAGGAGAGATTCACCTGAAATACATCCCCTGCCGCGATATATTCCTGGACCTTCCGAACCGCGCCTTCAAACGCCGATTGGCTCATCGATGTCTTAGACTCGGCAAACAGTTCATCCAGTCCCGGTGTCTGCTCCTCCTGGGTCGCTGGGAATGGCTCCGCCTGCTGGAAGGCCTGCCACGCTTCGATCATTTCTGCAGCTCTTGCCCGGGCCGTATTGTAAAGGGCAGCTACCTCATCAGAAGTTCTGATCTTGTCCTTATTCTCCAATGCTTCTTCAACCGAAATGTCCTTGTGTACTACCGCATAGATTGTCGATTCGGCTTCATCCCAGATCCATAATTCCTCGAATCGCATCCAGACATAATCGTCCAGCCCAAGATCATCCTGGGCCAGCGCAGGCAACCGCTCCAATGATCGCGCAATATCATACCCCAGGAAGCCGACTGCACCGCCGCCCAGCTTGGGGAGAGCGGGATGAGACGGCGACTTGTAAGGGGCCAGCCAGTCCTTGATCAGCTCTAGCGGCTTACCGGTCAGCCTCCTGCCGGCTGCTGCAGTCAGATCTGATACCTCCGCATGACTGCCCTTTCCGCGAATCACAGAGACCGGATTTAAACCCAGGAACGTATATCTGCCCCCTTTACCGCTCTCCAGCACAAAGGAATAGGCACCCGCCTGCTCCCAGGCCGATTTCCATGCCTTCGGCAGGCCTGCCGGCGACTTCATACTGATCACACATGGGAGCAGGCTCCATAGTCCCTCCGCACGCCATTCCTTCCAGTTCTCCTTTGAGATTAACGTCTCCACCATCACCCTGCCTCTGACCTCCAGCTCCGCACTTGGTTGCTTATTGTTTGCTAGTATACTAAACCTCGTCCATTTTGAAAATACAAATGCCCCCGCAGCCGTATAAGAGACAGCGCGGGGGCAGCTTAACTTCGTGATCAAAAGATTTGAACAACCTCTTAAAGTGCAAGTTCAAAAAGTCAGCTTTTCAGCACCGAGAAGGTTGCGAGAACCTGAAGAAGGAGGAACGGAGTGTAGGCAGTACCTACATGAGCGAAATGCTTCCAAAGGAAGCATGCCTCGTAAGCATCCGCTCGGACTTCAAGGGTGAACGCAAGATTCGATGTCGAATTAACCTCCTGTAACACTTCGTGATCAAAAGATGTCTTAAGCTTCAAAGTTGTAAAGCGGGGTGCTCAGGTACCGTTCGCCGTTACTTGGAACAATAGCAACGACACGCTTGCCCTTGCCAAGCTCCTTCGCAACCTTCAATGCCGCAAATACGGCTGCACCGGAGGAAATACCGGACAGAATTCCTTCTTCCTTCGCAAGCTGACGAGCTTGTTCAAAGGCCGCTTCATTCTCAACATGAATAATTTCATTATATACGTCTTGATTCAGAATCTCTGGAATGAAGTTAGCGCCGATCCCCTGGATCTTATGCGGACCTGGCTTACCCCCTGCCAGAATTGGGGAACCTGCAGGTTCAACAGCATACACCTTAACATTCGGGAAACGGCTCTTGAGTACTTCGCCTGCACCGGTGATTGTACCGCCTGTACCGATACCGGCAACAAAGGCATCAAGCTCTCCGCCCAAGGATTCAATGGCTTCTACGATTTCAGGTCCAGTTGTCTCACGGTGGATCTTCACGTTAGCCTGGTTTCTGAATTGATCGGCGAGGAAATAATCCGGATTCGCAGCAAGAATCTCTTCCGCCTTCTTCACCGCGCCGTTCATCCCTTCCGATCCCGGTGTCAGCACCAATTCGGCACCGTAAGCGCGAAGCAGGTTGCGTCGCTCCAAGCTCATGGTCTCAGGCATAATAATTACGGCCTTATACCCCTTTGCCGCAGCTACCATGGCAAGTCCAATCCCTGTGTTACCGCTCGTTGCTTCTACAATCGTGCCGCCCGGCTTCAATCTTCCCGACTTCTCCGCTTCCTCAACGATGCTGAATGCGATCCGGTCCTTGACGCTGGAGCCCGGGTTCTGATATTCAAGCTTCACGTAGATTTCAGCGCTATCCTCAGGAACAATCCGATTCAGCTTGACGAGCGGGGTACCCCCGATCAGTTCAGTTACATTGTTAACGACCTTTGCCATGGTAATGCCCTCCTTATAATAATAAACAGTATCATTAGAATCCGCAGTTCTGGATGCTTGCATACGAAGTTATTTTATATCCGAGTATTTAAGTAGGTTTTACTATTTATATATTAACAACCCCGATCGGAGTTGTCAATAATAGCCGAAAAAAATACTTTGCCCGCACTCCTTTCGGCAAGCAAAGTATTTTAACTGTCTTTTATACAAGTTGAACTAAAGAACTGTACAGAAAAGACATAAGTATAAAGCGTTCTACAGAAGCGTCAGCGTTCGCCTTTGTGAGCGGAGTTCTTCCTTTACATGGCTAAGTTCAATCCAAGAAATCCGCGACAACAGCGATCGTAAGAAAGCTTTATACGTTGCCTCCGGTGCATAATCATTAGTTCCACTTATATACACTTTTTATTTTGAAGTCTGCTCGATCAACACATCCAGATCTGCCCGATTAAATGTATATGCCTCGTTGCAGAAATCGCATATAACTTCGGTCTGCTCATCCTCATCCCGAAGCTGAATCAGTTCATCCCGGCCAAGGCTGATCAAAGTACGTTCTACCCGATCCCGAGAGCAATGACAGGAAAAGACGATATCCAGCTCGTCCAGCACCCGCACGTCGGGAAGCAGCCACTTCAGCATTTCCTCCGGCTCTAATCCTTGATCCAGGAGTACCGTCACGGGCGGCATTTGTCCCACTGCCCGTTCGATCATATCAATGTCGGCATCGCTAAGGCCCGGCAAAAGCTGAATAATGAACCCTCCAGCCACAATAACGGAATTGTCCGTATCAACAAGAACACCAAGTCCAACTGCCGACGGCGTCTGCTCGGACGCAGCGAAGTAATAGGTGAAGTCCTCGCCCAGTTCACCGGAAATAATCGGCACATTGCCGTGATAAGGCTCCTTCAAGCCCAAATCCTTGGTCACATTGATGAAGCCGTCCGTGCCTACTGCACCAGCCACATCCAGCTTACCCTGACTGTTCGCAGGCAAGTGGACATGCGGATTGCTCACGTATCCGCGCACTTCTCCTTTAGCGTTGGCGTCCGCTACGATCTGGCCAACCGGACCGCCGCCTTTGACCTGCACCGACAGTCTCTCTTCACCCTTGAGCATAGCGCCCATCATGGCGGCGGCCGTCACCGTACGCCCCAAAGCAGCGGTAGTAGTCGGATACGTGTCATGACGTCTGCGAAGCTCTTCCACCAGCTGTGTCGTCCGCACCGCAAAGGCGCGCACTTTTCCGTCCAGCGCGGTTCCGCGTACCAGACGGTCTTTTCCATTCTGTGTCTCCAATCGAGTAAAGCCTCCCTTTAAGTGCGTGTTCTACTCTTAAAATGCGTGTTCAAAAAGTCAGCTTTTCAGCACCGAGAAGGTCGCGAGAACCCGAAGAAGGAGGAACGGAGTGTAGGCAGTACCTACATGAGCGAAATGCTTCCAAAGGAAGCATGCCTCGTAAGCATCCGCTCGGACTTCTAGGGTGAACGCAAGATTCGATGTCGAAATCATCCCCTTGGAACACTTCGTAATCAAAAGATGAATTTTTGAACAACCTCTTTAAACGATCTAATTTAGGCTAATGCCGTTCGATCCGTTACTTTCGCTTATTGGTTACGTTCATAGATTAACCGGAGGCCCTCCAGCGTAAGCCAGGGATCGACCTCCTGAATACTTTTGGACTCACTTGCGATCAGCTCGGCCAGCCCTCCGGTAGCAATCACCTTGGGCTGGGTATTCATCTCGCGGGCAATCCGTTCGACAATACCATCCACCTGTCCGGCATAGCCAAAAATAATCCCCGACTGCATTGCATGGACGGTGTTCCGTCCAATGACTTTCTTCGGCTTCTCCAGTTCAATCCGGGGAAGCTTGGATGCCCGCTGATACAGCGCTTCCGTCGAGATTCCGATGCCGGGCACGATAGCGCCTCCCAGATAATTACCCGCTTCATCCACGCAGTCAAACGTCGTCGCCGTTCCGAAATCCACCACGACCAGAGGCCCTCCATATTTCTCAATGGCAGCCACCGCATTCACGATCCGGTCCGCACCGACCTCGCGGGGGTTCTCATAACGCAGGTTCAAGCCCGTTCGAATGCCCGGCCCGACGACCAGCGGCTTTTGATGTAAATATTTTTCACATAGCTCTTCCAGGACATGCATCAAAGGAGGAACCACCGAGGATAGGATAACCCCCTCTATTCGCCCGGGATCGATCTTCGACATCGCGAACAGATTATGAATCAATACGCCATATTCATCCACCGTCGCCTGACGGTTCGTGCCGATCCGGAAATGGTGCAGTAGCTCGCGCTGACGATAGATACCCAGCACAATATTGGTATTGCCAACATCCACTACAAGAAACATCGTACTCATCCTTCTTTCTTCTCACCCAGATCCAGACTGATATCCAGGCTGTCAAAGGAATATGTGAGCCGTCCCACCGAGATCACATCAACTCCGCTCTCCGCGATCTCTCTGACGGTAGCCAGCGACACATTGCCGGAAGCCTCCGTCTTCACATGAGGCGCCTTTGTCTTGATCAGGCGGACCGCCTCCTTCATCAGTCCAGGCGGCATGTTATCCAGCATAATAATATCTGCTCCTGCTGACAAGGCCTCTTCCACCTGCTCCAGGCTCTCCGTCTCTACTTCAATCGTCATCGTATGCGGAATATGGGCTCTAGCCCGGCTTACAGCCTGGCGAATCCCCCCCGCACCCTTAATGTGATTATCCTTGATCATCACCGCATCATAAAGACCGAAGCGGTGATTCGCACCCCCGCCGGTACGAACAGCATATTTCTCCAGCATGCGATGTCCGGGCGTCGTCTTGCGAGTATCGACCAGACGGACCGGAATTCCTTCCAAGGCATCTACAAAAGTCCGGGTTCTTGTCGCGATGCCGGATAAACGTTGAAGCAGGTTTAGTGCCAGCCTCTCTCCCGTCAGAATGCTATGGGTGCTGCCCTCCACCTCAGCCAGGATACTTCCCTTCTCTATACGTTCGCCATCCTTGACCTTCGGTGTAAAGACCAGAAGGGGATCGACAATCTCGAAGACGAGCTGGGCAACAGGCATTCCGGCAATAATGCCGGACTCCTTGGCATGGATGATTCCCTTGGAGCTGTGTCCGTGAGGAATCGTTACGCCTGTTGTTACATCGCCTGATCCAACATCCTCCCGCAGCCATCCCCGAATTGATTCTACGAGTTCTTCATTATATCCATTAAACATCATCACTGGTTTCCTCCAAGATTCCTTTTTCCCGGTGACGGATCATGTGCTTGCGCCACCTTGCATCATCACGGTCCGGGAAGTCCTCCCGATAATGGCCGCCTCTGCTCTCCTCACGGGTTAACGCAGATTCAGCCAGTAGCAGTGCGCTGGTTAGCATATTGGCAAATTCCAGCTGCTCACGGCTCGTCAATACGGACTCAAAAAGCGGCAACTGACGCTTCAGCTCGTCAATTCCTTTGAGCAAGCCTTCTCCTGTGCGTCGAAGTCCCACCTGACGCACCATGACCTTTTGCAATTTAAGCCGCCGTTCTACAATCGGCTGCAGGGCTGCAGCTGGACGCGAGTCCCGGCAAGCAATCCCTTGGCCTGTATTGGCTAACAGAGACAGCCTGGAGATCTGCTTCACAATCCGCCCGCCGAATACAATGGCTTCAGATAGCGAGTTGCTGGCCAGACGATTCGCCCCATGCACCCCGGTGGAAGATACTTCTCCGCAAGCGAACAGACGATGAATATTCGTCTCGCCGCAAGGACCCGTACGCACGCCTCCCATCATATAATGCGCAGCCGGAGCGACAGGAATCCAATCGGTCGTCAAATCCAGGCCATATGTAAGACATGTCTCATAGATCGTCGGAAAACGGTGCTTAATCATTTCCGGGGCTTCATGTGAAATATCCAGGTACACCACGCTCGACTTGGTTGATTCCATCTCCGCTACGATGGCCCGGGCGACAATGTCGCGAGGCGCCAGCTCCAGCAGCTCGTGATAGCGCTCCATGAAGCGCTCGCCATGAATATTGCGGAGCACCGCCCCTTCGCCGCGCACCGCCTCCGAGATCAGGAAACGGGGAGCACCGGGATAGCAGAGCGAGGTCGGATGGAATTGTATAAATTCCATATCCCGAATCTCGGCTCCTGCCCGATAAGCCATTGCGATGCCGTCCGCCGTGGCGACCTCCGGATTCGTTGTATAACGATAGAGCTGTCCGGCGCCTCCGCTGCTGAGAATGGTTGCCTTTTTCCCCCGTAAAAATACGCGCTGTCCGTCCGGCTGCTGTACTAAAGCACCCAGACATTCCTCTCCCTCTGTAATCAGATCGATCACATAATGATCTTCCCACAGCTCCACATTCGGAGAATGGATCACCTGCTCCGATAATGCCCGCACGATCTCATAGCCGGTAGCATCCCCATTGGCATGAAGTATTCTGCGGTGACTATGGGCGCCTTCCTTCGTCAGAGCGATCTCCCCATTCTCCAGATCAAAGGCCGCTCCAAGCTTCATCAATTCCCTGACCCGGTCCGGGCCCTCCTGAACAAGAATATCCACGGCCTGTGAAGAGCATAATCCTGCTCCCGCAAGCAGGGTATCCTCGCGGTGAGATTGAGGCGAATCCTCCTCAGAGAATACCGCCGCAATCCCTCCCTGCGCATATCTCGTATTACTCTCCAGCAGGGATCGCTTCGTAATCATCGTGACATGATGCTCTTCAGCCGCGCGTATTGCAGTATATAGACCGGCAATTCCAGAGCCGATGACAATCACATCCGTATCCAGAACCGGTAGCTCGTTCAAATCAAAATTCACTAAATATCGTGGTATCATGACTTTGTCGCCTGCCCTTGAACAGAGAGTAGCGCATGCTACTTAACTTGTAACATGCGCTCTAGTGAGAGTCTCGCCTTATCGGCAACGGCAGTCGGCACGTAAATTTCCGGCTGCATCGTCTCCAGGCATTTAACCAGTTTTTTCAGATTGTTGACTTTCATATTGGGGCAAACCAGAAATTTTGTGGCAAAATGGAAAGCTTTATCCGGGCTGTCCTTACGCAGCTGATACCCAGTCCCATCCTCAGTTCCCACGATGAACTCCTTCGCAGGCGAATTCTTACAGTAATCGAGAATAGCTGTCGTACTGCCCACGTAATCCCCCATCGCTACAACCTCTGGGCGGCACTCCGGATGAACGACAAATTCGGCGTTCGGATATTTGGCCTTCATCTCCACAACATCCTTCACCGTCAGCATATCATGAGTGTTGCAGTACCCTTCCCAGATAATCAACTTCTTATCGGTATGCTGCTGAACATAGTGTCCCAGGTTTTTATCCGGAACCCAAATAATCTCCTCAGCATCAACTGAATTGATCACCTTGACCGCATTGGATGAAGTACAGCAAATATCCGTCTCGGCTTTGATCTCAGCCGATGAGTTAATATAAGTAACAACCTTGGCATTCGGATGCTGAGCCTTCAGCTTCTGAAGACCATCCACATTGACCATGTCGGCCATCGGACAGCCTGCACGCTCATCAGGGATTAATACCGTCTTATTGGGAGCCAGAATTTTGGCACTCTCTCCCATGAAGTGAACCCCGCAGAAGACGATTGTCTCTGCATCTGTAGAGGCTGCCTTCTGAGCAAGCAAAAAAGAGTCGCCGCGAAAATCGGCTACCTCCTGAATCTCGTCACGTTGATAATAGTGAGCAAGTATAATAGCATTCCGTTCCTTCTTCAGTCGAACCAGCTTCTCCTTCAGCTCACGGTTCATCTCCGCTTTCCGTTCAAGTGCAAGAGCTTCCACCTGATACCCTCCCCTATGTGCGCCCGCGATTAATCGCGATTCTCTCTCTTGTCCGCATTCCATAATATTGTGCAAAAAAGCGCATGCCCGAATGAACGCCATCCAGGACACAGTGTGTTTAACAACTAATTTACACAAGGGATCAGGTGCTGTCAATCAATCTGAGCCCATAAATATATGCAATTTGAACTAAATAAGTTTTACGTAGCTTCTTTTGTTCAACCAATATAGTTCTGAATTTCTGGGAAACAAAATAACCCGGGTGCAGTTCGCACCCGGGTCTAGTTACTAAGCTGGCCTTAACTCATATTAACGATCCTTCGGATCTTCTTCATCCGGCGGCAACTGTGGAGCATGAGCATCCGGATCCTGTGTGGTATCGTTCGCCGAGCTTCCAGGCACTTCATTCGGAATATCTCCGCCAGGAATGGCAGGAGCTGCATCCTCTGATTTGCCTTGAATGCGGACACGCACATCGCCGATGTTATCTACGATTGGCTGTCCTGATTCAGACGAACCTCCGCTGTCTTGGCCCGAATCCGCATCCGACAGTTTGCCTGTCTCAATCAGTTGCTTGATTTGGTCCAGCTCCAGCGTCTCAACCTCGAGCAGGGTCTCAGCAATCAGGCGAACCTGATCCGCATGCTCCGTAAGGAGCTGCTTACAACGTTCATACGACTGGCTGATGAAGCGCTGCATTTCTTGATCAATCTCATAAGCGATTTGATCGCTGTAATTCTGCTCGTGTCCGATATCACGGCCCAGGAATACCTGTCCTTGCGCTGTGCCGAACTGCATCGGTCCGAGCTTCTCACTCATCCCGTACTCGACAATCATGCTGCGGACAATACTGGTTGCTTGCTGGAAGTCGCTGTAAGCGCCCGTACCGATTTCGCCGATGAACAATTCTTCGGAAACCCGGCCACCGAGCAAGCCTGTCACTTTATCCAGCAATTCCTGCTTGGTTACCAGCATGCGGTCTTCCTTCGGAAGCATAATGACATATCCGCCTGCCCGACCGCGCGGGATAATGGTCACCTTGTGAACCATGTCGGCATGTTCCAGGAAGTAGCCGACAATCGTATGACCTGCTTCGTGGAAAGCAACAATCCGCTTCTCACGATCACTGATCACCCGGCTGCGCTTCTCGGTACCGACGATGACACGGTCAATCGCTTCATCGACCTCGCGCATAGAGATATCCTTCCGGTTACGCCGTGCTGCGAGGAGCGCTGCTTCATTCAGCAGATTTTCCAGATCAGCGCCGGTGAAGCCGGTCGTACGTTTCGCAATGACATCCAGGCGTACATCCTTGGTTAGCGGCTTATTGCGCGCATGGACCTTAAGGACAGCCTCCCGGCCCTTCACATCCGGACGGTCAACCGTAATCTGACGGTCAAAACGTCCCGGACGAAGCAAGGCCGGATCAAGAATATCGGCACGGTTTGTCGCCGCAACGATAATGATTCCTTCGTTACCCCCGAATCCATCCATCTCAACGAGCAATTGGTTCAAGGTTTGCTCGCGTTCATCATGCCCGCCGCCGAGTCCGGCGCCGCGCTGACGGCCCACAGCATCAATTTCATCAATAAAGATAATACATGGCGCGTTCTTCTTTGCATTCTCGAACAAATCACGTACCCGTGATGCACCGACACCGACGAACATTTCCACGAAGTCGGAACCGGAAATACTGAAGAACGGAACGCCCGCTTCCCCGGCTACCGCACGGGCGAGCAAGGTCTTACCTGTCCCCGGAGGACCTACCAACAGAACCCCTTTCGGAATACGCGCGCCAACGGCTGAAAATTTGCGGGGGTCTTTCAGGAATTCAACGACCTCCACAAGCTCTTGCTTCTCTTCATCAGCACCGGCGACATCCTCAAAGGTAACCTTTTTCTTCTCTTCATTATAGAGACGGGCACGGCTCTTACCGAAGTTCATTACCTTGCCGCCGCCGCCCTGAGCCTGATTGAACAGGAAGAAGAACAGAATGAACATAATAGCGAGCGGAATAATGGAAGTCAGGAAGGTTAGCCAGATGCTTTCGCCCTGCATTTTCTTCCAGGTCAACTCAAACCCGTTTTGCTCACTAAGGTCTGTAATCTCCTTCAGCACATTGTCATCGGCAGGAATGTAGGCGGAGAAGTTGGTTGTCTTGTCATCCCCAACCTTCTCTTTATAATTACCAGTCACGAGATAAGCGTAACCGTCAAATTTGCCGGTCATTTCCTTAATATTGTCCGCCTTGAGCTGCTGTCTCAGTTCGCTATAACTAGGGGTGACGGTTGTCTCATTTCCACTGTTGAGGAATTGGACGATGCCCACCACGACTAAGAATAGTATTAAATAAAAACCAGAATTCCGGATGAACCGACTCATCCCCTACCTCCTCTCAAAAACCTTAAGTAATTTTAACACAGCCGCTCATGCCATTTCAAAAAACTTAGGCAGTCTAGCTTCGTACACCCGAAATTCTTACTCATGGGTGTATACTTCGGGCTTCAGAACCCCGACAAACGGGAGGTTGCGGTACTTCTCTGCATAATCGAGTCCATACCCGACGATAAATGCATCCGGCATAATAAATCCGGCCAGATCAGCCTCCAGATCAACGGTACGGCCGCTCGGTTTATCGAACAAGGTGACGATCTTGACCGAGTTGACCTTCCGGCGTTCCAGAACATCAACCAGGTAGCTCAGTGTCAATCCGCTATCAATAATATCTTCCACAATTAGAATGTCTCTTCCCTCTACGGAATTATCCAGGTCCTTGATAATCTTGACCTCGCCCGAAGAACGGGTAGATGCTCCATAGCTTGATACGGCCATAAAATCAATTTCAATCGGGACCGTAATCTCTTTGATCAGATCAGCCATGAAAATAAACGCGCCCTTCAGGATACAAATCACCAGCGGGTTTCGGCCTGCATATTCTTCACTCAGCTGGCGGCCAAGCTCTACGACCTTATCCTGAATCTGTTCGCGGGTAATCAGCACTTCCATAATGTCGTTCTGCAAAGTAAATAAACCTCCTACGTTATACTATGAATGCAAATCCTGGGATAACCTCCAGGCGAATGAATTAATCCCGTTCCATTCTCATTCTGAGAAGAGAGGATGTACGCTCGTTCACCGCTGCGACCGATGAGCGACGAACTCCGGGAATCCAAACAATCCGTCCTGCAGCATCTGCAATCATTGGAATTCGGGAACGAAGAGAGGGAGGGATTTTTTCATCGATAAAGATATCCTTCACTTTCTTGCTTCCATTCATCCCGAATACGCTCATGCTGTCTCCTGCAAGCCGGGAACGAACCGTCAGCGGGTATTCCAGGCCATCCGCATCAAATACCGCCTCATCTTTGCCTTCCGGCAGTATCTCCGACAGACTAACCCCAGCTTCAAGCCGGGTAAAATGCACGATATGCCCCGTGTCCATGACAGACACTTCCGCCGGAAAACATTCCACAACATATGTATAATGAGGAATTGCACTTTCCGCTCGGGCAGATACGAAACGGATGAGATCATATTCGCGAATGCAACGGGTACCGCCGCCCAAGTCCAGAGTCCAGGTTGTGGGCTGACTTTGAACCGTCCCTTTCCGAATCGCTTCAATCCTGGCAAAATCGCCGTCATCCGTGCCCAAAGGCAGATAATTTAATATTAGTTTAATCAACCTCCGTTGTAAAGCAAGATGTAGGCCTGCCACATCCTGTGCCCGAACCGCGGTTTCTCCCTCTCGACAGCTTACGATTTGCTGATAAATCCGTTTGGCTTCCGATTGAAGATAATCGTCTTCCTCTGCCATGATCTCGGACAGACGATTCAAGGAATGGGATAACTGCTCATTATATTGCCCTAAAAAAGGGAGTACATCCATCCGAATTTCATTTCTCATATACTTGGGCAGCAGGTTCGAACTGTCGGTCACATACGGGATTTTAGCCTGTTCGCAGGCTTGCACCAGGGTGTTTTTGTTCATACGAAGCAGAGGCCGGATCAGTTCCACTTTTTTTTCCTTCCGCTTCATTCGCATGCCGCTGATCCCCGTAGGACCACTGCCGCGCAGCAGGCGCATAATCACGGTCTCGGCCTGGTCATCGCCGTGATGGGCTAATGCAATGGCCTGCGCACGGTACTTATCGGCAACTTGATGAAGGAACTCATACCGCTTCTCCCGAGCAGCCTCCTGGCCGCCCATGCCTGATTCCCTCATGTAGGCAGGAACGTCAAAAACGCCGAGCTCGAACGGAATGTTCAGCTCCTCAGCCAATCTCCGTACAAACTCGGCCTCTTTATCAGATTCCTGACCCCGAAAGCCATGATTCACATGGGCACACACCAGAGATAATTTCAAATCCGGATCGCGCGAAATTTCATTTAATATATGCAGCAGGATTGTGGAATCCGGTCCACCGGAGACGGCTGTGATAATCACATCGCCCGGAGACCATAGGTTATGCTCAAGCCCGATTTGGCGAACCTCACGGACCAGCCGATATAGCGCTGGGTGAGTCAAACTGTTCGCCCCCTTTTTTTAATAATGCGTGTTCAAAAAGTTAGCTTTTCAGCACCGAGAAGGTTGCCAGAACCTGAAGAAGAAGGAACGGAGTGTAGGCAATCCCTACATGAGTACCGGACTTCCAGGGTGAACGCAAGATTCGATGTCGAATCAACCCCTTGGTATACTTCGTGATCAAAAGATGACTTTTTGAACAACCTCTAAATAGTATCTGTTCTTTATATGCCGTCAAAATCTGAGGCTTAAGTAAATCGCACAGCCAAGCAAGGTGAGCGACAGTGCAAATGCTCCAACCATCCAGCCTGGTGTCTTGACGTGTACCCTACGTGCAATGTAAGGACCGGTCACAAGATTCTTCCATGCCTGGCAGGCATGCAGCGTATCTCGAAAATCACCGCGCAAGGCGAGCTCAAGCCAAGAGCGGAAGGGAGCGAGCGCCTCATCCGATCGGACGATCAGCAGCAGATCGTTTTTGCTCCGCGTCTGTGGCAGCTGCTGAGCCGCTCGCTTCAGCGGCCCCTCCGCTAGGAGATGAATACACACGACGGCAAATGAAAACCAGTCATAAGACGGTTCCGCCGTCCGGCTCCCCGCATTCCAGAACCCCCGGTCATACCATTCTGTATACTGCTTAATGCTTTTCCCGAGTGCACTGACGCCTCCATAGTCGATCAACTCCACCTCACCGGATGGAGATACCATCACATTCTCCGGCTTCAGATCTCCGAAAGCCCAGCCCGCCTCATGAAGTGTGCGAAGCTGCTGAAGGAGATGAAGCCCGGCAACATGAAGCCACTGTCCGCCTTTGTGCGCAAGAAAAGTACGCAGCGCCTCGCCCTTGACGTAGCGCATCACATAGAATGGGATCTCCCGTCCATGGTGAGAGTAATCATCCACTTCCACTAAATAAGGAGCGCTCCGATTCTCTCCAAGTCCTCGGAGGCGCGTGCGTTGAACCGCCTTCAATACATTGATCTCGGATTGCAGATCCAGTGTATCAAAGCCCAGCTTCATCGCATAGAGACGTGCACTTCCCGTGTGCTTGACCAAATAGACTATTCCATTTGCGCCTTGGCCCAACAGCCGTTGAACCACATACTTGCCGCCCTTCCAGCGCCCGGTAACTACTGTCCCTTGCGCCAGATTCCATTTAGACGACGTAGTCACCGAGCATCCCTTCTTCTCTGTCTGACTCCTTCAGCCAGTTACTGGAACCATGTCCTTCCAGTGTACCATACCGAAAGAATTCCATCACCTTGAGAATGGCAGGCCCAGTCGGAGTTGCTCCCCGCATCGTTAGCTTCTGGAAGATCGAGCGCGCTCCTGTGAGCTCCGTGGTCCAGTCCAGATCCATAACCGCTTCTTCCCCGCTGTGAGCCCCAGGAAAATGAAACACCGCAATCCGGCTCGTTCCCTGCCTTGCTCCGAGGCTCAGCATCATATCCCGGATCGCTTCCTCGACGGCTGCCAGCTTTGGTCTCATGCTTGCACTGGCATCAATAAGCAGGACTACCTCAAGCGCACTGGTCTCGCTAAGCTCGTCAATGACCTCCACCACCTGGGAACGGGTATCCGGAGGCAGATCCTCAACCGCTGTGTCCGTCTGTCCCAATATCTGTCTTAGCTCCTTATTAACCGCATGCTGAATTGTCTGAACCACTGTCTTCCGCGTCATCATCTGCATGGTCTGAGCCAGCTGCCGGGTGCCGGACATTCGGCTCATTCCGCCCCCGGCTCGAGCGATCTCCTCAATTTCCACACTTCCAAGCTCACCGATCGTTCCATAATCGACAATGCCTACTACGTTCACCGTAATACCTTCCTGCCGAGCCAGCGCAGCCGCCATAACCGGGCTCTCTCCGACATTGGAACAACCATCCGTAATCAGCATAATTTGCTTCATTGCTATCCCCGCCTTCATTTGAAATGATTCTATAATTCTCTTTTCTATCATTTCCATTTCGTAGAGATTTCAAACAGGGCAGAAGCAAACGGCACAAAGCTCAAATAAGGATCATCCAGCTTATATCACTACTCATGCAAAATAAAAAGCCGAACAATGAGATGTTCGACTCAAGTCACTTAACAAGGATGATAAATTCAGTTATTGTTCGATTTGCTTGCAGGGAAGTACTCCGCGTCTACGCCGTACTTGATCATGAGACTTAGATAATCCGCATTCGGCACAGGGCATTCTACCTGGCTCTCTTCCAGGAATTCCTGCGTATGTAAGCAGCTATACCGGAACGGCTCGCGGCGAAGCTCCTCCCATTCATAGTGCATTAAATCTCCGTCCCCTTGATGAGAGCTGCCTAGTTGACTGCATTCCAGCAGCCAGCCCTCGTATTCAGAATCAGACAGCACCTCAATAGGATATCCGCAGCTTCCCAGGCTCTCAGCAAGTTCTGCAATCGACAGCTGAACCGGATTGCACAGATGAAACAGATGACCCGCCGTATCCCGCCGCATAGCCAGGGCGGTAATGGCCTGAGCCGCATAGCTTACCGGAGTCAGGTCCAACAGATGATGAAGCTCCGGAGCCTTGCCCTGTAGGAGAATCATCCGCAGCATTCTGTAAAGAAGGCTGTTATTCACGTTTTGTGGAAATGCGCCCGTCTCGGCATCTCCCGATAAGTGACCGAGCCGATAGATCGTAACGGCGATTTCCTCCTGCTCGCAGGCTTGAATTAACATCCGCTCCGCCCGAAGCTTGCTGTCATAATAAGGATGATCCAGCTTTGTGCTATTGGTCTGGCCTGCTTCATACATTCCTGCAGTCGATTCCCGTTCCGCCAACCCTTCCGGCACACCCATCGAAGACAGGTAATGAATCCGGACATTTCTTTCCCGAGCCCAGGAGAGCAGATGCTCTGTGCTAGTAACATTTATTCGGTTGTAATACTCGGGATCATCCGCGTAGCACTCCTGAATCCCGCAGATGATTATGGAATCAATCCGCATCGACACACGCTCTGTCAGACAGCTGTTCAGGCCAAGCTGCGGCATTTCCAGATCTCCCTTGATGGCAATGACTCTCCCGAGCAGCTCCGACATCATATCCGCTCCGAAAAACTGCTTCATCACCCTTGCAATTCTTGCATACGGATCATCGTCCTCTTCAGATCGGACAAGGCAATAAATCTTGGCCTGGGTTGTTCTGAGTAATTCACGCAGCACAGAAGCACCCAGATAGCCCGTTGCTCCGGTCAACAAGATATGCTTTTGTTTGCAGTTCGCCGCTCTTTTGCGCATCACCGGGCTGCCGAATTCAGCAGGGTTCTCTGTCAGCCCGATCATTTGAGCTTCCGAGTTTCTGACCCGTTTAACCTGTCCCATAAATTCCATCTCTTCTTCGATGACTAAAGGGATCGCTCCGATTGTCACTTTGGAATCATACATCGCGGCTTTGACAATACATCCGAAAAAGGAAGCAAATCTATGAATTGTGCTCGGTTTGAAAAGCTGCTTCCGATAGGAAATTTGCAGGGTCCACTCTCCCCCATAAAGGGGCTCCACATCCCAGTTCAGACAACTGGACTGACAGGTGTGATCCCTGCCGAAGATCGTATGGATCAATCCGGTGCAACCAATTGCTTCTTCAATTTCCTCGAGCGGAAGGGCCGCAAAATCCAGCGCATCTTGCTTATTAAGCAGCGACTGGTACAATTCAATGAAGCTCATCGAGGCATCGCATCGAATCCGCAAGGGAAGGACATAGCCCTTCTCATGCTTTACGCCGACAATCCGCCATGCCTTGCCGCTCATGCGATACAAAAATATATAGTAACAAGCAAGCATCCAGAGCCGGCTGTCAAATGCCTTCATTTCTCTGGACAGATATGTCTGATCGAGTTCAAGCGGATACCGGATTTGCTGCATATCCCTTCTGGAATCATCACGGGGGTAATCCGTGTACAAATCCAGCCCGGACATCGGGGGTTGCAGATCATACAGCCAATAATCCCGAATAATCCGATCCATTAATAAGATACCCACTTCAACTTCACTCCTGTTTCCTTGTAGAATTTCCCTGTGAACAGACAAAAAAAAGTAACCTATTAAAATGCACAGACTGCTGCACTATAGGTTACCAAAAGAAATATGGGCAACTGGCTGACATTTCCTTTACTGTTTGCAGGAAGTAGTCCCTATAGCTTTGCGTCACTACCTTTCGATAGTTTTGCCGAATAGACGTTGTTCAAAAAGCCGGCTTTTGATCACGAAGTATTCCAAGAGGTTGAATCGACATCGAATCTTGCGTTCACCCAAGAACTCTGGTACTCATGTAGGGTTTGCCTACAATCCGTTCCTTCTTCTTCGGGTTCTCGTCACCTTCTCGGTGCTGAAAAGCCGGTTTTTTTGAATACGAACTAATTAATATGCAATTATATGAGTAAGTTTACTTGACTTTAAATTAACAAAATTAATTTTAACATGTTCATGTTATGAAATCTATGAAAATTTCCCTATTTTAGTTACATATTCCCTAAGACATTAGGACTATCGCCTTATTATATACCATAACCATGTACCTAACTTACGGTTCTGGGACGCTCCAGACGGGTAACCCCAGGAATATGCAGCGTGGACCATTGCGGTAAATAATGATCAATTCGTGCTACCGCTACCGTCATATCATCCTGAATCACATTACTCTGATAACGGATCACAGCTTCCAACAGACAATCGGCAATCTCTTGCGGATCCTCAGATTGAATCTCCTGAATGAGGCGCTTGATCCATAGCTCTTTATTTACCGCATACCCCGGAGCATCATAGATGCCGTCCGTCATCATCACCAGCGTATCGCCGGGATATAGCTGCACGGTTACCAAGTCAATCTCGATTTCCTGTACAATCCCTATCGGCAGATTGCTGGCCATAACCGGAATGACCTCCTGGCCTCGTTTGATAAAGCTGGGGGATGAGCCTATTTTCAAAAAAGTAGTCCTGGCCGAGTATTCGTCAATCAGCGCCATATCGACCGTAGCATAGATTTCATCCGGGGAACGAAGCATCAGCACCGAATTGACGGACTTGATCGCGAGTGTCTCGTCCATTCCGGATTGGAGCAATTGCTCAAGAATGCTCAGGGCCGTACTGCTTTCCTGTCTGGCCCGCTCGCCATTTCCCATCCCGTCACTGAGCGCTACCGCGTAAGTTCCGTTGCCTAATTCAACCGTGCTGACGCTATCGCCGGACAGCAGATCTCCGCCCTTGGCCGTACCCGCTACACCGGTCGTGATCTCATAGGACTTCGCTGATCCAAACGTTACAGTGGCTAGCCCCTCCCTGCCTCCATGCATCGTCTCGCCTATGACTGCAATGTGCTCCTCCAAAATATCCGAGAGCAAAGGGGCAATCATTTTGCGGCATTCATCGAAACCCCGGGTATAGGCGTGGACAATCTCGATTTCAACATTTCCGTGATCCAAATTCACAATGTCGATGCTATGAATGGAAAGCCCCATCTTCTCCAGCGCCTCCCGAATCTGCTCCTCTTGCTTATACATCGCTTGTCCTTCGCGTTGAATTTCCTTGGCCAGGTCCTCCATGACCTGTGATACCCCTGACAATTGCTCCGCGACGAGCAAACGGCTGTCGTATATTTGCCGTTTCCAGTGCATATCATGTTCATACAAGCTGTATTCACGCTTCATGACACCGAGCACCTGCTCGCTCTTGGTGCACAGCCGATTCCATCTGGCAGGCAACTCCTCTTTGGTAATGCCAGGGTTCTCCTCCACCGCCGACATCATCTCCGTCATGAGCTTATAAGTTTGATAGAAATTCCCGTCCCAGCAGGTCTTTCTACGGAAGCAGGTTGAACAAGCTCCTTCGGTAACCGCCGTCATAAAATGATCAACCTCTTCGCTGCGCTTGGCGATCTCCCCCGAGCTGGCCATCTGCCCAAAGCTGCGCGACAGCTGCTTGAAGACCTCTGAGAATTGAGTAACCCGGCCAGCCGTAACCTCCCGCATCCGTTTGGCATACTCGTGCTGGCTCTTCGTATGATCCTGGGTTCCTGGAATGTACTTGGCGATGGAACTGATCACACTCTTCGGCGTCACCATAAAGAACAGCACCGCGATACAAGTCTCCCAGGTCGAGGCCATCACTTCATCAGACCCGTTCAGATAGATCGACAGAATCGAGGAGCCTAACAGCATCCCCAGACCGACAGCCCACTTCCTGCCCTCGCGAAGCATGCCCGCAAGCATGCCGGAAAAAGCCAACAGGCTCATTTGATAGAGCGCCGCCGTATCCGCCAGACTTAGAATCAAGCCGGTAATAACTCCTACCGAAGCCCCCAGCGTTGCTCCGCCTACCAAGGCGAATAATAGAATTAAATAACGAGTCAGCATGTGCTCCACGGAAAGTCCCGATATTTCCCATCCGACCGATCCGGTCATGACAGATGCCAATAGGATCACGAGACAAATAATCTCCTCCGTTCGCAGCTGGTGATTGCGCTTTCGATACGTAAAGACCGGAATGGCCTGAATGAAGACCAGGGTAAGCACAAAGCTGAGCACCGAATCCATCACCGTAATCATCAAGGCATACCATGACAATGAAGGGCCGATTACCGCTTCGAACAGAAGCACAAGAAAGGCGCTCGTAAATACCATCAGCGGAGCATAGGATGCCTCAGCCCGTTCAAAGGACTCCATGCCACGGTGAATTAAGTAAAATATAAGCAGCTCCGCCGCAATCACGGTAGCGTGATGACCGGATACAGCCATGGCGCCGACCGTCATAACTGCTCCCGTCATTACAGCGATATCACGCCGCATAAACATCATGACCGCAAAAAAAGCAATGGCAAAGGGAGACAGCTCGTCCAGGATCGTCGCCTTGCCGAGCAAGAAGCTCATCAAGAGGAACAAGCCGTTCCATTTATTCACGGCAAACAGCCGGCTGAGCTTGCTTATGACCGGAATCTGCCTCCACTTGCTCCAATGAAACGATTCAACCTGCTCTTTCGCCTTCTTCAACCCGGGGAACGGGATGACATTCCACTTGTCCATCTCCTGGCACCGCCCTTTACGTTTTTAAAGGTTGTTCAAAAAATCATCTTTTGATCACGAAGAGTTTCAAGAGGTGATTCAACATCGAATCTTGCGGTCATCCTAGAAGTCCGGTACTCATGTGTAGGGTTCTCCTACACTTCGTTCCTCCTTCTTAGGATTATCACAACCTTCTCGGTGCTGAAAAGCTGACTTTTTGAACACGCACTTTTACTAATGTATGTCCCATTATAGGAGCGGCCAAGCGGAAAGTTTGTCATTTACCGGAGTACAAGCCTTAGAAATTTCCGACAAATTGAGAGCGGTCTACGAAACATCACGAACCCGCGCCTCCCATACAGCTGCACGATCCAATGCGTGCTTATGTTCGTAATAATCCACAGGTAGGAGAGCCTGTTTGCTTGTCATATTCCTTGTGGATTACCATGGATTGCGTTGGAACCTGTCGCCTCCGCCAAGAAGACGACAAAATAAGTTTTTACGTGAAAATTATAGCTTGTTCATGTCGCACAACATACAAAAAACCGCAGGCATGACTGCCTGCGGTAGTTCTTTATCATGAAATTACATGCGTTTGGCTCCGCGTCCTCCGCGTTTGCCTTCCGTGTTCTTCTTCAGCGACGAGATACGTTCCTCGCTGTCCTTAAGGAAACGGGAAACTTTATCCTCAAAAGAAGCTTTGTTCGCTTGCGGCTTGAAAGGACGTCCTCCGCGATCCCGGTTAAATCCTCCACCCGGACGGTCACCATCACGGCCACCACCACTTGGACGATCGCTGCGCGGTGCACGAGGCGGTCTGGCCTCTACCGGCTTATCAACGGCTTGCTTAATGGAAAGTCCGATCTTGCCGTCCTTGTCGACATTGATTACCTTTACCGTAACCGTGTCGCCAATCTTCAGATGATCATTGACATCCTTCACGTAATTGTCAGCGATCTCTGAAATGTGAACGAGACCCGTGACACCTCCTGACAGATCCACAAATGCTCCGAAATGCGTGATGCCTGTCACTTTTCCCTCTAACTTGGTGCCCACTTCTATTGACATAAAATAAAATGATCCTCCCTTAAAAATATACAGCAAGGCCACGAAATCATGACTGCGGTGATTTGATTATACATAATGACTGAAACAAGGTCAACAGCCGTATATCCCGCTTGGAGTCAATCATTTCCCCCATTTTGTCCGGAGATTCGTACCGGAATTTCACCAGGTTTGTAAAGTCCATATTTCTTCATCGCCATTTGGCCGATATATTCGGGGTCCTTGAGCCGGTTAAGCTCATATTTTAATTGAACAAGCACTTGTTCATTTTCTGATTTTACCGTCATCCGTTCCGCTAATTGACTGGCTTTAACGCCGATCTCGCCGGATTGATCCATATAGGTATAGCCCGCCCAACCGATAAAGAGCGCCATAAAGGTCATCCACAAACGGATACGTCGACGAGCGCCGGCTGATTTTACGGGAGCTTGTTTCTTGGAATTGACTGTCGTGTTCTCCCTCACCGGGCCCACCTCCTTTATTCACTCTTGATCCTTGCCGCGCCAATGTCTCCATGATTTTACCACATATTCCCTTGACTTGCGAAGCCTGTCCGGTATATGCAGTGCATTTAAGATAGGACGGAAAGCCCAAGCGAGCAGTTTCCAAATCGGGAACAGCGTAACTCTCCCCAGGAAAATGATTAGTATCCAGAGAAATCCGAGCAAGAGTCTAAATCCCTTCCAAAGCCACTTGATCGGAACAACGAGGGTCAAATACATCAATCTGACGCCAAATCCATATATCCTCCGGACTATACGAATTAAATTTACCACAAATCGCTCGGTCAAAACACTCAGAAACAAAAAATGAATCCATACTCCTAGAAATAGTCCTAAAAACACATAAAAACGGAGCTCTCCCTGATTCACATGGTACAGCATCCGGAACACAAACAGTGCGGAGGCGATCCAATAAAACAAATCGAGCAGATTTACACTCCAGCGAGGAAAGCGAAGCTGACCCGATACTACGCGGTAGCTGTCAAAGGCAATCCCCATGAACGTTCCGGAAGCCAGCATCCATACCAGGGTCAACCATTGTGTCTGCAGGTTCATCGGAAAAGCTTGCCAAGGAAGCCCTTGCCCGACGTATTGGCGCCCGGCTCCAGATAGGACAAGGAGTTGACCTGACCTTCGATGCTGACAAGGCCCTGCTCCAGATTCAAATTCTTGATATGTAAATTATGACCGCGAATCGTTAAATGCCCCAGCTCCGTTTGAAGCAAAAATTCCTCGCTGTCAAAGCTTTCCACGTTCAGGACTCCCGAGATCTCCAGCAGCTTCCTGTTCAGTAAATGCAGCTCCTGACGTTTTCCCTTTCCCTGTTCAACCATGGCATGTACCCCTCCTTCTTAACACTAGCTTATGGGAGGGGCCTCTTCTTTAGAACCGCTGCTGAACCTGCCCTGCCGGATTTCGGATAAAAAAAAGAGCATGTCCCAAATCATTGGAACATGCTCTCATGCCGCGCGCCTAATTCCAGTCGAAACCGGAATCCTTGGCGATTGGCTCTTCCTTAACCAAGGTATACATGGTTGCAGCCTCGTCCTTGCGAGTGGTCTCTGCCAGACGCTCGACGCGTACCGTAACCAGCTTTTGGCCGAATTGAACGGTAATCTCATCGCCAACCTTAACAGCAGAACTCGGTTTGGATTCGCGCCCGTTGACGAGGACTCTTCCTTGCTCGGAGACATCCTTCGCTACGGTACGCCGCTTAATTAACCGGGACACCTTCAGGAATTTATCAAGACGCATTATTTTACAGCTTCTTTAAGCTTGTTACCCGCTTTGAAAGCAGGTACGTTCGAAGCAGGAATCTCGATTGTTTTACCTGTTTGCGGGTTGCGGCCTGTACGACCGGAACGTTTGCGGGTTTCGAAAGTTCCGAAACCGATCAGTTGAACCTTGTCGCCACCTGCAAGTGCATCGGTGATTTCGCCGAGAACACCGTTCAATACGGTCTCAACGTCTTTTTTAGTCAAACCGCTTTTGCTGGAAATGTTGTTGATCAGATCTGTTTTGTTCATTAATAATGCCTCCCAATAATAAAAGAAATAGATGGATACTTACGGCCTAGCCCTTGTGGCTCATAGCCGTATGGATATCTTTGTATGATTATTCTGTCTTGAAACAGAAAATCCTGCCCGAAGGGCAACTTTTTTTTGAATTTTCCAAAAAAAAGCCGTTTTTTAGCGATTTTTGTATCCCTTGGCGGCTCTTTCAAGCTCCTTCGCCTGGTCCCACAAGATGTCCATTTCCTTCAGCGTAGCATCTTCCGGGCGCTTCCCTGCCTCCCGAAGCTGTTCTTCCACATAACTGAAGCGTCTGACAAATTTCGCATTCGTCATGGACAAGGCTTCCTCCGGATCAGCACCAATCCGGCGGGCTGCATTGACTACAGAGAATAAAAGGTCGCCCAGCTCCAGCGTCTGTTCCCCGGCATCCAATCCGTTCTCAACGGCGGTCTTGAACTCGGAGATTTCCTCCTCGACCTTGGCCCAGATCCCGTCCATCGAATCCCAGTCGAAGCCAACCTTGGCTGCCTTCTTCTGCAGCTTGTACGCCTTCATCAACGCAGGAAGATCGCGCGGCACTCCGCTTAGCGCGGACAATTGCTCCGGATCAATCCCCTTACGACGCTTCTCTTCAGCCTTCATGGCCTCCCAGTTGCCTAATGCGGCTTCAGCATCCTTGGCACTCTTATCCCCAAATACATGAGGATGACGGTACAGCAGCTTCTCATTCAAGGTCTGGATCACATCATAAGCGGTGAACATCCCGCTTTCTTCCTCCATTTGCGCGTGAAGCATGACTTGAAGCAGCAAGTCACCGAGTTCCTCCCGCATATGATCGGGATCATCCTCGTCAATGGTCTCCAGAACCTCGTACGCCTCTTCGATAAGATTCTTGCGAAGGGATTGATGCGTCTGCTCCCGGTCCCAAGGACAGCCGCCCGGACTGCGGAGAATTGCCACAATCTCGTGCAGACGCTCGAAGCTGCGAATACGCAGCTGGTCATCGCTGCTGGCAGGCACATAGACGAGTGAGAGATTGCCATAGCCTTCAACCCGGTCCAGCTCATATAGCGGAACACGCAGCACCTGTTCGGCTCCCTGAACTCCAAGAGCGTGTCCCACGATAATCGGGTAGTCATCCGGATAGCTCTCCATCAGACTCAGCTTGACATCAGAAGCGGTAAATACGTCATAGACCTGACCGATCAATGTGTGCCTCCGGGAATCCACATCTGCTTCTGTGAGAGAGGAGGCATCCAGCAATTGAAAGCCTTCAATCGGATCGAAGCCAAGTGCTATGAAGGCCGCATCCAAGAAGCTTTCACCGCCGATGATCTCCAGAGAAATTCCGGCCTCCGGGCAGCGCTCCTTCAACAATTTGACCGTCGCTTCGGCTACCATCGGATGTCCCGGCACAGCGTATAGAATCTCCCGCCCATCCGGAGCCGATCCAGCAAGCGATATCAAGTGCCGGGTAATCTCCTCATAGACCGAAGGGAAATCATCATTGGCTTCATAGACATCGTCGAAGGATGTGAAGGCCACACCCGTCTCCTCCAGCCACTGGACGACAGGATGATCCTTTGTGCGCACATATCTCTCCTCCGCGTCCTGCAGCCTCTTCAGGCTTCCCAGCGTCAGCTTGTCCGGGTCTCCTGAGCCCAGTCCGACAACGGTAATTACAGCTCCCACTATCTCATCACACTCCATCATTGTGCAGCTTGTTACGCTGTCCATTATTTACTATACCATCAGAAGGGCTGCAGAATAAAATTTACGGCCCCGGCGCTAGCGAAGCAGCCGCAGCCTCCGAAGCGCTTTGACCAGCTTCGGTCCATACCGCGGCAAGGCGCCCAGCTCTGCCGCAGTGATCAGGCGCGCCCGCACCGCGGCGGCCGCAAACACGGCTGCGCCGAGCAGCACGCCGAGCAGGCTCTCCGCCAGGGCCGCCAGACGGCCCGGCGGGAGCGAGGCTGCGGCAGCAAGGCGCAGCAGCAGCACCGCGGCCATCATCGCCAGGATGGCCGCCGCAGGGCGCACCAGCACGTCCGCCAGACGCGGACAAAGCCCGGTGCGCCGAAGCAGCAGCGCGAGGTTCAGCGCTGCTGCACAGCCGTAGGCGGCGATGCCTGCGATCGCCGCCCCGGTCATGCCGTGCTGCGGGACGAGCAGCACGTTCAGCGCCGCCTTGAGCACCGCGGCGGCGAGCAGGTGAACGGCCGGTGCGCGCACCCGGCCGAGGCCCTGGAGGAGCGCGGCCGTAATGGTGGCCAGTGCGCCGGGAGCGGCGCTCCAGGCGACCCAGGCGAAGGTCGCGCTTCCGATGCTGTCCTTATACAGCATCATATTGATCGGCTCGGCCAGCACGGCAAGACCGGCCGACGCAGCTAAGCCGATCAGCCAGAACCAGCGAAGCGCCAGACCGGTGTGCCGTGTAATTCCTTCCTGGTCACCCTTGGCATTCAGCTCCGCCATCACCGGGATATACAGCATCGACAATGAGGTGGCCAGCATGGTCACCACTTGTACCAGCGGGATGCCCCGGTTATAAATCCCTACGGCGGTCATTACTTTGAGCTCATCCCCATGAAAAGCCAGCAGCCGAGGCAACGTGAACGTATCGACCAGACTGATTAGCGGGACCGCCAACGCAGCTAGACAAATAGGAATGCCGTAGCGCAGCATCTCCCTTAGCATGCCCTTGTTGCTGCCTCTGCGGGCAGGATTCCCGCCTTCTCGTCTACGGTCTGCCTTCCGGTAGTCCCTCCAATACAGCAGCATAACAAACAACCCCGCAGCCCCGCCAAAGGCCGAGCCGGCCAGTGCACTGCCGGCCACCACGGACTCCGCAGCTCCTTGAGCGGTGAAATAGAGCAGCAGCCCTACCATTACCGCAACGCGGACCACTTGCTCCGTCACCTGTGATACTGCTGTAGGCATCATATTTTTCTGCCCTTGAAAATACCCTCTCAGCGCAGCGCTTAACGGCACAAAAAGCAGGGCCGGTGCTGCTCCCCTGAATGCGGGAATAAGCTGGCTGCTGCCGATCCATTCCGCCAGCAGCGGAGCACCCAGGTACATCAGCACGCCTCCTGCGGCTCCAAAGCTAAGCATAGCCCATGATGCCGTGCGCAACACCCTGATTTCGCCGGTCTCATCCCCTTCCGCCCGTCGTTCTGCTACGAATTTGGATACAACTGTGGGAATACCTGCCGCGGCAAGCGTAATCATCAGGGTATAAAAGGGATATACGGTATTATAAATGCCAAAGACACCATCTCCGCCGATATTTTGCAGCGGAATCTTCTGGAGGGTGCCGATCAGCTTGCTGACAATCGCCGCGATGCTTAATGCAGCTGCTCCCTTAAGGAGACTGACTGAAGAATTTGTCTGTTTGCGCTTCATGAACTTGTACCTGCTTCTCGGATTCGACATTACCATTCAGGTTCCATTATATGACGAAACCTTCTTTTCCCGCCATAAAGCTCCCTGTGGTTGTCTTCCCGCACACAGCAAAAAACACACCCCTGCTCAGGACGGTTGTCTTGAGTACTCAGGGAATGTGTTCCATCTGCGGACACCCACAGCTTGCGTGCTATTGCTCCATTTGCTTGGCGAGGAATCCAGCCGCCGTCTCCGCCATTTTTGATTCCAACTCCGACATTTTGATTGAATCATCCTTATTCATCAGAACCACTGTACCGATTGGATCCCCGCCTGAAATGATCGGAGCGATAACAAACGAGGAGAGGGTCTCCGAATGATCGCGGTTAATCTCATAAGTCCCCGTATTCGTCTCGATAATGATTCTGCGGTGCTCCATACTATTCTCCAGCAGCGAGCTGATCGGCTTGTCCAAATATTCCTTCTTGGACGCGCCTGCCACGGCGATCAGTGTATCCCTGTCCGAGATCAGCGTTGTATGGCCGGTGCTTTCATACAACGATTCCGCATACTCCTTGGCAAAGTCGCCCAACTCTCCGATCGGCGAATATTTCTTCAAGATCACTTCTCCATCACGGTCTACGAAGATTTCCAACGGATCACCTTCACGAATCCGCAATGTGCGGCGGATCTCCTTCGGAATGACTACCCGGCCTAAATCATCAATACGGCGTACAATTCCAGTAGCTTTCATTTTACATGTTGCCCCGCTTTCTTAAGATGTATTGAACTACTGTTCGGTTTTGGATCACTTATTTTTAAATACGGATATTGGCTGCTCAGGAGAGATTCGGCTGTTGTGATTCTGACCATAGTATTCATCCCTTTCCAGCCGCTTATGCATAATAAATTTCCGGATATCCTTCCTCCCTTTCAAGGCCCGGGCAGACAGAAAGGCAGCGCGAGGATTCTCGCGCTGCCGGGCTTGTCCTGTGCCTTGGCAAGGAAAAAGCTTATTTGCTGTTCGTATCCGTACCTTCTGTGCCTGCATTGCCGCTGTCTGTACCTGCGTTAGTGTCTGTACCCGTATTGGTATCGGTACCTGCATTGCCGTCAGATTCAGTGCCGCTGTCGGCTCCTTCTTCAGGGGTCTCTACTTTTGGCAGATCAATGCTCTTGATGACCTTCTCTTCCAGTTCACCGCTCATAAATTCATCCAGCTTCTGGGAAGCGATCGACATCTTGATCAGATCCTTCTCATCTGGAGTCAGATCATCCAGTGTCTTCTCCGTACGTGCTTCCACACGCATGATGTGGTAGCCGTAAGTTGTCTCCACCGGCTCACTGATCGTATTCAAAGGAAGCGTGGCTGCCTTCTCCTTGAATTCAGTTACCCAGTTGCTGATTGGCGTATCGGCATACAGGCCGCCATTATTGATATTGGTCTCACCATCAGAGGAATATTCCTTCACGAGTGTCGCAAAATCCTCACCCGCATCCAGCTTTCCTTTTACCTCATTCGCAAGCTTAAGTGCATCCTCTTGGGTGCGCTCATTGCCTTCCTTATCTGTAAATCCGATCAGGATATGGCGTACGGATGCAGTAATGTAGTCTTCCTTGGTAGCTTCGAATTCAGTTGCTACATCCTCGTCCGTTACTTTAGCCTGTTCGCTTTGCATAACGGTATAGATCTTGATCATATAGTTCTTGAATTCATCTTCAGTTACTTTTTGAGCGTCCAGCATGCTCTTGAACTGGTCGGCTCCCATTGATTCCTTCATGGCTGCGAATTGCTCTTCCGCTTTCTTCTTGCCGGTTTCCTTCGCCGTATCGTCAGCCTTCATTTCCAAATATTCATAAGTAATTACTTGCTTCACCAAATAATCACGGAAATCATCCAGTTGCAAGAACTGTTCCATTTGCGGCTGAAGCGCAAGTACAATTCGCTGCTCCAGATCAAATTCATTCTCAGTAATTTCGCCGCCATCATAAGTAGCAATAACCTTGCTGGTATCGCTTTCGCCGTTATTGGCCGTTTTGTCCTCTTTCTTGCCGCAGCCTGCGAGTGCAGACACAGTCAGCACTGTAGCCATAACAATAAGCAGCGTCTTCCAAGAACGCCCTTTACCTTGAAACATTTTGTAGTTCCCCTTTCGCTTTGAACGAGTCCTTCAGGGCTCCCAGGAACTGCTCCAGCAGGCCCATCATTTCTTTTTCGTCCATTCCCTTGGTTTGAATGCGGACCACGATATTTGATCCTTGATTAAATTGTACACGTCTTCCGAATAGATTTCCAACTTCCATGAATTTGGCGGGGACCATGACCTTCTCCCTGCCTTCATAGAACTTCAGTACAACCTCCTCGCCGCGCAGGGTGACGGATTCAATCCCGTACCGTTTGCCGTAGAGCTTCACCCGTGCAACAGACATCAGATTCTGAACGGCTTCCGGCAGTTCCCCGAAACGGTCAAGCAGCTCGTCCTCCAGCTCCGCAACCTCCTCGAAGGTAGCCGCAGAGGCTGTCTTTTTATAAATCTCAATCTTCTGAATACTATCATAAATGTAATCGGAAGGTAAATACGCATCGATTCCCAAGTCAATGGCGGTATTCCAGGATATTTCATCTGCCTGCTGCTCGCCGAGCATCGTAATTTTCCGCTTCTGAATCTCTTCCGCCAGCATCTGCGAATACAGATCAAAGCCGACGGAGGCGATGAACCCGTGCTGCTCCGCGCCAAGCAGGTTGCCTGCACCGCGAATCGAGAGGTCGCGCATCGCGATCTTGAATCCGGAGCCAAGCTCGGTGAACTCCTTGATCGATTGAAGCCGCTTCTCGGCCACCTCGGTCAAGGACTTATCCCGTTGATACGTAAAATAAGCATAAGCTATCCGGTTCGAGCGCCCGACACGTCCCCGCAGCTGATACAGCTGGGACAATCCCATCTTATCTGCATCATGAACAATCAGGGTATTCACGTTCGGGATGTCGACCCCTGTCTCAATAATGCTCGTGCTGACAAGCACATCATACTCTCCGTCCAGGAAATCAAGAATGGTCTTCTCCAGCTCCTGCTCGGACATTTGCCCATGACCGATCCCGACTCGTGCATCCGGCACCAGCATCGAAATCTGTGCAGCCATCTCCTGGATGCCTTGCACCCGATTGTACAAATAGTAAATTTGACCGCCCCGGGCCATTTCACGCTCAATGGATTCGCGCACCAGCGCCTGACTGTGCTCCACTACATAAGTCTGTACCGGGAAACGATTCTCCGGCGGTGTCTCGATGACCGACAAATCCCGTACTCCGAGCATCGACATATGCAAGGTCCGCGGAATCGGTGTAGCCGTCAGGGTAAGCACATCCACATTGGTCTTCAGCTTCTTGAGCTTCTCCTTATGCGTCACGCCAAAGCGCTGCTCCTCATCGACAATCAGCAATCCCAAATCCTTGAACACCAGGTCCTGGGATAAAATACGATGCGTTCCGATGACGATATCAACGGTTCCTTGCCGGACACCCTTGATGGTCTCGTTCTGCTCCTTCCGGCTGCGGAACCGGCTCAGGGACTGAATGTTGATCGGATACTCGCCGAACCGTTCACGGAAAGTCTCATAGTGCTGCTGAGCCAAAATCGTCGTCGGCACGAGTACGGCAACCTGCTTGCCCTCGATTGCTGCCTTGAAGGCCGCGCGAATCGCTACCTCGGTCTTCCCGTAACCGACATCACCGCACAGCAGGCGATCCATCGGACGGGACTGCTCCATATCCTTCTTGATCTCCTCAATGGCGCGCAATTGATCCGGAGTTTCCTCATACGGGAACATACCCTCGAACTCCTGCTGCTCCGGACTATCCTTCTCAAAGGCATAGCCCGGAGAGGCTTGCCGCTCTGCATACAGCTTAATGAGATCATCGGCTATATCTTGAACGGAGGAACGAACCTTGTTCTTAACCCGGGTCCATTCATTTCCGCCAAGCTTGTAAATCTTGGGCTCTTTGTCTTCGGAGGCTACATACTTCTGAATCATATCAATCTGCTCTATCGGAACGGAGAGCTTATCTCCGCCGGCGTACATGATATGCATGTAGTCCTTATGAATTCCGCCAACTTCAAGCGTTCCGATCCCCAGATACTTCCCGATTCCGTGATTTTGATGAACCACATAATCGCCGACCTTCAGCTCGGAGTAGCTCTTGATCCGCTGCGCATTGTCCATGCTCTTTCCGGCCTTGCGCACCTTGCGCTGCTTCTGCGAGAACATCTCGCCTTCCGTGATGACAACCAGATGCACGGAAGGAAGCTCGAAGCCGGACTGCAGATTTCCTTGAAGCAGGGTAGGCTCCTCGATCCCGTAATCCTCCAGGACCCGGCGCATCCGATCCATTCGCTCTTCCCCGTTGGCCAGCATAATGACCTGGGCTCCGCTCTTCTTCCATCGCTCCATCTCTGCCTTCAATACATTCATCTGCCCATGGAAATCTTGCATGGTCCGGCTGACAAAGTTCAGAATGTTCTGTGGCTGGGTATGCGGAACCTGACGCAGGAACAACGACAGGAACAGGGTCTGGAACGGACGGTGATATAGAACACGGTCTCCGCTGAGCGCGAGCGGCAGCTCCGGCAGGCTCTTGCCATTCTGAAGCAGATGCAGATTCCACTCGGATTCATCCCGCTCCAGCTGTCTTGCTGTCTCCAGCAGACGAGCCGGTTCGTCCAGAATCAATAACGTATCATCTGGCATGTAATCATACAGTATTTTATTCTCAGGGTAGATCAAGGATATATATTTATAGATTTCAGGGAAATACACATGCTCTCTCATCAGCTCAAGCTCGCGGGAAATTTCGTCCCGAAGCTTGTTCTTGGCCTGACGGTCAGTCATCTTCTCCAATTGCATCTGCAAGCGAACCTCGGCCATTTGTGCAGCCTTCTCCAGCCGCTCCTTGGAAGCGATCAATTCCTTGCAGGGAGGAACGCTTACCTGCTTAACCTGCTCGATGGAGCGCTGGTCAGCCGGGTCAAAGGTACGGATCGAATCGATTTCGTCATCAAATAATTCCACACGGTAGGCAAGTGACGAGGTTAGCGGATAGAAGTCGATAATTCCGCCGCGCACGCTCATCTCGCCCCGTGACTCTACACGTTCCACTCGCTCATAGCCAAGCTTGACCATGTGGCTGAGGAAGGAATCCAGCTCCAGAATGCCACCCAGCTCGATGGACAAGCCGGCTTCGGCGATCTCCTCCGGAACCGGAATAAAGCGGCGCACACCAGAATAAGGCACCACCACAATGCCCCGGAATGAACGGGAGGAACATTGCAGCAGAACCTCGATTCGCTGAGCCAGCGTCTCGGGACTCGAGACCGCCGCCTCTGCAGCAACCAGCTCATTGGCCGGATAAAGTAAGACTTGACCGGGTGAGAGCGCTTCCTGCAAATCCTCAGCAATTTTCTGTGCGGCAAACATATTATGGGTCACGATGAGCAGGGGCCGATTACTCTCCTGATGCAGGGCAGCCAGCGCTACTTGCCGGGAAGAACCCGACAAACCCGAGATTAACTGCTCCTTCATCCCTGCACCTACTCCCGCCACCATGGATGCAAAGTCCGTGTCGCGGGAAAATGCTTGTATTAGTGCTTGTAACAAATGAGGCACCTCTCTAATAACTATTATTTTCAACAATCCATGTCATTACAGCGAGTACAGCGAAGCAAAAAGGAGCCTCAGCAACCGTGCCAAGGCTCTGTATCTGTTATCCATTTACTGCAGAAGATTCGAGAGGAGCGTCAATTCCGGGTTGTTGTCCAGCGCTTCTTTGCAATAATCGCATGTAATCCGGACTGTTGTATCTCCGTTCGAATTATACGCTATTATATCTCTGCGCTCATCGGGGGTCAAGAATTGGAACCCCAGCTGGGACTCAGATACCTGGTCTGAATCTATTCTACCAATAAATGTACGGCAATGCCTGCAAACATAGTTTATAGCCATATCTATATGCCTCCCGAAGGTCGATTATACCCTTCAGTATGCCCAGTTAACCTTGTATCAAGTCTCGTTCAGTAAAAAGTTGAGCTCAGTGGTTCAGATTATGTCCACTTTCTTGAGTCCCACGCTCACAATTTTAATGCTTTTTGTCACTAAAATCGCCACATGGACTAATGCCTTTTGTTACTTGTCCTAACCGTTGAACTTGGCCATGGTCTGTTCAAACGTATGGTCCAGACTGTACTCCAGCGCATCACACGCCGCTTCAATGGACTGGGTCAGCAGCGGCACTTCCTTCTTGCTGAAGCCTGACAAGACATAGTCTACCACCGCGAACCCCGGTTCTGGACGGGAAATCCCCATACGGATCCGGTTAAAGCTCTGGGTTCCGGTATGCTGGATGATGGACTTGATGCCGTTGTGTCCCCCCGCACTTCCCTGATAGCGAAGCCGGTTGCGCCCTACCTCCGTATCCAGATCATCGTAGACGACGATCATGTCTTCCAGCGGCACTTTATAATAATCCATAAAAGCACGAACGGCTTCACCGGACAGGTTCATATAGGTCATTGGCTTGATCAGCGCCACCTTGCCTCCCGGCAGCATGCCTTCGCCGATCAATGCCTTGCATTTGCTCTGCTTGATGGCGATGCTATGGCGTCTGGCCAATTCATCAAGCGCCATAAAGCCGACATTGTGCCTTGTCTTCTCATACTTGGTCCCGGGATTGCCAAGACCTACGATCCATTTCATTGCAGTACCTCCACGTCTTGTATCATCATACGCCGACAGGGGTTGCGCCCTTTGCACGAGGGCGCAACCCCTGATGTAATCTCAATAACTTGATGTGCTTATTCGATCTCGAACAGCTTGCTGATGGACAGCTCCTCATGGACGCGAATGATCGCTTCACCCATAAGCGGAGCAACGGATAAAATCTTCAGCTTGCTGGTCGGATTCGGATGGATAATCGGAATGGTATCCGTTACGATAACTTCCTTCAGCGGCGAATTCTCAAGACGCTCCATCGCCGGTCCCGACAGCACCGGATGCGTACAACAAGCGTATACCTCTTCCACGCCGCCTTCCTTCAAGGCATTGGCGCCAAGAATAATAGTGCCTGCCGTATCGATGATATCATCGATAAGAATCGCCGTCTTGCCCTCGATATTACCAATAATGTTCATCACTTCGCTCACATTCGGCTCCGGACGGCGCTTATCGATAATAGCCAGAGGTGCGTTCAGGAAGTCTGCCAGCTTACGCGCACGAACAACACCGCCATGGTCCGGGGATACAACCACCGGATTCTGGATGTGCTTGGAACGGAAATATTGAGCCAGAATCGGAACGCCGAGCATATGGTCGACCGGAATATCGAAGAAGCCCTGAATCTGCATAGCGTGCAGATCCATCGTAATCACACGGTGGGCTCCCGCCTTCTCGATCAAATTCGCTACTAGCTTGGCCGTAATCGGATCACGCGAACGAGCTTTGCGGTCCTGACGGGCATAACCATAGTACGGAATAACAACGTTGATGCTCTTGGCCGAAGCCCGTTTCAGAGCATCTACCATGACAAGCAGCTCCATCAAATTATCGTTGACCGGTGCACAGGTCGATTGAACGATATACACATGGCAACCACGGACACTCTCAGACAGCTTGACCTGAATCTCGCCATCGCTGAAGCTTGTCGTCTCCGAATCTCCCATCGGAATGCCGATGTAATCTGCAATTTGATGGGCCAGCTTGGGATTAGAGTTACAAGTGAATATCTTCAGTTTAGAATCACAATAAGTCATAAATTTAATTACCCTCCGTGCTAGTAGATAGTTAGTTATCCCGTCAAAAATTAAAAACCTGCTCTGAATACACCATCCGTTAGTCTTGCTGCTTCTTGGCTTGTGCCTTCGCCTTGGCGCGGGCACGTATCTTATCGGCATAGCCCGGCTTGTTCTCCTGCCGGATCCGGGCAATAGCCAGATCATTATCTCCAACCGAGTGGGTAATTGTCGAGCCTGCCACTACAAAGGCTCCGTCACCGATTTTGACCGGAGCAATCAAATTGACATTGCTGCCAATGAACGCATTGTCACCAATTTCGGTTACTGATTTATTATACCCATCGTAATTGACCGTTATCGCACCACAGCCGATATTTACGTTCTTGCCGACCTTGGCATCGCCGATATAACTAAGATGGGATACCTTGGCTCCGTCATCCAGCGTGGCGTTCTTGATCTCTACGAAATCTCCTACTTTCACATGCTCGCCAAGCTTGGTGCCTGGACGCAAATAAGCGAACGGTCCGACCGTCGTTTCTTTACCGACTTCCGCCTGCGTAAGGACCGACCGTGTTACCTTCGCGCCATCATGAATCACACTGTTTTCAATTTCCGCAGCGGGACCGATAATGCAATCTTCACCGATTACAGTCTGTCCCTTCAGGGTCGTGCCCGGATAAATGACCGTATCTGCCCCGATGACCACATCCGCTCCGATATAGGTAGAGGATGGATCAATTAACGTAACTCCGCCGAGCATATGCTTCCGGTTGATCCGTTCACGCATCAGACCCTCCGCTTCAGCTAATGCCAGCCGATCATTGACACCGATCGACTCCGAATGATCCGAGGTTTGGTAGCCTTCCACACTCTCTCCGGCTTGAACCAGAATTCCGATAACATCCGTTAAGTAGTATTCCTGCTGAGCATTGCTGTTTGTTACCTGCTCCAGCGCCGCAAATAACTTCGCATTATCAAAGCAATAAGTACCCGTGTTGATCTCCTGTACCGCATCCTCATCGGGGGTACAGTCCTTCTGCTCGACAATCCGCAGAACAGAGCCGCCGACTGTGTCCCGAATAATCCGTCCATAGCCCTGCGGCCGATCCATTGACGCCGTCAGAATCGTCGCCGCAGCCCCTTGGCGGGTATGCAGCTCGATCATAGCCTGCAGCGTATCCTCTTTCACAAGCGGAGTATCGCCGCAAATCACAATGGTCGTTCCCTCTTCCTGGCTGAGCAAGGCGCCGGCTTGCTTCACGGCATGTCCGGTTCCCAGCTGCTGCTCTTGCAACACGTATTCGGCACTCGTTCCCAGATAAGACTTGACCGCATCGGCGCCGTGGCCTACAACCACGATTCTGCGCTCACATTCGATTTTCTTCACCGTATCAAGCACATGCCCGACCATCGGTTTGCCGCTTACGGGATGCAAAACTTTGTAGAGCTTCGACTTCATTCGCTTCCCTTGACCTGCGGCAAGAATAATCGCAAATCTTTTCAAGGCCCTGGCCTCCTTCTCTTGAACTCATTACTGAATATATCTCATTTAGGGCAAAAAGAAAAGAGAGCCATGATCACATGGCTCCCTTTTCTCGAACCCCAATTAAAGAATCAAAACTAATGACTTAAGCTCCCTCTTCAATAGCAACCTCTTCTTGTTCGGCAGCTCGCTCGTACTCAGCCAGGACTGCAGCTTGGATCTTCTCCCGTGTTCCTGAAGAGATCGGATGCGCAATGTCCCGGAATTCCCCGTCTGGAGTACGCTTGCTTGGCATAGCCACGAACATCCCATTGTTGCCATCAATCACACGAATGTCATGAACAACAAACTCGTTATCGATGGTAATGGATGCGATCGCTTTCATTCTGCCTTCAGAGCTGACTCGGCGGAGTCTTACATCCGTAATTTGCATATGTGTTCACCACCTTTTTCCATCAGAGACTTGGTGTAATATTCCACATAGCAAACGGAAATCCTTTTTTTTTTGCGAACAAAATAGCCTGATTTCAAGGTTTTTTTTGAAAAAAAGAGCTTTTCGACATGTTTCGTCTTAAATTCCAGTCGTTTTACAGGGAATCGACATTGAATGCCCTATTTTTCTAGGAAAAATAATTCCCCGGAGCAACCGAAATTTCCTTTTCCTTCGCATCCACTGCGGTCAGGGTAGCCAACGAGATATAATCCTGCAGCAACCGCTGTCCGGATTCCACTTCTCCAGACTCTACCAGAACGCCGACTCCGGCAACTGTGGCATTGAACTCCGCTAACAAATCTACCATCCCCTGGATGGTGCCCCCCGCCTTCATGAAGTCGTCAACGATTAGCACCTTTGACTTCTCCTTCAGAGCTCTCCGGGACAAAGTCATCGTATGCAGACTCTTATGAGAACCGGACACATAGTTAATGCTTACGGCTGAGCCTTCCGTCACCTGATGATCACGGCGCACCAGTACGACCGGCAGGTTCAGTTCCGCCCCCGTAGCATAAGCCAGCGGAATACCCTTCGTCTCCACGGTCATGACACAATCAATGTCTTTGCCTGCAAATGCGGTAGCAAATAATTTGCCCGCCTCCTGCATAAAGCCCGGCAAGCCAAGCAAATCAGACATATACAAATAGCCGCCAGGCAGAATCCGCTCCGGCTCTGACAACTTCTCACACAGACGACTCACAAAATCAAGCGCCTGCTCCCTGCCCATCTTCGGGATATATCTTACGCCTCCCGCAGCCCCGGCCAGCGTCTGCAGCTCACCGGTGCCTTCCTCTTCGAATACTTCTTTTATGATCCCGAGATCCTCGCTGATTGAAGACTTAGCCGCGCCATAGCGCTGGGCAAAAGTGGTTAGCGGGATGAGTTGATGCGGTCTTGCCAATAAATACTGGGTCATTTCCACCAACCGGGCGCTTCTCTTAAATTTTTTCACGAAGAATCCCTCGCTAAATCCGAATATTATATTGTAAATATAACATTTTTGTACGTTTTTTATCAAGTTTTTTCCTGTCGTTTCCAAACTTTATGTTAAAAGGCGAACCGCGTACACCTCTTTGCAGAAGCCGCGAAGGCCGTTATAGATTCTCGGAACCTTCGATTCCTTTGATACCAGCCCGAATACGGTCGGGCCGCTTCCGGACATCAGAACGCCATCGGCTCCTAGCCGGATCATCGTGTTCTTTAAATGAGCCACATCCGGGTACAGCTCCAGTGTCACGTCCTCCAGCACATTTCCAAGCTCTCTGCACACTCCATCAAAAGAACCCTGCTCAATCGCCGCTCTCATCCGTGCGGCCGAAGGATGCGAGACAAGCTCATCGGCTCTTAGCCGTCCATACACATCCGCCGTCGATACATTGATCGGCAACTTCGCCAGGATGACCCAGCATTGTGGAGGCGGGCTCAAGGGAGTCAGCTTCTCTCCCCTGCCGGTAGCAAGGGCAGTTCCTCCGGTTATGCAGAAGGGCACATCCGAGCCAAGCTCTGCACCAAGCTTCTTCAGCTCTTCCTGCGAGATCCCGAGGTTCCATAACCGGTTCAGTCCGCGAAGAGCTGCGGCAGCATCACTGCTTCCGCCAGCCAAGCCTGCGGCAACAGGGATTTTCTTATCCAAATGAATATGAACCCCGCTTCTGACATCATAACGATCCTTAAGTAATCTGGCTGCCTGAAAAGCCAGGTTCTTCTCATCCAATGGGATATAGCCAGCCTGGCTAGAGATAATGATCGTATCTCCGGGGAGAGCACTCATTTCCAGACGATCGGACAAGTCTACCATGGACATGATCATCTCAACCTCATGATAGCCGTCCGGGCGTTTATGTAGAACATCCAGCATTAAATTGATTTTAGCTGGCGCCTTTTCGTATATTTTCATTCCGCCCGCCCCTTCCTTCACCGTGTCAGACTTAGCTTATTATAAAAAAAAGTACGCGCTAAGTCTATGCACAGAAGACATTCTCTTTCTCTCAGCCAAAATGCCAGAATGCAGAAGTAGTGAATAGCAGACAGAACGAGGGCGGGCTCCTTCATCAGGAAGCCCGCGGATTGCCATATCTATTGCTGCTTGGATGCGGCACGCTCCGCCAGCTCTATAGCCCGCTTGACCATATTGCCGGCATCCTTCGCCCGTATCCCGCCCCAGCCTTCCTGCTGGACCGTATCGTAGAACCCAAGATCCTTCGCCAACTCTACCTTCAGAGCCTCAGACATGGTACTGCGTCTTCTGCGCGACATGTACACTCCTCCTTGGATATAGGAATCAGGGAACACATCTGTAGTGTGCTCTCATCGCCCGGATTCATGCCAAGTGAAATCTTCCATGCGTCTGGATCGAAATAGACAATGATGTCCGCGATAAATGAACACCGTGAAAATAAAAAACCGGCTCAAGTGAAATTTTCACTGAGCCGGTTTTGTCATCCCACAAGATGTTTAAGGTTTCGAATACGATAGCCTCATCCCATTGTCACTGTCACCGATCATGACTTCAACGGATTCGGTAAGGATATCGGCGTAACTATAGGATACACGCTTGGTTGATTGCTGCTCTTCATCCAGCTTAACGATGAAGACCGAAGGATAGGTCTCCTCCAACACTCCGGTGCGTTCTACGGTCTTACGGCGACCACCGTTTGCACGCAGCATAATCTTCTGTCCCACGTGAGCGTCAAGACTATGTTTTATTTCTGACAGCGCATTTTTAGCCATTGCCTGTGACCACCTTCCTTCTTTGTCCATTATACAAGAAAGGTGGGGGTTTTGTCAAATCAAAATAAATAATTATATCAGCATGAAAAAACGGTTGTCAACGGTTTTTTTTCAGCATTCGGGGTTAAGCTATAAATTTGTGAAATTACATCGACGGAATGACCTTCAGCGCCGACAAATCCTTCAATTTTGGCAAGCCGATCCGATAGCAGCCTCGAGTCTCGATCCCTCCGACTCCTTGCGTTCCGCTAACCGTATGATTCAAGACATCCGTGATATGAATCGTATCCCGAATTGAGGTTAGAGACGCCTTGGCAGCGATGTAGACTGGATCCAGCGCATGAATCAGCACGCGGGAGGGAGAGGACGCAAAATTGGCTCCGGCTTGGAGCAGCGCCTCAAAATGCGACTGGCAGGCTCCTGCGACGATGGTTAAGGCATCGAAGTTCCGTTCGTATTGTCTGGCTGTCTGAATGGCCTCCACAAAGTGCTTGGAATTCTTATAGCTGGATAAGCTATATAAATCCGTCGTGGGCCGATTCTTTAACACTCCATCATGACCGGTCAGCACCACAATATCCGGCTGGATGCTGGGCAGCAGGCGGTACAAGGCATTGGCCATGCCGGATTCGTTGATATAATATCCGTGGGCCGGTACACGGAGTTTCTCATACAGGCTCATGCTTTTTTTCAAATAGCGCTCATCACCGTCCAGATGCAGAACCGTACCCGGAACCTCGAAGTAAGAGGGCTCTCCGCTCACGTACCATTCCCGGCTCACTTCGGATTGATTCCGCTCGGCTAACTGCTTCCGGTTCTGATGCAGCCTCTCCAGGGATTCCGTCGCCTTGATCCTGGCTTTCTCTTCCCCCGCTGCAGCTTGATTTACTCTGGTCAAATCGCTCAGCGGCGCATCCGCCAAGAGCCGAAATTCTGTCCCTTTGATAATGGCCTGCTCCCGCACGATCTTCTCTATCCGGAAAGTGATATCTCCACCATAGGATTTGCGGACGACCAAGTCTCCCATACTCGTCAAATCAATCACCTCTTTCCCATCGTATGGGCAAATGAGGTGATTGGTTACATGAATGATTAGACGGTTAGTCCTGCAGCATACAGGACGTCACTGAGCACGGCGAACTCCTGCAAACTGAGCGTCTCTGCGCGTCGGGAAGGCTCGACCCCGGCTTCAGCCAATAGGGCCTCAAGACGCTCCCGCCCTTCGCCTGAGAAGAAGCGGCTCTTCAGATTGTTCGCAATCGTCTTTCTCCGCTGCGTGAAAGAAGCCCGTACCACCTCAAAAAAGAAGGATTCATCCTTCACTTGCACCGGAGCCGTCTTACGCACCTTCAGGCGGATTACAGCCGATTCAACATTCGGTTGCGGAATAAACACACTAGGCGGTACCGTACAGACCAGCTGCGGCTCGCTATAATACTGTACGGCAATGCTCAGGCTGCCGTAATCCTTGCCGCCAGGCGATGCGGCCATGCGCTCGGCAACTTCCTTTTGGATCATAACTACGATATTCTCCAGGGGCAGTCCCGCTTCAAGCAAATTCATCATGATCGGTGTAGTCACATAATACGGGAGGTTCGCCACAACGCTGACCGACTGGCAATCACCGAATTGCTCCGCGAACAGCTGCGGTAAATCCAGCTTAAGCACATCGCCATGGACCACCGTGACATGCTCATAAGGCTCCATAACCTCTTTCAGTATCGGCAGCAGACGCTGGTCGATCTCCACAGCAGTTACCTTGCCTGCGGCCTGGGCAAGCTTCTCCGTCAAAGCCCCAATCCCCGGACCGATCTCCAACGCACCCTTGGTCTCATCCAAACCGGCAGCACCCACAATTTTGGCGAGAATATTCTGATCAATCAGGAAGTTCTGACCCAAGCTCTTCTTGAATTGAAATCCATGCCGCTGGATGATCTCCTTCGTCCGTCGCGGCGTTGATACGTCCTCTCTATTCGTCACAGGCGGTCTCCCCATTCCTTCTCCAAATTGTTCAAGGCGTCGGCAAATTCCTCCCGGCTAATTCGAAATACGGAGAGCCGCTTAAAGAGCTGCTTTCCGTTGCAATAGCCGATTCCCAGCATCTCACCGATATAGCGGCGGCGGGCTGCCGCCTCGGGGTGTACGATCAGCCCCGCTTCTATCAGATCGCTCCAGGTAATCTGGAATTCCTTATCCGCGGCCTCCGCTCCGGGAGCCATCTCCGTCCGGACATGGGCCAAGGCATGACGAATGGCCTCCGGAGAGGCATTCTCCACGCCGATATCGCCCCGCTTCGTCGCATCCACCTCTGTCAGGAAGGCATGCTTGCATCCTGGTACCCGGCGGGCGACGATTTTGCGTATACGCTCCCCCGCATGGTCCGGATCGGTAAAAATAATAACCCCTCGTCTCTCCATCGCCAGGGCTATTTTCCTCAATGTCATCTCGTTGATCGCCGATCCACCGGTCTCAATCGTATCCGCCTCAACAGCTCGCTTGATGGCAACCGTATCGTCTCTCCCCTCGACGACAATGACCTCCTTGATCATCCTGATCCATTTCCTTTCCGTCAAATCATCTAAAGTCTTTACAACAAAAAGAAGAGGAATTCTCCTCTTCTTATCCGTGTCTTATTCACTCACCCTAATAGTATCCCATTCCCCATGCAAAGTAAACGAGGGATCGCTCTAGTTCAGCTCCGGCTTCGTCGGGCCGATGACATAGACGGTACGACCCTTTTTGCGGCCAAAGCTCTGTGCCGCTTTCAGAGAATCATAGTATACATCCATTTTGTTTCCCTTAATGGCACCGCCGGTATCCTCCGCCTTGCGGAATCCAATACCTTCGATGTATACCCACCAGCCAAGCGGAACGACCGATTTATCCACCGCGATCGTTCTGCCTTCGGTAACCCGCGTACCGGAGGCTGTGCGCGTTCCGATTCCGTCTTCTTCCGAGGAATATGCGGTCAGAGTTACGTTCTTAAGCACTTTTTTATATTCAAAAGAGACGCCGCCCTTGGTTGTTACTCCGCTGATGTTCACCGAATTATCTGTACGGGTAATCGTCGCGGCTGCAACAACTGCGGGCTTCTTCGTACCAACAGCAATGACCTTCGGAGTAGATTCTTTTTCCACTACTTTCCCCAGCCAGGTTTTGGACACGAGAACTCCGTCTTCAAAGACTTTTTCGTAATTATGAACAATCACGCCTTCACTGCCTTCAGAGGTCACTTTGGTGTTGCCCTTTAGCAACGTATCGTCCGAAGTCTTTACGACGGTGAAAGGAATGACGTCCTTTGTCTGTACGGTATGTTTTGTTACGCGTACAATTTGAATTTCTTGGTTGGCTTCAACCTTGCTGTCCAGAGCCGGGGTCACCTTATCGTCATTATCGACGTTAATGCCAAGCTCAGCAATTGCCTTTTGAACACTTTTTTGTGTAGTAAAGTGCAGCTTCGTAGCTCCATCAACATTCACCTTGACAGGAACGGCTCGTACGATCACGATCTTGTCTCCGTCTTCGATGGGGCTATTCAAGGCCACCGAGATCGAATCCTCGGGATTCAATGCGATGGACTGCTCCTCCAGTACCTGATTGACCAGCGAATGACGGGTTTCAATGCTTTGACTTTGCCCATCAACAACCAAGTGAACCTGCTTGCTATTTTGAGTGAAATACCAGATTAGGGTAACGATGATGAGTGCGACAGCTACTGCCCCAACGACAGCCACTTGACGTAAGTGTTCTTGTTGCCACCGCAATGCGTAAGACATGCTGGATGAGCGCGATTCATGGGACTCCTCATTCCGGAACAAACCCATTTCTTCCGTCCTCCTTACATAGTCCCGCCGTTAGATCGATTCATACTGCATTTGACGTGACTACTAATCATTTTTACGGACTGCTTGATTTGAAGCTGCAATCCGCATCCTGTCCCAGTCTTCTCGGACATAGTCACCTCCTGTATATCACAGTATGATGACCCTATTACAATTATTCAAAACAAAAAAGAAGCCTAAAGGAGAGAGTAAGAGGCTCTCTTTCGTGGCTTCCGAGTTGTCTTGGTGTAATAGGATGCACGAGTTTGCCCTCTCAACGTACGCTTACGGGGTTAGCTGTCGGGTTAGGACGCGAGAGTGCCGCCCCTTCTCAGTTCATTCGCTCATGGCGCAATGACCTCGAATTCACCCCATAGACCCGAGTAAAGAAATCAATTACAGATCATTCCGGCACACTTTCTGTCATCCGTGTTGGTAGCCGGTATGGCGTATTTGGTTCCCCCGCTCTCCATTTCGGAGATTCAGCGAGACTGGTTCATGGAACGCTGTAATCCGGACCCTATCCATCTACACATGGAGGGTGCCAAATCGATTACTGAAAAGATTCTAACTTGTTTCGATGCAGATTGTAAAGGACGGATCAAGAACGTTTATTTTAAAATATGGTTAAAAAAATGTAATAATCTCCTGTCAGATGATTAAAATGCATTCATCTTTCCGTTTACCTCTGTTTTTCATTGCTTTTCCTCCCGTTTTCACCGTATTCCAAATCGTTCCAGTGCATTTCGGGTCGTAATTCCCGCAATTTCTTCCAGTTCCTTCCCTAGAAGCTCGGCTGCTGCTTCGGCTACCAGACGCACATATCCGGACTCATTTCTTTTCCCTCTAAATGGATGAGGTGTTAAATAAGGGGAATCCGTCTCGATAAGTAAACGATCTAATGGCGTCTTCATCAGGACCTCTTTTGGCTGCTTTGCATTTTTGAAGGTAATCGGCCCCCCAAACGACAAATGAAAGTTCATATCCAGACACATTTTGGCAATTTCCCAGCTTCCTGAAAAGGAGTGCATCACACCGCCAATCTCGCTTGCCTTCTCTTCCCGAAGAATTCGAACCACATCCTCATGCGCATCCCGATTATGGATCGAAATGGGCATGCCCAATTGCCTGGCCAGGCGGATCTGCTTACGGAATACTTCGTGCTGTACCTCCTTCGGCGAGGTATCCCAATAGTAATCCAGACCGATCTCGCCGATCGCAACGACCTTCTCATGCTTACACAGCTCGGCAATCCAATCCAGGTCTTCCTCCTTCATGGTGATGGCATCCTGCGGGTGCCAGCCCACGGCCGCATAGATGAACTCATATTCTTCCGCAAATTTCATCGTGGTGGGGATCGTTTCCCGGTTAAATCCAATATTGATCATCCGTGTAACACCCTGTTCTCGAGCGCGTTCGATGGTTTCTGCACGGTCTTCGTCAAAATTCTTCGAGTCCATATGGGTATGGGTGTCAAATAGCTCCATTGCTGTTAACCTCCTAAGAAAGTGAAAAGTTGAAATTTAGACGCGACAATAAGGTAAAAGTGAGAAATAAAACTGTGGAAGCCATAGCGTGCAAATCCTAAATTCTATTTATCAATTCTGTATAAATATTGATGCTATAGATTCCGGAAGCCGATTCAATACAGCCTTTACCTTCTCGTAAGGAAAGTACAAATGGTATTTTCCCCGGTGCAAGCCGCTGATCGAACGAACGATATCCGATACTTCAGATATTTCTACAAGCCGTTCATGCTTGTCCAGGAGCAGGATTTGCTTCTCCGTGGACTCATTGTCAGGACGAAACACATCATAAGGCAGATCGGTCGGGAAATCAATTTCCAGATCGTAATCTGGATGGAGTCCTGCTGCTTCAAATGCATGCCGAATATCGTCAATAGTCTCCATATCCAGAGATTCAACTTCTACATATTTATACAGTTTTCTATCCAAGAAACAGCTGCATAGTTGACCAAGCAATTCATCTGACTCCAGACGCCACTGCATAAAGGCAGTTTGTACCAGTGCTTCGTCCAGCAGCAGATATTCCTGAACCGTTAATTCCCGTTGGAACAAGCCCGGGAGCGGATCAGGCAAAAATCGGAACGAATGCCCGGCATCGAATAATTCCTTAGCTCTTCTGAAAATTTGCCGCAAAATAATCTCCGAGCTTCGGGTCACCGGATGGAAATAAACCTGCCAGTACATCTGATATCTGGACATGAGATAGTCTTCCACGGCATGCATCCCTGATTCCTTCACGACAATTCGCCCCTGATAAGGACGCAGCATTCGAAGAATCCGGTCCATATCGATGGTTCCGTACTCGACACCTGTAAAATAAGCATCTCTCAGCAAATAGTCCATGCGATCGGCATCTAACGGACTCGACACCAAGTTGACTACGATCGCTTTTTCGTAGGTTTTCCGAATGACAGAAGCCACCTTCTCAGGGAAATCCTCGCCTAGTCGGCGCAGTACAGCTGCAACCTCCGTATCGCCAAGCACAATCTTGCACGTCCAATCCTCATGGTTCATCTGAAAGGCATGTTCTATAGAATGAGAGAACGGTCCGTGCCCCAAATCATGAAGCAGGGCCGCACATAGGGCCACCATCCGTTCCTCCTCCGGCCAATCCGGATATTCGGCACGTTCAAATTGGGAGATGATTCTCCGCGTAATCTCATAGACGCCCAGCGAATGGGAGAACCGGCTATGCTCCGCGCCATGAAAAGTCAAATAAGAGGTGCCCAGCTGACGGATCCGTCTAAGCCTCTGAAATTCATGCGTATTAATGAGTGACCAGATAATTTCATCCTGCACATGAATATAATTATGTACTGGGTCCTTGAAAACTTTCTCTTCCTTCAATTGCTTTTCCATATCAACCTCTCCTTTACAAAAAAATTCTTCAGATCTACAGGATAATGGCTTAAAAAGGTAATTGGTGTCGTGTGATGTCGAATTATGTCGTTGTATATTCTTCCAAAATGTCGAATAAGATCGTATCGTTTTTTTATAGTAAAATCGGGTTAACAGCGCTAAGCTACAAAAAATATTTAGAAATAATGATGAACTCTGCCATAAATAGGTTGACTGATTTGGCAATGGTTGGTATCATAAATATCATAAAACATAGAAGTTTGTCGAATCATGACACTTTTATACTATAGCGAGAGGGGCCTTCATAGGTTATGATGAAATCAACGGGTATTGTAAGAAAAGTAGACGAACTGGGACGGGTAGTTATTCCAATCGAGCTGCGCCGCACACTCGGTATTGGCGAGAAAGATGCGCTTGAGATTTATGTGGACGGCGAACGGATCATGTTGAAAAAATATGAGCCTGCTTGCATTTTCTGTGGTAATGCTGAAAACGTAACTTACTTCAAAGGCAAAATTGTTTGCCACGAATGCATTACTCAGCTTCCTACCCCTGTGACAAATTAAGATTTATAGTATATAATAGGTTTATAAAAATTTGTTAATTCTAACCTTTTTCATATCTCCTTGGCGCCTTCCAGGCTTGAACCCAGCCTGTGAAGGCCCCTTTTTTGTCTAATTTGGCAATTTTACCGCTATTCCTCTTCTTTACCGCCCTCCAGCAAATGCTTGTAGATATCTCTTTTGGATATTCCCCGATCTCCCGCTGCTTTTTTCATGGCCTCTTTTCGAGAAAACTGCTCCTCAGCCTCATAATAAGCCACATGCTCTTCTACCGATAATACTTGCCACCAGGCATCCTGACGCTCCTTCACTTTACTCTGCTCTTCACCGGATACAACGATGCAGTATTCGCCCAGCGGCGGGTGCTCCTCCAACCAGGTCAGGCATTCGCTGATTGTCCCCCGAACCATTTCTTCATGCCGTTTTGTCAATTCCCGGGCTAATACAATTTGCCGACTCCCCCATGCTTGCTGCATAGCCGTCAAGGTCTTTATAACACGGTGGGGAGATTCATAGAATAGTAAGGTGCTCTGTTCATCCTGCAGTAATTCCAGCAAGCTATTACGCTCTTTAGATTCACGGGGCAAAAACCCGAGAAATTGAAAGCGTTCCGTAGGCAGACCTGAGACAATCAGTGCCGAAAGGGCCGCGTTTGCTCCAGGGATGGGAATCACAGGAATCCCCTGTTCCACAGCCAGTCGAACCAGGTCGCTGCCCGGGTCTGAAATCGCCGGTAATCCGGCATCGCTGACCAACGCTAAATTTTTTCCTTCTATTATATAGCGAATTAATTCGGGTCCGCTGGCAGCCTTGTTATGCTCATGATAACTGAACAATTTGGAGGGAGAAATCTCGAAGTGCGTTAGCAACTTCCGCGTCTGTCTCGTGTCCTCAGCAGCAATAATATCTGCCTCGCTAAGCGTGCGCACCGCCCGGTAAGTCATATCCTCCAAGTTGCCGATCGGGGTTCCGACGAGATAGAGACTTCCCGTCTTAGGGTTTGATTCAAAGCTCTTCTGAATTTGAATGGTCATGCTCTTCCCTCTCTGATCCATAATAAATCTGCATAATCTCCGGACTGTATTGTCCATCTTCATTATAAACAATTAATGGGGGCAGGATGCGGACATCCGGCTTTCCATCCCGTAGGGCTTCAATCAATACCATATTGGCTTCTGCATCCGCCCTCGGGTGGACAAACCGGATTAATTTAGGCTCCAGACGGTATTGCCGAAATACAGATATAATCTCACCCAACCGCTGGGGTCTGTGCACCATCGACACCTTTGCGCCTGGCCTTGCAAGCCGCATTGCGGCTCTGGCTACATCCTCAAGATTACAGTGGATCTCATGTCTGGCCATAGCCTGATGGGGATTTAGCTTCGATTCTCCGGAATATACGGGCATATAAGGAGGATTAACCGTAATTGCATCATAACTCCCATGCCCCGCCTCTTTATATAACTCCCGCAGGTCTCCTTCCCGGATAGCGATTTGTGCTGTCAACCCATTCATCTCCACACTTCTTCTCGCCATATCCGCAAGCCGGGGCTGAATTTCAATCCCTTCGATGCTTGCCTTGGTTCTGGTGGATAGCAGCAGCGGTACAACCCCGTTCCCTGTACAGAGATCGAGGATCTTCCCTTTACTTGGAATAGAAGCAAATCTGGCCAGAAGCACCGCATCCATCGAGAAGCTGAACACCTCTTCACTTTGTATAATACCGAGCCGCTGGGTCAGCAGGTCATCAACCCGCTCATAATCATAGATCGTTACTTGATTCTTCAACTTGAAAGCTCTCCTCTATCGCTACCGTTCTCCGGCATATGTCTGCAAAAAATCTAAAAAAAACCGTAGGGACCCCTACGGTTCGTTATTTATTCAAAAATGACAAGCAGAACAGGCAATCGCCCTCAGTGCGTAAATGACCATAATATACGTTGCATATATGGAAACCTTCATGATAGAGACGCGCCAGATTGTCATAGCCCTCTCCAACGACATCTATTGCTTCTTTGCCTCCAGCAGAGGGGGCAACGGATCGAGATGAAGATGTGGAAGCAGGGGCGGACTCTTTGGCCTCTCCCTTCATGATCTTACGCATCTTCTCATTCTCCAGACGAAGCTGCTGGTTCTCTTCTACCAGCCTCTTGACTTCCAGCATCAGTGCGCCTAAATCGCCGTGAAATTTTCCCACTTGTGTCTCCAGCGCCTGCACATGTTTGAATATATCCTTATTCTCCAAGTTCCCACCCCAGAGTCATTCTCTAAAGTCTTTCTTGAATTAGATTCTATTTCACAACTACATCATCTAACGGAAGCTCCTTGACCTTACCTACGTCAAACAGCTGCACATGAACCGTGCGTGCTCCCGCGTTAAGACCAACCACTTTGCCTTCACCTAAAGAGCTAATAACAATCTTGCCTACAGATGGAAGCTCTTCCTTCACGCTCTCATAGTTGTCATGCTCGAACTTCAGACAGCACATCAGCCGCCCGCACAGCCCGGAAATCTTGGTCGGGTTCAGTGACAGGCTCTGGTCCTTAGCCATTTTGATTGATACCGGTTCAAAATCGCCAAGCCAGGAAGAACAACAGAGCACGCGTCCGCAAGGACCGATTCCTCCGAGCATCTTGGCTTCATCTCTGACTCCAATCTGACGGAGTTCAATCCGTGTACGGAAAATGCTTGCCAGATCCTTGACCAGTTCACGAAAATCAACTCGTCCTTCAGCCGTGAAGTAGAATATGATCTTGTTACGGTCAAACGTGAATTCTACATCCACCAGCTTCATCTTCAGATCATGGTCTTTAATTTTATTTAAACATGTGGCAAATGCATTTTTTGCCGCAAGCCTGTTATCCTCCACAACACGTGCATCGGAATCGTCGGCAATCCGGATAACCTTCTTCAGCGGAAGGACGACATCCTGCTCGCCCACGTTCTTCTTCCCGACGACTACCTTCCCGTACTCGATCCCCCGCGCCGTCTCAACGATGACGCTCTGGTCCTTCTCCACAGGGAGCTCGAGAGGATCGAAGTAATATATTTTGCCCGCTTTTTTAAAGCGGACGCCTATTACAGTGTACAAAAACTAACCCCCTTGTATCCTGAAAACACACTTTATAAAAACCTGGCGGACGTTCCAAAACCCCACGTTTTTCACGGGAGAAAGTTTAAAACCGCTGACCCGCAACCATAAATGAAGCCGGGCAGCAAGATAGGCAGTTCCTTAGGCGCCAATCGCGATCAAGAACTGCTCAAGACAGAGCTGGCCGTTCATATTCTGACGAAGCTTCTTCTTGCTCTCCGCCGCAAGTGCCATCCCCTGAATCCAGTAGTCCGCACTGCGCGTGGAAGCCTGCTTCATAATAAAATCCAGCTCATCTATGAAAACAATATGGTCATGTCTATGATAGAGTGCATGGAGCATGTCCTTGAACCATACATGAAAAAGATCTAGCAGCATGTCCAGGTGTTCACCAAGACCTGCCTTGAATATAGATTGCTGCGCTGATACAAGTGGAGAACCGCCACGGCCTGCGGTTTCCTTCCCTAATTGTAACACTACGTTTCTAATTTCTGCAAACCAATTCTGTTGCAACAAATCCCGGCATGCCGCCAGTCCTGACGCGACTTGAACCGCGCATCGGGCCAAAGCACCGGGATAACCCTCGCTTACCAATATTTGCAGCATCCGTTCAGGCTCTAAAGGCAGGAATGGCACCCATTGAGCTCTTGATTGAATGGTCGGCAGAAGAGCCCGTCCATTGTCCGTTAATAAAATAGCCACCGCAGGTGACGGAGGCTCCTCCAGAAACTTCAGCAGGCTGTTCGCTGCCTGCACCGTCATTTTCTCCGCTTGGTCGATGATATAAGCTTTCGGATTGCCTTGCTCTGACCGATAGGAGAAAATCCGCTGCAAATCGCGAATCTGATCTATTTTAATGGTCGAGCCGTCGGGATAGACCTGATGGAGATCGGGATGATTACCGTGAAGCACCTTGCGGCATTCCAGACATTCGCCGCACGCCTCTTCCTCTCCTTCCGTACAGTACAACGCCTGTATGAAGGCCATCGCCATTTCCTTCTGTCCGCTCCCCGGCGGCCCGTTAAATATATATGCGTGAGATATTTTATGCTGCCGAAGACCGTTCTGCAGCATTTGCTTAGCAGTCTCTTGTCCGATGATTTCCTTGAAAGACATAATCGTATTTTACCTTCCTAGTAACAAATATTGATCAGCATCCCACGGATTTCACCGATTTTTTGAAGAAGCTCAATCTTCCCTTGCTCAGTCTCCAGTAATTCATCCGCCATTGCGAGCAGAGCAGCATCGACTTCATCCAGCAGCTTATATCGCTTGCCCCGGCCTCTGCGATCCCAGCCCCGGGATTCTTTGATGCCCACCCCGCGCCGGACCGTATCCTCCAGAAATCGCTTGACCATTGTCCGGTAAGCCTTAAGCTCCCTAACTGTCATGGAACGTGCAAGCCGGTCTCCCTGAAGCTGGATCTCCTTGAATTTGCGTGCAAGCTCTTCCTTCGATGACTGCTCCCCATGCTGCTGCATCACATCAGAGAAGCTCTTCGCCTGAATTGGCCTTGCTGCGTTATCACTACCACTAAGGCTGCTCTTTAGCGGCCTGTAACCCGGATCAATTTTCATGTGCTCTTTCACCGCCTGTCTGCAAATTATCTAATAGCTTTAAGGCTTCTATTAAAATGCGTGTTCAAAAGATGGCTCTTTGAACATCCTTTAAAAATGTTCAAAACGGTCAACCGGCATTACAAACACGGTTGCTCCTCCAACTTGTACCTCTACCGGAAGCGGCAAATAGGAATCTGTTGTTCCACTCATCGGGGTTACCGGAGTTACCAGCTGTTCGCGAACTTTACAGCTGTTGCGAATGACGTTCATGACGCCTTCCACCTGATGGTCCTCTACACCGATCATGAATGTGGTATTCCCAGCCCGAAGGAATCCCCCGGTACTGGCCAGCTTGGTGGCACGATAATTTTCCTTCACCAATGCGCCGGACAGACGGTTGCTGTCCTTATCCTGAACGATAGCGATGATCAGTTTCATTTGCATTCCCTCCTCGGTTTGATAACAATAATTAACCACTTTTACTTATTTGACAATCATACCCCAAAATCCTCTAATGCCGCATCCAGTCTGGCATTTAATGTCGCAGCTACCTCCTCGAAAGGGCCGGATGCGTCAATCTCGTGAATTCGGCTCGGGAACATACCGGATACAATCCGATAGCCTTCCCTAACTTTATGATGGAACGAAAGACCCTCCAGGTCAAGCCTGTTTACTTCCCGCCCCTGTCCTGCCGCGATACGAGCAAGCCCTTGCTCAGGCTCAATATCGAGATAAAAGGTCAGATCCGGAAATCTGCCGGCGGTTGCGAACATATTGATAGAGAGCACTTCCTCAATTCCTAATCCGCGGGCATAGCCCTGATATGCGAGGCTGCTGTCGACGAAGCGATCGCACAATACTGTAATCCCCTGCGCGAGCATCGGCTCCACCTTTTCTGCCAGGTGCTGCCTCCGGGCCGCCGCATAGAGCAGGGCTTCGGTTCTGGCATCCATCTCCGTATGGCTGGGATTCAGGATGATCTCGCGTATGCTCTCGGCAATTCGGATTCCCCCGGGCTCTCTGGTCGTCAGATACTGGATTCCGCGAGCCTCAAGTGTACGAGCCGCTTCGTCCATCAACGACGATTTACCCGCTCCCTCGCCCCCCTCTAGCGTAATGAAGAGTCCTCTGCGGCGGTTTGCTCCTTCTTGTACCTGTTCATGAACGTTCAACGAGGAATTCCCTACTTTCTTCTATATCCTTAATGACTTGAATGGTAGATAGTGTGACATCTTTGACGCCTTGGCATTTTGCTTGAGAATCCCTAAGCCGATGAAGCTGCAGGCTCAGTTGCTCGCTGATCCGCTCACCGGCATACAGAATCGGAATTCCTGGTGGATAAGGCACGACCATCTCAGCAGCCAGCCTTCCCGCACAGTCAGACAAGGGAACGGATTCTATATTCCCGGCTGCAATCGGACGAAGGCTAAAGCGGACCGGGGAAGATACCGGTTCAAGCTCTGCCCCAGACTTATTTCCTTTATCGGCTCGTTCCAGGGATGGCTGAACCTCTTTGTTCGCGATGTTCCACGTGGAAACATCATCTTTCGACATCTCCTCCAAGGCCTTCAGCAACCGATCGGCATCCTGGAGACGCGATCCTGGGCCAAGCGCCAGCACGACAAAGCACTCATCGCTCATCTCCGGCACGCAGCCAGCTGCTTCCAGCAGGGTCTGGAGCTGGTACCCGCTCCAGATCCCTGCGGCATCGTAGATCACCACCTTGAAGGGATCTTGTATAGCATATGCGGCATCGGCTCCGCTTGCGCCCGGTTCAGGTGCAAGCAGCCCAAAACGGGTCAGCTCCCGGATGCCGCAACGCAGCTTGTCCGCAGTTGCTAGCGCGGACTCGAAGTATGCTGTGCCGCTGGAGGCAAGCTGATAGCGGCACAGGTCGAGCGAGGCCATAATCGGATACGATGGACTCGAGCTCTGCACCATCGCCAGCCGCTGCCTCAGCAGCGTGCGGTCGAGCAGGCCGCCCTGCACATGCAGCATGGCGCCCATGGTCAGGGCGCCGAGCATCTTGTGCGTGGACTGCACGACCGCGCTGGCGCCCTGTGCCAGGGCACTCGCCGGCAGCGCCGGGTGCTGCCCGTAGTGGGCGCCGTGCGCCTCGTCCACGAGCAGCGGTACGCCGCTCGCCGCGCAGAGCTTCGCCAGCGGCGCCAGGCTGGCTCCCATCCCGTAATAGTTCGGATGCGTCACGAGCAGCCCCTTGGCACCGGGATACCGGGCCAGGGCTTCACGCACCGTCGCCTCTGACGGGATGGTCGCCAGGCCGCTCGCGGGGTCCAGCCGCGGCGCGAGGAACACGGCTCGTGCTCCAGCCAGCATCAAACCGTGAATCACGGATTTGTGCACATTGCGCTGCACGAGCAGCACATCGCCTGGAGCGCTGCACGCGCTCAGGATCATCGCCAGGTTGCCGGCCGTGCTGCCGCCAACCAGAAAAAACGTCTCCTCGGCGCCGAACACCGCCGCGGCCAAGCATTGCGCCTCCAGGATGGCGCCCTCCGGATGATGCAGATCATCCGTGCCGGTAATCTCCGTCACGTCCAGCTCCATCATCCCGGCCAGCTGATGGCCGGCAGCGCTTGCATAGCTGCCCTCAATCTGCCGCGCAGCCTCCCCATCCTTATGCCCAGGTACATGAAAGGAAGCATCCTTGCGCTCCCTGTATGCAAGAAGCGCTTCATAAAGCGGAGCCCGGCTCTGTTGTTGTCCGCCTGATCTATCATTTTGCTGATTCAATCTATATCCTGATCCTTCCGGCTTGTCTATCGTAACGCCTTCGCTTCATTGTAACGCCTATGTACGCTTACGGGCAATACAAAAGGACCTTATCGCTAAAATCAGGTCCTCTCATGTTCCTTCATATCTTTTTTTTGTTGCCTTATATGGATTACGGCCCCACATTACGCATTTTCCCCGATCCAGATCCTTTTCATGCGATGGACGAAAAAATGATATTTATCCTCTTGGACATCCGTATGAACCATTTCCGCCTCACAAGCATCACAGATAAATTCAGATACAATATGAATGCCTTCCGACTTTGGCTCCCCACAAATAATGCATGTGTTTGGCGTAAGCTCATCCATGTTCCATCCCACCTTATTTGTTTTACTACCAGTATGGCACATATTCTATCAATTTAAACCTTTTCATAGCTCATTCCTGATATATGTATATGCGCCCCTTGGCTGATGGGTGTTTGTACAGAAGCATCTCAAAAAATCTTACTTTTATCCGATATATTATTCAGAGTGTACCATTTTCAAATAAATGCAACATCACTTGTTTCAGGGGAGGATTCTATCGCTGATGCCTGCAGATAACGGAAATAACGCAACTTTTTATCATTATCGACTATTAAAAAGACTCACTGTGCCTCGCCCGCTAATCAGCAGCTTTTTAACGCTTCCCTTCATTTGGCTGGCGGCAACGATGGTGTTTTTCTCCTGGACCAGTCTGTTCTACTTCCTCTTGGCGATCCCGATCGTTCTCTGGATTCACTTTGTCATTGCCCGTTCCGTACTTATTATAGTCAGCCAATCCTACCGTAAACGGTGGCGGTTCAGCTGGAGACTTCCTTGGCTGGGGTATTTGCCAGATCAATTCGTGACCTACAGCACCTTTCGCCTGTCTCACTTACATATTACCTGGATCGGCATCTGCCTTTTTGCTGCCCTGATTCCCTGGTCCCCTCCTGCCTTCATCATTTCCTTAGTCCTATGGCATCTGTGGCTCCTGTCGCCGAAGCTGTACATCCTGATCGGGATGCGAAAGCAGCCTAAAGGCGGCATGATCAAGATTACTCCGCAAGATACTTCCTACTATATGCCTTAATTGCACTGCCTGGATAAAAAGAGCCTGTCTCCGCACATGTGCGGAATCAGGCTCTTTCCTTGTTCATATATCCGTGCCTACTGATTACTTTCCAGTCCTTTTATAATCGTCTTTTCTTGCATTTTAGGAACGAGTACGGTAAAGGAATTCTTATGCATGGTCAATTGAACGACCAATTTATCTTTTGTAAATACACGTGTTGTTCCGGTACTTTCCTGAGTATTCTCCTTCCATCCCCATTCCGTAATTGCCTTCACATAGGGTTCAGGTACAGGATCATCCTCACGGAGCCCAGACATGGAATAATGTACATAGTCTACCTTCGTATTGTTCGTTGCCGTCTCGGTCCGCTTGGCTTCCTTAGGCACCGGAAAGCTCTTCTCAACTGCTGAACCGACAAATGTTGTCCAGGAAGGCTCAGAATCTGTGCAGCCTGTTATGATTAGTAGCGTCATCAGGACTCCACTCATGAAGCACAAGGAATACCTGATTCCTCTCAGCCGCATGCTGATCTCCTCCTTACCCAATCTATATTCCGAGAGCTTATAGCTGCATGTGATGTTGTAGCTGATATAGAACACGGATAGGCCCTTTTGCCTAATGACAAGTCGCCAGTCTTCATTATAACGTTAGTCCCTATACCAATCGGTAACAAAAAGGTTACATTCTCCCTTCCTTATGGAAGCAGATTCTGATAACGACTATTCTTCTTCAACAGCTCCTCATAGGATATCGAATACTCCGGAATACCGGCCGCATAAGGGGTATATTCATAGACCTGGAAGAAGAGCGTCACTTTATCGGCCTGCAAGTAATAGTCGGTAAAATCGCTGCCAATCCCATTGAATCCTCCAAAATAACCAGGATGGGACTCAAAGCCCTCCTTGATCTCTCCGTTAATGACCTTCATATAGTCAGAATTGTCTCCGAATAGCTCCTTGAGCGTAAGCAGGCTGCCATCCTTCAAGTTGAAGGTGTAGCCCTGCCGTACTGTCATCCCATGGGCACCACCGGTATATTCATATTTATCGATGAAAAGACTGAGCAGTCCCTTCTGATTATAAGAAACTACATAGGAAGAATTAAATTCGTATGGGGCCAGGTTAGACTCTCCTTCACGATTTTTCAATGCTTCAGCTATATACTCTTGAAATTCGGAGTTATTCTTTTCGAGGACACGGTTGATCGCCTTTTCCGCTGCAGTATTACCAGGTATAGCAACAGATGGAACATTTAATGTAACCACGGCATCGGCATTATCCTCTCGATGACTAACCGTCTTAATCTCCAGATTATTCAGTTGAGACTTGACGATATCCAGTTGCTTCAGCTTGCCGTCCCACACCCCCTCATAGCCCAAATAATCCTTGAGCCATTGGAATGGAACGTAGATTCTTCCCTTTACCAGCTTGGCACTAGGAGTCCCCAGGTAGTGGCCATTGAGGTAAGAAGTGACACCGCCTTCATACAAGGTTACCTTCAGCTTCTGATAATCTTGGGTAATGGTGTATGTGTGACTGGCCGATTCATAGGTTAACGACAAATTAAGCTCATCACGTAAAAACGTTAACGGAACCCAGGTTTTATTGTCAAATAACATTCCCTGCTGGGTTGCCTTCTTCCCATTTGCCTTCAATTCAACCAGATTGCTCGTGACTGCCATTGATTTCGATTGGGCTGCTATCATTTGATCGGTTGACTGACCGGAGGCCTGTGCCGCTACCAGATTATCTCCTGCTTGCATTTCGCTCAGCAGCAAGGATCCTGCCGCTACACCCATTAGCAGCAGCATTTTACTATTTAAAGTTGTTCTAACGGTTCTCCGCTTATGTTTGCTGTTCATCGGGTTCTCCTCCATGTAGTTAAATATTCTATTACTATTGTATCCTTTTTAAGATGGGATATAGTGACAATCCAATTTACAGTTTCTTTTCTATTGGTCAGCTTTTACCGAGCATTTCTTACTACTTCTTAACCTTCTAATGGCCTGCCCACTCGAAATTCTAGATTTTTGCTTGAGAACAGTCTAAGAATCGCTAAAAAAGCACCACCGAGTTATCGGCAGTGCTCTTTGTGTTGCTTGGCGGCGTCCTACTCTCCCAGGACCCTTCGGTCCAAGTACCATCGGCGCTGGAGGGCTTAACGGTCGTGTTCGGGATGGGTACGCGTGGAACCCCTCCGCCATCGCCACCAAACGGCTTCAGATGCTTAATCACCTGAAAACTGGATACGAAACGTAGATCTGAATTAGATATTTGGATAAGCCCTCGACCGATTAGTACCTGTCAGCTCCATACATTGCTGCACTTCCACCTCAGGCCTATCA
>NZ_JAHLQJ010000024.1 GCF_018919145.1 Paenibacillus brevis
CCAGCGTTCGTCCTGAGCCAGGATCAAACTCTCCATTAAGGTGTTTGACTTGCTCATTTCAATACTGACGAGAATGATTAATTCTCTTATAATACTCACTCGTTGTTCAGTTTTCAAAGATCAACCCGCGATGTTTAATCGCTTCATTTCATCACCGCGCTGTCTTAGCGGCGACTTTTATAATATATCATACGCTCTTCCATGAAGTCAACACTTTTTATTTCACTTCATCTTTCGAAGTTATTTGAAAGCGCTTGTCCACCGGAGAAGCGATTTATAATGTACCATAGATAACAAAGTTCCGTCAACTGCCATATGCTGCTAGATCAAAATTAGTTTTAAACCCAACAACAGCCCAATACCCGGTAACCCCAAAACAAGCACTGTCGTCAGTGTCACCGGATTCAGCGGAATATATGCTTCGGCAATCCAACCCGAATAATTGACAATGTATAACCCTAAAGCAGCCACCACAATATGGACGCCCAGCCGGGACAACCAGGCGAAGCCAAGACGTCTCGAGAAAACTATAAACAGTAAGGACAGCAGAGAAACCGCCAATACAGCAATCAGTATAATCTTCATCATTTATTCCTCCTTTCGTTCCCAGACATAATCTCCATAGCCAAAGGGTTCCCAGTGCACATTTGCCTGCTTGGCTTGCTTCAACTTAATTTGATATTTCCGTTCTGCCGCCTCCAAGGTATAGATCGCTACATCGACTTCATCCTTTCCCAGGGCGTATTGAAACGCATGGGATGCTAACTCCCACTCCGCACGAGCCTTCATAACCTCATCGTACAAATGTACTTTATAAGATACTTCTTTATTTGCCTGTGCCATTTTTGAATGGCTATCCGGCCTTAGTGTCCAACGCTTCACCTCAATCCCTCCTTTTAACCTCGGGTCTACTTCATGTGTATCGAGGAAAGGACAAACTTAGAACCCACTTCTATATTTCAAAATAAAACCAAAAAACCGGATCACGAAGACCCGGCTGGATACAGCAATATTCATTTCGAAGATTTACCTAATTAAATATCACATTTCTCATCCGTGCAAAGCGCGTCCTGAGAAGACTCAATCTCCTGCAAAGGAGCGGAAGAATGCTCTTCCTGCCACACCTTTTCCAAAGTTTCTGCAAATAAGCTAACTGGCTGCGCCCCCGATATCGCATACTTACGATTGACGACGAAGAACGGAACGCCACGCACGCCGAGGGTCGCTGCTTCGGCTTCTTCCGAACGAACCTGATCCGTAAATTGCCCGCTGCTTAATACGGTACGAGTCTCTTCCGGATCCAATCCGACTTCAACTGCCAGCTTGATTAACGTATCGTGGGCCCCAATGAATTGCGATTCCACAAAATGGGCCTTTAGCAGCTTTTCGGCCATTTCCGCTCCCTTACCTTTACTCTCTGCGTACTTCGCCAGTCTATGAGCATCCAGGGTATTGATTTGTTTAATGTCATCAAAATTATATGTTAAGCCGGCCTGTGCGGCTCTTTGTATCATTTGATTGTTCATCTCTTTGGCTTGTGCAACAGGCACACCATACTTCTTGGCGAGTGATTCGTCTATAGAGACAGCAGCGTCAGTCTGAACCTCAGGATCAAGCTCAAAGCTCTTGAAAGACACCTCTACCTGATCTTTATGAGCAAATTGCTCTAACGCCTGCTCCAAGTGTCTTTTTCCGATATAGCAAAATGGGCATACATAATCCGACCATATTTCAATTTGCATTCATCGCACCTCCGAAAATTTGTTAGGTAATTACTTAAGGTAAGTTTCCTTACCCCTATTATTACTTCTACCACCTGCAGATGCAAGCTATTCCTCCAAATAAAAAAGATGACCCTGGATACCAGGAATCATCTTCTTACTAATCTAATAAAGGATTAATGCAGCTCCCGCCGTCCTTCAAGCGCTTTGGACAACGTGACTTCGTCCGCATATTCCAGGTCACCGCCGACCGGCAAGCCGTGGGCAATCCGGGTGACGCGAAGCTCAAACGGCTTCACCAGACGCGAGATGTACATTGCAGTAGCCTCGCCCTCAATATTCGGATTTGTCGCCAAGATCAATTCCTTGACGCGTTCATCACTCAAACGGGTCAACAGTTCCTTCAGCCGGATATCGTCCGGTCCGAGTCCCTCCATCGGAGAGATTGCTCCCTGCAGCACATGATAGTAGCCATCAAATTCCTTCGTTCGCTCCATCGCAACCAAATCCTTGGACTCCTGTACGACGCAAATCACAGATGGATCACGCGTCTTGTCCTGACAAATCCGGCATGGGTCTGTATCTGTAATATTGCAGCACACCGAGCAATAGTGCAGATTGCGCTTCACACTGACCAGAGCCTTCGCGAAATCGATAACATCATCCTCTTTCATGCGCAGTACATGAAACGCCAGCCTTGCGGCCGTCTTCGGACCAATCCCCGGCAAGCGTGTAAATGACTCAATCAGCTTCGCAATCGGTTCGGGATAGTACAATGAGAGGATTCTCCTTCACTTCAAGAGGTTGTTCAAAAAGTCACCTTTTGATCACGAAGTAGTTCAAGAGGATCATTCGACATCGAATCTTGCGTTCAACCTAGAAGACCGAGCGGATACTTACGAGGTATGCTTCCTTTGGAAGCATTTCGCTCATGTAGGGGCTGCCTACATTCCGTTTCTCCTTCTTCGGATTCCCGCAACCGTCTCGATGCTGAAAAGTTGACTTTTTGAACTCGCACTTCTTCAATTAGAACAAGCCTGGAATTTTCATCCCGCCAGTAAATTTGCCCATATCCTGGTTCGCAAGATCTTCCGCTTTGGTCAGTGCATCATTCACTGCTGTAAGCACAAGATCCTGCAGCATTTCTACATCCTCCGGATCAACGGCTTCCGGTTTAATCGTCAAAGACATGATCTTCTTATGTCCATTCACTTGGACGGTGACTACGCCGCCGCCAGCGCTTCCTTCAACGGTCTTGCTTCCCAGTTCTTCCTGGGCCTTCAGCATTTGCTCCTGCATCTTCTTCACTTGCTTCATCATTTGATTCATATTGTTCATCGGGTTCACATCTCCTTCACAAGTCTTCATTTATTATAATCGTACTGGCATCCAATAGAAAAGAAAAGCTAATCCTTGATAACCACCAGCTCTTCCCCAAATAACTCGAGTGCTTCATCTACCCAAGGCTCCTGGCTTGTATTCCCGTCCTCAGGCGGCGGCTCCAACTGAAGCGGCTCAGCCGCCGGTGTCTGCGCGCCTTGAAGCGCATCATTCCAATCCTTTTGCATCATCGTTACCAGACGGCATGGCCGTCCCAGTTGACGCTCCATCACCTGTTCAATTAACTGCTTGTTCGCCGGCTTCTCCGTTGTCTCCCGGTGAATATCGTTCTTGAAGGCTACCAGCACTGCATCCTCTTGAACCGATACAGGCTCCCCATTCATAAACCAGGCATGAATCGTGACCTTCTCTTCCTTGACTGCATGCAGGATCTGGTTCCATTTGCCCTGGACCTCCAGGAACTCCTGACTGTTCCGCTGAGCCAAATACCCATCCATTCCGGCAGGCATCTTAGATGGAGAAGAAATCCTTGGCGCGGCGCTTCGAGCCGCAGGACGGCTGCCGCCTGAACCTTGACGGTCTCCGCTGCCGGAAACCAGGCCATCCTTAATCACCTGTTCCAGCTTGCGTTCCAGCTCGGCAACCTGCCGTCTAAGCTGTTGAACCTCGCCAGCAGGCACACCCCCCGCTGCTCCGCTAGCCGAAGCCGGGGACATATGGCTCGACGCCGGCGATTCCTCTGCACTGCCTCCGGACGTCAGACTGCATAGCTTCAGAAGTGCCACCTCAAACAAAGTTTGCGGCTGAACAGCGTACTTCATTTCCGTCTGATAATGATTTAGTGTATCCAGAATCTGAAATAGCTGAGCTTTAGAGAATTTATGCGCCATTTCCCTGAAATCCCGCACATCCAGCACGCGCTCTGTCAGCTTGTCCGCTTGGGGCACCATTTTGATCATCAGCAAATCCCGGAAATAATAAAGGAGATTCTCCATGCATTTATCAGCACTTTTGCCTTCTTGCATAAAGCCCTCAATCATCTCAAGCATACCGCCGATCTCGCCTTCATGGATCATCTCCGCAAGCTTGGCGAACTGGTGCGACGGAATCCCGCCCGTCATATCCAGCACTTGTTGATAGGATACCTGGGCGTTCGAGAACGACGCGATCTGCTCCAAAATACTGAGCGCATCCCGCATTCCGCCATCAGACAATCTAGCTATATATTCCAGTGCAGCCTCCTCGGCCGTAATCTGCTCCTGTTCACAGATGGTACGCAATCTCTCCACCTGTTCCTCCATGGAAATCCTTCGGAAGTCAAAGCGTTGGCATCTGGAAATGACCGTTGCCGGCAACCGATGAGGCTCTGTCGTCGCCAAAATGAACATCACATGCGGAGGCGGTTCCTCCAGCGTCTTCAGCAAGGCATTAAACGCTTCGGTTGTCAGCATATGCACTTCATCTATAATGTACACTTTTTGCCGCACTTCTGTAGGGGCATATTTAACCTTCTCGCGAAGATCCCGGATTTCCTCGACCCCACGGTTGGAAGCAGCGTCAATTTCAAGCACATCCATCACGGCGCCCGCCGTAATTCTCCGGCAAGCATCGCACTCATTGCACGGCTCCAGTGCGGGTCCCTTTTCACAATTGACTGCCTTGGCCAGCACCTTGGCTGTCGTCGTCTTTCCGGTTCCCCTCGGCCCGCTGAAAAGATAAGCATGAGAGAGCCTTTGTTCACGAATCGCGTTCTGAAGCGTGCGGATAATATGCTGTTGCCCTACCGTATCTTGGAACGACTGTGGTCGCCAGGCCCGGTACAGCGCGATATGCTCCATTTGCGGCACCTTCTTTCTATCCATAAGCAGCATTCGCCGCCCATCTATTATACTATACTAGACCTTCCAGAAAAACTCATAATTAGGGAAAACGGCCTCAACCTTGATGAACGACACCGTTATACGCCCTACTCTATCATTTCTGTTATAATCATAGATAGATTTAGCAGAATCTGGAGAGGAGAACCAATATGATCCGCTATTCTCTAAAACTATTACTCGCCGCCAGCTTGCTTGCCGGAGGAGGAGCCGCAGTTGCCTTGCCCGGAACTGTTCAAGCCGCTGCAGCGAATTCCGCTCCCATTCAAATCTTGCTGGACGGCTATCCATTGTCTTCTACAGTAGACCCGATCATCGTTCAAAATACGACGCTTGTACCCTTCCGCACGATTTCCGAGGCCCTTGGCGTATCCGTTACTTGGAATTCTGCCACGAAAACCATACAAGCGGTTAAAGAAAGCGGGAATGAACGCACCGAGGTGGTGCTGACCCTAAACAGCAAACAGGCAATTGTGAACGGAACAACGGTTGAACTGACCGTAGCTCCCCGTTCGATTTCCGGCAACACAGTCATTCCACTAAGCTTCTTCAGCCAACAGTTTGGAGCCGGTGTAGCATGGGACCAGGCAACTAAGACCGTATCGATCCATTCGCCGCAAAAGAGAATGTACACGCTTGGCTTCTATGCCATTTCGTCCATCTCCGATGCCTCCGCCATTTCAACACTGGATGCGGTGGCCTTCGGCTGGAGCCGGATTGATGAGAACGGACAATTCACATTATCAGGCAAAGACTTCAAGCTGCCGCAGCCATTAGGGGATATCACTGCTGACAGCCTGATCGAGGATGCGGCTGAATCCGGCACAACACCTTATCTGATGGTCTATTCCTCCGATGTGAAGGGCGAGTTGACCAAAATTATCGAGGAGACGGAGGCGCGTAATAAAGCAATCTCCGATATGATCGCCGCAGCGCAGGACAAATCCTATTCCGGCATTATGCTTGATTTTGAAGGCCTTGGTCTGACAACGGACAAGCAGACAACCCGTGCATCGTACACTGCATTTGTGAAGCAGCTTACCCAAGAGGCCAAAGCTGCCGGGCTCAAGGTAGCGCTGGCGCTGCATCCGCTGAATTCTTCCTATCAGGGATACGATTACAAATCTCTTGGCCAAATCGCCGATGAAATCGTGATTATGGCCTATGATTATCAGACCAATTCAGGCAGTAGCGCAGCAGCGGCAACCAACCCCGAGCCGATTGCCAAGGTGGATGAAGCTATTCGGCTTGCCCTGCAGAATACTGACAAGAGCAAGTTAATCCTCGGATTGAACCTTCACAGCGAGAACGCCGATTCCGTCACCAAGCTGATCGGCCTTGCGAAGCGTTACGATCTCAAGGGAGTTGCCCTGTGGCGACTCGGCCTGATCAGCTCGGACGAATGGAATTCCATCCGGCAAAGCGTCGAATTTAAATCTTGATTATTCAATATCATCCGGAGTACCAAGATAAAGGCCCCGTTTTTTTCCCGGGCCTTTTTTCTATGACTTATTGAGCCGGGTTTGATGAAAGGCCCTCCGGTACTCCGTGGGCGTAACTCCGGACAAGCGCTTGAACCACTTAATAAACTGCTTATCATCCTTCATTCCGACCTGATCCGCGACCTGCTTGACCGGATGATTGGTACAGCTCAATATCTCTTTGGCCGCCTCCAGCTTCAACTTATGAATATAACTAAGCAAGCCCAGGCCGAAGCGCCGCTTGAACATCCGGGACAAATACTCCCTGTTATATCCCATCTTCTCCGCAATGCGCTGAACCGAAATATCTTCATCCATCGCATGGATTCTTGTCCATTCCAGTAAACGAATCAACTGCGGGTCGAACGGGGGCTGTGCTCCGGTTCCCTCCAACTGCTCTGCCAGCTCAATCAACAGACTCGTCATAAAATAGTCTCCTGCCGATGCCAGCCGGTATCCTCCATTCGCTGCATGCAGCACTTGTCGCGCAAGAATATGCACTCGGCTCGGGTGCGGACAAGCCGCGTATCGTGGAATATAGCCGTCCGGCTTCTCCGGCGGTTCAGCGCATTCAGGCGGATAGAAGTGGAACCAATAGAAGGATACGCCCGGTAAAGACAACCGATAACCCCGATGCTTCTCGCCCGGCTGCAGAATCAGGATATCTCCGGCCTTCACCTCATAGACTACCCTGTCGATCTCCATAAATATGATTCCAGATACGCCGATAATGAGCTCGTAATCCTGAATGACCCGCTCCATATGGGCCCAGGCCTCATCGGAAAGAAACTGCCCTCCGATCACTAACCGATGCGGCGACTTTAAATAGATCGGAAGCATGCTGCTCATCCTCTCCAAATGATCAAGTCACTTTCTAACACCTATTCTACTCGATCTTCTACCGACAAAGCATCTATTGCGGTTTATGATGATAGCATGAAGCAGCTAATATTGCCACCTGGAGAGTGATCTATAATGAATAAACAGCCATTGCCTAAAAGCTTAAGGACCATTGATTTGAACAAAGTACGCATTCAAGACAGCTATTGGTCACCGTATGTTACGCTGGTTAAAGACACGGTCATCCCTTATCAATGGGACGCATTGAACGACCGGGTAGCTGATGCGGAGCCCAGCCACGCCATTAAGAACTTTCGCATTTCAGCCGGCTTGCAGGATGGCGAATTTCACGGATTTGTATTTCAGGATACGGATCTGTACAAATGGCTGGAGGCGGTCGGCTATTCGCTGGCTTCTTATCCCGATCCTGATCTGGAAGCGATTGCAGATGAAGCGATCGAGTTGATTGCAGCGGCACAGCAAGAAGATGGTTATATCAATACCTACTACACCGTCAAAGAACCAGGCAACCGGTTAACCAATCTGACCGAATGCCATGAGATGTACACGATCGGCCATATGATCGAGGCTGCAGTAGCTTATGCTTCCAGCACCGGAAAGACCGCCTTGCTGGAAGTGGCCCGTAAGGCAGCAGACTTCATCGACCGGCACTTTGGTCCGGGAGGAGATCAAATTCAAGGCTATGACGGGCACCAGGAAATCGAGATGGCGCTGATCAAGCTGTATGAGTATACAGGCGAGGAGCGTTACTTGAATCTCAGCTACTACTTGATTAACGAACGCGGTCAAAAGCCCAGCTTCTTCCTTGAAGAATGGAACCGGCGCGGCGGAATCAGTCACTGGTCTCCCGGCAATCCGCAGAAAACCGCTCCTGATTTCAGTTATTTTCAGGCCCACAAGCCCGTACGCGAACAGGAGGTTGCCGTAGGCCACGCGGTTCGGGCCGTCTACATGTATACGGCTATGGCCGAATTAGCGATATATAAGGACGATGCCGAGCTCCTTGCTGCCTGTAAGCGCCTGTGGAATAACATTGTCCGCAAGCAGTTATATATTAACGGAAGCATCGGATCCACGCATCAAGGCGAAGCCTTCACCTTTGATTATGATCTTCCGAATGAAACGAACTACTCGGAGACCTGCGCCTCTATCGGGCTTATCTTCTTCGCCCGCCGCATGCTTCAAGCGGAGCCAAACAGCGAATATGCCGACATCATGGAGCGGGCGCTTTATAACACGGTGACGGCTGGCATTGCAAGTGATGGCAAGCATTATTTCTATGTCAATCCGATGGAAGTATGGCCGGCTGCCAGCGAGGGCAACCCCGATCGCCGTCACGTGAAATCCGTCAGACAAAAATGGTACGGCTGCGCCTGCTGTCCGCCGAACGTGGCAAGATTGTTATCCTCATTGGGCCAATATATTTATACAACCCGCCAGAATACGATCTACACACACCTGTATATCGGTAATGAAGCCCAGTTGGAGCTTGAAGACACTAAGGCTTTAATTACAATGGACAGCAGGCTCCCTTGGCACGGACAAGTAAGCTTGAACATATCGCAGCTTGAGGGTAGCGGTCATTTTACGCTTGCTCTGAGAATCCCTTCCTGGACTGATAGCAGCACCATCACCGTAAACGGATCCCCAGTCCAGCCGGAAATTCATGATGGTTACGCCCATATTAAGCACGATTGGTCCGTCGGTGATGTGCTGTCCGTAGATTTTTCGCTTTCGGCACGACGCGTCTATGCCAACCCTCTTGTCCGGGCGAATGCCGGGAAGGTCGCGTTGCAGCGGGGACCGCTTCTGTACTGCCTTGAGGAAGCGGACAACGGCGCAGTTCTAAGCTCTCTGTCCCTGCCGCACGACTCGGAAATACGTGAAGTGCAAGGCCAGTGGCATCCGGAGCTGATCGTTCTGGAAGCTGACGGATACCGGACCGGGAATGGAGAAGCTCAAGAAGCCCCTCTCTATTCCACCTCGGCTTCCGAGCGGATACCGCAGAAGATCACTGCCGTTCCTTATACACTGTGGGGCAACCGCAAGCCTGGGGAAATGCAGATTTGGGTCCGCGAATAACAACTAACATCAAAAGCCTCTTCAGCCCGTCAGATTCCTAGGGCGGGAGAGGCTTTTATAAAAATAAAAAAACACCTCTGCCTACAGGCAAAGATGTATTCTTAGTAAATTTAAACCGTGCACCTGTTATTGATCGTTGCGATCCAAGCGGCACCTCTGAGGCGCAACTCGGGACAGGCTCCCCTCCGGCACAAGAGTGGGACTGCTTATGGCTGCTTCCTTCCGGACCTGACCAGGTTCACAATTACTCATTGCGGAGGACCCGTCCGTCAACGTCTGCCGCAGAGACCAAGCCTCACATCGACAAGACCGCTAACAGGACTTCAACCTCGCTATAGCGGATTGCGAGTTACAGGGCACCGCTACCTCCCCATCTAGCACGGTGAAATTAAGTATAGCCCATGCCTGTTCAAAAAGCAACCCGGAGGCAAAAGTTGGCTCTGCCCCATTCCCCTTCCGCTCTCCTATTCCGTTATTGCCCTGTCCTCGGCTTCAGGCTCTGCCTTGCTCGAGATCATCGAGTAGCCTATCCCCGAATAGGTCTTGATCACTTCCAGATAATGATCGCAGCCGGCCTGCTTCAGCTTCTTGCGGATACGCGCCACCGCTACTCTTAAATACTCAATTTCATTGCAATAGTCCGGCCCCCAGACCGTCGTCAAAATTTGATCATGACTAATAATCTTGTTCATATGCATTCCCAAAAGCTCGAGAATCAAATATTCGATATTGGTCAGCTTCACTTCATTGCCTTTAACATAGGCGCGCTTCTGGGCGATATTGATCTCTAGGTTATAGGTGGTGATTCGGCTCTCCTCGCGGCTCAGCTCATAATGGACCTTAGTTCTGCGCAGTACTGCCTTCACCCTTGCAAACAGCTCGTCCAGCGAGAACGGCTTCGTCAAATAATCATCCGCCTCCAGATCGAAGGCCTGAAGCATATCGTCCGACGCACTGCGCGCCGTCAGGAAGATCACCGGCACCTTGCTGAACTTGCGAAGCTGCTTCAGCACCGTGAAGCCGTCCATATTAGGCATCATGACATCCAGCAGCACCAGATCCGGCTCATGCAGGTCGAACTCCTCCAAAAACTGCTCGCCGTTGGAAAACGTGCAAACCTGATAATTAAAGGACAGCAGATTGGCTTTAATAAACCGAACGATTTTCGGCTCATCATCAACGATTGCAATTTTGTAGTTATTTCTCATGTTGCCCTCCTATGGAGCTTGGATAAGCGGCAGCTTTACGGTAAAGGTGCTTCCTTCCTTCAACCGGCTCTGTACATAAATATCGCCGCCATGCTCGCGAATCAATCCTTGACTAATCGATAGCCCCAGGCCCGAGCCCCCGCTTTTTCTTGCTGCCGAGATATCAACCCGGTAGAAGCGGTCAAAGATTTTCTTCTGGTTTTTTTCCGAAATGCCTATTCCGTTATCATTTACTTCTATAATAATAAACTCATCATCATGGTGAATGTCGATGGTAATTTTCTTCTTCTCGGCAACATTGTAGGTAAGTCCGTTCATAATCAAATTGATAAGCACCTGTCTAAGCCGGGCTTCGTCTCCGTATAATAACGGAAATTTGGAGTTCGTATCGTAATTGAATACGATCTCTCCTTGACTCATTACCTTTTCAGGCAACTGATTCAGCGTGCCCTTAATTAGCTTGAACAGCGGGAAAAAGTCTTGGTGCAGCAGCAGCGTGCCGGTCTCGATCTTCTTCACATCCATCCAGACATCGATCAACTCTTGCAAATGCAGGACATCCTCATGAATCCCCAGCAGTAAATCATTGGAGAAGGACTCGTCCCACTGATTCGATATCCCCCGCAGCAAGGTCTCTACGCTGCCTCTAATATTTGTTAACGGTGTCTTGAATTCATGGCTGGCGATCGAAATCAGATTGCTTTTGATTTGATCGATCTCGTATTCCTTCGTAATATCCCTGATGCTGTATACGTTGCCAAAGGGCTCGCTATTTTCATAAACCGCAAATTTTTTGACTTCAAAATAGCGTATTTTTCCCGGAGCCTGCACCTTGATACGGATCTGGGCATCATCCTTTGCGGCAAATTCCTCGATATCCGACGACTCCAGCTCGTTGATTTGCACAAACATTTTAAATAATTGATTCTCATTAATAACCGTCTTGCCGTCATTATAGGCTTTGATAAACTTCACGAAGGCCTCGTTCTGATGAATCACGTTCTTTCGTACGTTAAGCAGGACAATGCCGTCGGACATGCTGTTGAGCAGGTTGTCGAGCTTATAGAGCCAATCCCGATAGAGATAGGAATTCAGCTTGGCCTGATACAGGGAGCTAAACAGATTAGCCAGGGAGATTAGACGCTCCGGCGGCTCATGCTGGATATCTGACCGCCCTCCATCGTCAAATACAATTTTACCGTTCTCCACCTCGTGAACATGAATGGAATGCACAATCGGATGACAATGGGGAAAGCGCCCCTCCAGAAAATCTTCCCACGCCTCGCCCTGATGAACCAGGCCGTCCGCAGTGATAGAATAGTCAGGAAACCAACAGCTGACCTCATAGCTCGTCAAATTCTGCAGCTCCTTCAGGCACTCCTTCAGGAACAGCTCCTTCCCTACATATCCCTGCGCACGGGAGCCAAATCGGTCATCCAAGTTATTCTGTTCGCTCAAACCGCTTGTGTTTGGGAGCATCGTCCGGTCTCCTTTGAGATAAGTTCATTCGTTGATTTCTACCTATTTTAAATCATTTGCGGCCATACTTCTAAAAAAGAGAAACGGAAAAACTCCATATTCCAGCTTACAGAATATGGAGTGCGTATATAGACTAAGCGTTAACTTTAACCTGGCGTACCGTCTCAACGGTCACTTTACCGTTCTTGACGACAAACAATCTGGCTGGCATATCGATAATGGCATTAGTTACTGATGCCGTATCCAGCAGCACGAGATCCGCGTTGTTGCCGACCTGAATGCCATACCCCTTCAAATCCAAAGCTTTGGCAGGATTTGTGGTAATCATCGGCAGAACCGTATGCAGATCATCCGCTCCGCCCAAATGAGCGGCCGGGATCGCGATCATGGCTGTCAGCATTAAATCGCCGTTGCCATAAGGCGTGAATGCGTTGCGGATATTATTTGTCGCGATACACATATTTACGCCGCCGTCGCGGAGCAGACGAATCGGGGTTACCGTACGGCGTACATTGTAGGCATCATTGCGTGCCCCAAGATGCAGGTCCGTGCACGGAAGGCTCATCACGCTGATCTGAGCTTCATGCATCTTCTCGATAATCGGCATCAGCTGCTCGCGCGGCATTGCGGCGATACTGGTCAAATGGCCGACCGATACCTTGCCCACGAAGCCTTCGGCAATCGTCTTCTCGGCTACGTAATCGATAGTCGTACCTTCGGCGTTATCTTTGAAATCCTGATGGAGATCAATCGGCTTATTGTACTTTTTCGCAAGCTCGAATACAAAGTCGATATGCTCTTTGGCCGAGAGATCATTATAAGGGACTCCGCCGACAATGTCGCAGCCCATAGCCATAGCTTCGTGCATCATCTTGTCGGTGCCAGGCGCCTTAAAGATCCCCTCTTGCGGGAAGGCAACGACCTGGATGTCCATCAGATTCTTATATTCCTCGCGAAGCTCCAGAATAACTTCCAGACCGGCAAATCCCTGGGATGGATCGAATTCAGAATGCGTCCGCAAATGCGTTGTTCCGTTCTTAACCAGCATGTCCAAGGTTCTCCGCGCCCGGTCACGAATGTCGTCTTTCGTGAACGTCGGCTTCAATTGAGCCGTAACGGAGATGGCTTCCTGCAAGGTACCCGATTTATTCGGCAAGCGATTCGCGATGAGCGCCTTATCCAAATGAAGATGGCTTTCGACCAGGCCGGGAATCAGCACCTTCCCATCGGCTTCGATGATTCGGGCGGCCTCTCCTGCGATATTGGATTCTATTCCAATGATCTTTCCGTTTTCAATCGCAATGTCGCACAGTTCCGTGCTATCGTCTATTCTCGCTTGTTTAATCAAGATGTCCATTGTATACCCCTCCTACTTGAATGTCTGAAAGACTATCTATCCGAAGATCAATGAGAGAACCAAGAGAATGACCATGGCCAGACCAACCCATTTTCCGTTGCCCTTCACCACTTGGAGAATCGGGATTTGGAAGCCGGAGGACAGGGCCTGCATCGTGATATTAACAAAGCTCAATTGGCTTCCCAGACCAACCCCCATCGCAACGAAACCGAAGGCCATAGGTGAAAATCCCAAAGTAACTGCTATCGGCAGTACCAGTGTCAGGATGGAACCTACATAAGCACCTGCCGGAATACCGACCAGAATACCCGCCAGTACGGCAACGGGAACCACAATGGCCGAAGGGGCTTCCGCCGCAACGCTTGAGATCGCCGCAAATGCGCCGGTCTGGCCGATCATATTGATGAATGCCAGGAAGATACCTACGCTGAACAACCGGGTCAAGATATAAGTAGAGCCGTCAACCATCGATTCAAGAGATTTATTAAGCGTAAACTTCGTGCACAAGAAAATCAAACCAACGGTGACCATGGTGTACACAAGCGGTGTGAACAAGCTGTACCCGATCGCTTTGTTGATCATCGGCCCCAGGATAACGGAAGCCAGCAGGAAAACCGCCGGAATCGTCATTTTGAACAGTTGCTTATTGTTCATACCCGCATATTCGCTGCTCTCTTCGCCAACGAACAGAGCTTTTCTCCGCTTAGCTCCCCAGAATGCAATCGCAATTCCAAGGATTACGAAGCCCAGAGTGAACAGACGCATCTCAGCAACATAATCCGCTACCGGGATCCCGGAAAGCTTGGATACGATTCCCGACTCCAGAGATGCAGGGGATGTTGTAAAGCTGACTGCCGATACGATCGACATGGCTGCAATCACTTCCGGAATGGCTCCCAGTGCCGCAAACGCCAGCGGTGCAATAACCATCGCGCTTCCGCCGCCGATTCCCGACATGTAAGTTGCAGCTGCTTGAAGAAGCACGATAAATGCCGCGAAATATTCAACGCGTCCCTTGATCCCTCTACGAACCAAGGTCAGAGCTGAGGTATAACCCCCGGATTTGAATACGGCCATCGCGACCGCCGAATTAATGATCGGCACTGTAATCGAGAGCATACCAGGAATCGAATCCAGGAAATGCTGGTTAGCTTCCTGAAGCGATATACCGCCGATAATCATTGCCATAACACCGCCGACCAAGCCGGCCGCGATCATGTCTACTTTCAAAAAGAGCAGTACCAGAATAACAATCAGCGGCAAGATCGTTAACAGCGCATACCATCCGGTTGGTGTTGTGACCTCCGCACTAATAGAGTCTGCCGCGAAGACTTGCAAGGGCAGCGTCAGCAACAAGAATGCCGCAAAGATCATGGCTGGGAAACGGAGTTTTTTTGTTTTCATAATTTGCACCTTTCTATGGCAGTTTATGATTCGATGAATCTGTATTTGGAACGATCCAGGTACCTGACTTACCTTCAAGTGCGTCGGCCAATTTATCGATGGAAGTAATAATGACATTTTTGCCGCCATTCTTGAGGAAGAGAATTGCTGCTTCAATTTTAGGTCCCATGCTGCCTTTCGGGAACTGCCCTTCATTCAGATAACCGGTCGCCTCATCCAGCGTGATCCGTTCCAGATTCATCTGGTTCGGCTTTCCGAAGTTGATGGCAACCTGAGACACACCGGTTAGGATGAACAAGTAGTCTGCACCAATCTCTGCGGCAAGCAATGCGCTGGCAAAGTCTTTGTCCACGACGGCCTCTACCCCTTTAAGCTGCCCATCGTGATTAACTACCGGAATCCCGCCACCACCTACTGTAATGACCGTTAAATTCTTGGACAACAGGGCTTCAATTGCATCCTTCTCAATAATTTGGGAAGGGACGGGTGATGGCACAACATGTCTGTACCCTCTGCCGCTATCCTCCACATAAGGGAATGCTTCTCCCTCTGCAAAAGCCTTGTCCAACATTTCTTTGGTATAGAACGGACCGATCGGCTTAGTCGGTTGGTGGAATGCCGGGTCATCTTCCGATACCTGCACCTGTGTCACTAATGAAACCGCTTTCTTGTTTGACCCGCGGCTGGCCAGCATATTTGTAATCGTTTGCTGAATTAGGTAACCCAAATTGCCCTGCGATTCAGCTCCATACACATCGAGAGGAAACATCGGAAGAACGTCCGCAGACAATCTCGCCTTGACGATAGAATTGCCCACTTGCGGTCCATTGCCATGCGTAACGACAACCTGATGTCCTTGCTCGATCAGGTCGACAATCGGGGCACAGCTCTGTTCAATATTCGCTTTTTGTTCCGCAATCGTTCCTTTTTGACCCTCTTGGATGATGGCGTTTCCGCCAATGGCTATAAGCATTTTTCCCATAATAAACCTCTCCATTTGAAACTGAATAAGATAGCTATCTATACCTTTATGATACGTACCGAGTACCCTGAAATCTAATCAAAAGATCATTAAAATAATCGGTGCTACGACTTCAAAAAAATAAAAATATCATAACAAAACAAAGCGAAATCAACCTCTAAATCCCTGATTTTGACATGAGCGGCAAGAAATGATGAGGAGGAGTCGGCGAGCCTGCAAGGTACTCAACAGAGTTCATCCTCTGCTAGCCCGCGCCTTCCCCATATTAAAAACCTATAACATTTTTGTATGACAAAATAGCAAACCAAAGTCCGAAATACGTATCGACCCCGGAGGTGCTGCCAACGTTCAGCAAGGCTTCCGCGCACTCTTCAAGATCGAAATCCGGCATCTCCAGCAAGGAGGCCAGCAGATCCAGAATAACGGTGCTGAAATCTCCCGGGCAAGCGCTGTAATAATAATTGACGCTGACCTGGGTTGTTAAGGCGGTCAACTCTTGCAGCAGCAATCTCACCGTCCGGGATACGCCGGAATCGGCCAGCCCCAGCAAATGCTCAATCGCCATGATGCCGACGAGGAAATCGTCTCCGCTAGGCGTCAAGCCCTGGCCTCGGCCTATAAAATATTTGACCAGGCTGGTGTCCAGCGGAAGGTTCGGGGTCTTCAAGGCCTGTGACAGCGATGCTAATTGCCGTTCTAGCTCAGAGTCCCCCTCAGTCCCAGCCGGCCATGACAGGATACTCTCCAGTGACAGACCCAGCCCGGGCTCTTTTGTAATTCGAACGGCCATTTCGCCCAACCGGGCAGCCCAGCCATTCAAATCGGGAGCTGTTCCTGGCGGCGGTTCCAGACGGCAGTGAAATTCTTGCATCAACAAAATATGGATATGAACATTGCAGTTGACGAAAGAGAGCCGCTTTCTTAAGCCGTTCCATTCTACAACCTCACCGATAAAGGTCTCCGCGGCCAGGCGATCATACAAGTAAGACTCGATATGAATACCGAACGGCACGCCATTGCCATATTCTGTCCCTACGAATACCAGATAGTCACCAAAAGAAATATTAAGTCCATTCGTAAAGATGCTATGAACCACACCCAAGCTCCTGGTCTGACTCAAGAAACCGACCGAAGAACTATAACGCCCCCTGGAAATGAACGTAGCCGGATAAAGCATTACACTTCAATTCCCAACTTTTCCGCATAAGCGAGCAGTGCCTTCTCGAAGCATCCGAATGGCACCCGAACCGTACCGGCACCGACTTGACCGACACCCGCTTGCTTATGGGCGATGCCGGTATTAATAATCGGCGTAATTCCGGTCTCGACCACCTTGCGAACATCAATGCCAAGGCAGGTCCCTTGGAAATTCCAAGTAGGAATCGCATAATTCGAGTTGTAGGCGATGCATATTTCGCTCATCTCGTTGCTGATCGCAAGCGCATTGTCAAAGCCGCCTGCACCAATGAAGCGGGTAACCCCCGGTGCGGCTACCATTGCCATACCGCCAACGCCGAATGTCTCGGTAATTGCGGAATCGCCCATATCCGGGTTCGCATCCTCCTGAGAATAGCCGGTAAAGAACAAGCCCTCAGGGGTATTTACCGGAGCGGTAAACCATTGGTCGCCCAGACCCGAGACACGAATGCCGAACTCGTGGCCATTCCGGGTCATCGCCGTAACGATGGTTCCATGCTCTACACTGCGGGCCGCGTCCATAGCCGCCTTGGAAGCAGCCATCATGATGTTCAGGAAGAATTGATCGGTATCGGCCAGGAACTTCATAACATCATGCTTGGTTTTCTCATCCAAATCGGCAATCGTTAAGTGAGGCGCAACCTCTTTTAGGAAGACCAGCGAAGCCGCAATGTTGCGTTGGTGGAATTCATCCCCCATCGTGATCGCTCTACCGATGATGACGTTAACATTCATTCCGCCGTCCATCGATCTAAGCACCTTAGACAAGGCAGGGCCGAGAACGTCCCGCATCCAGTTCAGGCGAGTGATAACTTCTTCACTGTAAGCCCCGAAGCGGAGCACCTTTCCGATGCCTTCGTTCATTGTGCAATATGCACGGTTTCCATGCTCTTTATTTTCAACAACAAGTACCGGCATATTGCCCGAGGTGATTCCCCCCATCGGACCCACGGCAGACACATGGTGGCAAGGAATGAACTGAATCTCGCCCTCTTCAAGCATTTTCCGGGCCTTGGCTTCATCATCTGCCCATCCTTCAAACAATACCGCTCCTACACAGGAGCCCTTCATTGGATCGGTCATCTGGTTCCATTCCATCGGTGGACCCGCATGCAGGAGAACCTTGCCGTTTAGCTCGGAAATCACCGATTTGGCCGGGACTACGTCCAGCAGGAAGGGCTGTGAATTTTTTATTTTTTCAATGACTGCTTGATTGGCCTCATCTATTTTTTTGAACATGTCCATCACCCCGTATGTTAATGTTTACATCTTATTGAGTATGCTCAGGATCTTTCTCAGCTTGTCATTACCGCCGGCTACCGGTCTCCAGTCGAACTGTACGACGCTGCTGCCTTCCGTCTCCAGATTGTCGGCAAAGCTGCTCAGACCGATATTGATGACTCTTGGCTTGGCATCGAGTAACTGCTTGATCGCTTCGGATGGCGAACTCACAACGGCTTCCGGCAGAGTTAGCTCTTGAACCGGAAGCTCTCTGGAGCCCACTTCAACCTCGTGCCCGATCATGCGAAGCGCTGTACGAACCGCGCTGAAATTGCTGTCTGTCATGATTGCTCCGGCATCCAGCATTAACTTGAGCTGGCTATCATAGTTCTGAGGATCCTTCTTCGTACCGCAGATCGATCCTACGAAATACAATTTGCGTCCTTCATTTGCTGCATTGGCCATAGCCTTCTTGATCGCCTTCGATAAAGATGCCGCCATGTCCTCATGCGCTCCGTAACCAAGCACCAGATCGAATAACACCACGGCCACCTCAGGAAGCTTGGACGTCTCTTCGATGAATTGGAAGCGTGTGGTTCCGTCAATCATCGGGTGAGGACGCCCTTGCGTGTACATATCGTCGCCGAGGTCAATAACCTCATGACCCTCATGCTGCAGCAAGTAGCCTTCATCGTACTTCCGGTATTTATCAATCATCAGCGCTTCTTTCATGAGTGTAGCCGCTTCATAGGCCAAGGTTCCGCCCGTGTACAGTCCGCGAATTTTTGTCTGAACGGAGGTAAGTCCCAGATCGGAAGGCAGCTCGGCTTCAGACGCCAACTTCAGCTTCGTTCCTTTCGCCAGCTCTACCGCCAGGATCGCGGTCTCTTCCAGCGTATGGGCAAATTTAACGGATGGCAGATAAAATTCAGGCTTTTCACCCATGAAAATCGCGACAACCGGCTTTTCGATATTCGCCAGCAGAGCTACAACCTGCTCACGCACCTTCGGTGCCGGAGGCTTGGAGATCACGACTACAACTTCAGTATCCGCGTTGTCGGCGAGTGCACGGATTCCGTCCAGCATCGTAATCGCTTCAATGCTCTCCGACAGATCGCGGCCGCCCGTTCCAATCGCATGGCTGATGCCCGCACCGAGCTTGTCGATCAACGTAATCACTTCCTGAATACCCGTACCGGAAGCGCCGATGACGCCGATATTCCCCTTACTCACAATGTTGGAAAATGCAATCGGTACACCTCCAATTACGGCGGTTCCGCAATCCGGACCCATAACGAGAAGCCCCTTCTCCTTCGCGAATTCCTTTACGCGCTTCTCGTCTTCAATTGCCACGTTATCGCTGAACATAAAGACATGGAGTCCGTTCTCAAGAGCGCTCATCGCTTCATCCGCAGCATATTTGCCGGGGATGGAAATGACGGCGAGGTTCGCGTCAGGCATCGCTTGTACGGCACGATCCCAAGTTCTGACCTTCTCCACCTTTTTGCTTGCAGATGAGGAAGCCTGATTCTTCAAAAATTGGTCCACTTCATCGAGAACGGTTGCGACAACTTCTTCGCGTTCTGCATCAATCGCGATGCATAGGTCGCTTGGAGCGGCCTTATCCAGCTCTGTGTTATGCATACCGGTATTTTTCATAATATCGATATTCGCAGGCGTTCCCATCATGACGGACACCTGGTTTACCCCGTCGATATCGGACAGTTTATTGGACATAAGCATCAGACTTACGGAATCTTGATATAAGTTTGGCTTTATGATGATGTGCAGCAAGCCAATCCCTCCCAGTTCATGTAGTTAGCGTTTACATAATCAATTGTACTTGCTGGGCCGTAACAATCGCATAAATTCCAGGCCCAGTACATTAAAAATAGATAAACAATTGCCAAGTACATTATTCTATATAAGAGTCGAACTAAGGAGCACACACTCCGGGTGAAAACGTGTGAAGTGCTCCTATAGTATTATCATCCCTGAAAAGTGCAAAAAAAAATCCCCCGCAATATTGCGGAGGATTTCGCATTTTCTGATTAGATACCGTATTTCTTTTTGAAACGGTCCACACGGCCACCTGCATCCAAGAACTTCTGCTTACCTGTGAAGAATGGATGGCAGTTGGAGCAAATTTCAACGCGCAGCTCTTGCTTAACGGAACCTGATTCAAAGGTATTACCGCAGGCACAAGTAACTGTAGTCACGTGATATTTAGGTTGAATGGCTTCTTTCATGACTTTCACCTCTTTCCGCCCTGGGCCTCATGCGGGCACAGAGTTATCATGACACATAAAATGATTATAGCACGGCGGTATTCCATGCGCAATTGCCTATCTCAGGAAATTTTGTAATCTTCGGAGCTATACTCGAACCTTTACCCGAGCCAGTTCCGCAGGCGGGACATGAGTGTAAGACCCAATGACCACATCGGGAAGCTCCTCCTGAAAAATCTCAATCGCCTGCTTCATCCCAAGCACATCGCCCTTGGCCTTAGGAATCAAATCCAGATAGCTCTCCGGATCGATATTCAGATTACGGAACTGTATCAAGCGCAGCTTGGTACGACGAGCAAATTCTATCATCGCTTCCAGTTCCTCCTCCCGGTCTGTAACCCCTGGGAAGATCAGATAGTTGATCGAAGTATATACACCTTGATCATATGCATATTTCAGTGACTTTTCCACATTAGCCAAAGTATAACCGCGTGGACGATAGTAGGCGTTATAATGATCATCCCGGGCGCTGATCGTGCTTACGCGCATCAAATCAAGCCCCGCATCGACAATACCCCGAATATGATCGCTGAGTCCGGCATTCGTGTTGATATTAATATAACCCATATCCGTCTGACGGCGGACCTCGCGAATGGATTCGATGATCAGCTTCGCTTGAGTAGAGGGTTCTCCTTCACAGCCTTGACCGAAGCTAATGATCGACTCCGGTGTCTTCAAGTGCTCCAGCATAACCTCAACCAGCTCCTCCACACGAGGGCGAAAGTTCATCCGCGTCTGTGGAGAGACGAAGCCGCTGTCATCCGGTTGCTCGGAGATACATCCGAAGCAGCCCGCATTACAGGAATAAGATACGGGAACCGCCCCTTCCCAACGATTCAGAAACGTATTGGAAGCCGTCAGGCACTCATAGCCGAGCGCACAATTCGACAGGTGGTCATACAATCGGTTTTCGGGATATTTTGATTTAAAGGCCTTAACCTGACTCTTCAGCTCCAACGGATCGCAGTGAAGCGGATTCCATTTCTCCGGATCATCGGAAAGACGGGCCGTTACATAGAACTGGCCTTCCTTCCACACAACCGCAGAATACCCAAACAAGGGAAGCTTATATTCCTTATCCGTCTTCACATAGCCAGGCAGGCACAACCGCGTAAAGCCTTGGGGCAGCAAGGCTCCAACAGCCTGGAACTTGCCATCCAGCGGGGTCATTTCCCCGGTGTCAGGGTCCATTCCGATTGGCCGTGTACAAGGAAGACTAACCAATGTCGCCCCATCCGGAAGCGGAATCAGCTCATCCTCCAATATTTCCACGATCATATCCGCGCTGCGGGCAAGCCCGTACAGTGACGGATGATCAAATACTTGCCCTTGTTCATCGGCATATACTAAATACATGTTGTTCTCCTTCTATATGTGCTGGTCCGTTGAAACATCCTGCATTAAGCGGGCAGCCGTGTGAGGTGTTCTTACGATCGCTGTTGTTCGCGGATTTCTCTGATTGGACTAAACCAAGTTAAGGTAGAAATCCGCTCACAAAGGCGAACATTCCATTTCTTCAGAACACCTCACACTCTTGCCTTACCATTAACACAGATCTGTTCAACGGGACTACGTCGCAGAGTTCGAACTCGAACTGGAAGACGACGACGGACGGGAGGTTCGGCGTGCAGTGTTGCTTCCGCTATTGGAAGCGGTGGAATTGCCCGCCGCGTCGAACGAAGCCAGGAATTCAGCGTTGGATTTACTATCACGCAGCTTCTTCAAGAAGCCCTCCACAAAGTCATGGGAATCATTCATACTCTTACGAATGGCCCAAATGGTATCCAGCTCTTCCTTAGTTAACAGCACCTCTTCACGCCGTGTACCGGAACGCCGGATATCGATAGCCGGAAAAATACGGCGCTCTGCCAGCTTGCGATCCAGGTGAAGCTCCATATTGCCCGTTCCCTTAAATTCTTCATATATAATGTCGTCCATCCGCGAACCTGTATCCACGAGAGCGGTCGCCAGAATCGTCAAGCTGCCGCCTTCCTCAACGTTCCGCGCCGAGCCGAAGAAACGCTTAGGACGGTGAAATGCAGCCGGGTCAATCCCGCCGCTCAATGTGCGGCCCGATGGTGGAACCACCAGGTTATAGGCACGGGCTAGCCGCGTAATACTGTCCAGCAGAATGACAACATCCTTTTTATGCTCCACCAGTCTGAGAGCCCGCTGCAGCACCAGCTCTGCCACCTTGATATGATTTTCAGGCAGTTCATCAAAGGTCGAAGCAATCACTTCGCCTTTAACAGAGCGCTGCATATCGGTAACCTCTTCGGGGCGCTCGTCGATCAGCAGGACGAATAACTCGATGTCGGGGCGATTCGTAGAAATGCTGTTGGCAATCTCCTTCAGCAGCAAGGTCTTTCCTGCCTTTGGCGGCGCTACGATCAATCCGCGCTGTCCAAGGCCAACTGGGGCAAGTACATCCATAATTCGTGTGGATAAATGCGTCGGGGATGTTTCAAGCACAAGCTTTTCTTGCGGATATAAAGGGGTCAAAGCCGGGAAGTGCAAGCGCTCAGCAGCAACCGTCGGATTCTCTCCGTTCACAGCATTCACTTGCAGCAGCCCGAAATACCTTTCATTCTCCTTCGGTGTCCGGCATTTACCGGATACAAGGTCACCGGTTCTTAGGTCAAACTTCCGGATCTGAGAGGCCGAGATATAAATGTCCTCGGTACTGGGCAAATAGTTAATCGGCCTGAGAAAACCGTATCCTTCCGGTAAAATCTCCAGTACGCCTTCCATAAACATCAGACCGCTGGACTCAGCCTGCGCTCTGAGTATGGAAAAAATCAGCTCTTTCTTCTTTAATTGTCCGTAATATGGAATTTGATGCTGCTTTGCCAGCTTGTACAGCTCCGTCAGCTTCATCTCTTCCAGATCGGCGATTTGCAGATCCATTGTAATAACCACCTATTTTCCGATTATATGAAACACTTAAAAATTGCTAGACTATAATGTCTATTATTACCCTATATTAAGCACATTATGCGAGAATCGCCCTACCTATTCAACCTGACGCCAAACATCTGCACCCAGCATCCGTAGATTTGTAACCAGGTTATCGTATCCGCGATCGATCAATTCGACCCCCGAAATCTCTGTTACCCCCGATTCCACGGTCAATCCGGCTACGACCAGCGCGGCTCCGGCACGCAAATCCGCCGCTTTCACCTTCGCCGCATTCAATGGGGAGCCCTCGATAATCGCGGACCTGCCCTCTACGCGAATCTTCGCCCCCATCCGAACCAATTCAGGCACATGCTTGAACCGGTTGCTATAGACAAAGTCGCTAAGCACGCTAACGCCCTCAGCCTGGGTAAGCAGACTGGTCATCGGAGATTGAATGTCCGTAGGAAACCCAGGGTAGACCAATGCTTTGACATCCACATGCTCATATCTTGACGTACCGATCACTCGAATGGACTCGTCCAGCTCTTCGACGGAGACGCCCATCTCCAGCAGCTTTGCTGTAAGAGCCTCCAAGTGCTTGGGAATAATCCCGTCTATCATTACATCACCGCGGGTTGCTGCCGCAGCGATCATATAAGTGCCTGCCTGAATCCGATCCGGGATAATCGAGTGCCGGCAGCCCTTAAGCTCCTTCACACCCTCGATCCGAATCGTCTCGGTTCCGGCTCCTTTAATGCTTGCGCCCATGGAATTGAGCAATGTTGCTACATCTATAATCTCAGGCTCTTTAGCCGCATTTTCAATAGTTGTAAGTCCTTTGGCCCGTGTAGCAGCCAACATAATATTAATCGTAGCACCGACACTGCTGACGTCCAGATAAATCTTGGCTCCGCGCAGCTCCGTCGCTTTCAGATGAATTGCACCATGTTCATTCGTTACCGTCGCGCCCAGCGCTTCAAAACCTTTGATATGCTGGTCAATCGGGCGCGGTTCAAAATTGCAGCCTCCCGGCAGTCCGATAATGGCCTCATTAAACCTACCGAGCAATGCCCCCATCATATAATAGGAAGCCCGAAGCATCTTGACAGGGCCGTTCGGCATTGGAATGGATCTGATATCGGAAGGATCAATACGCATTTGGGATTCTTCCCAGGATACGCGGGCACCGAGCTCTTCCAAAATCTCGGCATAAATGGCCACATCGCTAAGATGAGGCAAATTATCAAGCACAACTTCAGATTCTGCCAAAATTGCAGCCGGAATAAGCGCAATCGCACTATTCTTTGCACCGCTAATCGTTACAGTCCCGCGCAGCGGACGTCCGCCACTGATCATTAATTTCTCCATAAGCTCAAGGGTCCCCCTACATGAATTGCAGCTCGGTCACTCTACTGAGCCAAACTTTTTTGCTGTGAAAATGGAAAGACACCGTCTAGGCGGTGTGCTCTCCATCTCACTGTATTCAATTGAAGCAATTAATAGTAATTAAGCCTTGTTGCTAGTACCGAATTCGCGGATTTTGCCGATAACGGTCTCTTTGATCGCTTCGCGGCCTGGCGCGATAAATGTACGAGGATCATAAGCATCCGGTTTCGCAGCCAACACTTCACGAACTACTTTTGCAAATGCAATTTGGTTCTCTGTGTTCACGTTGATCTTGGAAGTACCCAGGGAGATCGCTTTATCGATATCGTGTTTAGGGATACCTGTTCCTCCATGCAATACAAGCGGAAGCTTAACCGCTTCGCAAATTTCAGCCATTTCCTTGAAGCCGAGGTTTGGCTCGCCGTGGTATGGTCCATGTACGGAACCCAGGGCAGGTGCCAGTGTATCGATACCTGTCTCCTTCACGATACGAACGCACTCGTTCAGGTCAGCATATTGAATACCGCCGATCACGTCGTCTTCTTGTCCACCGACAGTACCGACTTCCGCCTCTACGGATACTCCCTTAGCATGAGCGTATTCAACCACTTTCTTCGTCATCGCGATGTTCTCATCAATTGGATGATGGGAGCCGTCGATCATAACGGAAGTAAAGCCAGCGTCGATCGCTTCTTTACACTTCTCAAAGCTGGATCCATGGTCAAGGTGGATCGCTACAGGTACAGTAATCTTCATGTCATGAAGCAAGCCTTCAACCATCTTAACAACGGTATAGAAGCCGCCCATATGACGAGCCGCACCTTCGGAAACGCCCAGGATTACCGGGGATTTCTCTGCTTCTGCTGCTGCCAGAATGGCTTGAGTCCATTCCAGGTTATTGATGTTGTATTGACCTACAGCGTACTTGCCCTCAAGCGCTTTACTCAACATGTCTGTCATAGATACTAATGGCATGGGTTTCAATCCTCCTAAGGATGATGGAATTATCTTCTCTAGCCGACATTCACACCTTATTATTATACCACAACATGTCAAAAATACGAATCAAGCTTGCGTCGGTTCGACGAACAAAAACGACCGGAGTGCATCTCCGGCCGCTTACACTTCCTGTTTGTTGTCAAATACAGTCACACCACGGAACTTCCACGCAACTGCATGTTGACGGCTCCCCGCATTTCGTCGATGTCGAAAGGCTTGGTAAAGTGCATCAGCGCCCCCAAATCACGAGCCTGCTTAATCATGTCAAGCTCGCCGTAAGCTGTCATCATAATGACCTTGATATCCGGATTGACTTCTTTAATATGTCTCAGAATCTCCAACCCATCCATCCCTGGAATCTTCATATCAAGCAGAACGAGATCCGGCGATTCACCGCGGACAATTTCCAAAGCAAGCTTGCCGTTGGCAGCTTGATAGGTTTTATAACCTTCGCTGCTGAACACTTCCATCAATAAAATCCGGATTCCGTTCTGATCATCAACGATTAGTACCTTCTTCTCTTCCACTAGACTAACCCTCCTACAAGATCCACCATCGGAATTAACATTCTAGTAAATAATTCGCCTCGTTCTTGGAAATCCCTTCTAATTTGGAAAAAAGAGACTCAAAAAACAATAAAGGTGAAAATTTTCCTGTAGATTTTGGGGTATTTGGGCAAGAACCTGTTATTTCATGTAATGAACGTCCTTCACAGACTATTCAAAACGGGTAATTGAAGCCTTGACAAACTCCCGGAATAACGGCTGCGGACGGTTCGGCCGCGAAGTAAATTCCGGGTGGAATTGTACAGCAAGGAACCAAGGATGATCTGGAAGCTCCACAATCTCCACCAGGCGTCCGTCAGGCGAAGTACCCGAAATACGCAGCCCTGCTGCTTCAATCGCTTCACGGTAGGTGTTATTGAACTCATAACGGTGACGATGTCTTTCATATACGAGCTCATCATTGTAGCACTGCATAGCCAGCGAGCCCTCCTGAAGCTTGCAAGGATACAGTCCAAGACGCATTGTGCCGCCCAGGTTCTCGATATCCTTCTGCTCTGGCAGCAGGTCGATTACCGGATATTCTGTCGAAGGATCGATCTCGGAGCTGTTCGCTCCCTGCAATCCAACCATGGATCTTGCATACTCGATGCATGCAACCTGCATGCCCAGGCAGATGCCGAAGAACGGAATCTGTTTCTCCCGCGCATAACGGATTGTAGTGATCTTGCCCTCGATTCCACGGTCTCCGAAGCCGCCGGGAACTAGAATTCCCCCAATACCTTGCAGACGCTCGTGGACATTCTCTTCCGTAATCTCCTCAGCGTTCACCCAACGAATCTTTACATCGGCATTAGCCGCAAAGCCCGCATGGGAGAGGGACTCTACCACGCTCAGATAAGCATCATGAAGCGCCACATATTTACCAACAATGGCGATCTCGACGGTCTTCTCCAGCTTGTTGATCCGTTCTACCAAGCCTTCCCACTCGCTCATATCCGGTGCAGGAGTCGTCAGCTTCAGGTGGTTCACGACGATCTCGTCCAAGCCTTCCTCACGCAGATTAAGCGGTACTTCATACAAGGTATCGGCATCGCGGCATTCCACCACGGCGTTCGGATCGATATCGCAGAACAAGGCAATCTTCGCCTTCATATCATCAGACAGTTCATGCTCGGTCCGGCAGACGATGACATTCGGTTGAATTCCAATGCTGCGCAGCTCCTTGACGCTGTGTTGAGTCGGCTTTGTCTTGACCTCTCCAGCAGCCTTGATATAAGGAATCAAGGTAACGTGAATGTACATGACATTCTCCCGGCCAATATCGCTCTTGATCTGCCGAATGGCTTCAAGGAACGGCAAGCTCTCGATATCCCCGACCGTGCCCCCGATCTCGGTGATGACTACATCCGAACCCGCCTCACGTCCGGCACGGAATACGCGCTCCTTAATCTCATTCGTAATATGCGGTATGACCTGTACGGTTCCTCCCAAGTATTCGCCGCGGCGCTCTTTGCCGATAACCGAGGAATAGATTTTACCCGTTGTTACGTTACTGTTCTTGGACAGATTAATATCAATGAACCGCTCATAGTGTCCGAGATCCAGGTCCGTCTCCGCCCCGTCGTCCGTAACGAACACCTCTCCATGCTGGTAAGGACTCATGGTTCCAGGGTCCACGTTGATGTACGGATCGAATTTCTGAATCGTTACCTTCAAGCCTCTGTTCTTCAGCAATCTGCCGAGCGATGCTGCTGTAATCCCCTTCCCTAATGAGGACACAACGCCGCCTGTCACGAAAATATATTTTGCCACTGTCCAAAAACCTCCTAAATTAGTACGGGTCCCGTCAAAAATAACTTCATATAGCGTTGCCTATTCCGCTAAAAAACATAGCAAATAGGCCTAAAAAAACAAAAAAAGTGACACCCGAACAAGTCGGGGCACTTTTTATGAACAGTTTTTTTGAATTTGTTTCATAAGCCCATGCAATAGTTTACCCGTTACGAGAAACCCTGTCAAGGCAATTTCAGGCTAATCTTAAGTGGCAATTATTTGTCTTCTTCTTCGTCAAAATCTTCTTCTTCCGACTCCTCATCGAGCTCTTCCTCTTCTTCATCGACCATGTCCTCGTCTTCAAGAAGAGAATCATCCTCGACTTCTTCCACTTCTTCTTCGTCATCATCCGTGAACAGCTCGTCTTCGTCTTCGGATTCTTCATCGATCGCATCGAAATCATCATCGTCAGAGGTGTAGGTTTCTTCCTCTTCGGTGAAATCATCATCCAAATCATCGTCTTCGTCATTAATAATGCGCGGACGCTTGGCATTCCCAACCGGATCCTCAGAACGCTCAATCGGATACCAGCGCTTCAAGCCCCATAGATTTGTACCTACGCAGGCGAAACGGCCATCAATATTGATCTCCGTATACAGCTGGGCAATGGCATCATTTATTTCTTCCTCGGACATTCCGCGGACCTTTGCAACTTCATTCATCAAGTCTCGGTAATAGTATGGCGTGTTCGCCACCTTCAAGATCATAAAGGCCAAGTCGACCATCGGAATCTCTTGCACTTTTTCCGGGTCCAATTTCAAATTGAGCGGGGTACTCACTTACGGACACTTCCTCTCGCAACAATGTTCAACAGCTATTAATCATCCTACAAGATAACACTGCCCTAGAGGACAATGCATCTTATAAACATATCCATATCACAAAATAGTAAACCTTATTTGCCATTAAAAAGCAAGTTTTAGTTGTGCCCAAACCGTGGACAGATCAATAAGAAGAGACGGGGGAACAAATCCCCCGCCTCATGACTGTATCCACTTTGAAGCGAAGTCCGCCCTTCAGCTTCAAAAGATGGCGAAGCGCCTTCAAGCCCTTCCCTGTATCGTATGTTTTATCCCGCACTTTGACACGGTGCCTGCATGCCCATCCTGAAAAAACTTCCCTCTCCATCCGGGACAGCCGCCGGGCTGCCTATTTTATAAGAGCAGGGCCCCTACCCCATTCATGGTTCCTCGAGGCGTCATACAATACCTCAACACGCTTCGGACAGGAGGGCTACATGCATGGATGAATCCAGCTTCCTGCGGTATTTGAATGAGACCACGAACACCTCTGGCCCGAATGGCCGCTACATTCTCCGATTCAGTTCTCCAGGACAATACATCAAGATCACAGCCCGGCTGCAAGAAGAGCAAGAGCGCTATCCGAATCTTGATCAGATTCGCATCTCCCCGCTGCTCGGGGCTTTGCTGTGCCCTCAGGGCGCTCTGGACCCCAAGACGCTGCGCGAACGATTCGGGGTAATTGCGGAAAAGGATGAGCCTGTAGATATCCTGGCGGCAAGTGCACTCGATAAGGATTTGTCCTCCGGGCTGCCATGGGGAATTCGCCGGATCGGGGCCTCTGAAGCCTGGTCCGTCTCCACAGGACATCAGATTCGAATCGGCGTGATCGATACCGGGGCCGACTTCAGCCACCCCGATCTGCGAAGCTCTTTGTCCAGAGGGGTCAATCTGCTCAACCCGATGAGTCCTCCGCATGATGATAACGGGCATGGGACGCATATTGCGGGTACTATTGCCGCCTCGGGCGGCTCCAAGGGGATGATGGGCGTTGCCCCGCGCGCGCTCATTCATCCTGTCAAAGCATTTGACCATAACGGCTCAGCCTATGTCTCGGATATTGTGCTGGGCATCGACTGGTGCGTCCAGAACCGGATGCACATCATTAATATGAGCTTCGGCATGAAGAGCAAGAGCCAGGCGCTGCTAAACACAGTCCGCAAAGCGTATAACGCGGGTATTGTGGTGGTTGCTTCCTCGGGCAACGATAAGAAGAGCAATGGTGCAGATTATCCCGCCCGGTACCCGTATACGATCTCCGTCGGAGCAACCGGACGCGACGGCAGGATCGCTCCGTTCAGCAACCGCGGATCGCGGATCGATATCTATGCGCCGGGCGAGAAGGTCAAATCCTGCTGGCTGGGCAACGGCTACAAGGAGATGAACGGCACCTCCATGGCCACCTCGCACGTCAGCGGCGCCATCGCGCTGCTGCTGGCCCAGCGCCCGGGCCTGTCGCCCGCCGAGATCAAGCGGCGGCTGCGGCGCACGGCCCGGCCGCTGCCTGCAGGCGCGGCCGGCAAGAGCAAGACCTCCCACCCGCCGGGGGAGGTCAGTGCCTCCCGCCTGCTGCGGGGAGGGGGCCGCAAAGCCCCCGTAGCAGGCGCAAAAAAGCCGGCAGGGAAGTCCTCCTAGAGACTTCCCTGCCGGCTTCGCGGCCGCACCGCGTGCCAGCCCTGCTAGAGAGGCAGGGCGGCAGGCGCGGCGGCGGGCACTACATCCGCTCCGGCGCGGACACGCCGATGAGCCTGAGCACGTTCGCAATGACCGTGCGAACGGCCCCGAGCAGCACGAGACGTGCTGCTGTCTGTTCCGCGTCTTCCGTAATGACGCGTTCAGCCCGGTAATAGCTGTGCAGCATCGCTGCCAGCTCATATACATAGCGCACCAGGCGATGCGGTGCATAGCTGTTCGCCGCAACCGCAATCTCCTCCGGCAGCTCGCCCATCTTGCGGAGCAGATCATATTCATGCTCTGCCGTCAGCTTGCTGAAGTTCACCGCATTCGGCTGCGGGATCTCCACGCCCTGCTCCTCCGCTTGGCGGAAAATGCTGCAAATTCGCGCATGCGCATATTGCACGTAATAAACCGGATTCTCGTTCGAGGTCGAAATCGCGAGATCCATGTCAAAATCCAGATGGGAGTCCATGCTCCGCATTGTGAAGAAGTAACGGATCGCATCCACGCCGACCTCGTCCATCAGATCGACCATCGTAACCGCTTTGCCGGTCCGCTTGGACATCTTCACCTTTTCCCCATCCTGGAACAAGCTGACCATCTGGGCAATCAGCACGGTAAGCTGCTCTGGATTTTTGCCGAGTGCCTGCATAGCCGCCTTTACCCGAGGAATATATCCATGGTGGTCCGCCCCCCAGATATTGATCAAGCGGTTGAAGCCGCGGTCATACTTGTTGCGGTGGTAGGCAATATCCGGTGTCAGATAGGTGTAGGTGCCGTCGTTCTTAACGAGAACGCGGTCCTTGTCATCTCCATAATCGGTTGTGCGCAGCCAGGTAGCCCCATCCTGCTCGTAAGTCTGGCCCTTCTCGCGAAGCTCGGCGAGGGAGGCTTCTACTTGTCCATCCTCATACAGCGAAGTCTCGCTGAACCAGACGTCGAAGTCAACCCGGAAGCGCCCAAGGTCTCGCTTGATCTTGGCGAGCTCTTTTTCCAGCCCATAACTGCGCAGGAACGCTTCGCGCTCCTCGGCCGTCATTGACAACAGCGCATCGCCCTTCTCGGAGACGAGCTCCTTGGCAAAGCCCTTGATGTCTTCGCCGTGATAGCCATCCTCCGGCATCGGAACATCTTGTCCGAGCTCCTGAAGATATCTTGCTTCAATAGACTTGCACAGGTTGACAACCTGATTGCCTGCATCATTAATGTAGTATTCCCGGGTTACCTCGTAGCCCGCAAAGTCCAGCACATTACACAAGGCATCCCCCACGGCCGCTCCCCGGGCATGTCCTAAATGAAGGCTTCCCGTCGGGTTCGCGCTGACGAATTCCATCTGAACCCGCTCCCCTTGACCTGCATCGACTCGTCCGTAATTTTTCCCTTGGCTGTAGACCTGCTCGATGACAGGATACAGATAGCTTTTGCCTAGCCGGAAATTAATAAAGCCCGGGCCTGCAATTTCAGCCTGCTCGATGCCCGCCTTGGCATAGTCGAGATACCCGATCAGTTCCTCGGCGATTTGGCGCGGGTTCTTCTTGGCGATCCGGGAGAGCTGCATAGCCGCATTGGTTGCCAGGTCTCCATGCGCCTTTTCCTTCGGCACCTCCAGTACAATGACCGGAACTTCCTCCCGCTGCGCTAGGCCTGCCGCGATAATCGCCTCGGCGATCGCTTCCTTTAATGCCTGATTGATTCTTTCCAATGGATTGACTGTCATTGTTACTGTTCCTCCTGTATATGTAAGCTGATAGCGAAATGTCCCGACAAGTCCTCAAAGACATACAAATCATACTCACAGACTACATGACCGGTTGTCCCCGTCAGATTCGTCTCCAAAGACCGCGTGCGCGTCGAAAGATTGAAGCTGGTCAGCGGTGAGCGATAAAACCCCGGCAGCCGCCGTCCGACCTCGAACGTCTGCTCCGACTCCACCCCGCCGTGACGCATAATTTTCAGAGCGCCTCCGGTGATTTTCACCAGTGTCCGGGTTGCTCCGCTACCCTGAATCTCCTCCGGCTCCTCGTAACGGATATAGGTTGCATCTTCTTTGACAAAGACCACCCCTATCCACTCCTGGACGGTCTCCTCCCGCCCTTGTCGGCTCTTCACCACAATTCTGGCCTTGGTCTGTTCCGGCATGTCCTGAATCTCCATTCTATATCATACATGGTTCCTATTGTACTACTATATCCAGTTCGAGGCGCCAATTCAATAAGAGAACGGGAGTCTGTCCAGGATCGCTGAACGTGATGTAGTGCCCGGAGAGCTCCCTCCGCCGGAGCGCTTGCAGGAAATACGAAGAGACTTGTACAATTTTTCGCACAAGTTGCTCTCCAACCCTTGTCTGCTTGATCCAGGTTGTACGAAAAATCATACAAAAATCAATGCACAGTATCCAAGACTCGAAAAGTTATATGGTCTTTCAGTTAAAATACCCGTCATTCCCCCGAAAAGAGCATTTTTCGCACGAAATATCGTACAAACCATCCTTCACTCCCTGCACAATCATCACGGGTCAAGGTAATCCATCCATATCCAGTATCAGTATCTAATAGCCAATATTCAGTAGCCAAAAAAAGCCCGTGCGGCATCTAAATGCAAACCGCACAGGCTTATTCATTCTGCATATCATTGCCCAGTACCCACCTATTTCACCAGATCCTCCACAAACCTCGGCAGAACAAAGGCCGCCTTATGCAAGCGAGGCGTATAATACCTGGTGTCCAGTTCAGCGATGGACGCTTCCTCGGCTTCAAGCGGGTCATACTTCTTGCTGCCCATGGTGAACGTCCACAAGCCGCTTGGATAAGTAGGTATGTTGGCTCCGTACACCCGGACGATCGGAAAAATATCCTTTACATCCCTGTTCACTTTTTGAATCAGATCTGCCTTGAACCACGGGTTATCGGTCTGCGCCACGAAAATGCCATCTTCCTTCAACGCCTCATGAATGCCTTGATAGAAGCCGCGTTCAAACAGCGGCGCAGCCGGACCGACCGGCTCGGTCGAATCGACGATGATGACATCGTATTTGTCCTTACTCTGGATAATATGCATGTAGCCGTCGCCCACCTGCACATCCACCCGCGGATGATCAAGCTGGCCTGCGATCTCCGGCAAATACTGCTTGGAGTAGGCGATTACCTTACCGTCAATCTCTGCAAGAACGGCTTTCTCTACTTGAGGATGCTTGATGACCTCGCGGATGACTCCGCCGTCCCCTCCGCCCACAACCAGGACCTGCTTGGGATCAGGATGGGTAACGAGCGCAGGATGCGCAGCCATCTCATGGTAGACAAACTCGTCCTTCACGGTGGTCATAACCATTCCGTCAAGCACCAGCATCCTTCCGAATTCCTCCGTATCTATTAGGGCCAGATCCTGATACTCTGTCTTCTCAGTGACCAAGGTCTCGCGGATCTTAGCTGTAATTCCGAATTCCGGCGTCTGCTTCTCAGTGAACCATAACTCCACCTTGCAACCCCTTCTTTCCGCTTAGATATAGTTTGGTTACCCTTACCTTAACCAAACCCGGCCGAGAATAACACAGCGGAATGACTCCGAGAAGTCCAAGTGAGGGCTGCACGCCGTACTTCGGAGCTATTCCTCGGCTGCCCCGAGCGCCCGGTTCTTCTCTTTAAAGCGGTTGTTATGGGAGGATACCATGGCGTACTGATCTGCCTCCGGCTCGATAAAGCGCTTTGCGCCATTTACGGCTTGAACCGCATCAGTAAATGTCCCGGCAATCAGCCGAACCTTGTTCGTGTAATCGATATAGTCACCCGCGCCAAATACGCCCGGAAGCGCCGTCTGCAGCTGCTCGTCGACCTCAGCCGTCCATTCTCCCATCTTGATGCCCCAATTGCGAATCGGGCCAAAGTCGCTCTTCATGCCATGATTTACGATGACTGCATCCACGTCGAAGGACATCGTTGCGCCTGACTCCATATGGGCAACCGTGACCTGACTAATCGTCTCTCCATCTACACTGTGCAGCTTCTCAACTTTATATGGGGTATGAACCCGTACCGAGGATTCCTTCATCCGCGTCACATTACGCTCGTGACCGCCAAATTCATTCCGCCGATGCACAACCGTGACTGACCCTGCTACCGGCTCCAATTCATTTGCCCAGTCGACCGCAGAGTCGCCACCGCCCGAGATCAGAACATGCTTGCCTCGAAATACCTCCAGCTCTTGCACAGTATAATGAAGATTCGTCACTTCAAAACGTTCCGCGCCTTCGATCTCCAGCTTTGCCGGCCTGATCATGCCGTAGCCTACCGCCATGATCACTGTCTTGGTCCAGTGCTGCTCACCGGAGGCTGTCGTCAAAATATAGGTGCCGTCCTCCTGAAGAGACAGGTGGGTAACCTGCTCGCCGAGAATAATCTCAGGATCGAAGGTTCTCGCCTGCTGCTCCAATTGCCCGATAAGCTTCTCGCATGGCATCGGTGTCACGCCGCCAACATCCCAGATCATTTTCTCAGGGTAATGAAGCATGCGTCCTCCCAGTACCTCGTTCGCCTCAATCAGCTTTGTCTTCATATCTCTCATACCACTATAGAAAGCACTGTACATGCCGGCTGGACCGCCGCCAATAATGGTGACATCAAAACACTCCATGCAATTGTTCCTCCTCAAAGGCATTCTATAAAAATTAAAATAATCATTTATTCTCATTCTAATTGAAAATGATTATCATCGTCAATGAAATTCACAGAATAAAGTACCATTCTCTTCCCCATACTGTTAGATAGGACATCCAATCATTGGCAATTTCATTTTTTAGAGGTTGTTGAAAAATTCATCTTTTGAACACGCACTTATAGGGGGGAGTACGCATGCAAAAGCTAACACGCAGTAATCGCAAGCCTCGGCGCGGTAAATGGCTGAGGTTATTCCAATTCATGCTGGTCTTTACGCTTGCCGGAGCGGTGCTGCTTGGCGGCTTACTTGTCTATCTGTACCAAGCGGTGCTCCCGCCTGCAGGTGCTGACCGCAACTCTCAGCTGCTCGATCTGCAGGGTCAAGCTATCGCTGTGTTCACAACCGGCGAACGAAACCAGCAACAGGTGAAGCTGGAGGATATATCGCCCTGGGTCGTTCAGGCCACACTAGCCGTTGAAGACCGGAAGTTCTATGAGCACTTCGGGTTCGATATAAAGGGAATGCTCCGGGCTGTACTCGTCAATCTCCGGGAGATGGACAAGGTGCAGGGCGCCAGCACGCTTAGCCAGCAACTGGCCCGTAATCTCTATCTGTCCCACGAGCGTACTTGGTCCCGCAAGCTTAAGGAAGCTAAGTATACCGCCCAGTTGGAAATGCAATATAGCAAGGACGAAATTTTGAATATGTATTTAAATGAAATTTATTATGGACGCGGAGCCTACGGAATTGAAGCGGCGGCCCAGCTCTATTTCGGCAAATCTGCAAAGGAGCTCAATCTGGCGGAGAGTGCCATTTTAGCCGGAATCCCGAAGGGACCCACCTACTATTCGCCCTACAACCATATGAAAAATGCCAAGGATCGGCAAAAGATCGTCCTGAACGCCATGAAGGAGATCGGGGCAATCACAGCCGATGAGGCCGAGAAGGCGTATGAGGAGCTGCTGGCCTTTCAATCGCCACAGCAGCGGACTGGCGGCGATCAAGCTCCTTATTTTCGCGACTATATCCGAAATGTAGTCGTGAATGAGCTTGGATTCAATGAGGATCTGCTGGAAAGCGGCGGACTTCGCATCTACACCACCCTTGATATGGATGCACAGCGCGCTGCCGAGGATGCCGTTGCCTCAGAGCTGGAAGGAAGCGATGGGCTTGAGGTGGCATTAGTAGCGATCGATCCGCGCAACGGCTATGTAAAGGCACTGGTAGGCGGCACGAACTATACGACCAGTCAATATAATCATGTCTTCGCCAAGACCCGGCAGCCCGGCTCCAGCTTCAAGCCGATTATGTATTTAGCTGCACTTTCGTCGAAAAAGATGACACCGGTCAGCATGTTCAACAGCCAGCCGACCCTGTTCCACTATGATGAGGACCGCAAAACCTATAGCCCGAAAAATTACGGGGACAAGTATTTGGGAGAGATCGATATGCGTCGTGCGATCGCAGCCTCCGACAATATTTATGCTGTAAATACGCTGCTGACCATAGGCGCAGAGGAGGTCGCTGCATTAGGAGCAAAGATGGGGATTACCAGTACGCTTACACCTGTTCCTTCGCTTGCGCTGGGGACTTCTCCGGTCAGTCCGTTCGAGATGGCTTCAGCCTTTGCCGTCATCAGTAATCAAGGTAAGCGGATTGAGCCGGTGGCCGTGCTGAAAATAACGGACGAGGAAGGCCATGTGCTTTATGAGACCAAGGAGCAGAAGCAGGAGCAGGTCATCGAGCCGGCGGCGGCTTATGTACTCACCCGGCTGCTGGAGGGCGTGTTCGAGGTGGGCGGCACCGGTAACCGCGTCTCCGAGGTGATTCAGCGACCGGTCGCAGGGAAGACCGGAACAACCAGCACGGATGCTTGGCTTGTGGGCTATACTCCGGAGCTTTCAACCGCAGTCTGGGTCGGTTATGACAAGGGGAAATCGCTTGGAACGGCAGAATCGCGCAAGGCGGCACCGATCTTCGCCAAGTTTACGGAGAAGGCGCTGGAAAAGGTGCCTCCGAAAATTTTTCCGATGCCGGATGGCGTGGTGAGCGCTTATATTGATCCTTCCAGCGGCAAGCTGGCCACCGCAGACTGCCCTGACAAGCAGCTCGTAGTCTTCCTAGAAGGAACGGAGCCGACCGAATTCTGTACCGAGCACAGCGGCGAAAGTGTGGAAGCCGAGGATTTGGCGCCTTTGCCGGTTCAGGAAGAGCCGGAAAACCGGTCCTGGTGGAGCGATCTGAAGCGATGGTGGATGAATTAATTCCACTGTCGGTAGTAATTAGTAATTACACAAAGTACACTCCTTTGTTCGCAAGCTAATTGTAAATCGGTAAGGCGACGATTTTAGTGCAGAATGGCACTAAAATTGACGACACGAGGACTGAGTAATATAGAAGTAGTTGTAGTTGTAACCCTAGGCTTAAGATCCTATTTCCCTATTACCTGGATCGTAGGAAAATTAGTTTACTAACTACCACCATTATATAAGTTGAGCGAAAAGACAGCATGCTCTTGATCGATGCTGACTTGCCTCTGCTTCATGGCGCCGATATGATGAAGGAAAACAAGCTGCAGCTTGGGAATCATGCTGGCAGCGACCAAAGAGGGGGCTCTTCATCATGAATTTTGGGCTTACGCCCGGTGATCTCCTTCCTCGCTCGTTCTACTCGGTCTCGGCATTGGAGGCGGCCCCGCTGCTGCTGGGGCAGATTCTGGAGCGGGATACCGAGGAAGGGATGATCCGCTGCCGGATTGTCGAGACAGAGAGCTATGGCGGTGTGGAGGATAAAGGCAGCCATGCTTACGGCGGGCGGCGCACAGCACGCACGGAGGTAATGTTTGGCGGGGGCGGAGCCGCCTATGTGTATTTGATCTACGGCATGTACCACTGCTTGAATGTGGTAACCGGGCCGCAGGACGATCCGCAGGCCGTCCTGATCCGGGCGGTGGAGCCGCTGACGCTGGAGGACGAAGTCCTCATGCGGCGCTGCCGCGGCTCCCTTGTGCGCCGGCCAGCGGACTTGTCGGGAGGACCCGGCAAATTGTGCCGGGCTCTGGGGATCGACAAGGCGCTGAACGGCGCACTGTTCTATAGCGGCGCCAGCCCGCTGCGGCTTGCCGCAGGAGGGCCGGGCGCCGACGGGAGCGGCGAGACGATCGTCGCCGCTCCGCGCATCAATATTCCTTACGCAGAGGAATATGCGGCGAAGCCCTGGCGCTTCTATTATCGTGACAATCCGTATGTATCGATCGTTGATAAAAATTCTGAAGCTCACTCGAAACCTTCTTCGGACTTCCCGCGTTTGTTTAATAAATAGATAAATGCTGGAAATTTAGAGGAGGAGTAACATGCGCAAGATCCCATCAACAACAGCACGAGTAGCTGCAGCAGCTCTAGCCCTGACCGTTGCAGCAACCGCCGTTCCCGCCATACCTGGCCTATCCGGTCTGCCAGGGCTATCAGCTCTGACGACTCAAGCCGCAGCAGCAGAGAAGACTATTTATACCCTGAATACCAAGCCGTTCAAGCAATCGGGACAGCTCTATCTTCCCCTTCGGGAGGTCGCTCCGCTGTTGGATCTGCAGCTAACCTATAACTCATCTGCCAAGAGCTACCAGCTTACAGGCATAACCCAGACCGCCCAGTTCAAGGCTGGCAGTGCAAAAGCGACAAGCCAGAGCGGAGCCGTCTTGTCTTTGGGGGCATCTGTCCTTGTCAAGAATGGAGTTACCTATGTGCCAGCCTCTCTATTCTCCAAGCTATTTTCTATTCCGATCACCTCTTCAGGCGAACAAAATATCAGCTTCTCCTTTACCTCGCGCTACCTTTTATCGAGTTCAGGGGATATGCTGTTCTGGCTTAACCGTTCTCAAAATACGCTCTATGGCGGCCGTGCCGGAACGCTTCCTTCGCGCCTGGGGGCGATCAATCTTAGATCACCGGACTGGCTGTACATGGATGCGGCATCCATAGATAAGGACACTTACGTGCTGGAGATCAGCAACGCCCATGGGGAGCCTCATATATTCAATGACCGAATCCGGGTTCTAATCCATGGCGGCAAGCAGGTATATCAGGCCGGCTACTCCTATGGCGGACCTTCCATGGTGAATTTGCTGCCTGATGCACTGAGCCATAAGGGACAAATCATCATGAATTACGGTCAATATGCCGATCTGGTGTCACCGGACGGAACCGTACAGGAGACTATCCGCTTTGAAAATTATGGGACAGCGGATGAGGTGTACAGTCTTGAGGCCATAGAGGATGACTTCTTCTTGATTCGGGAATATACCCTAGGTACACTGCTGCTGGTCGACCGGAGCTCCGGCGCTGCCGTTCCCCTGTATCTTAGCCTGCACAGCGAGGAATCGATTGATATGATTGAGCATAGTGAATGGGGAGTCGGAGACGGGTTAACCTACATGGGCAGAACCGGGAATCAACTGAAATTTTCGGCTAAATCGCCCTACTCCAGTGCAGATCCTACGGTGAAGTTCTACATGCTTCCGTAAGAGAAAGGATTCTTTTCTTTCTATAGAAATAGAGGACGTCCCTCCGCAGCTCGCTGCCACGGGAGAACGTCCTCTATTTGTCTTTTGTGATACCCCGGTCCTGATCAGTCTTCAAATGCTGCCTTCACATGATCCGGAGACCGCTCCCACCATTGTTCATTGGTATCCAGAAGCAGCTTCTTAAGCAGTTGCTTTTGTTCCGGGGAAAGTCCCTCCAGAAGCACCTTCCGCTTCAAGGCATAGTCCATCCGGTTCACATGATCGGCAAGAATCTTCCAGCCGCGTCTGGCTTCCGTATCAATCCACATCTCGCAAGCCGTCAAGCCGCCGTAAAACTGCCCTTCCGGCGAGCGATCCACGGCAACCCATACAATCCACACCTGACGACCGTTAGGAACGTCGTCCCGGTTCATAGAGAACTTGATTCCCTTCTCTACTTTGCTCTTCGCATGCATTGCACCAATATCGATATAGGCTTCATTACCGTCAAGAATAACGGGTGACATGCTGTTCAGGTCAATGGAACCGGCCCCGAACCCCTTGTGCTTGCTCTTATCCTCATTGCTGATAATGTTCAGCGCAAATATTTTCTTCTCTTTATTCATATGTTCCTCCTGAAACCGGGTCAGATTAATTTAATTTTAGCTAATAATCTCCCAAATGCAAACATATACATGCTGTAGATGCTTGTCAACGGGAGGTATCCATTGTATGACCCGACGAACTACTATTCTCGGCTTATCTATTCTCGCCATTTGCCTTATTGTCGGCACGCTCCGCTACTCCCTGGCCTCACCGCCCGGGGAAGAGACTTCCTATGCCTCGGAACAGGTCAAGCCCCTGGCTGCCGCCGAGACCCTGGCCAATGCTGACTCAGGCAGCAGCAACAAACCCGTTCCTTCTGCAGCAGAGAGCATTCAGCAGCCTACAGCCGAGGTGCTTAGCTACCGGGTTACCGAGTACCACATTCAGGTGAAGCTGGATGAACAAAACCATGTTCTGACGGGTACTCAGACGGTCACCTGGACGCACCCCGGAAAAAAGGCGGTTAATGAGCTGTATTTTCATCTGTATCCGAATGCCTTTGCCTCCGCTGATACGACCTTTATGAAGGAATCCGGCGGCAAGCTGCGCGGAGATGTGATGCCTAAGGATGGCTGGGGCGGCATGGAGCTGACAGAGATCCGGACCACGGACGGTATTTCACTACTCCACCGGATCCAGTTCGTCCAGCCTGATGATGGAAACGCAAATGACCAGACTCTGGCGAAGGTCCGCCTCCCGGTCACGGTTCGGGGCGGGGAGAGCATTACGCTCAAGATTCAGTTCAAGGTCGAGCTGCCTAAAATTTTTGCACGCATGGGAGCGGCAGGGGACTTCGTGATGGCTGGTCAATGGTTCCCCAAGCTCAGCGTCTACGAGCCGGCCGGAACGAGGGGCCGAACTGCCGAGGGATGGAACCTTCACCAGTATCATGGCAATTCTGAATTTTATTCCGATTTCGGAATCTATAGCGTGAATATCGATGTCCCTGACCATTATACGGTCGCGGCCACCGGCTTCCAGACCAAGCCCGCCATCAGAAAGGACGGCCGCAAGTCGATCCAGTTCTATGCGGATGATGTGCATGATTTTGCATGGTCGGCATCCCCTGATTTTGTCTATGTCGAGGAGCCTTTCTCCTCGTCCGAGGTACCCGGAGTACGGATCAAGCTGTATCTCGATCCCAAGCATGAGGATTTGAAGGAACGTTATTTCTATGCGGCCAAGGTCGCTCTGGCAAATTTCAGCAAATGGTATGGAAGATATCCTTACTCTACCTTGTCCATCGTCGTCCCTCCGGAAGAAGGCAACGGAGCGGGCGGGATGGAGTATCCGACCTTAATAACGGCATTCGGTGCATCCGGCGATTCCCCCAGCTACGATGAGCTGGAGCGTACGGTCATCCATGAGATTGGGCATCAATTTTTCTACGGAATGGTCGCAAGCAACGAATTCGAAGAGGCCTGGCTGGATGAGGCCTTCACCTCCTATGCCGAGGATAAGCTAATGGAGCAGGAGTTCGGCATTCAAGCCAACCTGCCGGTTCAGTCCGCGATCATTACTTCCCCTGTATCCCTTACCGAAGTGGCCTGGAAGTACGGATCGGGAGACAATTACGCCAAAAACGTTTATTATCGCGGCAAACTGGTTCTGCTTGATATTGAGCGCCAGGTCGGGACGAAGACGATGAAGCGAATTATGTACAGCTATAGTACAAAGTATCGCTTTAAGCATCCGACTACGGCCGATTTTGAACGGATTGTAGAGCAGACTACCGGACGAAGCTGGAAAAGTTATTTCAAGCAATATGTATACAACGGCGGGATGGCTGATTTTGCCGTGGAGGATATTCAGGTCCGGGAGATTACCTCCAAGGAAGGAACGCCTCTGTACGAATCGGTTGTCACCCTCCGGCAGTTGGGCGGCGATGCTTCCAAGGTCCCTCTGCTGTTCAGCTTTAAAGACGGGCATACGGAGAAAAAGGTCTGGAACGGGGAAGGCGAACGCATCGAGTTGAAGCTTCAGTACAAGGAGCCGATCGACTTCGTTCAGATTGATCCTGACTATTCCCTGGTGCTGGAGAACAAGCATATCAATAATTATCTCAAAAACGAGATCCAAGAGCCGGTTGAGACTCGGACCACCTTAGGCGCTGTAAAATTACTCGAGTCATTGCTTGGGCTGCTTGTATGGTAAGGGAATTTACTAACCCAATCACCCTCGGGAGGGAAATGCTATGACCTATGTTAAGCAAGGATGGGGACTTGTCCGAAGCCAGTTTCCCTCTGTCATCATCCTGTTTCTATATCAGCTGCTATGGGGCTTCTTTCTTTACCGGATTGTAAATATGGCGGTTATCGCCGTGTTATCCCGGTATCCCGATCCTCCGCCGACCGAGATCAGCCGTCTGCTGTACGGGTTTGAGGCCCAGCTCGAGCTGCAGCATAATGCTGCTGTTCATCAATATTTGTGGATACTCCTTGGCATGATCGCCCTACGGCTGCTGCTCAGTCCCCTGCTAGAATCCGGCATACTCTACGGACTGCTCCCGCAGGACTCCCGGAAGAGCGGGCTTCCCTTCTTTCGGGGAATGAAGGAATTCTGGAAGCCAGTGGCCCTCTTCTATATACTTGAGCTGGCATTCTTGTCTCTTCCCTTCTTCTGGATCGGACCAAGGCTGCTTGAGCAATTGCCACCACTTATTCGTGAAAGCAATCCCCTGTCCTCCCTTCTAGTTATTAGCGGATATTTGTTGATCTATTTGGTCTATGGCTGGCTAATTCATCAAGTCCTTCTGTTTATCAAATTCGGGTATCTCTTTAAAGCGGGACTCTGGACGTCTCTGGTGATCTGCTTCCGGCACATGCTTCAGGGCATCTTGATCGCGTTCGTGCTTGGCAGCTTTACGCTAGGCATATTCCTGATTTTCGGCGTGTTCTCCTGGATCTTTACCGGCATACTGGCTCTTGTCCTACAGCAAACCTATCCTTTTATCCGAAGTCTATTCCAAGTCTGGAATGTAACCTCTCAATATCGGCTCTGGCATACTAGGTCACAAAAAGGTTAAAAAAAATTTACTTTTTAAAAACCCTTGCCCCTTAAGGCCTCCGAGTGATCTCGGAGGCCTTAAATGCCGCTTGGGCCTATAAGTCTTGTGATTTAGCCATTGCCAAAATATACTTGCCTTTGCTACAATAGCAACAGAGCAAATTCAGTAACAGTTTTGTCATTATTATTGTCATCCTTGGCAGGGATCCTCCTCCAGATGTCGAAATAATATGCTGACAGAAGAAAATCGAGCCGAATTCCCTTCACGGGGAACGGGGGAACCACTTTGGGTGAATTGATCTCGTAACAGAGGGATCATAGGGGACCTTCAACCGAATCCTTAAGCTAACCTCGTAGGCATTGGAAGGAGTTTTACCTTGAAGAAGCAACTCACAGCAGCAGCCGTAAGTTTAGCCATCATGTTTACACTCGGGGCTGGTAGCGCTTTCGCGGATTCCAAGCTGGATTCCGTTATCGATGAAGGCCTTGGAACTAAATACGTCTCTGGTGGAACATCTACTAATGGCTTTGACTGCTCCGGTTTTACGATGTATGTCTTCTCTAAGATCGGCATTAAGCTGCCGCATCAATCCGCTTCCCAATACAAGATGGGAACGGCCGTAGAAAAGGATGAATTGATTGTTGGAGACCTGGTGTTCTTCAACACCTCTGGTAAGGGAGTATCCCATGTTGGGGTATATGTAGGAGACGGCAAGTTCGCTCATGCTTCTTCCTCCAAGGGCGTAATCATCAGCAAATTGAGCGAAAGCTATTATGTGAAGCGTTATGTTGGTGCCAAGCGCATTATGAGCACAGATAAGTATGAAGAAGTAACTACTGAAATTACGACTGACCATGATGACGTAGAGTAAGTCAACACGAGGCCCGCAGGAATTCTTAATGAATTCACTGTGGGTCTTTTTTATTCACTTAAGACTATTTACCCTGTTTCCGATTGTCTTAACCAGTTCTAAATCACCTTTTTTAGCCAGTTTTTATGATAAGCTTGCCAACACTGGATGGGCTTTGGTAGAATAGCTAAGGTAATAGTAACAACTTTGTAATTATTGCAGTAACCATTGCAGCTACGTCGTTCTTTTCGGGTGCAGACTACTAAGAACAGCCGAATTCCCGGCACCCGGGAAACGGGGGAACCACTTTGGGTGAATTGATCTATACATAAGAGATCATAGGGAACCTTCAACCGAATCCTTAAGCTAACCTCGCAGGCCTTGGAAGGAGCAGTTACATCTTGAGAAAAGCAGTTATCGCAGCAGCAACAAGCCTGACCGTATTGTTCACCATGGGGACGGGAAGCGCTCTTGCCGGAGAATCCACACTCACCAGTGTCGTCAATTCAGTCTATGGAACACCGTACAAATACGGTGGCGTTACCACTACCGGCTTTGATTGTTCCGGATTTACCCGGTACGTCTTTAAGAAGCTTGGCATTGATCTGGCCCGTGTCTCTTCTGCCCAGTATAAGCAGGGAACGGCCGTATCCAAAAGCCAGCTGCAGGCAGGCGATCTGGTCTTCTTTAATACGTCGGGCACAGGCCGGGTATCCCATGTAGGAATTTACCTTGGAGACGGGGAATTCGCCCATGCCTCATCATCGAACGGAATTAAGGTCGATAGTCTGGACAGCTCTTATTACAAAAACCGTTATGTCGGAGCAAAGCGGATCCTCAGCAAATATACTTATGCCAAGTATGCTGTAGAATCCTGATTCATGTTCTTCCTTGCCGCAGCGATTCTTGCCGGAATCGACTGCGGTATTTTATTTCTACATTTCATTAAACGCAGGAATTATCAAAAAGGTTACTTGCTATACCCTATTTTTTTATTTATGAGCGCACCTTACCCTTCATATACCCATACTCTGGAGAACGAAACAACCGAAAACGCCTTTACAACCGGCCCATTTCCCGTTAGAGTGAGTTTAAAAAGGAATGGGATCCACTCCTGTCGAAGATATATTCTCTATCGCTAAAGGAGGCGCAAAGATGGAACAACCTGCCGTACCATTTCGTGTTGTACCAATGGAAGAAAGTCATGGGGCCGATATTTGTACCTGGAAATATGATTCCCCTTATGATGTGTATAGCTGGCTCCCTTGGGAGCAGATGAAAGCGCTTGATGTAGAGTTCGGCAACCCCACGCTCCGCGCCCAGCAATATGTCTCTTTACTGAATCCGGAAGATGAGCTTGCCGGATTCGCTCAATATTTTCCTATGGAGGGCGTTACCCGGCTAGGGGTAGGTATGAGGCCAAATCTATGCGGCCATGGTCTGGGCAAAGACTTCGTGAAGGTGATTGTTGCAGAAGCCAAACGGAGAAAGCCGCAGGATGTGATTGATCTGGAGGTGCTGACCTGGAATACCCGGGCCATTCGCGCTTATCAGAAGTCCGGTTTTGTGATTACCGACCTTTATGAGAAAATGACCCCGGGAGGAATCTCCAAGCCCTATTACTGCATGGTATATCGGGGATAATTTCATTATTGATCTCCGCTGTGATTATCATCACGATTAAAGGGTCGTTTATTTATAATTCGGCCGAATTCGTTACTTTTTTTGACACAAAAGCTATGATCAGCTGTCATGTTCCGTTATAATGGAAGGAGCAGCTTACATAGAAGGGACGAATTGGAATGCAAAAGTGGATCATGAGCGGATTACTTGCGGTGGCTTGCATCTTTGCAGCCGCGCTTATGTTTACCTTGCCAGGCCGGGATCAAGTCGCCCAAGAAGAGAAGCCTCAAATGCCGGCCGTTACGCTGAATGCTGAGCAAGCCGAGACGATCGTTAATAATAACTGTATCGCTTGTCATGGAGATCAGCTTCAAGGTGCAAATGCTCCTGAACTGGCTCATATTGGCTCCACACTATCTGCAGATCAACTGTACAGCATTATTACGAAGGGTAAAGGCGGGGGAATGATGCCTTCCTTCAAGGATAAGCTGAAGGAAGAGGAAATTGCCAACGTGGCCCTATGGCTGTCAGAGAAAAAATAGCTCACACATAAATACGCCCGCCGGATAACTTATCCTGGCGGGCGTTCATCTTGCAGCTATAATGAAGAAGGGCAAAGCGGACTAACCAGCAGTTCGCTCCCGTTCAAATGCCTCATTATATTGATGAGCTTCCTTAATATCCAACGCCGTAATGCCTCCCTCTTCCCAGGAGGTCAGACGCAGGGTCACTGTCTTGTAATCAATCGTAATAAAAGGGTGATGATTAAAGGCCTCTGAAATCGCCGCAACCTCATCGACAAAGGCGATTCCTTTCATAAAGCTTGAGAAGGTATACTTTCGTATAATCCAGCGCCCCTCTTCCAGCTCCCAGCCTTCAAGCTTCTCCAAATGCGCTTCTACCTCTTCCGGTGTAAACGGCATTTTTGTTCCCCCTATTCTACCTCAATACATTCTATCATCGGTTTATTGTATTCATGTTCATCGGTGTTCATGCCTGGCATACGACGTATCATCTGGTACTCTATGCAGCCCGGAGGCGTCTGCTTGGTCAGCTTCTATTTTACCATGCCTGTCTGAGGAATCCAAAACCGCTGCCTCAGATCAACATTACCGAGGTCAATTCCTCTTCACCAATCAGAAAGTTAATCCGATGCCCCTCCGCATCATGAATAACTACAGCGCTGCCCACTTCGATCACAGGCTCTGACCCTAATCCATAGAACAGGTCCTCAGCCAGCGCCTCTTGTACCTCGGCCTTCGCTTCTTGATCCAGCTGCTCCCATTCTGATACTTCCATTTCGAAGAAAAGATAGCAGTCATGGATTCGGCCAATGGCTTCCGTCAAATCCTTCAAAATATATTCATAATCTCTTCCATGTTTTACTCCCACAGCGGATATACCCCTTTCTATACAGTCCTAAAGGACCGTATTCTTATTATACCGGAAAAAGCACCTTAAAAAAAAAGGGGATTCTGTCGATAAAATAGATAAACTGATATTCGGCTTCAATTTAATTGTCCCAGCAAGGATGCCAGGGGCAAGAACGCCAATTCAATTCTCTCAAGGACGAGGTGTGCAATGGAAATCTCAACTATTATTGGACTTATTCTCGGCTTCATAGCGCTGATCTTGGGAATGTTTCTAAAAGGAGCGCCTGTTGAAAGTCTGCTTCAGAACCCTGCGGCATTCGTAATCATTTTTGTAGGTACTGCCGCTACTCTGTTCGTAGGCTTCCCGATGTCGGAGCTTAAGAAGTTCCCAAAACTGATTATGTTAACGATCATCAAACCAAAGATGATCAGTAAGGCAGAATTAATCTCCATGTTCATGGAGTGGGCTACCATTACCCGCCGTGAAGGCTTGCTCGCATTGGAAGCCAAGGTGGAAGAAATCAATGATGACTTCTTGCGGGGCGGCATGCGGATGATCATCGACGGCAACGATCAGGAATTCGTTCAGGACGTATTAACCGAAGACATTGCAGCGACAGAGGAACGGCATAAAGCCGGTGCTCTGATCTTCTCCCAGGCAGGAATGTATGCGCCAACCCTCGGGGTACTCGGGGCGGTTGTCGGTTTGATCGCGGCGCTATCCGATATGAGTGATGTTGCGAAGTTGTCCCACGCTATTTCCGGTGCGTTTATCGCTACCGTTTTTGGTATTTTTACAGGTTATGTCATGTGGCATCCAATCTCCAACAAGCTGAAACGTCTGTCTAAGAAAGAGATGGAAGTGAAGCTCATGATGGTGGAAGGGCTTCTGTCCATTCAATCCGGTGTATCGACGATTGCTATCCAGCAGAAGCTGGCCGTATTCTTAACCCCTGCGGAGCGTGCGGAGATTCTGGAAAAGGGGGCTGGCGCGGGTGAGCAAAAGGAATAAGAAACACCAAGATCACGAAGAACATGCTGACGAAAGCTGGCTGTTACCCTATTCTGACTTAATGACCCTTCTGCTGGCGCTGTTCATCGTCCTCTTCGGGATGAGTAATGTGGATGCCCAGAAGTTTCAGGAGATGAGCGAAGCATTCCATAGCGTATTAACGGGGGGCAGCGGCATCCTCGATCATAACGCTCTCCAGAGCAGCACTATCAATGGAATCAGCGACAGCCAGTTGCCTAAGACTTCTACAGACGGTCTGATGAACCAGAAGAAGCAATTAATGCAGCAAGAGCAAGAAAGCCTTGAGGCGCTGAAGAAGCAGCTGGACACTTATATCGAAAATAACGGCTTAACAGACCAACTCGATACCAAGCTTAATCAATCTCAATTAATGATTACGATTAGCGACAAGGCGCTCTTCCCGTCTGGGGAAGCGGATGTGAAGCCCGATGCCCGCATATTGGCCAAGGCAATCTCTAATCTGCTTCAGGAATTCCCTGATTACGAAGTGATTGTGTCGGGACATACAGATAATGTGCCTATCTCAACGGCCAAGTTCCCATCCAACTGGGATCTTAGCTCGGCCCGTGCGCTTAATTTTATGAAGATCCTAATCTTGAACGAGAAGCTTGATCCCATGAAGTTCAGTGCGATCGGATATGGTGAATACCATCCCGTTGCCAGCAATAACACCAATGTCGGCAGAGCACAGAACCGTCGGGTCGAGGTCTCCATCATCCGGAAGTATCAGGATGGCGATCAGCAGATTGGCTTGCCGGCCACACAAGAATAAATTAATAAGTTGAACTAATGACTATACGTTTTGGGGGCAATGTGTGAAGTATGCCCTAACCACGTAGCTTCTTCAGTTCAACTTGCATCGCAGGAGTGAGGCTCCTTCAATTCAGCCGCACGATAAAAAAGGGCTTATTCACTAGATCATCAGATCGAGCGAATAAGCCCTTTTGTTGTCTGCTTACAACAGCTTGTAATTCAGCGCTTCGCCCAGCTCCTGCTTCTCCTGCGGAGTCAGGTCGCGCCATGTTCCTATCTTCTGGTCTCCAAGGTGGATGTTCATAATCCGAATCCGCCGGAGCTTACGAACCTCATAACCGAGCGCACTGCACATGCGGCGAATCTGCCTGTTCTTTCCTTCCATAAGAATGATCCGGAATACACGTTCTCCGATCCGGGTCACCTTGCACGGCAAGGTCATCTCGCCGAGAATCTTCACGCCTTCTCCCATGGCTCTCAGGAACGAGGGAGTCACCGGCCGGTCGACCGTTACAATATATTCCTTCTCATGCTTCCCTTCCGCACGAAGAATCCTGTTTACGATATCCCCATCACTCGTCAGCAGAATCAGACCTTCTGAATCTTTATCCAGGCGGCCAATCGGAAAGATGCGTTTCTCATGACCGACAAAGTCCACGATGTTGCCCCGAATATGACGCTCTGTCGTGCTTGTTATTCCTGTTGGCTTATTCAGCGCGATATACACATGCTGCTCCAGCTTCTCCCGAAGCGGCCTTCCGTCAACCCGGACATCATCGCCTTCCTCCGCCTGACTTCCAAGCACTGCAATCTCTCCGTTAATGGTAACCTTTCCCGACTCTACAAGCCTATCGGCTTCTCGTCTGGAGCAATAGCCTGTCTCACTGATAAATTTATTAATTCTCACCCTTACTGTCACCCTTCATGCTTTACTCTTCAATCTACGATTCGTTATCCCGCTGCTCCAGGCTGTTCGGTCTGGAGTTCTCTCTTGGTGCCAGGAAGAAGAATTGTAACCCGGGTTCCCTCACCAAGCTCGCTGTCAAAGCAGATCTTTCCCTTATGCCCCTCAATAATTCGCTGCGTAACCATTAGACCCAGCCCGGTTCCCTTCTCTTTATTCGTGTAAAAAGGTTCCCCCAGCTTCTCCAAACGGTCCTTCGAGATTCCCTCTCCCTCGTCTTCCACACAGATAACTGCATTTCCGTCTTCCTCTTCTCCGACAAATAGAGATATCTTCCCGCCGCGAGGCATGGCTTCCATGGCATTCTTCAACACGTTGATAAAGACCTGCTTCAATTGATTCTCTTCACAGTGTACCAGAACTGGCGTCGAGTAGAAATGGGACTCAAATTCAATATTATGTAGATGCGCTTCACTGTCCAACAAGGAGATCACATCACCAATCGTAAAGCGGATATCCCTGATTTCAAACTGGACCGCCTGCGGCTTCGCCAGAATCAGAAATTCACTGACAATTAAATTGATCCTATCCAGCTCTGATAACATGATATCCGTATGCAGCTGACTGATGCTCTTGGAGCGCTGCTGCATCTGCAAGAAGCCGCGAAGGGTTGTAAGCGGATTGCGGATCTCGTGAGCCACGCCGGCAGCAAGCTGGCCTACTGTCGTGAGCTTCTCCGACCGGCGCAGCAACTCCTCCATCTTATTATGTTCTGTCATATCTCTTGAGATGCTGATAAAGGCCACGATAAGTCCATCCTCATCATACACCGGCGATTCGCTAATGCTGACATGCACCTGGCTGCCATCCTTGCGAAGACGTACGGTCTCTGTCAGCACGAACGGTCTGTCCCGCTCGATGACCTTGTACCACCCGCTCCGCTCATCTGACGAGGAGGGAGGAATAAAGTCTAGTCTGCTGCCGACAATCTCGTCAGAGGTCCAGCCATACAACGTCTCAAATGCTTTATTGATCCGCGAGATCGTCCCATCCAGATCCGTGACATGAATGGCATCCGCCGTCTGATTAATGATGGATTCCAAATGCTCGCGCATCAGACGATTTTCTTCATTTTTCTGCCGGAGCTCTGTCATGTAATGATTCATATTGTCAGCCATCTGGTCCATCTTCTGCGCCAGCTTGCCAATCTCGTCATTTCTCCTCATCCCGATTCGGGCATCGAAGACACCCGCTGAAAAGTGATTCACCCTGGACAAAATATGCTGCAGCGGCCGGATAAGCTCTCCGGCCATCAAGTAGCTGACAAACACGACCATAAGCAGCAATAGGACCGAGACACTTAGCTGGTCCATCATAAATTCGGACAGCACAGCAGAAATGGATCTGTAGCTGGAGACTACCCGAATGACATAAGCGCGGTCTGAAAATTTTACCGGAATATAACTCTCAAGCACCCGTTCTCCATTCCATTGGATCTCATATCTCAAGGGCTCAACCTGATCAGCGGCCGCAACGGCACGAAAAAAGGTTGTTTCCTCTAATTCATCCGGCGCGCCAAATAAGCGGGCCATCTCCCGCCTAGGTGCATATGGGTCGATTCCGGAGATATTGATCAAGCTATCATTGGCTTCCATCGTCTCCCGGACAATTCGCTCCGGACTCGTCATCTGAAGCGCGGTAGACAGGGTAGTAGAACGAGACTGCGGGTTCTGCCCGCCAATATATTCATATACCGCACGGCTCTGGCCGATGGCAAGTGCTATCTGCTTCGCCACCAGTACGGCATTGCTCTCGCTGGCTCTTTGGAGGCTGTCCCGGGTAGAGAAGTAGCTTAGAACTAAATTCAAGGAAAGAAGAACTACAGCAAATATCGTCATCGTTAGAGAAAGCTTTATTTTTATGGACATACAAGCCTCCTCAAGGGAAAATAGTTGGAGAATTCTGGGTAGTTCGACATCAATTTCATCATACCTGTAAGTAAGTAATTTGCAAAGACGTTGAAATTCCCAAATGTTTTGCCTAGAATAAGAAATTATACCTAATTATTGTCGATAAAAAACGCACTTTATAGGCAAGTTATCCACATGTTTTAAACATATTAACAATACATTAACTGGATATGTGAATAGAATCGTGGATAAATCTACACTTATGCACAGTATTGTCCACAGTATGTTAACAACGAATATTTGTTCGTTGGATTTTGTGTATAAGAGATCAAACTAGAGGAGTGAACATCCATGTCGACTTCGTTGTTTCCTGCGCCGCCGGAATCTACCCATCCGCATGAATATTGGATGGAGCAGGCCATTGTAGAAGCCCGGAAGGCAGAGGAACTGGGAGAAGTGCCTATTGGAGCGGTAATCGTATTTGGAGATATGATTGTCGGACGGGGATATAACTTGCGGGAGAGCTCTCGAGACGGTACCGCCCATGCGGAGATGCTTGCTATTCGTGAAGCCAGCAATACGCTGGGTGCCTGGCGGCTGCTTCACTGCCGGCTGTATGTGACTCTTGAGCCCTGTCCTATGTGCTCTGGAGCCATCGTCCAATGCCGTCTTCCTGAGGTGATCTATGGCGCTTCGGATCCCAAGGCAGGCTGTGCAGGTACGCTGATGAACCTGTTGCAAGAACCTCGTTTTAATCACCGTACGGAAGTATTATCCGGAGTCCTGGAGGAGGAATGCGCCTCTCTTCTGACAAATTTCTTCCGCAAGCTTCGCAAAAGGCCGGAACATCATCATAATTAAAGTTAAAAGAGGGCTGCCTTCATCAGGCAGCCCTCTTCCTATCCATTATTTGAAGGTGCGGTTCTAGTATCCCAGCCCGCCCATTTCTTGTTCGAATTGTTCCATCGTAATGGTATCCGTTGGAATCCCGATCTCGAACGTTTGCTTCTCATTAATCTTGCTAAAGGTACTATTGAATTGAAGCGCCAGACGAACCTTGTCCTTTGTAGAAGGATCATTGAACTCCAGATCAATGTTCGCATCCTGATAGACAGGGTAGTCCTTCTTATCAATGGCCGTATTCAATGTAAGCTCATGTACACTCAAATACTCCAGCATCTCATCCAGTGCTGCGCCAATCTCGCTCTGATCTTCCTCTTGCAGCCCTGTTCTGATCTCTTCGATCTGCTCAGGCGTTACACCAATCAGGGACCGGTATTCTTCCTTCTCGATAATGTCGAGCAGCTTCGGGGTAACCTTATGGATCAGAATCTCCAAGGCTGGTTTGACGTTATCATTCGTTACCGAGAATTGAACAACCTGCTTAGCGGAAATGCCCTCAGGAAGCTCTGCATCCTTTGGGTCAACATTCTTGAAATATGTCGCTTCATCATATTCCGCGAATACAGCGCCGGAGATCTCCCCGGTAAGCTTCTTCGACTTATTAGGGTCGAACATCTCAGGGTTGAACTCTTGGCCCGACTGCTCGATCATTTCCTGCATATCCATCACCAGGAACTTGCCTACAACCGTATCCGGCAACGGCAAGAATGGAATGCTTGGAATTTTGATATACAGCTTATCCTGGGTAACGACCATAGGAATCTTAATGGTTGTCGACATGTCCCCGGTAAGCTTGATTTCGAGCGTAAGCTCGGACTGCATCGGGTCTTGCTGATAAATGCCGCTGATGTTGATCTCTGCATCCTTCAAAATAGAGAATACAGCCCCTACCTGTGCCGCAGTATACGAGGACGAATCATCTGAAGTGTAACTCAAATCCACAATTTTAATCTGATTGTCCATGACGTAAGATTCCATACTCAAGGCTTGAACAGCTGCGCTGCTCAGCGCCTCCTTGGGATCCTTCTTGCCTGCGCATCCTGTCAGCACCAGTACCAGGGTGAATAACAAGATGAAGGCCGCCTTATAACTCCTACCCAACATAAATACTCCTCTCTGTCCAATAAGACGAAAAAATTACAGACACTCCCATATATTAAACCAATATGTGCTAAGCGGAAACCCTTTTTTAGAAAAAGAGTTAATGAATCGCATTCTTCTTGAACCGTCCGCCCTTCACATCATGGATATTTCCTACAGCCAAAAATGCATGCTGATCGAAATGATTCACGATTTCCTTAAGCTTTGCTTCCTCAAGCCGCGTAACCACACAGAAAATAACCTTCTTAGGGTCACCGGAAAATCCACCCTCGCCGCTCAGATAGGTTACACTACGGCCAAGGCGATTGACAATAGCCGCACCGATCTCATCAATTTGTTCACTGATAATCCATACCGACTTCGACTCGTTAAGACCGTCTACGACGATATCGATAGTCTTGTAAGCAATATAGTAAGCCAGCAGCGAGAACAGCGCACGTTCCCAGCCGAATACAAAGCCTGCACTAAGCAATATAAAGAAGTTTATAAACATAATAATCTCGCCGACAGAAAAGGCTGATCTGCGGGAGAAAAGAATCGCAACGATTTCCGTTCCATCCAGCGATCCTCCAAAGCGAATAACAACACCGGTACCGAGACCCAGAAGAATGCCGCCAAAGACAAAGGCAAGCAGCGTGTCCGTGACAAAAGGATCGACCGGATGCAGCAAATAAGTACCCGCCGACATGACTGAAATACCGACCAGAGTGGAAATGGCAAAGGTCTTGCCAATTTGCTTATAACCAATGATTAGAAACGGAAGGTTAAACAGAAATAGAAAAATACCTAGAGGGAGTTCTGACAGATAAGAGGACATAACAGAAATACCGGTAATTCCGCCATCCGTAATCTTGTTCGGTACGAGAAAAAGCTCCAGGGCAACCGAGACGATGATGGCTCCAATTATGATAAAGCTGAATCTCATAATAATATTGCCTACTGATCTCTGCTTATGCTGAGATGCAGCCTTGGAAAAGGCCTCTTCAGCAGGCATTTTAGCATCCACGATGTTCAAAGGGCATCACGATCCTTTCAGTAATATAGCTCTCTCCATATCTCCTCTTCCACTTCCGTTATCATTTTTTTACAAGTCCTCTCTTTATTATGACATTTTATGAGCAACCTGTCTTCCCTAATTCACATTTGGCAGAAAAAAACCCGGCATCTGCCGGGTCACTGAACCGTTGCTCCGCTTCAGCCTCAGCTGCCTTGCGGATTATTATGACGCACATGGTTTCGGTTCTTCACCTTCTTCGAGCCTGACAACGGCTCCGGGCCGCCTTGGCCATGCTCCCGATGCTTGCTGGTATCCGGCTGCGTTCCTGGTGTGGTATATCCCTTTGGCTTGGTCATAAGAAGAACACCTCCATTCTCCGATGGTGTGTACTGCCTCTGTTATCGTGCGGCATCTTGGCCGGGTTTATGCACAATATTATTAACGGGAAAAGTACTCAATGAGGATAGCGTTGATATCATAAGCTATTTCATGATTAATGCCATGCCCTGTGTTCTCAAATAAGCGTCTGTTCATTTGGTATGTCTGCAGGACTGCACCGCCTCCAAGGATATAGAAAGGATCTCTCATTCCTATTAGATAGAGGGTCTTCCCGCGAAGGCCATCAATCTGGTCATTCGTAAAGGCATTCACCTTATGAAAACGCATGGCCATATTATTATAGCCTCGTAATAAATATGTATAATGCTCCACGATCAACGGATTGTCGATAAAGACAGCGGTATTCTCTCCGGTAAGCTTGGTTAGCAGCTTAACGACATTCTTCTTGGTAGGAACCAAGGCTTCCGGCAGGAACACCCGAAGCATGGTCTTCATGGGATGGCCGGCCGGTTCTGCGGGCACACTGGAGGCCATCGAGACAACCCTTCCTACTCGTTGCGGTCTATGGACGGCATAATATTGGGCGAGATATCCCCCGTGAGATACGCCGGCAAGATCAACCTGCTTAAGTTCCAGCCCATCTAATAAATCATCGATCCATTCCGCATCTTCAAATTCATTCGTATAGTTTTCATTTGGGATACTCTTCCCGGGGCCGCCAAGCGTATCTACGGCATACAGCCGAAAATGAGGCGCGAGCGCGGCGGCATTGTATATCCACATCAGTGCCGAGTCATCCCCGACACCATGAAACAGAACAACCGGAGGGGCATCCTCTTTACCGAATACATTGATATGAGTAATCCCATAGCGTGTAGGAACCTTAACGGGAAGAACCTCGATACCCCATGCTTCAAGCAGACATTCATAGGTATTTAGAATGTTCTCCTTAGCTTTTTTCGTCCTATAGATTTTCATTTCAATGATCCCCCTCCCCGATACTGATCAAAGAATCTCCCCAGTAACGACGACAGCTCAAGCAGTGCCAGCGCACGCTCTTCGCTCGTTGCCTCGACGACGGAACCGGAAAAATATTTGTGGAACACATAAAGAATCTTGGACTGATACTCCGCAGCCAGATGCTCCGCATCATCTCCTTCCATCCACCCCTTGTCCATCATGAATGAAAACACCCTCTTATGGTGATCAAGAGGGACACTAAAGAGCAGCTGCCGATAAAGCTCAGCCGCTTCAGCATTCCTCTGCTTCTCTATCGTCAGCAGACGGATCAGTTTGTTGATGTTCTCCTCCAGCAGATAGCCTTCCAGATAAGCAATTCCGGCAGAAATAAATTTCTCGCGCTCAACCTCAGGAACAGCCTCCAAAGCCTGAATGAACTGCTCCTTGCGCACCTGAATCCACTGCTCCGACTTGCGGAACAAAGAATAAAGAATATCTTCCTTGTTCTTAAAATGATAGTAGATGGAGCTTTCCTTGATCCCTACTGTCTTGCCGATATCTCTGATGGAGACCGTTGAATAGCCGTCCACGCAAAAGAGATCCAACGCAGCGCTCAGTATCTTTTCTTTCGTACCATGCTCTGCTTGCCTCATCAGTCTAACCCCCTTTATCAAGCTAACAGTTGTTAGGCAACAAGAGTTTATCTAACAACTGTTAGATTGTCAATAACAAAAAAGGACTTAAACCATAAAGGTCTAAGTCCTTTGAACATTTTCAACTGGCGGAGAGGATGGGATTCGAACCCATGTGGGCTTGCACCCTAACGGTTTTCAAGACCGCCCCGTTATGACCGCTTCGGTACCTCTCCAAAGGTAAATCCAATTTGCGTAACAAATCAGATTCTACCACAATGCAACCATCTTATCAAGCTATTTATGCTTGGTAATTTCCTGTACATTCCCCATGTATGGACGAAGCACTTCTGGAATTTCCACACTGCCGTCTTCACGTTGGTAATTTTCCAGAATAGCAGCGACGGTACGGCCTACAGCCAAGCCTGAGCCATTCAGGGTGTGCACGAACTCCGGCTTCGCCTTCGGCTCCGGACGGTAACGGATATTAGCCCGACGCGCCTGAAAATCCTCTACGTTCGAGCAGGAGGAGATTTCACGGTACATCCCGCTCTCAGGCAGCCATACTTCGAGATCATAGGTTTTAGCAGCTGTGAAGCCAAGGTCGCCCGTACAAAGCGCGAGCACCCGGTAGGGCAGGTTCAGCAGCTGGAGAATGCGCTCTGCATTCGCCGTCATTTGCTCCAATTCTTCGTAGGAGGAGTCCGGATGGACGATCTTGATCATTTCCACCTTATTGAATTGATGCTGGCGAATCAGGCCGCGCGTGTCGCGTCCTGCGGCACCCGCTTCCGAACGGAAGCATGAGCTGTAAGCCACATATTTTTTCGGAAGATCCTCGGCACTCAGAATTTCCTCGCGATGATAATTCGTAACAGGGACCTCGGCTGTGGGAATCAGGTAATAATCGCCTTCGGTCAATTTGAACAGATCCTCTTCAAACTTCGGCAGCTGTCCGGTTCCATACAGGCTGTCCCGATTGACGATGTAAGGCGGCAGCATCTCTTCATAACCATGATCCCCGCTATGCACATCCATCATGAAGCTGATCAAAGCCCGCTCCAGACGTGCTCCAAGCCCTTTATAGAATGTAAACCGGGAGCCCGTTACCTTTGCTCCGGCTTCAAAATCCAGAATGCCCAGCTCCAGCGCGATATCCCAATGCGCCTTCGGTGTAAAATCAAACGTCCGCGGCTCGCTCCAGCGGCGAATTTCCTCATTCTGTTCCTCTGAGGCACCAACAGGCACGCTGCTATGAGGAATATTCGGAATGCTCATGGTCAGCTCTTCGATGCTCGCTTCAAGCTCGCGCACTTCATCGTCCAGCGACTTGATCCGGTCGCCAACCTCGCGCATTTCCAAGATCAGCTCGTCCGCATCTTCCTTATTCTTCTTCCGCTTGGCAACCTCAGCCGATACGGTATTCCGGCGGCTCTTCAGCGTCTCCGTCTCCTGCAAGAGCGCTCTGCGCCGTTCGTCTAATTGAGGAAAGGCCGCGATCAGATCAAGCGATTTCCCGCGGTTATTCAAAGCTTCTTCGACACGCGCATAGTTATTGCGCAATATTTTTACATCTAACATTGGGTAGTCCCTCCTAGAATCTTGCCGTGACAGCCGTGTTATCATGCGCTGGTTCCGATAGAAGTTGAACATGACCGTCAGGAGCGCCAAAACTGTGATGAAGAAAGAAAACCACCTTAACTCTGAATCAGAGTCAAGGTGTAGAAGACGTCGCCTTCCGATAATAATCTAACTTTATATTTTACAATATTTCCGTTAAAATTACAATTCATCTACTCCCAAAAGGGAGAAAGCGTTCCAGCTTAGAACAGGTTTTTGATTCCGTTGAACAGATCGCTGAAGAACTCTCCGATCGCTCGCATCATCAACGTAAACCAGCCCGCTTTTGTAGCGTCTTCGGTTGTAATCAGGTTTACCGTCTTCGTCAATGTCTGATCCATTCCATCCGGCTTAAAGGAGTAGGTGACGGTTCCAACCTTACTGCCTTGTTGCAACGGTGCGGTGAACGTCTCTGAATCAAGTTGAACTGCAGCTTCCACTGTGCTGATATCAGCGCCCTTAGGAATAACGAAGCTTACTGCTTCATCGCTGACGACAGGGATTGACGTATTCTTTGCCTTCTTGACCGTCACGCTCTCCATCTCCGCTACCGGTGCTTTAGGAGCAACAATTTGCTTGGTCTCGAAGTTGTTGAAGCCAAAATCCAGCACTTTGCGGGTTTCGACGAACCGGGCTTTATCGGTTTTTGTCCCCATAACAACGCTGATCAGGCGCATGCCGTTGCGTTCCGCTGTTCCGGTGAAGCAGTTGCCCGCATTTTCAGTGTGGCCGGTTTTAAGACCGTCCAAGCCTTCATAAGCAAATTGCTTGAAGTTGGTGACATCCTTATTCGCTTCCAGCATCCAGTTATAATTGATCATCGGCTTGGCATCCCGCTCGCGGAACTGGTAGCTTGTAATTGCCGTGAATTCAGCAAAATCAGGATGATCGGTAACAATATATCTAGCGAGAATAGCGGCATCCATGGCCGACATCACCGTCTCTTGATTTCCAGGTGTACGGAACTTCTCTGGCATATCGGCGATATCAAGACCGGTTGAATTTGCGAAGTGGGCTGTTGCCATTCCCATCCGCTTCGCTTCATCATTCATCATTTTTACAAAGGCTTGTTCCGAACCGGCCACATATTCGGCCAACGCAACCGTGGCATCGTTAGCAGAACCAACAGCCATGGCAATATATAGTTCCTTGATCGTATGCTGATCCCCTTCAGCCAAGAAAATCCGCGATCCAATAGTCTTGGAGGCATTCTCCCCAACAGTGACTACGTCATCCCAACTGAACTTTCCTTGCTTCACGAGATCAGCCACAATATATTCTGTCATCATTTTTGTCATACTAGCCGGAGGAAAAGGCGTATCCCCCTCAATGTTAAGCAACACCTGCCCGGAAACTGGTTCCATAAGGATCGCAGACCGTACCTGCAAATCAAGGGATTCTGCAGTAGGAATCTGAACAGCCTCGGTTTGAGTCGTCGTAGTCTGGGAGTTTGAGGATTCAGATGAATTGTTCGATTGCTCGCCCTCTGCCAGCGCCAGCGCCGGAACCAGAGAGAAGCACAGCATATTCAGAAGCAGAACGGAGGCCACAGCCTTACGCAAGCGATTCCGTTTTGGTTTTGAATTTGTGTGGTGTGCGGTATTCGGTTTCAATGTTCTTAAAGCTCCTCTCTTATTCTCGTTCATTTGCTTTATCTATTCTAACACACGGCATACTGCAAAAAAAGACAAGCGGCGTGATTTCCAGCCTGCTTGTCTTTCTAATGCGGACATTTTGCTATAGAGAGTAGTTAGGAGCTTCCTTCGTAATCTGCACATCATGCGGATGGCTCTCACGAAGACCTGCACCCGTAATCCGGACAAATGCCGTATCATTGCGCAGTTCATCCAGCGTCGGTGTTCCGCAATAACCCATCCCGGAGCGTAATCCGCCGATCAGTTGGGTGATGGTATCCGAGATCGGTCCTTTGTAGGCGACGCGTCCCTCGATCCCCTCCGGTACCAGCTTTTTGTCATCATCCTGGAAGTAGCGGTCTTTGCTGCCTTGCTTCATAGCGGCAAGCGACCCCATTCCTCTATAGACCTTATATTTACGTCCTTGGTAAATTTCCGAGTCACCAGGGCTCTCTTCTGTTCCTGCGAACAGACTGCCCAGCATTACTCCATGAGCGCCGGCTGCGATCGCCTTGGTGATCTCTCCAGAATATTTGATTCCACCGTCCGCAATAATTGGAATACCATATTCTCTAGCAACGGTTGCGCAATCATATACAGCTGTAATCTGGGGCACGCCAATCCCGGCAATTACGCGGGTTGTACAAATCGAGCCCGGCCCGATCCCCACCTTCACCACAGATGCTCCTGCCTCAATCAGTTCGCGGGTTGCTTCACCCGTTGCTACGTTTCCTGCTACGATGGTCAGCTTCGGATACCGGTTACGCAGTTCTCTTACCGCGTCAATAATATTAATGTGGTGTCCATGCGCCGAATCCACTGTAATCATATCTACACCAGCCTGGACCAGTGCTTCCGTCCGTTCAAATGTATCTTTGGAAATACCGACAGCGGCACCTACAAGCAGTCTTCCTTGCGCATCCTTGGCCGCATTCGGGAACTGAATCGCCTTCTCGATGTCTTTAATCGTAATCAGACCCTTGAGGACGTTATGCTCGTCCACCAAAGGCAGCTTCTCAATCTTATGCTTCTGGAGAATGCCTTCGGCTTCTTGAAGGGTAGTCCCCACAGGAGCTGTCACGAGGTTATCCCGCGTCATCACTTCACTGATTTTAATACTATAATCATGCACAAAACGCAGGTCACGATTCGTCAAAATACCGATCAGCTTGTGCTCTTCATTTACAATCGGCACACCCGAGATCCGGAACTTGCCCATGACATCCTCAGCATCTGAGACCAGATGATCCGGGGAGAGAGAGAATGGATTCGTAATAACACCGCTCTCCGAACGTTTAACCCGATCTACTTCCTCTGCCTGCTGCTCGATGGACATATTCTTATGAATAACGCCGATACCACCCTCACGCGCGATTGCAATCGCCAGTGCAGCCTCTGTTACTGTATCCATACCTGCACTGATAAGTGGAATGTTCAGCTTAACGGAATCGCTAAGTCTCGTGGACACATCCACTTCTTTAGGCAAAACTTCCGACTTCCGGGGAACGAGCAATACATCGTCAAATGTAAGTCCTTCCTTGTTAAATTTATTTTCCCACACCTTTGGTTATCCTCCTCTTGTTTAATCGGGTCCGGTCTTGGTTTTCCCTATAAAATCAACGCCGAATCACAGTTATAAAAATATATTATTGCCATCTTAGCAAAGGGCCTATAGGCTGTCAAGGTAAAGCAGGGCGTTAATTTAAAGGCCTACCTTACACATACGAATGTCCGCTGTAAACGAACAAGAACCGCTATTCCCCTTCGGAATAAACGGTTCTTCCAATTTCACCCTTAATTCTATGGTTTATTCTTGGAGCTGGTGATTACCTGATCTATAATCCCGTAGCCCTTAGCTTCTTCAGCCGTCATAAAATAATCCCGATCCATATCTCTGGAAATCCGCTCCATCGACTGCCCCGTATGCTCTGCCGTAATCTCATTCAACCGCTCGCGAGTACGGATGATTCGGCGGGCACTGATTTCAATATCGCTTGCCTGCCCCTGTACGCCGCCATGCGGCTGGTGGATCATGATCTCGCTGTTCGGAAGCGCGAATCTTTTTCCCTTGGCGCCGGACAGCAACAGAATTGCGGCGAAAGACGCCGCCATCCCCGAGCAGATGGTCTGCACATCCGGCTTGATGTACTGCATCGTATCATAAATGGCAAAGCCTGCCGATGTGGAGCCTCCGGGGCTATTAATGTAGAAATGGATATCCTTCTCCGGGTCTTCTGCCGCAAGAAGCAGCATCTGCGCCGTAATGCTATTAGCTACCTGGTCATCGATTGCTGAACCCAAAAATACAATCCGGTCCTTCAGCAAGCGGGAGTAAATATCGTACGACCGTTCACCATGTCCCGTCTGTTCGATAACATAAGGAATAATCATATTGCTCATCTCATCCCCTCCATATGATTTAAGCCGCTGTCCCCATCAAATACATACTCTGAACAGACTGGCTATTTGTTGAAGCTTTGTGCCGGTTAACAGACTGCTTCCGAGATTGGGCATAGAGCAATGGGGCCACAGCCTCTCCTTGCACCCCATCATTCATTAACATGACCATCGCAGCTGTATTTTGCTGGCGGAATGCCTCCAAATAAGCGTACGTTCTGGACGAATCAGCCTCCGCTGACGAGTAAGAGCCATTTTCTGAACCCGCACCCGTTGTTGGCCATTCCTTCTCTTCCTGTTGTCTAAGAGCAACGTTTCGGATTCTCAATTTCACTCTGGCCCGGTGGAGAGCGGCTTTAATCGCACCCTCAGAGGTTTTCACCATTGCTGCAGCCTCTGATGCCGTATAATGAAGCACGTCTACCAGTAAAAATGCCGTTCGCTGTCCTGGCGGCAATTGCTGCACCAATGTCTCCATCGCTATCCATACGTCCAAGGGATCTGCAGCGGGGTGCCGCGCCTCCTCCAACGGTTGCTGCGTTAGAGCAGGTGACTTCTTCCGGCACTGGTCGATCCAAGCATTACGGGCCACACGGTACAGATAGGCAAGCGTAACCTGCTCTTCTTTCAGACCTCTGTGAAATGCCGACCAGACCTTAAGCAGCGTATCCTGAACTAGATCCTCACCTTCCCAAGGAGAGCCCGTCAACGCATGACAGTACTGCCGCAGATTCTGATGATGCAGGTTAATTCGATCCATAAATGAATCGGATCTCTCCCCCACCGAATCTTCTCTTGAAGGACTAGCTGACTGTTCCCTTGGCATATCGGCTTACCTCCTGACTGTGGTTTTCCTCTATATTTACTTTCATTGTTTATTAACGAGAAAATTGCTCTTAAAGATACGATATGAGAAATTTTGTTTTTATTCAACTGGCACAAACTAACGAAGTATCCTTAGATTTGCTAACGTAAATCTTCGACCTGCTAACGGACAATTCGAACCATTAGCCGACTTCTTCGCACATTTTTGAAGGGTAACGGACATTTTCGGCATTTAGGACGCTTAAACGGCTTTGGTTCACGCAACTCACCTATCTTAGCAGCCAAATTGTCCGTTACATTTCTGGCTTCATCATTAGTAGCCTTTAAGGAGACGTAATGCCCGTTAGACCATGTACGTTCCCTTGTGTGGATAAAGCATTAAAACAAGGTGCTACAGCGGTGCTTGATAAGAAATAGCATTCAGGTCAACCGTCGGTTCCAAAAAAAAGAAAAAAGCACCACCGAGTTATCGGCAGTGCTCTTTGTGTTGCTTGGCGGCGTCCTACTCTCCCAGGACCCTTCGGTCCAAGTACCATCGGCGCTGGAGGGCTTAACGGTCGTGTTCGGGATGGGTACGCGTGGAACCCCTCCGCCATCGCCACCAAACGGCTTCAGATGCTTAATCACCTGAAAACTGGATACGAAACGTGAATCTGAATTAGATATTGGATAAGCCCTCGACCGATTAGTACCTGTCAGCTCCATACATTGCTGCACTTCCACCTCAGGCCTATCA
>NZ_JAHLQJ010000025.1 GCF_018919145.1 Paenibacillus brevis
GTGTATTTCGTGACTATACTTAAACTTCTTGCTTAGGCTGTCCCGAAGTGTACTTTTGGGACAGCTTCTTTTCAACAGCCGTTCCACTTGTTGGAATAGTTTTCTAATCCAAGGGATAGAATGGTGAAGGGCTGTCCGATGCTCTTCAAAAATTGTAGTTAAATTGAAGAAGGTACTTGAAATTCGCTTCTAAGTTGAGTATCATAATTATTGGTTATTAGCACTTGATGTTGTTGAGTGCTAATACATAGTTTAATTTAATCCACTCTACACAACATATTTAAAGGAGGCTATTTTTCATGATCAAACCTTTAGGTGAACGCGTATTGGTAGAACCGATCCAACAAGAGGAAACTACTGCTTTCGGGATTGTGCTCCCGGATACAGCGAAGGAGAAGCCGCAAGAAGGTAAAGTCGTTGCAGTAGGCAGCGGCACACTGAAGGACGGTGCCCGGGTTCCGCTGGAAGTGAAGGAAGGCGACCGTGTCTTGTTCTCCAAGTATGCCGGTACGGAAGTAAAGTATGAAGGCAAAGAATATTTGATTATGAAAGAAAGCGACATTCACGCCATTATCGGCTAAGCAAGCTAAGTGGCATAGAGAATTAGCAGCTCATCATCATATTCCAGGGAGGTAATTATTCAATGGCTAAGGAAATTAAATTCAGTGAAGACGCCCGCCGCGCAATGCTTCGCGGGGTAGATACATTGGCAGATGCAGTTAAAGTTACGCTTGGACCTAAAGGACGCAACGTCGTTCTGGAGAAGAAATTCGGCAGCCCGCTCATTACTAATGACGGTGTGACGATTGCGAAGGAAATCGAATTGGAAGATGCTTTCGAAAACATGGGCGCTCAGCTCGTTAAAGAAGTAGCAACCAAGACGAATGACGTAGCCGGTGACGGTACAACAACTGCTACGGTGCTTGCTCAGGCTCTCATCCGTGAAGGTCTGAAGAACGTAACTGCAGGTGCAAGCCCGATCGGATTGCGTAAAGGGATCGACAAGGCGGTTCGTACTGCCGTTGAAGAATTGAAGAAAATCTCCAAGGCGATCGAAGGCAAACAATCCATCGCTCAGGTTGCTGCGATCTCTGCTGCTGACGAAGAAGTGGGCGAACTGATTGCAGAAGCAATGGAAAAAGTGGGCAAGGACGGCGTTATTACCGTTGAAGAATCCCGCGGCTTCGCTACAGAGCTTGAAGTGGTTGAAGGAATGCAATTCGACCGCGGCTATGTATCTCCATACATGATTACCGATACGGATAAGATGGAAGCCGTACTCGATAACCCATATATCTTGATTACAGACAAGAAAATCAGCAGCACACAAGAAATCTTGCCGCTCTTGGAAAAGATCGTGCAACAATCCAGACCGCTGTTGATTATTGCCGAGGATCTGGAAGGCGAGGCGCAAGCGATGCTCATCGTGAACAAACTGCGCGGAACCTTCAATGCGGTAGCTGTTAAAGCCCCTGGCTTCGGCGACCGTCGCGAAGCAATGCTGCAGGATATCGCAGCTCTGACTGGCGGACAAGTGATTACCGAGAAGCTTGGCCTTGATCTGAAGAGCACGGTTGTAGAACAACTGGGTAATGCTCGTCAAGTTATCGTAACTAAGGAAAATACCACAATCGTGGACGGAAGCGGCGACAAGAGCGATATCCAAGCTCGTGTGAACCAAATCCGTGCTCAACTGGAAGAGACTACTTCCGAATTCGACAAGGAGAAGCTGCAAGAGCGTCTGGCGAAGCTGGCTGGCGGCGTAGCCGTTATCAAAGTCGGCGCAGCAACCGAGACCGAATTGAAGGAGCGCAAGCTGCGCATTGAGGATGCTCTGAATGCTACTCGCGCTGCAGTAGAAGAAGGTATCGTATCCGGCGGCGGCGTAGCCCTCGTGAACGTATACGGCGCAGTTTCTGCTCTTGAGCTTAGCGGCGACGAGAAGACAGGCGCTAACATCGTGCTTCGCGCTCTGGAAGAGCCTGTTCGCACAATTGCGGCGAACTCTGGTGAAGAAGGCTCCGTTATTGTGGACCGTCTGAAGAAAGAAGAAGTAGGTATCGGTTACAACGCAGCTACCGGCGAATGGGTGAACATGTTTGATGCAGGGATCGTTGACCCTGCCAAGGTTACCCGCTCCGCGCTGCAATACGCAGCTTCCGTGGCAGGCCTGTTCCTGACGACTGAAGCCGTTATTGCCGACAAGCCTGAACCGGAAAAAGCCGGTGCGCCTGACATGAGCGGAATGGGCGGAATGATGTAATAAAGGGTATACAAACCCTGTAATAGTGCATAAAGAAAGGCTCCCGCGAGGGAGCCTTTTTGAATTAGTCACATAAAAAATCACAATTCCTGCAAATTGGACTTAGTTTCTGGTGTTGCTCGGCTGAAGTCAAAGTTAATTATTAGATAAATCCTTTCTATATCCAAAGGCATGCCGTGATGATAAGTCGCCTCAAGGAACTGAGTCAGTTCATTATTCTCTAAAAACTCATCATCAATGGACGTGTTTTCGATTTCCTCGACTGTTAGTGTCTTCTCCAGAATAACTGCACCTGTACAAGGATTGTCCATTCTCATTTTGTGTTTAATTGCATACTTCATAATCATATTTGGTAACATAATCTCCCTCAATAGTAGTTCGTGCATAGCCTTTAAAGAATCGGTATTAATCAAGAGGAATTGGGTGAGTTTTTTGGAGATTCAAAAGCGACAGTTAGCAACTGGGAGAACGGCCACTCTAATCCATCCCTAGATGATGCATTTAAAGTGTCAAGGATTTTGAAAAAAGATATTAATGTACTGTTCTCAGGTATATATGTACAAGATTCTCATATAAGTGAAAGGCAATCTACTAAAGGCGCGTGAAGGAGGAGTGGACATGGACGCAGGGCTTTTCAAAATCGATTTAGGTCTAAACCAGTTGGAAGCAGCGATTAATCCCGCAGTAGATAAGGAGATTGAAGGCCATGCCCTTCAATCTCAGATGGAGCCCCTTTTTAACTAAAACTGATTTGATGAAACTCCTAGATATCGGAGCTACTAAAGCAACCAACTGTCTAATCATCCAGTCGATGATCCTCATCCCCGCGATACGTCCAAGGGCTTCCCGCAGGCGTAATCCCGTCCAAATTACGAAAGCTGGTGCAATGCCTGTGATCACCCAGGCTTGTATCAGCAAATATAAAAAATGCACTTAGTTGTTCGTTGGTCGCCAGTAGGTTGACGATGACAAAGAAAAACTCTTTTTCGACGGATGGTGACAGTGGTGGATGAAATTCGGTGCCATTATGCAGGCTTGCCGGGAGCGGGCTGGGACGGCAGCAAAATAGACTACCCCACTAAAAGAATGAACTAACGCTTTTGAGTGGGATAGCCCATCACACATCTTTAAATAAAAAACGGAAGCAAAAACAACCCGGTAACTGCACCAAATGGTACGCGTCTCGGAAAAAAGCGGCGGCGCGGATAAAATCCTGGAAAGAATCCAAATTGTCTATACGTAGCTTCTCTTGCGGGCATTCCGTTCATTCCATACATCTCGTTTGTGGGAATCGCAAGCGTAATATACTCTTGATCAACATGTGCTATAAACCCGTCATGAGACTGTCCGTCCGAAGTAGTAATCCCAACATATTTATTCATACAGTGCCATGCGATTTGTTGATAATTGGTTTCCATGGATAACCTCCTCAAAGTTATTACTCGATTACAGTCTATGGACTTTAACCCATTTCGCTCGCGGCAAATGCCCATGAAATCGAATTATAAATGCTACAAATAAAGCGAAGGAGGAGGTAAGCGTCAACGGCAATATTGTGACTAAGATTGATTGATGCACTAAAATAATCGCAATAGGAGGGATGACGATGCTGGACAAGGGGCTCGAGATTAAGCAGTGGACACCGGAGCAGCTGGCCAAATACCTGGCTAGACTTTTTGTACGTATGAATTAAATAAACTCAGGTCATTCCTTCCGGGAGAGCGGTCTTTTCTATTGGGACCGGAGTGTGAGGAGGGCGAAGGTTATTAAGTGGTTGGTCAGTATTACATGCAGGCGTTCAGAAGAGCCGCCAAGAAATCGAGGTGAACGGCGACATGGCCGGGAAACATAATAAGATGCAGCAGACACGATCAGTCCGAAGCAGCCAGTTAAGTGCAAACGGTGCATGTGGGGTTCCTGGACGGGGATGAAGTTCGAAGCAGCGGTGTGTGAAGCAGAGGAGTTCTTCCTGATGCTACATTCGGGTGGCGCTATATCTATTTAAGGCTTTTAAAGATGGCTTCACCTATGAAAAAGACAGAAAGAAGTAGAAGCATGTAGACTATAAGTCTGATGAAATCAGGATCATCATGTTTCGATAACGGGGTTGCTCCTCTCCGCTTATGTAACAACCTCATTCCTCTCTCAAGTAAAAGCATAAGGATTGCACCGACAGTACACATAGCACTTAACACAATGGCATCTAGCCAAAGTTCGTTCAAGGAAATTCCTCCTTCGAGTAAACATACTGCTATTCTATACGGATCAGGATGAAAAACAATTCAACAATTATCTAAGCAATGCAGATTTTTCGACAAATGCTGCCGGTTTTGCAGATACACAAGCACAGGCTTTTTCGATTTCTCCTAATGCAGCTGGCGTTGTTACCTTTTCACTATCTCTCTCTAGTAGTACAGACGTAGATTGGTATAAGTGGACAAATAATACTTTAATAATCCGTCCGTAGTATATTGGCTATATTTAGTTGACCATGAATTAGATTAATTGACCAAAAGCACCTTTAGCACCTTAAAAGTGCTTTTCTTATGCCCTCGGGAGACCGGGGGCTAATCATATTTAGAGAAGGGTGTTGAAGGTGATCAGAATGTTTAGATCAAGGGACAGCGCAGAAGCCATCGAACTAGTAGATGGCGAGATGGCGACAATTAAAAGAGTCATTCAGTTCGCGGGTTATCCTGTATGATGTAGAGTGTAATGTTGTGGCGGGAATAATCAAAGGTATCTTCACCCTATGGGTATTTGGGCATGCTTAGGTTTCGAGATTACTGATATTATGATAGTTATCGGTGTAGAGGACTTATATCAAAAAAGCGATGCAAACATATCTTGAAGTTTGCATCGCTTGCCTCTTACTAGTAAATTGGATTAATTATTAGTTTATACGTTTCAGTATTATGAAATCCATTATTACAGTAAACAACAGCGTAGTAGTCTGGGATAACCCCATTATTTTTAATACCAGGAACAGTGATACCGGCAACTCCATTGATAGAGAATGATCGGCCAACTTCAGTATATCCCTCTTGGCCAGGAATTCTTTCTAAAACTACAACATTATACTCTAAGTAAGGTAAAGGAGCGAGTAAACTTATATTATAGTATCTTGCGTTATTGGTAAGTAGGTGCCAATAATCAAGATCTCCCGTAGTAAGGTAACCGTAGTTGGTTCCTTTGTCCATATCATAGCGAACGTCCACATCGGCGGTATCATAATAATTGTTCGGTTCACTTTCATAATTGGATAAATCAGCAAATGCAGAAGTGGCGCCTACTGACAATAAAAATACTGCGAGTAGAGTCATGATGGAAAGTTTTTTAATCTTAATCATTACTAAAAACCTCCCAATATTTTCATTTTGTTGGCCAACCTAGAATAAACATAACGCAGCAATATCACCTTGTATATAGATAATTTGGGTTATTTTGTATTTTTTTTGAAGAAGTGAAATCCTTTTTGAATAATTTTAAAATCTATGCATAAGGAAAAGTAGGCTATAGGAGGGGATGAGTTGGTAGAAAGCGAGTCTAATCTGCTGGTTGAGATTCAAATTCAACTTGCTCGCATTGAAAAGACACTGGAATCCGTTCCGATGATGGCTTCCACGCTGGAAGTAGTCAAAGAAGTCGCTCGGGACGCCCAGCAATCAGCCAACTCTGCACATCTTCGGTTAGATGGCCTCGGGTCGGTCAAGGAAGTATCAGATGATGCTCGCCGAAAAGTAGAGACAGCGCTGTAGAGGCTCAATCGTGCTGACGAGGAGATCAGAAATGGTTTAAGCGAACCTTTTATGGCGCTGTGGTCGTGGCGATCGCTGGTGCGTTGGTAACTGTTGTACTAGCAGCAATTAAGTTAGGAGGAGGGTAAGTACTTTCAATACAACTAAATATCCAATCGAACGGCGCTATATCGACAAACGTCCAAATGTAAGACCAGGTACCCGGCTAACTACGGGCAACCCGGCCTTATATTAGGCCACGAAAAAAGTCACAATTCCTGCAATGTTGTTGAGGTCATTACTGCCCTGAAACGGCTAAGGAAATAGGAGGTCTGGAGAGCGCCCAAAAAGGTTTTTTTTATTTTGCTATCTTTTAGGCTCTGCTATAATAGGACTTGTACATGAACTGGCTAAAAAGGACGGTCGGCTAAGTCTCCCGGAAGGGAGGTGATGCCTGTGGAGATTAAGGATGCTTTGACGATCATGATCAGTTTTGGAGCGCTTATTGTTGCGCTGCTGACGCTGGTGGTGTCCATCGTCGTAGCGATTAATCAGCACACAAAGAAATAGACCGCCCTGAGCAAAGGGATGCGGTCTATTTCAAGCCGTAAAACCTAGCAAAGCCGACCGCTCTTTAAAGCGGTGCGTGTACCGGGGAGTCGTGTGTCCAGCACGGCTCCTTTTCTATTGTTATCATAGCACACAGGGAAATATACCTCAAGATGGAGCAGTCGTTTAAGCATGATGGCCTGGTTCAATCAAAGGAATCCACGAACAACAGTGATCGTAGGAACACTTCACACGTTGCCCCGGCATGCACAATGGCTAGTCCGATTTATAACCTTGAATATGCAAAGTGTATTTTGCTATTGAAATAAGCTGGTAATTTTGATTATGATGTTACTAAAGATGTTAACTAAATCTAGAGTAGGTAGATTATGAGCTTAAATGACAACATATTAATTAAAATTCGTGAAATGAGAGAGAGCTTTACTCCAGTTGAACGGTTGGTTGGAGATTACATCTTAGAAAATACAGAGGAAATCCCTCATCTGTCGATTAAGGAATTGGCTCAATCGAGTAAGACAAGTGATGCCTCTGTCCTTCGCTTCTGCAAGACGATGGGTTACAGCGGATACCGCAATTTTATTGTGAGTATATCCGCTTCTTTGGGTTCCCGCGACGAGGATGCAAGGGCTCAATATACCGATATTCGGCCGGGTGATGACCTCTCGACGATTATTTCAAATATTTCCTTGAATAATATCAAGTCCATCGAGGATACGCTTAGTGTTATCGATCGAAAAGAAATTGCAAGGGCCGTAGAATTGCTGCGTCATAGTAAGCGGATTGTATTCTTCGGAATAGGCGCCTCGGGAATCATTGGGATGGACGGACAACAAAAGTTTTCGCGAATTAATAAAATGTGCCATGCTTATACAGACGGTCATAGTCAGCTTACGGCGGCAACCTTGCTTGAGAAAGATGATGTTGCCATCTTCATTTCTAACTCTGGAGCCACCAGCGATATCCTTGATGCGCTGGAAATTGCTCAAAAGAACAAAGCGAAATGCATTGCGATTACAAAGTACAATAAAAGTGAACTCGCAGAACGGGCAGATATTGTTCTGAGTATTTCTACGCCGGAGATCACCATCCGCAGCGGGGCCATGGGCTCGCGGATTGCGATGCTTACGATCATCGATATCTTATTTGCCGGTGTGGCAAGCGCGGAGTATGAGCAAGTGAAAACTTACTTAACAAAGACGCATAATATATTAAAGAAAAAGCTTAGAAATTAGTTTGATTCTTAGTTTAATCCCTGGATTTATAATGGGCGTAACGAGTAGTTGGGGCAGCTCGCAGTCATTAATTAACTAATGATGCGGGACGCCTCTTTTTCGTCTTGATGTCAGGTTATCTACATAATATGCAGGTTGAAATCCGGCGAATACATGATGGATTTAAGTCTGTTATGAGAGATTTTGAAGAAGAACGTCATTAAATAGAATGGCGTTTTTAGTAAGAAATAACTTATTTAAAGGGGAGTTTATAAACAGGAGGGTAATTTTACTTTTTTTGAGAGTTTGCTTTACTTATGGCACTGTAAGCGTTTAATTAAAATTAAAATTGTACCTTGTAAGCGTTTTATAAATGTGATATAACAGAGTGTGTAAAGTATGAAATAAAACATCAGAATTTAATTTCCTTATGAAATTTAGTTTCAAAATCTATTGACGAGACTACCAGTAGTATATTAGTATAAGAGCATGAAATTTGTTAGTTAAATTAACACTTTATGTTACTTATGTGTGAGATTTAAGCTGGCAAGAAGGAGGATGGCTATGAATGACTACCTTGCGGGATTAACAACAGAAGCTGTGAATCCAGACACATTAATGATTGACGAATGTACGACGGAGGAAATGATCCAGCTAATGAACCAACAAGACGCTTTGGTTCCCGCAGCTATAGCTAAGGAAATTCCGCAAATTGCAAAGGCGGTAGATATTCTGCACCATAGGTTATCGAATGGTGGAAGAATGTTTTACATAGGAGCCGGCACATCAGGAAGATTAGGTGTTTTGGATGCTTCCGAATGTCCGCCTACCTTTGGTACAGATCCTTCCTTGGTGCAAGGGCATATTGCTGGCGGCGATATTGCTTTGCGCACTGCGGTGGAGGGCTGCGAAGACGATGTGGATGGGGGAATTGCCTTAATCGAAAGCATTGGTGTAACGGACAAAGATGTACTTGTTGGGATTTCGGCAAGTGGCAGTGCAAGCTTCGTCATTGGAGCTTTGGTGAAAGCAAAGGAGCTTGGAGCAGCTACGATTGGCGTCTGCAACAACAAAGGCTCGAAGTTTGAACCCATTGTAGATGTCTGTATTTCACCAGTGGTGGGGCCCGAGGTTATTAGCGGCTCGACTCGATTAAAGGCAGGAACCGCTCAAAAGCTGGTGCTTAATATGCTGACAACATGCACGATGGTCAAGTTAGGGAAAACGTATAACAACCTAATGGTTGATCTGAAGGCAAGCAATATTAAGCTCGTAGATCGCTCGATTCGTATCATTATGAACACCACGGGTGTAGAGGCATCGACCGCGGCGGAAACACTTGAGAAAGCAGCTATGAACTGTAAATTGGCAATCATGATGATTAAGACGGGGTTAGAGGCAAAAGAAGCGGAAGAGACACTTAACGCAAATGGGGGACGCTTAAAGCAAGCAATCGCATCATTGGCTTAGGTGGGCAAAGGGTTGGCATGACGGAATGATGATTTTAAAGATTGAGGAGGCTGTTAATGATGAGAAAAAGAACACGGGTATTAACACTGTTTTTGTCAGCAATCATGATGTTGTCGCTGTTATCCGCTTGTGGAGGGAACGGAAATAACACATCGGCTCCTGCGAATTCCGGTAACTCGGGCAGCAGTAATGCCGGTACAGAGCCTAAAAAGGATACGATTACAGCACTTTTACCTCCGGTATCCGCAAACTATCAAGCGCGCTTTACGGATATGGAGAAGGAATTTAATCAGTTGTATCCGCATCTGACCTTGAAAATCGAACCGGCAAGCTGGGAAGATATGACGCAAAAGCTGGATACTCAAGTGAATGCGGGGTCTCCTCCAGATATTGCTTGGGTAGGTTCAACGGCCATTTCTAAATATGCAGCACTGAATGTTCTTCTTGATCTTAATCCTGTGCTCTCGGATGAAGCAAAAGCAGATTATGATGAAGTGGCTTTGAAATACTTCCAATTGGGTGATGCTCAATATGGTTTGCCAGCCTACTTGGCTATTCACTCTATCGGCGGCAACAAACAATTTCTGGAGGAAGCAGGGATCGACTGGAGAAGCGTTCAACAAAACGGCTGGACCTATGAAGAATTCCGTGAAGCCATCAAGAATGGCGTTGTCAAAAACGATAAAGGCGAAACAACGCGTTACGGTTTCGTATTTGCTACATCCGGCGTTACATCTAAAGACTATCTAAGCATCATGGCAAAATCGGCCGGTTTACCGGAATACTTTGATGAAAATCTTAAGTTCTCTTATACAAGCAAAAACTTCTTAGGTCTGCTTGAAGCGATCCGCCAAATGATCGATGATGGCTCCATGCCTAAAGAACTGAGCTCTATCGATGCAGGTAAGCGTTGGAACATGTTCTTGACGGGTCAGACGATGATCACCGGCAAAGGTCTTGCTAGCTTTGAGAACTCCGCTCGTCTGAACAATGAAAAAATTAAAGCGAATGATGGTTCTGCAGTAGCGGACTCCATCGAAGCCGAGTACATTGCGCTCCCTGTTCCAACCTTCAATGGCGCGGACTACGTTCCTACATCTGTAGTCGATGGCTACATTGCGCTTCGCGGTAAAAAAGAACCTTCTGAGGAGCATATTAAAAATATCGGGTTAGCCATTAACTTCCTGTCTTCCGGATCCATTGCGGCTAACTACAGTAATGAGCTGTTCTTAACGCCAGTCACGGAGTCTGCACGTAATTCGGCAGTCCTTGAAGAATACCCTCGTAACGAGGATAACATTAAAGCGGATCAAACCATGATGTCTAAAGCTGTTCCGGCCCGCACGGACATCCCGACGGATCTGGCTGCCGAAGCAATTAAGATCGAAACCGAAGTCATCGTTCCGAAGCTGCAGGCTTTGCTCGCCAATGAGATTACTCCACAGGCAATGTATGATGCAGTTAAAGCGGCTGCCATCAAATCCTTCGGGGAAGACGGCATTGTAGTTGACTAGTCTTTCATAAGACTGGCATGTGAAAGCTGTACGTAGCTAGAGAACGTACAGCTTTCCTTCTAAATTCGCTTGAGCTTGTACTGCTTTAAGAAGAGAGGTGCGACCCAATGAATCAAACGTTGACTAAAAGAAAAAAATTGAGACTTGAAAGCGACTCAGGTTGGGGATACGCGTTTATCGCAGTAGCACTTATTGCGTTTTCTTTATTTACCGCATATCCAGTCATCAATGCTTTTATGATTAGCTTACAAAAATATGCTCCCTTAGGGTCCACTTATGTCGGCCTGGAAAACTTCATTAACTCGTTTCAAGATGAGCTTTTTTGGAAGGCATTGAAGAACACGTTAGTGTACACGCTGCTAACTGTTCCTATGAATATTCTTCTATCCTTTTTAATTGCGATTTTGATTATTCCTTTCAAGAAAAGAACACAAACCGTTTTTAAAGCCATTTATTACTTGCCGGCCGTAGCATCGGGTGTAGCGCTCTCCGTTGTATGGCTATGGATCTTTGATCCTTTGAAGTCAGGTATTGCCAATCAGGTTGTAGGCTTTTTTGGACTCGGAAATCAAAACTGGCTTGGTTCCAGTGCAACTGCCATGTTCTCGCTTGTAATTATGTCCTGGTTATCCAGCCATGGTACAGCAATTATCATCTATCTGGCGGCATTGCTTGGTATTGATAACAGCTATTATGAAGCGGCTGAAATTGACGGTGCGACCTTTTTGCAGAAGCTTTGGTATATCGTCGTTCCTTTCCTCAAGCCAACAACGCTATTCCTGCTTGTTACAGGGGTCATTGGTTCCTTCCAGGTATTCCAGAACGCTTATCTGATGACAGGCGGAGGACCGGACCATGCAACCACAATGGTAGGTTTGTTGATCTTTAACAACGCGTTCACATATTTTGAGTTTGGTGAGGCAGCAGCGCAATCATTGCTCTTGGCCGTGATTATCGCAATTATTTCCTTCATTCAATTTAAGTTCTTCGGTAATGACGTAGAATACTAGGAAAAGGAGCAGGGTCCTATGGGTTTGTACAACAATAGTTTAGGTAGAAAGGGATATCTGTTCGTTCGTAATGGAACCATCATTACGTTCCTTATCCTCTTTGCGGTAGCTACCATCTTCCCGATTTACTTTATGATCATTTCTTCCTTCGGAGATCCGGTAGAAGCTGGTGCGATGAGCTATTCTATCTTTCCATCAAAAATTTCATTCGAGTCCTATAAATTCTTCTTTAACTTCAGCCCCCATTCATGGGACTGGTTGTTGAACTCATTTATTGTGGCGGCATGTATTACGATATCCAACGTATTCTTTGCTACCCTTGCGGGATACGCTTTTGCAAAAATGAAATTTAAAGGGAAAAATATTTTGTTCGCTATTTTGCTGGGATCCATGATGATTCCTGGACAAGTCACGCAGGTTCCTTTGTATATTCTGATCGTCAATATTTTTAATCTGCAAAATACGTATACGGCATTAATCATGCCTAGCTTAGTAACGGTATATAACATTTTTCTGGTGAAGCAGTTCATGTCTTCTATTCCGGTCGAGATTATTGAGGCTGCTAAAATCGAAGGCTGTTCTCAGCCAAAAATTTTCTGGCATATCATCATGCCTCTATCGAAGACGGTTATGGCCGTACTAGCTATTTTAACCTTCATGGCGGCATGGAATGATTTCTTCTGGCCATTCCTGGTCACGAACACCATGGATATGCAAACCATTCAAGTCGGCTTGAAAAACTTCCGCTTTGCGAACACAACTTACTTTGCACCGATGATGGCGGGTGCGACAATTTCGGCAGTTCCAATGTTTATATTGTTCTTCAGCTTGCAAAAATACTTCCTTGAAGGGGTAACCGTTGGAGCGGTGAAAGGTTAATGAGATGAACAAATCATCAAAAGTTGATGCAGCATACTTAGTCGGCTTGATGTCCGGTACATCCGTAGATGGTATAGATGCAGCAGTAGTCAAGCTTTCTCCATCCGCCGAGAGAGAGCATGGAGTAGAGATTGAATTGCTGGCTTTTGAGAACACACCTTTTGACGCGCAAGTCAGAAGCTCCATCTTTGAGCTTTTTGATCCCGCTAACGCCACGATTGATAAGGTTGGCGCAATGAATATGTGGCTTGGCGAATTGTACGCCCAAGCCACATTATCCGTTATAGGGAAATGCGGACTCTCGGCCTCACAAATATTTGCAATAGGATCCCATGGCCAGACGATCTATCATGCGCCGGAGGAGAAGGTTAAGGGCGGCTTTAATCTGCATTGTACCGTTCAAATCGGGGACGGCGCGGTGATTGCGAACCGTACGGGCATTCCTTGCGTATCGGATTTCCGGGTCGCTGACATGGCGGCGGGAGGACAAGGGGCGCCCTTAGTCCCGTTTACCGAATATCTATTGTTTACCGATCCGGAGAAGACGCTTTTGATGCAAAATATCGGCGGCATAGGCAATGTGACCGTTCTTCCGGCAAACGCTTCTCCGGAACAGATATTTGCTTTTGATACGGGTCCCGGAAACATGATAATCGATGGGCTTGTATCGCAATTATTTGCACCGATGTCAATGGATGCTGGCGGCGCTATTGCTGCAGGCGGACAGGTGATTGATGAACTGCTGGCATGGATGCAGCAAGATGAATATTATACGATACCTTTGCCCAAATCAACCGGCAGAGAACGGTTTGGGCAACAGTATGTCGCACTAATCATTGAATTGATGAAGGCTAATGAATGGAAAGCAGAAGATGTAATTGCAACAGCTACTCACTTAACGGCATGGAGCATCGTTGACAGCTATGAACGGTATATTAAGCCGCAGCATCAAGCTGGGCAGCTGCTGATTGGCGGTGGAGGCAGCTATAACAAGACGCTAATGCGTGATTTGCAGCAATTGTTTGCCCCGCATCAGGTGCAGGTGCTGACGCAGGAGGATATCGGCGGCAATAGTGATGCAAAGGAAGCCATTGCTTTTGCGCTGCTGGCGTACTATACGATGAATCGCTTGCCGAATAATATTCCGAGGGTAACCGGAGCATCCCGGCCAGTTATCATGGGAAAAGTATCATATCCCTATCTTGTACGTTAAATGGAGGCTAGAATGATGCAAATCAGACCCTATTCTCTTAAGGAACGTTCTGCGGTTGTAGAGCTGTGGAACCGCGAGGCTACTAAATATGATTACAAGCCATTTACAGAGCAAGAATTTCAAGATACCTTTATCGATCATCCCTATTATGATGCTCACTGTATATGGGTAGGCAGCAACGAAAAAGGGATTGTTGGTTTCGCAGCCGGCTGCAGCGGTGCTGATCTTCCTCTTGGAGATGCGGCCGGTTATATTACGAGCGTTATTATAGACGCGGATGCCGCTTCTCCGGAGCTTTACAATGATTTCCTATTATTAATAGAAGAAAGATTTCGGAAGCTTGGAAAGAAGCAGGCGGATCTATTGTTTTTTAATCCGGTCAAGCTGAAATGGAGGATCCCGAGCGCGCCTCAGCATGAGCATAATAATGCTCCGGGCATCAGCAAGGACCAGCCATTGTACGAGGCTTTGATTACCAGAGGCTACGAGGACCGGGCGACGCAATGCGGCATGTATTTGAAGCTCGGAAGCTTTGTGGTCCCCGAAGATATTTTAAGTAAGGAAGCTAAAGGAAATGGCAAAGGCTATGCTGTTACTTCCTATACCTCTAATCTCCATACGGGACTTGATGCAACCCTTGCCGCCCTGCAAAATCCGCAGTGGGAAAAGGATGTTGTTGCCTATGTGAAGGATGGCGCGCCTCTTGTCGTAGCCGTACGCGGTAGTGAGGTAGTTGGCTTTGCAGGTCCGATTATATCTGAGCCGAATGGGAGGGCGTTCTTTTGCGGGATCGGGGTTCACCCGGAGCATGAGGGCCATGGCCTAGGCAGTATCCTGTTTTTTCGCATGGTTGAGGCCTTTCAACAGGCAGGCTGCGAATATATCTCGCTATTCACTGGAATGAATAATCCGGCGCTTCGAATCTACCAAAAAGCGGGCTTTACGATTGAAAAACAATTTTCTATTTTGCGGAGGGAGCTTTGAAAATGAGTGAAAAATTAACTGTCTTAGCAATTGGCGCACATGTCGGTGATGTGGAACTGGCTTCGGGTGGTGTGCTTGCCAGTCATAGTTTGAAGGGCGACCGTATTGCGACACTGGCATTAACCGCAGGGGAGCGAGGCGTTCCGGCTGGACAGGACATGAAGGAATATCGCCGGCAAAAGGTGAAGGAGGCCCAGGTTTTTGCGGAGATGCTGGGCGGTGAAGCCGTAGTATTTGATTATTGCGATGGAGAGCTGCCTGACAACCAACAGATTCGCATGGAAGTCTGCGATGTGATCCGCCGTGTGAAGCCAAACATTATTATTACGCACTGGAAAAACAGCATGCATAAGGACCATGCGCTGACGCACCATATCGTCAATGATGCCCGGTTCTTCGCAAGTCTACCTACTTTTGAACGCGAGCTTCCGGCCCACTTTGCAGCAAGATTATATTACTCCGAAAACTGGGAGGATGCGGTAGACTATGTTCCTTACGTGTACGTGGATTTCGATCAAACGGCATTCGATCTCTGGGTAGATGCACTAAGCAAGCACTGGTTTGCTACGAATAGCAAATCCTTCAAATATATGGATTACTATAAAGCACTCGCAGTTGTCCGAGGCTGTGAAGCAAGAAAACAATATGCAGAGGCCTTTATGGTGCCTGCCGAGACGATGAAGGTTAGACAGTCCAGTCTTTGGTAACTGCTATTCAACAGGCTGAATAGGAGGCAAATTCATATGGTATTAAACGGAATCGATTCGATAGCAAAGTACCGTCACCTGTTTGCGGGGAAGCGCGTAGGGTTAATTACCGCACCGACAGGTCTTACGAGGAATTTTGAATCAACGATTACAATCTTGCATGAAGACTTTAATCTTGCCGCGATGTTTTCACCTGAGCATGGTGTTCGTGGAGATCTGGATGCAGGGGCTTTAGTAGACACTTATACGGATCCTATTACAAATGTTCCGGTCTATAGTCTGTACCGGAAAGATTCCAAGCGCTTAACGAAAGATATGCTTAAGGAAGTAGACATCGTTGTATATGATATACAAGATATCGGCGTACGTTATTATACCTTTATTTATACGATGCTGTATGCACTTGAAGATTGCGCGAACGCAGGTGTGGAATTTGTTGTTCTGGATCGCGTGAATCCGCTCAACGGGGTAACGGTGGAAGGGAATATTTTAAAGCCGGGCTTCAAATCCTTTGTGGGGAATTACGAGCTTGCTGCAAGGTACGGCCTGACAGCAGGTGAAATCGCAACGATGGCAGATGATCAGATGAATTGGAATGCATCTCTTCATGTCGTTCGCTTGGAGGGCTGGGAGCGGAGCGTGTCCTTCCCGGATACCGGCTTAACCTGGGTGCATCCTTCGCTTGGGATTCCTCGATATGAGACAGCCTTATTATATACAGGCACCTGCTTGTTTGAAGGCACGAACTGCTCGGAAGGACGCGGGACAACGTTCCCCTTTGAAATGATCGGTGCTCCGTTCATTCAAGCCCAGGAATTGGCGGATGAGATGAACGCGAAGGGACTGCCGGGCGTGTGTTTCCGTCCTGTTCATTTCAAGCCAACGTCATCCAAGCATCAGGGAGAACTGTGCGGCGGCGTACAGATTTACATTACGGATATCCAAGCCTTGAAGCCTTTAGAGGTGGGCGTAACCTTACTATTTACGATTAGAGATAGGTATGAACAATTTTCATTCCTGCCTCCTTTGAAGGAAGGCTCACGTCCATTTATCGATTTGCTGGGAGGGGACAGCATTTATCGTACGGAACATATTCAGGCTAAGCAGCTGCTTGAGCAGTTTGCAGAAGAAAGTAAGCAATTTGCCGATATGAAGAAGCAGTATCATTTATATCTATAGCTAAGTTGAACAAAAAGACTATGTAGAAAGGCATAAGTGTGAAGTGTGCTGTAGAAGCGTTAGCGTTCGCCTTTGTGATCGGATTTCTACCATAGGATGGCTTAGTTCAGTCAGAGAAATCCGGGAACATGGCGTAACTAATTAGTTCAACTATAGAGATTGCTAGAGGATGGTGAACTGAAGATGAGAACCATTGAACAAATGAGCCTGCGCGAAAAGATCGGACAAATGATCGTTACAGGCTTCCCTGCAACGGAAATGACGGATGAGATTAAAGAGATCATCGAGCATTTTAAAGTCGGTAATATCATTTTATTTTCACATAATATCAAAAATAAGGTTCAACTAGGTGAGCTTGTTGCTGAGCTGCAGCAGTGGTTCACCACACATACAGTAATTCCGGGGTTTATTACGATCGACCAAGAAGGCGGCCGGGTGACACGCATGCCTAAAGATGCGACTAATGTGGCCGGAGCCATGGCTATAGCTTCTTCGGGGCGACCTGAAAATGCCTATGCGGCAGGCCGAATTACGGCCAGAGAATTAAAGGCATTAGGGATCAACTTCAATCTGGCTCCCGTGATGGACGTGAACAACAATGCATTGAACCCGGTTATCAATGTACGTTCATATGGTGATTCTGTTGAGAACGTATCGGAGTATGGAATTCAAATGATGAAGGGCTTGCTCGAAGGCGGCGTCATGTCCTCGCTGAAGCATTTTCCGGGCCACGGAGATACAAGTGTAGATTCCCATATCGGCTTGCCTATCATTGAAAAAACGCTTGAGGACTTGGAGCAGCTTGAGCTGCAGCCGTTCAAGGCTGCGATTGAGCAGGGCGCGCAGGCGATCATGAGCGCGCATATTCTATTTCCGCAAATTGAGAAATCGGGAGTGCCGGGCACCATGTCTTATACGATTATTACTGAAATCCTGAAAGAAAAGTTAGGATTCAAAGGGCTGGTTGTCTCGGATTGTTTGGAGATGGACGCGATTAAACGCAACTATGGTACGGCAAAAGGCGCGTTGGGAGCGGTTAAAGCAGGTGTTGACCTCGTATTCATCAGCCATACTCCCGAGATGGTGAAAGAAGCGGTCCATTTGATCGAGAGAGCTGTATCAACTGGCGACTTGGATGAAGGGGTCATTGATGCAGCCGTTGCAAAAATTATGGCTTATAAAGCGCAATATGCGACGATGGAGGAACCGGATTACGAGCTTGTTGGCTGCGATGTACACCGCCGTGCAAACGAGCTCATGCGTACGGAAACGATCTGCCGCCTGAAGGGTGAAGTCCAGCCCATTCGTACAGGTGACGAGCAAGTGCTGTTTATCGGCTCTTACTCCTATCGCAGTGATCTTGCGTCCAGCAGCGTGAATCAAGATATCAGCTTCCCGCAGTATATGGGAGAGCATTTTAAGATAGCTTATGAGGTTATTGACATTGATCCGAGCGAGGAGCAAATTACCGCTGTGCTGCAAAAGGCGCAAGGCTGCGGACATATTGTTATCGGCTTATTCAATGCACGTGAAAACAAAGGACAGCTTGCACTCGTTCAGAAGCTGTTGGCTGCTGGCCTCAAAGTAACGGTCATTACATTAGGACGCCCGTATGATTTGACCTTGATCGAAGGCGAGCTTTGCGGGATTGCAGCATTCGAGTATACGTACGATGCTTTTAAATCTCTCATTCCAATCCTGAATGGCGAGATTGCGCCAACGGCCAAGATTACGATTCAAATATAGCGAATAAAGGACAAACAAGAGGGGGGACAGGTGCATGGCGTATATCGTCGGAATTGATGGGGGCGGCACCAAAACAGCCGTGACCATTGCCCGTGACCAGGAGGATGGCTTAATAACCTTTACGGTAGGACCGATTAATTATAACGGCGGCGATGCCAATGCGATTGCTGCCTCCTTTGAAGAAACTTTCAATCGAACGAAGCTCCACTGCGGCGGTCTGCAGGCAGTTGCCCATATCTGCATAGGGGCTGCAGGGATAAGTAACCCGCTAGTCGTCCGTTTTTTGGAGCAGCATGTGCGCAGCAATGGATACAATGGGCCTTTAACGATTACTGGCGATCAAGAAACGGCATTATATGGAGCGCAAAATGACTTGCAAGGCATTATTCTCATTGCCGGTACGGGATCGATCTGTTTCGGGGTCAATGCAATGGGAGAACGGCACCGCACAGGCGGCTTTGGTCATCTGATCGATGACGAGGGAAGCGGCTATAGCATTGGACGCGATCTTCTGTCTCTTTTGGTTCGAGCAGAGGACGGAAGAGTAAAGGATACGATCGTTCCAGCGATGGTATATGAGCAGCTTGGACTGGGCACCGTGCAAGAGGTTATCGGATTTGTTTATGATAAGAGTACGACGAAAAAGGAGATTGCTCAGCTTGCGCCGATCCTGACGACCGCCTGTGAAAAGGGAGATGTCCATGCGCTTAAGCTGGCGGAGCAATGCGCCGCGAATCTCTATGAGCTTGTGGTGCCTGTGATTGAAAAGCTTAAGCTAGTTGATAGCCCGATTGCGATTGCAGGAAGCGTCTTGCAAAAGTCGCACTTTGTGAAAGAAGCATTGGAGCGGAAACTTGCACAAAGCCACTCGCAAAATAAACTGATCTTGCCGATTAGGGATGCAGCCTATGGCGCTGTCTTGTTAGGGAGAGCCAAAGCGAATAGCGGTGAGATTTAAAGCTAAGATAAATAAGAGGTGTCATAAGTCCAAACTGTTGGACTCGTGACACCCTTTTTATAGACATCAAGGTTACTCAAAATTTGTCGGTCAAATAGAATACGGCTTGTTGTTTCGGGAAAAGGGCCTGGAGGATGCCAGCATGCTCGGCACCCTTTCCTGCGGCGGCTTCATTATAACCGAATATGATACAGGTCATTAGATCGCGCTCATCCACGTCTAAATGGATATAGTCAAACGCATCTTTGCCAGTATCGGAAATGGAAAGCTGCCGTTGCTTATAATCCATGTATAAAATTTCCTCATTGCACTGCAGGGCGATATGCAGCTCTTGATCTGCTGCCAGGGCGCTACCTCTAAGACGGTTCTCCAATTCAGGCTGAAGCTTATGAAGCGCAGAGCTCAGGTTGATCATTTTCCACATGGCCATATTGATTTGAATGGGGGTTGCCCGATGCTGCTGGAAATAGGAATATAGCTTGTGATCCTCCTGAAGCATCGCCAAGATTTGTCGTGCATTCGGACGCAGCCGGCATAAGGCATGAAATAACTGCTCAACTCCATCCTCCGCTTCATTCAAATACAACAATTCATTTAGAAATACCTGTTCCGCCTCTTTCTTCTCAATGATGCCGTAAGCGACGATTTTTTCATCTCTGCGAAGCAGCAGGCAGTCGGCTTTTTTCCATTCCGGCCAGGTTATTAAATCACGCCAGTAAGTTTCATTCCGGACTACGGTGAAGGTGCGGTTGTGATTGAACTGTTCATAGATGAGACGGATCTCATCGAGATAACGAGCTTCAAAAGGAATGATCTCGTAGCTGCCTGGCTGCTCCAAGCTTGCCGGCTTTTTAATTGTGAGAGCAGTCTGGGGAATAAGTCTCCACCCAGCCTTTTCATAAAATGCGTGCTTACTGGCCAGAAGCAAGCTTATATCATAATCGGTTTCTTTCATATAATTGCTCTGCGCATGGAGGATTTTGTGAGCAAGACCCAACCCGCGGTAATGAGGATCGGTTCCGACGCTGCCCATGGCACCCATTTTCAGGATTGCTCGGCCGACTCGAATATGCAGCGGAAAAATTTGCACATGGGATGCAATCTTGCCATCAACTGCGGCAAACCATGTTGTGTCCGGGTCATACGCGGTGTCTTGGTCTAATCTTTCTTGAAAAAAATCCCGGCCTACCGAAAAGCACTTATCTAAAAGATCGTAAATGACTTCAAGCTGCTCTTTGGATGGATGATTCTTGACCGAGATGTCGGGTGTCGTCGTCATCGTTTAGTTCCTCCTACGCCTCCATGGTTGAGCCGGATGAATTGTTTTTGTTTGAAATTTATTTTCCTAATAATAGTTTATTATTGAAGTAAAATTTCGTCAACAATAGAATACATCCTGAACCCTGCACCGGCTCGTTCTTTGCCGGATTGAGCTGCTGAAGCTGTGCGATTATGTAACGAGGGCTTGTCCGGCGAAGAAACCTGGAATGAATTGTTAAAATTCTGGGAGGATAAATACGGAAGCAAGGTCATTCTGACACGAGGCAGCAGGGGCGGGGATTGTCTGAATGCTGCGCTGGGTTATTCGCTGGCTCAGGATAGGCCGCTTCATGAGGCGCTTGCATTTGCCGTGAGAGCGGCCTTCTTCTCGGTTACACGTTGTGGAGCCCAGGCCGGAATGCCGGCACTGGAGGATATACTGAAATCATGAATATCATTCCCGAATCGTGACTCGCGTTCCGATCGGAACAATGCCGGCTAACTGCACGACGTCCTGGTTAAACATCCGAATGCAGCCATGCGAGACTTCGCCGCCAATGGAAGAAGGGTCATTTGTACCATGAATTCCATAATGAGGTCTTGACAGCCCCATCCAGTAAGCGCCGAAGGGGCCGCCGGGATTGGAGGCTTTATTGATAATTGTATATTCGCCTTGGGGCGTCTGGGTCAGCATCTTGCCGATGCCGACCGGGAAGCCTCTCAACACGTTGTTGCCGTCAAGCAAATATAAAGTCCGGTCCGACAGGTCAACGATAATCCGATAGTCAGGCATTGTGTATAGGCGCCTGTCAGATTAACGCAATAGCCAGCAGGGTGAACAGGCTTAAGGTGAGAATATCATTGCCGTACCATCCGGGTCCGTAAGGTCCGGGATAGAATGCCGAGGTCTGAACCGGACCACCTCTTTCCGGCCGCAAGTAGACATTATTGTAATCTACATCCACAATGGTCCCGGTGTAATGCTGCATATCTCGCGTCATAATTCTGACCTTGCGATTCTTCAACCGCATACAGTTATAATATGCTTCTTCCATTTGGGCTTTCCTCCTCCTTTTTTTACTAAGCTATGTATGTCGTGCGTGGAAAGGCACGGCTAACGCCACCCTTGAAGCGCTGTTTCAGCGCGTCCTTGGCAAGGGTTATACAAGATAGATGCCTTAAGTAAAAGTCGAATGCAGGGAGGGGAGAACCTGATGGCAAAATTACTTGTGATGTCCTTACCGGCAAGACAAGATGCGGTGACGATTATTCAGGACATATTGGAGAACGGAGTGAAGAGGGAGGCCTTGTCTGTACTTTCCAAGACGGAGGAAGCTTTGGGAAAGGTCTGTCTGGAGACCGGATTGCCCAAGCCTTTGCGGGGAGATGGAAACCATGCGTTGTTTCATCCATTGATTGAGATCAGCTCAATTTTAGAGAGAAAAGCAGTAAATGTTGCCGCTGCCGGAGCTGCGGGGAGATTGCTTGGAGGAGCGGAGATCGGCTGCGGGAGCGATGACTTGATAACTTCTTTAGAAGGAATCGGAATTCCGATAGAAGACGCAAGAGAGATGGAGCAGGCTTTGCTCAAGGGCAGCTATCTGCTCTTTATAGAAGGAAACGAGGCAACTCCTTGGAATGCGATTGGGAAGCTGCTGGAGGAACACGGACAAATTACCGTTTACCCGGCTTCCTAATACAAATAAATTAATCTAATTTTCAGGTTACTGTAAGGAACCTTTAAGGATAGACTGATATATTAGACATACTCCCTCTTCTAGAATATATAGAAGCAAAGACAACCATCCCTGGCCAGAGGGATGGTTGTCTTTTGTTTTACACGATTTTTTTGTCCATAGCCTTAACGATCAGAGACGCGAACAAGCTGTTGGACCAGGCGAACCATTCCCGGGAGAAATCAGCCGGATTGTCCGGGTGGAAGCCTTCATGCATATATCCGGTATCTGCATCTGTTGCGATCAGGGTATCAATTAGCTCTTTGATTTCCTGATCGTCAGTTGATGTCAGTGCCTGCATCGAGAGAGCCATATGCCATACATATCCGCCCGGGGTATGCGGGCTACCGATGCCCTTGGCAAACTTTCCTTCGAAGTAGAAGGGGTTATCGAAGCTTAAGGCAAACCGGCGGGTGTTTTGATAGATCGGATCCTCTGCCGAGACATAGCCGATGTAGGGAATGGACAACAGTCCCGGCGTCCCTGCATCGTCCATCAGGCAGTAATTGCCGAAGCCGTCTGTTTCATAGGCATAAATCTTTCCGAATTTCGGATGATCGACGATTCCGTAAGTGCGAATACCGTAATCGATCTCCTTGCGAAGCTTCTCGGCCCGTTCAGCCATACGCTCGTCCTTGAATACCTCCAGTGCGATTTCATGGATGTAGCCCAGAATCACGACAGCAAACATATTGGATGGAATATTGTATCCAAACAAGCAAGCGTCATCGCTTGGACGGAAGCCTGACCAGGTCATTCCCGTATAGTTGACAGGCATTCCCTTTCCGTCGTTCTGCAGGGTTTCTGTCTCTTGGATCGTTTGGCGCACGAAGAAGTAAGGGGACTGCTCCATATGGCGCTGTTCAGTTTTAATGACCTGCAATACCCGGTTCAACGCTTGGTAAGAGGCATCATCAAAGACAGAGTCAAGGCCGGTTGCGCGCCAGAAAGAATAGGCCAGCTTAACCGGGAAGCATAGGGAGTCCAGCTCGTACTTCCGCTCCCACATCCACGGGCTCAAGTCACAATGGTCAGTGGCGCGATAATGCTTGTCATTGGCCGTTTCGTTGAATGCATTTGTATAAGGATCAATATTAATATAGAACATTTGCCGCGCGATGAGACCGCCGATAATTCGTTGCAGGTCTTTGTCTTCCTTGGCGAATGGAACATAATGAATCACCTGCTCCACGGAATCGCGGAGCCACATGGCCGGAATATCCCCGGTGAATACGAAGGTCGTGCCGTCATCGAGCAGCTTCGTGGTTGTCTCTAGCGTATTAGGAAAACAGTTGCGGAACAATTTTTGCAGCTTGGGACGATGCGCGAGACGGACGTCCGTGTCGTTCAGATATTGTTCGATAGATGCTGGTAATTTCATGTTTTAGTCCTCCTTAACCGAATCCATGCATGGATTAGTGGCTGTTTTTATTCTTTAGACTGTCTGATAAGGCAAGGGTAACGATTTCGGCTTTACCTGCTTCCAGGCTCAGCTTGCCTCCGTAAAGCGCAAGGCTATCATGTCTGCGTTCCAGCACATCGCTGCGATAAGCTGCGCTTGCCGGAACATGCAGCTCTACGTCAAGCTTAGTAGACCGATGCTGGAGATTATACCAACGAACAATCAGATCCTCGTGCTCGGACAGCTTGAAAGCGGACAATGCCAAGCCTTCCCCTTGCCAGCTTACCGGCGCATACGTTGTAGGCAGGCTGCCGAATTGAATTTCGGTCTGGATATGGAACCAAGGAATCTGGAATCCATAGGCCTGCTCGTAAGCCCCGGATTTAAGCAGGTCCCCACAGTGAGGGAATACCGCATACTCCACCGTCTGCTCCCCAAGACACTGTGCTTCGGGTGTCGGGAATACGCCCCAGTCGCCAAGCTCTCCTACCGCACGCAGCAGAGTAACGGCGATTGTATTTTTGCTGTCCCGGAGCACCTCGTACTCATTTAATCCCTTATTGGCAATGGTCAGGCCGTTTGCTTCGTCATTTAGACTGATAAATGCGTGCTGATGCTGGGCGTTGCTTGGGTTGATCCATTCTGCTGCTGGAACATTATTACGTTGTGCCGCCTCAAATATGGAGTCCGCATAGTGGGTAGCACTCTCAAGCCCGGTTGGGAACAAGACACGAAGGCGATGGTCCTTGGCTTGATTATCGAATGAAGTTGATACGGACAGGCCTTGAGCGGAATTCTCCAGACTTATCTGGGTTTTGATCCGCAGCGGCACCATTTGTTTGCTTCGTTGCGCCTGCCGACGGCGGAAGGGAACCATTGCATTTCTTTCGCTTTCGAGACTTTCATCTGCCCCTGCCGGTATCGCCCAATCATGCACAATCTCATAGGTAATACGGTAAGCTTCATTTTCTACCAAGGTGATCTTGGCAGGTACTCCTCGTGTAGTCAGCGCTATGTCGCCTTCAGGCTGTCTGAACACATATTCATTTCCGATATCTCCGCAGCTCTCGAAAATACCGAATTCGTGGAAGGTATGTCCATTCTTCAGATTTGTCAGGGAGTAGGCCCCGTCTTCACGGAAGGTGACGGATACATGCTCATTTGCCATTCCGTTCTCCAGCACCTTCAGAGCCGATGGAGCCGCTTGTCCGGAATCATCGGCGCACGGGTGCCAGGCGAAGCTTCGATAGCCGAGTGCGGGAACGGCTGGCGCCTCAAAGGTCAGGCGGATTTTTCTAGCCATGTAGGGTTGTCTGAACTTGTCCTTCGGCAGCTCATAACCAAAGGATGCTCCCAAATCCTCTACTTTCGCGGCGATAGCTTGTCCGCGATCATCCAGCAATTGGCCCTTTTCCGGATCCAGCGGCATTAAGCCCATTTGCTCGGCAAGCGCTGCCGGATTCGGTCCTTCCTTGAAATACCGCTTCGCCACGATTAATTCCACGCTGACTGTACCGCTTCGTTCGCGTCCAGCCGTATTGAATACGGCAAAGGGAATTGAGTCCGCCTTCCAACTAAAGTTGTGCGCAGTATCGATCTGTCCTGCAATGGCTTGCAGGCTCTCCTGTACAATCGCTTGGGTCATATGCCGGCTCTTATCGAATCTTCCGACCATTTCCCGATGCACTTCGTCCACACTGCATCCGCAGATACTGTCGTGAGGATGGTTCTGCATCAGCGTCTTCCATGCATAGGTCAGCAACTCATGGGGATAAGCCTTTGCCCCTGTCAATGCGGCAAGCGCTGCAAGCGGCTCTGCTCCTCGTTCCAGTAAAGTTTGTCCTAACTGATTTAATTGCTTCAAATATATACGCGCAGATGCGGTGTTAACCAAGGTTCCCCATCCGTCGGTATGCTGGCTCCGGAGTTCTCCTGTAATAGTAACCAGATGGCTCGGTACCTTCCGTTGTAACACTTCCATATATTGCGTGAAATCGGAATGAACAAAGTCCACGTCAGGATAGAGCTTACGAGCTGCCTCCAGGGCATCGCCCAAATCACTCTGAACAGGCTGGTGATCACAGCCATTCATGAAGAGAAGCTCTCCGGTAGATGCATATTTCTCGGCATCAGACAACTTCTTGTCCCAGAATTTCTTGGCTTCCTCCGGATCGACCGGTACTTCATTGCCGTTGCTGTACCAATTAGCGAACAGAATGCCTAGTACTTTAGAGCCGTCAGGAGCTTCCCAATACATTTCTGAATAAGGAGATTCATATTCAGAGCTTTCATAATCGGCGACCTGATTGTCAAAACCGGTTGGCTTCACCCCGCGACCAAATGCAGCGACATGAATATCGGCTTGCTTAAGCAATTGAGGAGCCTGTCCCATGTTTCCGAAGGAATCCGGGAAATATCCGATTTTACATATCGTTCCATAGCGTTTGGCATCCTGATGTCCAATAAGCAAATTGCGGACATTAGCTTCCGAGCTGGTCAAGAATTCATCCTGCAGAACATACCAAGGTCCGATGGCGATTCGGCCGTCAGTGATGTATTTCTCTAACAGCTCCCGTTTCTCGGGATGCACCTGCAGATAATCCTCCAGAATGATTGTTTGTCCATCCAAATGAAAATGACGATAACGTTCGTCCCGGGCAAGCGTATCAAGCAAGCTGTTCATCAGTTCAGTTAATAAGTAATGATGCGATTCGTAAGGCATGTACCATTCCCGATCCCAATGCGAATGGGAGATCAGATGAGCGGTTTTGCGAGCCATTCAAGTTCCCTCCTAATCCATTTCATTACGCCAGAATTATCTTTGTAACCAGTTGTTTTGCGAAAAACACATTCGTAAGCAGATTTGCACATCCGGAGAAAAACTACAATATGTATGATTTGCGGCAGGATTCGGGCTAGCATAATTGACACATTCGGCAGGTGAAAATGATCATTGTTAACCCTGTGTTAAAAATGAAAAAGCGCATAATGAAGCGGTTTCATGGCATTACGGATATGACAATTCAGAAACGACATATTTACGATGTCAGATCGGATTCCCTACAATTTGTGTTGTAAGCGTTAGCAAACCGCTGCTTGCATCTTGGTCAAGCACCTAGAGGTTAGGGCGGAAGAAGCTGACGCATGGAGATTGGAGATAGAGAAAGGAGAGAAATACAATATGAGAAAAAACGGTCGGGTACAACCCGGCAATCTCGGCAGTTCGACACAATCTCTCGGCCGTAGAATGCTAAAGAATTGGGAACTGTATCTATTTATAACCCCTGCGGTTTTGTACTTCCTGATTTTCCACTATGGACCGATGTACGGGATTCAAATTGCATTCAAAAACTTTACACCCGTTAAAGGAATTACGGGGAGTCCCTGGGTAGGATTCGATCACTTCGAGCGTTTCTTCAATTCTTATTACTTTTGGGATTTACTCTGGAATACGTTAAGCCTTAGCTTCTACGAGCTGGCAATCGGATTCCCGCTTCCTATCATTCTTGCACTCGCTTTCAATGAAATTCGCAACGGGGGATTCAAGAAGACGGTACAAACCGTCACCTATGCGCCCCACTTCATTTCAATGGTAGTTATGGCAGGTATGATCATTACATTCTTATCGCCTTCCTCCGGGATCATTATCCGGATAATCGAAGCCTTTGGCATCAATGCTCCTGACTTTCTAAGCGATCCGCGCTGGTTCAAGACGGTATACGTAATCTCAGGCGTATGGCAGAGCACAGGCTGGGGAACGATCATTTATCTTGCCGCCTTGGCCGGAGTCGATCCTCAATTGCATGAAGCGGCGATTATGGATGGTGCCAGCCGGTTCAAGCGGGTATTGCATATTAACCTTCCGACGATCATTCCGACAATTACGATTCTCTTGATCCTCAATATGGGCAATATGCTGGGCGTAGGTTATGAGAAAGTTCTGCTGCTGCAGAACAATTTGAATATGGAGTCCTCGGACGTCATTTCAACGTTTGTATATCGCTCCGGTCTGATCAGCGCTCAGTATAGCTTCTCAACAGCTGTCGGCTTGTTCAACTCCGTAATTAATGCCATCATGCTGATTACGGTGAACAAAATTGCCAAGCGGACGAGCGATACAAGTCTGTGGTAAAGGAATGGAGGGGAATCTATAAATGACAACAATCAGAGAGTCCAGATCGGACAAGCTGTTCCTGATCATAAATTATGTGTACCTGCTGCTAGCCTTGGTCGTTGTATTGTATCCGCTGGTATACATTATCAGCGCCTCTATCAGTAATCCCAAGCTCGTTAGCTCGGGTGAAATGTGGCTTTTCCCTAAAGGATTGACATTGGATGGGTACAAGCTCGTGTTTAATAATCCGAAGATTTGGATCGGATACAAAAACACTGTTTTTTATACGGTAATCGGTACTCTGCTGAATCTGGCGGTTACATTGCCGGCGGCCTATGCTTTAAGCCGTTCCGACTTTGTCGGAAGACACTTGTTCATGGGGATGTTCCTGGTCACAATGTTCTTCAGTGGCGGGTTAATTCCAAGCTACTTGCTGATCAAAAACCTGGGGCTTGTCAACTCGGTCGGCGCATTGATTCTGCCTGTGGCGGCTTCGGTATGGAACATTATCGTGGCAAGAACCTTCTTCCAGTCGACGATTCCGAAAGAATTGCAGGAGGCGGCGCATGTTGACGGTTGTACCAACTTCAGACTGTTCATGAAAATTGTCCTTCCTTTATCCTCTCCGATCATTGCCGTCATGGCTTTGTTCTACGGGGTAGGACACTGGAACAGCTACTTTCCGGCCCTGATTTACTTGAACGATGATATGAAGTATCCGCTGCAGTTGGTATTGCGCCAGATTCTGGTCCTGCAGGAAATGTCGGCAGAGACGACAGGAGCTGCGATCAGCGGAGATATCGCCCGAGCTATGGCTAACAAGGCGGAGATAGCCGCCCTGGTTAGATATGCTGTCATCATCGTATCGACGCTGCCCGTCATTGCCGTCTATCCTTTCCTGCAGCGCTACTTTGTGCAAGGGGTTATGATCGGATCCGTGAAGGGTTAATAAGAACCCGTTGATGGTAAGCCTGAGTATGTATTAGCTCAGTAATAACGAAGATCTTGTCTTCGATATTATATAATTCTTTTAAAGATATAAGGGAGGATTAAGAATGCAAAAGAGCAAAAAGAGCTGGGTCATGCTGTTAGCTGCTGCTATGTTGATCACGTTATTGTCTGGTTGCGGCGGCTCCGGCAACAAGAACGAATCAGGTAGCCCCGCTACCGGAGCAGACACCCCGACAGAGTCGGCAGTAAGTAAGGATGGTTTCCCAATTGTGCAGGAGCCAATCACATTAACGATGATGGCACCGGATGTAGGTCTGCAAAACTGGGAGAACATGGCACTTTTTGAAGAGATGGAGAAGCTGACAAATATCCATTTTGAATTCAAGAACGCGCCGAAGGACAGCTTCGAAACGAAGAAAAACCTCGTCTTTGCAAGTGGTGACTATCCGGATGTATTCTATGCGGCAGGATTGACTCCAGCGGAGCAAATGAATTACGGCGAGCAAGGAATTCTGGTTCCGTTGGAAGACCTGATCGAAGGATATGCACCAAATGTTAAGAAGATTCTTGAGGAGAACCCGGAGATTCGCAAATCAATTACGGCACCGGACGGTCATATTTATGCGTTGCCTGTTATTGAATTCAATCAGCCTTGGTACCGCAACCCGCTTTGGTATAATGGCGAATTCCTGAAAGCGTTGAATATCGAAAAGCTTCCAGAGACGACAGAGGAGCTGTACACGTACCTCAAGCGGGTTAAGGAAGAAGATCCGAACGGCAATGGCAAGGCAGACGAGATCCCGCTTTCCTCTGCTGCTCCAGGCAACAGTCTTCGCGATATCCGTACCTGGTTGCTTGGTGCTTTTGGCATCTACGAGGAAGAAATCTATGTTGATGACAATGATGTTGTCCACTACACTCCGTTCGAAGAAGGATACAAGGAATACTTGGTTTATTTGAACCGCCTGTGGAATGAAGAACTGCTGGATCGGGAGAGCTTCTCACAAACTGCGGAGCAGCGTGAAGCTAAAGCGCGCAACAATCAGTTAGGCCTGTTCTCGGCCTGGACTGCCTTCCAAATGATGGGCGAGGAGCCTAATACCGATGATCCGATGTTCAGCCCGGTGAAGAGTGAATTTGTGGATCAGCCAGCTATCGCCAAGAATAAAGGAATCAATACCGGCGCCTTTGCCATCTCGAATTCAAATCCATCGCCGGAGGCTTCTATCCGCTGGGTAGATTATGCATACTCCATTGAAGGCGCAACTATGTTCAATAAGGGACCTGAGGGAATTCTGTGGCAATACACAGACAAGGTAAATTACATGAAGGAATACTTGCCTGTTCCAGACGGTGGCGATCGTGAGGAATATCGCCCTAAAATTACGCCGAACTATGGCATCCCTGCGCCGACAATCAACCTGCCGGAAATTGATAATGGGTTACTGGAAGAGGTGGACCACTGGGTTGCTAACGAGACCAAGACCAAACTGTTGGATCGTGGTGCGCGCATTCCGTTCCCCGTGCTGTTCTTGACAACGGAGGAACAGGCAGAGGTGACGACCATGACTTCAACACTCAACACCTATGTGCGACAAATGGAAGCCAAGTTCGTTACCGGTGCCGAGCCGCTCACCAATTGGGATAGTTATGTAGACACCATTAAGAAAATGGGTGGAGACCGCATGGTAGAGATTTACCAAGCAGGTTACGACCGTTGGAAAAATAGCTAAGCACTAGATTCATGATTTGAAAACTCTCTGATGTTATCCGCGGTCGGAGAGTTTTCTTTCTATTAATGGCTCAGGAAAATAGCTGAAGAAGGTTTTTGCATGAAAGGAGATACTGCATTGAAGCGTATTTCGCGATTTGTCCAATTTCTGGAACGCGAACAATGGACAGAAAAGAGATTGCTCGAACAGTGGAAGGTGCGGGAGACCCGTTACATCGCCCAAGGGGTATATGAAGATACCGCCGGGGAAGAGCGGGAGCGTCTGCTGGACAGGCTTACCGGCGGCCCCGGTACTACCTATTTTCTCAGTAGGCTGCTAGAGCTTCCGGGGGATTGGCAGCCCCTGGATACGGCTTTGTTGTACTACGGCACCGGAGAAGGACTGCTTTGCATCGATGGCAGGCCATATCATGGGCTTGACCGCAACCATTGGTTCGTGCAACTGCCCGAAGCGCAAGAAGGAAAGCTGCTGCTGGAGATCGAATTGTTTGATCCGTTCCCCGAGCCTTCGGATCCTCTGAACAACCAGGCGCCGATTCGTCCGCCGATGCACAGTGCGGAATTTGCGATCGTTCTGATTAACCGGCCGGTTTATAGTCTTCTGCATACCGTAAAAATGGTGCATGAAGCGGTGTTGCTGCTTCCTGTATCCGATATGCGGCGCATCCGTCTGGAGCGGGCGCTGGAACGGACAATGGACACCCTGTATCTCCAGCCGGAACGGCTGGCCGATGCGGAACGGACAGCTCTGGCGGAGCAAGACTTGCGGGAAGCGGCGCTGCAAGAGCAGGTACCCGATGGACGCAACGGCGTGATGCATATGGTCGGACAATCGCATATCGATGTCGCCTGGCTATGGCCTCTGAAAGAGACCCAGCGCAAGGTTGGCCGCACTTTCTCTACAATCTGCGCGCTTATGGATCGCTATCCCGATTTTACTTACTCGCAAAGCCAGCCACAGCTGTATGCCTATGTAAAGGAGCATTATCCCGAGCTGTATAAGCGCATCAAGCTGCGGGTGGCGGAGGGCCGCTGGGAACTGGTCGGAGGCATGTGGGTGGAGCCCGACCTCAATATTCCATCCGGCGAATCACTGGTGCGGCAGATTCTCTATGGGCAACGTTTCTATGAGCAAGAATTCGGCAAGCGCTCAACGATTGAATGGCTTCCAGACACCTTCGGCTATTGCGCCTCGCTGCCCCAGCTATTGAAGCAGTCCGGCATTGATTACTTTATGACGACCAAGCTGGGATGGAACGACACCAATAAGTTCCCGCACACCCTTTTCAACTGGGTCGGCATCGACGGTACTTCCGTAGTCGCTTACCAGAACCACGGGCTTAATGAGCATACCCGGCCGCTTGATGTGCAACGCCACTGGGAAGCTTTTGCCAATAAAGACAGGCACGATGAGTTAATGCTTCTTTACGGGCATGGTGACGGCGGCGGCGGCGTCACGCACGAAATGTTGGAGAATATTAGCCGTTCGGAATTGATGGTCGGTCAGGCATCGGCCCGGCTCTCCACTGCGGATGCCTTCTTCAGTGAGATCAAGCGGAGTGGGCCAAATCTGCCGGCGTGGCACGGCGATCTTTATCTGGAGTTTCATAGAGGCACCCTTACCACGCAAGCCTATACTAAGCTCAGCAATCGACTGGCGGAACAACTATATCGGAGAGCGGAGATCTGGAGCTCCTTTGCTGAACTTGGCCAAGAAAACCGTACTGCACCGGACGGCTTGCAGGAAGGCTGGGAACTGATTCTGCTTAACCAGTTCCATGATATAATTCCGGGAACTGCGATCCCCGAAGTGTACGACACTTCCCGGAAGCAATACGCCCGTGTGTTCGAGTTAGGCCAGCAGGTGCTGGAGCAAGGGCTCTCGGCACTCGCTGCCGAGATGAATACGAATGGCGAGGGTAGCCCGTACGCCGTATTCAACAGCCTGGGTTGGTCACGAAACGGCACCGTGCTGATTGAGAGTGACAGCAGCCTGGCGGCCATGAAGTTCTGGGATACCGAAGGTGAATTGCCAAGCGATGTCCGTGCGGTAGACGAAGCGACAGGACGGGTCACATGGGCTGTTCAGGTGAAGAACGTGCCGGCCTTTGGCTGCCGGATCATCTGGCAGCGTCCGATGAAGGAAGCGGCAGCCTCCGCTCCCGCTCCCGTTTCCGGGGCGGGATTCACGGATTCGTGGGAAACGGATCGCTGGTTGCTGCGCTTTAATGAGCGGGGTGAGATCACCAGTTGGAAGGACAAAAAGGCAGACCGCGAACTGATTCCGGATGGCGGGCGGGCCAACGAAATTCAGTTGTTCCACGATTTGCCGGTGGAATGGGATGCCTGGGATCTGGATAGCCGGTTCGAACAACAGCCGGCCGCTAAGGCCAAATTGCTGGAGAAATCGGTGCAAATCCAGGGCGAAACCCTCGATCTGCTGCTTTTTCATTGGCGTATCGGCGGCTCCGATATTGAGCAGGACATGGTATTCCACAAGCATACCGACCGCGTAGATTTCATTACAAAGGTGGATTGGAGAGAGGAGCACAAGGTTCTGAAGGCAGCATTCCCGGTAGACATCATGGCGTCCCAGGCAACCTATGAGATTCCCTTCGGTGCGCTCGCGCGTCCCACACACCGCAACACCAGTTGGGAGCAGGCCCAGTTCGAGGTATGCGGACATCGTTTTGCCGATTTATCGGAGAACGGTTATGGCGTTAGCTTGCTGAACGACTGCAAATACGGCTACGACATCCATGATGGCGTAATGCGTCTTACACTGCTGCGGGCTCCCGCTTGGCCGGACAAGCAGGCCGACCGGGGCAAGCATGTCTTTACCTATTCGCTTTATCCGCATGCGGGAGATTGGCGGCAGGCTCAGGTCGTTAGGGAAGCAGCCGATCTGAACGAGCCGTTGCAGGTGATCACTGCCGATACCCATCCGGGCATTCGCGGTACATCGCACTCCTGGCTGTCCTTTGAGAGCGGACATGTTTGCCTGGAGACCATCAAAAAAGCAGAGGACGGCAGTGGAACGATACTCCGCATGTACGAGTCCGCCGGCGGCCAGGACACAGCGGTACTGTATGGGCTGCCAAAGACAGCGCGCATTGCTGAGGTCAATCTTCTTGAAGACGAGACCGGCCTGCTGACGGCAGACGACGGGCAGTTGACGCTGCATTTCCGGCCATATCAAATCAAGACAATCAAAATTACAGACATTGCATCGGCACAGGAGGTATAAGCTATGAAAATTACAAGACACCCCGAGAATCCAATCGTAGTACCTGGCGGATACGAGTGGAGAAAGGTTACCGTGTTCAACCCTGCTGTTATTATCGATAATGACAAATTTTATATGATTGAGCGGACGGCAGGCTCACTGACCCCTTGCAAAAACTTCCTCGGTTTGCTGGAGAGCGAAGACGGCGTGCATTTTACTCATGTAAAGGATGAACCGGTCCTGACGCCCGATGAACTTGGCTTCCCTTATGGCAGTGTGCAAGACCCGCGTATTGTCAAAATTGATGATACATTCTACATGAACTACGCTCTTCGTCCATGTGCGATGAGTTACTATCCGACAAACCGCGGCGTTCCTGAGCGGTCAATTCCTAAATATCCGGATGGTTGGGGGGAAGAGGAGGGGCATTGGCTGACCCGTTCCTCTATCGTGAAGTCTAAAAATCTGATTGATTGGGAATTTGTTGCCGATACGACTCCGCTGGACATTAATGACCGGGATAATATTTTGTTCCCTGAGAAAATTAACGGTAAATTCGTTCTGCTCCGCCGTCCGGAAGAATACATCGGCGAACAGTATGGAACCGAGAAAGCTGCAATGTGGATTACTTACTCTGAGGACTTGATTCATTGGGAAGAGCCCAAGCTGCTGGCCAAGGCGGAGAATATGTCCTGGGAGTCCCGAAAAATTGGCGGCTCGACACCGCCCGTGAAGACAGACCGCGGCTGGCTGGTGCTGTACCATGGTGTTGACGATGAGATCGTATACCGGGTAGGCGCATTGTTGCTTGATCTGGAAAATCCGGAAAAGGTCATTGCTCGTACAAAAGACTTTATCATGGAGCCCGAAACCTATTATGAAAAATTCGGCTACCAGATTCCGAATGTTGTATTCCCGACAGGTAATGTCGTGAAGGATGGTCTCCTCTATATTTATTATGGCGTTACGGATACGGCAATTGCATTGGCAACGGTTCCTGTAGAGGAATTGGTAGATTACATCCTGGAGCAAGCAGAATAATCCAGGGTAACTTGTTGTTCAAATGCTATAATCACGCAAGAAGACAAGGGGCTGTCTAAGGAGTCCCCGACATAAAAAGTTGGACAGAGAAAACGTAAGGTTTTCCGTCCAACTTTTTATGTTTTTTCGCTTATGAGAGAGAGGAAGGTAAGAGAAGGCACTATTTTTGTCGCGCACAGCTCGTTAAAAGCGAAGCGGGCATGTTAATTTGAGTCCGTCTCTTCTGAATCCATTAGCGAATACGCTAGTGCTTCAATCATCACCATCGACTTGTTCACCTGTATATAGTTTCCGGTATTGTCCGGGAGTATAGCCTGTCTCTTTTTTAAATTTACGTATAAAGTTAGGCGCATCAAGATATCCTACTTTTTCGATAATTTCTTTCAATGGTGCACTGCTTTTAACCAATAGACGAGTTACTTCATTCATGCGGCATTGCCAAATATACTGCGAGAAGTTCAATCCCGTCTTTTCCTTAAAGCATCGGCTAAGGTAAGAGGTAGATATTGAGAACCGGAGTGCCACATGCTCCAGACTCAATGTATAATCCGCATACTGCTGATCGACGTAGGCGACAATGTCATCCAGCAAAGAATGCTGTTCATTTTCCGCATTACGCTCAACCTGTTGGCAGATTCGGGTGGTGAGCGCTCCTAATCTTGAATCTAGCTCCTCTAAGGATTCGAAGGAGGTCAAGCTGGATAGATCGGTGAACACTTCGTTCATCCCGAGCTCGGAGGCTGTGCGCAGCAATGAATTCAACAGATCAAAGCAGATGCAGCGCAACAGTGAGACAGACAATGATTCAATTTTCAATTCCTCAATCACAGAAGTAATCATTTGTTGGGTCACAAGCGCATTCCCTTGCTTCAAGCCTTGCTCGATCTTCAGGATAGTCTTGCGGGGAATCCAGTAACTTTCCGCAGAAGGGACGTTTAACTCGGCAATCTGCTCAAAATAAGTCACACGTCCATTGCTGCCAACCATTCGGTATTCAAGCGCTGCAGAGGCCTCAATGAAAGATTGGTTCAGATTCGAAAGATCATCGTAAAGTGTCCCTACGCCCATATACGGAATGTTTCGTAAATGGTCGACAATAAGCACCTTAATGGCTTCAATAATAGGAAGAATCCGTTCCTGGGCTTCTTCATCGCTGGACGCTGCAACAGAGATAATGAGGGCAAATTGCTCATTCGGAGAGAATTCAAGACCATAAACGTGAGTATCCAGCTCAGACAACTCAAACTCACTCAACATCTCCTGCAGGTGTTGCTGCTCCTGCCAATTTCTTTCCCCTTCAACGCCATCATCCCAAGCAAGAATGACCGAAAAATAGAAGCCCCTGCCCGGAGGAAGCATTAATCCGGTTCCTTGAATCATTCGTTCCACATCAGCATCATTGGGTTGGCCGTATTTCAGCAGAAGCAGCAGACATTGGTTACGAACGTAAGGCTGCTGCATATCAATTCTAGCGCTGTAGTCATGAATCGTCTGCTTAATCCATTCCCACTCATTCCGATGCTGCAATTCATGGGAGGAGCCGGGCTTAAGCTGAGCGAATTCAAGCAGGTCTTTGATCGGGTGATATTGACGCTTGGCCAGCAGCATTGCAGCCAAAATACCCGTGATCGCTGTGACGCAGAAAATCATGAATACCAGTTCCTTAATATGGGCAACACGGCTGAAGAACTGGTAGCTAGGCATCGTTGTGACGTAAGTCCATCCATTATATTCGGATTTCACGACGACAACCGAATACTTGTCATGATTCAGTGTCAAACTGTGAATTCCGGGCTCAAGAGACGGCAATACGGCTACATCCTCTGCAGGCAGGCTGGTACCATGATTGTTAACGGTCAGCGTCTCACCATTCTGGTCAAAAATAAAGCTGCCGCCGGCAAAGTCGCTAAGGATGGAATCCATTACACCGGTCAGCTTGGATTCTTTCATTAAATAGACGACAATGCCATAAGGGTACTGATCATTCGGTTTGATCGGCACCAGGTAAGTCAGCATAGGGTCGCTATGGGAATAGACATTGACGATTTCCGCCGGCCGCATGACCGGCCGCTTTAATTCATTCAGATCCTTCAGCATCTGCTCTTTCGTCCACCGTTCATACTTATACATCCGTTCAAAAACAACATTAATATTCGTCATGCCGGCGGGAGCATAAATGACCGAGTCATTGTGATAATACAAAAACAAATCTTCCAGAATGCTGCTGTTGGCCTTATATTGGCTTAAAGTACGAACTGCATCTGCACTATAGAGGGAGTGATGAACCATATAGGGTGTCAGCTTCTGGTCATAGGAAATTTTACTAGCAATGTCCAACAATTCAGCCATACGCTCATCAATGGTCGTCTTTACCTGATTCAACTGATTCACGTTCGATTGTTCAATCTCGATCCGGAGGTTCTTGACTGCGCTTTCATACACAAGTAGCGTGACCACGATTAGTGGAATCAGAAAGATTAACACATATGAGATCGTATATTTAAGAAGAAGCTTGGACTTAAAATGACTCCAGATTGGCGAGGTCCCTGTGGACTTGGAAGAGCCTGATGTATTGGGCATATGTAGTCACCTCCAGTGCAATAAATGGATCAATCATTATAACGTTATATTTATTATGCTATAAAAATGCGAAATTAGGAAGTGGAGAGCTGAAATTGTCGAAAATAATATAAGGATATCATGTTGCACAAACAAATAAAAAATCCCCTCCCAACAGAATCTTAAACTGTCAGGAGGGGGGAATGTACTGCTAGCTGCTCATCATTTACTTCAAATCCTCAATGGAGCTAATTTCCATATAGGCTGGGACGACGAGACCGGTCTTGACCCCAGTCATGTTTGCTCCGAGATCCTCAAGCTTCTCTCCGAATTCTGTCCAGTAATCGGCATGAGTCAATGGGAGCCAGGCTGCCGCGGAAGCATCCACATCGCCGCTGGCTACGCCGGTCCACATTGGACCAGCTTCAACTTGAAGGGAAGTGACGTCATAACCAAGCTTGCTCTCCAGCACGTATTCGAGCACGTTTGTGCTGGCGATTTCGGAGTCCCAAGCCACGTAGCTGAGCTTGAACGTATCGCCGTTAACCGGGCTCAAATCCTTGACCCATTCGTCAACGCGCTCCGGATTGGCTTCAACCCAAGCCTCGGCGGCCTCAGCAGGATCACTTCCTTCCTGGATGGCAGTCATGATCTCACCCATTTCGTCGGAAGTCCATTCAAACCGATCAAGAAACTCATAGGCGGTTGGATGATCGTCCTTTAGTCCTTGGCGGACAATGGTATGAATTTCTTCGGCTTCACCGTATGTTTTTTGGGGATCCTCAAGATACTTCAAGTCATATTTCGCAAACATCCAATGCGGTGTCCAACCGGTAATAATAATCGGGTTCTGGGCTTTAACTGCCTTATCCAGCATGGCTGTCATTGCGGCTCCGGAGCCTTCGATGAGCTTCCAGTCCTCCAGTCCGTAATCGCTAATCGCTTGTTCAGTCGCCTTCATGATACCTGCTCCAGGGTCAATACCGATAATTTCGTGCTTCATACCGGAGATTCCATTTGATGCAGAGGCATCGCCGTTGTTGTTGGTTGCCGCTCCGCATGCCGTCAAGGCGAACATGGATGCCAGCCCTGCAAGTACCATCAGTTTCTTCATCTTCTTCATCTTCATGAATTACACACTCCTCTTGTTTGATTTAAATAAGTTCTGTGTAAAGCGGTCGAGCACGATGGCCAGGACTACAACGGCCAAGCCGGCTTCAAAGCCTTGACCAATCTTGAGTTGGGTGACCGCACGATACACCGTTGCCCCGATTCCTTGTGCGCCGATCATCGATGCGATAACGACCATGGACAATGAAAGCATAATGGTCTGGTTCACCCCGGCCATCATGGTTGGCATAGCGAGCGGCAGTTCCACCTTGATCAGCTTCTGCCAAGAGGTCGAGCCAAAAGCATCGGATGCTTCTGTCAGCTCTCCGGACACTTGCTTGATGCCGAGATGTGTCAGCCGAATCGTCGGCGGGATCGCAAAGATGACAGAGGCAATTACCCCTGGCACGACACCGAGGCTGAAGAAGGTAACTGCCGGCAGCAGATAGACGAAGGCAGGCATCGTCTGCATGAAATCAAGCAGCGGAGCGATAATCCGGTTCGTTGTCTTGCTGTAGGCACAAGCAATTCCAATGGGAATTCCGAGCAGAATGGATATCAATCCAGATGTGATGACAAGTCCCAGTGTGCTCATCGTTTCCTGCCAATAGCCAAGATTATCAATCAGGAGAAATCCGATAATCGTGAACAGACTTAGCTTCCATTTGCCAATGAAGTAGGCGAGAACACCGATGATCGCTATAAAGATGAGCGGATGAGGAAATAAGAAGATGTTGGAGAAAAAATTAACGATCGTCTCAATAACCTCAGATATCGCTCCAAATAGAGGGCCAAGATGGTCCTCCATCCAGTCGACAGCCAGTTCGATTCCATTCGCAATCGGCAGCTTAGGCAAGAAGCTCATGCTCGCCCACCTCCTTCTTGGAGTTGACTTCCCCGGCTAAAGCGCCGAGTACAGCTCCCCTGACGATGACTCCCAACAACCGCTGCTGGTCATCCACTACGGCCAAAGGCACGCGAGCAGAACTGGTTACCTCGAATAATTCGTTCAATAATGTATCCGGAGACACGCAAGGTCCATCGGTGATCAGAATATCCTGAAGTCCGCCACCCGACTTCAAAATCTGGGAGGCATCTTCTGCTGTAATAACCCCAAGCAGACGCTTGGCCCGGTCTATCACAAACAGATTGGATATGCCGCGCTCTCTCATCAGCTCCAGCGCAACGCGAGGCCCGCGATCCAGAGTAACCGTCTCGGGACGCCGCATGACACGGGAAGCAGTCAGTACCTTAGACAGATCCACATCCTCGATGAACCGCTCGACATAGCGGTCGGCAGGCTGGGTCAGCATTTCCTCCGGAGTACCGATCTGAATCAATTCTCCGTCCTTCATCAGGGCGATCCGGTCTCCGATGCGGAGGGCTTCATCCAGATCGTGGGTTATAAATACGATGGTTTTCTTCATCTTATCTTGAAGCTCCACGAGCTCATCTTGCATATCACGGCGGATTAAGGGATCAAGGGCACTGAATGCTTCATCCATCAGCAGAATCTCCGGGTCATTGGCCAGCGCCCGGGCTAACCCCACTCGTTGCTGCATACCGCCGCTCAATTGATCCGGATAACGATCCTCCCAGCCCTTTAGCCCAACGAGCTCAAGGGAAGACAAGGCTTGGCTGCGCCGTTCGGATTTAGCGACCCTTTGAACCTCCAGGCCATATTCCACGTTTTCGAGCACGGTGCGGTGTGGAAAGAGTGCAAATTTCTGAAAGACCATACTAATGCTCTTTCTGCGGACCTCTCTCAGCTCGGACTTGCTCATTTTGCGGAGATCGCGTCCGTGAAAGAGCACTTCTCCGCCTGTTGGCTCGATCAGCCGATTGAGCATGCGGACAAGCGTTGACTTTCCGCTCCCCGATAGTCCCATGATGACGAAAATTTCGCCTTCACGAATTTCGAGGCTCACTCGATTCACACCGACGGTCAGGTTTTTCTCTTTCGCGAGTCTTTCCTTGGAGTACCCTTGCTCCAGGAGATTCACGCCTTGCTCGGCACCCGGGCCGAACAGCTTGCTTATTTGATTGACTCTCAATATTTCTTGCTGCATGTACTCACCTCTTACAATTTCATTTTAATTCTGTATCCCGTGTTAACCCATGCAACAAGTCTAGCAAACGATCAAGCAAAAGCTCAAGTATGATTACAGTACGTATAGAACGTACAGAAAAAACTGAACGTAAAGATACTTAAGAATACTCCGGATTGCTCATATATCCTACCCAATCTGTTTCTTTACTTTTTAAGTTGCTTTTCTTAAGATAGAGAAAGCATAGCTCATAAGAGCAAGAAGCACAGCTATCGTTAGAACTGGAGGTCGCATGACACATGAGCGCAAGCCTGAATCAGCTAACGTCGGAACAGCAGGCTGAACTGATGAAAATACGCAAGCGTGTAATAGAAGCAATCGGCAGTAACATGGATTTATACGGAATTTCTCATTCGACTGGCCATTTGTACGGGCTGCTTTTTTTTGCGGATAAACCGATGACTCTTGATGAGATGGGTATGGAAATGAAGATGAGTAAGACCAGCATGAGCACGGGAGTGCGTACGCTGCTTGATCTTCGAATGGTTAATAAGGTATGGGAGAAGGGATCCCGTAAGGATTTGTACGAGGTTGAATATGACTGGCATCAGACCTTTACAGACTTTTTTGCGATCAAATGGAGAAAAGCTGTGGAGAGTAATCTTCTTGTCCTCCGCAAAGCGATGAATGAGATCAATAAAACGTTGAAGGCTGATGATAAGCCGCAAGAACCTTATTGTTCTATATTGGAGGAAGACCAGCGCAAGATGGAGCAGGCGGTGCAATACTATTTGTGGCTTGACCGTCTGATTGACGTTATGGAGAGCGGGGACATCTACAATCTGGTGCCGAAAGAATAAATGAGCATGAAGCAGGCCATCCGGGAATCACTCCGGATGGCCTGTATATTATTATGGCTTGTGAGCGGATTTCTCCCTTGCTAGAACTTAGTCCAATCAAAGAAATCCGCGAGCAACAGCGATCGTAGCAACAGCAACTCTTCACACGTTGCCCTCCAGCACTTGCGATCTTTACTCATATACGCCGATATCGGCAATCATGACTCGCCCTGTCCCGTTATAAAGGTGAAAGCTGAGTTTTCCAATACCGGTTTCCGGATTGAAACGGGAGTCTGCTTCAGAAAAGGCATCCAGGTTTAGCTGAAAGGTCTGGAAGACAGATTCCGTTGGCTGCTTGTATTTTCCGTCCGACAAGTGGAGATCAAGCCAAGGATGCAAGGTGAACCGGGTCTCGGGAAGCGGTTGAAGCGCCATGAACTGCGAGAGCGGAAGGGAGACGGCAACCCCATCCATGGTTTCCAGTTCAATTTCAATCTCCATCGGTTCCGTCACGTAATCCTCAGAAGAGGATTTCTCCGGTTTATTTAATTCATAACTTCTGTCTGCCATGGCGAAAGACAGGACACCAATGCCGCCTTCAGGCTGTGGAGCACCCTGCTCCCAGTCCAGTGTATAGGTGGATACCTCTTCAGATAGATTCCTGCGTTCCAGCACAATCCCCTTTGTACCTTTTCCCGTGTTGCGGCGATTCTTGGCTTCTTCCTCTCGCCAAATGACTTCCTCGCCCTCTGCGGTTCCTCCCTCAGGGAGGGTGATCCGGTTGGTATCCTCGTCGAAGCGGGCCCATGCGGTTATGGAACTGCTCTCGAAACGATTAAAATAAGAAGTCTCCGGCAGCCAGTCCAGGGCTTGACGGTAGTCTACGAATAGAGGCGCATATTGCTCTTTGCCATGCAATGTAGCTTCCAGAAAAGCCGAAATATACACCTTGGCAATTTGACGTTGCTCAGCCGGTGTAAGCAGACCCTGCCGGTTCAGCAGAATTCCCTTCGGATAGCTGACATCATGTCGTCCCCAACCGGTATTGAATTGGCTGTGGTTAGCATCCCCAATGTAGAGGGAGGCTTTGAAATAGTCCTCTTCATCCTCATCGGAAGAAGTGAAGGAAGTTCGAACGTATTGTCTTTCTCCGTCAAAATCACTGACATCTCCGTCCCTTGCTCCTTGCAGCGTTAAATAATTGATGTTCTCCAGTTCAGCCAGGTTCCCATCCACCTTCTTATCGGTTGGAGCAATGGCGGCAACTGCCTGAATCTGATACTGCTCAAGCCCTTCAAGTCCGGCATCGGAGCCGAACCAGCGCTGATAATCAGCAGCCATGGCAACCGCCTGTCCTCCGCGTGAATGACCGATCATGGCGATCTTGTCGAAGTTAACCTTTTGATAAAAAGGAGATTCCGCATCCCCGGCAAAGGCGCCAATCTGCTGCAAATGCTTCAGGAGCATCCAGGCGCGCACCTTCATATCATTATCGGGAATACCGGTCCACACGGAGTAATTCAGGAAATTCTCGTCTACGGACACCGCGATGAATCCCCGGCTTGCCAGCAAGTTCCCCAGATAGGCATAACCGTCGTCCGAGTAATCCTCCATCAGGTGGTTCCCGTGTACAATCAGCACGAGCGGAAAACTGCCGGTGCCTTCCGGCATCCACACTCTGCCATTTACCGGGAGCGATTTCTCATTGAATCCCCAATATTTCGTCCGGAGACGGTTCCACTTCTTAATATAGGCGGACGCATCCACACTCTCCGTAATATAATCGCTCTGTTCGCCGAATTCCGGCTGCCAGTAATCATTGCCGCTGCCATAGGTGAAATGCTGGACCTCATAGGAGCCGGCAAGAGAGGGATCCGCAGCCGTTAGCTCTTCAATAACCACATCGCTATCTGCGCTAACTTCCATATCGGGCCGGGCCTGCTCAGGCCAGAGGGCGGCTGTCAGCAGCATGAGAACAAGCACAGAGCTGATCGTAAATTTCGTCCGAAAACGTACTTGCCGGGAGGCAAGTACAGCGAATATTAACCCGCCCACAATTCCTGCTACAGTCAATATGCCTGTAACAATGGAAGAAATAAGTACGGATTGATCCTCCTGATAGAAGATCAGATAGACCGCTGCAATATTAAACAGCAAGCTGCCATAATACAGTCTGGGACCGGGAACTCCGAGCAGTGCCAGCAGGAAGGCGGCGATATGGCACACGATGAAGTGAGCCAGCGTTCCTAGAAATAAGAAGACAAGGATATCGAAGGCGACGCCGATTCCAGTAGGCATCCCCATGGCAGCAAGCATAAACGCAAAGATGCCGGCCCCCCAGGGACCGGCAATGGCAAGCCGCCAATAGGCGGTATCATATTGATAAGTTCGCCGGATCCGATCGCGCAGCCTGAGGCGAAACGGGCGTCTGCGCGGTTTGATTATATATTCTGTCTGGTAAGGAAGTTCCATAGTATCCCCCAAGTCTTGTACTCTGCCATAAGCAAATAGTTACAATACGTTTACTATTGTAGCATGCATGCCATAGAGAGAGAACAGGATAATCCCGGGTTGTTCGGTAAAAGACGGGTGCATCTGCGTTAGCTAATCAGATTTGCCCCCGTTTTTCTTGAAGCGGATCATAGACCAGACCGTTAATACTCCCAGCACGGCCAGGCAAACCGCAATGCTGATCCGATTCTGAGGATCAAACAGAAATAGCACGGCAATAACGCTCAAGGATAGTGCCGCAAACAAGGTGATATACGGGAATCCCCACACCTGAAATCCCGGCTGCTTCGGATAGCTTTTCTTCAATCGCCATTGAGACAGCAGGATGGAAATCCAGACCAGCAATACGACGAAACCGGGAACAGCCATCAGCAGGCGAAATAGCCCGTCTTGGGCAAAATAGGCAATCAGGGATCCCGTAATCAAGAGAACGGCTACCCACTGCAAACTGCGGACAGGCACGCCTTTGGATGAGAGCCGTGCGAGCCCGGAAGGCGCTTCGCCCCCGGTAGCCATGGAGTGCAGCATCCGAGTCATGCCGTAGATTCCTGAGTTAGCAGCAGATAGTACCGCCGTGATCAGAATGAAATTCATCAGATGGGCTGCCCCCGTCATTCCGGCAGAGGTAAGTACCTGAACGAACGGGCTGGTCTGCTCGCTCAAGTTGTTCCAGGGAATCAGACCGCAAATAACCAGAATCGGCAACGTGTAGAAGAGGATCACACGCAGAATAAAGCTCTTCACGACGCGGGGCAGCACCCGCTCCGCATCCTGGGCTTCAGATAAAGTCAGCCCGATCATTTCTGATCCTCCATATGAAAACATAACCACAAGCAAGGCGGGAAAGATCGCTGTCCATCCGTTAGGGAAGAATCCTCCATGGGCAGCGTAATGATGCCACCATGGTTGGCCGGCCTCTGTACCTCCTCCCGGGAGAAGTCCGAAGAGCATCAAGCCCCCGAGCACAATAAATAGAATAATCATCGCTATTTTTACCCCGGCCAGCCAAAATTCAAATTCTCCGTACCCGCCGACACTGAGCCCGTTAATGGAAATAATGAAGACGGCGCAGATAAGGCTGAGAATCCACAGCGGAATATCGGGCAGCCAAAATTGAAGAAAGCTCCCCGCGGCAAGAACCTCGATAATGCACACGGTAAGCCACATGAAGCAGTAGAGCCAGCCTACAATAAATGAGATTCGTTCTCCGAGACCTTTCCGTATGAAATCCTTCATGTTTGCCCCCGGATAGACGGTTGCCATTTCAGCAATAGCCCCCATAACGACCAGCAGCAGCAGCCCTGCCAGTACATAAGTAAGGATCACGCCTGGACCAGCCAGGCTAACGGTCTCCGCGCTCCCTTTAAATATCCCTGTGCCGATCACCCCGCCCATGGCCATGAAGCTGATGTGCCGGGGAAGTAATTTTTTCTGAAGTGACGTATGTTCTGAATTCAATCAAAAAGCCTCCCAAAATGCAATGTAATACATAGCTATTGAATCATCTTACAATAATTTTCGCCGGATGTAATCCGAATGTTACCTTGTTGATTAGTATCAGATTTCGTTGATTGGGCAGATAGTAAGCGTGCTTCCATTTTCTTAAAATAAAGATAGACGGAGAAAGCAGTAGAGGGAGGACACATAAATGGCGCAATTATCCGTGGAAAACAGGCTGGAACCGGCTGCGGACAAGAAGAGAAGCGGATTATGGAGATTTATCAAGCAGTGGGATTTGCAGCTTATGGTCATACCGGCATTAATTTTGATCTTTATTTTTAGTTACATCCCGATGTATGGCATCCTGATGGCTTTTCAGGATTATAAAATCGGAAGAAGTTTTTCCAGCAGTCCGTGGGTAGGACTCAAGCACTTCACTTATTTCTTCAATGCACCGGAATTTAAAACCGTGATGAGAAATACGATTGTTATCAGTTTTCTGAAATTTCTCATCGGATTCCCGGCCCCGATTGTTTTGGCTCTCATGCTAAATGAAGTTAGAAAGATGGCCTTCAAACGGGTTGTGCAGACGATAACTTATTTACCGCACTTTATGTCCTGGGTTATTCTAGGCGGTCTGGTCAGCGCATTGCTTGCTGTGGATAACGGGAGCATCAACATGCTTCTGGAGAAGCTGAACTTCATAGACAAGCCGATTAACTTTTTGTCATTGCCTCAATATTTCTGGGGGATTCTCGTAACGACGAACGTCTGGAAGGAAATCGGATTTGGCTCTATCGTCTACCTTGCGGCGATCGCCGGTGTGGATCCAAATACATATGAGGCTGCATCGATCGATGGTGCGAGCCGATTCAAGCAAATCTATCTGATTACGCTTCCATCCATTATGCCGGTTGTCAGCATCTTCATGATATTGGCTATCGGCAACCTGTTAAGCGCGGGTTTTGAGGACATTTTGATTCTCGCCGCCAACCCGGCCATCCGGGATGTATCCGATGTATTAGATACGTATGTGGTGCGTGTCGGGATCGATAATTACCGATACTCCTATGCAACTGCCGTTGGGGTCTTCAAAGCCGTAGTCAGCGTGGGTCTGCTAAGCTTGGCCAACTTCATAGCACGGCGGTCGGGCAACAGTTTGTGGTAATCCGGATATAATCAGAGGAGGTTGCTTGATATGAAGGACACCTTGGGTGATCGCATTATGATGCTTTTCATCTATTCATTTCTTATTTTGCTCGCGGTTTCTACGCTGTATCCATTCCTGAACGCTTTAGCGGTATCTTTTAACCAGGGGCTTGATACTTCCAAAGGCGGAATTACGCTATGGCCGAGAGTATTCACCTTGGAGAACTATAAAGTCGTGTTTAAGGATGACCGTTTGATGAGCGGATTCTTCATTTCGGTTCTGCGTACCATCATTGGTACGGCATCCGCCATTCTGTGCACAGCGATCTTTTCTTACGGCATGTCCAAAAAGGAACTGATGGGCCGTAAATATTATATGGTTATGTGTATTATCACAATGTATTTTGGCGGCGGGTTGATTCCTACCTTCATGCTGATTCGCAACCTGGGTTTGATGAACTCGTTCTGGGTCTTCATTATCCCCTCGCTGATCGGCGTGTGGAATATGATCATTTTCCGAACCTTCTTCCAAGGGCTTCCGAATGGATTGGAGGAGTCGGCAAAAATCGACGGCTGCGGCAACTGGGGCACTCTATTCCGAATCGTTCTTCCTTTATCGGGACCGGTTATCGCCACCCTGGCGCTGTTTACCGCCGTGTATCACTGGAATGAGTGGTTCCTTGCCGGAATTTATATCTCCGATCAGAATAAATACCCGATCCAGACGATTTTGCGGCAGATTCTGTTATCGAATATCGTCTCCGAGCAAGGGGGAGGGGGGCTGGATGCTTCATCGCTGGCCCACATGCAGCGGGCCAAAACGATCACAAGCAAATCGCTTTCGATGGCGACTATGATCGTTGCTACACTTCCAATTATTTGCGTCTATCCTTTTGTACAAAAGTACTTCGTCAAGGGCGTATTGGTCGGTTCACTAAAGGAGTAGGTGAAGTGGACAAACGACATTTCGAGCGGGTTTAGAGCACAAGCTTTAACCATAGATCATATCATTTGTATTTCAGAAAGGGGAAAGCAACGCTATGATGAAGAGGAGAAAATGGCTGGTTACCGTTTTATCGGTCCTGACGATTATTGCACTGGTTGCCGGTTGCTCCGGCAAAAACAGCAATAGCGGAAAACCGGCTGACCAGAACGGCAACACTGCGGAGACGCCAACGACAGAGGCGAACTCAGAGGGGCCGAAACTCTACGAACTTGGGAAAGAGCCGCTCAACATTACATTGTTCGGAAATTATGACTGGTATACGATGCCTAAGTGGGGCGATGATCCAACCACGAAATGGGTTCAAGACAACAAGAAGATTACGGTGACGGAAGTACCAAACGGCGGCAACGCTGCCCAGAAGCTAAATACGATGATTGCATCCGGCGAATTGCCTGACATCGTATGGGGCGAACGCGGCACCGACGTAGAGCGGCTGCGCGAAGCAGGATTGCTTGTGCCGCTTGATGATTATATCGATAAATACCCGAATTTGAAAAAATGGCTCGACCCGAAAGCTCTGAACATGCTTCGTTCACCTGACGGTAAGCTGTATCAGTTCCCGAACTGGTATACGAACCGGCCAAACGGGAACGCCGGCTGGGTTATAAACAAGGAGTACTATACGGCGCTTGGTTCGCCTAAGCTCGAAACTACGGACGACTTATATGCCTATTTGAAACAGGTTAAGGAAAAGTATCCGAACGTGATTCCGTTTGAAACGGATCTTGCCACCGAAGGACATGGTCTCGACCAAATTTACTCTGCGTTTAAGGAAGATAACATGGGCTTCGGCAGATTCTTTGCCGTACCTGACGGCGAGGACAAGATGAAATCGATCTATAAGGATGAGCCTTACCGTGAGTCCGTTGTATATGCTGCAAAATTGTTCCGTGAAGGCTTGATGACGCAGGATGCATTTACGCAAACCCGCGACCAGGTCGACGAGAAACTGATCAATGGCCGGGTAGCGGTATATGCGACAGCGAACCCGACGGTTTACGCGATGGCTGCGGATACCGAGCTTAGAAAGAAAGATCCGTCGAATCCGGATCTGGGCTATTTCATGATCTGGCCGATTCATAAAGAAGGACTGGATAAGAACAAAATCTATCCGGGCACCTACAACAAATTGGGTTGGAATGCAGCAGTAATTACTACGAGCGCTAAAGATCCGGAAGCAGTTTTCGCATTCCTGGATTGGTGGACCGGTCCGGAAGGAACGACGCTGCAATTCTGGGGTGTGGAAGGCGAGTATTGGCAAGGACTTGAAGCGGACGGCTACACACCGAAATTTACGGAGAAATACGGTACGGAGAAAGATAAACTGGCTGAGTACCAGAAGTTCATGGATCCGTTAATGTGGGTCGGCAACACCGTATTTGCGGATGATACAAAAGGTAAATACGAGTCTACATTGGCTGAAAACGAACGCAACTGGGCGACTTACTGGCAGTATCAAATCACCTGGAAAACGCAAGGGGACGCTACGGAGTTTGTTAATATGCCGCCAAGTCCGGACAGCGAAGCAGGCATTGCGTTCCAACGCGCTAAGGACATTTGGGATCAAGTGAGAGCGCAAACGCTGTTCACGAAGAGCGACGAAGAAGTGTTGACTTTGTTAGACAAGGCTTATGATGATACGATGGCCGCCGGATTCCAAGCAACCTTGGACCACTTCGCTAAAAAGTGGGGCGAGAACAAAGCAATGATTAACGGCAATTAATTTATCATGAAAGGGCCTGGTTCATTCAGGCCCTTTTTTTCCTATCACTGCCGGAGTAATCTGCGCCTGTTCAGGAACATATCGTAACGGTATACTGGATTCAAGAGCCTATCCTAGGAGGACACTCATCATGTATAAAGTGCTGTTAGCCGATGACGAACTGTTGGATCTGGAAGGGATGAAACGGTTTATTCCTTGGCAAGAACTTGGGCTTGAAGTTGTTGGAGCTGTCAGCAACGGATTTTCGGCATGTGAGCTTATGGAACAGCAGCCCGTCGATATTTTGGTGACCGATGTTAATATGCCGAATATGTCCGGACTGGAGCTGGCACGAATTGCTATTGAACGAAAGCCGAACGTTCGAATTATTTTTGTAAGCGGATACCAGGACTTTCATTATGTAAGAGAGGCATTGTCTCTCAAGGCATGCAATTATGTGTTGAAGCCGATGGACGATGAAGAACTGATTGCCTCCTTGGTGGCGATTACCGGGGAATTAAAGCTGGAAGCACGACAGCGTGAGGCAGAAGAGAATTATCTCCGAATGAAGCCGATGGCCAAGAACGATCTGTTGATCCGCCTGCTGGAAGGCGAGTTGAGTTGGGATCCTGCCGATAGCTTGACCCAGTTGGCCTCCTCTTATGGCCTGGATTCGTTGAAAGGCCCGCTCCGGATTGCGGTGCTTGAGATCGATGATTTCAAATGGCTTAGGCCGGAGTACGGTGAGAAGGATGCCGCTCAGAAGCTGGAAATGTGCCTGAAGCATATTTACGAGATTATTTATAGTAATGGGCTCCATTATTGCAAGCTGAGTCGAAACCGGATTGCATTGCTGCTGTATGGTGAGGGACGGGCAAGAAGCCTGGAAGAAATCCGCGGCTCGATCGATTCCACCATATCTATGTCGATAACCGTCGGTTTGGGAGAAGAGGTTCCGAGCCCGACACAATTGCCGGCGTCTTTCAGACAAGCACTAGAGGCATTGGACGGAAAAATGTTTTTCGGCCGGGGCCAGATTATTAATTATGAAGAAGTACATAAAGCGCCGGAGATGAATGATGCCAAGACATTGGATATCCGCCTGGATGCCTTGTTCAAGGCGATGAGCAACTATGAATTGGTACGTGTCCACGACGAGATCGACAATCTGTTCAAGTCGGTGTCGACCTTGCGCTCCAAGTTTACAATTTATAATTTAGCGATGTATATCGTATTCAAGCTGGATCATTATTTGCAGGGTCAGGATGAGGATTTGTTTGAAATGCTGGGGATGGAGCTGCATAGCCTCGATGTGGTGCTCAAATTCGAAATGATGGGCGACATCCGCTCCTGGCTGGTTCGCAAGGTATTTGAAATTTCAGAGATGATGCGCAGGAAGCGGGATACGAAGAATAGCAGGCTGATCCGTGAAATCATGAAGATGATGAAGGATCGAATGCATGAGAATATAACGCTCAAGGATATGGCAGAGCAGTTTTCCTTCTCGCCGAACTATCTGGGCCATTTGTTCAAGGAGGAGGTCGGCAAGAGCTTCAGTGAAATGCTGATCAGTATGCGGATGGAACGGGCCAGGGATTTGCTGCGAAATCCGGTGATGAAAATCTATGAGGTGGCGGATCAGGTGGGGTATCGGTACATTCCCTATTTCAGCCGCCAATTCAAGGAAACCTATGGGATGACCCCGATGGAATTCCGCAAGCGGGAGTAATCGCGGAAGAGAGGTGAATACGGATGATACCGGCCAACAAGGCTTCGAAGCAGCCAAGATTTATTCCCTTCGGATATAAGCTCATGATTACCTATATGGTTTTTATCATCATTCCGGTTATCGCGATCGGTTATTTCTCTCATTCGATGTATGAGGATTCGATCCGGGTACAGACAAGGAGTAATATTCAAGGCACTCTGCTGCAAATGAAGGATAATATTGAGTATAAGCTTTCCGATGTCGAACGGATATCGAACATGCTTTACGAGGATTATTCGCTGATTACACAGCTTCGCATTTATGAGAAGGGATGGGACACTTACGAGCGCACCACCAAGATCGTAAGACCCAAATTTTCTATTGCAGTTAACGCAACCAGCCTCAATATCGCAATGTACATATTCCTCGCAAATGAATCGTTTCCCGAAATTTATCATGGCAATTTCCTGCAAGAGCGGCCGGATCTGCTAGAAAGAAACTACAACCTCTATCATCTGAGCCGGATCGAGGATAAGGTGTGGCATCGGAATTTCCCGGCGGAACAATTCGGTGAGACGATGTCATGGCAGCGGGTGGAGAGGGACGAGGATTTTGGTCGGATCTCGTTATTGCGCAGACTGGTAGACAGCCAGAATCCGCTGGACTTGAATGAGATTGGGTTCATGAGGTTCAGCGTCAGGATAGATGAGCTGTTTCAAGGGCTGGATTATAGCAAGATCGGGGAAGGCAGCGCACTGGTGATTGAGGATGAGTATGGAAGAGTTCTCTACCAGTCAGGCGTATTGCCGGAAGGAGAAGCTCATGGAGAAGAGTCATCGCATCTCTATTTGACGATTCAAGAGTCGGTGGGACAGTCCTGGGCTATGACTGCGTATGTACCTATGACGGTCATGGAGCAGGATTCGGCCAAGGTACGCATGTTCATTTTGCTCATTTGCATGCTCTGCCTGATTGTCTTCACGTTTGCAGGGATGTTTATTTCCAGGTATTTCTCTATCCGGATGAATAAAATTGTCTATGTGCTCAATGCCTTCCGGGAAGGGGAGCTCCATAAGCGAATGGGCTATCGGGGAAAGGACGAATTTGGGCAAATCGCTGCGGCATTGAATGAAATGGGTCGAGACATTGACCATTTGATCGAGCAGGTGTATATGACCCAGATCGAGAAGAAAGAGGCGGAGCTGGAATCTCTGCAAGCCCAGATTAATCCGCACTTCCTTTACAACACATTATCTTCCATTAGCCGGCTCGCACAATTTGGAGAGATTGAGAAGCTTCAGCGGATGGTGCTTGACCTGGCGAAATTCTACCGGCTCTCGCTGAACGAAGGCCGGACGGTCATTCCGATCCGCAGTGAGCTGGAACAGGTGCAGGCTTACATGAATATTCAGACTACCAAATTTGGGGATGCGGTCTCCATATTCTATGATATCGACCCTTCGATCATTAAGTACGATACGATCAAGCTGATTTTGCAGCCCTTTATCGAAAACGCACTGGAACATGCCTGGTTTGGGAATTCCATTCATATCACTGTGTCAGGAAAGCTGCATGGAGAAGATATCATTTTTAAGATTATCGATGATGGAACGGGAATGAGTCTGGATAAGATCAAGCAGATTTTCGACCCGGTAGAAGGACTGAATACTGGTTATGGCATCCGTAACGTCAACAGCCGGATTCAGCTTCATTACGGAAGCAAATACGGGGTGAGCATCGGTAGTCGTCCGGGAATCGGAACAACGGTACAAATCGTCATTCCTGCCTGGCGCGAAAAGTAGCTTGACAGCTGCCTGGTTCGAGTTTTAAATAGACCAATAGTGTGTAAAATTCGGATCACGAAAGGTTAGCGATCATCATGTTCCCTCAGTTAAAGCAGATTCACCCGTTGTCCTGGACGATCATTATTGGAACTATTTTCGGGCGCATGGCGACCTCGATGAGTATTCCCTTTCTGTCCATTTATTTGATCGGCAAGCTGTCGGCAACACCGTCCCAAGCTGGAATGGTGGTAGCTGTCAGCTCTTTGATTGGAGTGTTTGCCAGCTTCTATGGCGGTTATATTTCAGACGTGATTGGCCGTAAGAAAGTGCTCTTCATTTCAATCTTCGGTTGGGCTATTGTGTTTGCCGGCTTTGCCCTGGCGGACCGGATCTGGCTCTTCTTTGTATTCAATGCATTGAACGGCTTGTGCCGTGCCATGTTTGAGCCAACCTCGCGGGCGCTTCTTGCCGATATTACCCCGAAGGAGAACCGGCTGCTGGTATTCAATCTGCGCTATGCGGCGATCAATCTCGGAGTCGTGGCGGGTCCGATTATCGGTCTGCAAATGGGCGTCGCCGACTCGGCTCATGTGTTCTATATCGCTGGGCTGGTGTACTTTTGCTATGGTCTGACGCTTCTGGTGCAATTCCGTAGACATACCCACATTGGGGGAGTGAAGTCACAGGCTGAGGAACGGTTGACCTTATCAGAAGCTCTGCGAGTAACGGGAAAGGATCGGACCTTCATCTTCGTCTTAATCGGAACAATTTTCTGTGTGCTGGGATACGGTCATTTCAATTCTACGCTTCCTCAGTATATGGAATTAAGCTCGGTTATTCAGGATAGCGCAACCTGGTTCGGGTATATGATCTCTCTGAATGCAGTTACGGTGTTGATTATCCAGTTCCCGCTCGTCCGGCTGGCAAGCCGGTTCTCTCCGGTTGTTCCGCTCTTTGCCGGGAATGTGTGTGTGGCATCCAGCCTGCTCTTATTCGGGGCTTTTCCGTACTTATGGACGATGTTCCTTGCCGTTATTCTGTTCACGATCGGAGAAGTTCTGATGTTTACGATGACGGATTTATTGATTGACCGGATTGCAAAACCGGGGCTAAGAGGAACTTATTTCGGAATGTTCGGCTTTAATAATCTTGGCAATGTGCTGGCACCATTACTTGGCGGCTTCTTACTAGAAGGCTTAGGGGTAGACCGGTCGGTACAGATCTTCGCGATCATTGCATTAACGACGGCATTTGGCCTGCCGTTCTTGTTTCTTGGACATCGCCACCTATCCGGCAAGCCGGCACGAGACTCGGGACAGAACAGCCTCACAGGATAATTCGAAAACAGGCCGCTATATGTGCGGTTTCAAAAAGTCAGCTTTTCAGCACCGAGAAGGTTGTGAGAACCTGAAGAAGGAGGAACGGAGTGTAGGCAAAAACTATATGAGCAAAATGCTTCCAAAGGAAGCATGCCTCGTAAGCCTCCGTTTGGACTTCGAGGGTGAACGCAAGATTCGATGTCGAATCAACCCCTTGATATACTCCGTGATCAAAAGATGACTTTTTGAACAACCTCTATATGTTTCTTTCAAAGCTAGGAATTAGCCCAGTCCCTCCCGGGGATGACACGTATACTGTGTTATGACCCTGGGGAGGTGAGGAACGGTGACGGTAAAAGAACGCGTAAAGCTGGCTCGCAAGCACATCGGAAAACGGGTGAGAATCCGAACAAAGACAGGGGCAGATCTTTACGGGACAATAGTCAAAGTAAAAGGGAATAGATTATATTTGAAGACGAGTTCAGTTCATCCGGAAGGAAATAAAGCTCATGTAACCTTTGCTCCTTTGATTCTTCCGTTAGTCCTGTTCGATTTGCTGGTTATCGTATTGCTGGATGGCCGGAGAAGACGGAGATATTGGCTCTAGTATTTTTAAAAATAGAAGCTCCTTTCAGGATAAGCACTGCGCCTTATGCTGGAAGGAGCTATATTATTGTCTGCTATGCAGGGTGTGAATGATATTACAGCGTTTTCATGGTATCTTGGTGATGATACTAATATAAGAGAAGGGGGGATTCAGAATGGTTTGGGTTATCGATTTCGTACTTGCCAAGCTCCATGCAAAGTCTGCAGGATCAGCAGGGCGATAATTTGCATGGAGCGATAATGAATCATCGCCCTTTTTACCGGACTGGATGTCCGTCGATAGTTGATTCTCCGCAGGCTTTGCTCCCTTAAACTCAACCATGATTTAAGGAGCGGAGCAAATATGAAATATAAGAGTGCGGATGCGGTTTTGCCCGAAGTGTTGCTAAGAGAAATTCAGAAATACATCCAAGGAACTATGATATATATCCCGAATACGGACGGGGTACGTAAAAAGTGGGGAGAGATCTCCGGAAGTCGTGAACTGTTAATTCGCAGGAACAAGGAAATTAGCGACAGATTCTCTGCGGGGCAGTCCATCGACCAGTTGGCTGATACCTTCTGCCTTTCTCACGATAGCATCAAGCGAATTGTTTACACGAAAAAAAGATAGCGTTAAGCCCGCTCGTTGTTATAGCAGCGGGCTCTTTGCTATGGCAAAAATAAATATGAACAGAACTCGATCTATTCGGTTTTGAGGAGATTCTTTATTGTTAAGCTGTAGCTCATTCACGAAAAGGATCGATTATTATGGAATACCGCGAGTTGAAGTCATTATTGGATAGAAATCTTCACAGGATTAAAACGATCGGAATGCATCACGAGAAAATAACGGAGCTTAGGCGCCTGCTTAACGGCGGAAGCGGCGAATCGGGTACAGATTTGGCCGTCGAAGGGATGTGGGCGCTGCAGAAACTGCTGACCGCCGGCCTTCGCATTAAAGCGTTCATTATCTGCCCGGAATGTATTTACAGTATAGAAGGAATACAATTGGCGGAGAAAATGATCGTGTCCGCAGAAGAAATATATACGGTTTCCAAAAAAGTCATGGAGAAGTTAAGCGGCCGGGATAAACCAGATGGCTTTATCACAATTGCGGAATTGCAGGAATACGGGGAGCGGGGACTTATTTTGCCGGATAGAGCCTTGGTGATGGTATTGGACGGTTTGGAGTCGCCGGGGAATATCGGGACAATTCTGAGATCGTGCGATGGAGCAGGGGTGGATGCCGTATTGCTGTGCAACATGAACGTGAGGATGACCCATCCCAAATTGATCAAAGCCAGTATGGGGGCAGTATTTAGGGTCCCGGTGGTTTATTTTGCCGAAGCAGAGCATTGTGTGAAGTGGTTGACATCAAGGGACTATCAAATTTATTTAGCGGATTCCGCAGCAGTGGATGGATACACAAGCATTAGCTATGAAAATAATACGGCCTTGGTCGTTGGTAATGAGCGGTACGGACTCTCCGACATCTGGTACGATCCAGGGCCGCGGCTAGTTTCAATTCCTATGCACGGCTTATGCGATTCCTTGAATGTCGGGGTCGCGGCTTCGATTCTGGCTTATACGGTAATACAACAAAGACAACAAGGATAGTAAAGGGTGGAGAATATGACGATAAGTCTGCGGAAGTATGAACCTAATGATCTATATAAGGTACGAGATTTTATTATTAGAACGCAAAGCTTGCTGGGTCATCCTAATAACTGGGGAATCGACCGCTGGGAATTCGTCCCTTTCTTTCAGGAGACAAGAAACGGTACATTGGAGCAGTGGCAGAGCAGGATCGGAATTTGGGAAGATGAGAACGGGGATATTGCGGCAGTTGCTTGTGATGACGGGGATGTGTATTTTTTGCTGGACTCCTTGGAGCCCGGAGAGCAGCTTGTGCAGGAGTTGTTCGAGTATGCGGAAGAGAAGCTTTTGATTTTCGAGCCGGGACAGCTCTGCACCCGTAATGCGCTGGCGTTAACAGCGGGAATGAAAGGGATCGAGCGCATAGCGGAATCCAGGGGATACACGCGTGGGCAAGGGGAAGACAAGATAATGTCTTTGCCACTCGATAGAGACTTTCAAGTCTTCTTGCCGCAAGGTTATGTTATTAAAACCGGTGAAGAAGTAGATAGCCGCACAAAAGCCCTTGGGCATATCATGGCTTTCGACTACGCCGGCACAAGCGATGCGGACAAGACGCTTCTCCATTACGGAAACATCGCCAAGGCACCTGATTATAGAGCAGGGCTGGAACTGTCTGTGCTGAACACCGCCGGGGAAGTAGTATCGTTTTGCAGTCTTTGGTGGGATCAAGCGAACAAGGTAGCGACTCTAGAGCCGGTAGGTACGCATAAAGCTTACAGACGCAAAGGGCTGGGGAAAGCCGTTATTTATGAAGGCCTGAACCGGCTGAAAACACTTGGTGCAGTAAAAGTATATGTCGGTTCAGGCCAGACATTTTACCGGAAAATCGGCTTTGAGCCGGAAGTCTCCATGTACCGCTGGATTCAAAGTAAGAGATAAGTATATTTTGCTATGTGCATCTCACTTTATCAGTTCACCTGGTTATGATTAAAATAATCCAATCCCATGGCTTCCCGCACTTCGCCAAGTGTTTCCTTTGCCAGCTCTTGTGCTCTGCGGGTGCCAGTCTTCAGAATATCCTCAATATCATCCGGACGTCGGTTATACATTGCCCGGCGTTCCCTCATAGGCTCCAGTGCTTTTGTTGCAAGGAACGGCCGAGAAGAGTCTCATTTGGCAGACCGTTCAGGATTTTGCGAAGGATATGAAAGAGGTAGGTAAAACCGTGAAGCTTATCCTGTAACGGATGGCCGATATAGGTTGGAGAACAACTACCAAGAGAGAAGTCAGGAAATCATGGCAATGGTTGCAAAAGTACGGTGTACCGCAATCATTTCTCTTGCATTAATCATGGGTATTTTTACAGGTACAATAGTGCTCCATGTAAACTGCGCCTAAGGCAGGGTGAAATCCATCTTCTACTTGTCTAGGGTCAAGCAGAACTCGTCTGCATAATCGGCCAAGTTCCCTCATAGACATGTATCAGTTTAGGAAATCAAACTGCAGAGGGGATGATCACATGCGTCGGATCACGAAGATGCTGGCGATTATGATCGTTGTAAGCATCGTACTGGTTGCATGCGGGAAGAAAGATGCGGCCGGCGTCGTCAAGGATTTGGACAAAGTAGTGAACAAACTGGAGAGTTACCAGGGTACTGGTGTGATGACGCTGTACACGGGTGACAAGCCCCAGGAGTATCGAGTAGAGGTCTGGTATCAAAATCCGTCTTTCTACCGGATCGCACTTACGAATGCTGAGAAGGATGTCACCCAGATTGTGCTTCGCAATGAACAAGGTGTCTATGTGCTGACGCCAAGCTTGAACAAGAGCTTCCGCTTCCAAAGCGACTGGCCGGAGAATCAGGGACAGGTCTACTTGTACCAGACCCTTGTCCGGAGTATTCTGAGCGACGGAGCAAGACAATTCGCCAGTGACAAAGAAAATTACGTGTTTGAGGTTGCAGCCAATTATAATACGCATGCCCTGGTGCGCCAGAAGATTTGGCTTGATAAAGAAAACTACGCCCCTAAGCAGGTACAGGTATCCGATTCTCAAGCTAAGGTCGTAGTTGAAGTTAAATTTGACAGCTTTAATTTCGATACCAAGTTCGAGAATAATTCCTTCGATATGCAGCACAATCTGGATATGGCTGCAGAGGACGCCAAAGGGACTTTGTTAGAAGTGGATGAGAACGGGATGCTGGTAGAAAAACTTCCGGATTCCTCAAGCGAAGATCCAGTATCAGGGACAATTGCAGAGGGAGAAGAGGGAGCGGCTTCTGGAACAGCTCCTGCACTGACAGATTCCTTCGGGGTCATTGTACCGACCTATTTGCCTGACGGCGTAGCCTATCAGGACGATAAAGTTGTTGAGGGCGAAGAACGGATTATGGTACTGCAGCGCTATAATGGTACATATCAGTTCACCCTCACCGAGACGCGTTCCCCGGATCGCACGGCCTCTACCGTAACCGGTGAAATCGTCGATATGGGCTTTACCTTCGGATTTCTTAGTGGAGATGACTTGCGTACTTTAACCTGGACAACGGATGGTCTGGAATTCCGGATTACAAGCGAGGACCTCCCCGTATCCGAAATGGTGAAAATCGCTGCTTCCATGCAGGATCAAACGGGTAAATAATAGGTAGTTCGGGCGGGTTACGGCTGTTCGGACGGGAATCATAGTCCCTCCGTCATCCGTCTATCCGCCTCTTTTTATCCTTCAAGCCTTCTCTCATTTGACAGCTGCACCGAAAGAACATTACGATAGGTGTATTGTTTTACATGGACTTTGAATCTTTTGAGAAGGTGACCTGAAGTGCAAGTGACTTATCGACCGACCCGGGCTGTTATTGATCTGGATGCCCTATACTCCAACTACCGGAGATTTCGTGAGGTTCTGCCTGCAGAGATGAAGCTGCTTGCTTGTGTCAAAGCAAATGCCTATGGGCATGGAGCAGTGACAATTGCAAGAGAGCTGGAACGCTTTGGCGCGGATTATCTCAGCGTAGCATTTTTGGACGAAGCGCTTGAATTGCGGAGTGCCGGGATCACGATGCCAATTCTGGTGCTGGGCTATACTCCTCCTCATGGAGTACATAAGGCGTGGGAGCATCGTATTACACTGACCGCGTTCAGTGATGAGGTGCTGGAGGCGATAGGGCAACTTGATCCTACGGAATTTGATCATAAGCTGCAAGTCCATGTCAAGATTGACTCGGGAATGGGGCGCCTCGGACTGCGTACCGCAGAACAGGCCGTGCCCTTTATTCTGAGACTTCGTCAGCTTCCCCATGTGGAGGTTGAGGGACTGTTCACGCACTTTGCCACGGCGGATGAACGGAACAAGAGCTATACATTGGAGCAGTATCGGCGTTTTCAGGTAGTAGTGGACGCGCTGCGCAAGGAAGGGATTGAGATCCCGGTTATACATACGGGTAATAGCGCAATTGCCATCGACATGCCCGAGCTGTCTGTCAATATGGTTCGGATCGGCATTTCGATCTATGGTCTGTATCCATCGGATGAGGTTGGGAAGGAACGAATTGAGCTGAATCCGATTTTGACGCTGAAAACCGAGATTGTGTGGGTAAAGACTCTACCTCCGAATTCGGCTATCAGTTATGGAGCCAGATATGTAACTAGCAGCGAGGAGATCATCGGTACATTGCCGATTGGCTATGCCGATGGATATTCGCGGATGCTGGGAGGCAAAGCGCAGGTATTAATACGCGGCCGTCGTGTTCCTGTCGTTGGAACGATCTGCATGGATCAATGCATGGTTTCGTTAGAGGCTTTGGCTGACGAAGCCGAAGAAATTCAAGCCGGCGAGGAGGTTGTACTCATCGGCCAGCAGTCCGGCAGCGTAATTACCGCGGACGAACTGGCTACGAAGCTTGGAACCATCCCTTATGAATTGGTCTGCATGCTGGCCCATCGTGTTGTCAGAGTGTATGTACGCTCGGGTGAACCAGTCACGGTAGTTAATGCGCTATTAAGTGAATAATTGCAGTGATTGACAAAAACCAACAAAACTTTTTTGTCCTGGAAGGAATTTATGCCGGAGCATCGAAACAATAATACATGGCATTATTGAAGTATATTGTTTATAATGGGATGCAGCATACTTGATATACGCTCGGCATATACTTCTTTGTATATATTTCCTTGAATAACGCTATACTGTATGTCAGGGAACAGGGTCGACTAGGTTTTGGGGGTGGGAGTTAAGATGGCCAATTTGCAGAACACCAAAAGAATCATGATCAGTTTGCCGGATCATCTTTTACAGGAAGTGGATGGAATCGTAGCAATGGAGAATTCCAATCGCAGCGAGTTGATTAGGCAAGCCATGAAGCTGTATTTGAATGAGCGGAAGAAGAGATTCATTCGCGAGTCGATGCAGCGCGGCTATATGGAGATGGCAAAAATCAATCTTTCCATGGCCTCTGAAGCATTCCAAGCGGAGGAAGATGCAGACATCACTCTGGACCGCCTAGTAAGCGGGGTGTAACTATTGATCGTAAAGCGCGGTGACGTTTTTTTTGCGGACCTTTCTCCTGTTGTAGGCTCAGAGCAGGGTGGAGTAAGGCCTGTGCTTATTATCCAGAACGATATCGGCAACCGATTTAGCCCTACGGCAATTGTTGCTGCTATAACGGCGCAAATTCAGAAGGCAAAGCTGCCGACGCATGTTGAGATTGAAGCGGCGACGCATGGCTTTGACCGGGATTCCGTAATTTTGCTGGAGCAAATTCGTACGATCGACAAACAGAGACTTACTGACAAAATTACGCACTTGGATGAGGAAACCATGAAGAAGGTCAATGAAGCCTTATTGATCAGTCTTGGGTTAATCGACTTTTAAGTGTTCATATGAAGCGCCCTGACTTTTAAGCCGGGCGCTTTTTTATTAATGGCTTAAGCCAGTTGAGTACGCGAAGCGTGCGAAACAGAAAACCACCCGCTATGCGGGTGGTGTAG
>NZ_JAHLQJ010000026.1 GCF_018919145.1 Paenibacillus brevis
AGGAGACTCCAACAAATAAGTGACATTTTCATAGCACAGTTAAGGTGACATTTTCACAGACGATTGACAGATAGAATAAATAGAAAAATCTCCAAGCCGTTATAAGGCTAGGAGATGAAAAAGAGCTGTTTAATCCATATCTATTTCCGTTACAATTATATAGTAGAGAAAATATAGTAATTATTGGAGGTTCTATTATGCTGACTTATCTCGCTTATCCCCATGTCCTCGTCTAGCGGCTCTCGGCATGGCACTAACCATGCTCGCCTCTTCGTCCGGCTTCGACAGCAGGATTGCAGCGGCAGCAGCCCCTGCAACGGCAACTGCCGGCACCGCAGCAACAGTGAATTCACCTACACCCGAAGCTTCAGCACCCAAGGTAGAACGCGGTACACTTCCCAAGGGATTTGTCTACGTAGATGAAGTCATTCCGAGTGCTCTGTATGATATTCGCTATTATAGTGAAGAGAATTTTATCGGCACCCAAATCGACGGATATGAAGCACCGCTGGCTATATTGACCACAGAAGCTGCAAATGCGTTAAAAAAGGTCAATGAGGATCTGGAAAGTCAAGGATACCGCCTCAAGATTATTGATGCCTACCGCCCGCAAAAAGCAGTAAACCATTTTATTGCATGGTCCAAGGATCCGAAGGACACTTTAATGAAGGAAATCTTCTATCCGGATGTAGACAAGAAGAACCTGTTCAAGTCAGGATACCTCTCTTCGAAATCCGGCCACTCCCGGGGCAGCACAGTGGATGTGACCATGGTCTTTAAGCGGACCGGCGAAGAAGTCGATATGGGAAGCCGCGTCGATTTTCTTGGACCGATCTCTAGCCACGGTACAGATCTGATTAACAAGGAGCAGCGCAAGCACCGCTACATTCTCAAGACCGCCATGGTCAAGCAGAGCTTTAAGCCGTATACCAAGGAATGGTGGCACTACACGCTAAAGAACGAGCCGTTTCCGAGTACGTATTTTAATTTTGATGTGAAGTAGGGAATAGCGCCTCATAGGCAGGACATGGCTCCCGATCCAGGAAGTCGCGTAAAGGCTCCGGCATCTCTTCGTAAAGACGGGTCAGAGAGGTTCCTTGATAAATGTTGCCGATGATGACTGGATAGCATAGCTCCGATATCAAGATATCCCCGTTCCCATGAAGATGAAGCTGCTTCTTTCCTTCAATGCAATGAGGAAAATACACGCCCGGCTGTTCCTTGAATCCAAGCTCGGTCATGAAACGGTCCATGCAGGTAAAGTAGAGTGTTGTATCTTCCTTTTTTCTCGCAATCAGGCTGTTTACGGCTTGCTTGAGCGCCTCCCGGGCAGCAATGGATTTCCAGCCGGTATGATCCATGATGATGCTGTTCTGAATCTCATGCGTCCTTACGCCAAGCTGATAAACATGGTCGCTGATCTCATCCATCCGGTGCTCGGTCTCACTGAACAGCAGGGTTTCAAGCACCGTATCTATTCCCGCCTGGACACACATCGAGATATTCTCCCGAATCTTATAATAGATACTTCGGTGGATTCCGTAATAAGTGGAGAAGTCACCCGCATCAATGAAGTTAAATGAGATATGGATATTCGTCAGCCCGGCTCCGGCCAGCTGATGAATTCGTTCTTCGTTCAGAAGACTTGCGTTGGAATTGAGCTGGGTATGGATCCCCCGCGAAGAGCAGTAGGCAACCACGTCAACACAGTCCTGAAATTTAAGCGTCACTTCCCCGCCGGACAAGCGTACTCTTTTCAAACCGGGCAGTTGTTCAAGCACTTCGATTATTTGAGCCGACCCAATGCTGTTTCCGTCATTACGTTTATATGCACAGCAGTAATCACAGCGAAAATTGCAGCTTGAGGTTACGCCGACCTCCAATCCTTCCAACGAATAAATATCAGGTTTGTTCATTTCCAATGCTTTATAGGCCATTGTAGCAGCATCCTTCCCTATGTGTTCGCCCGGAGGTGTCATTCCGGCATTTGCGATTATAAGGTTTTTCCTTGGAGATGAATATGACAAAATTGATCCTCATCAAGTTTCGTTTTCGGAAATGCAGGTAAAATACAATCAAGGAGGGATTTAATCATGGAAAAAAACATACTGGGCTCCCTGCAGGAATATCAGGAAGCCCGTTTTACGAAAAGAGTAGCTTTTCAAAAAGGAGAAAGTGTCGTATTTGTGCTTAACTTCATGCCCGGGCAGCAATTGCCGGCGCATCAGCATCCGGGTACGCATGTCTTCATTCTTGCTCTGGAAGGTACGGGAACGGTTACCGCTGACGGAACCGCCTACGAGCTTCGCAAGGGAGATATCATCCACCTTGAAGGAGACGAGACCTTTGCCTATGTGAATGACGGGCAGGAAAATGCTTCCCTGTACGTAATTTTAACGAAAACACCGGGGCCCGAATACGCGAAGAACGTTTAAACCGTTTAGATCCGGGTCTTGTATATCGCCTTATTTTCCAATCCCCTAATCATAGGGGTCCATTCATCCTTGTCCGGGGTAGTGTTCATCGCATCTTCCACCATTTGCATCTTGGCATCGAGTGCATCGATGTGATGGAGTGCCACTGCCTCGGCCATTTGTGGTTGAACCGGACTTCCCCATTCCCCCAAATTATGATGAGACAGCACCAAATGCTGCAGTGCAATTACCTTCGGAGAATCAGCCGCGATCCCCATCTTCAGAGCTGCTTCCGTAATCCAGCTTGAAGCCATCGCGATATGTCCCAGCAGCTTGCCCGGTACGCTGTATTCTGAGACAATGCCAAGCTGGGCAACCATTTCTTCCGGCTTCGCAATATCATGCAGAATAATCCCCGCCTTTAACAAGTCAGCGTTCAGGAACGGCCGCTGCTTGCAGAGGAACTCCCCGAGCTCAAGCATGCGAACCATATGATAAGCCAGCCCGCCGTAATAGTTATGGTGGTGAGTCTTGGCTGCCGGCGCCTGCTCCAGCTGATTTTCCACCTTTTGAACACAGAACTCTACAATTTCCCGAAGCTCCGGGTCTTTAATTTCCTGTACAATCTTCATGATAGTCTGAACCAAAGTATCGGACGGGACCGGTGCAGAACGGATAAAATCGGTAAGCTTAACCTGATCTTCCTCTTTTGCAGGTCTGATCTGCAAAATCTTGATCTGAAGCTTATCCCGATAAGTCTGTACAAGCCCCTTCACCTTCACCAGCCCCATCGGGAAGAAGGTTTCCTTGTCCAGCGCAGAAGCATCCCACAGCTTGGCCGGCAATTCACCGCTGCTATCACATAATACGATATCCAAATAATCCTTAGGAGGCGTATTGTTTGTTTGCTTGATCTCGACCTCCTTCAACAGATAAAAACCTACGAACTCATCCTGGCTATTCAATTGATTAATCAATGTCACGGGCGATTCCTCCACACACTTCGTAAGATTACTACTTCGTGATCAAAAACTGATTTTTTGAACTTCCTCGTTCAATAAAGGTTCAAAAGGTCAGCTTTTCAGCACCGAGAAGGTTGCGAGAACCCGAAGAAGGAGGAACGGAGTGTAGGAGAACCCTACATGAGTACCGGACTTCAAGGGTGAACGCAAGATTCGATGCCGAGTCAACTTCCCGAACCACTTCGTGATCAAAAGCTGACTTTTTGAACTTCCTCTATTATACAGCAAAAAACAAGCTTGCTCCGCTTCATAAGGAAGGAAACAAGCTTGTTTTGCTCAATAGAGCTGGTTCATACCGCTAGAATCAGCTATTAAATTCCGGCATTTTCAAGCGCTGATTTAATAGCTTCTACGACTTTGCCGGAGACCGCCTTCACTTCATCGCTGTCTCCGAAGGCTGCCGGGCGGTATCCATACTTATGGAGTCCATTCGTTGTGCCTTCTTCAATCTCTTGTCTAACCGCCAATTGGTCAGCAGACAGCTTGTCGTCCGCGATAATTTTGCCGGCTTGATCAAGGAAGTAGACCTGCATTTTCACAGGAATATTCTTCTCGATAGTAGCCATAACATAGACCGATTTGTCGGAGTTCGTACCTGGGAATACGCCATTAGCATAGGCCGTCTTATACGATTCCGAAACCTCTGCTCTCTTGTATGCCTGACTTACCGCAGACTTCAAAGCTTCGCTGCTGCTGGTAGCGCCAGATACAGCATCGACTTGTGCAGCATTCTCGCGGGTAGCTCCATTAATGAAGCTTGCCTTCAGGATCGGAATCGCTCTGATCACATCTGCATAGGCAGAGGATCCGCGGTCAACCAGGTTGACACCCACACGGTACAGATCAACCGCTACGATTTTTCCGTTACGAAGAGTTACATCCGCCTGATTCGCACCCTTATCATAAGCGCCGCCATAACCGGTGAACTTACCGTCTTTGTAGTTGCTTTGTGTCTTGGAGGCGTTATCCAACGCATCCTGCAAGGCAGCCTTGGCTGCGAGCGTCAATCCGCCCTCACCGCCGATGGAGCCCAAGTTTGCGCCCTTCAGCACGAGACCCTCATTGGCCGCTGCCACAAATGCTTGTTGAGCTTCAGACAGGTCTTCATTCTTAATCAGCTTGCCTGCTTCATCGAACAGATACGTCGTTACCTTGGCAACCTTATCATTCTGAATATCTGCAAGAAGGAGTACGCGGGACTGGTTATCTACCCCTGCGAATGTACCTTCAAAGTATTTCTTGCCATCCTGTACAGCCAGCGCTTTCTCAAACGCTCTCTCTACGGCTTCATTCCAGCTGTGGCTGCTCTCGGTTGCTCCGGAGATCGCATCCGCATCACTGTAATTATCAATATAGGAGCCATTTGCAAGCAACTTGGCAGTCATTGGCGCATTGGCCTTGACCACGTCAGCATAAGCTGTGTCTCCACGGTCCAGCAGATTCGCACCAAGTCTGTACAATTGTACGTCTACGAGCTTGCCATTGCGGATATAAATATCCGCTCTTTCTACTCCCTTATCTCTTGCCTCACCATAAGCGGAGTAGAATCCGTCAATATACTTCACACCACTATCAATCTTGGCATTTTGTTCGGCATCCCAGAAAGCATTAATTGCAGCCTTGAATTCCGCTTCCATTCCCTTCACTGCCACGGCCTTTGTGCCTTGATAGAGCAGGGCATTAGCCAGCGTGTATACCTCTTTTGCCTGTTCAGCCGTCATGTTGGCTTCATCAATGGCCTCGCCCTTCTCAGTCAGCGGATAAACCTTAACGCCGAGCAGGCGGTTGGCATCATAATTTGCAAACACCATATATTTGCCTTCAGGATCCACGCCCATGTGCTCACCTTCGAAGTAAACCTTGCCAGCAGGTTTCTCAACGAGCGCTCTTTCAAAGGCACGATCCACTGCAAGCTTCCAGCCATCGCAAGAACGGGTTGCACCGGAGACCACATCAACTTCAGCAGCCTGTTCCCGGGTCTTGCCGATGATGCTGCTCGTCATTGGCTCATAGGCTTGCCAGAGCCCGCTGTAATTGTTGCGAACATCGCGGTCGATCAGCTTAGGGCTGGTACGCAGCAACTCCAGATCTGCTACCTTGCCATCCTTAATGGTGACCTTGGCTCCTTCTGTTCCTTTGGAATAGGCGTTGCCGTAAGTAACATAGACGCCATCCTTGTATGGATTGGCCGGTGTTACCACAGGCTCAGCAGCAGGTTCTGTTTTTGGTGTTGTCGTTGCTGGTGTTGTTGTCTTTGCAGGGGTTGTCGTCGACTTCGCCGGAGTTGTTGTCTTGGATGGTGTAGTCGTCTTGGACGGTGTAGTTGTCTTGGACGGTGTAGTCGTCTTCGCAGGCTCCTTGGACGGAGTGGTTGAAGCCTCCTCTGATGCGGCAGAGACTGCATCGATGTTATTGATTTTGAGCGGTGATAAATCTACGGTCAGCGCAAGCGATGACAATACCATTGTCGCACTAAGTGTAACGGCAATAAATTTTTTCAAGTTCTGTCCCTCTCCTTTACAAAAATATGAAGTATGTAGCACCTTTGATGTACGGAATAAGTCATTGTACATCTTTCCCGTCTTAATCCATCCTCCCCCTCGACCATTCCCCAACCGCCAGCCTCTTGCATTTGAAGTGATTTTTTTCACATTTTATGCTATACAAAAAAATCCGGCATTTGGCGTTGATTTATGATACTAAGAAAGGAAAAATGTATCTGTGAAATGAATCACAACCACAGGAACATTTGTCACTCTTGTGTGAAAAATCGCTTCATCAAACCGCTTGACGGATTTCAGGCGGTACAGCTTCTCACTGTTCCCGCCTGATAATATCTCCCTTGATTAGTCAAAGTCCCAGGGCTTGTCGTCAATAAGCTTGCCGCTTGTCAGAACACAATCTGCAACCCAGACAGTTTCGAGCGCCCCCGGCTTTCCCCGGGGAAGCGAAGGAGTTTCAATCGCAGCTACCGCAACACTCGGATCATTCCCTATTTCCTGAATAGACTCTTCCCCTTCTGTATATTCTTCCACAGGTGTAACATCCGGATAGTAATGCAGCATCAATTTCTTTCGGTTTGAGGATTCGCTTGTTCCAGAATAATTCGGACTAAACAACGACTTTATAGAATTACGTGACTTGATGGCGCCCATTTGTTTTTTCAAGACCGCTCTCTCCTTTTACCCAGTTCATACTCTCCTGCATCATATGCATGGGCCTAGGCGATCGTCACTAATATACAGCTCTATCACCGCAGTTTCGTGTGAGAGCCCAGCAACGCAGCAATATAAAACTGGCTAGTGATCTGCGTGCGCACCGTAGGCTCGCCCTTTTATGCTCAGTTGCTTTGCTGACCTGCGTCTTCGCCTGCCAAGGATTCGGTGCCATGCTCAGGCTTGTCCTTCGCCGCCCACAAGCACACGATGATAAGAACCGCAGCAATCAGCGCCAGCAAAGGAATCGTGATGAATCCCCACCAGTTAATATAGTCGAAATTACACGGAATGCCGACTTTGCATGGCAGCAGCTCAGACATAAATGGAACCTTCTGAAGCGCATAATGGTAGACAGAGATGACTGCTCCCACGGCACTTAACGGAATCGAATACGTAATGATGTTCCGGTCCTGGCGATAGGCGGCAATCCCGAGCAGGATCACCTGAGGATACATAAATATACGTTGAAACCAGCATAGCCTGCAAGGCTCATAATGCAGGACTTCACTAAGATATAAGCTTCCTGCCGTCGCTACAAGGGATACAAGCCATGCCATATAAATTCCGTAGTTCCGGAAAAATGAGCGCATCCGCTCTGCCCCCTATCTTATTCGCTTTCTTTCAATGCTTCCTCAACCGCTTGCTTAAAGACCGTGTAATTGCCTAATTGGCCATGATATTCAATACCATTTATATAAAAGGTAGGCGTGCTTTGAACATTTAGCTCTGTAGCTTTGTTATATTGCTCAGCCACTTCCGATTGGTAGGTTTTATTCTCGATATCTTGACGAAGCAGATCGTAATCGACCGGAAGGTTTATGTCTTTCGCCAGCTCAACTAAAAAGTCAGCCGTTGCCCACTCCACACTTTCTTCGCCTTGGCGGGTGAATATGGCGTCAAAATAATCCCAGTATGCTTCTGCGTTCTGATGATAGACGGATTGGACGGCGAGGGCAGCCGTCGTCGAATCCGCAGCTAGAAACGGCAGATTTATAAAGTAAAAGGCCACATCTCCCTGCTCGATGTACTCACTATTCAATTGAGGCTTGATGGTCTCATTCGCAATTTTACAGGAAGGACATTTGAAGTCGCCGAATTCAACAATTTTAACCGGCGCATCCTCCGATCCAAGTACAGGCAGATTGGCATAGTCAAATTCTGCCGCCTTAACAACCGGCTTCAGATCCAATGATAATACGATAATAATCAGAACCAATAGAACGCCCACTGTGGAGAACCAGAGCAATCTTCTTTTCCGCTGCTGCTGTTTCAATCTCTCGCTCTCTGCTTTACGTTGATGAATTGTGCTTTTCACTTTTTTCGGCGGCATGGAACCCCTTCTTCCCACAAATTATTCAATAGATCAGAATAACCTAGCAATCTATCGATCCTGCAACCATTCTAGTTACAATTTCGTGACAAGTCAAGCTCTGCTATACAAGTTGGACTGATGCTGGCACATGAAAACAGGACCCTTCCCGCACGGTTCCCCGTACGGAAAAGATCCTGAATTGAATTCTCTTATTCGGCTGGTGTTTCTCCCTCGTCCACAACCTCGCCTGTCTCCTGTGCCTCTTCCGAGGCCAAGAGATCCTCATCGACTACCCGCGGCAATACGATGGACGCCAGCAGCTCTTCCGGGGAAGCCATCAATGTAATGCCATCCGGCAGCTTGACGTCGGCTGCAAGTAGCTTGTCCCCCGTCCCGAGCGAGGTTACATCCACGGTAATCATAGGGGGAAGATCGGTAGGAAGTCCTTCGACCTCCAACTCCGTCGCCTGAACCTGAAGAATACCCCCAACCTTGGTGCCCTCCGGAGTCCCTTCAAGCTGAAGCGGTACCTTGACCCGCAGCGGCTTGTTTTTAAGCACCTTCTGAAAATCCGCATGCACGACTTGACCCGCACGTTGCTGAATATCTTTGATCAGGACCGGAATCGTCTCTCCACCCTCCACCTTCAAATCAAAAAATTCAGATCTGCCTGTCCGCGATACCCGGATCAGATCCTTGGCATCCACATGGACGGGAATGCTTTCCGTCTGGGCCCCGTATACTACCGCTGGAACGCGTCCGCTGGTTCTCAATTCACGGAGTGATGAACGGGCGAAATCCTGTCTTCGTACAGCTTCAAGATGTGACGTAGTCATCATGGATCAACCTCCTGTTATTGGACATATCAGTATATTACCCAATTATGCTCGCATCTAACGTCCGGTATTCCAGAAAAAGAAAAAGAGGACTGCTCATCAGATCCGTAGATCCTCTAAGTCAATCCTCAAAGTATTAGATGGAAAAGATAGGAGAAACCCTATTGTACAATTAAACTATTGCTTAATAGCTTGAACCAATTCTACAACTTCTTGTGCTGTCCGCTTCTGCAGCGCTTCTGCAGCCAGCTTCTCCATCTCGGCCTTAGACAGCTTGGAAATTTGCGATCTGGCAGGAAGAATTGAAGTCGCGCTCATACTGAACTCATCCAATCCTAATCCTAACAGCAATGGAATCGCGGTGGCGTCGCCCGCCATTTCTCCGCACATCCCAGCCCAGCGACCTTCCTTGTGGGCGGCATCGATCACCATTTTAACCAAGCGAAGAATCGCAGGGTTATACGGCTGGTACAGATAGGATACGCGTTCATTCATCCGGTCTGCGGCCATTGTATATTGGATCAGGTCATTCGTTCCGATGCTGAAGAAGTCGACTTCCTGGGCGAATTGATCCGCAAGAACGGCCGTGGAAGGAATCTCAACCATGATGCCCAACTGAATGGAATCGGACACCGTTGTACCTTCACCAACCAGCTTGGCCTTCTCTTCTTCAAGCAGCGCTTTGGCTTGGCGGAACTCGTCCAAGGTAGCAATCATCGGGAACATAATACGCAGATTCCCGTACACGCTGGCACGCAACAATGCCCGAAGCTGGGTACGGAAAATATCCTGGCGGTCCAGGCAGAGACGCACAGCCCGGAAGCCTAGAAACGGGTTCATTTCCTTAGGCAGATCCAGATAAGGAAGCTCCTTGTCCCCGCCGATATCGAGCGTACGCACGACAACCGGCTTACCTCCCATTTTTTCCAGTACGGTCTTGTAGGCCTGGAACTGAACATCCTCGGACGGAAGCTCGGTGCGGCCCATATACAGGAACTCTGTCCGGTATAAGCCTACGCCTTCTCCGCCATTCTCAAGCACGCCGGTCACATCGTTCGGAGTCCCGATATTCGCAGCTAGCTCAACATGCACCCCGTCCTGGGATACCGTTGGGAGATCGCGAAGCTTCTTCCATTCCTCAATCTGACGAAGATGGCGGTCCCGTTTTGCTTCATATTCGGCAACCAGCTCTGGCGCAGGATTAATAATGACTTCTCCATCCAATCCATCTACAATCAGCAGATCGCCAGACTCAATCTGGGACAGGATATCTTTCGTCCCTACTACGGCAGGAATCTCCAGAGAACGGGCCATGATGGCCGAGTGCGAGGTTCTTCCGCCGATATTCGTAGTAAAGCCCTTAACAAATTGACGGTTCAACTGCGCCGTATCCGAAGGGGTCAAGTCCTCGGCCACCACAATGACTTCCGTGCTAATTTCCGCCGGGTTCACATACTTTACACCCAGCAGGTGTGTCAGCACCCGCTTTGTGACGTCGCGCATATCAGCGGCACGCTCGCGAAGGTAAGCGCTTTTCATATTTTCGAACATAGTGATAAATTGCTTCGCCGTCTCATCCAGCGCAAATTCTGCAGTAACCAGCTCGTTAGTAATTTTATCGCGAACAGGGGTCAGTAGTTCCGGGTCATTCAAAATGAGCAAATGAGATTCGAAAATTTCGGCCTTCTTGGCGCCAAGCTCCTGGTGGGTACGTTCCTTAATAGCCTCCAGCTCTTGAATTGAAGCGGCCATTGCCTCTTCGAAGCGCTGAAGCTCTACTGCTGAATCCTTGGCATGCTGCTGCTTTACCGTATAGTCAGGATGTTCCAGCTTGAAGGCTGGAGCAATTGCTACTCCTGCAGATGCGGCAATGCCTGTAATCTTAAGCATGAACTTCTCCCAGCCCTTCACTAATCATTACATCGGTAAGCGCTTGAAGAGCTTCAGCAGCTTGCCCGCCTTCAACGGACAAAGTCAAGGTATCTCCCTTTTCCAGGCCCAAAGAGAGAACGCCGAGGATCGATTTCAAAGTCACTTTTCTGCCGCCTGATTCTGCAAATGCTTCGGATTCCTTAAATTTATTTGCGGTATTAACCAGTGCAGTCGCCGGACGAGCGTGGATACCGTCTTCATCTGTAATTCTGAATGTTTTTTCCATCATAAACAACTCGCTTTCATAAAATATTCTCTTGCTGATTCAAGTCAGAAGCACAGAACATACAACAAAAAGGCATGAGTCAACAAGAAATGATCCCTATCCCCTTAATACGGTTATAATACCCCACATATCAGAGATACAATCAAAAATCTAATCAACTCATGCCTGATCGAATCAGTAACACATTGTGATGATATTCAGTTGCAGTTCGTTAACGAAAGTATATCAAACCTGCTAGCTCGGTGCAAGTTTCTTCCCTAGTTAATCTCTTCGCGAGCCACACGGTGTAAATGCATCGTTAGATAGCTAATCTCAGCCCGGTAGACCGGCTTGTTCAGCCGCGACTCCATCAACCCGGTCAGCTTCCCGGCAAGTTCATATAAGACCGGATACTCATCACTCAGCATCCGTTCCAGCTTCTTCACTTCTTCCACCTGCTCGCCCCGGCGGATCCGCTCAATGGCAAACCGCAGATGCGTCAGCAGGCGGGAGTAATCCAGCGATTGCCGCTGAATCGTAATATGCAGCTCTTCTTCGATCATCTCTATAAGTTCGGCAATTAATTGGGCATGCCCCCGAACCTCACTGATATGACGATTGGTCATCGCACTATTAATATGAAGGGCAACAAATCCGATTTCATCTTCTCCCAGGTCAATGCCTAGCTTCTTCTGGATCAGACGGATCGCATATTCGGCCAGCTCATACTCCAGCGGGTATAGCTCCTTCGTCTCGTACAGGAACGGGTTATGAAAAGACAGGTCCTGGTCGACACGCTTAATGGCGAATGCCAGGTGATCCGTTAAAGCGATATGGATATGTTCATTAAGAGCTGATTGCGTCTTCTCAGAAATATAGTTAATAATCTCGCCGATAATTTCAATCAATTGCTCATCAATCTGTGGAACGAGCTGTTTGTACTGCTCCTGCTCCTGACGGCTGGTCAGAATGAACATCTTCTCCACGGATTCCAAGGGAATCGCTTCACCTGTCTTGCGGTTGAATCCGATGCCCTTCCCGATAATAACCACTTCACCATGAGCAGGATGATTCGCAATAATGACATTGTTATTCAATGCTTTTGACACTTGTAGGCTATTCACAACGGCACCTCATTTGGGGATGCTGATTCTTTTACTTTTTACTATAATACGTATTCAAAAAGTCAACCATTCAGCACCGAGAAGGTTGCATGAATCCGAAGAAGGAGGAACGGAATGATGTAGGCAGTCCTACAGGAAGTAGACAGACCCTACAGGAGCGAAATACTTCCATAGGAGCATACCTCGTAAGCATCCGCTCGGATTTCGAGGGTGAACGCAAGATTCGATGTCGAATCAACCTCTTGAATCACCTCTTGATCAAAAGATGACTTTTTGAACTACCTCTTATACTAAACAGCTTGTTCATTCATGCTTATTATAATCGACACGCCTGCTTGTTGCCACAATCGGGAGTAAATAAAAAGGCCATCCCCGGGGGTCAGCCGAAGATGGCGCACACTAATTAAATGATTTCTGAATCCGTGTCCTTAACAGGGGCTACCGGGGCTTCCTTCGCTGGCTTCTGTGCTACAGGAGCCGCAGGTACAGTAGGAACAGCTGGAGCAACTGGAGCAGCAGACCCTTTGCCTGTCAGCCGCTTGATCAACTGGTTCAGCTCGATGCCCGAGACATCCTTCAACATTTCCGGAGCGGTTGCCATCAACTCGGTCACATAATTGCTGACCCGTGCTGCGCCTTCACCTTTCCCCGTATCCACAACCGTCAATTTATCAATGGAAGAGATCGGAGCGGCAATTTTGCCTGCCAGATCCGGCAGCATTTTCACAACGATATCCAATACCGCAGCTTCTCCAAACTTCTGGAACGCTTCGGCAAGCTTCTCTTTGGCTTCCGCCTCCGCCAAACCGCGCAGCCGGATAATTTCTGCATCAGCAGTACCCTTCGCACGCTCTGCGTCCGCAATCGCCAGACCTTCAAGGCGCTTCTGCTCGGCCGAAGCCTTCGCTTGCGTCTCGATGGAATATTGAAGCGCATCGGCTTCTCTCATCTTGCGGGCCTTATCCGCTTCTGCGGCCTGTTCGACAGCATAACGGTCCGCATCGGCCTTCTTCTTCACTTCGGCATCATATTGCTTCTGACGAACGAGAATTTCTTTCTCCTGAAGATCAATCTCGCGTTCTTTACGGACGAGCTCAACCTTCATTTGCTCCTCTACCATCGTCTGCTTGGCTCTGGCTTCTTGGATATGATAAGCCTGGTCAGCTTCAGCCTTCGCCGTATCCTGATCCTTTTTAAATGAAGCAACCTTCAGTTCCTTCTCCTTGGAGGCCTCAGCGATATTCGTATCCCGCAGAAGCTCGGCCTTCTGGCCGGATTCCTCTGCCAAAGCTTTTTTGATTCTTGCATCGCGCATGGCTTCTGCTTCCGCAATATCTGCATCTCGCTTAACCGCTGCAATTCTTGGCTTCCCTAGCGCTTCAAGATAACCGTGCTTGTCGCGCACATCCTTGATCGTGAACGATACGATCTGCAGTCCCATTTTCTTGAGATCGCGGGCAGCAACGCCCTGCACTTCTTGAGCAAATTTATCGCGGTTCCGGTAAACTTCCTCTACTGTCATCGCACCGAGAATCGAGCGCAGATGACCTTCCAGCACTTCTTGTGCTTCGCCCTTCAAGGCATCGATAGGCTTGCCCAAAAATTGCTCGGCTGCAGTAGCCACATCTTCTACGGAGCTTCCGACTTTAATAATCGCCACACCGTCCGCCGAGACCGGAACACCTTGCTCCGTATAGACCTCTGGGGTCATGACATCGAGCTTGTGGGACAAGAGCGACATAAATTCCGCTTTTTGAAAAATCGGCCAGATAAATGCCCCGCCACCGCGCACGATCTTGATCCGGCGGCCTGATTCATCCTCTGAAATATTACGGCTTCCTAGAAATGAACCGGTTACGAGCATCGCCTCATCCGGGCTTACGGTCTTATAGCGTGCCCAGAATGCAAGGCCCAGTACCACAATAACAGCAATGACCACAACAGGGATTAGCAAAAAATCTGGAATCGGCAAATCCAATTACATCCTCTCCTTCTCTAGTTCATCAGATTCGTACAACTCAGTTACATGAACCACGCCGTCCTTCATTTCAACAATGACAACCAGCGCTCCGGCAGGAATACTGCGGCGGTCCCAGCTTGAAGCTGTGTGCAGCGTATTTCCGCCCACCATCTTGACCATGATCTCTCCGAACCCTTTAGCGGGAATCGGAACGGTCACTTCACCAAGCTTGCCAGGGAGCTCGGCATGGGAGAAGCCAACTGAATTCTCGCTGTTCTCCATCGGCTTGACATACACGAAATAAAGCAGGATGGAGACCACCAGAGCAATCAGAATTGCCAATACGACGATATTTCCGTGACTTAACGCCGTATAGCGTATCAGCAGAATGCCTGCTCCGCCAAAGGTGGTGATCGCGGAAGCGGTGATGACCGGCTTCAGAAAATCCACCGAGAACATATCGAAGATTCCTTCCAGCCAATTTCCGATAAGGTCACCTAGTATAGCGCTAAAGAAAGCAAACAGTGCACCGCCGATAAAACAGCTCCAAAATAAAGTCTCCATCCGCTTCTCCTTTCACTGCAGCCAATTGCCTTTCATGTAATATTTACGCAGTACGGTTTCCAATGTTTCACTTTTTTGTATTCATGAGCTTAGAGAGAGCTTCTGTATATGTCCAGTACGTCTTGTTTTTCCAATAGCGCGAAGTTGCCAAAAGCTCCGAAGCGAACCGCCTTGTCCGCCATTAGCTCCAGTTTACTATCGTCAATCTGGTAGTCTGCAAGTCTGCTAGGAGCCCCGATCGAGTTCCAGAAAGCCCGAAGCGCTTCGATGCCTGCTTCTGCAATTTCCTCGTCGCTCTTGCCTGCCGGATCAACCTCGAAGACCTGAATGGCCAAGCGTTTAAAACGGGCTATATCATGATGCATGACATGCTTCATCCAGTTCGGGAACAAAATTGCCAGACCTCCGCCATGCGGAATATCGTACACTGCCGAGACGGCATGCTCGATATTGTGAGTCGCCCAATCGCCCGATAACCCCATATTCAACACCCCATTAAGAGCCATCGTTCCGCAGTACAGAATCGTCTCACGGTAGGTTTCATTCTCCAAATCCTTGATAAGCAGCGGCGCAGTCTCGATGACCGTGCGCAGCACGGTCTCACAGAAGCCATCCTGTACCGGCGTATTAGGGGTTTGGTGAAAATAATGCTCGAACACATGGGACATGATGTCAACCATCCCATAAACAGTTTGCTCCTTGGGCAATGTTGCAGTATTAGCCGGCTCCAGAATCGAAAATGCCGGATAAGCCAGCTTGCTTCCCCAGCCCAGCTTCTCCTGAGTATCTTCATTAGTAATAACCGAATTCCCGTTCATCTCGGATCCGGTAGCAGCCATGGTCAACACGGTGCCCAAGGGAAGCGCATCGACAGGAGCAGCCTTCCGCTCGGCAAAATCCCACATATCGCCATCGTATTTGGCCCCTACAGCAATCGCTTTTGCACAGTCCAGCACGCTGCCGCCGCCAACGGCTAGCACCAGTTCAATGCCTTCTGAACGGCACAGCTCCACGCCGCGATGTACCGTTGAGAGCCGAGGATTCGGCTCCACGCCGGCAAGCTCAGTAATCTTTACGCCGAGCTCCTGAAGAATGGTAACGACACGGTCATACAACCGGCTCTTCTTAATACTGCCTCCGCCATAGACCAGCAGCACCTTGCTTCCATAGCGAGGCACTTCTTGCCGGAGCTGTTCTAATTGTCCCTTGCCGAATATAAGCTTGGTCGGATTGTGAAATTGAAATTGGTCCAAGACGAAATCCCTCCTAAAGATGGTGAAATAGACAAGCCGCTTAACTAATCTGATTATACCTTTCTTAGCGTAAACAGCAAAAGAGCCGGATTCTGCGTGCCAGGGGTAACGTGTGAGGTGTGCCTTCGATCGCTGTTGTTCGCGGATTCCTTGATTGAATAAGCCATACAAAGGGAGAAATCCACTCACAAAGGCGACCGCTATATGACAGCTAAAGCAGTATCCTCGCATCCCTCGATCTGCATATACAAGCTCGTCATCCGGCATAGGGCCACCGGACGATGCTGCTTTATAAACAATAAATATACACCACTGCACCAGACTCACAGTATCCTGCTTGCATGCACAAAGAGCCGTCCCGCTGACCAAGCTTCGGGACGGCCCCAACATTTGTTTGTTGCACATACGGCACTTGCTTCTCGCATTTGCACACACGCCAGTAATTTTATTGCATTTCGGCACTTATTTTGCCCAGCAACTTATCTGCTCACTCTGTTACTCATTGTCATTGATCACAAGAGTTTTCTACAACCTACGTTGTTGCTCATATGAGGGGTATGTCCTAAGCAGTTGATTTCTTCTTTGTGAGAACTTAGTCCAATTCAAGAAATCCGCGAACAACAGTGATCGTAAGCACACTTCACACGTTGCCCCCTAACTCGCCCTCCGATGTTTAGCTGTCTATGCTATTGCATGATAGCCTATAGCTCGGACGAAGCGTGTAAAGGCTTGCCGTCCTGCTGGATCTGTCTTGAATACGCCTGCATGCTCCAAGATCCGGGCAAACTTGCTGCCCACTTCTTGCCGGAGCAGCTCTTCTGCCTGCTCTGGAGGCACTGAGGTTCCATGCTGCCGAATAAGCTGCTGGATCCAATCCCCGTGCACGGCCAGAGGATGACCGGAGTTCGAGACCGCTGCTTGCAGAAGCTCCGTATTTCCTCCAAGAATCGCAGCAATATCAGCCAGCTCCTGCTTCAGCCGTCCAGGAAGAATGGCGAGCCCCATGACCTCAATTAAGCCGATGTTCTCTTTCTTGACATGGTGCATTTCCCGGTGAGGGTGGAAGATACCCTCCGGATGCTCCTCACTGGTGCGATTGTTGCGCAGTACGATATCCATCTCGTAGGCGCCATCTGCTCTGCGCCGAACAATTGGAGTCACCGTATTATGCGGCACTCGTTCCCCATTCTCCTCGCTGAAAGCAAGCACTTCGGCCGCGGGATCACTATATGCCTTCCAGGATTCATACACTTGATCAGCCGCTTCCAGCAGTAGGGAAGGATCATGACCGGACAGACGCAGAACCGACATCGGCCATTTCACCAAGTTGGCGGTTACGCCCGGATAATCCGGATGCGAGAAGGATGCCTCGGAAGGAGCGAGCTGAAGCGGGAATGTATGTCTGCCCCCTTGGAAATGGTCGTGCGTCAGAATCGAGCCGCCCACAATCGGCAGATCGGCATTTGAGCCGATAAAATAATGCGGAAAAGCCTCCGTGAAACTAAGTAGCCGTTTAAACGTCTGCTTGGTCAGCTTCATGGGAACATGGTCATGATGGAACACGATGCAATGCTCGTTGTAATACACATACGGCGAGTATTGGAATAACCACGGCTCATCGTTCAGTTCCAGCGGAATCACCCGCAAATTTTGTCTGGCCGGGTGGTTGATCCGTCCGGCATAGCCCACATTTTCCCGGCAGAGCTGGCATTTAGGATAGACCGGCGGCGGAAGAAGCTTCGCCATGGCGATTTCCTTCGGATTCTTCTCTGGCTTGGACAGATTGATCGTGATCTGCATGTCACCATACTCGGTCGGTTGATCCCAATAAATATTCTGGGCAACCCGATCCATCCGGATGTAGTTGCTCGCAACGGACAATTTGTAGAAGTCATCCGTTGCGGCTTGAATGCCGCCTTCCGCCGCCTTGCTGCGGAATGACGCGATGCATTCCGATGGACGGGCCATCAGCAGCCCCATAATCCGAGCGTCCAGCAAATCGCGGTAAGTATCTGTATTTTCCGGAATCAAGCCGACTTCAAGACCGTAATCAATCAGCACGGCAAGCGGCTCCTGGGGACCTTGCAGCGATTCATGCTCCAGAGCTTCAAGATAAGCTTCGTCAAAGCCGAACAGTTCCAGAAGACGATTCCGTGAATAATCAACATCCGTTTCTTCAATCATTGCCTGTTCCAGCGCGTAATGGACAAGACGTTCAATCGCCTTCCGGGCTTCAGACCTTCTCTGCTCTTCTGTACTCACGCTTCTCACTCCTTACTTGTCACCATAGCCGTCTGGATGATGCAAATGCCATTCCCACGCACTGCGGATAATATCATCTAGCTTATTGCGGGAAGGCTGCCAGCCAAGCACTGTTCTCGCCTTATCCGAAGAGGCGATCAGCACAGCCGGATCTCCGCCTCTGCGAGGAGTCACTACAACCGGGAAATCACGGCCGGTGACTTCCTTGACCTTGGCAATAACCTCCTTGACGGAGAAGCCTTGGCCATTGCCCAGATTGAATACGTTGCTATCATGACCTTGAATCAGATATTCAACCGCACGCAGATGCGCATCCGCCAAATCTCCTACATGAATGTAATCCCGTACACAGGTGCCGTCCGGTGTATTGTAATCATCACCGAATACTTGAATCGATGGACGCTGTCCGAGTGCTGCTTGCAGAATCAGCGGGATCAAATGGCTTTCCGGCGTATGATCCTCTCCGATCTTCCCGCTCTCATGCGCTCCCGCCGCATTGAAATAGCGAAGCGCCACATATTTAATGCCAAGCACCTGATCGAACCAGGCCATCATTCGTTCCATCGTCAGCTTGGTTTCACCGTAGACATTGGTCGGATTCGTAGCATCCGTCTCTTCGATAGGTACCTTTTCAGGTTCGCCATAGGTAGCTGCAGTCGAGGAAAATACGATTTTCCGTACGTCAGCCGCATGCATTGCTTCCAGCAGACACAGCGTCCCGTAAACATTATTGTCATAATACTTTACCGGATCTTTCATACTTTCACCGACCAGGGAATTCGCCGCAAAGTGAATGACAGCTTCAATCTGATTCTCGGAAAATAGCTTTGCAAGCAGCTCTTTATCGCGCAAATCTCCTTCATACAGCTTCCCGCCAAGCAATGCCCCCCGATGACCGGTCTGCAGATTATCAATGACTACAACTTCCTTCCCTTGTGCCAACAGCTCCGCTACAGTATGTGAGCCGATATAACCGGCTCCGCCAGTGACCAGAATTGCCATAATTAGTTCTCTCCCTTCATTTCATGGACTCCGTCGCCTACGCCGCATACATAGAAGTCACCTTCCAGGCCCGTGCGTTCCTTGTAAGCAGTTCCTACTTCTTGAACAAAACGCTCTACCGAATCCTCATGAACCAGCGAGACCGTACAGCCGCCGAATCCGGCACCGGTCATCCGCGAGCCGAGCGTGCCCTCAATCTTGCGTGCTTCTTCAACCATCACATCGAGCTCCAGACAGCTCACCTCGTACAGGTCGCGAAGAGAATCATGGGAAGCATTCATCAGGCCGCCGAAGGCTGCCAGGTCATTAGCTGCAAGCGCATCAACCGATTTCAGCACACGGGCATTCTCTTCAACCACATGAGTTGCACGCTTCAGCAGGACTTCACTGTTAAGCTTGCCCTTCAGTTCCCCGAACCGCTCCGGCGTCAACTGTGCCAGGAATTCGATCTCCGGCGCTTCTTCGCGGATCAAGCGGAGTGCTTCATCGCATTCGCTCCGGCGCTCGTTATACTTGGAGTCAACCAGACCTCTACGCTTGTTCGTATTGCCGATGACGAGCTTGTAAGCTCCTGTCTTGAACGGAACATGCTTATGCTCCAGCGTGTCGCACATCAGCAAGATGGCATGATCGATAGCCCCGTTCGCCACAGCGAATTGATCCATGATTCCGCTATTTACGCCGACATAGAGGTTCTCGGCCTTTTGGGACAGAACAGCGATCTCAACCTTATCGGCAGGCTTGCCTTCCATAGAAAGCAGTGCAAAGGCTGTAACTACTTCAATCGAAGCGGAGGAGGACAACCCGGCTCCGTTAGGAATCTCACCGTGATAGAACAGATCATAGCCGCTCGATAGGATTGTCCCTCTTTTCGCCAGCTCCACAATGACTCCGACCGGATAATCCACCCACTCATCACTTTTCTCCTTGCCCAACTCTTCAACCGGAATTTCAGCAGTATAAGGGAGGTTGGTCGAGGCAAAGGAAACCTTGCCGTCTTCTCTTTTGCGGACAGCCAGCGTTGTTCCGAATTCCAGTGCAGCCGGAAGCACGTATCCGCCATTATAGTCAATGTGCTCGCCAATCAAATTCACACGTCCGGGAGCGTTAAATACGCGAACAGCCTCCGCATTTCCTCCACATTTCGATATAAACAATTGTTCCATTTCCTTCTTCTTCATTCTTTACACCCCATCTTCATGGAATCTTGAATTTCTTGTCTTCAGTATAAGAAAAAGCGTTCTCTTTGATAATGCAACTATGCGTGTATAATATAGATATATGTGACTTCGAGAAATGGAGGATTTCATGTGATTCAAGAAACCTACAGCGCTGCGGCCAATCCCGAAATCAGCGAGACCAGCGAATTGCATGTGCTTTTTGCCGGCGAAAGCCAGACTGTAAACAACCATCGCCTGGGCCCAAAGGTTTACGATTACTACTTGCTTCATTATGTAGAAGAAGGACAGGGCTCCTTCCAGACCGAGTATGCCCAGTATGATCTTCAGGCAGGCGACTGCTTTCTCATTCTTCCAGAGCAATTGGTCAGCTATGCCTCTGATCCGGAGAATCCCTGGCGCTACCGCTGGATTGCCTTTGCAGGTGTACAGGCCAACCTCCTGATTGAGCGCGCAGGGTTCACCCCGCGCACAGCGGTATGCAGTCCAGGCACCGAGAGCGGCATTCCCTCTCTACTGGAGCAGGTCCTGCAAACCTTCCGCAGCAAAAAATCAAACTCCGATCTGGCCTCGCTGGGCTGTCTCTATCTCGTCATGGCGGAGGCAGAGCAGTCTCTCGTTCAAGCTGGGGCGCTTCCCGCTGGTGAATCCGGCGTACAGCGAATCGTAAAACAAATGATCCAATACATGGCAAGCCAATATGCACATCCCATGTCGATTGAACAGATGTGCTCCAGTCTTGGCTATAACCGGGCGTACTTGTCCCGAATCTTCAAGAAAGAGACCGGCTTCACGCCGGTTACGTATCTGCTCAAGCTGCGAATCGACAAGTCCCGGCAGCTGCTGCGCGAACGGCCTGAATTATCCATCGAGCAAATATCTTCTTCGGTCGGCCTGGCAGATGCCTTGTATTTCTCCAGACAGTTCCGCAGGTTCCACGGTCAATCGCCGAGTGAATATAGACGGGATGCCGCCCATGGCAACAGGTGAGAATACGCCCTGACCTGATATAGTTCACAGAACAACTGTTTTCAGGGCATCCATGACCGCCCCGATCGGATCCGTGATCAGCAGATCGGCTCTGCTGTCATAAGGCGTTGAGCCGGCATTCAACAATACCGTGCGGCCGCCTTGATAATATGTCACCAGATGGGCCGCCGGCTGTACCGTCAATGAAGTTCCCCCGATTAGCAGCAGATCTGCTTCAGCAATTGCACGAATGGAGCGCTCAATGGTATCATCATTCAAGTTTTCACCATACAGCACTACATCGGGCTTGATCACACCATGACAAGTTGTACAGAGCGGAACCGGTGCCGTACTCTGCATAACTTGATCCAGAGTGCAGAATTCACGGCAGCTCATGCAATAGTTGCGATGAATCGAGCCATGTAGCTCCAGCACATTTTGGCTTCCTGCCATTTGGTGCAAGCCGTCGATGTTTTGCGTAACGATTGCTTGAAGCCGCCCCGCCTTCTCCAGTGCCGCCAGCAGCTGATGAGCCGGATTCGGCCTGGCTTCCGGATGAATCATCTTGGTCCTGTAAAAGTCGTAGAATACTTCCGGATGCCGGTTGAAAAAGGGACGACTCAAAATTTCTTCAGGGGAATAGGACAGCTTGTTCTCCTGATGATAGATTCCGGCTGCCGATCGAAAGTCAGGAATTCCGCTCTCTGTAGAAATGCCTGCCCCGCCAAAGAATACGATTCGATTACTCTCAAGTATCCATTCTCCCAATTTTTCTATTTCTGGCTTGCACTTAAAGTCATGTTCAAGGTTATTCACGCTGTTTGTCCTCCTTCAGGGTCGTAGAATCCGCATTAGCAATCGGCTCCAGGACGGTATAATCCGGAATAATCCAATCTGCATCCACTAAATAATCCGTCGCATCGGGCTCTGAGGCAATGCCGATTGTGCCGTAGAGTCCTGCAAGCTTGCCCATCATCATATCGGCATTACTGTCTCCGATCATCAGGCAATCCTCCGCCCGGATTCCAAGCTCGCCCATTGCTACCTCCGCCATTTCGGGATCTGGCTTGCCATTGACCACCCGGTCCCTGCCCACAATACTCCCAAAATACTTGCGGATCCCTAGCCAGTCCATATGCTTCACTGCCTCTTTCGTTGTATCTGAAGTGACGACGCCTAACCGGATTCCGGCAGCCTCACAACGAGACAAGAAGCTATGGAGCCCCTGAATCGGAACCGCATTCTGCTTCTCCTCCAGCTTTTGCATGGCTACGGTATTGAAGGAGCGGATCTGCAGGAGCGCCTCATTCCAGGGAACACCTGCTGCATACAGCTGCCAGGCCAGTATTGCGGTTACCTCTTCTTCTGTGCCCATCGCTAGAGGGCCGGTCTTGTCATAGCCTTTCATCTGCCCGTCTGTATCCAGCATCAGCCCCAGCAGGCTCCCTACAGGAACCGTCGCTGCCGCTCCCATCACCGTTAGCTGGCCGTCCACCAGCCGGGTTAGCGTAAGCGCCCAATCACTCCATAGCGCCATAAAATCAAGCAAGGTTCCGTCCTTGTCCAATAGGATGCCGCGGCATGGGAAGATGCTGTCTTCTGTTCGTATTGCCGGCACGAAGCCACCTCCTGATTACTACTCTCTTCTTATTCTAACCCCGCCTCTCTTCCTGCACCAAATCAAAATTCATCACGATTCATGAGTTGGTCACATTTCAGCGCACTGATAGCGCTTTCTCTGGTGATTTTTATCACAAAGTTAAAGGGGCAAATCCAGTATCTTAGAGCCAGAAGCATTTATTCAAATTTTAAATATCCATTTTTCAAATCAAACTTATTGGATGTGCAGAAAGGAGTTAACGTCAATATGTCAGCACCTACATGGGAACAGCGGGGAGAGACGTTTTTCCTGAATCTGCGCTTTCTGCTCATACTCTGCGTGTTTGTCAGTAATGCCATTGAGCCGCTAATCTCACGCATGATCGGGATGAATTCGCTCTATATGTGGATTTTCACATTCCATATGCCCCTATTCGTATTTGTAACGGGGTATTTCGCCAAGACCAGCTTGACCGGAAGCGTTGGACGCAAGGTTCTAGTGCAGATTGGATTGCAATATGTTATTTTCCAGACGCTGTACTCCATCCTGGATATTACCGTATTTCAGGTCAACCATATTCATCATTCCTTCTTCGCTCCTTACTTGCTGCTTTGGTTCCTTGCCAGTCACCTGTGCTGGCGCCTGATCCTCCTTCTTCTGCAAAAGCTGTCGCCGTTCCGGCAGATTGCCGCCGCTCTCATTCTCGGCATTCTAATCGGATATTTGCCGCTTGACGGTACCTGGTTGAGCGTATCGCGAACCTTTGTGTTTCTGCCCTTTTTCATCGCAGGCTACCACTTCTCATTTGCCTGGATCGGACAGCTGTTGACCAAGAAATTCCGAGTGGTCGGAATTCTGCTATCAATTATCTTGTTCTTTACACTTGTGATCGTCGGAAATGAATTTGCACCGGGTTGGCTGTACGGCAGCATGACCTATATGCAGCTGGACACAGCATACTGGTACGCAGGCCTGATCCGATTCGCCCTTTATTTCCTGCAGTTGTTCGCAGGAGCGTGCTTCCTGGCCTTTGTTCCACAGCAAGCCTCAAGGCTGACTGATTACGGACGCCGCACTCTTTATGTGTTCCTGCTGCATGGTCTGCTCATCCGCTGGGCCGCCGCCTCGCCGTTATATGATTATATTGATAGCTATGCCGGTGCTTTTACAATCATTGCCTCAGCCGTATTGCTCACGATCCTTCTCAGCCAGCCAACGGTCAAGAAATGGACCTCGGCGGCAATTGAGCCTCCGGTAGAGTGGGCGCTGCACCTGGAACGCAGAGCTCTTGGAAATTCCGGAGCTGTCAGCAAGTAAATTCAGCCAAGGCGGCCCTTTCAGAAGGGCTTCTTTTTTTATTTTCGGCACATTTCGAGTTTCATCTTGCTAGCATGTGGTAAATAACACCATACCCTACCAAAAAATCAATCCAAGGAGTGATCTGCATGGCACGGGAAAATGGCAAGATGAGCCGGGAAGAAGCCGGACGTCTCGGAGGAAAGGCCACCTCCAAAAACCACGGTAAAGAATTCTACCAGGAGATTGGGCAAAAAGGCGGGAAAGCTACCTCCAGCAAGCACAGCAAGGAATTTTATCAGGAGATCGGCCAAAAAGGCGGGGAAGCTACCTCCGAGAAATACGATAAGGACTTCTACCGCAGCATCGGCCGCAAAGGCGGGCGGGCACGCGGCAGCAATTCATAATATGCAGACGGATCCTGCCAGGCGCGGATTTCCGTATAACAGCTCCGGTACAACGTACCGGAGTTTCTTTATTCTGTTGCTAGAAAAACAGGAATACATATGATAGACTTTATAAAAAGCTTTAGCGGTGTAAAGTTACAAAATTCACCAAGAGCAAAATAGATATGGAGGGATCTTTACTATGGCAGCTGGTAAAATGCGTTCAGATATGATAAAAAAAGGCTTTGACCGCGCTCCTCACCGCAGCTTGTTGCGGGCAGCAGGAGTAAAGGAAGAAGATTTCGGCAAGCCGTTTATTGCGGTATGCAATTCGTACATCGATATCGTGCCGGGGCATGTGCACTTGCAGGAATTCGGGAAAATAGTCAAGGAAGCCATTCGCGAAGCGGGCGGCGTGCCGTTCGAGTTCAACACGATCGGTGTGGATGACGGGATCGCAATGGGACATATCGGCATGCGCTACTCGCTGCCGAGCCGTGAGATTATTGCAGACGCTCTCGAGACGGTCGTATCCGCTCACTGGTTTGACGGTATGGTCTGCATTCCGAACTGTGACAAGATCACACCGGGCATGATGATGGGCGCTCTTCGGGTGAATATTCCAACTGTCTTCGTCAGCGGCGGACCTATGAAGGCTGGTGTTGACAGCAAGGGCCGCAAGCTCTCTCTCACCTCCGTCTTCGAGGGGGTTGGCGCTCACCAGGCTGGCCAGATCTCGGATGGCGATTTGTATGAATTGGAACAATTCGGTTGTCCGACCTGCGGCTCCTGTTCTGGGATGTTTACAGCGAACTCCATGAACTGTCTGGCTGAAGCTCTGGGACTGGCGATGCCGGGTAATGGCACAATTTTGGCCGTAGCCGAAGAACGCCGCGATTTCGTGCGGAAGTCCGCTCGCCAGCTCATGGAATTGATCAAGCTTGATTTGAAGCCTCGCGATATCGTTACAATCGAATCAATCGACAATGCCTTTGCCTTGGATATGGCAATGGGGGGATCCACCAATACGGTTCTGCATACACTTGCTCTGGCTCAGGAAGCCGGGATCGACTATCCGCTGGAGCGTATCAACGAAGTTGCCAACCGCGTGCCGCACATCGCCAAGCTGGCTCCGGCATCCGATATCTTCATCGAGGATGTGGATCGTGCCGGCGGCGTAAGCGCCGTGTTGCATGAGTTGCTCAAGAAACCAGGCGCCATCTATGGCGATCGTATCACCGTGACCGGCAAGACAATTGCAGAGAACGTTGAAGGCTGCGAAATTCTGGATCATAACGTCATTCATCCGATCGATCAGCCTCACTCCGAGAGGGGTGGCCTGGCCATCCTGTACGGCAACCTAGCACCGGAAGGCTCGGTCATCAAAGTGGGCGCCGTTGATCCATCCGTAGGCGGCTACCATAAAGGACCGGCAATTTGCTTCGATTCCCAGGAGCAAGCCCTGGAAGGCATCGCAAACGGAAAAGTGAAGGAAGGCTCTGTCGTTGTTATCCGCTATGAAGGACCTAAAGGCGGACCAGGGATGCCTGAAATGCTCGCTCCTACTTCCCAAATCGTAGGTATGGGACTTGGTGCGAAAGTCGGCTTGATCACGGACGGCCGCTTCTCGGGCGCTTCCCGCGGTATCAGCATCGGACACATCTCTCCGGAAGCGGCAGAAGGCGGCCCAATCGCATTCGTCGAGGATGGAGATATCATCGAGCTGGATCTGAATAACCGGAAGATTGAGCTTCACGTTGCCGATGAAGAGCTCGCCCGTCGCCGCTCCAATTGGAAAGGTTTTGAGCCGAAGGTGAAGACAGGCTATCTTGCACGTTATTCCAAGCTTGTAACGAACGCCAGCTCCGGCGGCGTACTTAAAATCTAACTATAATTTAGTTCAACTTATAGAATCACAAAAAATAAGGGTGTCCCAAAATCATCTTGCGACGATTTGGGGACACCCTTTTCACTGGAGCAAGATATTAAAATTTCTGGTGCTGCAGCTTAATTAGCTATGTTCCTGCAGTCTAATTTATAGCGTATGAATTTCATGAGTTCTATCTGCTTTTTAAAGGCTTGCAGGGATTGCAACCGGCTCCGGCTCTTCTATGCTCTCATTCGGATTCTCTGAAATATTTCGATGAGACCCATTTTCGGCATAATGTTCGGCAAGGTACCCAAGCGGCATCAGGATCAGTTTAGGAATCAGCAGTTCCGGAGATTGATTCAATCGTGATCCTCCTTCTGGATGGATGACCCGCATCAGAAACTTCAGGTAAATCCGGGATGACCCGGAGAACAATCCCTTAGGAAGATCTGTAACCGTAAATCCGAATTTCTCCGGTCCCCGGTTAATCATACTCACCCCATACAATGCCTTTACCTTGGCAAGCTCCGCATGATCGGATATATAACGGGCAATCAGCGGCATCTCCTGCTCCATTCGCCGGACCATCTTAATCGCAAGCTGTACAGGCGACTTCGACTTCATTCCCAGCTCGAACAACAGCTTATTATCAATATGCAGTTCCATGATCTGATCGCCTGATGTAAGTACAGAACCATCACTCATCGTGACTTGCTGTCCGCGATAGCTCCGGATGCGAAAATGCATCAGCGGGTTTTCAGGGTTAATCGTCTTCAGACGGAACAGAAGGTGGAACAGCTTCTCCCATGCCATCCACAATGCAACGATGGTCTTTTTGAACAGACTAATCTGCTTTTTCTTGGAATCGGCTTGCTGGACCGAAGAGTTCCGTTTCACCTTTTTCCCCTCCTTCGCCGCCTCGCTGATCCTAATCATCTCATCAATACGGATACTGTTCAGACCGCGGTTCCTTGCTTCCTTCAATACGCGTTCGAGCGCTACCATCATTTCACCCGGTGCCGTCGTATTGGCCCCCAGCGTCGCACCGCAATCATGCAGCAAAAACACCTCGCCGCCTCGCAATTTCTTCAGCATCCGCTTCGTCAATTTGTCGGCGCCAATCTTGACCCGCCAATCACTGAACATCGCCGACCAGAGTACGATCTGAGTTTCATTTCGCTTGGCGAAATCGAAGAGATTCACAATCCCCCAGGGCGGCCGATAGAAGTGCGTACGCGCGCCGGTTGCGTCCAGAATCACCTTGCCTGTCTTTTGAATCTGCTTTTTTACTTCAGCAGGTCCCATCAGCCAATTCGTCTTGTGGACATAATTATGAATACCGATCAAGTGTCCCTCTTCGTGCATTCTCTTCACCAGCTCTGGATGCCGTTCTGCATTCGAGCCAACCACGAAGAACGTGGCCTTGGCATCATAGCGCTTCAGCAGATCAAGCAATTCCGGCGTATATTGAGGATCAGGTCCATCATCAAAGGTAAGCGAGAAATATTCCTTGCTTATGCCGCGCCTAAACACGCGAAATCCGAAGATTCTTGTGATCAGCCCGGGAATAAAAGCATATAGCGATGAAATATAAAATAACCACAGCAGCAAAGTCTCCATGTCGTCTTCCCCACTTTTCTATAGTTCATGACTTTGGCATGCCCTAAAGCATAGCATCCCCACTATTTTATCATACAGACCTGCCAAGTTGGGGCATTTTTTTGGAAAAGAAGCTGTTGATGATGAAAGCTGACTATGCTAAGACATGTCCGCGTCCTGTGCGAGAATATCCATCACTCGCCGGAACACATCAGTTGCAAGATGGCGAGACCCGGCCGGACGGTTCTGAACCAATACAGCTACAGCGTATTGAGGTCGACTCACTGGCCCATATCCGATGAACCATTGCTGATTGAGCTTCTTAGTCAATTTCATAACTTGGGCTGTTCCTGATTTGCCTGCTAACTCCCATTTTGAGGATCGCATTGATCTTCCAGTCCCTTCAGTGACGACACGCCGCATCATGACAAGTAATTGATGTGACGTCTTAGGGGAAATTCCCGGTGCGCGTCCTGACTTTTTCACAGGAAAATCAGCCATCGTGGAACCATCCTTATACTTAACCTTGCTCACCAATCGGGGAGAAAATAATTGACCATCATGAAGCAGCGTTACTACCAAATTGGCTGCCTGAAGCGGAGTTACCAGCACATCCCGCTGGCCTAGCGCCGTTTGAGCCAGCACGCCGCCGTCAACCGCAGCAGTTGGATGAAAGACCCTCCCAGCCTCCTCTTGATCAATCTGCCGCAGTTCTTCACCGCCCATGAAGGAGTCAGCATGCCATCCGATTTTACGAGATAATCCCAGCCCCGATGCGGCCCTTGCAATTTGGGCCTGTGACAAGCGCTCTCCCAGCTCGGCAAACACCACATTACATGATTGCGCCAGGCCTTGCTCCAAGGAAATTTCGCCATGACCTCCGGCCTTCCAGCAGGAAAGACCGTAACGGTTATATTCGCCTGAGCAATGAAACATTTCTCCTGGCTTGGTCGCACCCGATTCCAGCGCAGCAGCCGCTACAACAAGCTTAAAGATAGAGCCCGGCGCCTCTGCCTTGACCGCTCTATTGCTCCAAGCTCCAGCTTCAATCTGAATACGGTTAGGATCATAAAATGGGCTTGAGACCATAGCTATAATATCTCCCTGCCGCGCATCCAGGACGACAATCGCTCCCTCTTCAACCTTCATGGCCTGGCTGAGCTTTTCCAGTTCACGCTGAATCCCTTCCTTTATCGTGGTCTGGACTTGGATCGGATAATAAGGATTATCCGTCGTTCGAATTCTGGTTCCGATGCTGGGCAATGAGCGGTACTTTCCGTCGGTGCCATAAGATACTCTGGTTCCGCCGATCCCTCTTAAGAAGCGATCCATGGATAACTCCAAACCTGAAGCCCCGACCTGCATTTGAATCGGAAAGGGCCTGCCGGACTCTTGTCCGATCTTCAGCCCTCTTATTACATCAGGGCGTTGAGCGACATAACCAAGCCATTGATTCCCGCTTGTCCCCTCTGGATACCGCTTCATATAAGGCAACCATTCCACTCCAACCGGCAGTTCGCCGATCGGCGGTTTTGAAGACTCCTTATTCTCTATCTCTAGCGCAAAAGGAGCTTGAATCATCTTCCATTTCGTCTTCAGCTCATCTAGTGACATATCCGCAAGAACAGCGAGCTTCATCAAGCTCTCCTCTTCGGGAAGATCACGGACAGGGAAAAGAGTGGGGAGCCATTGAATTTGCCCTGTGAGCCTAACCCCATCACGGTCAACAAAATGCCCCCGCCCTGAATCCAGTTCAATTCCTTGTTCCCGTTGTCTTACAGCCAGCTCGTTTATAGTTCGTCCTCCAGCGGTTACAGGGCGTGCGGCAGCACTCCATGCCAGCCAGCCCATTCTTACGGCAAACACCGTTAGTAGAAATGAAAATGTAAACAATACAATAAATATCCGTCGTTTCAAGCCCATGAACAATTTAACCGCCTCCTGTGTGTTAACATTATTTCCTGGGAAAAGATTGTTCACACTTCCAGGGACAAATTGAATTGAACGGATATTTTTTCATACAAAAAACAGGTCCATCATAGCTTATGACTATGTGGGACCTGTCTTGTCATTCATATTAAAATTGGAATGATTATACCGTAAACTTAGACAACGAGTCCTTCAGGCCTGTCGATACATTCTCAAGCTTCTTGGACAGCTGTACCAACTGTTCCCCAATCGTCTGCTGCTCGCTGCTTAACGATGCAACTTCTTCAGAAGTGGCAGAAGATTCTTCCGCTACCGCACTTACGTTGCTCATCGCATCGGAAAGGATATTTTGCGATTCGTTCAATTGATCGATCGAGGATGTAACCTTATCCAGATGAGTAATGAAGTTATCCATTTGCTGTTGTACAGAGACAAAGATCTGTCCTGTTTCCTTCACAGAGCTCATTTGCTCTTGGAACAATGGGCTGGCTTCAGAAAGTGCCTGTACCGTTTCATTCATTTCCTTCTGAATGTTGTCGGTAATCTCTCCTACCATGGCAATCGATTGCTTGGACTGATCCGCCAGTTGGCGAATTTCGTCCGCCACGACCATGAATCCGCGCCCAGCAGCTCCGGCGCGTGCAGCTTCAATCGTTGCATTCAAGGAAAGGATATTGGTTTGCTGCGTAATATTCTTCATAACATCAAGCACCTTCATTACTGAAGAGGTACTTGTCTTCAATTCATCCACCTTGTTGGTCAATTGGCTAATCATCTCGGCGGAAGCTTCTGTCTTGTCAAGCAGACCATTCAAATACTCGGTTCCCCGCTGACTGGACTCATGAACCTGATGCGCAGAGTGCTCCATCTGCTGGTTCACACTAATCACGTGCTCCATTTGACGGGCAATGTTATCCGTCAACGAGTTGCCCCGCTCAGCTTCGTTTGCTAAGCTGGTTGCACCATTCGCGATTTCTTCGGTTGCTGAAGCGATTTCTCTTGCGGAGATCGCCGTTTTATTGGAAGCATCCGTCAATTCTGCTGCGGTTTCCAGCACATCTTGAGCGGAATGATTGGTCTGACTAACCAGAGATGTAATCTGCTCCATCATCAGGTTGAAGCTGATCGAGAGTTGCCCGATTTCATCCTTCGCCCGAGTTTCCATACGGACATTCAGATTCCCCTTGGCTCCCTCTTCCATTAATTCCTTCATCTTGCCCAGAGGATGGGCAATCATGCGTACCATCCAGAATGCGATTAAGATGGTAATGAAGGCGACGATTAATGCTGACAGGAAAGTATAACTCAGAATACTCTTAGCATCCTTCGTCAATTCGGAAGTTGCTACAGTTCCAACCAACTTCCAGCCGGTCAACTCATGCTGCACGAATACAGCCAGGACGCTTTCACCGGATTGATCCTTAGTTATGAAGCTGCCGTATGATTCGGTTCCGGCTTTAGACATATCGATAGTATCTGTCAGACCCACATTCTCCGTATTCGAAGAGCTTACAACAAAATTGTCGGCTGTCATCATCTTGACTTCCGAGCCGTCTCCAAGGGAAACTTCCTTCAGGTAGTCTTCCAGTACCTTCAGCTTGATATCTGCCACCAACACAAAGCGCTCCATACTGGTTACGCTTTGAACCGAACGGACCAGACGGAAGACTTCAGGCGTGCTGCCGTCTTCTTTCGGAACAGGCATCCATTGGGTTGTCGTCTTCTCAGAGACTTCCTTAAACCATTCGGTATCCCGAATCGTACCTAAAAGCGCCGGATCGGTATTGCCTGCACTGATATCATCAATAGCCTGCTTGCTTGAAAGCATATAAATCGCTGTGAATCCATCATTTGAAAAGGTCAGTCCATTCAGGCGGGTTCTCATCTTTGTCACCTGAGTAAACCGGTCATAATCCGACAATCCCGGGAGATAAGCTTCCGTAATTGCTTTTTGCATCTCATCATCCAAAAATGCCTGTTGCAGATTATCCGCGAACTTCTGGAATACAATATCCAGCTTCTGTGTCGTTTGCAATATGGTCTGTGTATTGGAGGTCTCCGCATTACGCTGAATCGTATTTTTTGCGACTCCATAGGACATCAAACCAATGGCCAGAACAAACGTCATAATTGCTACAAAGAAGATTAAGAACAATCTTACGCCAACCGACTTGCTTGGGTTAATCTGACCAGGTATCATCTTACCGACAGATGACTTCCAGCCGCCCCCCGCCTTTTCCAATGAAGGGGGTTTCAATTTTCCCTTCAAAGCATTAAGGCCTTTCTGTTTCGATTCCTTGCTGTCCGTGTCTTGCTCCTTCTTCTTAGGAACCATACCCATTCATACTCACCTACCGCTCGTAATAGTCGTCGTACTTTAAGCATGGGTTTAAAGTCATACCATTTTCGATCTGGTGGTAAGACACCCTTACGTGCATAATTCGACATGCTTTGACGACTTCCTCTATAATATCGGAAAAGTTAACACCGAAAATTACATTTTTTTGTTGCAAAAATCAAATAAGGACTTTCGTCCCATGATCCCTCTCTTGTGCAAACGATTTCCATAAAAAGAAGACCTTATATGCCGAAAAGCACATAAGGTCTTCCTGATATTTTCAAGTAATCACTTCTTTTTTCTCATCATATCAAAATAAGCTACAGGCTGATTTACCTTGAATTTTACTCTTTGCAAAGGGTGGCGGGCTGCATCCAGCTCATTGCCTTCTTCATCCCAGATCGTTTCGACCGTCTGCTTGAAGAACGTGCCGCCAGGGCCGAAAAACTCCACTTCTTGCCCAGGCTTGAAGTGATTGCGCTGCTGCACCGTTGCCATACCTGTCTTGGAATCATATTCCATCACAAGTCCAGCAAAATCATAAGGGGCCGCCTTCTCTTCAGGTTCATAGATATGGTCCTCGTGATCCGGCGTGTCGTAGAAGAAGCCAGTGTTCAACGGACGATTCGCTGCTTTATTGATTTCTTCGATCCATTCCGGCTTCAGGACATAGTTGTCCGGGTCCGCCATGTACGAATCAATCGCTTGACGGTAAACATTCACCACTGTGGCAACGTAGTGAATAGACTTCATGCGTCCTTCAATCTTAAAGCTGTCAACACCGACATCGATCAGATCCGGGACATGCTCAATCATGCACAGATCCTTGGAACCCATCGTAAAGGCATTGTCATCTTCCGTAAATTGCGGCAACTGGTTGACTCCCAGCTGGAATTTTTGCAGAACCGGATCACTCAGTGCCTCTTCTTCCGAGATCCATGTTTCAGCCTCCGGACGTGCGTCCTCAAAAAGATCATATTTCCAGCGGCAGGATTGGCAGCATCCGCCGCGATTGGAGTCGCGATCCGTAAAATGGTTCGATAATACGCAGCGTCCGGAATAGGAGGAACACATCGCACCATGAATAAAGGCTTCAATCTCGACATCTACATGCCGTTTGATCTCTTCTATCTCTTCCATGCTTGTCTCTCGGCCCAGCACCACCCGCGGAAGGCCTTCTTCTTTCCAGAACTGGACTGCCTGCCAGTTCACTGTGGACTGTTGGGTACTTAAATGAACCTCGAGGCCAGGCACTGCCTTCTGCGCCGTCTCAACAATAATCGGATCCGCTACGATAATGGCTGAAATTCCGGCATTGTACAAGTTGCGCAAATATTCCTCGATTCCCTCCAGATCCTCATTATGGGCGTAGATGTTCGTGGCAACGAATACCTTGGCTCCGTATTGCTTAGCAAATTCAACGCCTTCTCGCATTTCCTCAAAGCTGAAGTTATCCGCATTCGAACGAAGGCCGTATTTTTGTCCTCCAATATATACCGCATCTGCTCCATAATGAATTGCGAATTTCAGCTTCTCCAAATTTCCGGCAGGTGCCAGCAATTCCGGTTTGCTGAGGCGATTTCGTCTGCCAGAATATTTATGCACATGTGTCTTGGTTGTTGTCTGCATCTCGTTCACCTCTCTGCTAAAGTGAGTGTTCAAAAAGTCGGCTTTTCCAGCACCGAAAGGTTGCGAGGACCCGAAGAAGGAGGAACGGAGTGTAGGGTGAACGCAAGATTCGATGTCGATTCAAGCTCTTGATACACTTCGCGATCAAAAGCTGACTTTTTGAACTGCCTCTTAAATTAATAAACCTGCTCTTTATAGAAGAAGCCGAAGGAGAGCTCTCGCTCAGGGTCTTGAACCCGGCGAATCTCGTCCATCCACGCCTCATTAAATTCATAGTCTTCAGGATTTTCAATATAGGTATCAATAGCTTGACGGTATGCCTGAATAACTGTCTTGTTATAGCTCATCGGCTTCATTAAAGTTTCAATCTTAAAGCTGTCGAGTCCGGCTGCCAGCAATACATGCAAATCCTCAAGAATGCATAAATCATCTGAGCTCATAATATGCGTACCATTCTCATCTTCATAGATCGGATACTTTTCATTGGGGCGTTCAGCTTCGATCAGGAACAACCCCCGCTTTGAACTGAGGTCGCTTCCGGAAACGGGCCGCCCCTGATGGGTCATATAGCTTTTGACCAGACGGCGCTTCGAGTGATAAATATTCGTCATGCCATGCACCTGCACCTCCGACTCAATGCGAAGTGACGGCTTCATTTCCGTAATTTCATCCATATTCAGCTCACGGGCAAGCACAACCCTGCTCGCTCCTCTGTCACCCCAATAATTAGCGGTTGAATAATTCGTCGAGGTCATCTCGGCGTTCCAATGGAGCGGCAGTTGGGGAGCTATCTCTTTGACAAGTCTAAGAACGGCAGGATCACCAAATTGAATCCCGTCTACCCCAGCGTCTGCCAGATGAAGAATATAAGTCTTAAGCTCCTCCAATTGCTCATTATGAAAAAGCTTGCTTATACTTACGTATATTTTCGCATTGTGCTGACGCCCATAGGCAACAGCTTCCCGAATGTCTTCGATCGAAAAATCACCGGGCAAACGCATCGCGTATTCTACATTACCAATCAATACAGCATTCGCTCCTGCTTCCAGGTATGCGCTGATTTCTTCCAGCGAACCTGCCGGTACCAGAAGCTCAGGTTTCTTGCACATTGCTTGTTCACCTCAATTAATTAGCCTAATTCTTGCTAGTCTCGATGTTTTTCAAATGCTCTTTATACGTCTTGGCAAACAGATGCTCCCCGCTGCCGTCCTTTTTGGTTACATAGAACAAATACTCGGAGGCTTCCGGTTCCAACGCGGCTTCAATGGACTTCAAGCTTGGCGCAGCAATTGGACCGGGCGGCAACCCGGCGTACAGATAAGTATTATATGGACTGTCTACACTGCGCAGATCCGAGTTAAGCAACCGTTCCTTGGGCTTGTCGAGCAGGTACTGAACCGTTGCATCGATTTCCAGCTTCATATCCTTTTCCAAGCGATTGTAGATTACGCCGGCCACGGTTCTTCGTTCAGAATCCGCAACTACCTCACGCTCGATCAGCGAGGCCATCGTCATAAGCTCATTCAAAGAAAGGCCGGTCTTCGACAGCTTCGCTTCGAAATCATCAATTCCGTCAAGCCGTTTGGCCGTCTCTTCTAACATCCGGTTAACAATATCAGCCTCTGTACTCCCCTTCTTCAGCTCATACGTTTCGGGAAAAAGATAACCCTCCAGACGGTATTTCAGAGCATCTTCACTCGGCAAATCACTTAACAAAGGAGATGTCAGCCCATTTCCTTGCTTCACTAACTCTAAAAATATCTCTTTATCCGCGATCCCCTGTTCCGCAAGCTTGTCCGCCATCTGCATAACGGTATAGCCTTCCGGAATTGTAAAGCGAATCATCTCTGCCTTTACAACATCGCCTGAATTGAGTTTGGAGATAATCTCGTCATAAGTCACGCCTGGCTTCAAATCATAGATGCCCGCCTGAAACCGGCTGCCTTCAGATTTCCATTTCAGATAAGACACAAAGAAAAATGAATTTTTGATAAGGCCATTCTCTTCCAACAGATCTGCGATGGCGTTCGTCCCGGTTCCAGGCTCAATCGTAATTCGCACATCCTGCTCAGCAGAGTCAACCGGCTGCATCCCTGAATATACATACCATCCGCCTGCGGCGGCACCAAGAATCAGGATCAGAAACAGAATCCCGAACCATTTCAATACCTTCCTCAACAGATCAACCCCTTTACAGCCAAAAAGAGCGGTTCTCCCGCCCTTCCCAGTCCGATCTATGATATCACACATTCCAGACCCGGTCTATTCCGGGAACGTTAATTCATCATACAGTTCCGCCACATTTTCCCACTCTTCATCGTCATCAATGGTAACGAGTTCAAGTCCTCCATCCGGCAGTACAACAATCTTCAGAAGCTCAGGCTCATCCTCTTCACGGCCTTCATCATTCCGCAGAACGGCATAAGAATTACCTGCAACGTCAAATTCCTTCTCCACGGAATAGTAGGAAGCCTTACCTGTCTCATCCTGCAATTCAACGATTTCACCGAACGCATCAGTGACACGGGTAGTCCATACAACTTGATCCGCCCGATACTCAGTCATGATCGTCCTCGCTTCCGTCGAACTCGTCAATGAGGGTGTTGAACGTCTCTTCAACAATTTCCCACTCCTCATCGCTCTCTATCGTATACAGCTTCAGGTCATCTCCGTCTTCTTCGTAACGGAATGCGTATACTTCTTCGCTCTCTTCATCTTCCTGTTCAGTTGAATCCAAAGGAACGACCATCATATACTTGGCATCCGAACCGTCGACTTCGAATTTCATAATCACTTCGAATTCTTCTTCATTCCCCTCATCATCAGGGATGTAAATAATTTCCGGTTCTTCTTCATTGCCGATACGATCTTTAGACATGTGCGATCACCCTCACCTTTGACTCTTAGAGTCCAAATAATTTTGCAAAATCAGACTTGCGGCCATCTTATCAACGACCCCTTTGCGCTTTTTCCTGCTGACATCCGCCTCGATCAGCGTGCGATGGGCAGATACCGTAGTTAAACGCTCATCCCATAAATGAACGGGAAGCTGGAGCAAGGCTCTCAGTTCCTCGGCAAAGGCTATGCATAATTCCCCGCGGGGGCCGATGGTACCGTTCATATTCTTCGGAAGTCCAACCACAACCTCCTCGATATGATGCTCCCGCACCAGGGCTGCGATCCGATCAAGCTCGGTTCCCTCTTTGCGTCGCTCAATAACCTCCAGGCCTTGAGCGGTCCAGCCGAAAGCATCGCTGACAGCTGCTCCGATTCGCCGATCCCCGTAATCCAATCCTAAAATTTTCATGAAATCTCCTAACGATGTCCGGCAAGATAATATCTGACCAATTCCTCGATCAGCTCGTCGCGCTCCTTCTTCCGAACCAAACTCCGGGCATTATTATGCCGGGGAATGTAGGCCGGATCTCCGGACAACAGATACCCAACGATTTGATTAATCGGGTTGTAGTCCTTCTGTTTAAGCGCTTCGTATACCGCAAGCAGGATTTCCTCCGAAGAAGCCTCCTGCTCGTCGCCTGTGACATTAAACTTGACGGTTTTATCCATGGAGTCCACGATAACACCTCGTTTCTTCAGACTGCGGCCTGCACTATTGCCTAGTTGAGTCTAATTCTACCTTTACTATATCACATCATAGGCCTCATAAGGAAATATCCGGTTTTATAAGTTGGATAATGATTCTAAGTTCCGCAGGCAACGTGTGAAGTGTGCTTACAATCGCTGTTGTTTGCGGATTTCTTGATTGAACTAAGCCATTTAACACTCCACACTTATGCCTAATATACGTATTATCAGTCCAACTTATAGACGGATATAATCACATAGCTAATTGCTTAGCCAGCAATTAGCTTAGCCGGCAGCTTCAAGGCTTCCTCCAGCTTGGAAATATCCTTCCCCCCGGCTTGAGCCATATCTGGCCGGCCGCCGCCGCCGCCGCCGCAGACAGCTGCTACTTCCTTCACCAGCTTGCCCGCATGCAGCCCGCGCTTCACTTCCTCTTGCGGCACCACAACGACAAAGCTAACTTTGTCTTCTACGCTTGCACCAAGCACAAGAACCGTATCCGGGAGCTTAACCTTCAGCTCGTCGGCCAGACCGCGCAATGCATCCATGCTGCTTGCCTGAACCTGAACCGACAGCAGCTTGGTATTTCCAACTTCAATCACGCGGTCTGTCAATTCCCCGGCTTCAATTGCGCTCAGCTTACTCTGCAGAGACTCGTTCTCACGTGCAAGCTCTTTAAGCTGTGAATGCAATGCTTCAATACGTTTCGGCACATCAGATACATTGGATTTAAGCAATGCAGCCGATTGCTTCAACAGTTCAAGCTGGCCATCCATGAACAGATAAGCGCCTCGGCCCGTTACTGCTTCGATCCGGCGAACACCGGAGCCGATGCCGCTCTCGCTTACCAGCTTGAACAGGCCGATTTCGGCTGTATTGCTCACATGGCAGCCACCGCAAAGCTCCAGGCTATAAGACCCGACTTGCACAACACGAACGATATCGCCGTACTTTTCGCCGAACAGAGCCATAGCTCCCATCGCCTTCGCCTCATCAATCGGCTTCAATTCAATCTTGACATCGAGCGCCTTCCAAATCTGTTCATTCACTCGGTGCTCAATCGTCGCCAATTCCTCAGCACTAATGCTGCCCAAATGCGAAAAGTCAAAGCGCAGACGATCAGCTTCCACCAAGGAGCCCGCCTGATTGACATGCTCGCCCAGTGTCTCCTTAAGCGCCTTATGCAGAAGGTGGGTCGCTGTATGATTCTTCACCACACCGCCGCGAAGCTCACGGTTTACCTCGGCATTCACGCTAGAGCCGCTGCGAAGCTCGCCAACCGTAACCGTAACCTGATGCACGTGCTGACCATGCGGAGCCTTGAACAAGCCTTGAACCTCCGCCGCTCCCATTTCTCCTTGAAGCGTTCCTTTATCGCTGACCTGACCGCCACTCTCTGCATAGAACGGAGTTTTCGACAGGATCACCTGGCCGCTCTGGCCGGCTGACAGAACATCTACGAACTGATCATCCGCAATCAAGGCTATAATCTCGGAGCGAACTTCAAGCTCATTATATCCAATGAATTCTGTTTTAGTCGTAAAGTCGGACAAGACCCCTCCCTGCACCTTCATACTGCCGCTTTCATGCCGGGCCGCACGAGCGCGCTCGCGCTGTTCTTCCATTGCCGCTTCGAACCCTTCCCGGTCAACACCGAGTCCATGTTCAGCCGCGAAATCTTCTGTCAGATCAAGCGGGAAACCATACGTATCGTACAACTTAAAGGCATCCGCGCCACCGATCCATGTTTTCCCTGCCGCTTTAGCTTCAGCGCTCATCTCAGCAAGAATGGCGAGGCCATCGCTCAGCGTCTCATGAAAACGCTCCTCTTCCGAGGAAATAACCTTCTCAATGAACTCACGCTTTGTAACGACATCCGGATAGTATCCACCCATAATATCGCCTACCGTCTCCACCAGCTGGTACATGAACGGCTTATCCAATCCGATCAGCTTGCCGTAGCGCACCGCACGGCGGAGCAGACGCCGGATCACATAGCCTCTTCCTTCATTCGACGGGAGAACACCGTCAGAAACAGCGAAGGCAACCGTACGAATATGGTCGGCAATAACCTTCAGCGCGACATCGCTTTCTTCCTTTTCACCGTAAGTTACCTTGGCAAGGGCAGCGCTCTTCTGAATGATCGGCTGGAACAAATCGGTGTCAAAGTTGGAATTCACATCCTGCAGGACGGAAGCAAATCGTTCAAGACCTGCACCGGTATCGATATTTTTATTCGGCAATGGCGTAAAGCTGCCGTCTTTATTGTGATTAAATTGGGTGAACACCAGATTCCATATCTCAAGGAATCGTTCGTTTTCCCCGCCCGGGAAGCATTCCGGATCACTAAGATCCCCATAGGCCTCTCCACGGTCGTAGAATATTTCAGAACATGGTCCGCACGGACCTTCACCGATATCCCAGAAATTTTCTTGCAGCTTAATAATCCGTTCAGCCGGGAGTCCAACGACCTCGTTCCACAGCTTGAATGCTTCCTCATCCTCAGGATAGACAGTTACAGACAACCGATCCGGGTCAAGCCCAATCCACTCTTTGCCCGTTAAAAATTCCCATGCCCAGGTAATGGCCTCCGCCTTGAAGTAATCCCCGAACGAGAAGTTCCCCAGCATTTCAAAAAAGGTATGGTGACGACGCGTCTTGCCGACATTCTCAATATCGGTGGTACGAATACATTTTTGCGAGTTGGTCAGACGCGGATTGTCAGGCTTGACCCGTCCGTCAAAGTATGGCTTGAGCGGCGCCATGCCGGCACTAATCCAGAGCAGCGACGGATCATTATGGGGAACGAGCGAGGCGCTGGGCTCCACCTTATGTCCCTTTTCTTCAAAAAATTGCAGCCATTTAGAGCGGATTTCACTTGCTTTCATCTATAACATCCTCCTGTACCATGGAATATGAAGCGAAATGGTGCCAAACAGAAAAAACGCCCCTGAATATCAGGGACGATTGTCTCGCGGTACCACCCTGGTTATCGCTTCTGAAATAGAACATCGCAGAAGGCGATCGCCTTGTACGGTCCGATAACGGGCACCAGCCGGTGAATTTTTAACTCACACTCGGAAAACAGCATTTCTGTCCGGCGAGGTTCGGGTTCTTTCAGCCATTCCCCGTGTATCTATTGCGCCAGTAAAATACTTATTGCAACGGGGAAGGAACACCTTCTCTGGGAAAATCGGGCGGACATACTTTTTTTCGTCAACGTTTTTATCAACATGTAGACATATAAATTTAGTATATAAGCGGACCTCTCTGCTGTCAATCTGCTTTGCAGTGCTTGCTTTACAGTGCTTTAAATTTTGGCACAGCTAAGCTGTTTTCCTGCGAATGTAGTAGGCGTAGAAATGCTGGATCACCACTTTGCATACGGCGAAGAAAGGGACTGCCAATACCAGGCCAATGATCCCGCCGATCTCCCCTCCGACAAGCAGAGCGAAAATAATAAACATCGGGTGCAAATGCAAGGTTCTGCCTACGACTTGAGGTGAAATAATATTGCTCTCAACCGTCTGGCAAATCATGTTGACGAGCAGCACCAGCAGTACCATTTTCCACGAGATTGTGGTTGCCATCAGCATGGCGGGTGCAGCTCCCAGGAACGGCCCCACATAGGGAATGATGTTGCAGACGGCAACAATACCGGCGAGCAGCAGGGCAAAGGGCATTCCGATGATCATATATCCAATATAGGCAAGCACGCCAATGATCACGCAGACCAGCAACTGACCACGGATATAATTGCCCAGCGCCTCGTCAATATTCTTGAGCAAAGTTACAATGGACTTTCTGCGCGATTTCGGGAGGATACGTAAAATCATGCGTTCTATCGACTCGAAATCCTTCAGCATGTAAAAAATTAAGAACGGTACGATAAAAGCGTTAAATACAACGCCAAGCGTGGTTCCCAGATTATCCAGAAAGCCCGAGATGGAAGCCGCAAGCCGATGCTCGAGCTGAAAAAACCAATTATTCATGCCCATTCGAATACTCCCCGGAAAAATCCCCTCATCCCAGCGATTCATGAGCTGCTGCGTCTGAAACGTGATCTGGGGCAAATGCTCGCCAAGCTCCTCCACCTGCTCAATGAACATCGGAATGACATTCATTAGAATGACGGCCAGGCTGGTCAGGAATACCGCATAGATCAGCAGCACCGCCACTGTCCTTGGAACCTTCCGGCTGCCTAGCATGCGAACAATGGGATTCAAGACATAGGAGATGATCATCGCGACAATAAATGGGGCGAAGATCGTGCTTAGAAACCGGTAGACCACTGCAAATAACGGGCGCAGCAGCCAAATGAAATACAAGATGACCAAACCAAGAAGCAGCCATACTCCGTAACGAAAAGCTTTACTTTTCATCAATTGCTCCATCCTTGTGTCCCCCTTCCGCACCTCGGAGTCGGACCAGCTATGATGAAAGTATATGCCCTTCCGGAAAAAAATAATCGCCGTCCGCAAATCCGTATATCACGGAGATGCAGCACGGCGACTATTTTTTGTCCTAATTAGACGCGGGATTGAAGAATTTCATATTGCTTCATCACTTCCTGATGTACCGGATGGGAGTCAGGAATTTGCGAATATTTACTGATGGTATAGGCCGGGCCATGCTCCTTAAGTGTCTCTTGTACTTCGTTAGCCTCAGGATCATCTGCTGCGGTAAAGAACAGGGCTGCAGCCATCGTTCTCGCCAAGTACAAATACCCGGTGCCAAGCTCATGTCCGCGCAATGCCGGCAAAGTCAGACGATCAAGCGGAGACAGCTTGCGGATAGGAGAACGGCCTACCCGGGCTACCTCATCCTTAAGAGCCGGATTCCGGAAGCGCTCCAGAGTGGTGGTGATATAAGCTTCATGCTCTTTTGGATCGAAGCCGTGCTTAGCAGTCAGCATTGCTCCTGTTTCTTTCAGAACAGCCGCCACATGGTTGACGACCTCGGAATCATTCATCGCGCTCTGGATCGTATCATATTCATGCAGGTTTCCGATGTAGGCTGCCGAGCAGTGTCCGGTATTCACCGTAAACAGCTTCCGCTCGATATAAGGCTCAAGATGCTCTACATACTTGACTCCTTCAATCACATGGTGCTCCGGAAGCAGTTGGGATTTGTCCACAACCCATTCAAAGAAGGGTTCTACCACAACCTTCAGAATATCCTCATGCTGCTGCAGCGGCACGATACGATCTACGGCGGCATCCGGGAAGGCAATATGCTCATCCGCATACTTTCTTCCTTCAGCATCCAGTTGTTCATAGACCAACTGCTTTAGTTGAGAGCTTGCACCGATGGCATTCTCGCAGGCAATAATATGTAGCGGTGACGATCCGCGATTTGCACGCAGGGTGATGCCTTTGGCGACAGCTCCAGCAATATGCTTCAAGATGGAGACACCGACAGCAGTCGTGACCAAATCCGCTTCAGCGATGGCTTCAACCAGCTCGGCCGTTTCTGTATTGCTGTTCACTGCAGTTACCCCGGTGACAATCGTTGTCTTCTGATCCTCATCCGCCAAGGTAACAGGATATTCTTTACGCTCCTTCAAAGCATCTACAAGACGCTCGTTGACGTCGGCAAAGCATACCTCGTAACCGGAACGGGCCAGAAGCAGCCCGATAAATCCCCGTCCGATATTACCCGCTCCAAAATGGACTGCCTTCATGCGAGATCTCCTCCTTGGAAGATGGATAGAATTTCTTCCTTCGTCTGGGCATCCATAACCTTCTCAATGCTGTCGTCATCCGAGAAAATCATGGCAACCTGCGTCAAAATCCCCATATGATCCCCGCCTGCTCCAGCGATACCGATCACGACAAATGCAGGCTCATCGCCGCCAAAATCAATGCCTTCCGGGAAGCGTACAATCGACATCCCCGTCGATTTAACCAGGGACTTGGCTTCTTTGGTGCCATGGGGAATTGCCAGCCCGCCTCCCATATAGGTGGATACAATTTCTTCGCGTTCAAGCATTTTATCCACGTAATCCTCAGTAACATGGCCCGCTTTTACTAGCAATTCGCCAGCCAGGCGGATGGCTTCATTTTTATGACTTGCTTTCGCATCCAATACAATTTTCTCTGTAGACAGTATGCTCATCAATTCTCTCTCCTTCAGTCAGATTTTGTTCTGAAGCAAACATTACCTAGTTATTCTCGAAAAAAGTCAGCAGCTCTTCGGCCAATTCATTGCGAATCTGCTCCTCGGAGCCGACCTCCAGCAACTGAACCACTTCAGCCTTCAGCAGCAGGGAACTGATCTCGCTTAATACCTCAAGGCTCTCCCTTGATAATTCGCGATTAGCGAGCATCAATAGAATGACCTGGACGGGCTCTCCTTGCCCTAACAGCATCGGTTGAGTCAGTCTGAATAATGAAACAGCCCTGTTATGGATAAATCTGCTTCTTGTATGGAACAACGCCAGTGAAGTGCCTGGAATGATCTGGGTCGCCATACGTTCCCGATCCGTCAACCTTTGGACGACTGCCGGAACATCTGCGATTATTCCATTTTCGCTTCCCGCCCCTGAGGCATTCATCAGCTCCAGCGCTTCCCCCAAGATTCCGTCCAAGGACCAATCGGTATTATCCAATTCATATAGGCGGAAGCCTTTTAGCAGGGAGACGATTTCATTGAGCATATTCCCCAGCTTTACAAGGCGGTGAATCGCTCCTTCCTCCTGGAAGTCGACCTGCTTGGGAGCCGAGCGCTCCCGCAGTGTGATGCTCTGGATATGGGCAAGCAATCGTTCCACATCCTCCTGGCTTAGCAACGGGCTCAAGCGGATATAACGATCCTCAGGAATCGGCAGATTAATCGTTGAAATAATAAGATCATAATCCTCCTCCGGAAGTCGTGCTGCTTCATACCAGGATGCATTGCGGAGCACTTCAATCTGAGGCATCTCCTTGGCCAGCCTTGTAGCCAACAGCTTGGATGAGCTTAGTCCGCTGGAGCAGACCAGAATTGCCTTCACATTCCTGCCCAGCTGGCTTAACCGTTCAGCCGAGGCGCCAAAGTGCATGACCAGAAAACCTATTTCCTCATCAGGCACTTCAAAGCTGCCTTTGATTTCATTGACGGAAGAGCGCATCACCTTGAACAATTCTTCGTAATCCTTCCGAATCGCACTGAGCAGCGGATTGCGGATTCTTGCTCCTTCCTTGATCCGTTTCAGTGCCGGATTCAGATGCTCTTGAAGTCCTGCACGAAGCGATCGATCTTCATGGAAGGGCAATCCTGTTCGCTTGACCACCTCTTCAATCAAACGCTCGACGATATCCATGATTTCCAGATCGACACGGGCTAATTCCGGCGAATCTTCCCGAGCCGCTAGAAATAGTCTTGCGATATGATGAATTTCGCCCGGAGGCAGTTGAATGTCGAACTCCCGCTCCAGCGCGCCTGCAATTTGTCTAGCCTGGTCGATGACCTGGTGTTCACCGCTCTCTGCCTGCAGATCGGCCTCTTGAAGCTCAATGGCCCTGCCAGAGGCCACCCTGGTCAGCATCACGGATAGAGCAATCAGAAGCGAGGTATAATGCTGCTCACTCAGCTTCTCGGTCCAATCCCAGTTCATGTCCCAAAGACTGTTCTCCAATTGCAGCAAGTTCGCTTTGCCCGCAAGCTGTAAGAGTCGGCGGGTAACCAAACCTTCCTTAGAGGAGGAATTCCCGATCAGATCTGAATATTCCAGCTCATCGGAAGCAATTTGGGCAATCGCGGCGCGAATATCCTCTTCTTCCCCTTCAATCTCTACACCGTAGCCCCTGCGCCGAATCAAGTTTAGCTTGAGTTTGGACAGCTCAGACTCCAGTACATCAAGATCGTTGCTGATCGTCGCCGAGGTTACGTTCATCGTGTGGGCCAGAGCAAACATTTTAACCGGCTCCACAGCCTCCAGCAGCTCGCACATTAACAGAATCAGCCGTTCCTCGCCGGAGAAGTCTGTCGGCTTGACGGACAGAACCGTTTCACGGAACGCCTTGAGCGTCTCTTCTCCCGGAATTTCTCCGCCTAGCAGGCGAATCGATATGCCGGTTCCCGATTTACGGTACAGCTCGAGACCGTAAGGGCTCAGTCTTAAGGCCAAATCATCCATCTCCCGGTGCACTGTGCGCACGCTCACGGAGATCGTCTCTGCGATTTCGGCGGCTGTCACCCCGTTTTTCCGGTTCAGGAGAAACATGAGAATTTGTCTTTGTCTTGCGGAAAATCTCCTCATATCATCCCTCCCGCATAAAACTAAGATAAACGCTGGAGGGGTGCTCCAGCGTTTTTAGGGAACGCAGTGATGATATCACGAATGCTGTTAGCCTTTCAAACGGTCAACGAGCTCATCGTACTTCGGACTCTTCAGGAAGTTATCGATGGAAATATGCTCGGCATCCGGCTTGGCAATTCTGGCGCGTTCGGTTAATTGATTCTGTGTAATGACGATATCCGCATCCGCAGGAATTTCGCTGACTGCCGAGTTCACCACAGTTACGTTAATACCTGCTTCCTGCATCTTCTTGCGGAGGATCGAAGCGCCCATGGCACTGGAGCCCATTCCTGCATCACAAGAGAATACGATCTTGTTCACATTTTCCTTGCGAACGCCGGATTGCGCGGCAGGAGCGGCGGAAGCGCCGGCAGCCTTCATTTGACGGCTCTTCTCGGCAGCTTCTTCCAGAGAAGTATCGTCTTCTTTTTGTTTACCCGTTTTCAGCAGCAATGCCGCAATCAGGAACGATACGATCGTTGCCGTGATAACACCGGAGAACACCGCCAGCAAGCCGCCCTTAGGAGCCATGGCAATGTAAGCAAAGATACTGCCCGGCGCTGGAGCTGCGACCAAACCTGCATTGAACAGCTGGAACGTGAATGTACCAGTAACACCGCCGCCAATCGCGGCTAGAATCAGACGAGGATTCATCAGGATGTAAGGGAAGTAAATCTCATGAATACCTCCGAAGAAGTGAATAATCGCAGCGCCCGGAGCAGATTGCTTAGCCGATCCTTTACCTACCAGCATGTAAGCAAGCAGGATGCCAAGACCAGGACCTGGATTGGATTCAAGCATGAAGATTACGGATTTACCAACCCGAAGCGATTCCTCCAACGCGATCGGGCCCAACACCCCGTGGTTAATGGCATTATTCAGGAACAGTACCTTGGCTGGCTCAATCAGAACGTTTACAAGCGGCAGCAAGCCTGCTCCTACCAGAACGTCTACGCCTGAAGATAACGCTTTAGTGATTACTTCAACGAAAGGACCAATCCCGGTCAAAGCGGCGATCGCCAGCAATGCACCAAGAATACCCAGCGAGAAGTTGTTGACGAGCATTTCGAAGCCGGACTTGATTTTTCCATCAACCAACTTATCGAATTGCTTCAAAATCCATGCGGACAAAGGACCTACAATCATTGCCCCCAAGAACATTGGAATGGATGCGCCCACGATGACACCCATCGTCGCAATTGCACCGATAACTGCACCACGCTTGCCGTGGATCATGGATCCGCCTGTATAACCGATGAGGAGCGGAAGCAGGTATGTTATCATAGGGCCTACCAATGTGGCTAATGTTTCATTTGGAAGCCATCCATCTGGGATAAACAAAGCGGTAATCAGACCCCAAGCGATAAAGGCGCCGATATTCGGCATCACCATACCGCTGAGCAAACGCCCGAATTGCTGGACCCGTACTCTTACCCCGCCACCGGATTTTGTTTCTGTTGTTTCCATACTCATATTTTGAACCTCCTTGGAAGCTTATATCGAAAGCTTGAGGGGCTCTGCCCTCGTGCTCTTCTTAACTCCATCCTATTTCATAGCGCTTTCATTATCAATCAATTGAAAATGTGATTTCGTCATGATCATTGTTGTCATTATTTAAATGTCCGTTGTAGCTTTTGCCGCGGCACTTTGAACTATGCAGATGAACGAATGATTATGCGATGGAGGCAGCGTGTGAAGTGTTCTTACGATCGCTGTGGTTCCCCGATTTCCTTGACCGAATTAAAAAAAGCAGCGGAAAGAGTTTTTTACGCTCCACCGCTGCATTCAAACCGATATCTATTTTGCTTTAAGTCAAATGCATTTGCGGATAATCCTGCATAACCTCGTCGCCAAAGAACAAATCATCCAGCGAGCTGAGCGTGCCGTCCTCTTCCACCTGATACACTGACATCTTGTCTCCATTTACCGTCAATTCAATAAAACAACCCCAGCAATAAAACTGATGGGATCCAATCTTCCCGATATCCTTAGAGCTACAATTTGGACACTTCATCTTCATTAATCACCTATCCGTTAACAGATTCAAGGTGCCTCAAGCAGCTCATCACTGTTGGGGGGCACCATAATTGCATTTTCGCCCTTGATCATGCCGTCTATGTAGGGCAGCACCTTGCGGCCTTCCATCAGGTCGGAGATTAAGCCGTCGCTGATTTCTATCCCTGTAATTGTATTTCCCATTTCCTGGTCAAAATAAACATCACTAACGTGACCAAGCATCGTACCGTCACCGGTCAGAACCGGAAGTTCCTTTAATTTCCCGTTGCCCGATAAAAAGGTAAGTTGTATATTCTCGGCTTCCCATTTGCGGATTGCCTGTCTATTGCGAATCATTACGGCATCTTCGCCGTAAGCGATAATGTCATCCCAGAACACAACCTTCACGCTGGATGAAAACATTTGCTTCCCTTCCAGCAAAATGCCGACGATGTTCCATTGTTCATTCAGCAGGACATCTAGGACATCCCCGACCTGTTTACCGTCTTCTACATCAAATACGGCCAAACCTGTCAATTCCTGAAGTTTCATGCGATGGATCCTCCTGTATGGGCAATCTTGTGGATCCCCTGTATTACGAGCTAACCTCCTCCCCGAAAAAACGTGCAGAAGCCCATTTATCTTCTATTACGAAGACGGTTCAGTATAGTTCCAATTTTTTCGGCGGTTTTCTCTAATTCTTCCCTAGTATTACCCAAACCAAAGCTGAATCGAATCGCTGAACGCAAAAATATTTGTGGAAGATTCATGGCAGCAAGCACATGGGATGGTTCCAGAGAGCCTGATGAGCAAGCCGACCCGCTGGCAGCCGCAATACCTTCAAGATCAAGATTCATCAGCATCGTCTCTGTATCACACGCCGGAAAGCTGATATTCACAATATGCGGCAATCTGTATCCAGCCTCAGGATGCCCGTTCAGATGATAGTTCTCGGCACCGACATGAAGATTCAGTGCTTGAAGCAGGCTTAATCTCATATGCTCATCCTGCTCCCTGAGCACCGGAAGCTGCTTGCCAGCTAACGAAGCAGCCGCAGCAAAACCGGCCATGCCGGCAATATTCTCGGTTCCCGCCCGACGCTTCCGCTCCTGAAGTCCCCCGAAGAACAGCGGATCAAGCGGTGTGCCCTGGCGGATATATAATGCTCCGACGCCCTGCGGGCCGTTGATCTTATGGGCGGAAAAGCTCATCAAATCTACCGCGAGCTTGCTTGTATCGATGGAAAGCTTGCCAAAGGCTTGTACAGCATCGACATGAAACAGGATCCCTCGGGCGGCCGTAATTTCCCCAATTTCTGTAACCGGCTGGATCGTCCCCACTTCATTGTTGGCGTACATCACGCTGACGAGTATCGTATCCGGACGAATCGCTTCCTCTACTTGCTCAGGATGTACTCTTCCGTACTTATCCACGGGCAGGTATGTCAGTTCAAAGCCTTCTTTCTCCAACTGTCTGCACGTATGCAGTACGGCATGATGCTCCACTTGGGTCGTTATGATATGACGGCCGCGATGCTGATTCGCCTTTGCCGCACCGAACAAGGCCAGATTGTCACTTTCTGTTCCCCCGCCCGTAAAGACAAGCTCTTCAACCCGGCATCCCGCCAACAAGGCAACCTGCTCTCTCGACTCGTTAACGAGACGCTTGGCCGCACGGCCCAAAGCATGCACACTCGAAGCATTGCCGTAATGTTCCTTCATCACACGCAGCATCGTCTCCACAACTTCAGGATGAACGGGCGTCGAAGCCGCATGATCAAGATATATTGTATTCATTATCTCATCACCTTGATTTTTTTCAGGGATAGCAACTCCTGCTGCACTTTTTTAGCAACGAGCTGAAAAACACAAATACCGTCCCGAACGGGACGGCGATCGTGTTGATACCACAGTGGGTTCTGTGATTCATGTATTGTTATCTAATCCGACCGTCGCAAGTGCATCCCCATCTTAATATGTTTCCCGGGTTTTGTACAGCGTAACCTGGCCTGATAAGAGGTTTTCTACAAAAGCAGCGACAATCCGATTAATTTCTTGCCCGAAGCCGCGTGCCAAGCTTGATGATTTCGTTAATGCACAGAGGCACCAAGGCGAGACCGATGACGATCCCCCAGTCAGCCAGACTCAGGTTCTGTACCTTAAAGGCGTCGGCCAGGAACGGAATCGTAATCGAAGCGAATTGTAGTGCAAAACCAGCAACGACTGCCAGCACAAGAAACTTGTTAGAGAATAGACCCAACTCAAAGATCGACTTGGTCGAACTCCGCTTGGCGAAGGAGTAGAACAATTGGGAAGCCGCAAGTACGACAAAGGCCATGGTGCGGGCGTATGTCATCACATCCTCAGGAATGGAGCCAGCTCCAAGGCTGTATCCGTGCTCTCTGAGCCCCAGATAGAAGGCAACGAGTGTTAACGTTCCGATGAGCAGCCCTCCAAGTACAGCCTGAGTTGCTACTCCCTTCGAGAAGAAGCTTTCCTTCGGGTCTCTCGGCTTGCGCTTCATGACATCCTTCTCTCCCGGATCGATACCCAGCGCGATGGCCGGCAGTGTATCAGTAACGAGATTAATCCAGAGAATCTGAGTCGCAAGCAACGGCAACGGCCAGAAAAATATAATTGAAGCCAGAATGGCTACGATTTCGCCAAAGTTACAGGACAAGAGGAAAGTAACCGTCTTGCGGATATTGGCATAAATATTTCGTCCTTCCCGAATGGCTTTTACGATCGTAGTGAAATTATCATCTGTCAAAATCATATCGCTGGCGCCCTTGGATACATCTGTTCCGGTAATCCCCATAGCCACACCGATGTCTGCGCTTTTCAGCGAAGGGGCGTCATTAACTCCATCGCCCGTCATGGAGACTACATTTCCCTGAGCCTTGAAGGCTTTCACAATCTTCACTTTATGTTCCGGCGATACGCGAGCAAAAACCCGAATGTTCTGAATTTTCCGGCCAAATTCCTCATCGCTCAGCTCATCGATCTCCGCACCGGTCATGCTCTGATCGATTGAAGCAGCGATCTCCAGCTCCTTAGCAATAGCAACGGCCGTGTTCCGGTGGTCTCCCGTAATCATAACCGGAGTAATGCCGGCAAGCTTGGCTTCGCGGATCGAATCCTTCACTTCAAGGCGAGGCGGATCGATCATACCGACAAAGCCCAGGAAAGTTAACTCCTTCTCCATCTCATCCGGGCTAATCACAGCCTCCGTATCCTTGAATGCCGCGGCCAGCACCCGCAAGGCATCGTCAGACATTGCTTCCGCCGCTTGCAAGTACTGCTGCTTCAGCTCTTCCGTAAACGCCACGACCTCTCCATTCACTACGGCTGTCGTGGACACCTTCAATAACTGATCAATCGCACCCTTTGTGTGTACTCGATACCCTTTTCTCGTCTGGTTCAAGGTAGACATCAGCTTCCGGTCCGAATCGAACGGCTTTTCGGCTACCCGTTTATATTCCGCTTCCAGCGATTTCTTCATTAGATCATGCTGTTGACCATACACGACCAAAGCAATCTCTGTCGGGTCTCCCGTTCCCTTGCCCTCTTCAAAGGTAGCATCCGAGCACAGCACGAAGGTCTTGATCATCTCCACCGGAGGTTCTTCACCCAGTGGAGCGGCTGTGTAATGCTTGACTACGGTCATTTTATTTTGTGTCAGGGTCCCTGTCTTATCTGAGCATATAATATTGACCGATCCAAGCGTCTCAACCGCAGGAAGCTTCTTCACGATGGCATTCAGCTTTGACATGCGGGTTACGCCCAGAGCAAGCACTATCGCTACAATGGCCGGCAAGCCTTCCGGGATAGCAGCTACAGCCAAGCTGATCGAAGTCAGGAACAGCTCAAACAAATCACGTCCCTGGAGCAAGCCGATGACAAAAATGACAACACATATGCCAATCGCGATGTAGCCAAGCACCTTGCCGAGCTCCTCGAGCTTGATTTGCAGCGGAGTCATGCTTGGATCATCTTCGTCCAGAATTTTTGCAATTTTGCCCATTTCCGTATCCATCGCCGTAGCGACAGCCACACCCTCACCGCGTCCATATGTAACAAGTGTAGACATGAATGCCATGTTGGCCATATCACCGATTGGCGTCTTAGGTCCTTCCAAGACAGCGCCAGGATCCTTGTCTGAAGGCACGGATTCCCCGGTAAGCGCGGATTCTTCAATCTGCAGATTCGCTCCCGAGATCAGCCGCAGATCGGCTGGAATATATCGTCCGGCATCCAAAATTACAATGTCGCCCGGAACAACATGGACCGAATCAATCTCTTTAATATCTCCATCCCGTCTCACGAGCGTACGGGGGGTGGTCATTTGTTGTAGTGCTTCGATGGCCTTTTCTGCTTTCTGCTCTTGAAATACGCCGATCGCCGCATTTAAAAGAACGACCGCAAGTATAATAACCGCATCTACATATTCGCCAACAATAAGCGTAATAATGGCTGCGCCCAGCAATACGTAAATCAGCATATCCTTCAGTTGAGCAAAAAAGAGGGCAACAAGGCTTTTCTTGGGCTTGCCTTTCAGCTTGTTTTCGCCGTACTTCGCCAGTCTGGCCTCGGCTTCCTGTGATGTTAATCCCTCGCTTGGATTCACTGCAAGTTCCTGTAGAACAGAATCTGTTGACTTGTCATGCCACACCAGCAACACCTCTTCTATAGAATCTGAATGTACAATAAGTATTACGGCTATTGTGAGCGGAATGACTCATTATTAATCAAAATTTACAATGAATTTACGGACAGTCATATTGGAATCTCTGTAGGTATGCGCTGCTTCAAGCAAGATGGCATGCAAAAACAAAGAGCCCGCAAATTATTGCAGGCTCTTTGTTTTAATTGCCCAAGCAAGGAAAACTCCCTGGATGGTTATGATTCAAGTTTTAAATTAAATATAAAACATATAGGAATCTTTAGCTCCGTGCTCTTCGTACGTAACCAGGCTTTCCAGTGTGGTAGAATCCAGCACGTCGGCAATGCTATCGCGAATCCGCAGCCAAAGGTCGCGTTTGGCAGGATCATCCTCCTCCGTGAAATCCACCGGGGAAATCGGGCCCTCCAGCACGCGGATAATATCACCTGCAGTAATCTCGCTGGCATCACGCGACAGGATATACCCCCCATATGCCCCGCGAACGCTCTTGACCAAACCTGCATTGCGAAGCGGAGCGATCAATTGCTCCAGATAGTGTTCGGATAGTTGATTTTTTTCCGCAATGCTCTTCAAGGATGTCGGCCCTTCGCCCAGCTTGGCAGCCAACTCCATCATAATGGTCAAGCCATAGCGTCCCTTTGTAGAAATCTTCAAAGAAGCCACCTCTTTCATTTTTCGGATAAACTTTATATAATGAACCTTTGGTCGATTAAGAATAATATACCTTCTTATTCCTATCACTTATCTCTGTAATATAACACATCCTGATGCTTTTGCAAAACACGCTGAATAGCTTGACACTAGCTATCGATTGTCAGGGATAGATTTGATAAAATATACACAGGCTCAAGAAGCCTGAAGGAGTGATTGAATGAATACAGCCAACCAGCACACCCGCGTCGTTGTCGGCATGTCCGGGGGCGTCGATTCATCGGTGACTGCGCTCCTGCTCAAGCAGCAAGGTTATGATGTCATCGGTATTTTCATGAAAAACTGGGACGACACCGATGAATTCGGTAACTGTACTGCTGAGTCGGATGCCGAGGATGTCCGCCGTGTCTGCGAGCAGATCGATATCCCCTATTACACCGTGAATTTCGAGCGGGAATATTATGATAAAGTATTCGCCTATTTCCTGGAGGAATACAAGCGCGGACGCACTCCGAATCCGGATGTGATGTGTAACCGGGAGATCAAATTTGGCGAATTCCTGAACAAAGCGCTGGATCTCGGCGCGGATTATGTAGCGACAGGCCACTATGCAAGAGTCCTCGATGAGGGCGGCACTTACAAGTTGCTTCGCGGTGTCGACAGCAACAAGGATCAAACCTACTTCCTTAATGCACTTAATCAGGCACAGCTCTCCAGGGCAATGTTCCCAATTGGTCATTTGCCAAAGCCTGAAGTGCGCAGAATTGCGGAGGAAGCAGGGCTCTATACCGCCAAGAAGAAGGACAGCACGGGCGTCTGCTTTATCGGCGAACGGAATTTCCGGGAGTTTCTGAGCCAATATCTTCCGGCCAAATCCGGCGAGATGATCGACATCGTGACCGGTGAAGTTATGGGCCGGCATGACGGTCTGATGTACTATACTCTCGGACAGCGCCAGGGCCTTGGAATCGGCGGTTCGGGTAACGGAGAGCCTTGGTTTGTTGCAGAGAAGGACCTGGATCTCAACATTTTGTATGTGGTACAGGGGGACAAGCACCCTAGCCTATACTCGACGGGTCTGATTGCTTCCGATATCAACTGGATCGCAGGAGCGGACCATATGCCGGCCGATACGTTCAAATGCACCGCCAAATTCCGCTACCGTCAGCCTGATCAGGACGTCACGGTCTCAAAACGCGAAGACGGCACCTTGTATGTACAGTTTGATCAGCCGCAAAAGGCGATTACGCCTGGACAAGCCGTCGTGTTCTATGACGGAGAGGTCTGCCTTGGGGGCGGGATTATCGAAGCGGCCGAAAAGCTGCCTGTTCCTGAGCTGGGACGGCACCGCTAAGAGCGTATATTCTGACTCTTTGACTGGATCATAAGGCTGTCAAGTTCGATTGGATATAAAGCATGGGGACCATGCGGACGAAATAAGTGTCAAAAGGCATTAAAATTGCTGGCGTGGATGCTCATCTGTGAATTTAGTGCTAAAAGGCATTATAATTGCCGGCTCGGACGCTCATCTGGCGATTTTAATGCTAAAAGGCATTATAATTGCCGGCTCGGACGCTCATCTGGCGATTTTAATGCTAAAAGGCATTATAATTGCCGGCTCGGACGCTCATCTGGCGATTTTAATGCTAAAAGGCATTATAATTGCCGGCACGGGCACTCATCTGGCGATTTTAGTGCTAAAAGGCATTATAATTGCTGGCACGGGCGCTCATCTGGCGATTTTAGTGCTAAAAGGCATTATAATTGCTGACACAGGCGCTCATACGACTAATTTAGTGCTAAAAGGCATTATAATTGCTGACGCAGGCGCTCATACGGTGAGTTTAGTGCATACGGCTAATTAAGTGCATAGGCGCATATTACTTTGACCAAAGTGAACGGACAAAAAGTTGAGCGGAACCCCCTTGCGGTGGTTCTCGCCCAACTTTTTTTTATTTTGGGGACTTATTTGGCTGTCCCTTCTTATTCTGTTCGCCGCAGTTCTTGATTATGACGGATCTTGCTCTCATTCCCCTGCTCTGTTGCCTTATAGAACACTTTCCCCTGCAGGGATTCCGGCAGATAATCCTGCTTCACATAATGATTAGGATAATCATGCGGGTATTTATACCCGACATGACCAAGCTTGACGGCCCCTTTATAATGGGCATCCCGCAAATGCAGCGGCACCTCGGCGGAGCGGACTTCTTCGATCGCTGACATCGCCCGCGAGATTGCCGCCACAACGCCATTGGATTTCGGACTCTCCACGGCAAATAGAATGGCCTGGGCCACGTTCAGCTTCGCTTCGGGCCAGCCGTTATTGCGATACGCCTCCAAGGCGCTTACCGCCTGAACCATCGCCTGGGGATTCGCCAGGCCGATATCCTCACTGCAAGCCGCTATCAGCCTGCGGATGAAGGTCATCGGGTCCATGCCGAGCTTCTCGACGGCATAAAGGAACCAGAAGAGCGCGGCATCGCTGGAGCCGCGAATGCTCTTGTGGAACGCGGAGAGCACATCATATTGCGTGGACTCGTCCGCCTTCACCAGAGGACGGCGAACAGACTCCTCAGCCACGGCAAGGCTGATGTGCACGGAGCCGTCCTGCTCAGGCGGCGTGGTTAGAGCCGCCAGCTCGAGCGCATTCAGCGCCCGGCGAATGTCGCCGTTTGCCATGGCCGCGATATGCAGCAGTGCATCCTCATCCACCTGGAGCGGCATATGGCCCAATCCCTTGTCCTTGTCTGCCAGAGCCCGCTTCATAGCATGCAGCGAGTGCTCCTTCGTCAGCGCCTGGAGCTCGAACAGTGTAGAACGGCTCAGAAGAGCCCCGTTCACGTAGTGGAACGGGTTCTCCGTCGTTGCCCCGATAAATATAATCGTTCCCTTCTCCACCGCTGGCAGCAGCGCATCTTGCCGGGAACTGTTGAAGCGATGAACCTCGTCCAGGAAGAGGATCGTCTTTGTTCCATAGAACGCTTTATCATTCTGAGCCTTCTCGATCACCTCGCGAACATCCTTCACGGAAGCATCGACGGCATTGAGACGAACAAACTCGGCCTGGGTATGGTGCGAAATAATATGGGCCAATGTGGTCTTGCCGCAGCCAGGTGGGCCATATAGCAAGATTGATGAGACCTGGTCCGCTTCAATCGCACGGCGCAGCAGCTTGCCCGGTCCTACGATATGCTCCTGCCCGATATATTCATCCAGCGTTACCGGACGCATCCGGTCGGCGAGCAGCCTGCCGGAGGGATTTTGCTCCTGTTGAAATGAAAATAAGTCCACTGCCTTCACTTCCTTGATTCGATGATATTCTTCTTACAGTGCGTAATCAAAAAATCGACTTTTGAACAACTTCTTATAGCTCTATGCAGCTCCGACTTCCATTCTATATCAGTTGAACTAAAGAAGCTACGTAGAAAGGCAACGAGTGAGTTGCAACTTATATCCCACATACACGGTAAAAAACACTTATAAACGTTCTTTCGCTTTCGAAGCTGCTGACAATATGAGTTAATATAGATGTCGGGCCGACGAATCACTGGAAAGGGGGCTGATCGAAGTGATTACAGTGAGTGAGGTGGCTGTCGCTTAACGCGACAGCCCGTACGTTGAGGGGCTTTCAGGCCCCTCTTATTTCCGTTTATTCAATGATGTGCTAAAATAAATCCAAATCTTAATTCTAATTCGAACGAAAGGGGGGAGTTGCGACCATGAACACTAGCAAAAGCCAGGTAAATACACTCCAGAACGCAAGTTATAAGGAGGATCATGATCGTGAACTACAAAAACGGGAAGGATGTGCTTCCCCCTAGGCTATTGAAGGAGCTTCAAAGCTATATTCAGGGAGAACTGCTGTACATACCCAAACCGGAATGCGCCAAGGCTTCCTGGGGTGAACTCAGCGGAACCCGCACATCCATGGCAAAACGTAATGAAAATATTTATAAGCTGTATGATACCGGTCATTCCGTGAGCGATCTGGCTCAAATGTTCTTTCTGTCCGACGAGAGCATTCGGAAGATCGTGTGCAAGGTTCGCTCTTCTCATCGAGAGGCGGCGACCGTATCTGAATAAGTATTAAAGAGGCTGTCCCAAAAGTCATAAACAATGATGACTAAGGGTAAGCCTCCTTTTAAAAAAATGTAAAACAAAA
>NZ_JAHLQJ010000027.1 GCF_018919145.1 Paenibacillus brevis
GGCCGTGCCTGCGCCCGCCGCGCGAGGCTGCGGCACGGGCGTCGGCGCCTGCGGCTGCCGCTGCGCCGCTGGGCGCGGCAGCGCGGCTGGGACGCCCCTTCCTTCCCTTGCCTCTGCCTTTGGCAGAAGGCCTGCGGGGAGGGGCGTCCAGGCACCGAGCAGCGCTTCCAGCTGCTCGGCCGTTTCACTTGCGGCTGCGCTCTGCGCTTGCAGCCGCTCAGCCGCCCGCACGCGTCCGGCCAGCTCCGCGTGCCGGGCGGCCAAACCGGCTTGCTCCGCCGCAAAGCGCGGAGCAAGCTCCACCAACAGCCCCTCCGCAAGCGCGAGGGCTGTCCGGCGATAGCGGCCTCGAATCTCGGCCGCCACCGCCGAAGTATAATGAAGCGTGTACTCACCGGAGATCACAGCCCCGTCGCTGGTCTGATTTTCAATCCAGGCTGCTTCCATCTGCGGTAGTTCTTGTTCCAACCGAGCTTCCCATTCCGCATCCCAAAGCTCCGAGGCTTTCCCCAGCTTACGGATCATATCGCGCACATGCCAATCGATCTGCGCTTTTACCTGCTCATCCAGTCTCTCCAGGAATTCCTGCTGTCTTCGTTGCCGCTCCTGAATGCTCTTATTCTTAAACAGCCGAAACCCCGGCTTGGCTGCAGCCTCACGGCTTTCCAGATACTTTTCTGCCGTCTCCCGCAAATCCGCAGTCATAAGATAGGCATTCTCAAGCAACTGATCCAGCTTTGCTGTCCATTCTCGGCGGACCGCAGCTTGCGGGGGCTCCGCCTGGTTAGAGGTCATACGAAGCTCCAGTTCCTTGAGCTCCCCGCGAAGCTGATCAACAGACACCCCTTCGTCACCGGTCAATGCCTCAAGCTCTCGGCGCCTCTCCCCTGCCGCTTCCTCGGTTCTTTTCTTGAACTGCTGCGCTTCATGATGCAGTGAGCAAGCAATACTGAATTCCAGCAACGCCTCCTTCCGGTTCAACAGTTCGATTACGACTTGCTTCAGCTCAGGTAGCTGATTTCGTTGATGATCCGGTTCCTTTAATGAAGTACAGTAGATCGCTGCCGGAGAAATCCCCCAGACCGAGAAAGCATGCTCAACCGATTTCATGTACTGCTCAAAGGTCTGTTCTTCTTCCTGGTGCTTGTCGACCTGGTTAATAACCAGATAGAGCGGCTTCCCCCATTCCGCGATACTGCGCGCGAAGCTCAGGTTGCTGCCGGATTGCACATGGTTATAATCCATGACATAGAATACAATATCCGCAAGATGAAGCGCTGAACTCGTTGCAAGCGCATGTGCCGCCTCGCCGGAATCCACACCCGGCGTATCCAGCAGCACGCCGCCCTGGCGAAGAAGGGGAATATCTCTCCAGATAGATACCATTTCGTACTTTGCTCCATCCCGGCAATAATCATCTAATAACGCTCCGTCAATCACGCTCAGCGGCTCCCGCGAGAGCTTCTTCCCAGCCTCATGTCCACCATCGGTTGGTGTCAGCTGCATTCTCGGCGCACCATCCCGCAGCCCGGCAATATTGGCCGTCGTTGGAAGCGGGCCGGAAGGCAGCACGGAAGAACCGCAAAGTGCATTAATCAGACTCGACTTTCCTGCTGAAAAATGACCGCAAATCGCTATTGTCAGCTCTCCAGACAACCGTTTTTCAATCAAATCCTTCACTTTTCTTGCCGAATCCGCGGCGCCTTGTTCCAGATACCATGCTTCCAGCCGCGAGAGTTTTACAGCCAAATCAGATTCGATTGCCGCCGTCATCTTCAAGTCGCTTCGTCCTCTCTCTGTCCATATCTCTCTTCATTTTATCATGAATATTTATTCGTTTTAAGCCTTTACAGTGACATTGATCATTGCCAATTTGAGATTGATGAGAAAAACGTCTATCGAAGTACATTGAAAGATGAAAGAGCTCTGCTGAAAACCTATAGATTCTATAATCTAAATAAAAAAGCGTCCTCCAGATTGCGGAGAACGCTTTTGCTTAATTCAGCTTTAGATGGTCGCTGCTTCGATCTGGTCCTGCTCGGAAGGAATCAGGATTTCGAATACTTTACCATGCTGCAGAATTGTAATTCCCTTATTTTTATCGCGCATTACAACGACCTCAGGCTTCACGGACATCCGCTCCAGATAATGCTTAGGCACCTCTCCGGAATCGCTGATTGTCACGCCCTCCAGCTCTTGCTCATCATTTTCCTTCAGATCGATCTCGATAACCTTCTCGAACATATCCGAGAACAACTCAAAATTGTCGGTGTAGACGGAAATACATTTCATTTAGAATCTCATCCTCTGCTATCAATATCTTTTTGTCACTCTTCTATAGGTTTGCTGACTTGTGACCTTTTCATACGTTTCTTGCCTTCCCTGCACACATCAAGCAACGGGCAGATCTGGCAATTTGGATTCTGGGCCTTACAGTGGTATCTGCCGAAAAAAATAAGACGATGATGTGTAATCGTCCACTCTTCACGGGGCACTCTCTTCATCAGCTTCTGCTCCACCTCAAGTACGGAATCCTTCCAATTGGCAAGCCCCAGCCGCTTGCTGACCCGTTCCACATGGGTATCCACCGCGATAGCCGGTACGCCAAAGGCATTGGAAACAACGACATTAGCCGTCTTCCGGCCGACGCCCGGCAGCTTGACCAGCTTGTCATGCTCCGAGGGTACGTCTCCGCCGTATTGCTCAATCAGAATCCGGCACAAATTCTGAATATGCTTGGCCTTGCTTCTGAATAATCCAATCCGCCGAATATCCTGCTCCAGTTCCTCCAAAGGTACAGAGATATAATCCTGGGGCGTCCTGTACTTCCGGAACAGATCCGCCGTCACCTTGTTCACCGTCGCATCTGTACATTGTGCAGACAGCAGGACAGCGATCGTGAGTTCAAAAGCATTGCTGTGATTGAGCTCGCAGTGTGCATCCGGGAACATGGCTGCGATGGTAGTTAAAATATGCTTTGCTTGTCCGGCATTCACTCAAAAACACTCCCCTGCTCATGTAAAAAAACCGTCCTGAGCGGGAGCCCCCGCATCAAGACGGTTCTTCTCACAGAAATGATTTATTGCTTTTCAACCTCTACCAGCTTGTCGCCGTTAAAGTACAAAACAATTTTATCATTATCTTTGAGGGATTGCACGGTTAATGTCGTGTCACCTTGGTGAATATACAAATTCGATGTCACGCCAAAACGATAATTGTCATCCTGAATCGTGGAACGATAGACCAGAATGTCGTTATTGATCGAATCATACCGTTGGAATTTCCGTTCCAGCGAATTCAGCACCTTAATTAACAATGTTCCGTCCACATCCTTGCGAAGCTCGACATGGTCGGAAGTTGTCAGGGTAGCTGTTCCGGAGGTTACCGAGGTTCCGCGAACTACTTTTACCCCATTCCCGATAGAGTATACTTCCGGTGTGCCGGAGAAGGACTTCACGGTTACCGAAGAAGCATCAATCGCAGTAACCTTGCCGAGCGTCAGCTTCACCACTTGCAAGGAAGCAGCCGTACGGCCATTGAAGGTCACATTCACCGTCTGTCCTGCTTGCAGACTTGATACGGTAATGGCAGCCCCGGTGTCATTGAGCAGAGTAGCTTTATCTACATAGAAATTGTCGGTAACGCCATTACTTGACGCCTGAATCCGGCTATTGGATGTATTCACTGAAGAAATCTCGAATTGAACCGTCTTTCTTACAGCCAGCGTCTGCAAGGTATCCTGGTTTGCACTTAACATCACGGTTACCGGATCTCCTGCCTTCAAATCAGCAATCGTAGCTGAGGTTTTGCCATACAATTCAATAGAAGGAGCCGTTCCTTGATAAGGTACTGCCACTGTCTGACCGCCTGGGAGCAGGATCGAAACCTTCTTGGCCGCTGTATCGGTCGATACATAAGTCCCTTCATACTTGTAAACCACCTGAATCGCAAGTACGCGGTCTCCGATATGAGTCACATTAATTTTTCTGCCTTTTGTAAGCAGCGATTCAACTCCGGTCAATGTTGGAGTGGTTGAATTGTATTCCGCCTTGGTCTTGTCATCCACAGTGAAGGCATGCACCTTATTCGCAGAGTCCACAACCATCAGCGCTTTATACTTCGGCTCATAATTGACGACAGACAAATCGGTAAGCAATTCAGATTGACGGCCAGTCACAACAATTTTAGTAACTTGCTCGTCAGGGCTGATCGTTAATTCTACCTGATCTCCGCCCTTCACATCTGCAATCAGATCCTCCAGCGTCGCATCGGCGATACCGTTAATAACGATAACCGGCTTGGCAGCAAGTGCTTTGATTTCTGCTTTACCTGCAGAGTTCGTGAAACTGAGCAATGTGCTTCCTTCCACGGACAGCAAAGTCCCCTTAACGGTGCGTTCCATTGCTTTCGTAACTTCCAGACGGGTAAATATGCTATTTTTCACTGTATAGGTTACTGCAGCACCAGCCTGAAGCTCAGCCGCTCCACCCAACAGTTGATTTTGATAGATAAGAATTGAAGTGTCATCATATTTATAGGTTTCGATTGCACCGGTAGCATCGTCCTTGATGCGGATCGTCTTGTCTGCGACGCTGACCAGATCGACCGTGCCTGTGCCAGACTTATTAACAACACCCGATTTAACCTGCACGATTACGGGCTTTTTGGCCGACGTAAAGGTTTCTCTTTGCACGATGATTGTACTATCTTCCGTCAGACTATCAACTGAAATAGCATTTCCGTTCTGATCCAGGAACGACGTAGATCCGTCATAAGTGTATGTAACGGAATCATTGTTGACCAACATAAGCAGACGGTTATCAGAAAGCTTCTTCAACAGTGTGCCCTCTGTTTTCTCCAACTGCTGACTGGCATCACGAACCTCTACATAAGCTGCCGAACCAACTTTGTCTACAGCCAGTACTTTGGTATACAACTGAATCGCATTGCGTGAGCTCTTGGCTTCGGAATCCTTCGTGAAATAGAAGGAACGGCTATCCAGCGTGAAGCTCTTTAATTGTCCATTCGTAAACAAAGTGAGCTTCGAATCGGTCAATTCGGTAACAATGCCTTCATAGACATTGCTGTATCCCGGGGTTACGTACTCACTGCCGCGGCTGAAGAAGGTGGCAAGCTGGGCACGTGTTACTTTACCTAGCGGATCGAAGCGATTCCCTTCAACACCTTTCGTCAGTTCAAGCTGTACTGCAACATTGACATATCCTCTGGCTGCTGGTGAAATGCTGGTATGGTCGGCAAAGCCGGTCGTAGCGCTCGCAGCTGATTTAGCCTTCTCTTCTTGTCCCAAAGCCCGGACGAGCAGCTTGGCGATCCACTCACGGGAAGCCGTCTTCGCCCCCCAGGACTCGCTCGCTCCCGTCGCGCCCAGTTCTTCTGTCTTATCAATAAGTTTTTCGCTCAGAGCCAGCTCCAAATATGGTTTAAAGTAAGCTCCAACCTTCATCTCTTCCGGCGCACCGCTACCGCTGCCGAGCTTGCTCTCCAGATTCATGAAGCGAACCGCCATCGTAATCGCTTCCTGTTGGGTAACACTGTCAGAAGGCCGGAACTTCCCGGCATCCCCCAGAATGATTCCTTCTGCGGCGAGCTTGTAAATATGCTTTTCCGCCCAGAAGCCGTCACTTACATCGCTAAAAAGAAGAACCGAGGCTGTCGAAGTTGTTACCGCCGTGCTCTGGGCTTCTTCAGCGAACACCGCCGCTCCTCCGCTGAGGCACATCGCCGTAACAAGCATGGTGGAAACTGCCCTCTTGGTGCTGCGTTTAAAAGTACGTTTATAAGATGACATTACATTCTCCCCTTTACAAATGTTCACTTACCATGTTTCGACAACCAAGGCCCATGTTCCTTTAAATCCTGATTATTTTCTTGTCATCGGATACTCAAGTTCTACATGTCCCATCAGACTCTCGACCTGCTGACCATCCACGAGCAGCTCGATGGATTCGACCTCCTGGAACTGAAAGAGCGTGTTCTGCAAGGCCTCAACGGCCAATGCTTCCCCGCCTGCTCCAAGACGTGCTTCATCAGGAAGGGTGATATCCACAGTGAGCATCCCCTTTGACAGCTTGGCCGAATGAAACTCGACCTTCCAGAGCGGAAGCAGCTCCGAATCCCCGCTGTCCTTCAATGTCTCGAGCGCGGCCATATACTTGTCCTCATCATGGGTATAATGAATGGTCTGCTCTTTTTCAATCAGTTCATTTAATTGATCATCCGTATAATAGCTTTTAATGCTCAGTTTCTGCTGTTCAGGTGCTTCTGTTCCGGTCTCGCCGCTCGCGTTCTCAGCGCCGTTGCTGCCTTGGTTATTTGAAGCTGAGCCAGCACCTTGTTCAACCTTTGGCTCGTCATTTCCTGACGGCTGAGCCGTACCGGGCTTTTGACCGCATCCGGAAGCCAGTGCAAGCAATAACACCAGCCCGCAAATTCTCCAACTCATTCGGTTCATCTCTCATCCTCCTTCTGAAATCCGGCTTATTGAAGTCCGAGATATTCCTTGATCCCTTTTACAATACCTGCTGCAACACGGTCTTGAAAATCTTCCGTATACAGCTTGGCATTGTCGCTCTTGTTGCTCAGATAACCGCATTCAAGCAGAACGGCGGGCATCTTCGTCTCTCTGGTGACATGCAGGCTCTTGGAACGAACCCCGCGATCCGTAAGTCCGGAGGAGGATACGAGGTACTTATGCATGACCTTGGCCAGTGCCAGGCTTTCAGACCGGGTATAATAGGTCTCCACGCCGCTTGCAGTCGCGCTGCCTGCATTGGCATGAATCGAAATAAACAAATCCGCATTTAAATCATTTGCAATTTTAACCCGATCACTTAACGAAGGGTAAGTATCGCTGCTGCGTGTCAATACAAAGTCAATATTCGTTTCCTTCTTTAGCAGCTCTTGCACCTTCAGCGTCACGGACAGATTAAAATCCTTTTCTTTCTTGCCAGTAACACTGATCGCCCCGGGATCGGTTCCGCCATGACCGGCGTCAATAACTACCAGCTTCTTGCCGTTGGAGCCCGGATTCGAAACTTCCTTATTCAGATCAAGAATAATCAGTCCGTCATTGTCATTAATGAGCTCGCCCATTTTAACAACATTCATATCAAGTACAATCCGAACCGTTGACGGATTATTGCTGTACAGGGAATATCTTACCTTCGAAACTTCCGGGTAATCTGTGATATCAATGAATCCGTTCTGTGTAGAATCCAGATTTTGTCCTGTTGAGAACGTATCCGCAAATTTTGTGTTCGGCAGGTCAATGACAACACGCTGCGGGTTCGCCATGGTAAAGATATTAGGGGTTACAGTTTGATCCACCGCAATCAATAGACGATTATCGCTAAAGCTGATGCCCCCGATATTCGCCAGATTGTCAGTCTGACCGGGTTGAGTCCCTGAGTCTGTGTCCCCTGGCGTACTCCCCGTATCGCCGCCATCTCCCGGACTTGCCTCGCCACCGCCATTCTCTGTCGGCGGAGTTACCATGTATACCGTCTTCAGTTTATTATCCCAGCTTACCGAGAGTCCCATCTGTTCTCCCACGAAGCGCAGTGGGACAATAACCGTATCACTAACCAGCTTCGGAGCCACAGGCATCTGAATCTTTGTTCCGTTTACGAGCGCCGTGCTCTGATCCACGACAAGCTTCATTACTGTATCCTGCTGCTGTATAGTTACCGTTCGCGTCTTCTTCTCCCAATCGACGACATAACCAAGCTCTTCCACGACGACACGAATCGGAATCATGACCGATCCATTGATATTCTGAACCTGCCCGTTCTTGCTGAGTTCCAGCTTATTACCATCCAGATAAATGCTGGTCCCTCCCGCGGCGGCCTGTCCAGTTTGAGGAAATAAAGCAAACCACATGACAAAAAACAATAATGCTACTAATCCTTTTTTCATCCGTCACCCCTACCCTTTAGATATTTGCCTCATGATGACCGGACGAGATACCTGCTTCCAGGCATCACCAGACGACATAATAGACGCTTGGATCAGGCAAAAGTTGCGATAAAATGCTAATTTATTACCAAAAAAAAAGACTCCGGAGATAACTCCGAAGCCTTTCAAATCAATTATTTTGAGTATGGATGCTCAAGCTCCACATGGCCCATCAACGACTCAAGCTTGGCTCCGTCCACTGTGATCTCCAGCTGTTTCACCTCGTCAAACTGGAAGAAGGTCTGCAGCAGAGCATCAATAGCAAGTGCTTCTCCTCCGGCTCCCAGTCTTGCCTCATCCGGCAGCGTAATATCGATTGCCAGCAATCCATCCTTAAGATCTATTTGCTGCAGGACAACCTTTTTCCAAAGGGACATCATGCCTGTCTCCTCTGTCTGAAGTGCTCGGAATGCTGTCTCATACTTGTCTGCCTCTGCACTGTATGAGATTTCACGCTCAACTGCTGTAAGCTCTTCTATATTGTCATCGGTAAAATAGACTTTTATCGTACTTGTCAACATCTCGGGCTCCGTACTTGAATTGTCTGTGTTCTCGGGAACATCGCTTTCTTCCCCTTCACTTGCGCTTACCGGGTCAGGCTCCGCAGTGCCTGGTGCTGTAATACCATTATCCGTCGCATTGCTCTCTCCAGGAGCTGACGCTTGGGGCTTGTCTCCGCAGCCTGCCAGTCCAAGCATAAACACCAGCATCAGGATCGCCCATCCAGTCTTCTTCATGTTACAACCCCCTATTTTTCGCTTGCAAAGTCCAATCGTATTATAGACCAAGGTACTCCTTGATTCCAGCTACGATTCCCTCCGCAACTCTCTGTTGGAAAGCCTCCGTATACATTACCGCTTCATCATTAGCATTACTCAAATAACCTGCTTCCAGCAGAACTGCCGGCATTGTCGTCTCCCGTGTCACATGAAGGCTGCTGTATCTGACTTTACGATCTGTAAGTCCAGTCGCCGCTACAAGATGCTTATGCATCACGTTGGCAAACGGAATGCTATCGTCACGTGTATAATACGTTTCAGAACCTGTAACGTTGCTTTTTCCTTCGATACTATTGCCATGAACCGATACAAACAGCGTCGCATTCAGATCATTAGCGATCTTCACGCGATCCTGCAAGCTCATTGTCACGTCGGTAGAACGCGTCAGCACAAAATCAAATTCGGTCTCTTGCTTAAGAAGCTGCTCTACTTTAAGAATTACAGCCAGAGTAAAATCCTTTTCCTGTCTCTTAGTAAGACTAATCGCGCCTGGTTGGCTGCCGCCATGCCCGGCATCAATAACAACAAGCGGTCTGCCGGAACCTGTAGCCGGGTAACCAGACACAGCAGTCAAATCAACGGTAAACAGGTCCGTCCCATCGATATTCATTTGATATTCAACCCGATGATTCAAGTCAACCACAATTCGAATCGTTGAAGTCGCCTGATCAAAGATGGAATAACGCACCTGCGATACATCCGGATAATCCGCTACTGCAAAGGCACCGTTATTGGATACATCCAAAGGCAGCAAAGAAGCGAAGCTATCCGAAAACGCGGCGTTCGGAATGTCCACAACCAAACGATCAGGACCGCTCAGCAGGAAGACGTTGGGCTTAACTCCCGGATCTGCAGAAACCATCAGTCTGTTACCGCTGAAGCTGATCCCGTATATGTAAGACTTTACCTGTTGCTCAGGAGTACTATTCTCAGTTCCCGTAGTTGGCGGAACAATTTCAGAGGAGCCGTTCTCCGGTGGCTGATTCCCCATGCCCGGTTGGACTTCACCGCCCGAGCCGTCGCTCGATGTGGTCAGATAAGCCGATTTGGTCTGATTATCCCAGCTGACGGTCAAGCCTGTCTGCTCGCCGACAAATCGGAGCGGAACCAATGTGACACTATTCTGAATAATCGGAGGAGCTGCCAGCTTAACAGTTGTTCCGTTCACGACTGCTTCACTATGATCTACCTTTAAATTCAACGTATTCGTACCTTGGACAATGGTAATCGTCTTGGTGCTCTGATCCCACTCAACCTCATAACCCAAGCTTTCGACAATGACTCTTAAAGGAACGACTGTGCTGCCGTTAACAACCCCGGCTTTGGCCTGCTCCGGCTGCTCCAGCTCAACCCCGTCCAAATAAATATGGGTATCCCCTGATGCCGCATTCGATAGACTTGGAAATGCGAGGAAACAAAATAGTAATGCGATCAGACATCCGATTTTTTTCATTCTGATATCCCTACCAATCTCGTAATTTACCGGACTTGGCTCCATATAGAACCATGGCAATGAACCGACAACAACCTACAGTAAATATTACTAATTGCTTCCATAATATCAGAAAATCTGCCTGACTGATAGACTTATATTTTCATAGAAGAACAAAAACAGACAATCACCGATAGTTCGCTTAAGTTCATAGACATAGAGATGGAGACGATTGCTCTTAGAGGCAGAACTATGTGAAAATGCTATATAAGTTGAACTAAAAAAGCTGGCGGAAAGTTGATAGTGTGAAATATATAGTGAACCTTTCAAGGTGGTGATAGCAAATGATGAAGGATTGTCCTCTTTGTCGGCTCGAGTTAATTAAGCAGCAACAGCTTGTCATTCGGAATGAACATTGCATCTTTCTTCAAACCCCTCAGGAGGTATTGACCGGTTCAGGGTTGATCGTTCCTATTCAGCATCGTGAGACGGTATTCGATTTAACTGAAACGGAATGGTCTTCAACCTTTTCCCTATTGCATGAAGTAAAGGCTTATCTGGACGAGAAGCATCAGCCTCAAGGATATAACATTGGTTGGAACTGTCACCCTGTCGGAGGCCAGCACATCATGCACGCACATTTGCATGTGATTCCTCGATTCCGGGATGAGCCTTATGCGGGCAAGGGAATTCGGCATTGGTTGAAAAGTATGGCCAATAAGCGAGATATCCAGACTACATAAAAAGAGGGATTCTCAAAAATCATCGTAGCATTAGAGAACAAACTAAAAAAGTTGAGCTAGTAACGAGGTCCTTACCAGACCTTGCGTTTTCTCGCTCAACTTTTTATTTTGGGGCTTACTAGACAGCACCCTCTTCTCTTAATTAGTTACTCAGTCAGTAACCCGCTACACAGTTTGAGCAAATTTCTTCTGCTCGTAAGCGGAGATCAGATCCTCATGCTGAAGAGTCAAGCCGATGTCATCCAGCCCTTGGAGCAGGAATTGTCGGCGGTGCTCGTCAAGATCAAAATCCAGATCGAGACCGTAATCGTCGGTCAGTTTCTTACTTTCCAAATCGACGTGCAACTGATAGCCTTCGTGTGCTGCCGTACGTCGGAACAGTTCTTCCACCTGCTCTTCGGATAACTTAATCGGCAGAATCCCGTTCTTGAAGCAGTTGTTGTAGAATATATCAGCGAACGATGGCGCAATTACTGAGCGGAAGCCATAGTCCAGAATCGCCCAAGGAGCGTGTTCCCGGGAAGAGCCGCAGCCGAAGTTCACGCGGGAGATCAGAACGGATGCTCCTTCATAACGCGGCTTATTCAGCTCGAATTCCGGATTGACATTCCCCTCGGTATCAAAACGCCACTCATAGAACAGGAATTGCCCAAAGCCTGTGCGTTCGATCCGCTTCAAAAACTGTTTAGGTATAATAGCGTCAGTGTCCACGTTAACCCGGTCAACCGGACCGACGATGCCTGTCATTTTTTTAAATGCTTCCATAGTCCTCTTCCTCTCTTTCGCTTAGCTTACGACTTCGCTCTTGATATTCCATTCGCGCACATCCACGAACCGTCCTTTAATCGCAGCCGCCGCAGCCATAGCCGGGGAGACGAGATGCGTTCTGCCGCCGCGTCCCTGACGACCTTCGAAGTTCCGGTTGGAGGTTGACGCACAGCGTTGTCCAGGCTGGAGTACATCGGGATTCATCGCAAGACACATACTGCATCCAGCTTCACGCCATTCAAAGCCTGCCTCCTTGAATACTTGATCCAAGCCTTCCTTCTCTGCCTGAATCTTGACGCGGCCAGAGCCGGGAACGACAATTGCCGTCACTTTATCCGATACCTTGTAGCCCTTGGCAACTGCCGCAGCTGCGCGCAGATCCTCAATCCGGCCGTTGGTGCAAGAACCGATAAATACATAATCAATCTCAATATCTGTCATCGCTGTTCCAGGCTCAAGTCCCATATATTCCAGTGCTTTCTCTGCAGCTTTACGTTCATTATCACTAGTAAAATCAGACGGATTCGGCACGCGGTCCGTAATGCTTGTGCCCATACCCGGGCTGGTTCCCCAGGTAACCTGCGGAATCAGAGAATCCACATCGAACAAGACTACACGGTCATACTCCGCACCCTCATCTGTCGTCAGTTGCTTCCACTGTGCAACAGCCTGTTCGAAGCTGTCTCCTTGAGGAACATGCTGCCGTCCGCGCAAATAATTAAAGGTCGTCTCGTCAGGCGCGATCAATCCTGCTCTTGCGCCGCCTTCGATCGACATGTTGCACACCGTCATGCGTTCTTCCATGGACAGCTCGGTGATCGCTTCACCGGTATACTCGATAACATATCCGGTAGCAAAGTCCGTACCATACTGTGCGATGACACCCAGAATCATATCCTTCGCAGTTACTCCGGGCTTACGCTTACCGACGAATCTCACTTCCAGGGTCTTGGCTTTCGCTTGCTGCAAACATTGCGTAGCAAGCACGTGTTCAACCTCGCTCGTTCCTATCCCGAAGGCCAGTGCGCCGAATGCGCCATGTGTGGAGGTGTGGCTGTCTCCGCATACGATTGTCTTGCCCGGATGGGTCAGACCGAGTTCAGGCCCCATAACGTGAACTACCCCTTGGTCAATCGTATCGAGATCGTAAAGGGTTACGCCAAAATCGCGGCAGTTCTGCGACAAGGTGTCGATCTGCTGCTTGGAGATTGGGTCAGAAATGTTGTAGCGGTCTTTGGTAGGAACGTTGTGGTCCATAGTCGCAAAGGTCAGCTCTGGACGGCGCACCTTGCGCCCGCTCAGGCGAAGTCCCTCAAAGGCTTGAGGAGATGTGACCTCGTGAACGAGATGCAAATCGATATACAAAATGCTCGGTTTGCCTTCTTCTTGATAGATTACGTGATTGTCCCAGATTTTTTCATACATCGTCTTTTTAGTAGTCATATCATTCACCCCATACCGAAATTATCGGACATTGCTTATTGAAATAAATATATCACGCCTCTTGTCATAGTTCCAAGATATAATAACTATAGCTTTGATAGGATTGCCCTATAAGATGGTGTTCAGGACGTCATCATGAAACAACAGTTTATCGGGGCAGATTGAGCGAGCTAAGGATTCTCGGCGAGTCAATCAAGGAATGTGTGGCGAAAATAAGAACGTATTTAAGAATGTGCTTCCAGTCACAAAAGCTCTGTGAAAAAAATCATATGCTCATTTCAGAATTCCATTGCGTTAAGAGGTGCTGCGAACGATGAAGAAATACGCAAAGCCCGCTTTCTTAATTATATCTTGCATGATTGTTGTTTTCGCCGTTTGGAGTTCCTCATCCCCCGTTGAGCAGGAATCAACGGCTGAAGAGCCGGAGATTCAACACATGAATCAACCGCCGGTTGAACCGGTGATCCAGCGCGAAGGACATATCGTCAGCATCGAAATGACCGCCCAGGTCACGGATGTAGAAATATCGGAAGGCGTATTCTATAATGCCTGGACCTTTAACGGAACCGTACCGGGTCCCGTCATCCGGGTGAAAGAAGGAGACACACTCAACTTTACATTGAAAAACATGGATCCGGACATGCCGCACTCCATGGATTTTCACGCCGTCCATGCCGCGCCGAGCAAAAAGTTTATCGACGTTATGCCGACGGAGCAAGGCACCTTCACCTATCCGGCTTCAACGCCAGGCGTATTTATGTATCACTGCGGTACGAGTCCTGTCTTGCTGCATGTAGCCAACGGGATGTACGGCACAATTATCGTGGAGCCGAAAAACGGTTATCCTTCTGATTCCTTGGTAGACCGGGAATATACGATCGTCCAGAGCGAATGGTACAGAGAACACGACGAGGAAGCTTTTTTGGATGAAAATCCCGAATACGTCGTATTTAATGGCGACGACTTTACGTTGAAGCAACATCCGCTGCTCGCTAAAGTCGGAGATACGGTTCGTCTTTACGTCACGAATGTCGGGCCGAACGAAGTCTCTTCCTTCCACGTCGTGGGTACTACCATGGATCAGGTATACCTTGACGGTAATCCGAAAAACGTACTTTACGGCATGCAAACGGTCCTCCTTCCTTCCGGCGGGGCGGCAGTCGTTGAGGTCACCTTGACCGAAGAAGGAGATTATCCGATTTTGACGCATCAGCTTAACGACGCTTCCAAGGGAGCGATCGCTATTTTAAGAGTAACAAAAGATGGCCAAGACAATCACGAGCCGACAATGAATCATTAACTCAAAACAAGAGGTGAGTTCAAGTGGATAAGCAAAATGCCAAAATTGTTGAACTGGACGTAAGAGAACAGCTTCGCAACAAGCTGGAGCCTTTTCAGCTTATTATGGATACCGTGAAAACACTCGGTCAGGATGATATTTTCGTGCTGCATGCTACCTTTAAGCCAACACCGTTGCTCGGCTTTCTGAAGATGAAGGGATATGTCTCCAAGTGTGTACAGCAAGATAAAGAACACTGGATCACTACATTTGTTAACAAAAAGAATAAGCAGTGGCTGGAGGATTCTGATGATGACACCGGCGCAAAGTCTGCCTCAGCGAATCGGGAACGGAGTCGGAGTGCTTCAGATAGCGACGGTCCGAAAGTGATCGAGCTGGATAACCGCGGCCTGGAACCGCCGCAGCCAATGGTTCGCACGCTTGCCGCGCTTGACCGCTCCCGTCCGGGAGACGTGGTGAAGATTCACAATGACCGCGTACCCGTATTTTTGATCGAGGAACTGAACACCTTGGGATGCTCCTTTACCGTGGAGGATCAGCCGGACGGATCGGCAAAAGTAACTATTACAAAAGCTTAGGGGGAATTAGCCTTGAATGCTTCGATATCCCGTCTCCCCTTTCTATTTATATTGACCGGAATCTTTGGCTTCATCCTGTTTCATGTTACATCGATCATGTCGCTTACCGGGTGGATTGGCAAGGGAATTCGAGGACCGACTGGATGGTTCCATGTTCATCTGTTCGTCCTGGGATGGGCGACGATGCTGGCGATGGGGGCCATTTATCAGCTGATTAATGTGATTCTACAATCGAAGATATACAGCGAGCGGCTTGGCTACGCCCACTATTTCCTGTTTACATTCGGGCTGTTCGGGCTCCTGTTTGGCTTCATTCAAGGGGAAATCGCATGGATCGCCGGGTTTGCCACCCTTGCCTTTGCAGGCATTGTTGCTTTTGTATGGAATATGGCGATGACCTTGCTGAGTGCAGGCAAGTGGGATCCCATTACGATCAGCACTGCATGTGCCGTGTTCTATCTGTTATTAACCGGAATTAGCGGCATGTCTATGGGCATTGACTTTGGCACCGGATTTTTGGGCGAGGCGCATGAAAACTTTTTCCGGGCCCATATCTTCCTCGGAACTTTGGGATGGTTCGGCTTGCTGATTACCGGATTCAGTTACAAATTGCTGCCCATGTTTTATCTGTCCCATGATTATGATACGCGTCTTCAGTATGTCACTTTGATCTTGTGGAATGCCGGCGTGGTTACTGGAGCGGTGTCTCTCCTGTTCGGCACAAGTCTATGGGTAACCTGCGGTGCCCTGGCGCTCATCGTGCTGGCACTGATCAGCTACAACATTCATCTCCTGCAAATCCGGAGCAAGCGGCATAAACGAACGCCCGGTGCAGGCATTGCCTGGACCATTTATGGAAATCAATTGTTTGCTGTATTTGCCCTGGCACTGCTAATCAAATTGCTCGGATCGCCGGAGCAGCTGATGACGACCAAAATGATGCTGATGATCGGCTGGTTTTATTTGAACTGCTGGGTGTCCTTCATGGTCCTGTGCTATGCTTCCAAAATCGTACCGTTCCTGTGGTGGACCCATAAATATGGAAAATTGGTAGGCAAACCGGGAACTCCGGTCATGGCCGATCTATTGAACGACCGGAAAGCAAATCTGGGTTTGATACTGATTGCTTGCTCGAACCTGGCCGTCCTTGCCGGAATCGGATTGGATTCACCGGTCATGATCGCAATCTGCGGCACGGTTTTCTCACTGGTGTCGCTGGCATATATATCGCTAATTGCCCTTGTCTTTTCCCGATAATTATTAATCCTATTGGAGGTTGAATTACATGGATCGCACACAGTTTATTCGTGAGTTGCTGAAGGATGTTTACGACCCTGAGCTTGGCGTAAATATCGTCGATCTGGGACTCGTATTCGATATCCGGGACCAAGGAGATTCCGTCTATGTCCAAATGACGCTGACGACGCCAGGGTGCCCGATGCACGACACCATTGTCGGCGGCGTACGGCGTGTGCTGGAGGATAACCTCGGTATTTCCGAGGTGGAGGTGGAGCTCGTCTGGGAGCCGCGCTGGTCACCGCATATGATGTCCGAAGATGCCAAGCGGGAGCTGGGCTTTTGAAGAGGTGTTCAAAAAGTCAGCTTTTGATCACGAAGGTAATACAGAAGCATATTCGGCATCGAATCTTGAATTCAGTCAGGCTTTCCGGTGCTCACGTAGGTTTTGCTCCGCTCCTCAAACCCGACTTCATCTAACCTTCTGGATGCTGAAAATCCGACTCTTTTAACTCGCATTTGAATAGGAAAAAGCGTGAGTGATGAAGGAATTTGAGCCTTCGTTACTCACGCTTTTCAATATATTCATTTACTTCACAATAAACTTACCTGTCATGTTCTCATGATTCTTCCCGCAGGAGACGTTGCAGGAAAAATCGAACTCCCCCGCCTTGTCCGCCACAAAAGTGATTGTCTTTCCGCCTCTGACTTCCTTGTTATAACCCTTGATTTTCAGGGAATGCATCCCCTGTTCATTTTTGAGCGTAATTTTGACGGTGTCGCCCATCTTTACTTTAATCTCCTGTATATCGTAACCGCTGCTTCGGGCATGGACGGTAAATTCTTTGACCGGACCTCCGTTCAAATTGGCGCTTGCGGCAGGATCCTCGATTTTTCCGCAAGCGGATAAAATCAGTATTGCGGCCAATGCAAGGCACCCCATCCATGCGGTTCTCTTCAGCTGCGCCATAAGCCTGCTCCCCCTTGTGTGACTGTATTACTTTCATTGTAGGATGAGGAGTAGCCGGGCATCGTGATTCCAGTCACAAAGGCAAAGAACCGTATCTATGGCTTCCATTTATGTCCGCAATCTCTGCAGCGGTTCACTCGCGGCATCATAAAGCTGAACATCGAAATAATAATGACGATAAAGCCGGCAATGAGGAGCGGCCAATAGATCATCAAGCCTATCCACATCAGAACTCCGCCAAGTCCGAAAAACAATAAGAAATAGAACCTTTTGCCCCGGGTAATTACATTTTTAGATTTACAGGAAGGGCATGTCTGCCAAGAATCAACCATTCTCTTCTCTCCTCAAGCCTATAACTGGATACATTTCGCATAAAGCTTACATTAGTTTTTAGTATAAATACCCATGATATGGTTTTTCGGGATAGGCCCGATAACCCGGCTGTCACTGCTATGATTGCGGTTATCGCCCAGGACGAAAATGTGGTCCTCTGGAATCTCCCAACTCTGATCCACACCGGTATCTACCATCTGTTCCTTGATATAAGGCTCGACGAGCTTTTCTCCATTACGATATACGCTTCCGTCCTTGATCTCAATCCGGTCACCCGCAAGGCCAATCACACGCTTGACGTAAAAGATTTCATTATCCGAGGTTCCCGAGACAATCCGGATCAGCGGATGCTCCTTGAGATCATCCATCAGCGTCCGATCGCGGTCCACACGGCTATCTATGATGACTACATCCTCATAGTCAGGCAACTGGTCCAGCGTATGACGAATCTTCCAAGCGTATATCCGCTGATTATCATTTAACGTCGGCTCCATGGAATGTCCATCTACTTTGTAAGGCTGAATAACAAAAATGCCGATGATCAGACTGAGCAGGAAACCGATTCCTACGGCCAATCCCCAGCCCTGTATCTCTTTCCATATTTTCATTAAAATAATTCCCTCCATTAGAGCTTAAGTCTAGTCGCCCCATTCTTCTATCCGCATGTACCTATTATACATAGAACAAGCGGTCAATCACAAACATGTTCTGTCCGACTCTAATTCATGATATTATCCTATATAGGAAAACCTGTTAATAGGAAAAACCTATTATTCAAATTTACAACGGAAGATCGGGGGTATCCATTCGTGGAATTAAGACAACTTCAATATACGCTTCAGATTGCCGAGGAACGTAATTTTTCCCGTGCGGCCGAGAAGCTTCATATCGCCCAGCCCTCATTGAGCCAGCAGCTTTCGAAGCTGGAGCAAGAGCTTGGGGTCAAGCTGTTCCAGCGGAATACCAGCACGGTGGAACTGACTTATGCTGGAGCAAGCTTTATTGAGCATGCAAGAAAAATTATGGATGCCGTGGAGCAGCTCCGCCAAGAAATGGACGATATATCCCAGCTTCGGGCCGGCAGGGTTGTAATAGGAAGTATGCCGATTACAGGCTCGCACTTGCTGCCCTACGTTTTACCTGCCTTTAAGGAGTCCTATCCGGATATTCAGGTTACCTTGCTGGAAGATACCTCATTGAATTTGGAGAAGCTGACTGCCGGCGGCGGAACGGATCTTAGCCTGCTCTCTTTGCCATTGATCGAATCCTCGCTGGATTACGAGCCGATAGGTGAAGAAATGATTGATCTCGCCGTCCCTCCGCACCATGCCCTGGCCTCGACTTCATACAGCCCAGAGGGCGTATCCTTGTCGGCCTTGAAGAATGAACCATTCATTGTGCTGAAAAAAGGACAGGGCTTCCGCAAGCTGTGCATTGATCTGTGCCATGATGCCGGATTTGAGCCGAATATTGTATTCGAAAGCAACAATATCGAGACGGTCCAATCGCTCGTAGCCGCAGGGATGGGAGTAACTCTTGTCCCCCGCTTCATCGCACGCGCCAAGCGAAGCGAGTTGATTCCGGTCTATCTTCCGCTATCCGGACAGCCTAGCCGGACGCTGGTTATTGCTTTTCGTCATGGACGCTATCTGTCCAAGGCTGCAGAAGCATTTATCGACACATTCAAATTCATACTGACCCAGCGAAATCAGTCGTAATATTGAGGCTGCCGGTCACTGAACACCGGGATGCGGCTCCTTACCTCATGGACAAGCGAGAGGTCAATCACGCCGCTTACAATCTCTTCTTCCTCCCCGCCTTCTGCGATAATCTCTCCCCAAGGATCAATAATCAGCGAATGGCCGCAGAAGGCTTGGGAGCCTGAGTCGCCGACCCGGTTGCAGGCCGCAACGTACATTTGATTCTCGATGGCCCGGGCAATCAGGAGCGAGCGCCAATGGTTCAGGCGGGGATGCGGCCACTGTGCCGGGACAAACATGGTGTGAACGCCTTGCAGCGCAAGCGAGCGCGATAGCTCCGGAAAGCGGATATCGTAGCAGATTGCCCCGCCGCAGGAGAGTCCCTCCAGCTCGAAACGTCCTAGTGCCTTACCCTGCTCCAGATACTTATCTTCTTCCATCAGGCGAAACAGATGGATTTTCGAGTAGGAGGCAATCTCCTCTCCCTTGCGGTTATATGCATACATCGTATTGTACAGCTTCCCGTTTCTCTGCTCCGCGATCGATCCCGCCACAATCTGAACTTGATGCCGTGCAGCCAGCTCTGACATTCTCCGGCGGATCCCGCACCTCTCATCACGTTCCGCAAGGGCTGTCAGCCGATCCATCGCATATCCTGTATTCCACATTTCGGGAAGGACGATGATATCCGGCTTCTCTGGCGCTTCAGCCGCTGATTGAAGCATTTCCGTTAATTTCCGTTCATTTATCGCAGGCTCGCCAAGCTCGATATCACACTGGATCAGACTAATTCGCCGATAGCGCATACGCTTATCCATAAGTCTTTCCCCCTTACGACCCTTTTTCTATATCTTAGCTAGATAAACTTCCGACAAGCAAGAAAAATCGCTAGTACTTACCGTTGTTTTCGGATTTATGCTTTGCATTGACCAATCTTGCGTGGTATTCTATCAGTAATTCATTAAGGTTGCGAATGAGTATATATGCAAGCAAACGTAATGACGGGACCAGTAGAAGCCCGACAGCGGCCCCAGAGAGCAGATTCCGTTGGCTGTGAGAATCCGCATACCGCTAAGCTTTGAACCCTATCCCCGAACGGCCGTTGTAACAAGACGGACAGTGCCCCTGTTATCGGGTTAACCAAGTCGGATGAGTTCTCTCATCAATAAAGGTGGTACCGCGGAAGCTAAACTTTCGTCCTTTGCATACCAAAGGCGGAGGTTTTTTTGTTTTTATCAGAATTAGGTTTGTGTCCTGAAGGAGTGGTCTTCATGCAACATCGCATTGTAATCAAAATAGGAAGCAGCTCGCTCACAACGACGGAGGGCGGCTTGAACCGGGAAGCAGTAAGCTTCTTTGCTTCCGAGCTTGCCGATCTAAGGAAAGCCGGGTACCAGATCGTGCTCGTCACCTCCGGCGCGGTTGCTGCCGGATTCCGGGAAATCGGGTACCAGGAGCGGCCCAAGCTGCTTCACGAGAAGCAGGCCGCAGCCGCTGTAGGCCAAGCCTTGCTGATGCAAACCTACCGTGAAGCGCTGGTTCAGCATGGTATCTCTGCCGCCCAGGTACTGCTCACCCGTTCAGATTTTCAGAACCGGAAGCGGATGGGCAACGCCAGCATGGCGCTTGAGGAACTTCTTGGCCGGGGCATTCTTCCCATCATTAACGAGAATGATACGGTATCGGTGGATGAGCTGAAGTTCGGAGACAACGATACCCTAAGCGCGCTCGTCGGCAATTTGATCAAGGCGGATCAGTTGCTGATTCTTACAGATATGGACGGACTATACACGAAAGACCCACGGCATGATCCTCACGCCGAACGGATCAGCAAGGTCACGGAAATTACCGAAGAGATCATGGGTGTTGCCGGAGGAGCAGGCTCCTCTGTGGGCACCGGCGGAATGCGCTCCAAGATTGAAGCTGCCAAGATTGCTTCCCGCGGGGGTGTGGTCGTCTTTATCGGCAAAGCAGATACTGCCGGCGACTTGCTTGCCGGCGCCCAAGGCCGTGGACGCGGGACCTATTTTGACACCCGCAATGCCGCCTTGCCGCGTAAGAAGCAATGGCTTGGGTTCCTGTCTACTCCGCTGGGCAGCTTAACTGTCGATGACGGCGCTGAAGAAGCGATTATCCTTCATGGGCGCAGTCTCCTGCCTGTTGGCATTCGCTCCGTACATGGGCATTTTCAAACCGGTGATGTGGTCGAAGTGCAGAACCGGAGCGGTGAGGTGCTAGGACGAGGGATTGTCAACTATGACTCCGATCAGGTTCAGCAAATTATGGGCCTGCCAAGCAGTGAGGTTATGAAGCTGCTTAACGACGTACACAGACTAGAAGTTATTCATCGGGATGAATGGATCTCCCTGAAGCCGTAAGCAAGATAAATTCATTATGATTTTTTGTATATTAAATTTAAGGAGGGTTTTCAATGAGCGAAGTACGAATGAAGGCTGAATTGGCGGGTCAAGCAGCAGCCGCAACGGCGAGATTAACTACAGAACAGAAAAATCAGGCATTATTAGCCGCGGCCGACGCTTTGCTGACGAGAAGTGATGAAATTTTACGTGCGAACGAAGAGGATTTGGAGCGCGGCAGAGTAAACGGAACATCGGATTCCCTGCTGGATCGATTGAAATTAACTACTGAGCGCATTGGCGGCATTGCCGAAGGACTTCGGCAAATTGTGGAGCTTCCCGATCCGGTCGGAGATGTGCTGGAGACCATTGACCGTCCGAACGGACTTCATATCGTAAAACGCCGCGTTCCTCTCGGAGTTATCGGCATCATCTATGAAGCTCGGCCAAATGTAACCGTGGATGCCGCCGGGCTGTGCCTGAAGACCGGTAATGCCGTGGTTCTTCGCGGCGGCTCCTCCGCACTTTCCTCAAACCGGGCGATTGTCAAAGTGATTCACGAAGCCCTTGCTAAAACCGCACTGCCTGTAGATGCTATCCAATTGATCGAGGACCCGAACCGCTCTTCAGTGGACGAAATGCTGAAGCTAAACGGATTGCTTGATGTCCTCATTCCGCGCGGAGGCAGCTCCCTGATCCAGAATGTCGTCCAAAACGCTACTGTTCCGGTCATTGAGACGGGAGCGGGAATTTGCCATACTTATCTGGATGAGACAGCCAAGCCTGAGATGGCCGCTGCCATCGCGTTGAACGCCAAGGTTCAGCGTCCATCCGTCTGCAATGCAATGGAGACACTGCTAGTGCATGAGGCTTATGCCAAGGCGTACCTCTCCCAACTTGCATCCCAATTCAAGGAAGCAGGTGTAGAGCTGCGCGGGTGTGAAGAGACCCGAGAGCTGATTCCTTGGGCATCGCCTGCAACCGACGATGACTTTGCGACGGAGTATAACGATTATATCTTGAACGTGAAAATAGTCCATAACATGGACGAAGCATTAGCGCATATCGCACGCTTCGGTACGAAGCATTCAGAGTGCATTGTGACGGAAAATGAGGAGCATGCGGTCCGCTTCCAACAAGAAATTGATGCCGCTGCCGTATATCATAATGCTTCTACCCGCTTCACGGATGGCTTTGAATTCGGATTCGGAGCTGAAATCGGCATTAGCACACAGAAGCTGCATGCCCGGGGACCAATGGGTCTCCCTGCTCTCACTTCCAGCAAATATATTATTCACGGCAACGGTCAAATCCGCAGTTAACCTCAGGAGGAGAAGAAGCATGAACGACAATCGGTTCTATGAAACTGAAAAAATATGTTTTTCCGGAGCAGGCTCCATGGCAGAGTCCATCGTTCGCGGATTGATCCATAAAGGAGTAGCCCAGCCAGCTCAAATTATCATGCATAATCGCAGCAATCAGGAAAGACTTGAATACTTGTCCGGTGAATACGGTGTTCGTACAGCTTCACAGGATGCAGAGAAGGATAAGGATCTTCAGGAAGCTTCGGTAATCGTGCTCGCCATGAAGCCGAAAGATGCTGCAGAAGCATTAAAAGCGCTTGGAATGAAGCTAAACGGCAATCCGCTGATCGTGTCCGTCATCGCCGGTTTATCGATATCGACGATACAAGCGCTGCTCGGCAGAGCCCTGCCGATCGCAAGAACAATGCCTAATACCTCCTCCTCCATCGGACTCGGCGCCACCGGTATATCACTCTCCGCCGAGGTCAACGCGGAACAGCGGCAAACCGTCATGAGCATGTTCGAGGCGGTAGGACAGGTCAGTGTGATTCCCGAAGATCAAATGGAAATATTGACGGGCGTGTCCGGCAGTGGACCTGCGTACATTTATTACATGATGGAAGCCATGATTGCCGCAGGCATCGAAGGCGGATTGACTGCGGAGCATGCCCGTGAACTGACCGTGCAGACCGTTCTTGGAGCTGCGGTCATGATGAAAGAAACGGGTGAAGATCCGGCGAAGCTAAGGAAGGATATCACTTCCCCTAATGGTTCTACCCAGGCGGCCCTCGAGGTGCTAGATGCCCACCGCTTCACCGATGGCGTGAAGGCGGCGGTTCATCGCTGTGCCGAGCGCTCCCGTGAGATGGGCGAAGCGGTGAAAGCGGCTTTGTCGTGATTTCTCTATAAGTAGACGAGGGAGATAAATAACGAAAATCCATATCGTATTCCTAATTAAAAAGGCTGTGTCTTCAATAGATTTTCATCTATTGGCGACACAGCTTCTTTTTTAATTCTATTCCTGCTCCGGCTTTCTTCGCGACCGCAGGAACCAAATGACCGCAGCCAATCCGATGACTGCAATCAGCGCGTACGCAATATTTGAATACACATCCATAAATTCAACGATACTTTCCCAGTTTCCGCCGACTGCGGCGCCTACGGATACTAGAATCGTATTCCAGATGGCGGTTCCGATTGTCGTAAACAGCAGAAACAAACCGAATTTCATCTTCGACATCCCCGCCGGGATCGAAATGAGACTGCGAATGAGCGGGATCATTCGGCAGAAGAGCACCGTCCAGTAGCCGTAACGGTCAAACCAGGCGTCGGCGCGGCGGACATCTTCCTTTTTCAGCCGAAGGTATTTGCCATACTTGCCAATCCACTGCTCGAGCCGATCCACATTGACCAGGTAACCGACACCGTACAAAATAATTGCCCCGAGAATCGAACCAATTGTTGCTACCGCAATTACGCCGACTACAGTCAGGTTGGTGTAAGTGGTCATAAACCCGCCAAATGTCAAAATGACCTCGGACGGAATCGGGGGAAACACATTTTCAACTGCGATCAAGAGCAGGATTCCCCAATAGCCAAATTGCTCCATCATGTTCGTAATCCAGTTCTCCACTTGCTCCTCCAATGTTTATATGATTTGGTATCAGAAACATTATAACAGACTCAGAGGTTCACTTTCTATTTTGCTATATTACATCGCCCGGTCAGAGCGTGTCCGGTTCATCAGCATAATTCCCCCGCCGATCAGCATCACGGCAATCAGAACCGGACGCAAATATTGGGACAGTACGTATTGAATATGAAAATCCGGAAGTATGCGATCGATCATAGGGACAATAAACTCGGTTCCCACATAGTACACGCCCAGTAAAACGAGGATCACACCCAGCCAGTGCTGACTCATACCCCGCCACTTAACCAGAGGGATATCCTCCATCGGCAAAATGCCATAGCGGCTCGTCTGCTGTAGTCCGTCAAAAAAGCTAAAACACCAAATGACAGGCAGCAGGAACAAAAATGCAGGAATGCGCAGGACATCGATCAAATAGAAGCTGCCTATGAACAGGATCATCATTTGAAGCCCGCGCTTCTGCAGGCCGAGGTACATTTGCCCCGCCCCAGGAAAGGCAGATAGTAGAGTTGCCAACACCTTGCTGCGACGGCCTTCGATCCGGCCGCTCTCCCATTCGTCCAGCAAAGAGCGGTCCATCAGCGGTTCCCCAGCCTGTTTGCGGTGAATAAGCTGTGCGGCATCAAACATGCAATACAACCAAATAATCGGGATCAGGCCCAGGAAGAGCAGGAATACCGGCTCACTCGTAATACCTGTAATTACGACGGTCATCGTGATTAACCCGAAGAATAAGATCAGGAAATTCAATCCGCGCTGCATCAACCCGAGCTGAAAGTGGCCCAGTCCAGGAATAAAAGAGAGCAGCAACGTAAAGAACCGCTCCTGGCTTGCTTCCACCGGTCCTTGCAGAGCAGGATCACCATACATTCTCTGCTCCATCCTTCTCTCATCTCTCAGCATTACGATAATCAAATCCAGCATTGAAATGCACCACAGAATGACTCCCATGATAAATGCTGCCAGAAAGAGCTCCTCTTCACTAGCAATCATCGCCCCAATGGCACCGAGAAACAAGCCGCCAAAAAAGAAAAACGGGTACAAAAATGCTCTGATTTTCCTTCCCCAATAAAAATGCCCCAGTCCAGGGATGAAATTGAGCAGCAAAGCAAGCATCTTACTGCGCGGATAAGTCATTGACGATCCTTCCCTTCATTCATGAAATCATCCATCCAGGTCCCTGCACGCTCCATCCATTTACTGCTGATTGACCTGCCGGGCTCTGAAGTCCCTGTAGTGGCACCAACGCCGGACGTAATTTGATCAAATACGCCGCCTCCCAGAAGCAAAATTGTAGCCGCAGCTGCAATTCCATAATTGATCCATTGCCGTCTTGAATCGGGATGAGCCCTTGTTCCCTGATGTCCTTGCAAGCCGGTGTCCGGCAAACACTGAAGGACCCCTGAGGCGAACCCTGCCTCATCATGGATGGACGGCAATTCCTCCTCCAATGACGTGAGTGCTTCAAAATACTTTGCAAATACGGCATCATCCCGTTCAAGCAGGTTCTCCAGCTTCATCGTTAATTCTGGTGATAATTCACCGCGTATATATTTCACCCACAGCTCATTTTCATGTTCAGCCGAATGTGTCATTGCCAATCCTCCTCCTTCCAATGCTTGCGAATCCAGGCCCTGGCCCGGTACAATCTTGATTCAATCGTCTTCGGCGCTTGACCTAATTCAGCCGCAATACTATCATTGCTTTTTCCCTCCAGATAAAAAGAGGTCACTACTTGACGGTGCGAAGGCGGCAGGTCGGTAATTCGCTGCTTAAGCTCCATGCTGCGCTCCTTGCGGACCAGTCTCCGTACAAAGTCCTCTTCCCGATCCGGTAAACTGTCGGCAACCTGGGCAGGGTCCCAGTGTTCCTCCTGCCTTCGATTCTTTTTTCGTTTCATATCAATCGCCTTATTCACAGCAATCCGGCTCAGCCATGTCTTGAACCCGGATGATCGATAGTCAGGGAGAGATTTGAATGCCTGAAGGAAGGTCTCCTGTGCTGCGTCCTTGGCATCCTGCTCATCATGCAACACGGAATAAGCAGCTCTATAGACAAGCGGACTATACTCGCGTACAAAAGCCTCAAAGGCTTCGCGGTCTCCCTTTTTGAGCAGCCTGATAAATTGCTCTGATTCTTCTCCGATCTCTCTCCCCTCCCTCCACAATGATATAGACGTATGAAACAGGACTTCCCCCTGCATAAAAATAAAAAAACATTCCCATCAGACACTTTCAGTCATGAACGGGAATGTTTGTTTTCAAGAAGTCGGCTTTTCAGCACCGGGAAGGTAGCGAGAATCCGAAGAAGGCAGAACGAGTGCAGGTAAACCCTACCTCTCGAATTATCGCCCGCCTGTGCGGAAACGTTGGATATAGGCTTTCGCATCCTCTGCGGTCCGTACCCGGTTGCGGTTCCACTCCAGCAGGATCCGGTCAATATAGCGAAAATGAACCTTACCTGCAAATACCGCTTCCTTTAAGGCAAGACGTATCAGCTCCTCAGGATAGCGATCCTGATCAATCCAGCCCGAGATCGTCTCGCACTCCATAGGAGAAAGCGGTCTGGCAAATTCCGTCTCAAATACGACGAACAGATTCCGTTCCTGATCTTCCAGCTTGCGATGCTCGGAGTCTGTAGCGGGGATTTCTCCAGGAACGGTACGCCATTCTCGGGAATTCCCCTGCTGTACAGCCAATGACTCGGCCAGCCGCTCATACATGCCGGACAGATTATAGCTCTCCGAATGGCGACCGGTTGCTTCATCAGTGAATTGGTCGATACCGATCCAGCCTTCCTTCAGCAGCTTGCGTACTGCCTTCGAGACTTCCCCTGCCGGAAGCAGCAAACGGTGCTCAAGCAGCTCCATGGAAGGGAACTCGTCCTGATCCACCTGCTTGAACGCCAGCAGTTGCAGCAGAAGCATTGCCTCTGTATCGCTGAGTCCAAGACTCCGGTATTGCGTCAGCAAAGGATAAGGGATGTTAACAGTCCCCGCCTTCATGGCAAAGGACACCCCTTTGGTCCAGGCCTTCCAGGCTTCGCTCATCATCGGGTCACCATCTTAAGGATACAGACGATACAGCGTCCGAGGGAACGGAATCGTCTCCCGAACGTGATCCAATCCGCAAATCCAGGCTACGGTCCGCTCGAGCCCAAGGCCAAATCCGGAATGCGGTACCGAGCCGTATTTCCGCAGGTCCATGTACCATTGATAGGTTTCAGCTGACAAATTGTGCTCCTTGAACCGTTCTTCCATCAGCTCCGGATCGTCGATCCGCTGCGAGCCCCCGATAATCTCGCCATAACCTTCAGGCGCGATCATGTCGGCGCACAGAACAACCTCTGGTCGATTCGGGTCCGGCTTCATATAGAAAGCCTTGATGCTAGCCGGATAATGAGTGATGAATACCGGCTTGTCATAGCGTTCAGCGATGGCGGTCTCATGCGGCGCACCAAAGTCTTCGCCCCAAGGAATATCGAAATCCTGACTGTTCAAGAACTCGATGGCCTCGTCATAAGTAATCCGAGGGAACGGAGCCTGGATTTGCTCCAGCTTGGACACATCACGGCCGATGGCCTCCAGCTCAGTACGGCAATTCTTCAGGACGGACTGCACGACATAAGAGATGAATTGCTCCTGAACCCTCAGGCTCTCTTCATGATCAGTGAATGCCATCTCCGGCTCAATCATCCAGAATTCAATCAGGTGACGGCGGGTTTTTGACTTCTCCGCACGGAATGTCGGGCCGAAGGAATAAACCTTACCCAGAGCCATTGCGGCAGCTTCCATGTACAACTGGCCGCTCTGTGTGAGGTATGCATCCTCCTCGAAATATTTCGTATGGAACAAGTTCGTTGTGCCTTCCGCTGAGGTTGGTGTCAAAATCGGCGGATCGACAAGCGTAAATCCGTTCTGATCAAAGAATTGCTGAACCGCACGAATAATCTCCGCACGAATCACCATAATTGCGCGCTGCTTGGAGGAACGCAGCCACAGATGGCGGTGATCCATCAAGAAGTCAACGCCATGCTCCTTCGGGGTGATCGGATAGTTATCGGTCAGATGAAGAATTTCCAGCTCTGTTACCGTCATCTCGTAACCGGACTGGCTGCGAGGCTCCTCGCGGATAATACCGGTAACATACATGGAGGATTCCTGGGTTAAGCTCTTCGCATTGTTCCAGGTATCCTCGGATACCTCGCTCTTGACGACAACGGCCTGAATATAGCCGGTACCGTCCCGAAGCTGAAGGAACTGGATCTTCCCGCTTGAACGTTTATTGTTAAGCCAACTGCCGATTACGACGGTCTCTCCGACGTGCTCGTTAACCTGACGAATCACGGTTTTGTTCGCCATGACTGATCTCTCCTCTTAATACTGTTATCAGTGAATAATATTATTTGTTTTCCTGTACAATCCGGAACGTATCGCGGGCAATCATCAATTCCTCATTCGTAGGAATGACAAGCACGTCCACCTTAGAGTTTGGCGTGGAGATGCGGCGAGGATCGCCGGAGCGCACCTTGTTCAGTTCAGGATCAAGCTCTACGCCGAGATAAGTCAGGTTTTCGCATACTTTCTCGCGGACAACCGCAGAGTTTTCACCAACGCCGGCAGTAAATACGATTACGTCGACGCCATTCATTGCGGCAGCGTAGGACCCGATGTATTTACGCAGGCGGTATTCATACATTTCAAATGCCAGTGTAGCATTTGGTTCGCCGGCTTCCATGCCGTCCGTAATGTCACGCATATCGCTGCTGCTACCGGAAATCGCCAGCAGACCGCTGTGCTTGTTCAGCATGGAGTTCGCTTCGCTGATCGACAGCTCTTCCTTGTTCATGACGAAGGTTACAACTGCCGGATCGAGATCGCCGCTGCGCGTACCCATCATCAGGCCTTCGAGCGGAGTCAAGCCCATCGAAGTATCCACCGATATACCGCCTTGAATCGCAGTCAAGCTGGCACCGTTACCGATGTGACAAGTAATGATCTTCAGTTCTTCAAGCGGGCGCTCGACAACCTCAGCAGCCACCTTACTCACATAATCATGGGAAGTTCCGTGTGCTCCGTAACGCCGTACATGATGCTTCTTATACAGTACCTTAGGAATCGGATACAGATATACCTTCTCTTCCATCGTCTGGTGGAAAGCTGTATCAAAGGCAACCACCTGCGGCACGCCCGGCATATTCTTCTCAGCAGCCGTAATCCCCAAGATGGCAGGCGGATTATGCAATGGTGCCAGGTCAAACAAACGGCGAATTTCCGACTTCACTTCACCGGTAACCAACGCGGAGCCTTTAAAGGCCTCGCCGCCGTGTACGACGCGATGACCAACGGCTTGAATTTCGTCTACGGAATTCAATACACCGCATTCGGGGTCAACCAGCTTATCCAATACTTTACGGATCGCTGTGGTATGCTCAAGAATTTCGCTCACTTCTGTAACGTCTTCCTTGCCGGTAGGCTTGTGAGTCAGAATCGAAGAGTCCATCCCGATCCGTTCTACCAAGCCTTTAGCCAGAACAGATTCATCTGTCATGTCATACAATTGATATTTCAGGGAAGAGCTTCCCGCATTAATGACTAGTAATTTCATATCCGGTCACCATCCTTGTCGTATTTGAAAAAGCCTTCGCCGGTTTTCATACCAAGAAATCCTGCACGGACCATCTTTTTCAGTACGTAAGAAGGACGATATTTCAAATCTCCGAACTCGCGGAACATCCGCTCCAACGCGGCAAGTACGGCGTCCAGACCGAAACGGTCAGCCATTTCAAGCGGTCCGTATTGGAATTGATATCCGATTCTCATCGCATCGTCGATATCCTCAGCGGTAGCAACGCCTTCACCCAGAACATGCAATGCCTCGTTAATCATTACGCAGATAATTCTCGATGTCACAAATCCAGGGGATTCATACACCATAACACCGCGCTTCTCAACAACCTCTTCTACAAATCCCTTTGTTTCTTCGAAAGTTGCATCCGATGTTTTCAACCCACGGATCAGCTCCACAAGATTGATTTTAGCAACAGGATAAATAAAGTGCATGCCGATCACACGCTCAGGATACATTGTCGATCCGGCAATTTCCGTCAAGCTTAGTGTAGAGGTGTTGCTTGCAAGAATAATATTGCTTGGGCAAACCTGATCCAACTGCTTGAATACCTCTTTTTTCGCATCCAAATCCTCCGAAATGGTCTCGATCACCATGTCGCAGGTACCGAGTTCGGCAAAATGTGTCACTTTATGAATTTTGGACAAGATCAATTTCTTCTCCGCATTGGTCAATGCCCATTTCTCAAGCTGCTTGTCAAGACTTGTCTCGATCATGCTATAAGCATAATTGAGCTTTTCACTATTTTCTTCAACCAATAAAACATCGAGCCCCTTGGAAGCCAGCATCTCACTGATTCCTTGGCCCATGGTGCCGCCACCAATTACGCCAATTCTTTTGAAGTTCATACTTCTCTCTCTCCATCCTTTCGTGGTCTCTACACATATTGTACCCTTGATGTCGAATAATACTTCAGACTATACCCAACATATAATAATATCTTAGCATGACGGAAAAGTAAAAAAAATTACCGACATAAAGAATTATGCCGGTAAATTCATGCTGTCACGAAATTGACAACGGAATTGTTCTCCAGATAAACGTTCTTCCCGAAGCAGGATATCTAGCGATTTGTCGAATACCGCCGCATTGTCTACCAGCAGTTGCTTGGTTCTCGCGGCAAGCTCGTCTAATATCTTAGAATTTTCATTCATCAAAACTTCCTTGGTTACCATATCCATATGAATAATACCTAGCGAGGTCAGTCCGGAGGTCATCATGGTCTGCACCAGATTGAGTGCCTGTTCAAAGTCATTGCTGGACCCTGTGCTGCGTCCTCCGTAGTAGATCTCTTCTGCGGCAGCTCCTGCCAAAGCAATCATGATCTGACCTTCCAGGTAGCTTTTGGTGTACAGATATTTCTCCTCCTGCGGATTATGCCGCACATAACCCAGCGCCCGTCCACGCGGGCTGAGCACAACCTGGTTCACACTTCCCGGAGCAACAACTTCGGCTGCAACCGCATGTCCCAGTTCATGAACAGCGACTCTCCGTTTCTCTTCCTCTGTCGATTGACGATCCGTTTTCTCCCCGAGCATCACCTTGTCAACAGCCATAGAGAGATGCCGTTGGTTAATTTTCGCCTGATCATCCCGCATCGCATAGATCGCCGCTTCATTCATGACGCTTTCGAGCTGAGCGCCGGAGAAGCCGTAGGACTCTTCCGCGACCTTATCCAGACTTACCTCTTCCGCCAGCGGCTTGTTCTTGCTGTGAATGTCCAAGATATGACGGCGACCCTTTTTATCCGGAAGGTCTACCTGAATATGACGGTCAAACCGGCCGGGGCGAAGCAGGGCACTATCCAGCATTTCCTTACGGTTCGTTGCAGCGATAATCAGAATTTTTGGAGCTTCGGAGGTATAAATCCCATCCATTTCGGTCAACAGCTGGTTGAGAGTCTGATCGTATTCTCGCTGCTGTCCGCCTTCCCGTTTCCCGCCAATAACGTCGATCTCATCGATGAAGATCACCGCATTCTCTTTCTTTTCCTTGAGCGCCTTGGTTCTGGCATCTTTAAACAGTTCACGGATGCGGCTTGCGCCAACACCGACGTACATCTCAACGAACTCACTGCCCGAGGCTGCGACAAAGACGGCATTGGTATACTGAGCAGCCGCCTTCGCCATCAGGGTCTTTCCTGTTCCCGGAGGACCGGTCAACAGAATCCCCTTAATTGGTCGAATTCCGAACTTGCTGATCTCTTCATGCCGAACCATGAAATCAAGCGCTTCGCGAAGCTCCTGCTTGGCACTGTCCTGACCGCCGATTTCTTCAAAGGTCAGCCCGGTCGAAGCAATCTTTTTCCGCTTTCGTTCCTGAGATGCGGTTGCGGTAATTCCTCCACGCATTTTTACCAGCATATAGACAGAGCCCACCATAATCGCCAGAATGATTAACGGGGTAACATTCACACCTAGATAAGCCAGAAAAATCAGTAATACAGGTACGGCCCCGGCTGCAATTTCCATAGCAAGCTTACGCATTCGGCCACACTCCTATCGCCTGCGCTGCGCGCGGCAAAATGATAAATTTGCTGACTTGTCCATCGGTCAACGTGATGTATACATTCTTCTCGTCCATGTCTGCTTTTGCCGAAATTCCGGATTCAGTGGATTCCAACTGCTCCAGCGCAGCTGTAATCTCGGTATATTGCTTATTCTCCATCGCCTGGGCAATCGGGAATAACGCTTCCTGCCAGACCTGCTCCAGCCTCTCCGATTTCTGATCCTTGATTGTCAACTTCAATTCTCTGCTGCCGAGCAGCTTTTTGCCGTCAGCTTCAATCTGACGAACCAGCCCTGCAAAATCAGTATTCGGCGCCAAATCAAGATTCAATTCGACCTGATTCGGGGTAATAGAGGTTTGTACACCCTTTACGCCTTCCATTTGGCTAACCTTATGCTGAAACGGGTTCTCAACAGCCCATTGCTGGTAAGCAAACCAGCCGCCAAACAACAGCACGGCAGAGACGACCACACTGGCAACGACCGGTACAACTCGCAATTTCACGCAGATGTCCCCCTCATATATAAAAATAGTATAAACAATGTTATAGATAAGAGTATATCACATCGTATATCAAATCTAATGAGAATTTGTGAAATATATTTTAAATTTTACTTAATGTAAAAGAATAGAACTCCACTGCTGGAGTCTGCTTAGGTCTATTTGGAAAATCTTATATTTCGTTCAATCAAGGCTGCGAGGGGAGCTGTACTATTACTTTTGATTGTAAACCGGAGGTAATGTGTGAAGTGTACTTTCGATCGCTGATGCTCACTGAATCCTCTAATTGAACTAAGCCATTGAACTAAGTCATTATAGGATGGAGAGATAACAAAAAAGACCGTTTCCCAAAAATTCCGCAAAAAAAGTTGGGCAAGAAAAGATACTGACCTTTTCAGCCCAACATTAGCTAGTTTTTGTTCATTCATTTTTCTGCACTAAAATCGCCGTATGAACACCCGACCCAGCATGTTTAATGTTTTTTTGCACTAAAATTACCGAATGGGTCTCCATCCCGGCAATTTGTGCTTACTGTCTACCGGTTCGGCAGGGTGAAAACTTCATCCAACGGCTTACCGTCACTAAATCGATAGAATTTATAGTAGTGATGCGCTTTCTCTTTATAAAAAACTTGCCATACATATTCGTTCTCATAAATTCCTGGCATCAGACGAACAATGGTGCTGTTAGGCAGTTCTTCCTTAATGATGCTTCTCACTTGGGATTCCGAGACCCCTTCCGAGAGAAGCTTCACCTCGGCCTGCCCACCCTCGGGCAGCCAGACCATCACCTGTTCGCCGTCTTCGTTCTGTCCCTCTACCACCCAGCATACCTTGTCCCAGACCGATTTCCATACTTCATCAGACTTGACAAGCGTAGTCTCCGCCTTCGCCCTCTGCACAGCAAGATTCTCCGCCTGCCAGGTGTCATCATAAACATATAGATAAAAACGATAGAGGCCAAGCAGAATAAACGCAAGGATGATAAAGGAAAGCAATATCCATTTGGTTCTGTTACGCAAAAGCTCCCTTCCTTTCCTCTTCTGAATGGCTTTCTATAAAAGTTAAGCTTAGATAGAATAAGAAGCCGATCCTATCGTGCAAGCAAGCCCTCAAAGGCTCTTTGCGCTTCGAACAAAATTTTTTCTTCATCCAGAGTCAGACATTCCCGTGATTTGACGATCTGCTTGCCGTCTACCCAGACATGCTCGACATCTTGGCCGGCAGCGGAATATACCGCATGAGAGATATAATCGGTCTTCGGTAGGAAATGAGCCTGCTTCAGGTTCAAGGCGATAAAGTCCGCCTTCATTCCCGCTGCCAGCACACCTGTCTCGTCAAGGAACAACGACTTCGCGCCATATTCCGTTCCCATACGAAGTGCTTCGGCAGCCGGAATCGCGGTCGGGTCTCCTGTTACTCCTTTATGGATCAGTGCGGCGAGGCGAATCTCCTCGAACATATCCAGGTTGTTATTGCTGGCTGCGCCATCCGTACCCAAGGATACCGTCACACCTGCCCGCAGCAGCTCCGGTACACGGGCTACTCCGGAGGCAAGCTTCAGGTTGCTTCCCGGGTTGTGGGAGACGGCTACGCGATGCTCGGCAAGCATAGCAATTTCTTCGTCAGTCAAATGCACCGCATGCGCAAGCAAAGACGGACGGCTGAATAAGCCGAGATTCAACAAATGCTGGGCCGGGCGAACCCCGTAATCCCGAACATTTTGTTCCACTTCCGCTAGAGTCTCCGACATATGGGTATGAAGCGGCAGATCCAGATCATGCGCCGCTTGCACGATTTTTTCGATATAGTCCGGCGGACAGGTATATGGGGCGTGCGGCGACATCATCGTCGTAATTCTGCCGTTCGCCTTCCCATGCCAATTGCGAGCGAACAAAACCGCTTCGTCCAGCTTGCGCTGCTGCTCCTCCGGCGGACATAATCCGATTACGCCGCGCGTCAGAACCGCCCGGATGCCGGATTGTTCCACTACTGAGGCCACCTGATCCATGTGATCATACATATCAAGGAAGGTCGTAGTACCGCTCTTGAGCATCTCAATCACAGACAACGCGGTGCCCCAGTATACATCCTCGCTAGTGAACTTCGCTTCCATGGGCCACATCTTCTGCTGAAGCCATTCTTGAAGCACCATGTCGTCGCCATAGCCGCGAAGCAGCGACATCGCTGCATGTCCATGGGTATTGATTAGACCGGGCAGGAATAGAAGGCCTTTGCCGTCGAATGTCTCGGCCCCTTCCACGCCTTCCGGCCGTTCTTGGCCGATATAAGTGATTCGATCCCCTTCGATCAGCATATAGCCGCGGATCACGGTTTGTTCTTGATGCAGCACCGCGAATGTGCCGTCTTTAATCAGCCATTTTCGAGTCATGGTCTTTCATTTCCTTTCCGCCGTCCAGATAATAAGCAAGGCTCATTAAATCCGTAGTAAAGTCTGCCGCATGTACCCGCACTTCAGCCGGAACCTTGAGAATAGTCGGCGCAAAATTCAAAATGGCTCCAATGCCTGCAGCCACGAGCTTGTCAGCAACACGCTGGGCTTCAGCTGCAGGTACGGTGATAATGCCGATCCGGATATTATTGTTGCGTACCGTTTCGTCCAGCATCTCAATCGGCTGAATTTCAATATTATTGATTTTCCCGCCGATCTTACCGGGACTCGCATCAAATACGGCGACGATCTTCATATTGTCCTTTACATAGGCATTATAATTCGATAACGCTTGTCCGAGATTACCAGCTCCGATCAGCGCCACATTAATCTGTTGATCCAGATTCAGGATTTGTTGAATTTTCTCAATCAAATAAGCCACATCATAGCCGATCCCTTTCCGGCCAAAGTCACCGAAATAGGCGAGATCCTTACGAATTTGCGCCGGATTCAGATCCAGCTTCTGTCCGAGCTCCTGAGATGAAACCGTGGATACCTCTCGGCGGCTTAATTCATTAAGAAAACGCAAATAGACTGGCAATCTACGCACAACGGCGTCTGAAATTTTTTCTGACTTCATTGATTATCCCCCTATTATTGACGCAAATTAAGAAGCGTTTACGGATTTTCCGGGTCCAGCCATTCCGCAATGCGTGGAACCATCTGGCCAAGTGGCATATGCTCCATTTTGGGTCCGGGCAAAGAATACAAAAAGTACTTTCCGTAATAAGATTCCAGAATTCTAGTATCGTACACAATGACGATTCCCCGATCCTGAGAAGTGCGCACCAGCCGTCCGAAGCCTTGCTTGAACCGGATGACGGCCTGCGGAACGGACAGCTTCATGAAGGGATTCTTCTTCTCTTGCTGCAGCCGTTCGCTCTTTGCTTCCACAAGCGGATGATTCGGCGGTTGAAACGGCAGGCGAACAATCGCTAGGCTCGTGAGCGCATCTCCCGGGATATCTACGCCCTCCCAGAAGCTGCTGGTTCCCAGCAGTACGGATGCTTGCTGCCCCTGGAACCGGCGGGTAAGCTTGGTCCGGCTGCCGCTGTCCATGCCTTGGCCGATTACCGAAATATTGTGCGAGGATAGCAGCTCTTTAAGCGGATCATAGACCTGCCTCAGCATCCGGTAGGAGGTGAACAGCACGAGCATCCGGCCTTGAGTTACGATCGCTGTGTCCGCCAAGGAGCGGACGAGCGTACTGACAAAGTAATCATCCCCTACGCTTCCCTTCACGCTTGGAAAGTCCCGCGGAATCACAAGCAAGGCCTGTTCGCGGTAATTAAAAGGCGAAGGAAGCATGGAGGTCATGAGCCGGTCTTGGGCCTGCGCCTCCTGTAGACCTAATTGGTCAATCATATATTGGAAGGATTTGTCCACCGACAAGGTGGCAGATGTCATAACAATGCTCTTCTTCCGCTCGAAGAAGTAGTTCTTGAGCTGCTCGCTGACATCAATCGGCACGGCAAAAATCTGCAAGGATTTGCTTCGATAGTTCCCGTTGCCTTCAATCCAGTAGACGGTGTTTACGTCCTCCAGCTTCATGAAGGAACGCAGTGCGTCCCGTTCAGTTCCCAGGTCCTTGATTAACCCGGTTATATCAGTAATTAGACTTTCGGAGCCAAAATCCTGCTCGTCCTGCTCTTTAAGCTCGGTAAGCAGCTTCTCGGCCTTGCGTACTATATCTCCAATGGTCACATAAATCTGGTTCTCCATCACGAGCAGTTCATCCCAGCTCTTCGGCTTCTTGTGCGGCAGCAGCCGCAGCACGAATTGTCCAGGATCTCCGGAAGCGGTGTCGCTCCGCTCCGGCATCAGCGTGAACATCGCTTCAGCCAGACGATCCCAATGCTCCTTCACATCAAGGAAAGAAGGATAAAGTCCATCGATAACCGCTCCCCAGGAAGCCGCCCGCTCACTCCCTGATTGCTGAAGCTGCTGCCTCAGATTCGGAAGCTGACCGTTCTTACTGTCCTTGAATAGCCTTGTCAGGGTATGCACCACTGTGAAATATTTCATTTGCATTCCTAAATGTTTCCCGGCTACGTCCTCCAAATGGTGGGCTTCATCAATGACAAGACGCTCATAGCCAGGAAGGAGCTGGTGTCCCGCCTGGATGTCCGTGAACAGCTTGGAATGATTGGTAATGACTACGTCCGCTACCCCTGCTTCATGCTTCGCTTTGTGATAATAACACTTGCGGAACCATGGACAGGAGCGTCCAAGACAGGAATCCGATTCACTCGCCACGGTCTCCCAGAAGTCTCCTCCCCGGTTGCCGAGATTCAGCTCCTCGTCATCCCCGTTCTCTGTCTGGGCAAGCCAGACAATCATTTGAGCGGCGGTCATGACTTCTTCCTTCGGAGAGACGAAGTCCCTCCTGTTAATTTTATGTTCAAATTTGCGCAAACACAAATAGTGCTGTCTGCCCTTAAATACCGCGGCCTTGAACGGGAACGGCACAACCTCGGTCAACAGCGGGATATCCCGCTCGCGCAGTTGCTCCTGAAGGTTGATCGTATGGGTGCTCACCATGACCTTCTCATCCGTTTTTACGCTGTGATAAATGGCCGGCAGCAAATAACCTAATGATTTCCCTGTCCCTGTGCCCGCTTCTACGAGCAAATGCTTGTCTTCCTGGAAAGCGGCAGCAACTTCCTTCAGCATCAGGTTCTGCGCTTCACGCTCTTCATATTCAGGCAGTTGCTCCTTCAGAGACGATTGCACCTGCTCCATAAATTGCTCGAAGCTGACGCCCTCAAGCGGGTTATTCATCATATCGCTGCGCTCAGGCTCGATATTCATCCAGTCATCGGTCTTTAACGCGAACTGTCTGTAGTACGTATAACCATCCTGATCCACAGAAGGGTTCTGCTGACGCTGCTCCAGTACTGCATCGAAAAACCAGGCCAGATCACTGTCCTCCCCGGAGAGCAAATCCGCCAGTCGCTGTATCGTTAACATCGGCAGCTGGTCCAGCTCTTCCAGACATTTGATGAAGATCAGAGCCGTAGCTAAGGCATCACTATCCGCCTGATGCGGCCGGTCATGCTCCACCTCGAACTCCGAGGCAACCATCCCTAACTGATACGTCGTCAAGGAGGGATATAATATTTTCAGAAAATCCATGGTATCGAGAATTCGCCCTGTATACGGCAGATAGCCGGTCTTATCCAGCGCGCTCTGTAAGTAATTGAAATCAAAGGCGACGTTGTGGCCGACCAGCACGGTGTCACTGAGCAATGGAACCATCTCCATCATGACCTCGTCCAAATCAGGCGCATCCTTGACGTCCTCTTCGGTAATTCCCGTCAGACTTGTGATGAACGGCGGAATCGGAATCCCGGGCTTCACAAAAGAACTGTATACACGGGACACCGTCATGTCTTCATCTATAATGGCCAATCCAGCCTGAATAATTACATCCGAGGATTGGTTGCCCGTGGTTTCAAAATCAAGTACGGCGTATTTCATTGATTTGTAAAGTCCCTTTCTTCCAGTCTATTTAACAGCATAACAGAAGATGGCGAATTTGAAAATTGAATGTGAAATGCCTATAAAAAAAAGCGATGCCCCCTTGACAAAGGGTTCTGCATCGCCTGATAATCCTTTCCTTCAACGCCAGAAACATTACAGCAGAGAGGTCAGTTCGCTTCCATAATGCAGCTTCCCGCTGCTGCGCATGCATGATTCCAGATTCGCCAGCGGCTCTGCCAGGGAAGGATCATGGTAATGAGCCAGCTTAAAATATTCCTTCGCCTTCAAGCGCACTCCGTTCTGAGCCTCAATGCAGCCGAGTGCATTATAAATGATGGAACGAATACGTTTCGAATCACAGGTTTCCAGAACGCGCCAGAAATGCGGAACAGCTTGTTCGGATTCATTCAGATGCAGATAACACATTGCCAGATACGTTCGTGCCACCGCGCTATCCGGATACTGCTCCACGACCTGTTTAAACTGCGTCAGCGCCTGCGCAAACATCATCAGCTTGTAATACCCTTGACCTTTTACAAAGGCTTCTGCGTCCATCTCAGGCAGCTCAGGCGCAGGCAGAGCGCCTCCATCCGGGCTGACGCCGGTTTGGCGGAAATGCCCCAGTTTTTCTTCAAAGCCCAGCCATTCCTCAATAATTCCGTCGCTCATCGTTTTGAGCAGCTGCCACTTGGCAGCCAGCTCCTGACGCGCAGGACCGCTTGCTCCAGGATAATAATGAATGATTTCGTCCAGCATCCCGCTCATTTCCGCAAACATATGTTGAAACATCATCCGCATCCCACCTTTATCGAAAATGAAATCAGTGTGAGCCTTACGTTCATTTTTTGTTATGGGCTCGGATTTCATTCCCGCAGGCATTAATTGCATAGCCATGGAGGATAGGGCAAATAGTTCTGGCGTTCAATTACCGAATCGTGGCATGCAGCTCTTGCGCTGCGGTCTCCACAGGACGGTTATTCTCGTCCACGAACACAACGGTTGGCTTGTGGCTTCTCAGTTCTTCCGCCGACATTTGGGCATAAGAGATGATAATAACATTATCGCCCGGTTGAACCAGACGTGCAGCCGCTCCGTTCAGGCAGATGACCCCGCTCCCGCGAGGGCCTGGAATTACATAAGTCTCAAGTCTGGCGCCATTGTTATTATTCACAATCTGCACCTTTTCATTTTCCAGTAAATCCGCTGTTTCCATCAAATCCTCATCAATGGTAATGCTGCCAATATAGTTCAAATTCGCTTCCGTTACGGTTGCACGGTGAATTTTAGATTTCATCATCGTTCTGTACATCGCGTTACACACCTTTCTTGCTCAGAATAACGTTGTCGATCAGCCGGGTGCTCCCGAACTTCACCGCAACAGCAACCAGCGCCTCTCCATCCTCGGCTATTCTCTCGAAATCGCCAAGCGGTTGCAGACCTGGAAAGCGGACGACCTCCACATAGTCCACCTCAGCCAGAGGCTCGGCCGAGAATGCTTGTAGCAAGCTTTCTCTTGCCTTGCCCGCTGTCAGGGTATCGCCTTGGTTGAGCTGCTTTTGCATCTGCAGTAGCTGACGGGACAATACCAATGCCGCCTCGCGCTCGGCCGGGGCAAGATACACATTGCGGGAGCTCAGCGCCAAGCCGTCCTCTTCCCGCCTAATCGGACATGGAACAATCTGGACGGGCATGTTCAAGTCCTTCACCATTTGGGTAATTACGGCTACCTGCTGAGCATCCTTCTGTCCGAAGTAAGCCCGCTCAGGTTCAACAATATGAAACAGCTTGCTGACAACGGTCGTTACCCCATCGAAATGTCCGGGACGGGAAGCGCCGCACAGCCCTCCAGTCAACTGCTGACTGACCGTAATCTTGGTTAACGTCTGTGCAGGATACATCTCTTCGACTGACGGCAAGAAGACTGCGTCAACGCCTTCCTGCTCCGCCAGCAGAAGATCCTTCTCTTCGTCACGCGGATAACGCTCAAAGTCCTCGTTCGGACCAAACTGAATCGGGTTGACGAAGATACTCAGCACCACCAGATCATTGTTGCGTCTTGCTTCACGCAGCAGGCTGGCATGCCCTTCATGCAAATAACCCATCGTAGGCACGAAGCCTGTCTCAAGGACCTTGCCTTCCAGTGCCGCCTTCAAGCGCTCCTGCTTCAAATATTGTCTTAAATCCTGAATATTCCGGAATAGGTTCATTTCACAGTTTCCTCTTTCACTTTCCCGTAAAGACCCGCTATAACGGTATCCTCTGCATTGAACACATGCTCCTGTGCCGGGAATTGTCTGGTCTTCACTTCATTCACATAAGCCGCAATGCCTTGACGAATTTCAGCGCCGATATCCGCATAGGTCTTCACGAAGCGCTTCTCGCGGTAGTCGGAATCGTACTTCAGCACGTCGTGGAAGACGAGGACCTGACCGTCTACCGCCCGTCCTGCCCCGATACCAATGGTAGGCACGGATACAGCCTTCGAAATCGCTTCGGCCACCTCTTCGGTCACGAGCTCCAGCACGATCCCGAATACACCGGCACGCTCCAGCGCCTTGGCATCCTCCATGAGACGGCGGGCATCCTGCTCATCCTTGCCTTGCACGCGGTAGCCGCCGATCTGATTGACCGATTGCGGTGTCAAGCCGATATGGCCCAGCACCGGCACGCCTGCCTGGACAATGCTCTGCACCTGAAGCGCAATCTCCGCACCGCCCTCCATTTTAACCGCATGGGCATGGCCTTCCTGCATAATTCTTCTTACTGTCCGGAGCGTCTCATCAATGCTCCCGTGGTATGTCATGAACGGCAAATCCGCTACAATGAACGTATTCCCGGCAGCACGGGCGACAGAACGGGTATGATAGACGATATCGTCCGTAGTCACCGGAATCGTGGAATCATAGCCCAATACTACATTGCCAAGCGAATCTCCAACAAGAATGATGTCGATATCCGCTTCCTCCGCCAGCTTCGCGGAAGGGTAGTCATAGGCTGTAATCATCGTGATCGGGTTGCCTTCCTGTTTCATTTTTCTCATCTTCACAATGTTTAGTGCACGTTTTTCAGCCATCGTTGTCATTATCCTCCTTCGGTATTTTGCACACCAGGGTATTCTGGACGCACAAAAAAAACCTTTTAGTTTGGCACTAAAGGTCCCGAATCCACACAAAAGAAGAGTCGTCTTTCGCTCGTTCTTTCTGTCTCGGTCCTCATCGGCTCAGAGCAGAATCCATGCGATCTTGGAAACTCTGTACTTCATTACCTATCTACTTAAGTCTGCCCATCAGAGTGCAATTCGATTTCAATCGATATCGCCTCATGTGGACAGTATAACAAATTACATCCTATTTTTCATCAGTCAAGTTCAAGTTCTCCAGAAAAAATCGTGGCAAGCGCTCCGGATTCATCCAGAATCACTAATCCGCCCGAATCATCCAAGCCGACTGCCCTGCCTGTGTTCATCCCCTGATGCCCTGCGACCGACACGCCCCGCCCGATCGTGACGGACATGTCCTCCCACAGTAATTTGATCGGCTGGAAGCCTTCAGATTGATAAAGCTCCATCAGCTGTTCCATTCGAAGGAGCACCTCTGCCGCAAGCTCTGCCCGATCTTGAGTCTGACCCGCAGCAAGCTTTAGCGAAGTAGCAATGCCCTGTAAATGTCCGGGAAGGTCTTCCTGCTCCAAATTAACATCAATTCCGATTCCCGCGATGCAATATTTCATCCGGGTGTCTTCGCCTGCTGATTCAAGCAGAATCCCGCACACCTTCTTGCCGCCTACGAGCAGATCGTTCGGCCATTTGATGCCAGACTCCACGCCGGTTACCTTGCGTATCGCCTGGCATACCGCTACTGCGGTCATCAAGGTGAGCTGCGGGGCGGATCTTAGGGGCAGCTCGGGCCGCAGAACCACACTCATCCATATGCCTTTGCCGGGCGGAGAATGCCAGCTGCGCCCTTGCCTTCCTCTTCCGACAGTCTGCTGTTCAGCAAAAACAAGCGTGCCTTCCGGCTCACCTTCCTCTGCCAATTCCTTAGCTACGGCTTGGGTAGAGCTTGTTACGCTCAGCAGTTGCAGTTTCCTCCCATAGAGCTTCGTTTGCAAGTACCGCTCCAGCCGTTCAGCAGTCATCCGATCTGGTGCATGAAGCAGGCGATAGCCCCTGCGGGATACCGCATCAAATTCATAGCCTTCTTCTCTTAGCTTGTTGATCTGCTTCCAGACTGCGGTTCGGCTGATCTTTAGCAGCTTGCTTAATTCTTCACCGGACAAATATTCCCCTGTTGAAGCGTGTTCCTCAAGCAAGGTTAACAGTCTAGATGTGTCCATTCGTATTCACCACAGCTTTCGCATGTTCAAGAAGTACATTTTTCTCATTTCTTAGTTCCCCTGCCGCAACGGCAAATAGTAATCCGTTTAATAGCTCGGTTAGCCAAGGGCCGCCTTTCCGCCCGGTTGCGGCAATGATCTCGCCGCCGTTCAGTTCCAGGTCCGACAGGGCAAATACCGTGATCGCTCTAAACCACTCTGCCTCCGGGAAATCCGTTGGAAGATTAGCTTTACCCGGAACATCCCCTTCGGTTTCTGGGCTAAGGTTCTTCACCAGAGCCTTTCTCCGAAGCAGCCAGCCTTCCGCCGTCTCCTTGCCGAGCCGAAGCGCAGTCTTGATGAACCGGCTTCTCCGCGCCTCCGGCGAAATGGAGTGATCTTCATTCATCGTGTTCATCACTTCATCGAAGATGATGATATTGGACACCGCCTGGGACAACTTTCTTGAGAATGTCCAACGCTTCAGCAGCGGGCCCGCCTCATCGCCCTGAACGCTCAAGCCTTGAAGCAGCAGCGACCACCGAAGCTCCGGCAGCTCAGCCCCTTCTGCATGCTCGATGGCAGCTAGCCAGTCATTCTGGGCTTCCTTGGCAGACCACCGCAGCGCCGCCATAGGAACAGGTGCGTTTATGTATTCTAACAAGCCGCTTCTCCGCAATAGCTCCAGTCCCCGCAGCGGGCGAGGGCCTGCGATCATCTTTTCCAGTTCAGCGCGAATACGCTCGGTTGCAATATAGGCGATCTTGTCGCGGCAAATCCGAAGACCTGACCAGGTACTCTTGGTCGGACGGAAACCGAAGACCGAGGCGAACCGAACAGCACGCACCATGCGCAAGGCATCCTCGTCAAAGCGTTCGGCAGCACTGCCTACCGCACGAATGACACCCGCTTCAATATCCTGAAGCCCGTGATACGGGTCACTAACCTTTCCGTGACGATCCATAGCGATGGCATTCATAGTGAAATCACGCCGCTGCAAATCCTGCTCCAGATCACGTACATATTGCACCTCTGAGGGCCTGCGGTGATCTTCATATTCCGCTTCCTTGCGAAAGGTCGTCACCTCGAACGCATGGTCCTCCATAAGTACGGTTACAGTACCATGCTGAATTCCAGTCGGCACAGTCCGTTCAAACAGAGCAACGACCTGTTCCGGTGTAGCCGAGGTAGCAATATCCATATCGTGGACCGGGCGTCCCATCAATTCATCCCGAACGCATCCGCCTACGAAGTAGGCTTCGAAGCCCTGCATTGTAAGCCGTTCCAACACCAGCTCCCCCTGACGAACCATCAGGGGGGGAACCATTCTCCATCTGTTCATAGCATCAGCCTCCAAGCATACTTCTCGTGCGAATCTAAGGCTCAAGGACAGATGTGATTCACGCCGGGAGCCTCGCGTTGAAGCACTCGATAGTAGATCGACTCGTAAGTCTGCATCATCCGTTCGCTGCTAAAATCATTCTTGGCACGCTGCAGACAGGCTTCGCGAAATCTATTCATCTGTTCAGGCTGGGTCAGCAATGCGAGGCAATGTTCGGCCATCGCATCCACATCGCCAATCGGAGCCAGATAACCAGTCTCACCGTGTGTTATCAATTCCGGGATACCGCCCGCGATAGAGCCCACCGTAGGCACGCCACATGCCATTGCCTCCAGAGCGACAAGCCCGAAGCTCTCCTTCTCGGAAGGAAGCAGCAGCAGATCCGCCATGGAGATCACCTGAGCGATATCATCCTGTTTGCCCAGAAAGTGCACCTTATTCTCCAAGCCCATCTCCCGGATTTTCCATTGAATCTTCGGAAGGTCCGGGCCTTCGCCGACAAATAACAGCTTAGCAGGCACCTGCTCCTGGACCTTCTTGAATACATCAACCACATCGCCAACCCGCTTCACCGGCCGGAAATTCGAAATATGCATCAATACCTTTTCGCCTGGCTCAGCAAAGTCATTTTTGCAATTGCAGGTATTGCGCGGATAATATTCTCGTGGATCTACGAAATTGTAGGTCAGATCAATCTCCCGGGTAATATCCAGTACTTCCCGGGTCTCCCGGGTCAGATCCTTGGACACCGAGGTTACAGCATCGCTCTCATTAATAGCAAGCCGGATCAGATCCTTCAACGACTCATCCTGTGCCAGTACAGTAATATCCGTTCCATGCAAGGTCGTGACCACCTTCAGCTTATCGCCAACCATCTGTTTGGCCAGGAATGCGCACACAGCATGCGGAACGGCATAATGCACATGAAGCACATCCAGCTCCTGCTGCTTGGCGACTTGAGCCATTTTGGTAGCTAGTGATAGATCATAAGGCGGATAGCGGAACACATAATAGTCGCTGACATCCACTTCGTGATACTTAATATTTTTATGGAAGCTGCCAAGACGGAAAGGAACGCTATGCGATATAAAATGAACCTCATGCCCCTTCTCCGCAAGCAGCTTGCCGAGTTCTGTCGCAACTACTCCTGACCCGCCGAGAGACGGGTAACATGTAATGCCGATCTTCAGAAATGAATCCATCCGCCAGCGGCCTCCTTGATTCCTTAATTCACAAGTATAGTTTATGAGCGGCTGGCTCCGAACAGATGAACAAGATAAGGTGTCTTTACTGTGAAGCCTTCGGCATAAGGTATCAGCCGGGCTTGCCCCAGCAAGGCATCTCTGGCCTGCACCCTTTCGATATACCCCTGGTTGAGCGGCGTCGGTGCAACATCCTCACCTTCCGCTTTCATGAACTGGGAACGGTAACAGCCAAGCGCCTGCTCTTTGAGCACATAATGGTCCGTTACATCCACAAGCACATCCGGGGTTTTCCAGTCGTTAATATAGTAAAAATACAGCTCCGGCAGACTAACCGCCGGCTTGTCCGGCATATACCGGCGCAGCTTCGCATTAAATACCGCCTCTTGCACCAGCTTGCTGCATGCCACATGATCGGGATGGCGATCCTCCCAATGAGGAGCAAACACCATCTTCGGTGCATAGGTGCGAATAACCTCTGTTACAGCAGCAATCTGTTCCGGTGTCCCGAATAATCCGCGGTCCGGCAGACCGAGATTTATGCGCATGGCAACGCCAAGCACCCGGGCAGCCGCATCAGCTTCCTGAAGCCTTAGCTCTACCGTGCCATTCGAAGATAATTCGGCGTACGTCAGGTCGCACAGACCAACCCGCATACCGGCAGCGGTATGCTTGGCAATAGTGCCTGCCATGCCAATCTCCGCATCATCCGCATGAGCACCGAACACAAGGATGTCCAACGGTTCTACAGATATACTCATCCTTACCCCAATCCCGGCTTGTTGGATTCAACCAGCTCACGCCAGCCGAAATCTCCGCGATCCAAAGCGCGAACCAGAATCTCCGCCGTAGCCAAATTCGTCGCGACAGGAATGCCGTGCACATCGCACAATCTCAACAGCGCGGTAATGTCCGGCTCATGCGGTTGTGCCATTAATGGATCACGGAAGAAGAGCACGAGATCCATTTCATTTTGCGCGATCAGAGCACCGATTTGCTGATCGCCGCCAAGCGGCCCTGACAGGAAGCGGTGAATCTGCAGATCTGTCGCTTCCATAATACGCATCCCTGTCGTACCGGTCGAATACAGCTTTTTCCCCTTGAACACATGCTCATAGGCAATCACAAAATTAACGATATCTTCTTTTTTACGGTCGTGCGCAATAAAAGCGATATTCAACATGTTCTCTCTCTCCCCTTACTATCCATCCATTAAATGTTCGAAACCATAAACCATGCCTTCGCATTGAAGCACTTTCTTGACCGCCAGATTGACGCCCGGCATGTAGCCTGCACGATCATAGGAATCGTGGCGTATCTTGAGACTTTGTCCGAATCCGCCAAAGATGACCTCCTGCTGCGCAAATACTCCAGGCAGCCGGACACTGTGGATTCTAAAGCCATTATAATAGCCGCCTCTGGAGCCTTCAATCGTCTCTTCCTCGTTCGGATTGCCCTGGCGCAGCTCTTCACGGTTAGCCGCAATCAGTTCAGCGGTCTTCACCGCAGTTCCCGAAGGCGCATCCAGTTTCTGATCCCCATGATATTCGATAATCTCCAGATGCGGAAAATATTTGGCTGCTTCCGCAGCGAACTTCATCATCAGAATTGCGCCAATGGAGAAGTTCGGTGCAATGAGCCCGCCAAGCTTCTTGGCCCGGCACTGCTTGTCCAGACCTTCGATCTGTTCCGGCGTAAAGCCGGTCGTACCGATTACAGGAGCAACGCCATGCTTGATGGCTAGCTCGGTGTTTCCGTATGCTGATGCCGGGGTAGTGAAATCAACCATGACATGCGGCTTGCTCTCGAGCAGCGCAAGCTCCAGATCGGATGTCAGCTTCACACCGCAGGGCTTCATTCCTGCAAGCGCGCCTGCATCCTCTCCATCATTATCGATGCTGATTGCAGCAACCAGCTCCAGACTATCATCCTCCAGCACCATTTTGACGACTTCGCGTCCCATTCTGCCAGCTGCTCCGGCCACAGCAACTCTGATTCTATCCGTCATCCTGATACCTCCACTTGTTCAACTAGGTTTTCATGGCTTTGCGTATTCTCTGCTCCAGTTCCCGAAGCTGTGTCGCTACCGCTTCATCCTGGGGCAATGACGATGCATCCCGCAGCGCCTTCAGCGCATTCACATATTGACCTGTCTCGGCATAGGCAATAGCTAACCACACCTGCGAGTCTACAGACAGCGGATCCAACTGGACGGCCCGCTTCAACAGACGAACCGCAGATGATGAATTGCTTCCCTGTGATGAACTGCTGGAAGAAGAATCCAACCGCTTCTTGGCCAGCTGTGTTAGCTCCTTGGCTTGCATCCGGTCAAAATGCAGCTTATATTCCTCCTGTGCAGGCATTAAAGCGACTGCCAGTCTGGCATGGGCAATTGCTTTGTCCAGCCTGCTGCTGCGCGCACACGTGATGGAGCACCGATAATGAATATCTGCGTTATCCGGCTCAATGGAAAGCGCCTGCTCAAACCAGGATATCGCCTGTTCAAAATCATTATTGTAAATGCTTCGGTATGCCTTCTTAAGGTAGTCCTCCGCTTTCATCTGCTCCCCCCCTGTCATGGGCTGTTCACAGTACAGCATATGACAGAGGTCCTTATTCGGTGTCCTTCCGAGTCCACCGATTCGCATCGCGGGTATTGAATTTATGCATCACCTTGTTGTGAGCCTCCGTCAGATCGATGCCCAGCGAATTGGCGAAGCACATCGTGATGAACATAATATCCCCAAGCTCCAATTCAATGGAATTGTCCGCTTCGTCTGCTTTTTTCTTTTTCTCGCCATAGCTATGATTGACCTCTCGGGCCAATTCTCCGACTTCTTCACTCATTCTAGCCATCAACGCAAGCGGACTGAAATAGCCTTCCTTAAACTGCGATATGTATCGGTCCACTTCCCGCTGCATTTCGGCGAGAGACTTCTCTTCCATCCGACATTCCTCCGCAAGTTGTGAGTTTCATCCCTATGTTATCGCAAAGAAGTTTTGAAGACAAATCATTTTTAATCGCACGAAAAAAAGATATACTAAGAAAGTGTGCTGAGAATTCACTTTATATGGATAGGTGAGGGATGGAGTTAATGAATTCATTTAAATTATCGGGGGTTGTGAAAACGGTGCTTCCTATTTTATTGGGAACCGCAATCTATGCCTTCGGACTTCTCTATTTTATTATACCCAATCAGCTTATGGAGGGCGGTGTGACCGGGATCACGATCCTGCTCAAATACGCTTTTGGTATTTCCCCATCGTTCTCCAACCTGCTTCTGAATATCCCCTTATTCTTTCTGGGATGGAGAATTCTTGGCGGACGCCAGATTGTTTATACGGGAATCGGGATCGGTTCCCTGTCCTTTTTTTTATGGATCTTCGAAAAGATGATTGAGCATGGCTGGATCGAAACCTTTGAAACGGATTATATTCTTGCCTCTCTCTATGCGGGTGTAACGCTTGGCGCAGGACTTGGCATTGTATTCCGCTTCGGCGGCACGACGGGCGGCTCCGACATAGTAGCCCGAATTATGAACCGCAAATATGGCTTCAGTATGGGACAGGTCATTCTGACTATCGATATCATCATTATTGCACTGTCTCTCTTCTATGTAGCGAAGGAAAACATTTTGTATACCCTTGTCGCGGTATTCATCGCTTCCAAAGTCATCGACTTTATCCAGGAAGGGGCATACTCGGCCAAGGCCTTTACCATCATCAGTGATCATGCTCCGGACATTGCGGATATTATTACGAAGGAAATGGATCGAGGAGTGACCTTGATTCCTGCGATCGGCGCCTACTCCAAGCAATCCAAATACATGGCATACTGCGTTGTATCAAGGCCGGAGATCCGCCGTCTCCATCAAATCGCCAAATCGGTCGACCCCCGGGCATTCATCATTATCAATGATGTGCATGATGTGCATGGGGAAGGATTTAAGGAAGATTAGCATGAAGAACGGCATGTTGAATGCCTTAGATAAGAAAGGCGAGCCCCATCTATAAGGGCTCGCCTTTTTACTTGAAGATTTTCATTCTTCTACATATTAATTCTCAGGTTTTTAATTCAAAGCGCCTATCGCAAATCCAGCGATCTACTTTAATACGGAGGTAATTAATGGAAAGTTAAAATTTTAAGAAAGAATTGTCGAAATTGGTCGTATAATGATAATTATCCGACAAAAATTCAGGGGGACATATGAATGACTACTAGTAACAACATGATT
>NZ_JAHLQJ010000028.1 GCF_018919145.1 Paenibacillus brevis
CCTATGAGGTACCGGATGACGCTGATGCATTACAAACAGTAACTGCGCATTATTGCACCTTCAGCGGGTAGCATGCCGCAGGGAGATAAGTTAATAACAGTGCAGTTATTGCTATGCAGCTTAGGCATAGCTATGTGCAGACTGCAGTGCAGTTGAACCCAAAAGCGAAGTAACCAGGGCATAAGTGTGAAGGGTTGTGAAGAAGCGGAGCGTTCGCCTTTGTGAGCGGATTTCTCCCTTGTTAGAACTTAGTCCAATCAGGGAAATCCGCGAACAACAGCGATCATAGCAACTCTTCACACGTTGCCCCCTCTAACTCGCCCTCCAATATTTTAACTATATTCCGCTGGTACGCATTTTCCTGCTTGCATGCCGCAGTCACTCACCAGAATGCTGCCTAAAACACAAACTTCACTCCACCAAGGCGGCCCTTGATCTCTTCGATCACCTGCTTCTCGGCTTCAATACCGTTAGCTGCAAAGGTTACAGAAAAACGGACGTAATGCCCGGCATCATCCCAGGGCACGGTCGAGATCAGCTTCTCACGAATTAAATATTGAGAGAAGTCTTCCGCGGATGCGAAGGACGGGCCTCCCTCCACGCCTTGTGGAGCTTCGACATAAAGGAAAAAGGAGCCTCGAGGTTTTTTCGCCTTGAAGCCTAATTCATTCAGTGCCTCGACCAACAGATTGTGACGCCGCGAATACTTCTCCGCAATCTTCTCGGTAATCTCCGGCTTTGACAGTCCATATGCCGCCGCCTTCTGAATGGCGATAAACTGTCCTGAATCATTATTGTCCTTCACGTCGCTAAATGCCTTAATAATCAAGGGATTTCCGGCGACAAACCCGATTCTCCAGCCGGTCATATTATACGACTTGGACAAAGAATGCAATTCGACGCCTACCTCTTTGGCTCCGGGAACGGACAAGAAGCTCAGCGGCTTAAGGCCGTCATAAGTCAAAGCAGCATATGGCGCATCATGAACTACGACAATATCGTATTTCTTGGCCCAGGTCACAACCTCGATAAAGAACTCCTTTGTTGCACTGGCTCCCGTAGGATTGTTCGGATAATTCAGGTAGATCAATTTTGCTTTTGCCGCAATCTCCTCCGGGATGGAGGCCAGATCCGGAAGGAACTGATTCTCTTCCGTGAGAGGCACATGATATACTTCGCCGCCCAGATATTGGGTATGGGTTCCGAGTACCGGGTATCCCGGAACCGTCAATATGGCAAGGTCACCCGGATTAATGAAGCAGGACGGCAGCATGGCCAACGCCGGCTTGGAGCCGATCGAATGAACGATTTCCGTAACCGGATCAATCCCCTCCACGCCAAAGACTTCTTTCAGATACCTGGAGGCTGCTTCCTTAAACTCGGGAATCCCGTTATCCGCATAACCCCGGTTTTCTGGCTTGGCAGCCTCCTCAGCCAGCTTGGCCACAATTCCGGCATCTGCCATTTCGTCAGGCTCGCCCACCCCCATATCGATCAATTCAATATCCGGGAAGTCCTTCCTTGCGGCCGCTTTGGCCCGTTTGATCTTCTCAAATTTATAAATTGCAGTATCTTTACCGTAATTCGCTCCGCCGATTCGGTCAGCAAACTGCCGTTGGATAAACGTGTCTTGATATTGCTCTATGCTCATAACCGACAACTCCTTATTTAACTTGAAAATGCAGAACATTTCCCCTTTTCATATTGCTGGAATGCCGGTTTTTTAACAATGGATTAAACACCAGAACGTTTGTACTATCCGACTACATAGACACAAAAAATCCCCGGCTCAGCTATCGCTACGTGCGATTCTAAGCCAGGGAATCTTCATTACCGATTGCGCAAGGAATGAAGCAATTCCTCCATATCATCAGGGAGGGGTGCCGAGAATTCTTTATACTCTCCGCTTGCCGGATGGACAAAGCCCAGGACCGCGGCATGAAGCGCTTGTCCTTGCATTTTAATGCCCTTGCTTCTGCCATACAATGGATCTCCCACAAGCGGATGTCCGATAAATTTCATATGCACCCGGATTTGGTGGGTACGGCCCGTCTCAAGCTTCAGCTCCAGCAAGGTGTAGTCGCCAAATCGCTCGACAACCTGAAAATGAGTCACTGCAGGCTTGCTGTTACGTTCGATTACCGTGTACATTTTCCGGTCATGCGGATCCCGGCCAATCGGCGCATCCACCGTTCCTTGATCATGGCTGACATGCCCATGCACGAGCGCATAATACTTCCGGGTTACAGAATGCTCCTTCAATTGGGCAGCCAGAGAAGCGTGAGCCATATCATTCTTGGCAGCCATCAACAGCCCGGAGGTATCCTTATCAATGCGGTGAACAATACCTGGCCGCAGTTCCCCATTGATCCCCGACAGGTCCTTGCAATGATGCATGAGCGCATTGACCAGGGTTCCGCAAGCATGTCCCGGTGCCGGGTGAACGACCATCCCGCGCTGCTTGTTCACAACGATAACATCGCTGTCCTCGTAGTAAATATCCAACGGGATGGCTTCGGGCACGATCTCTACCGGCTGAGCATCGGGAATCGTTAACGTAACCGTATCTCCGGCGTTCATTTTATAATTCGACTTTACTTGTTCACCATTGACGGCAATATCGCCATTCTCAATCCATAGCTGAATTTGACTGCGAGAATATTCGTCCCCGGTGATGGACTTGACGTATTTATCAATTCTCTCTCTGGCACTCTCCGGCTTTACGGTCCATTCCTGGCCCGTGCCTTCCTCCAGATCAAGCCAATTTTCCTCGTTATAAGTCATACTTGCTCCTCTTGTTTGATCTCTGCTGCTTGCTGCTTCTCCCGGCGAATCTCCAAAATGGAATCCAGAATAATCAGCGCCACGCCGACAACAATGCATGAATCCGCAACATTAAAAATCGGGAAGGTATATGACCCGAAATTGAATTGCAGGAAATCCACGACTTCTCCGGTCAGCGCGCGATCGAAGAAATTACCAACCGCACCGCCAAGCACAAGCGCAAGTGCCGTTTGAAGCAAACGGTTGCCTGATTTTTTTATCTTAAGCATGTACCACACGATACCGATCAATACGACCGTAGTTACCACAATAAAAAACCAACGCTGATCCTGTAAAATCCCAAAGGCTGCGCCACGGTTACGATGAGAGGTAATCAGGAAGAAGTTGCCGATGACCGGAATTTGTTCGTTAATGGTCAAGCTCGTTGCAATCCAATACTTCGTTGCCTGGTCAATGAGAAATGCGATCAATGCGATCAGAAAAAATATCACTCGGGAAGTCACCTCGTTAATTTAGTTATGCCCAGGGAAGATCCCGGCAGAAATAACCACTTCTAAGACCTGTATATTGTAGCACAGCGGGAAATGAACCGTCCATGCGCGAAAGGATTTTCCTTAGGTAAAACGTCATGTCTCGGTGCAGAATAGCAGTATGACCAAAGCACCCGGGCATGATTCGCCATTCCTTCTGATTCAATAAACGAAAGCTCGGAAAGGAGTACGATATAACCATGACCTCAGCTAACTTGAACAACGCGCAATTAGCCGAATTGAAGGACCAGCTCGAGCAGGCCGAGGCCGATCTGCGGCACAGGCTCGCAGAGCAAGGACATTATGGCCTGAACGAGTCCCTACGCGATAATACGAGCGAGCTGTCTGCTATTGACAATCATCCCGCCGATATCGGCAGTGAAACCTTTGAGCGGGGTAAGGATCTAGCCTTGAACGAGCATGCCGAGCTGCGGCTTACACGCATTCAGGATGCCCTGTCCAAGCTAGAGAACGGCAGCTACGGCTGCTGCGAGGCTTGTGGACAAGCGATTGGCTACGAGCGGCTTCAAGCCATTCCCGAGACTGAATACTGCCGGGAACACAGCCCTCAGTCCTTCGTCTCTGCAAAACGTCCGATCGAGGAACTGTTCCTTGCCCCTCCATTTGGCCGCACAAGCCTGGATGAACACGAAGAGCAAAATGGATTTGACGGAGAAGACGCCTGGCAGATCGTTGAGGGCTTCGGTACTTCCAATTCTCCAGCCATGGCGGAGGAAAACGAGATCGATGACTATAATGATATGGAGATTGAAGCCTCTGCTGAGCTGGACGGGTTCGTAGAGCCTTATGAATCCTTCGTTGCTACCGATATTTATGGTCAAAATGTGTTCTTTTACCGTAACGGCGTATACCGCAAGCACATGAAGGCCACAGAGCATCTGGACAGCGAGGATTCTTAGGAGGATGTTCAAAAAGTCAGCTTTTGATCACGAAGTAATTCAGGAGGGTCATTCGACATCGAATCTTGCGTTTACCCTAGAAGTCCGGCACTCATGTAGGGTTTGCCTACACTCCGTTCCTCCTTCTTCGGGTTCTCGCAACCACCTTCTCGGTGCTGAAAACCTGACTTATTGAACTCGTACTTTGAGCAGCGGCTCTAATACGTATTAAGCTCGAGCTGGCGCTGAACGATGCGCACAACATCGGCGATGTAATCTCCGATAATCGGCAAATTCAAGGCCCCAAGCAACTGGAGAAGATAAATAATCGTCGCGGCAAAAAAAGTAAAACCGATCGCAATTCCGACACCGCGCGCCGTTCCTGACAGCAGATTGAGCCAGATCAACCGCCATGGTCTGTTCAGCAGCTGTGTATATTCCGCAATGCGTGATTTCTCTAATTGCCGGGTCCAGGTTAGCGTCAGACGGTGCAGCTCATTCATTTGTTGTTCCAGCTCTGTCTTCGACTGATTTTGTTCTTCAGCCGAACCGCCGGAGCTTTCTGGTTTCTTATCCGTCTCGCCTTGCCTCATCCCGTACCTCCTCCGCAAAATGGAAACGAGCCCCAAGCAGAGCGTCCTCCTAATCAGGAGGACTTTCTCTGCCCAAGCTCGTTTCTTTGTTCGTTATAGCCTAGTATGGCCTTTAGGCTTGAATATAAACACCGATTTGCTTGGAGCCTAGATCCACGGATTCTCCGAGCTTCTCATCATCTGTATAAGCCACATCGGTTAAAAGCACATTATCACGGAGGACTTGTTCAAAGGCCGTAATCGCCGACTTAAGTTCCTCATCTACACGCAGCGTTAGATGAACCCGCTTCTCGATCGGCAGATCCAGCTTCTTGCGGGTATCCTGCACCGCACGGACAACCTCGCGTACCCAACCCTCTTGTTCAAGCTCAGGCGTAATATCCGTATTCAGGGCTACGGTTATACCATATCCTGATGCCGAAGCAAATCCGGATTTCGCCTGCTTCTCCACAAGCAGTTCCTCTGCAGTAATGCTTAGCTCCTCCCCTTCAGGGGAAGTCACATTGAAGCCGCCATTTTCCACGATGGTACGGGTCTGCGCAGCTTCCAGCTCTTTGAGGTAGCCCTGGAGGAAACCGATATTTTTCCCGTATTTTTTGCCGGCAACCTTCAAATTCATCTTGAGCGTGAAATCGACGAACCCGCTGTCACTGTGCTCGATCTCGATCGCCTTGACATTAATCTCGTCCTTGATGATCTCTTCATAATCAGCTACTGCAAAATCACGGTCCATCGATACGATCAAAGCCGATAACGGCTGGCGTGTCTTGATTCCGGTCTCGTTACGAACATTCCGCGCCAGCTCCACAATTTGACGCGCGCTTTCCATATCCGCTTCCAGAGCCGTATCAATCAGCGCCTCGTCGGCAACCGGATAATTCGCCAGATGGACACTCTCGCCGCCTCCGAGATTCGTAAAGATATCCTCGGACATCATCGGTGTGAATGGAGCCATCAGCTTCGATACGGTCAGCAGCACCTGAACAAGCGTCTGGTAGGCGGATAATTTGTCTTCGCCAAGTCCGCTGCCCCAGAAACGGTCACGGGAACGGCGGATGTACCAGTTGCTAAGTTCGTCGATGAACGCCTCGATTGCCTTGGATGTATTTACGAAGTCATTGACGACCAGCCCCTTATCCACCAACAGGATCAGACTGTTCAAACGAGACAGGATCCAGCGGTCCAGCTTGTTCGAGGAAGGGCGATACGGATGCTCTTCCGGCTTGTAACCATCGATTCCGGCGTATAGCGTGAGGAATGCGTGCGTGTTCACCAGGGTATCGACAACCTTGGATTTGGCTTCAGCTACGATCCCCTTGGAGAAACGCTTGCTATTCCACGGCGCACTGTCAGACAATAGAGCCCAGCGGAACGCATCGGTTCCGAATTCATTGATGATCTCCCACGGATCAATAACATTGCCCTTGGATTTGGACATCTTCTGCCCGTTCTCATCCAGTACGTGCCCAGTTGCAATAACTGCTTTATAAGGGGCCTTGCCTGTAAACAAAGTGGACACTGCCAGGAGGCTGTAGAACCAGCCGCGGGTCTGGTCGATGCCTTCACAGATCATGTCCGCAGGGAATTGATCCTCAAATGTCTCCTTGTTCTCGAACGGGTAATGATGCTGTGCGAACGGCATCGAACCGCTGTCGAACCATACGTCGATGACTTCGCTGGTCCGTTCCATGATGCCACCCTCACAATGCGGGCAAGCTACCTTCACTTCGTCAACATATGGCTTGTGCAGCTCCAGGTTCTCGCTAACCTCATGAGCCGCATGAGCGCGAAGCTCCTCCAGGCTATGCGGAGCGAATTGTCCTCCGCAGTCCGGGCATACCCAGACATTAAGCGGCGTTCCCCAATAGCGGTTCCGGCTGATATTCCAATCCACCAGTTCCTCGAGGAATTTGCCAAAGCGTCCTTCCCGCACATGGCCCGGATACCAGGTCACGGAATTATTATTTGCAATCAATTGATCTTTCACGGCCGTCGTCTCAATGAACCAGCTGTCCATGGCATAATAGAGCAGCGGGGATTTACAGCGCCAGCAGAACGGATAGCTATGCTCATACTTTTCTTTACTGTACAAGAGTCCTCGCTCAGACAGGTTCTTCACAATATCAAGATCGCAATCCTTAACGAACCGTCCGGCAAAATCGCTCACCGTATCCTGATAGCGCCCTTGGTTATTCACTACGCTCACATAACTGATGCCATTCTCACGGCAAGTACGATAGTCATCCTCACCATGTGCCGGCGCCATATGAACAATCCCAGTACCGCTTGCATCAGTAACGAAGGATGCGCCTACGATCACATTGATCTTATCCGCTTGTACATAGCTAAAAGGCGGAGTATAGGTTTGGCCGACAAGCTCGGCTCCCTTAAGCGTAGATTCGATGGAGTAGTCCCCCTTCATAACCTTCTCCACCAGGTTGCGGGCGACAATATATACTCCATCCTCCTGCTTTACTCTTGCATATTCCATATCGGGATTCACTGCAAGAGCAACGTGGGCAGGCAGCGTCCAAGGCGTGGTCGTCCAGGCCAGTACATATTCACCGCTGTCCTTCAACTTGAACTTGGCTGTAGCACTCAGATCCTTTACATCCTCATAGCCTTGGGCAACCTCGTGCGAACTAAGGGACGTCTGGCAACAAGGACAATAAGGGCTTACCCGATGACCCTTATATAACAGTCCTTTCTCATGAATGGTCGCCAGAATGTTCCATACACTTTCGATATAGTTGTTTTCAAGGGTGATGTAAGGGTGATCCAGATCGGTCCAATAGGCGATAGCCTCTGTGAATTCGCGCCATTGCTTCTCATAGCCGAATACACTGTCCTTACACTTCTTGATAAATGCTTCCACGCCATATTTCTCGATCTCTTGCTTGCCCGAAATACCAAGCACCTTCTCTACGCCCAGCTCAACCGGCAGACCGTGCGTATCCCAGCCGGCCTTGCGCACAACCCTGTAACCCTTCATCGTCTGATAGCGGCCGACGAAATCCTTGATTACACGGCCCAGCACGTGGCCGATATGCGGCATGCCGTTCGCAGTAGGAGGACCTTCAAAGAACACATAATTCGGTCGTCCCTCCCGGTTCTCGATACTTCTCTTGAAAGTATCCTCGACATTCCATTTATCCAGAATCCGCATGTCTCTGGCTCGTGCTTTTTCCCTTACATCGACCTTTTTCATTTCATTTCAGCTTCCCTTCTTCAATTTGCATGACTGCTTCTTAAAAACAACAAAAAAAGCCCCGCCCCAAAAGGGACGAGACTCTGCTCGCGTTACCACCCTTGTTCCACGTTATCCTGCATTCCGGCAATTCTAAGCTGCCGGGAGGTACGTGACACTCTGATCCCATACGCATCATATGGGGCCGGTATAACGGCCGACAGCCGGTATGACTTACTCCCCTGCCAAGCAGGTCGTTTCAGTCAGACTTCTCCGGGATGATCTTCCGTCAGCGCCTTGAACATTGGCTTTCAGCAATCGCCAACTCTCTGAGGAACAAAAGGCTGCGTACTCTTTCCCATCATCGAATCCATATCAACTTTTGATCACGATGTAATTCATGATGACAATTCGACATCGAATCTTGAATTCAGCCGTGCCTTCCGTTGCTCACGTGGGTTTTGCCCACGCTCCGCTACTCAGTCCCTAGCTTCATTCAACCTTCTCGGTGCTGAAAAGCTGATCTTTGAACACTTATCGTAATTATAAATTTATTTATAACGTATTATCTCTACAAATGTCAACCGGGCAAGTAACTAGTACAGTTCCTTTACCTCGCGTTGACGCTCAGTATCCTCGTTCCGGTCACGGCTGCTATCTAGCGAATCCCAGCCATCCTGACTGAGCAGATCGAGCTGGGCTTCAACCAACGTCCGGAAACGAGCGCGGTAAATCGAAGCCTGCTTCTTGAGTTCTTCCACCTCAAGCGCAATTTTGCGGGATTTGGACAACGACTCGTTAACGATTCGGTCAGCGTTCTTCTCCGCTTCCTTCACGATCAACTGCGCTTCCTTCTTCGCGTTATTCTTCACTTCGTCGGCCGCTTCTTGCGCGACGATAATCGTCTTGCTAAGAGTCTCCTCTATATTGGAGAAATGATCCAGCTTCTCCTGCAGGGTCAGCAGTTGATTGTGCAGTTCCTTATTCTCTCGGATCACAATCTCGTAATCTTTAATGACCTGGTCAAGAAATTCGTTAACCTCATCCTCATCATAACCGCGAATGCGTCTAGAAAACTCCTTGTTATGTATATCCAGCGGTGTCAATGGCATGATCCGCACCTCCTATAAAGTAGTCTATTTCGACAGAAACAGAAAATTTCCTGCAAACGGATCAGATAAATTTGCCGATCTTTACCCTAAGTCTGCCCTTTTTGGTAATGCCGTCGCATTCCAAAACCTTGAAGCGGCCGAAGCCTTGAAGCGCGACGATATCTCCTGCCTTAAGCGCCGTGGAGGGGTCCTCCTCCGTTCGAAAGTTCACCCTGCAACGCCCTGCCTTGATCGGTACGAGCACCTTGCTGCGGCTTAGCCGGAACACATCGCTTGCAATCCCGTCTAAACGTAAAGAAGCCACTGTCAAGTCTAGCGGCTCAAGGGCAGCTTCTGTCGTCTTCAATGCATTCAATTCAAGGATCTCTGTCATAACGTTTACACGGTGCACCTGATGAAGACTCATCGTGAGAAAAGGAGCAATCTCTTCGGCAACAACGATATGACAGCCATCTTCCCGCACATGGATATCCCCGATTTTTTCACGCTTCAATCCGATCCCGAGCACGGCTCCAAGGTAATCTCCATGCTGCAGCGATGAAAGCAGCTGATCATCTGAAGTAATATCCAATACCTTCATACGCATCGGCTCACTGGATACGTCACGGTAGTCGGGAGCTATCAAGGCGCGTCTTCGTTCCGCCCCCTCATAGCCGCCGTCCAAGCACAAGGCTGCATCAGCATGCTGGTTAACCAGTGTTTGCAATATAAAGCTTTGCCGCGGGTCCAGAAAATCAGTGAGCTTGACCTCATGATAATCCCCGGCATTCACCACCCATTCCCAAGCCTTGTCCACAAAGGGACGTTCCTCCGGTTTGAAATGATCATAGATGTCATGTCGCATGGCAAAGCCTCACCTTAAAAGATAAACTGCAGTACGGCGATCAGACCGAAAGCTGCCAGACGAAGGACGAAAATCGCCACGATCGGCGAAAAGTCAATCATGCCCATCAGCGGCGGAATAAAGCGCCGGAACGGCGACAAATAAGGCTCAACCAGCTTGCCCAGCCATTCCCCAATAACGCTCTCACGGGCGTTAGGCAGCCATGACATCAAAATATAAACCAAAATCATGTAAAAATAAATTTGGTACAGCAGCATTACAATACTATAGATCCCCAAGCTGTCCTCACCTCATTTTGTTGTAATCGGAATCCTCGGTCAGTATTTCCGTAATCGATCCTTGAATCTCCACCGTATCCGGTGTGCAGAGGAAAATATTGCCCCCAATTTTTGAAATGCTTCCACTGAGCGCATAAATTGTTCCGCTAAGGAAATCGATAATTCGCATCGCCTGATCATTTCGGACACGCTGCAGATTTACGACCACACTTCGATGAGAACGTAAATGGTCCGCGATTTCCTGGGCCTCGTCATAAGAACGCGGCTCATACAGAATGACCTTGACATTTTTTTGCGAGTGAATGCTGACTACGTTGTTTCCCTTTTGGTTTTTACGATTTTCAAAGCTAGGGGTTTCAAATTCCGGCTGTTCCTGTACCGAAAATTGTTCACGCTCTACGACTTCTTCCTCTTCCTGCAGCCCCAAAAAGTTCATAAACCGGTTCATAACTCCCATTAGATCTGTTCCCCTCCCACTAAAAGAGTTCCGAGGCGAACCCATGTCGCCCCTTCTTCCACAGCTACTTCAAAATCACCCGACATGCCCATAGACAGCTCAGTCAGAGGCTTGCCATATACATTGCTCGTATTAAGCTTGTCCCTAAGCTCTCGAAGTCCGCGGAAGACAGGACGCGTCTCCTCCGGATCGTCACAGTCCGGCGCCATCGTCATAAGCCCAATAACCGATACATGCTGCAGCTTCGCAGCCTCTCTCAAGAAGGCCTCCGCTTCTTCGGGTGAAATGCCCTGCTTGGAAGCCTCTCCGGATACATTCACCTGCAGGAATGCCTTAACTTCAATGCTGGCAGCAGTTGCCCGCTTCTCCAGCTCCTCAGCCAGCGACCATCGGTCAAGTGAATGAATATATTGAAATTTACCTATGATGTCCTTCACTTTTCTGCTCTGAAGGTGGCCGATAAAATGCCATACCCCCTGCCCTTCAAGGGCTTCCCATTTCGGCACTGCGACTCCCGGCCGGTTCTCCCCTATATCGACGATACCGGACTCCAGGATCTGACGGGTCATATCCACAGACACGTACTTGGTGACTGCGACAATTCCCACCTCTTCCGGTAGTCTTCCGCTGCGTGCGCAGGCCGCCGCGATCCGTTCCCTTACATGCTGTATTCGCTGTTCCAATGCCAAGAAAGGATCACCTCTCCTTCAACCCAATCCAGCTTGCCATTCTTCCGGTTACCCCCTGATGCTTGCGATAAGAAAAGAACGCGTCGTCATGGCAGCTTGTACACCAACTTGTACATTCGATATTCATCGGCAATATTCCTGCTTTTATCATAATAATTCGATTCAATTCTTTCAAGTTCAGCATACTTCGGCCTTTTGCCTCAGAAGGAGCCGCAACTGCTGTAAGTGTATCCTCCTGTTCATCAAGATGCGCCATTGCTTCCCGGACACGCCCCATCACGGCTTCGTCCACCTCATAGCAGCACCCTCCAATACTCGGCCCGATTGCTGTTCTGATCTCGCTTCTGAGGCTTCCGTACTCCTGTTCCATCACCCGGACAACTTCCTCGGCGATCAGGCCAACCGTCCCTTTCCAGCCTGCATGAGCCAATCCAACCACCTTTTTAACCGGATCCAAAAAGTAAAGCGGCACGCAATCGGCATAGAATGAGGTCAAAAGGATTCCCGGTACATCTGTGACGAGACCATCCGTAGCTTGGAAAGCGTTCTCTCGCTGATGCAAACCTCTTCCCTTGTCCTCAGCCCTTACGCAAGCAATGCGGGTTCCATGCACCTGCTCCCCGCAAGTCCAGGCATCCTGCGCGAATCCAAGCGCTGCTGTCAGCCTGCTCCGATTCTCCAGTACATCCTCCGGCTTGTCTCCGACGTGGAGGGCCAGATTAAAGCTGTTGTAAGGAGCGCTGCTTATTCCACCGCCTCGTCCGGTAAAGCCGACACGGATAGGAGGCAGCTGTGATTCCCAAACTTTCAAGCCGTACAGTTCAGGTGCTCCTTCACTAGCATTCCTTACAAACGGTTCCATCATCCATCTCTCCTTACCGCACATCACAAATAAGACATATAATTACACAGTGTACCACAACCCCGCCCCGGCCGCGCCCCGGACTAAAGTCCGGGTACCCTGACGTCAGCTTCTCCGCTCGGTCCGGCCATCCCGGTCGATGTATACGGTAGTCTCATAATTAGCCGGACGGTCACGCGCCTCTTCCATTTTCACCAGGACGACGTCCGATCCGATCTTGACGATATTTTTCCAAGGAATAATCAGGTCTCCGCCATTACCGAACAGTCCCAGAAACCGCCCGCCCGCCGGAACGACAATGGCCTCAATGACTCCTTGGCGGAGATCGAGCTCCAGGTCGCTGATTTGCCCCAGCCGTCTGCCGTCCACCACGTTAATGACATCCTTTGTCTGGAAATCGGAAATTTTCATACTTGCTCTGACGATGTTGTCCATCCATTCATCCCCCCCGCCCATTTGCTATTCCATATACTATATGTCCGTCGCTTTGAAAACATAAGCACATAAAAAACCGTCCGGATCATCTCCGAACGGTAAAATTTGCTTTAAGGGCACACATGGGACTTAAGATTTGACATGCTTCTGCATCTGCAGAATAGCGGATTTCTCCAACCTGGATACCTGGGCTTGCGATATGCCGATCTCATCGGCAACCTCCATTTGGGTTTTGCCTTCAAAGAATCGCATCGAGAGAATCATCTTCTCCCGCCGGCCCAGTCTTTGCATCGCTTCACGAAGCGCGATCTCCTCGATCCAGGACACATCCTTGTTCTTGTCGTCACTGATCTGATCCATTACATAGATCGGGTCGCCCCCATCATGATAGATCGGCTCAAACAGGGAGACAGGATCCTGAATCGCATCCAACGCGAAGACCACATCCTCCTTCGGCAAGCCCAGCGCTTCGGAAATCTCGAATATCGTCGGCTCTCGTGAATTTTGATTTGTCAGGCTGTCCCGCATCTGAAGCGCCTTATAAGCGATATCTCGCAAACTGCGGGAGACGCGGATCGGATTATTGTCGCGAAGATAGCGGCGAATTTCTCCGATGATCATGGGAACCGCGTAGGTTGAAAATTTGACGTTCTGCGACAAATCAAAATTATCGATAGCTTTCATGAGTCCGATGCAGCCCACCTGGAACAGGTCGTCCACATACTCTCCCCGATTATTGAACCGCTGGATGACACTCAGTACGAGTCTGAGGTTGCCATTTACTAACTTTTCTCTGGCTGATCTTACATGGTCTTGCTGCAGTGAATGGAACAATTCACGCATTTCCGTATTGGTTAGAACCGGCAATTTGGCGGTATCGACACCGCAAATCTCGACTTTATTTCGGGTCATCAAGTCTACCTCCCAAGGAGAAACATTAATGATCATTATCTCCCGGGCCTGTATTTTTATTCCTGAAATTCTGTCGAAGCCTGCTTCGTCATCTACACCATTTTGTTAAATTCCTTGCGCAGCCGCTTAATAATCCGCTTCTCAAGACGAGAAATATAGGACTGGGAAATTCCCAGCAAATCAGCTACATCCTTCTGTGTCTTCTCATCCCCATCCACAAGACCGAACCTCAGCTCCATGATGAGCCGTTCCCTCTCGCTCAGCTTATCAAGTGCTTTGTGCAGCAGCTTACGGTCCACCTGTTCCTCGATATTACGGTAAATCGTATCATTTTCAGTCCCCAACACATCGGACAACAGCAGCTCATTCCCATCCCAGTCGATATTGAGCGGCTCGTCAAAAGAAACCTCGGTGCGGATTTTACTGTTCCGACGCAAGTACATGAGAATTTCGTTCTCAATACAGCGGGAAGCATAGGTTGCCAGCTTGATTTTTTTCTCCGGATCAAATGTATTAACCGCCTTGATCAGACCGATGGTTCCGATGGACACCAGGTCCTCAATATTAATGCCCGTATTCTCAAATTTTCTGGCTATGTAGACAACCAGGCGCAGATTCCGCTCTATGAGCATCGCCCGGATGGCGGTATCTCCTGAAGGCAAGCGTTGCAGCAAATACTCTTCTTCTTCACGTGTGAGCGGCGGCGGAAGAGCCTCGCTTCCCCCGATATAATAGATTTCATCGCTCTTGAGTCCGAAAAGAAACAACAGTCTGTAATATTGCAGTTGCAGCATCAGCTTCCATTTTACACGCATGATCTTGTATCCTCCCCTATTCCAATCCCAGCCTGCTGTTCATGTTCTTCCATCAGTGCGGGATGAATGATTGCCCTGTAGCTTCCTTCCGAGGACAGCGTTCCCCCATCCAGTCCCACAAGTACTCTAGTTGTCACATAGCTCTTGTTCTCCATTGTCACCGTCACCTTATCGGGTTTCAGGGCCAGCATAAATTGAGAGCCTCTGTTCACACCCCGGTAAGGGATTAATCTCAGCCGATCCCGCCATGGGAAAGCTTCGTCCTCAGTCCATTGAAGAATAAGGTTGTCCGCAGACAATCCGCCATTCTGCGCCGTCTGACCAAAGCTTTGCGGCATATAGGGCTGCCATAGCGACATCTCAGTGACCATAACCGGCAAGCGGCTCAGCGGATCCTGGAGCTGATTTCCCGTGTCAATTAACCCTGTACATGCGATTTTGATCTGTCCAAGCTCAATCAGAACCTCCGCATAGTAAGAGGATAGATTCTCCTGCCTGCGGCGCCCGGCCACTACCATCCTGAACCAGAGCAGCACCAGGGTAAAGACGACGAGGGTAAACAGCGTCCCAATCTCCAGCGAGAAGCCCATGCCTCCGGTTGCGGTGTACCAAATTCCATTCCAGAGCTCGCCTGAACTCTGCAACAAATAGTAAATGCCCAGAATACCTCCTGCCGCGACAAAATTAACAATATAGAAGGCACCAAGATTGCGGATGTAGTTCTGAAGACTAACAAATCCGAAGGCAATCCACAGCATCACTACAGAAAATAAAAACTTCACCAAAAACGTGAACAAAAAGGATAATGCGGGCATAAACATCATTACAACATAGGATGCGCCAACCCCCGCCGAAAGCAGCAGCCTCCAAATGACGACCTTTCGCTTTCTGAACCATGCGGTAAGCAGCAGCAAGCAGCCATCAATGGCGAAATTCATTAAAAAGATCAGATCAAGATAAACGACCAAGCTCTATCACCCGCTCTGAATCTGCCTGCTTCTGAATCTAGTGATGCTGACCTTTGTGCAGATGGTTATCAGTATAAAGAGTTCGATATGTAAAGTCTGTCTAAAATTGAAGACAGGAACACACTAGTTTTGTCGATTGCAGGAAATGTAACAATTGAACTAGCTATTGGAACGTGCAGAGCAGCCGTGTGAAATGATCCTACGATCGCTGTTGTTCGCGGATTTCACAGAAAGCCTTACTTGCTGAAGATCAACTCGTTGGAGACAAAGCGTACTCGCCCTGCAATGATGGACTTGCGAGGATAAGGGGCAAGCCAGCAGAATGCATCAGCAACAGCGGTCGTAACGATAGCTTCCACTCGCAGCGCCCCTCACGAGCATCCGCACATCTCCAATCGAAAAAGAGGACCATCCCGCAGATCCAAGATCCTTTGGGACAGCCCTCTTAGGGGAAGACGATATTTAGATGATTAACTATTCGTTATTCTTGCGGTTACGAAGAAACGTTGGAATGTCCAATTGATCGCTGCTTGCCTGATTTCCAAACGGACGCAACGTGGACGACGTACTGCGGGAATCAGCTGACTCAGCAGCAGCAGTGCCTGTGCCTGCACTCGTAGCCGGTTTGCGGTTAGGCAGCGAGCTTGCTTTATGCTCGAAGCCGGTAGCGATAACGGTCACCTTGATTTCTTCCTTCATATTCTCGTCAATGATCGCACCGAAGATCATGTTCACTTCCGGATCGGAAGCGGAGATGACGATCTCAGCAGCTTCATTCACTTCATACAACGACAGATTCGCTCCGCCTGTAATATTCATAATTACGCCACGGGCTCCTTCGATCGAAGTTTCCAGCAACGGACTCATGATTGCTTTACGAGCCGCTTCAGCAGCACGGTTCTCGCCGGTAGCAAGACCGATGCCCATGAGCGCTGATCCGCGCTCCGTCATAATCGTCTTCACGTCAGCAAAGTCGAGGTTGATCAGACCCGGTACAGCAATCAGGTCAGAAATACCTTGAACCGCCTGGCGCAAGACATTATCAGCTTCCCGGAATGCTTCCAGCATTGGAGTCTTCTTGTCAACAATCTCCAACAACCGGTCGTTCGGGATGACGATTAGCGTATCAACCTTTTCTTTCAACGCCTCGATTCCCAATTCGGCTTGCGAGGAACGCTTGCGTCCTTCAAAGGTAAACGGACGAGTCACGACCCCAACGGTTAAAGCGCCGCATTCTCTGGCGATCTCTGCAATGACAGGAGCTGCACCGGTTCCTGTACCCCCGCCCATGCCTGCCGTTACAAATACCATGTCCGCTCCCTTGAGCGTATTGGCAATCAAATCGCGGGATTCTTCAGCCGCCTTCTTGCCGACCTCGGGATTCGCTCCCGCGCCTAGTCCGCGGGTCAACTTGTCACCGATTTGAAGCTTATGCTCCGATTTAGCCAAATGCAGTGCCTGAGCATCCGTATTCACTGTGATGAATTCCACGCCCTGAACACCGTTCTCAATCATCCGGTTGACGGCATTGCTTCCGCCGCCGCCGACACCGATGACTTTTATTTGAGCCAAACTTTCCATTTCAAAATCAAATTCCAACATACTCTCCCATCTCCCCCTCATTGTGCCTGGATGGCTCGTTCCTCGTGCTGATTCAAATAAGTTTGACTATATGAATTCGCTAAATAATTTCTTAAGACGCTCCATGACGCCCGGTTTACTGGCGGTTTCCTGATTCGCTGCCGGCTTCGGCCGGTTCGCAGATTTCTTCGCTCCCGTATTACGGACACGGATATTCTTGATAACCTTATACAAAATCCCCACACCGCTTGTAAATCCAGGATCACGAACACCGATGTAATCCGGTACAGCGATTCTTACGGATGCAGCCAGTTCCTCCTGCGCAATCTTCAGCAGCCCAGGCATGGACACGGTACCTCCCGTAAGAATATACCCTCCTGGCAGCTCGCTGTAACCAAGTCGCTTCACTTCTTGTCCAATCAATTGAAAAATCTCTTGAACGCGCGGCTCGGCAATAGCTGCCAAATCCTCTTGGGTAAACTCCTTATCAACATTGCTGCCGATACGAGTTACTTTAAAAGTGACATCCGAAGCAGCATCGGCGATCGAAGCGCAGCCGTATTTCAGCTTCACCTTCTCCGCCTGATCTGTCAAGGTACGAAGCCCGTACGCGATGTCGTTCGTTATAAATTCCCCCCCGATCGGAAGCGTGGATGTCGCTAGAATGGCCCCGTTCTCAAATGCTGCAATCGTCGTAGAGCCGGCCCCGATATCCACCAGGATGGCACCCATGCTCTTCTCGTCCTTAGACAAGGCAAGCTGTCCAGAACCCAGCGATAGAAGCACCAGATCGCGAACTTTCAGTCCCGACTTCTCCACACAGCGAAGCAGATTATGTATGGCCGTCTTGGCACCAGTCACGATGGTGGCTTCCACCTCCAACCGAACTCCGATCATTCCCCGCGGATCCTGAATTCCTTCTAATCCGTCAACGATATACTGCTTGGCGACTACATCAATAATTTCACGTTCTGGTGGAAGTGCAATAACCTCCGCCGCCTTCAGAACGCGCTCAATATCCTCTTCACCGATTTCCCGGTCCTGATTCTGTACGGCTACAACTCCGTGGCTCGTTTGGAGTCCGATATGATTTCCCGATATACCGACGTATACTTCAGATATTTGAATACCCACCATACGCTCAGCATGGTCCACAGCACTGCGGATGGACTGGACTGTCTGGTCAATATCTACAATCGCACCTTTGCGAATTCCTTCCGAGTCGGCAGATCCAACCCCAATAATATTAAAGGTTCCATTACTAATTTCACCGATAATAGCACGAACTTTGGATGTACCGATGTCCAAACTAACAATGATGTCATTGTTGCTCAAGCCCTGGCACCTCCTATTTCCCATTAAAAATTATGATAATGCTGAAAACGTACACTCTACTTATTCAACGCGGATGATTCTTTCCCTCTTTTTTCTACATTTTTTTTAGTTCCAAATTTTACTTGAAGGAGCATAAAAAAAACGCAGGCAGGAAACTAGCCCATAAAATGTATTTTATCATTGTTTGTCAGTCATGAGTAGTATCATTTTCATCCCCGTTCTCTACTTCCATCGCATCGAAGGGAACATAGGTGTCCGCCTCCAAAAGTGTGAGTAAGCCCGGGTCTTGGGAATCCATGATCATTCCCATGTATTCCGCTTTATCTTGCAGGACAGATATGGAAGAAATCACCTCAAAGCCTGAACGTGTATACATCTTGATACGATCCGGATATGAGACCGTTGGCGATGGTATGATCTCGGAAATATCCAATAGTAGGGCATCAGGAATATTCGCGAGCTTCATGCAAAGCTTTGACAAGTACGGATCCTTATCATCCCACCCCGTCAGAATCGGCTTGTCCATCAAGGTTGAACCGTTCGTCTGCGATACCTTCGTCCCATTGGCCAGAAGACCATTCACCTCGCCGGCATCCGTGAATTCATAGGCAACAACCGGGTGCTCCTTCACCAAGATATGGAGCTTGCCAGGGAAAGACTTGTCCACGGTCACCGTCTCGATGGAAGGCACCTCAGCTAATCTCCCTTCTATTTTCCCGTTGCTTGTCCCAAAATAGGGATCGCCCATCTGCACGCCTGCAATCTCCAGAAGTTCCTCATTGGAGTGATACGTATTGCCTTCAAACGTAATCTCCGAGATTTTACTGAGCGAAGAACGGAAAAATAAAACGCAGAGCAGCACCAGAACCAATAAAAACAAAATCACAGCTACTTTGCGGCCGCCCTTTTTCTTGGGAGGAATCGGATTCTTCAATACAGGCACATTCGCTTTATGCATATCTATTCTCCGTCAAATGCTAGATTTGCCCTGGTTCCCCTCCGGGGAGGGGTCCCTCAGGCATGAGCTTAAGCCAGATCCAGCTTCATAGCCGGCGTCTGTCGATGCATCTTACCGCCTAGCCGTTGAAACATCAACTCGATCCGATCATATCCGCGATCGATATGGTGAATCTGTTCCACCACGGTCTTCCCTTGCGCAGCCAAGCCCGCAATGACAAGAGCGGCTCCGGCACGTAAATCCGTGGCCTCCACCGTGGCTCCGTACAATCTGGGAACACCTCGAATGAATGCCGTATTCAAATCTACTGAGATATCTGCGCCCATGCGGACAAGCTCGTCAACATGCTTGAATCTTCCTTCGAACACGGTCTCCTTCATCAGGGTCATTCCTTCGGCTAACGAGAGCAGAACCATGACTTGCGACTGGAGGTCGGTAGGAAAGGACGGATAGGGGGAAGTAACGATCCGGTCAACTGCCTTGGGCCTCCCACTACTGCTTACGGTAATTATATCATCGCAGATCCCGATTTGAACACCGGCACGGCGCAGGACATGGATCAGGGAGGTTAGATGTACAGGATTGGCATTTGTGAGCCGAACTGTTCCCCGGGTAGCAGCCGCAGCAATCATTACCGTTCCCGCGACAATACGGTCAGGAATAATCTCATACTCGCAAGGAGTAAGCTTGTCGACTCCCCGAATGGTTATCGTGTCCGTGCCCGCGCCTATGATGCTGGCTCCGAGTTCATTCAGGAAACGCTGCAGATCCTGAATTTCCGGCTCCCTCGCCGCATTTGTAATTACGGTTGTCCCTTCAGCCGTTGCAGCAGCCATCATAATGTTCTCGGTGGCACCCACACTCGGGAAGTCCAGATGAATATCGCAGCCCTTCAGTCTGGAAGCTCTGCACCAAAGCTGATTGTCCTGCTCTTCAATCACGGCACCCAGTGCAGACAGCCCTTTCAGGTGCAGATCGATCTTGCGCTCTCCAATGGCACAACCACCCGGCTGATAGATACATACCTCACCGAATCTGGCCAGAAGCGGGCCCATCAAAAAAATAGAGGAACGCATCAGCTTCATCAACTGCTCCGGAACATGACTTGAGTCAGCCCCTGACGTGTCCACGGTCACAAGATCATCTCGCTGCATCGCTAAACAGCCTAATGCATTCAAAATCTCAAGCATCACTTCAATATCCAGCAGACGGGGAACATTGCGCAGCTGAATCTTGCCTTCCGTCAACAAGGTAGCCGCCAGAATCGGCAGGGCAGCATTTTTCGCTCCATGGATACGTATGGATCCTGATAGGGGTTGCCCGCCTTCAATCACCAATTTGTCCAATGTATCACCTCCGAGTTTAACGTTCGCCCACGAAGAATACCTCCGGTACCAATGCAATGTCGTATTCAGACAAGATGGTGGCCTTAATGATCTCCATGAGCTCAAGAACGTTCTCTGCTGTTGCTTGCCCGGTATTGACGATGAAATTGGCGTGCAGCGTAGAAACCTCGGCTCCACCTACGCTTCGCCCCTTCAAGCCGGCGGATTCGATCAGCCTTGCGGCATAGTCGCCCGGAGGATTGCGGAATACGCTCCCTGCGCAAGGCTGCTGCAGCGGCTGGGTCTTTCTGCGGCGGTCTTTGTAGGTGGCCATGGCAGCCGCGATCTCAAGTCGGTCGCCTTCGCTCAGCACGAAACGGGCTTCTGCAACAATGCCGCGTTGGTCATGCAGGAGGGAGTGACGATAGCTGAAATCCATGTCTTCGCTTGTGTAAGTAACCAATTCACCTGTCTCCAAAACAATATCAGCAGATTTGAATATACGTGACACATCGGACCCATGTGCGCCGGCATTCATGTACACAGCTCCGCCTACCGTTCCGGGAACACCCGCAGCGAATTCCAGACCGGTCAGGCCTTGCTTGCCTGCCATTACGCTCAGTCTGACAAAGGAGGCTGCTCCCCCGGCTGTAACCGCGCTGCCGTCGAACCGGATATCCTCGAACGCTTTGCCCAGACGAATGACAACGCCGCGGATTCCTTTGTCCGATACAAGCATGTTGGAGCCCTTGCCAATTGTCATCCAGGGAATTTGTTCTTCCCGAAGCTGGCGGATCAGAGAGAGAAGTTGAGCTTTCGTGTCAGGTACGATCATCGCATCTGCTGGTCCGCCAATCTTCCAGGTCGTATACTTGGACATCGGCTCGTTCGGCAAGATTGCACCGACCTCTTGTTCTGATAGTTTAGAAATCCACTGCTGCATCGCAAATCCCTCCTGTTGATGTTACCGGTACAGCGCCGGCGCTATAAATCCATGCAAGCGTCAGGGTGTCACGAATTATACGGTATCTTATGCCCAGGGGCACAGGAGTGTGACACCAGCCCAGATCGCTTGAAGGACAGACTTATTTATGCTTGCTAGTACTTGCCAGTCGTTGTAGTTCGGCAACCAGCAGCTGGGCAGAATCAGGCTTGCCCAGCCCCTTCGAAGCTGCAGACATCCCCGCATGATGCTCGGGGCTCTGCATAATATCCTGAATCGACCGGAACAATCCCTGTCCGCTGAGCTCCGGCTCCAGAATAACACTCGCAGCACCGGCTTTTTCCAGCATTCTCGCATTTTTCTCTTGATGGTTATTGGTAACGTTCGGAGACGGGATCAGGATCGAAGGCAATCCTAATGAAGTGATCTCCGCCAAAAAGGACGCTCCTGCCCGGTTCACGATCAGAGAGGTGGCTGCAAGCACCTCCGGCATATTATGGACGTAAGGCAACACCTTCAGATTGCCGGGCAGCTGTCCCAGCTTGCCGGCAATTGCTTCACGGGTCGAATCGTAATAGCTGTCTCCGGTGACATAAACAAAAGAAAGATGGCCCAGCTTCGGCAGCTCCGAAGCCATTTCGACCATCGCCTCATTAATTGCCTTGGCTCCGCGGCTGCCGCCGACCACAAGAATGATCTTGCTGCCATCAGGTAAACCCAGGCTTTCAAAGCCCATCCGCTTATCCGCAGCATGTACAACGGTTGCCCGTGGATTTCCTGTATAAATGACCCGTCTGGCCCCAGAGAAAGCAGACTCCGAGCCTTCGAAGCTTACTGCGATGGTAGAGACGTATTTGCTAAGAAACTTGTTGGTTAATCCGGGAACCGCATTCTGTTCATGAATGACAGTTGGAATGCCCAGCTTGGCTGCCGCATACACAACCGGTCCACAGACATACCCGCCTGTTCCGACCACAACATCGGGCTTGAATTCCTTAAGCATCTGCTTGGAACTGCGCACACCTTTCAAGAAACGCATCACGGTCTTGACATTGTCCACCGACAGCTTCCGCCGGAACCCGGTAATATCGATTGCCCGGAAGGGCAATCCCGATTTGGGAACGATAGAGCTTTCAAGCCCCCGTTGTCCACCTATATATAGAAATTCTGAAGCGGAATCCTCCGCTGCGCATTGGGCGGCTACGGCAAGAGCGGGATAAATATGCCCCCCCGTGCCTCCGCCGCTAAGAACGACGCGCATAATCTCACCTCGCATAACGGGATAAATTAAGTAAAATGCCGAGTGCAGTCAGCATCAGGGTCAGGGAAGACCCCCCATAGCTGATAAGCGGCAGCGTAATTCCGGTGACAGGCATCAGACCGATGACGACGCCTATGTTGATAACAACCTGAACCCCCACCATACCAACGATCCCTACCGCAAGCAAGCTGCCGAACATATCTTCGACCGTCATAGCGACCCTCATGCCTCTCCATATTAATATCAAGAAGAGCATCAGGACAAGCAGACCGCCGATAAAGCCCAGTTCTTCAGCCAAAATCGAGAAGATAAAATCCGTCTGCGGCTCCGGCACATAGCTGTATTTCTGCCGGCTCATGCCTAGCCCCAATCCAGCCAATCCTCCTGGACCAATCGCATAGAGCGATTGAATGATCTGGTAACCTGCCCCGAGCGGGTCGGACCAAGGATCAAGGAACGCTGTAATTCGCTGCAGCCGGTAAGGAGCCGCCAAGATAAGCCCGACAAAACCGGCAGCCCCCACCGCAGCAAGCCCTGCCAGATGCCGAATCTTTGCGCCCGCTGTAAAGACGATCAACAGAGCAGCGCCAAGCATCACGGTCCCGGTGCCGAGATCGGGCTGAAGCATGATCAGGCCGAAGGCAAGTCCGATGACGCCCAGCGGGGGCAGTAGCCCCCTCGTAAAATGAATGATTCTGTAATCTTCTTTACTTAGCCAATAGGATAGAAACAGAATCATGCCCAGCTTCATGAACTCCGAAGGCTGGATGCCAAAGGAGCTGATTCCTAACCAGCTTCGGGCTCCTCCCCGGACAACTCCAATTCCCGGAATCAGCACGATCACCAGCAGAGCAAAGCATACGAGGAGCAAAGGCTTGGCATATTTTTTCAGTACCCGATAATCCAGATTCATCGTAAAGAACATCGCAATCAAGCCTAGCACTGCAAACAATAACTGACGCTTGACAAAGTAGAATGAATCGCCGTAATCATGGAACGCGAGCACCGAGCCCGCACTATACACCATTATAATCCCTATTGTCAGTAAACCGAGTATGCTGGCCAGTAACCAGAAATCCGGTGCCGAGCGGCCCTTGACCATCGTGGATGCCACCTTTTCACATGAAGTAGGGGCTTTTCCACCCCCCTACTTAAAGGGTATGCACCGCCTCTTTAAAAATGCGTCCACGCTCTTCATAGGAAGAGAACATGTCCCAGCTGGCACAGGCAGGCGAGAGCAGCACGATATCTCCCTTTTCAGCCAGTCCAGCGGCCTGTTGAAGCGCAGTACGAAGCGTGTTGGCGGCACTCTCATCATTATCGACCAACACTACTTTTGCTAGACCGGCCAGACTCGCGACATGACCTATTTTCTCTTTGGTCTGTCCCAGTGCTATGACAGCCTTCACCTTGTTTTGCAAGGCAGGGAGCAGCTCCATATAATCAGATCCGCGGTCAAGTCCTCCGGCGATTAGGACAATCGGCTCGGACAGCGCATTTAACGCCGTCACCGTAGCCTTCGAATTGGTCGCCTTCGAATTGTTATAGTAAGTGATACCATACTTATTGGCTACGAACTCCAATCGATGCTCTACGCCTCGGAATGTGCGAAGCGGTTCAATCAGAGCATCCGGCTCCGCCCCTGCCGCTACAGAGGCAGCAATTGCCGCCAAGGCATTCCCTATGTTGAATCTTCCCGGCAGCATAAGCTCGCTCACATCAATGATGGAATGCTCCATGCCATCCTTATCCCGGTAGATGATAGATCTGCTCAGCCCGTCATCTCCTTCAGACATATAGGAGGGGCGTACGAATACTCCAGGAACCGCAAGCTCCTCTGTGAGCGAGAATGGAAGGAGCCGAGCCTTCAGATACGGAACCAGCTGCCGGCAGACCGGATCATCCCAATTGATGACTGCTGTATCCTCCGCCCTCTGATTCGCAAACAGCTTGGACTTCGAGCTGATGTAATCCTCCATCGTTCCGTGATAGTCGAGATGCGTCTCTGCCACATTCAGCAGCACGGCAATTGCAGGCCGAAATGCTTGAGTTCCTTTTAGCTGGAAGCTGCTAAGCTCAACAACCAAACAATCGTCGGGCTTGGCAGACTCAGCAGCTGCGCAAAGCGGCGTGCCGATATTTCCGGCTACGATGGGCTTCATTCCTGCTGCAGCCAGCATTTCTCCGATCCAGGTGGTCGTTGTCGTCTTTCCGTTGGAGCCGGTAATTCCGATGATGGGAGCCGCAGTCAAATGGCAGGCGACCTCAACCTCGGTTACGACCTCGATTCCGAGCTCAAGCGCGCGAACCACTGGAGGCGCACTGTACGGAATCCCCGGATTTTTTACCAGCAGCTTCACCTCAGGATGAATCAAGCCGTCTGGATGTCCGCCGCATACAACAGAAATGCCCAAAGCTTCCAGTTCGGATGCTTCGGGACTCTCTTCTCTTGCCTTTTTATCATTCACTGTAACAATTGCCCCATATTGATGCAGGGTCTTTGCGACCTGTACGCCGCTCTTCGCTAAACCGAGGACGACAACCTGCCGCCCGCGGTAATCCTCTGGATGATTCATTCCTACAACCCCTTGTTCAAGTAAAGTCCAATGCAGGCCAGTACGAGTCCGACCGCCCAGAAGGTAACTACGACCCGCCATTCTGACCAACCCGATAATTCAAAATGGTGATGGATCGGGCTCATTTTAAATACCCGTTTGCCTCGGGTCTTGAAGGAAATGACCTGAATCACGACCGAGAGCATTTCTATGACAAAGACGCCGCCAATGACCAGAAAGAGCAGTTCGCTCTTCGTCACGATCGCAATCGCTCCGATTGCTCCGCCGATCCCCAGCGAGCCCGTATCGCCCATAAACACTTTTGCCGGATGCGCATTGAACACTAGAAAGCCGAGCACGGCTCCGATCATCGCTGCGGCGCACACTGCTGCAGGTAATGAGGTAGCCTGCATCGCAATAACAGCATAAGCCCCAAGCGCAATGGCACTTACGCCTGACAGCAAGCCATCCAGCCCGTCGGTAAAGTTAACCGCATTGCTGATTGCCAGCAGCATCACAACAATAAACGGATAATAGAACCAGGGACCCCAGTCAAAAGAAAACCCGGTTCCCGGAATGCCAATGGCCGTGCTGTGACCCTCGGACAGCAGCAACACGCAGAGTATCCCCGAAAACAACAGCTGGCCGAACAGCTTCTGGCGAGCCGTCAAGCCGAGTGAACGCTTGAATACAATCTTGATATAATCATCCAGAAAGCCGACCAGGCCAAACCCCAGGGTAGCAATCAGGAGGACGTAAAAATCCGTATTTACAACTGAAAATTTCAGAAATGCCAGGGTAAACGCCAAAATAATGACGATCCCGCCCATTGTAGGCGTTCCTGCCTTCTTCTGATGACTTTGCGGACCTTCTCCGCGGATTTGCTGGCCAAATTTGAGCCTCCGAAGGAGCGGGATCAGCAAAGGGGCTGAGATGACCGCTAAGATAAACGATACACCGATTGTTAGCAACATAAGTCCAAAATCCATGGGATCAACCCCCTTTCACCTGTTATTGAGGAAGAGTGCTTCCTTTGAGCGCATCGACGACTTCCTCAAGCTTCATCCCCCGTGAAGCCTTGACCAGCACTACATCATTTCCATGCAGCACCGAGATCAAGCTCTCAATAAGCTCACTTTTATCATGATATGCAAAAATAGTGTCATGTTTCATCGTTTCCGCAGCGCCCTCTGCGATTTTATCGGAAAGCTTGCCGTATGTAAACAGCAAATCCACTTTATCAGGTTGGAGACAGCGTCCAACTTGCAGATGGTACTCCCTTTCCTCGGGGCCAAGCTCCAGCATATCGCCAAGCACGGCTATCTTTCTCCGGTAGCCCTGCTTCTTCTCCAGCACGCCAATGGCAGCCTTCACCGAGGTGGGGCTTGCATTATAAGCATCATTTAAAATGGTAATTCCGCTAGACCCGATAACCGTCTCGATCCGCATCCCGGTAAATTCTGCTTGCTTCAATCCTTCAGCAATCTCTTGCTCAGCCACACCGTAATGACGTGCAATGGAAATGGCGCCTAGCGCATTGACTACATTATGCTCGCCCGGCAGGTACAGTTCGAACACTTGCTCCTTCGGAGCAGGATCCTGACTGGAGGTAAAGGCCGTCTTGCTCTCCGAATACTGAATCATGGTGGGATGGACGTCATTCTCGTCCTTTAAGCCGAAGGTCAAGGTCTTTAACTCCTCCGGTTTCAGGGTGTCTGTCTCCCCCAGTACCTCATGCAGGAGCGGCTCATCGCCGTTAAAGACCAGTAGCCCGCCAGGTTTCAAACCTGACAGGATTTCCAGCTTGGCGCGCGCAATTTCTTTTCTGGACCCTAACTGAAGCAAATGAGATTCGCCGATATTGGTAATCAGCGCAGTCTCCGGCTTAGCCAGATTGGAGAGCAGCTCGATTTCGTGTCTTCCGCTCATTCCCATCTCCAGCACCGCAATTTCCGTCGATTCAGGCATCGACAACAGCGTCAAGGGAAGACCGATGTGGTTATTGAAATTGCCGCTTGTCTTATGCACTTTAAAGGTGCTAGCCAGTAGAGCATAGACCAAATCCTTGGTCGTCGTCTTCCCGTTACTGCCGGTAATGCCGATGACCCGGGCTCCGCATTGGTTCAAATAGCTCTTGGCCAGCTGCTGCAAGGCAAGGAGCGTGTCTTCCACCAGCACTGCCGGACCGGGAGCTTCTCCTTTGTCTCTTGCCCACAATACGGCAGCAGCACCCGCAGCAAGACAATCAGCGGCGAATTCATGTCCGTCGAACCGTTCGCCGGCAAGCGGAACAAACAGGCAGCCGGGCCGGATTTTCCGGGAGTCCGTCACAATGCCTTGGATTCTGATCCTCTCGGCAGACGGATTTGTAACAGCTCCGCCGCACATCGCTGCAATCTGAGATAACGTCCGGATAATCACTTGTCCATACCCCTTATCGCTTCTTTCGCTACCAGCCGATCGTCAAAATCATGAACCTCTTTACCGACGATCTGATAGGTTTCATGGCCCTTACCCGCAATTAAGACAACATCGGAGGGTCCTGCCATCTCAACCGCTTTTATAATCGCTTCCCGGCGGTCCGCGATCAATTCATAGCGGTCAGGCGGTACTTGATCCTCCTTCAGTCCCTGCTCGATATCTTGCAGGATCAGCAGCGGATCTTCCGTCCGCGGATTGTCGGAGGTGACCATCACATGTCCGGATAATCGGGCTGCAATTTTCCCCATGATCGGACGTTTCGTCCGGTCGCGGTCTCCGCCGCAGCCAAATACGGTAATTACCTTTCCTTCCGCAAATTCATTGACCGTGTTCAGAACGTTCTCCAAGCCATCCGGTGTATGCGCATAATCAACGATAACCGCAAAGGGCTGGCCTGCATCGACGGCTTCAACCCGGCCTTCTACGCCCTCAACCGCCTCCAGGCTGCGCTTGATCTCAGCTAATGGAATATCCTCGAGAAGGGTAGCGGAGATCGCTGCCAATGCGTTGTACACATTGAATTTACCGACCATCCGAAGTTGGATATCGCAGCTCCCGCGGAAGGTGTCCACATGGAATGACGTACCCTTAGCCGTAATCTTGATCTGTGAGGCGCGAATATCCGCAGCTTGCTCCACACCGTAAGTAATCGTCTCAACCGCCGTTAGCTTGGCAAAATAAGCTGAAGCCGGATCATCCGCATTCAATACGGCATAACTCCGCTCTCCTGCTTCGCCGCCCAGCGTATTGCCGAGCCTGGCGAAGAACAGCCCTTTAGCTCCTCTGTATTCTTCCATCGATTTATGATAGTCCAGATGGTCCTGGGTAAGGTTGGTGAATACGGCCGTACGGAACCTCGTCCCTTTAACCCGGCCCTGATCCAGCGCGTGGGAAGAAACCTCCATCACACAATAAGCGGTATCCGCATCCTTCATTTCACGCAAATATTGCTGTAAATCAAGAGATTCCGGGGTCGTGCCTGACATAGCAAAGGTCTGGCCGCCAAACCGGCGCTGAATCGTTCCGATCAGGCCTGTATTCTGGCCCTGATCCTGAAGAATGCGTTCAATCAGATAAGTCGTCGTCGTCTTGCCGTTCGTCCCGGTTACCCCGATTACCTTCATGCCAGAGCTAGGGTGATTGAAAAATACATTCCCGAACACCGACATCGCCAATCGGCTGTCCTTCACCTTCAATTGCGGCAAGGAGCAGTCCTCCAGCCAGCGCTGAACTACCAGTGCAGCCGCACCTGCCTCCTTAGCCTTACCGGCATAATCATGCCCGTCTACCGTATGGCCGGGCAAGCAGATGAACAGGTCGCCTTGCATAACCTTGCGGGAATCAATCGCAATCCCGTTCAGTTTTGTATTTTCATTGCCTCTGATCTCAGAAGCCACCATATAAGTCATTAAATCTTTTAGCAGCATACATACCCCTCCGTCTGTTACTTCGAATCGCCACTACATATATTATCACCAAAAATCATGAAGTTCAGGAATTTTATTCACTTTCCATGTCGTCATGATGATGCATGCTCTCGGCATCCGCTTCAGTCCCCATATAAATCCTTATCGTAGAGCCTTTCTCTACCCGGGTTCCGGCCTTCGGAGCCTGATTGATTACAATCGTTCCCGCTCCCGATCTTGCCAGATTAAAGTTCATATTCATATTCTCATAGATTTCCTGCGTGGAGTGTCCGATCAGGTCCGGCACCGTAACAATCGGGATTTCCCCGTATTTATACTTTTTCGTCACTTGCTCCTCCCGTGGAGGAATCTCCATATATTCCAAAGCATCCTTCAAAATATTGCGTACGATCGGAGCTGCTACGACGCCCCCAAACTGGATGCCTTGCGGATTGTCTACAGCGGTGTATACCACGATCTGCGGATCATCCGCCGGTGCAAAGCCGATGAAGGATACGATATGTTCATTTTGCGAGTAGCGTCCATTAATAACCTTCTGCGCCGTCCCGGTTTTGCCGCCGACTCGATAGCCATCGATAAAGGCATTGCCGCCGGTACCATTGGCAACCACGCTCTCTAGCGCTTCGCGCACCTGACGGGAGGTCTCCTCGGAAATGACCTGTCTCACGAGTTGAGGCTCATTCTCTGACACGACTTCTCCGGTCTCCGGATTCGTCCAAGACTTTGCGACAAAGGGCTGATACAGATTGCCTCCGTTAATAGCCGCAGATACGGCTGTAATCTGCTGGATCGGTGTCACAGACACCCCCTGTCCGAAGGAGGTCGTCGCCAGTTCCACCGGCCCGACATTGGCCAGCTTGAACAGAATCCCGTTCTCCTCGCCCCCCAGGTCAATTCCGGTCTTCGTTCCGAATCCGAAGTCCTTGATATACTGGAACAGCGTCTCCTTGCCCAATCGCTGCCCAAGGGCCACAAACCCCGGGTTGCATGAGTTCTCGACGACCTGCAGGAAGGTCTGGCTGCCATGCCCGCCCCGCTTCCAGCAACGCAGGGTGGCTCCGCCTACCTTAGCATAGCCCGGATCGAAGAACTGCTCATGAAGCAAATCCACCTTCTTCTCCTCGAGCGCTGCCGCCAGTGTAATAATCTTGAAGGTGGAACCCGGCTCATAGGTCATCCAGATGGGCAGGTTCCGGTTATAGACTTCGGCATCCACCTCTTGATAAGAAGCGGGGTCATATCCAGGCCTTGCCGCCATGGCAAGAATTTCGCCGGTCTTCGGATTCATGGCAATTGACAGTGCTGAATTTGCCTGCAAACGCTCCATAGCCTGATCCAGCTCGCGCTCTACAATACTTTGGATCGATTTATCGATGGTCAGGGTCAGATTTAGCCCGTCCTTTGGCTCATTGTACTTCTCAGAGGATCCCGGCATCAGCCGGCCACCAGCATCCGACAGGTAGGAGACACTTCCGTTCTTCCCGCTAAGCTCGCTGTCATACTTGCTCTCGACACCTGTCAAGCCTTGATTGTATCCTCCCGTAAATCCGAGAATATGAGCCGCCAATCCACCGTAGGGATAATATCTTTTATTGTCCTCAGCAACAACAATACCCGGAAGAGCCAAATCACGAATTTGCTGCGCTTTATCCATCGTAATTTTGCGTCCGCCGGGTTGCAGCCTGACTATAGATTGTTTCTTAGACACCGCTTGGAGCACATCACTCTCGTTCATGCCAAGCAGCGGCGCCAGCAGCTTCGCCGTCTTTTCTTTCTCCTTGACCTGAACGGGAATGGCCATGACTGTTGGCGTTGTTATGTTGTATGCCAGCACTTCCCCATTGCGGTCGCTGATCTCGCCGCGCTTAGCCGAATAAGGGATATTTCTTCTCCACGAATCCTCCGCCTTGGCAGACAACTCTTCTCCTTCGCCAAGCTGCACATAAGCAAGCCGGATGACTAAGGCTGCAAATAATACGCACAACAGCATCAATAATATGAACAGTCTTCGTCTGACCGTCACTTTCGAAATCCTCATTGTTCTAGCCCCCTGTTCCTTCCAGACTCATCACAAGGATATTCAGGACAAACAGGGGATAGAACAAGCTATGGAGAATCAGAAGCGGTGTCCTCACCTTCTTCCTCTACAGGATCAGGGTCAGGGCTGTTCGGCGGGTTCAGGACAAGATGAACGATTCTCTTGCCGTCAATCTCCTTTACCTCTTGAGATACAACGTAGCCCTCGCCTTCGGTTGTTACAGCAATCCCCATCACGGAGAGAAGCTCCAGCGCTTCGCGCAAGGATTGGCCGGTAAGCGTAGGTATGCTGAGTTGCTGCTGATCTTCAGTCAGAAGATACATCGGTTGCCCTTGCTTGAGTGCAGTTCCGGCTTTCGGGAATTGGGAGACCAAGGATTGACCATGGCCTAGTGTAGCATAAGAAATCCCTTTACCCTTCAAGGTATCCTTCGCATTTTGCAGGGACATCCCCGACAGATCAGGCGTCTTGATACTGCTGGACTGCGTTTTCTGACTTTCCGCTCCCGTATTCCGAGCCTTGTCCTTTGGCACGCCCAGATACTGAAGCGTCTGGCTTGCGATCTTCTGGAATACCGGAGCAGCCGCAGCCCCGCCGCCAAGCTCGGAATTCTTCGGCTCATCAATTAGAACTATAATGGCGACCTTTGGATCATCCACCGGCGCATAACCGATAAATGAAACTACTTGCTTGGTGTAGTCATATACACCTTTAACGACCTTTACCGCCGTCCCGGTCTTCCCGGCTACACGGTAACCGTCAATATAAGCGTGCCGACCGGTTCCAATCTTCTGGTCCGATACCACCTGCTCCAGGTAGCTTCCGACTTCCTCCGCTTTTTCCGAAGTGAGCACTTGCCGGACTTCCTTGACTGAGGTTTTCACCGTTTCACCGGTCTGCGGATCATTGATCGATTTGACGATGTGGGGCTCCAGCAGCTTCCCCCCGTTTGCTACGGCTGAAATAGCTGCCAATTGTTGCAGCGGTGTTACCAGCAATTGTCCGTGTCCATAGGCCATCGCCGCAAAGTCGGCCTGCTGTACCGGCGTTACTTGACCCTTCGCTTCTCCAGGCAGCTCGATTCCCGTCTTACTGCCGAATCCAAAATTATCAACATATTGCTTCAACAGCTCCGGACCAAGCATCTCGTAGCCCAGCTTGACAAAGGCGACGTTACTCGAACGCTTAACCCCTTCCAGGTAGCTGATTTCTCCCCATCCGGCACGCTTCAGGTCATGGATGGTCTGGCCTGGAACACGAATGCTGCCTGATTTATAAGTGGCATCCGGATTGAACAGCCCTTCCTGGACAGCCCCCGCCAAAGTAACGATTTTGAAGGTGGATCCGGGTTCATAGACTGATTTGATCGCATGATTGTAGAAATTCTTCTGTTCTACATCCTCCCAGTACGAGTTGGGATTATAATCAGGAAGGTTGGCCATCGCAAGGATCTCCATCGTATTCGGATCAGCTACAATAGCCGTCATACTAATCGGCTGCAGATCGGCAAAGGCCTCTTCCATCGCTTCCTGAACATAATACTGAATCGTATGGTCGATGGTCAGCTGGATGTTCTTCCCGTCCTTCTCCGGCGTATAGATTTCACTGGCCTTCGGAATTTCAATTCCCCGCCCGTCCCTCTTGTACTCTATAGAACCGTTCTGCCCTTTTAGCTCCTCGTCAAAATAAGCTTCCAGTCCGGAGACAGCCTCCCCTTCCCGGCTCAAATAGCCAAGCACATGTGACGCCAGATTATTCTCTGGATAATAGCGCTTCTGTTCCTTGATCAGATAGATCCCAGAGTCCTCGAGCTTATGTTCTTCCTTCAGTTGCTCGCTGAATGCATCAACCTGATCGCGAAGCTCCTGATCGATCTTCCAGCCTTCATTGCGCACCTCGCGCTGGGAATAATATTCGCCATCCTTCTTCGTGGCCGACACAAGCTGCTCCAATTCGGCCTTGTCCTTGCCAAGCAGCTCGTGAAGTCCATCCACTACGTCATCCTGAATGCCGAACTGCTGGATGAGCTTGGGATTGATGGCTACCGTATAAGCCGGGGCATCCACGGCAAGCACATTCCCGTTGCGGTCCGTTATCGTTCCCCGTGAAGCAGGCAGGATCTTCTTCGTAGACCATTGCTGTTCCGCATGCTCCTGCCAGAAGTCAGCCTGAACCACTTGCAGCATAAATACTCTTATCATGATTAAAGCAAAAAAGAGGGTAATACATCCCCCTATCAGCAGTGTGCGAAGCCGTATTCTTTTAAGCATCATAACAACCCCTTTGGAATCAGAATTATTTACGGGCTGTCGTCATATCATCCGAAGTACCGCCTGCATCCGTAGTAGCCGGCACTTCAATCTGGAACATATCCATATCCGGCTTCACATAGCCAAGCTTGGCAGCCTCGGAAGGGATGGACTCCTCAAGTCGTTCCTTTTGAACGGTTAGCTCTTTCACTTCCAGTGTCATGGTCTGAATTTCCGAATTCAGATTGTATAGCTGCCGCTTGATATTGTACAAATTCGAATTTTGCCACAGCAAACCAGCCATGACCGCCACACAAAAAACAACCGTCATGATATAGAGAAGCTTCTCGCGAACGGGCAGCGTAGTACGACGGGTGACGACCTTGGTAGTCTCACGATAACGCGGAGATTGATAACTGCGCTCGGCAGTACGTTCCTGAACCGCCAAGTTTCCTCTTGTATAAGCCATGTTATTTATCCTCCGCTCTCGTCTCAAGTTTTTCTGCAACACGCAGCTTTGCCGAACGCGCTCTCGCATTCATGTCCAACTCTTCGGGCGAAGCCACGATTGGCTTCCGGTTAATCAGTTTCAATTGTCCCTGTCCCCCGCACACACACATCGGAAAATCAGGCGGACAAGTACACTTTTCAACATAACTCGCCAGGATTTGCTTACAGATCCGATCTTCAAGCGAATGGAAGGTGATCACCGAAACCCGGCCCCCTGGCGCCAAACAGCGGACTGCTGCATGCAGACCCTCTTCCAGTGCGCCAAGCTCATCGTTTACAGCGATTCTAAGCGCCTGAAAGCTTCTCTTTGCCGGATGTCCTCCGGTTCTTCTTGCTGCCGCCGGAATTCCTTGCTTGATCAACTCCACAAGCTGGCCGGTGGTCTCAATCGGGTTGCCCGCTCTTGATTCGCCAATAACAGAGGCGATCCTTCTAGCGAATTTCTCTTCCCCATATTGGAACAATATCCGAGAAATTTCGCGTTCCGGCCATTCATTAATAATCTCACGGGCCGTCAGTGCTGCGGATTGATCCATTCTCATGTCCAGCGGCGCATCCGCATTGTAGCTGAATCCGCGTTCGCCTTCATCGAATTGAGGAGAAGACACGCCGATATCGAACAAGAATCCGTCAACCTGGGGAACTCCGTTCACCTGCGGCACTCCGTCTACTTCTCTTAGCTTTTGTTCAATATATCTGAAATTGCTCTTCACGAGCGTCAGACGTTGATCATCGGGAGCCAGATTTCTTCTTGCATTATCCAGCGCCCAGTCGTCCTGATCAAACGCAATCAGTCTGCCGCCTTCTCCCAGCTGGGACAAAATGACCGAACTATGCCCGCCGCCTCCTAATGTACAATCGACATAAATGCCATCCGGCTTGATGCGCAGCCCTTCTGTTGCTTCTTTTTTAAGCACCGTGATGTGATGGAACAAGACTTACGCCTCCAGACGTTAAAAACTTATAATGTGCGTTCAAAAAGTCAACTTTTGGGCCAACATTCGAACTCGAACTTACAATTCAAAATTAAAATCCACCAGCTTCTCAGCGATCTCGTTAAAGGTATCCTCGGACTGTTGGAAATACTGTTGCCATGTCTCCAGACTCCAGATTTCAACCCGATTCGACACGCCGAGAACAACACAATCCTTCTCCAGCTTGGCGTACTGTCTGAGAGTTCCGGGTAAATTTACCCTTCCCTGTTTATCCCATCCGCATTCGGTCGCTCCAGAGAAAAAGAACCGGGTGAACGCACGCGCATCGGACTTCATTAATGGGAGTGTCTTGAGCTTCTGCTCCATCACTTCCCATTCTGCTTGCGGGTAGACGAACAAGCATTGATCCAAGCCGCGGGTGACTACGAAAGAGGTCCCGAGGAGATCACGAAACTTAGCCGGGATGATAATCCGGCCTTTCTCATCAATGCTATGTTGGAATTCCCCCATAAACATTGTTGCGTCTCACTCCTCACCCTAATTCCCCACTTTGCACCACTTTCCACCACTTGAATAGTAATTATTCGTCATGTGAGCGTAAATTCCTGCTAAAATTCAAACTTTTTTTTGAAGGAAATTTTATACAGGCTCTAAACACTACGCTTTTGAACCTCAAAAACAAAAAAAGAGCCGGAGGATTGTCACCCTCGGCTCCCTACTCATTCTAATGCTTCCAATACTAGCTTAGTGCTCCTGCCAGCTGTCCAGATAGCTGATCTGCTCGGAAGTCAGCGAGTCAATGTTCAGGCCCAGACTCTCCAGCTTGAAGCGCGCCACCTGCTCATCAAGCTCATACGGCACATTTACAACTGTTTTTCCGATTTGCTGGTATCTATCATTGACATATTTCAAGGACAAGGCTTGCAGCGCAAAGGTCATATCCATAATTTCTGCAGGATGTCCATCGCCTGCTGCCAGATTCACAAGACGTCCTTCAGCTAGAATGTAGACTTTACGACCGTCCTTCAGCTGATATTCTTCGATATTGCGGCGAACCGTACGAATGCTGCTCGAACGTTCCGCCAGCTCCGGTTTATTCACTTCCACATCGAAATGGCCGGCATTGGACAAGATGGCTCCATCCTTCATGACATCATAATGCTCACCGCGTATGACATCACGGTTCCCGGTTACGGTGACGAAGAAGTCGCCCAGCTTGGCTGCTTCCATCATCGGCATCACGTGGAATCCATCCATATAAGCTTCAACCGCTTTAATTGCATCCACCTCGGTTACGATCACATTGGCGCCAAGTCCTTTTGCTCGCATCGCAACCCCTTTACCGCACCAGCCATAGCCTACAACTACAACCGTTTTCCCTGCGACCACCAGGTTTGTTGTCCGGTTGATCCCGTCCCAGACCGATTGACCGGTACCATAACGGTTATCGAACAAATATTTGCAATAAGCGTCATTGACGGCAACCATTGGAAATTGCAGTTTGCCCTCCTTATCCATTGCCTTCAACCGCAAGATTCCCGTCGTCGTCTCCTCTGCGCCTCCGCGGATATTCTCCAGCAAATCCTGCCGTTCTGAATGAAGAATCGTTACAAGATCGCCGCCATCATCGATGATCAAGTCAGGCTTTGTCTCCAATGCACGGATGAGCAATTCCTTGTACTCGGCTGGCTCGGGATTGTACTTCGCAAATACCGTAATGCCATCCTCGACAAGGGCTGCACATACATCATCCTGCGTAGACAGCGGGTTGCTCCCTGTAATCGTGACCTCTGCCCCGCCGGCCTGTACCACTTTAGCCAAATATGCGGTTTTAGCCTCCAGATGCAAAGAAATCGTTACCTTCAACCCCTTGAAAGGCTGCTCGGCTTCAAATTGCTCGCGGATCCGTCCCAAGACAGGCATATGAGCCTCTACCCAATCAATCTTCAAGTGCCCTTCCGGGGCAAGCTTCATATCCGTAACAATACTATTCTTAACCGCTTCCTGACTCATCCTGACTCCTCCTACAAATAAAGTATCCGATGCGTTCCCGTTACATCATAAGGAATTCCTGCAAGCTCGTCAATCCAGTTCCAACCATAGCGATTTAAATAATAAAATGCATTATATACCCGTTCTTGCAATCTGCCGCTCGGAATGACGGATTGCTCGATACGTTCGAAATGTCTGATTCCGGAATCATTGCTCTTCGCCAAAGCATCGATAGCCTTATTGCGGAGATATTCGATTTGTTCAATAATTTTGTCCCGATTAGCTCCGCCCAGCTTGATCAAGCCTGCTTGCACTGTCCCCAGTTGCTCGATCAACGGATTGTACATGGCTTCAAAGGAAGACTTAATCTCCGCAAATCGCTCCTCCAGATGGAGATGATCCTGTTCCTTCAGCCAAGCCTCGCGCTTGTCCGCAAGCGAATCCTTATTATTTACATCGCTCCATCCAAGTCCGTATTTCTCCATATTTCTTTGAACTGCCCCGTCGATCATGGTGAAGGATTCCCGGGGAACTAATATTGGCATCTGGATGCCGAACGCCTGAAATGCTTTACCTGTCAATGCCCAATATGCAATCTCTCCTGCACCAAGTACCGTTCCTAGGACAGGCAGCACCGAGTCCTGCATTAACGGACGGGTCAATACATTGTTGCTAAACCGTTCGGGATGCGCATCAAGTTCAGCTAGCAATTCATCTGCCGAAAAAGAGCAACTCCCCTTCCTGTCGGTAAAGACACCATTCTGCTTGAAGAGCAGTTTCCGTTCCCCTTCATGAACATAGAACAAATTGGCCCCGCCTTCATGAACGTCTGCTTGAAGAGAGAATCCCCCGGCTGCAAGCTCTTTCCCGGCACGAAGGTAAGCTTGTTCCAACTCGTCGTTTTGCTTGATCATCCGTTCAAATATAGGAACCTCTAACTGCCGCAGACGCGCGTCAGCAGAATCCATTACAATCAGCCCAAATCGGCCAAATAACGTCCCGATCAGCTTAGCGAAGCATTCTGTTAAGGTGTGCGATTGAGAAGCAAGGGTACGATATACATCTAGCAGGCCCGATTTGAACTCGGTATTTTGCAGCAGCGTCTCCAATTCATCAGCAATTTGCTCCCAATCCTCTTGCAGCACCTTCACCTGACTGACAGGGGTTCGCTGCTCTGATCTTTTAGCGATCCGAATTCGTTTGATCTGCTGGTCAGCGGATAACAGATAAGTATGATCCACCTCATCCCAGTCATGATCCTCTCCTGCAATCCAGAAGACAGGAACAACAGGGTGGGAGAGGTTTTCCTGCGCTTCTTTTGCCGCTTTAATAATCGATAAAGCCTTATAAATTACAAATAACGGTCCCGTCAATAAACCGCTCTGCTGTCCCCCGACAATCACGGCCGTGCCTTCTTGCTCCAGCAGGTCAATGGATGCCATAACTGCTTCATGCGGATTATGTTCTCTATTAAAGCCCTTAAGTACTTGAGCTAGCTTGATACGGTTGAGGCGTTTATCATCGCTCTGTTTAAGCCATTCCATTCTTCTCGCCCATTCTTCGCGGCGGGTCAAATCATACTCATAGAAATGCTCAACCTTACTATAATTGTGTATCATTGCCTCTGCCAGCGGCTGTGATGAAGGCAACGGTTGCTGTTCGATATTCATGCGGTTCATTATCCTCCTGTAGTTACTAAACTATCTCTCAATATAGCACAAGTGCCGTAAAAGCGCGAAGCCGTTCACACAACACTTCTATATATATGTACAAAAAGCGGCCATTCAGGAATCCTTCCTGAATAACCGCTATTTTCACAAAAATTCAGCCCTTCTTAGGCATGGAAACCCAATGGCCTTTCGAAACTTCCACAAGCTCCGAGTTATCCAGATCGAACAATCCGCCGCCGGCAGTGTCACCTTTTCCATGAATCGGACCATTTCCATGATCATCAAGGAGAATCCGCTTCTTGTTCGCCTCAATTTCCGGATCGGGAATTGGAATTGCGGACAATAGCGTTTTGGTGTAAGGATGGAGCGGATTGGCATACAGTTCTTCGCTTTCCGCCAGTTCGACGATGCGTCCCAGATACATTACTGCTACCCGGTCACTGATATGCTTAACCATGGACAAGTCATGCGCAATAAACAGATAAGTCAATCCCAGGCGATCTTGCAGATCCTTCAATAGGTTGACGACCTGAGCCTGAATCGATACGTCCAGCGCAGAGATCGGTTCGTCACAAATAATGAACTTTGGATTTACCGCCAGAGCACGGGCGATTCCGATCCGTTGGCGCTGACCGCCGGAGAACTCATGCGGATAACGGGTCGCATGATCCGGGTTCAGACCAACCATATCGAGCAGATCTTCAACCCGTTTCTTTCTTTCTGCACGCGATCCTGCCATGTCGTGAATGTCCAAGGCTTCACCAATGATATCAGTAACAGTAAATCGGGGATTCAACGAAGCATAAGGATCCTGGAAAATCATCTGCATATCACGGCGCATATGCTTCATCTTGCGCGGAGAAAGCTGATTGATATCTACGCCGTTAAAGCGGACACTGCCGCCGGTTGGCTCGTACAACCGCAAAATCGTACGTCCAGCTGTAGACTTACCGCATCCCGATTCGCCTACGAGACCAAGGGTTTCGCCTTCGGCAATCGAGAAACTGATATCATTGACAGCCTTCAACACACTGCCGCCGCCGACGTTAAAATACTTTTTCAAACCTTCTACTTCGATCAGGTTTTTGCTCATGACGGCTGTCCTCCCTCTCTGGCCATAGGGTGAAGATCCCAGCAACGAGCCGAATGACTATCGCTGAATACAGTCGCACTCGGGTCGATTTGTTCACAGATCTTCATAGCGTGTTCACAACGTGCTGCGAACGGGCAGCCGATTGGCGGCTTGATCAGATCCGGAGGAGTTCCGATGATTGGAATCAATGGCTCCCCTTTCTTTTGATCCAGACGCGGCATCGATCTTAGCAAACCTTTGGTATATGGATGCTGTGGATTTTTGAAGATTTCCCATTTGGTTCCGGTCTCCACAACCTCGCCGGCATACATAACGATGACACGGTCGCACATCCCTGCAACCACACCCAGGTCATGGGTAATCAAAATGATAGAAGTGCCGAGACGCTGCTGCATTTCCTTCATAACATCCATAATTTGTGCCTGAATGGTTACGTCCAGTGCTGTTGTCGGTTCATCGGCAATCAGCAGGGATGGACGGCAAGCCAAGGCAATCGCAATCATAACCCGTTGGCGCATACCGCCGGAGAATTCGTGAGGATATTGGTTAAAGCGGGCTTCAGCATTTTTAATGCCGACCAGTTTCAGCATTTCAATTCCTTCACGCTTTGCCTGAGCCGCTGTCATTTTCTGATGTTTGATGAGAACTTCTGTAATTTGTTTACCTACTTTAATGGTAGGATTCAAAGAGGTCATCGGATCCTGAAAAATCATGCCAATATCTTTACCGCGAACTGCTTCCATTTCTTTATTCGTCTTTTTAAGCATGTCCTGTCCCTGGAACAGGATCTCACCTTGCCTGATGATTGACGGAGGGGACGGAATCAGGCGCATGATCGTTTGGGCCGTTACGCTCTTGCCGCTTCCGGACTCACCTACGATCGCAACCGTTTCCCCTTTACCTACTTCAAAGTTCATGCCGCGAACGGCTTTTACCTCGCCGCCTTTCACTTGGAAAGATACGTGCAAGTCTTTGACTTGTAAAATCGGCTCCATCATTCCACCTCCTATTTCTTCAGTTTAGGATCAAGCGCGTCGCGAAGACCGTCGCCAAAAATGTTAAATGCCAGCATCGTCAAGCTGATTACCGTGGCCGGGAACAACATCCGCCAAGGATAGTACAACCAGCCGGTCAACGCATCATTGATCATTGAACCGAGCGAAGCAACCGGGGCTTGGACACCTAATCCCAAGAAGCTCAGGAAGGCTTCGGCGAAGATTGCATTCGGAACCGACAATGTAACCGTAACGATAATCGGCCCTACCGCATTCGGCAGCAAATGCCGGAATAAGAGACGTCCGGACCCTGCTCCCATTGAACGGGATGCAAGTACAAACTCACGATTTTTCAATTGCATGATTTCACCGCGCACAATCCAGGACATGTTGATCCAGCCTGTAATCGTAAGCGCAAGAATAATGGTTCCCAAGCTTGGCTCAAGTACAACCAGCAGCAAAATTGTAACTAAAAGGTAAGGAATAGAGTACAAAATTTCAGAAAATTTATTCATAATCTCATCGATGCGGCCGCCGAAGAAGCCCATAGTTCCGCCATAAATGACACCGATAATCAGGTCAATACAAGCAGCAACCAGACCTACAAACAGCGAGATTCTGGCACCCATCCAGGTACGGACAAACATGTCCCGACCCAGATCATCCGTGCCGAACCAGTGCGTCGCTGAGGGACTTTCATTTGTAGCAAGCAGATCATTCGAATAGTAATCATAGCCGTGAACCCATTCCGAAATGAAAGGACCCAGAATTGATGCAACCACTATGAATCCAAGTACCCACAAGGCTGTCATAGCCAGTTTGTTAGCACACAAGCGTTGCCACGCATCGCGCAAAGCAGAAATGCTTTCACGTTGAATTACTTCTGCTTGTTTTTCGTCCGCACCTATCTTTTTGAAGTCTTCTGGCTTAAGGTCAACCGGAGAATTCATAACTTGAACTTGATTGCTATCCACTTCTAGCCCTCCTTTCCTTTGGAAAGTTTAATTCTCGGATCTACGAATACATAAGCAATATCAGTAATAAACCGGGCAATCATCAGCAGGACACCGTAGAAAATGGTGATCCCCATAATCACAGGATAATCCCGGCCGCTGATGGCATCAACAAACTGCTTCCCGATGCCGCCGATTCCGAAGATCTGTTCGATAACGACAGAACCAGTTACAATGTTCGCCGTCATTGGTCCCAGATAAGTAACAACCGGCATAATGCCGTTGCGAATAACGTGTCTAAACAAAATGGCAATCCAGTTAAGACCTTTGGCCTTCGCCGTCTTGATATAATCCGCATGCAAAACCTCAAGCATGCTGGAACGGGTCAGCCTTGCAATAAATGCAATCGGCTGGGCAGACAACGCCGCCACCGGAAGGAAATAATAAAGCGGACCTTTAAAGCCCATGGTAGGCAACCAATGGAGCTTGGAAGCAAAAACATACTGTAATAGCGTTGCAATAACAAAGCTCGGGACCGCGATTCCCAGCACGGCTAAGACCATGGTTATATTATCCAGTAGCCTTCGGTGATACAGAGCCGCAAGTACCCCAAAGCTAACACCAATGATAACCGCCACGACAATAGCTACAAGTCCAAGCTTCAAGGATGGAGCAAAGGAACCGGTAATAATGTCGCTGACTTCACGATTGATCTTCTTCATCGAAATTCCGAAGTCACCTTGCACAACGTCACCTAAATACTTCAAATACTGCTGATAGACGGGCTTGTCGAATCCATATTGCTCATACAAACGTTCCCTAATCTGGTCTGGTACCTTTTTCTCCGACGTGAAAGGGTCGCCTGGAATGGCTTTCATCAGAAAGAAGGTGGCCGAGATCAGAATGAACAACGAAACCAACATGTAAAAAAACTTATTGGCTATATAACGTACCATGCCCGCTAGCACCTCCTTTTGATAAAATTCGACATAAAGATTTTAAGACAATTAAGAGCTTTTGTCTATTGGATACAATATCCTCAAGCTTCAAGCTCGAATAAAAACCTATTGTAGATACGCACAAAAAAATCGGGATATATACGGATAATCACATATATATCCCGATGAAACTATGCAATTTCCAAGCGTACCTGGATTAATGTTCCAACAGGTAGGCGCGAGAGTAGTCAACCGCACCGCTAAAGTCAAGTACTACGCCTTTCAGATAAGGCTTAGCAACAGAAACACTTGTATAATAGTAGATCGGCAACAGAACTTGGTTGTCCTTGATCAGGTTTTCTTCAGCCTTTTTGAATGCTTCGTTACGAGCAGCGGCATCATCCGTGCTCTTCGCTTGGTTGATCAAAGCATCGTAATCTGCATTAGCATAACCAGAGTCATTATTACCGCCGCCAGTTACCCACATGTCGAGGAAGGTCATCGGATCGTTATAGTCCGCACTCCAACCTGCGCGAGCAACTTGATAGTTCAGGCTTTGACGGTTTTCAAGGAATACAGCCCATTCTTGGTTTTCCAGCTTCACGTCAACACCCAGGTTTTTCTTCCACATATCAGCTACAGCCAAAGCGATTTTCTTGTGGCCTTCACTTGTGTTGTACAGCAGAGTAATTTCCGGAAGTTGTGTGTAGCCTTTTTCTTGCATACCTTGCTCAAGCAATTTCTTAGCTTCTTCATAGTTCTCGGAGAAGTAAGTTTTGTCGTCTACCTCATTACGGAACTCATCATCCACACCCTTGATGCCCGGAGGAACGAAGCCGTAAGCAGGAAGCTGTCCGCCCAGAGTTACCTTGTCAACGATCGCTTGACGATCAATAGCCATTGCAAATGCTCTGCGGATATTTACGTTATCGAATGGTTCTGCAGTTACGTTGAATTCATAGTAGTAAGTGGATGCAGTCCCCTTGATTTCAACTTCATCCTTCAGTTCTTGCTGAACAATCGGAATTTGGTCGGTTGGAATTTCGCCGTTTGGATGTCCCGCACGGTCCAATTCTCCGTTTCTGTAAGAAGCAAGCTCAGTAGCGCCACTGTTTACAAGCGATATTGCTACTTTATTCAGCTTGATCTCATCTTTACCCCAGTAAGAATCACTCTTGGTTACTTCGATCGACTGGCCTTTCGCCCAAGTTGTCAAAGTGAAGGCGCCATTCGTGATCATCTTGTTGGCGTCTACGGCCCAAGCCTCGTCATCCTTAACGGATTGATGCACTGGATAGAATGTATAGAAGGAAGTCAGACCCAGGAAGTATGGAGTCGGTGTTACGAGTTCTACTTCCAAAGTATGTTCGTCTACAGCTTTCACGCCAACTTGGGAGAAGTCTGTAATTTTACCTTCATTAAACTCTTGCGCATTTTTAATGTAATACAATTGGTAAGCATATGGTGGAGCAGGCAATGTTTCAGGACTCAGAACACGTTCCCATGCAAATACGAAGTCATTTGCCGTTACAGGATCGCCATTGCTCCAAGTTGCTCCTTCACGAAGATGGAATGTATACTTGGTTCCGTCGATTTCCCAAGATTCAGCGGCAGCCGGTTGAGCTTCGCCGGCTTCATCCATACGAGTCAAACCTTCATACATCAGTTTCAACACCGTGTTGGCTTGGCTGTCTTGTGCTTGAGCCGGGTCAAATGTTGGCGGCTCGGAACTCATGTTGATTCTCAGTGTTTGATCTGCTGCCAGCGTTTCATCACCGCTGTTTGCAGTATCATTGTTCGAAGTTGCGGTGTTTCCACCGTTGCCACTATTCGACGCCGTATTGTTCTTGTCGTTCGATCCGCATGCAGAGAGCAGCGTACCAACCGCGAGAACAAGCGTCAAAAGAAGCAAAAGACTCTTACTCTTCTTCATCTTGCAAGATCCCCCTTAAAAAAATAGTGTGGTATATGTTTTTAGATTATACAACCAGCGGTCAAAAAAATCCAACATAAATTTTCAGAAAGTTAATCTAATTTTAATAAAACACATCAATTCGTCAACAAAATTGTCCATTATACAATATTGACTTTTTATTTTCTTAACAATTAACGAATCATGTCATATTAATATGTAGGATTACGATCGCCATCAATCGGCATCATTTATTCTGTACTAAGCGGCCGTAATGTATGTAAAAAAGCTGATAAGGAAGAGTACGATATAAAGAACTCCGGTGCCAGCGAACGTCAATCTCCAAACCACGCGAACCAGCTTGCGGATGTTGACCTTTCCTTTCATGCGCGTCTGCGCTCCTCCAATTAAACCCGTAGCAATAAGGATCACCAGCAAGATCAAATAAAACCCGGACCTTGATGAAAATACTATATTGAACAAGGCTGAGACAGAGAGAATCAAGAAAAACGTACTTACATCCATAGCGAGCTTGATTGCGGCTTTCTGATCTCTATTCGCAAAATAGAAGCTTACCAGATAGACTAATACAAAAGGAACGAATGGAATGATAGACAGCACGGTGACTGAGTTAAATATAAAATTCAAGAGCATGCACCTCCTCTTATATTTCAGGACTTGGTTATTATGAAGAACTAATAATTGTATATGACTGTCATGGATGCATCGATTTAACAAGCAGCCATAATGTTCTGTGCATCGGAAGGTCCATTCCAACCGACTCAGCCATTCCAACCAATTGCCCGTTAATGGCATCGACTTCCGTTGCACGATGATGCAGGACATCTCCCAGCATGGAGGATGTATTACTCGAGGTGGATCGGCATACGCCTGCTACCATTTCGAATGCATCGTCATCCAGTGAGATGCCGCAAGCTCGATAGGCCCGCTCCGCTTCTGCACATAATAACCGGACCATGGTCATGCGTTCCTTACCCACAAGCAAATCGCCGTTCGGAACACGCAGAATTGCGGTAAGCGGATTAATGACCGAATTAATTAATAATTTACGGTAGATATCCTTATCGATGTCATTCGACAAAAGTGTTGGAAATCCTGCCTTTCTAAGTGCATTCAGCAAAGTTTCAGTTGATCTATCATGAAGTGCATCAAGGCCGCTACCGGCTTGGGCCTTAGACATTCCCAGCCTGCTCTCTCCCAGTCCAGCCCTGCGCACCCCGTTATCCGCCAGTCTTGTGGAGCCTTCGGTTGTAATAATTGTATATACTGGCCTGCCGCCGAGCCTGCGAGATATTTTGTCAATGTGGCCGATACCATTCTGCAGACAGGCGATGCGGGTATCCGGGCCGGCGATGTGTGATAAAGCTGAGATCATGTTCTCCTCGAAATGGCTCTGCTTCACCGCAATCAGAATCCATTCAGGCACCTCTTGGCGCATACCTTCTTCAGCATCGTTGTCATCACACCCATCTTGCTTCAAGACGCGTGCAGTCCATTGCCCCTCCTCAATTTTCACGGTACTTCCATCGGCTTCTTCTATAAAGATACCCTGCTCAAGCAGTACCCTTCTTTGAGCTTCCTTACGCGTCCAGAAGGTAATTTTTTCTCCAGCTTTAGCCAGATACCCGCCATAGAGCAAGCCGATAGCTCCGGCACCTACAATATGTATGTTCATTCCATATTCTCCTCTTCGCGCTTTCTTCTTCCTTTATACCAAAGCCTTCCGACGAACACAAAAAAGGAGCTGTCCGCGGACCAATGTCATTAAGTTAGGGTGCTGGTCCAAAAAATCAAGAAAAAGAGCAGGTTATCGAAAAGATAGCCTGCTCTTTTTTATTGTATCAGAAAACCCCCAGTTCGACTGGGGGTTCAGGAAAGCTTATAGCTATGAGTAAAAATCCCTTGACCTTTATGATAAAATGATAGCCGGTCTGCCAACCGCATCATGAAATCAAGGAGGACAAGGGAAATGGATAAGAGCAGTCTAGCACATACACGCTGGAACTGCAAATACCATATCGTATTTGCGCCAAAGTACAGACGACAAGTGATCTATGGGAAATTGAAAAGAGAAATCGGAAAAATCATTCGAGAGCTATGTGAGAGAAAAGGTGTGGAGATACATGAGGCGGAGGCATGCCCAGACCATATACACATGCTGGTGAGTATCCCTCCTAAGTTAAGTGTGTCGGAATTTATGGGATACTTGAAGGGAAAAAGTTCGCTCATGATCTTCGATAAGTTTGCCAATCTAAAGTATCGCTACGGAAATCGACAGTTTTGGTGTAGAGGATACTTTGTGGATACGGTAGGACGTAACAGGAAAGCGATCGCCGAATACATTCGGAATCAGCTAACAGAAGATAAGAACTACGAACAACTCACGATGAAAGAACTGTTCGACCCGTTTACGGGTGAGTCGGTAGGAAAGGGCAAGTAAAAAAGCCCCATTAAGGGGCATGCCCGAGACCGCTCGCGGTTGGCAGACTTTCAGTGCGCCTTCTTAGGCGCTTGCTAGTACCATGCCCTTATAGGGCTGAGGGAAGCCACCGGCTAAGCCGGTGGTTATGACTTGCGACAAAAAAAGGCTTGACAAGTGGTCTGAAGTGTGTGGCGAAGCCCCTTGAAAAACGAGGAGGTTTTGCCAATGGATGAGTATGCGGATTCACTAAAACAAACGCTGACATCCCTCATACGAGAAATGTCAGCCTCACCAGCACCTTATGTAAAAAATCCTGAAACAGACTTTACCCGCAAGAA
>NZ_JAHLQJ010000029.1 GCF_018919145.1 Paenibacillus brevis
AGAAGCGGAGCGGTCGCCTTTGTGAGTGGATTTCTACCTTTTGATGGCTTAGTTCAATCCAGGAAATCAGCGAACAACAGCAATCGAAAGCAACCTTCACACGTTACCCCCGGCACGCAGAAATGTTAGCCTGTTTTATACTGCTGCGCTATTACACGATATAACGTAACAGCGATCGTAAGCACACTCTACACGTTGCCCCTGGCACGCAGAATCCTTGATCTGGCTTTGTTGCCATTACTGCCGCGCCATACCAGCAAAAAGGTCGTGCGCTATGGCACGACCCCATTACTCTACGGAATATACAGCACCTGTCCTTCGGCAAGGTGATTTTCCGAGAGTCTGTTGTATAATTGCAATTCACGGGAGCTAAGCTGATATCGGTCTGCGATCTCGTCCAGCGTCTCCTCCCGCTGCACGATAACCAGCTTCACTTTGCGGAAAGGCGTCTGTTCTTCCCCATTTCTGATGAACAGGTTCTTCCATCTTATCTCTTCCTCTGACAATCCTTCATCAGCCAAAGAGTTCAGCTCAGCCTGTGCTTGCTCACTCGGTATTTCCTCTGCCGTCTGGCGTTTCCCCTTCAGCAGCTTACTCAGTCCGAAGTGTCCTTCATTCGCAGAATTTTCCGGCTTTTTGCTGCCAAGGGCAATTTTCATTTCCTTCTTCTCTTCTTGTGCCGGAGCTGCATTCTCTTCTATTTCAGACTCCAAGTCCAGCTCCTCGTTAGGAAGCACCTCATGAATTGGGGTAGGAGCTTCCTCTTGAATAGGCTCTACATAAGCCATCACAGGCTCGCTCACCGGCTCGCTATCGTACAAAGCAGGTTGCGTATGCAGTTCCCTCTCCCTATCTGAATGCTCCTGGGAACTTTCACCGGTCAGCTCACTAGCTGGAGTCAACGGATGAAATTCCAGCTCGACTTCTTGCGCAGCCTCCCGATCATCATCCTCATCCGTCTCCTGCTCGTTCCAGCTTGAAGTAGATGCTGCCTTCTTGTCCGCAAAATCAGCCCGGCTAAACAAAGGCGATTCTTCGTCATTCCATGATAATGGGGAAGCCTGCTCGTCCTGACTTGGCTGTGTCTGCTGCGCCTCCTGTTCCCAATTCTGAAAATGCTCCGTATAGCTGCGCTCCAGTTCTCCCAAGTGAAATCCGCTGCCCCATTCGGTCAACGATTCTTGAATCGCCTGTTCTTTAAGATCTTCGGCAGGCTCGTAGGCAGCTGTGAATTCGCGTTCCTTCCACTCATCACCGCTATCATCCCGTGATGACGCAGACTCTACCCCGTGCAATGAGAGAACACCCGTTATGTTTAAGCTTCTCGCGCTAAGCAGATCGACATCGAAGTTGTCGATCTCGACGGCAATGTCCTCCAGTTTGCCAACCCGGCTCAGCGGTATCGTAATTTCAACCGGAATCCAATGCTCCAGTTGATGTGTGCCTTCTCCCCCGCTGTATACACCCGACAGGAGCAGATGCCCGCGCAGCGAGGCATAGTCTTCTCCGGGAATAACCTGGATTCTAGGAACCAGCTCCATCTCCTCCAGCTCTTCAATGCCGGCAACGTTCTCTCCCAGGTGCACTCGTTCATAAATATCAAACCTCAGACCGTAGGATTGATCCGCCAAAATGATTCCCTCCCTTCAGCATATCCAAACATGATTTTGTATCCGGTAAAGTGCACGGGTCCAAATCATCGCTCGATTTTATCTATATGCTTAAAAAGGGAGTGCATGACTCCTTTTTATTCTGCCGATCTCAGCACGGCGAGAATTCCCTCCCAGGCTGCCGGCCAAGGATCGGATACAACGACCAGTTCACCCGTGATCGGATGAGGGAAGGACAAGCTCTCCCCATGTAAAGCCTGATGCTTCAGATATCGCAGGCTTCCGCCATATAACGCATCTCCCAACAGCGGATGCCCCATGCAGCTCATATGGACCCGGATTTGGTGGGTTCTCCCCGTCTCCAGCGTGAGTCTTACGAGACTTGAAGCGGGATGTGTCTCCACTAATTCAACCCGGGTGACTGCCTGCTTCCCTGTGGGAGAAACCCTCCTTCTGGAAGCATGATGTCGGTCTCTTCCGATCGGCTCATCAATGAGCCTCAGTGAAGCCGGGACAACTCCATCAACAAGTGCAACATAGATGCGTCCGATTCTTTTTTCCTCCATAGCCGTCTCAAGCTGCCGCCGTGCCAGCTCATTCTTGGCATACAGCACCGGCCCTGAGGTGTGTTCATCCAAGCGGTGAACATGTTCGGGAGCAACCAATTCTCCGCGGCTGGAATAAAGACCGGACACGAGATTGGATAATGCCGGCTCCCGGCTTACCCCGTCCGTATGCACCTTGATTCCCTGCGGCTTGTGGACCACAAGACAGTAATCATCCTCATACAGAACCTCCACCGGTTCAAGGGCAGGAGGATATTGAGAGACTTTAGGAGGAAAGCCATGTATGCGAAGCCGGTCGCCCGCAAGCTTGATTCCACCGGCAGCCTCTAGGGAAGCGAGCCACTTCCGGTTCAACCCATATTCCTCTTCCAACCACAGAAGGGCCGCACTCATGCGGCCCCCCTCTTCTTGGACAGGAAGCTTGCCAGGCATCAGCTCCAGCCATTCCCCCCGCCTAATCCCCGGTTTGCGCAGACGGCTCACAGCGCTCTAAGCGCACGGCGATGCGCTTCAATCGTGGCTTCAATATCCTCTTCGGTATGCACTCCGGACACGAACATCCCTTCAAACTGAGAAGGAGCAATATTAATGCCCGCTGTGATCATCGCTGCAAAATACCGGCGGAACAGCTCGAGATCGCTGCTCTTAGCCGTTTCATAATTCACAACCTCGTCCGATGTAAAGAATGGACATACCATCGAGCCTACCCGATTAATTCGGCATGGAATACCTGCTTCTTGTGCATTCACCGTGAAGCCCTCTTCCAATCTTGCCGACAAACGCTCCAGCCGATTATAGACCTCCGGCGTGAGCAAGGATAATGTCGTATATCCGGCAGTCATCGCAAGCGGGTTGCCGCTAAGCGTTCCCGCTTGGTAGATCGGCCCCGTCGGTGCAATTTGCTCCATAATTTCCCGTTTGCCGCCATACGCTCCTACAGGCAGTCCGCCCCCGATTACTTTTCCCAGGCAGGTCAAATCAGGAGTGACTCTATAACGCCCTTGAGCACAATGAATATGTACTCTGAACCCGGTCATCACCTCATCAAAGATCAGAAGGCTTCCATAACGGCTTGTAATCTCACGAAGCCCTTCCAAGAAGCCTGGGAGCGGAGGTACCACGCCCATATTGCCAGCGATAGGTTCAACGATAACTCCGGCAATTTCATCACCAAAACGCTCAAAGGCAAGCTGTACCGAAGCAAGATCATTATAAGGAACGGCAATCGTATTAGCCGCAACGCCTTCAGGAACGCCGGGACTATCCGGAAGGCCCAGCGTCGCGACGCCTGAACCCGCCTTGATCAATAGACTGTCCGCATGACCGTGATAAGAGCCTTCAAATTTCATAATTTTGCTTCGTCCCGTGTAACCTCGAGCCAGCCGGATCGCACTCATCGTTGCTTCCGTCCCAGAGTTAACCATCCGTACAATATCAATTGACGGTACCCGCTCGGCAACCAATTCAGCCATTTTTGTCTCCAGCAGGGTTGGCGCACCGAAGCTTGTGCCTTTGGACGCCGTTTCCTGCAAGGCCGAGACGACCTCAGGATGGGCATGTCCCATAATTAAAGGACCCCATGAGCCTACGTAATCAATATATTGGTTACCGTCAATATCATATACTCTGGAGCCTGCGCCATGATCCAGATAGATCGGGGTCAGTCCCACCGACTTAAATGCCCGCACCGGGCTGTTGACTCCCCCCGGCAAAACCTTTTTTGCCTGCTCAAATGCCTGACGTGAACGCTCATCACCATGCCGTCCTAAATTTCCGCTCATAAGCTCAGCTCCTGTTTCCCTTATTTTCCTTCCCCTAACCAGCGCGCCGCATCCTTCGCAAAATAGGTAATGATAATATCGGCTCCAGCACGCTTCATTCCTAACAATATCTCCGTCACGATGGCCCGTTCAGATATCCAGCCTTGCTGGGCAGCCGCCTTGACCATGGAATACTCACCGCTCACATTGTAAGCTACGATAGGCAGGTCGAACTGGTCTCTAAGCAGTCGGACAATATCCAGGAAAGCCATGGCCGGTTTCACCATCAGCATATCCGCACCTTCCAATACATCCGATTCCGCTTCACGAAGCGCCTCGCGCACGTTGGCAGGATCCATCTGATACGTCTTGCGGTCACCGAATTGCGGGGCCGAATCGGCTGCTTCCCGGAAAGGACCATAGAAAGCAGAGGCATATTTTACCGAATAGGACATAATCGGAATATGACTGAATCCCGCTTCGTCCAATCCGGTACGGATCGCGTGTACAAAACCGTCCATCATATTGGAAGGGGCAATAATATCTGCTCCTGCTTGAGCCTGAGATACCGCTGTGCGAACTAGCAGTTCCAAGGACTCATCATTCAAAACATCCCCGCATACATGGCCATCCCGTTCGAAGGTATGAACCATTCCGCAATGGCCGTGATCTGTAAACTCGCATAGACATGTATCCGCTACAACCAGAAGATCGGGATAGATCTCCTTGATTTTCCGGGTAGCTTGTTGAACAATTCCATTCTCGTCATAAGCGGAAGAGCCAACGCTGTCCTTGCTCTCCGGAATTCCAAATAACAGAACGGCAGGAATGCCCAGATCAACGATTTCCTTCACTTCTTCTTCCAGCGTATCCAGAGAAAAGTGATATACCCCTGGCATCGAGTTGATTTCCCTTTTGATCCCGCTGCCATGCGCCACAAAAATCGGCTGAACGAAATCACTTACATCTAATACGGTCTCACGCACCATTCCACGAATACCTGCCGATTGCCGGAGCCGGCGATGTCTTACGATTGGAAAACTCATGGATTACCCTCCTATATAACTAAATAAATCAAATTATGTCATCATTGTTGCGAGCCTTGAAGTGCCTTCCATTCAACAAGCTTCTGCACAAGACTGTTAATCGTAGCCTCTTCCGCCATCAGAGCGACATGCAAGCCGGCTGTCTTTGCCGTCTCGGCCGTCACCGGACCGATGCAAGCGACCGTAACCTTGTCCAATGCTTGAACCGGATTTTCCACTCCCATATTTCTCAGGGCCTTCATGAAATAAGTAACCGTAGAGGAGCTTGTGAAGGTGACAGCATGTATGCCGCCCTTTCCGAGCAGCCGCAGTAATTCATCATCGTCCTCCCCGGCGGGAACTGTCTCGTACATCACCGCTTCGACCACTTCGAGTCCAAGCTTTTTCAGTTCACCCGGAAGCCAGGAGCGGGCCAAATCTCCGCGAGGAAGCAGCACCTTCTGACCCGGTTTGAGGACAGGTCCGAATGCCTCCAGCAATCCTTCGGCCTGGAAAGTTCCCGGAAGCCCCTCCGAGGTCAGCCCATGCTGGAGCAAAGCTTCTTTCGTAGCCGGACCGACCGCAATAATCCTTGCTTTATGCATGGAGCGGATATCGCGCCCTGTCTCCAACAGGTGACGGAAGAAGAATTCAACCCCATTTACACTTGTGAAAATCGTCCAGTCAAACGTATCCAGTTGTCCCAGCGCTTCTTGTGTATGCTGCAAAGCCTCCTCTTGAGGCCAGGCAAAGTCAATAACCGGATACTCATAGGCCTCGCCACCGAGCTCCTCAATTTGACTAACCAGACCGCTCGCTTGCGATCTGGAACGAGTTACGAGAATGCGGCTGCCGAAGAGCGGCATATTCTCAGCCCATTTCAGAAGCTCGCGCTGCTGAACCACCTCGCCCACCACAATAACGGCCGGCGGTTTGAAATCGGCCTCCAGCACTTTTTGCTCGATATCGGAAAGTGTTCCGACAAGCGTCTGCTGTTCAGCCCGTGTTCCCCAACGAATCAGAGCCACCGGCGTCTCCGGGCTCTTTCCGTAGGTCATGAGTTGGCTGCTGATATAACCAATCTTGGCTACCCCCATCATAAACACCAGGGTACCTGTCGCATGGGTCACGCGTTCCCAATCAATAGCTTCATCGAGCTTATCCGGGCTTTCATGTCCGGTTATGATGGACACGGATGAGGCCATATCCCGATGGGTCACCGGTATACCCGCATAAGCGGGAACCGATATAGCTGCCGTGATGCCTGGGATGATCTCATAGGAAATCCCGTGCTGACGCAGCAGCTCGGCCTCCTCGCTCACCCGTCCGAAGATCGTCGGATCTCCGCCTTTCAGTCTTACAACCGTCTTGCCGCTTAGGGCTAGCTTGACCAGCAGTTGATTGATATCCTCCTGCTTCATCGTATGGCGATCGGTTCTTTTTCCCACGTAAATCTTCTCCGCACCGGGCTTTGCCTTTTTTAACAAACTGGGGTTCGCAAGCCGGTCGTAGACGATGACATCTCCCTTAGCAAGACAATCCAGACCCTTGAGCGTAATAAGCCGGGCATCCCCTGGACCCGCCCCTACAAGATATACTTTCCCTTTCAACAATAATCACTCTCCAGTAGAAGCCAATATCGTATTTGCACCTTTGGCAATCAGCTTGCCTGCCAATGCTTCTCCCAGAAGGAATGGATCATTACCTGCCATCGATTGCTTCAAGATCACCTTTCCATCAGGTGAGCCTACCAGACCGGTCAACACCATTTCTGCGGGTGCTTCCTTATCCGATCCCGGATTCAGCTGCGCAAAGGCTCCAATCGGCACCTGGCAGCTTCCTCCAAGCACGTTTAAGAAACGGCGCTCGGCCGTTACGGTCACCGCGGTATCCGGATCATTGTATAAGGAAAGCAATTGCTTCACATCCTCATCGCTTTCCCGGCACTCGATGCCCAGGGCGCCTTGCCCCACGGCAGGCAAACAAATCTCAGGCGACAGATAGGAGGTGATCCGATCTTCCCAGCCCATTCTTAGCAAACCCGCAGCCGCAAGAATAATGGCATCGAGCCCCTCGTCTTCCAGCTTGCGCAATCTGGAATCGATATTTCCTCTAAGCGGCTCAAGCACGAAATCAGGCCGATTCGCAGCAAGCTGGCTGGAACGCCGCAGACTGCTCGTGCCGATTCTGGCTCCTTGAGGAAGCTGCGACAGTTCCAGGCCGTTGCGGGAGATAAGCGCATCCCGCGGGTCTACCCGCTTGGGAATCGCGCCGATGATCAAGCCTTCAGGAAGCTCGGCAGGCATATCCTTCATACTATGTACTGCCAGATCAATCTCTCCGTCCAGCATCGCCTGTTCAATTTCCTTTACAAACAGGCCTTTTCCTCCGACCTTTGACAACGTTACGTCCAGAATCTTGTCTCCTTTGGTAACGATTTTTTTGATCTCAAAGTTATATGGCAGATCCTGCTCTGCACAAATTTGCTCCAAGGCCTTGATCACATGTCCTGTCTGAGTTAAAGCCAATTGACTCTGCCTGGTTCCAACAATAATAGTGCGCTTCATGCTTCATCATCCTCCCGATAAGCTTCGATCCAGTTCATCCATTCCTCTTCACTCCGCGGAGTAAATGTTCCCTGTCGGATTTGAGCCAGCATATCCATATCTCTGATCGCTCCAAGCAAGACGGACCTTCTATGTTTGTCTCGGACCTGAGCCTTTACCAGCGTTCGCGCCAGTGCCATCGCATCCAGATAAAGCTCGTAGTCATCGCCGTAGACTTCGTTGATCTCGCGGCATAAGCGGCTTGCTGCAGCCGGCCCGCTTCCCGAAGAGGACACGGACAGGATCAGCTTCCCGCGCCTCAGCACACTCGGAGTAATGAAGGAGCCCTGCTCCCCATTCCCGGCATGATTCACCGGAATGCCTCGACGGTTAGCTTCTGCAACAACCGCGCCATTAATCTCTGATCTATCTGTAGCTGCGTATGCCAGAAAGGCCCCTTTTAGGTCACCCTCCCGGTAGTCTCTCTGAAACCATTCAAGAGCCCCCTCGAGAAAAAGACTTTGCAGCCGTTCACTTATTGCGAGGCTTACAATCCTCACCTTAGCATCAGCATCCAGTAAAGAAAGCACCTTGCGTTCTGCAACGAGTCCGCCCCCGATGATGATACAGCTTCTTCCTGACACATTCATCATCAAAGGAACATAAGTCTGCATAGTGTCCCCCCTGTCACGCTCTTACAACCTCAATGTGTATAGCATACTGTACACAGACTTATTTTTCCACTGACAGACTCTTTTCAGAGGTTGTTCAAAAAGCCGTCTTTCGATCCTTTTAGAGCACACACTTTCGTACATGTAAAAAAAGCCCTCGTGTATGAACACCTCGGCTCCGCAGGCTGAGCCTGAGGAGCAAAGATTTCGTCATACCAAGGACTATACTACACGTTATACAGTAACTTGAATCAACGAAGGCTCGGCTACAGCCGGCGATTCTTTCGGTACCGGAGAATCCGCTTCCTTAGCCGTCCATTCCTGACTTGCGCTGTTCTCCTCACCTAAAGCTTCCATTTGTTCCTCCAGCGCAAAAATTTGTGTAAACCAATCAAGCGCCTCAGGACCATTCTCTTCCGCAGCCATCTCCTTGATCCGGTTAACCGGATCATGCAGCATCTGATTCACAATGCTCTTGGTCAGCCGGCGGATTACCTTTCGTTGGCGTTCATCAAGCTCCGGAAGTTTGTTGAACAGACTTTCCAGGGTTGCTTCATGGATGCCTGATGACTTGGACTGCAAGGCTTGAATCACCGGCTTGATGCCCAGCGTGTGGAGCCAATTGCCAAAGACGGAGATCTCATGCTCAATCATATTCTCAATCTTGACGGCCTCTCCTCTCCGCATTTCCATATTACTCTCCACGATTCCTTCCAAATCGTCAATATCGTACAAGAATACATTATTCAGTTCAGCAATTGCCGGATCAATATCGCGGGGAACCGCTATATCGATCATAAATAAAGGACGCTGAGGACGATGCTTCATCCCCGCAGCAACCTGGCCGGATGTCACCACATAGCCCTCCGCTCCGGTGGAACTGATTAGGATGTCCACCTCTGACAATCGCAGCATCGCTTCCTGCATCGAGCAAGGTGTTCCATCAAACTTGGAGGCAAGCTCCTGGGCTTTGGCGAAGGTACGATTCGCCACCAGAAGCTCTGCGGCTCCTGCGCCGCTTAAATGCTTCGCTGTCAGCTCACTCATCTTTCCGGCTCCGAGAATCAATACCCTCTTGCCTTCAAAGCTTCCAAAAACCCGCTTGCCCAGCTCAACCGCAGCATAGCTGACCGAGACCGCACTTTCGCCAATGGCCGTTTCCGAATGGGCTCGCTTACTAAGCGTTATAGCCTGCTTGAACAGCATATTGAACCATTTGCCGGTCGCTTTCTCCTGTTGCGCCAACAGAAAGGCATTCCGGACCTGTCCAAGAATCTGGGTCTCGCCGAGAACCATGGAGTCCAATCCACAGGTTACTCGGAACAAATGACGTATAGCTTGTTCATCTTCATATATATATAAGTGCTTGGTAAACTCCTCGCGAGGGATACCAAACCATTTTTCCATAAAGCCGCGGATAAAATAACCACACATATTCAACCGGTCTACAACCACATAGATTTCAGTCCGGTTGCAGGTAGCGATTATGACACCTTCCAATACACTCTTGGTGCGCTTCAGTTCTTCCAGCGCTTGTGGCATATCTGTATCTGCAAAGGCGAAACGCTCCCTCACCTCAACAGGCGCAGTCCGATAATTCAATCCCACCACTACAATGTGCATTGCAAGTTTCACCTGCCTCTTGAAAGTTTGGGCGTTCACAATAACAATTTTTCAAAAACAATGTTAATTATATCACACCATTTTTGAATTCCCCTTGGGATTAGGTGAGTAATTTATGAATGTTTTATGAACGTCCACATTCAAAACAAATAACCATGGATGTTGTCCATGGTTGAATTTATATTATCGCAAAGTTTTTCTCAATTTACAAAAATCCGGATTACTTACACCAATTCTACGGGATTCAATGCCGGGGTTGTAACTTGCATCTCACCCATTCCGCGAACCAATGTTCTCGCATAGCTCTTTTCGGGCTGCAAGACAGTTACCAGATACTCCACAGCCTGCTGAGGATCAACATGCTCACCGCAGGTATAGCAATCAATTGCGGCAAAGCCTTTATCAGGATACGTATGAATCGAGAGGTGACTCTCCGACAGCATTACCAACACAGTAGCGCCTTGCGGCTCAAACTTTCTCGATTGAATAGAGAGTACAGTTGCTCCGCAGACATCCGCCGCTTCGACTAAGAAAGCCTCAAGCAAATGCTCATTATTCAATACCTCAAAGTCCACTCCCCAAGCATCAACAGCAACGTATCTTCCGAAAGTTGAACATTCCACCTTCGGTTCCCCCTTCCTAGGAATAAAATGTTTGAACTAATTTCATCCGCTAGGACCTACGTCATTCACTTCCCGAGGGAAAACTCTCTCGCAACATCAACATGTCCTGAGTGAATCCTGGTTCCTATATTCTTTTCAACGAGATTAAAAATAACATCTATCCAGGACAAATGCAATACTTTTTTGTCCCCGTCAAATAATTATGGACAGCGACAGGCACTAGAGGCGTCGAGGGCGATAGCATAAACTAACGCGCCCGCGGCCCTCTAGTGCCAACAGGTTCTACACGGTTATAATCTCAACAACTCCACGCTGTTTCTAGTTCAAACACTTCTACACTCCGCTCCGGGGCTCCAAACAGAGACGAATCAGATCGTTGACGTCTGCTGTAGCCAGACATTCTACCGTATCAGCAGCACCGTAATAAATCTTCACCTCACCGGAATCCTCGAGCAGCATGCCTCCCGGGAAGATGACATTATTTCGGAAGCCGCCTGCGACCTCATAGTCTGCCTCCGGTACGAGGAGAGGCGATTTGTACATCCCTAGTACGCGGCTGGGATTGTCAAGGTCCAGCAGCATAAGTCCTGCTGTGTACCGCTTCTTCCACGCAGGCTCCCAGCCGTTCTTGCCGCGCGCCGGGTCCAGGTCAACCGCATGGAATGTAGTGAGCCAGCCTTGCTCCGTCTTGATCGGAGGTGCCCCCGGTCCGATCTTATCATTCGCATAGGGTACCTGCTCCACGGCCAATAACAGCTCTGCGTCCCCCCAATAACGCAGATCCGGCGAGCGGCTCAGCCACATATCGAACCGATCCTTACCACCTCGGCTATACACCGTGAACGGGCGCTCCAGGCGTACATACTGACCATCGATCCTCTCCGGAAACAGCACCATATTTCGATTATCCGGTACAGACAGACTGAGCACCTCGAACGATTGGAAATCATCGGTAACGGCAATTCCGCCACGTATTCCATGCTTGGTATCTACCGCAAAACAAAGATAGCAGCGCCCTTCAATCACGGTAAGCCGCGGATCATACACCCGCTGAACCTCCTCATCATGCCAGTTCCAGCATGGGGTTGGAGCGACCGTCCACGCCACCCCATCCTCACTGAATGCCAGCCCCAGATTCGTGGTATGGCTCGGGTGTACCTGTTCCTCCTGCTCATTGCCATAGTCATTTCGGAATACCATCACATACTTGCCCTGAAATTTGGCAACGCCCGCATTGAAGACCATCGCCGGCCCGTAGGGCACATCCTTGGGGGCAAGCACAGGATTAGCCGCATGACGATAGATGTGCTTGCTCGATTGGATTGGAAAGCCAAGATTAGCTTGCATCGGTCTCTCTCCTTCTCTCCTCATTACTAAGCTGCCTGCATAGCAGGTTACTGCTGAAAATCACTGATATACAGTACATTGTCCGCCTTCTCCTTGAGCCAATTGCTGAAGTATTCATCAATCTTGGTTCCGCCGGCACTGTTCCATAGCGCCTGCACATCAGCGAGCGCCTGATCGGTCGTATATTTATCACCGCTGACAATCGACTTTCTCCAGATATCACCGATCGTTTCCGTATTCTTGGATATCACTTGAAGATCAGACGGCAAACCTGGCCAGTTGATAATCGGATGAGCGTATAGCCGATCCGGATTAAGAAATGCTGCATGTGCAGAATCAATCAGTTCACTGAACGCCTTCTCTTCCGGGATATCCATGTTGAGCTTGACCTCAGCCTGCTCCTTCTCCGGCAATGTACCGATAAAGCTCAGCATATTGAAATCCAGCATGCCCACAAGTTCAGCCTTATTCTTCTCCACATCTATCGGGACCGCAACACCGTCTGCATCCTTGTTATAGTGAACACCCTCAATCCCGTTCTTGAGCGTCATGACCGTGTCTTGCTCTACCAGGAAGTCAATATATTGCATAACAGCTTCCGGATCCTTGGCATTGGCATTGATAGCGCCAGTCATCTGAATCGGTGATTTATATTTGGGATTGAACGCGCCATACTGGCTTTCTGGCAGCGGAACGGCTTCAATCACCGCCCCTGGATCATTCTTCAACAAGGATTTGTATGCTTCCAGCAGCAGGGCATTGTCAATCCCGCTGCTGGACAGATAAATGCCCAGCTTCCCGCTTACCCAGCTTTGCTTGGCAACTTCGCCCGTCTTATCTGTCAGGAAATCCTTATCCACGATGCCATCTTCAAACAAGCGTTTCTGGAAATCCGCTGCTGCCTTAGCCTGCTCGCCTACCGTTGGATTAACGAGCTGACCGTCCTGTACAAAACGGCTCCCATTATTGAACATTGCATTGATGACAGATTCCGCATTATTGCCGCCCATGTTCATGCCGAATGTGTCTTTCTCTCCGTTCCCATCCGGATCTTGCTCGCGGAACGCCTTAGCCACCTCATAGAGTTGCTCCGTCGTGGCCGGCATATCGAGCTTCAGCTTATCTAGCCAATCCTTGCGAATCAGCATGTAGTCATTAGTCTTCATGCCCAGGATTCGACCGACCAGATAGGTACCGCCATCATCCATCTGTCCGAGAGTGAGCAACTGCGGGAATTCCTCCGTCATCTTCTTGTAGGTGGTGCTGTGATTAGCAATCAGGTCATCAAGCTTCAGCAACTGCTTCTGCCCATACAGCTGATTGAGGAAGTTGCCGTCATACTCCAGAATCAGATCCGGTGCATCTCCCGATGCGAACAGCAGATTCAGCTTCTGTACCTGCTCTGATCGCGGGAATGGAATGAAATCAACTCCTACAGGACTATGTTCATTAATCCATTCGGACCAGATGTTGTCGTCCACCGTACCTGCTGCTGGCGGCACATTACCACGATCATACAAGGTAACGGTAATTGTACTGCGATCAGCAGATGATTTGTCCCCATTCGCAGACTTGTCTCCTGCAGTTGACTTATTATTCCCTGTTCCGCATGCTGCGAGCACTAGCATGATCAGCATAGTCGTTGCAATCAGCAACACACTTTTATTCCTCATCTTCATCTTACAACCCCCATTTATTAATATGCTTTGCTGCAACTAACAGCAAGACAATTCCTGCAGCTAACCCTTGACCGCACCAATCATGACACCCTTAACGAAATACTTCTGCAGAAAAGGATATACGACCAGCATCGGAATGAGCATCACGAACAATGCAGCGGCCTTGATTGATTCCGGGGTCATCTGCTGTACACTCTCCGATTGGAGATTATTCATCTCCTGCAGCATCGTCTGGCTCTGCACCATCTGTTGAACCATCACTGCAAGGTTATATTTGGTCGTATCGTGAATAAAAATCATCACACTGTAGAAGGAATTCCAATAACCGACCGCATAGAATAGCGTCAAGGTTGCAATGACCGGCATAGATAATGGCAGTACGATTCGCAGCAGTTGTCTGTACTCTCCGCAGCCATCTATCTTGGCCGACTCGATCACCTCTTCAGGTATGCCCTCGAAGAAGGTGCGCATGACCAGCATATTGTACGTGCTAACCAGCCCCGTCAGCCACAATGCCCAATAGCTGTTGATCAGCCCCAATGCCTTCAGGACGAGAAACGTCGGGATCGTTCCGCCGCCGAATAGCATGGTGAAGACAATGATCAACGTAAAAGTTCTTCGTGCATAGAAATGCCGCTTGGATAACGGATAGGCCGCCATTACCGTAAAGAGCATACTCAGACCTACCCCGACAACTGTGAGAATAACACTGTTCGTAAACGCTTCCATGATTCGCGTGCCCTCAAACAGCGAGCGATAAGTCTCGAAGCTCCAGCCCACCGGCCACAGCGTAACAGTCCCGGACAGGATCGCATGATTATCACTCAAGGATACAGCCATCAGATGAATAAGCGGCAGCAAGCAACTAAGTCCAGCCAATGTCAGTATCACGTAATTAAATGCATAGAACCATCTTTCACCTCGTGTTGTTTTCATGGTCCCTCTCTTCCTCCCTCTGTATCAGCGGCTGCTGATTGCATATGGTCTTGTCTACCACAGGCCGTTGCCGAATCTCCGAGCGACAAGATTGGCGCTGAACACCAGCACAAAGCCCACGAGGGATTCGAACAAGCCCATAGCCGAGGTTAAGCTGAACTGTCCGCCTTGAATACCTACCTTGTAGATATAAGTACTGATAACCTCTGATACGTTGTACACCCCGGAATTCTGCAGGACATACACAGGATCGAAGCCTACACTCATCACACTGCCCATCTGCAAGATCAGCAGCAGGACGATTGTGGCACTGATTCCAGGCAAGGTTATATTGATGATCTGCCGCCATTTGCTGGCACCATCCATGCTCGCCGCCTCGTAGAGAGAGGGGTCGATGCTCGTGATGGCAGCCAGGAAGATAATCGTGCTAAATCCGGCTTCCTTCCAGATACCAGCTCCAAGGAAAATCGTAATCCATGATCCCTCGTCGTAGAGGAATGGAAAGGTCTTGCCAGTCATCCGCTCCAGAATGGCATTGATAATCCCATTTTGCTCGGCAAACATCGTCACTACGATCCCGCCAACGATAACCCATGAGAAGAAATGCGGGAGATAAACGAGCGTCTGTACCCATTTTTTGAACCATTGTCTGCGCACTTCATTGAGCAGAATAGCGAGCAAGATCGGGATCGGGAAGCCGACGACAATATTCAATACGCTAAGCACCAGTGTATTGCGAATAATGTTAAGCGTCTGCGGGTTGCTGAACAGGATCTCGAAATTGCCCCACCCGATCCACGGACTATGAAGAATTCCATCTGTAAAGTTGTAGTTTTTGAACGCCATAATTGCGCCGAACATCGGTACATACTTAAAGATCAAGTAGAACAGCAATACAGGCACAAATAATGAGAGCAACGGTAGGTTTTCTCTAAATCTCCGCTTGGCCTCACGTCGGCGCTGACCATGATTGTGTAATTCCAGTACACCGCCAGTTGAGTCTGCCACGTGCAACCTCCTTCAATCCTTAATTGATAATCAATAACAAATTTGCTTATGATGTGGTACCACCCATACATCGACTATAGGCCAGTTGCTTCCGGATCAGCAATCGTCAAGTTTCCTCTTATCTCCATTTAGTAGAATATTGACCTTATTCACAATTGCGTTAAATCCAGGCGATCGACGTTTTTACAAAAAAACGCTTCCCAGGCAGAGAAAAAGCCTGTATCAGCTATCCGTAACGGATAACTGAACAGGCTCAAAGGGATTGGTTTTCCTGTTTGCGATAATCGCCAGGTGTCATGCCATAATGCTTCTTGAAGCTGCGAATGAAGGTCATCGGATTCGTATACCCTACTTGAAGCGCAATCTGCTGAATCGCCCCATTCGTCTCCAGCAGCAGACGCTCCGCATGACTCAAGCGAATCTTGGCCAGGAAGTCAACAAATTTGTCACCGATTTCTTCACGAAACAAGGCACTCATGTATTTGCCTCTAATGCCGAATCGCTCCTCCAGCATATTCAGCGACAGATCCGGATTCGCATAGTGCTGCTCGATATAATGCCGCACCTCTTGCATCCGACTATGATGCTTGCGCGACTCGCGGTATTCCGCAAGCCGGCCGTCCATCTCGGTAAATAAGGCCATGAGTTGCTGCCTAGTCTCTTCAATCGTCTCCATCCCACGTAACATACGCTCCAAAGCCGGATACAGATCATCATTCCAAAGCGACTGCCCCTCTTCAGAGAACTCCATCAACTCTCTGCGCAGCATATGGACAATTTGATTAATCAGATAATATACATCGCTCTTGGCGAAGCCTCCAGCGGTCAGTTCCTGGAACAGGAAATGTAACTCGTCCTTCCAGCGCTCTTCACCGATCCGATAGGCATGGGTGAGGGAACGAATCCTTGGAATCAGTCTATAAACCTCTCGCTGATTCTCAATATGCAGTTCTTCATAAGCGATCACGCGTCCGCTGCCCTGAATGAACTTGTCATTCAGGGCCTCCTGAGCTTCTGCATGAATCAGATACAGCTGCTCCGGATCCGAAATCACCCTGCTGAGTCCAATCGAGACCGTGAAATCAAGATTGCTTCTGACCCAGTCTGACAGCTGAGCAGCAATGGCATGCACCCTCCCCTGAAGCTCCTCTCGTTTATCCTCATTCAACGAATCCTCTTCAGTAAGCTGTCCGGTTCCGTTCGTGTCGACCAGCAAAATCGTCAGCCTTGGCCCCTCCAGCCACTCCGCCCATATGTTCACCGCATGTTGACCAGCTAGTTCTCGTACTACACTGTTCATAACAAACTGAAATAAAAACTGATCACGTGTAGAGTAACGATCGGCAAATTCCCCATAATGATCGATTTCAACAATTCCAACCGACAGCTGTTTGGAAAAATCGCATACTTTCAACTTGGCAGCTTCCTTCTTCCATTCATCCCGATTCCAGATTTCGGTGCCGGTAACCAACTCTCGCAGCTTGTGGCGACGCTTGAACATCAAGCTTTCTTCCTGTTCACGCTCATATTCGAGTACCTGTGCAGTAAGATACTGAAAGGCCTCTTCGATAATTTTCAGCTCATCCTTGGTCGGCTGCGACTGCGGCTGAAAAATCTCATGTTGAGCCGAGTGGAAGTAGACAATGCGCTGCATAATCGTATGAATTGGCTTGTATTGACTGCGTGCTGTATAGACTATCCAGGCAATGCCCAGTATCAACAAAATAACGGATATCCCAAGCATCACGGTGAACAGCCCCGAGGCGAAGGTATAAACCGAGCCATCCTGTATGCCGGTAGCAATCGTCCAGCCTGTATAGTCCGATACAATGTGATGCAGTTCCTCCGTCTCGTCCGGGAGCGAGGATTTGAAGATTTCCTGACCGTTGCTGCCAATCAACCTTGCGCTGCTAATATCCGCTGCCTGGTTCATTTCTGCAACCAATTGCTGCAGCTCAGATACCTTCACATTAACAACAATAAGCCCTATCTCACCCTTCGGAGGAGGGTAATCACTTACCAATGAGACCACATCTCCGGCCTGGTCTGAAAATTTATTGCGAAGTGATCGTGCATCCGACCATTTGTGATCCCGCTCGCTACGTTCCAGCCAATTTCGAATAAACGTCTGATCCCCGTACTTGTCCAGCGGCAAATACATCGCATCCGACAACACAGTCTCATCCGTGGTACGATACAGATAAATCGATTCAATTAATGGCGATGACAGTTTGATCTTGTCCAGTTCTTTAGAGGTTTCGTATTTATTGAAATAGCGTTCGCCCAGTTCCTTCTCAGAAAAATAGGTGGCGAGTTTCTCATTCTGCAGTGCCGCGTTCAGAACCTGCGTCTCGACTGCCTTGAGATTGAAATCAACGACCTGCTGCACATGCTCTGCAAATACCCCATTGGCACGAACAACATCTTGTTTGGATTGCTGAACAATTGACAGGAGGGTCGCACCCAGCAGGACAAAGATAATCAGCAATAACAGCGGCAGATAAGAAAGCATTTGCTTTTTAAACCACCATCGACTCATCATCCGCCTCCAATTCTATCATCCCATCCCGTCATGCTTGTTCGATACCACGTATGTCTTTTCGAACCATACTTCCAAATTATTGTAGGTTATTTAGACTATACCCGTCAAATACGGCCACCCAATCGATTCAACCTTACAAAAAAAGATCCTTCAAGGATACCCCTGAAGAATCTTTAATCTGCGTAACTCTACTTGTTAAGCTTCAAGTGCAAAGAGCCGGCGCGAGCAATTTCGAAGCTCGTCGTCAATCCGGTCGATGACTTTCGGCTGGCTTGCTACAAACCGCTGATCCAGAAGCTGATTGATCCGGGTGTGGATCGACTCAATTTCCTGTTCAATGGCTTCGTTGCGATATATGCTCTGAAGTTCAGCAAGGGTATCCTTGAGCTCGAATACTAATTTGTACGATTCTCTTGAATACTCGACGATTTTACGTACTCTGCCATTCTCATAATAATACATCATCATGAATCCGTTAAAGATTCTGGTGACCATGCCTGAGCCCTTAAAGGCAGCAAAGAGCAATCTCATGACATTGGTCAAATGGGGCGTCTCCAAGCGGAAAGATAATTCACAGACATAGTTACCGTCTCTCAGGTCAAAAGGCAGATGGACTTCCTCCCCGCCGTCATCCTCCAGCACCACCTCTTGACTGCCGTTATCCAGCACCTTCACCCGCTGGCGGACATGAGGATCGTACACCTTATGAATAAACTGCGACATCTGGACTTCCGACAAACACATACTGGCATTTACATACTCTGTGGCTAACCGCTGAGCCATAAAAATCTCCTCAATTCTTCAATTTAGCAATTATATACAGTAATTATACAATATAACTCTGACTCCTTGCTCAACAGGTAAATCGTAAAATTGCGGCATATTTCAGGAAAAATCGGTTTGAGCCGTTTTTACATGCAAAATTATCGCAGTATGCTCACTTTCCTGCCATTCCTGCTTCAAATCCCTTCTTGATCCATCGATTTGGGGCTGTATACCGATTAGGCTACAAGTTGTCCTCTTCTAGATGGTCTGCACCGTCCTCGATAAAGGAATTAATCTGTTCCCACAACTCGTCTCTCCCGATTCCCGCCTCCGAAGAGAAGAGCATCAACTGATCTCCGGCCCGCAGCACAAGCGCATCCCGAATGATCTTCATATGCTTCTGCCAGCGGGACTTCGGAATTTTATCCGCCTTGGTAGCAACAACGCATACGGGTAAATCATGATGCTTGAGCCAATCATACATCAGTTCGTCATCCTTTGATGGCGGATGACGAAGGTCGATGATCAGCAGGATGAGTTTAAGTGTCTCACGCTCGAGCAAATATTTTTCAATCATGCCTCCCCAAGCCTGACGCTGGGTTTTCGACACTTTTGCATAGCCATAGCCGGGGAAATCCACAAAGTACAAGTCCTCGTTGATCCGGTAATAATTCAGATGCTGCGTCTTACCTGGCGTAGAGCTCGTTCTGGCCAGATTTTTCCGGTTAATCATCCGGTTGATCAAGGAAGACTTCCCTACATTGGAACGCCCTGCCAGAGCAATCTCTGGCAAGGCATCGTCAGGATATTGATTGGGTCCGACTGCGCTTATTACAAATTCAGCTTGATTTACTTTCATACTTCCATTCCTCTCTCTAATGCAGCCCGGACTGCTGTTCCACAAGCGCGTGCTCCAAAACCTGATCCATATGGGCCACAGGCACAAACACCACGTCTTCCTTCACACTATCGGGAATATCGCGCAAGTCGCGCTCATTATCCTTGGGCAGCAATATCTTTTTGTATCCTGCCCGATGGGCGGCAAGCGACTTCTCCTTCAGTCCTCCGATCGGCAGCACTCTTCCGCGCAGCGTGATCTCACCGGTCATTGCAACATCCTTCGATACATGGCGCCCTGTCAGAGCGCTGATCAAAGCAGTAGCAATCGTAATTCCGGCAGAAGGACCATCCTTTGGAATAGCTCCCTCCGGGATATGGATATGAATATCGTTTTTCTCATGGAAATCAGAATCAATTCCAAGCTCTGTTGCCTTGGATCTTGTATAGCTAAAAGCGGCTTGAGCAGACTCCTTCATCACGTCGCCCAATTTCCCTGTCAGGATCAGCTTTCCGCTGCCCGGAACCACCGTAACCTCAATTACTAAAGTTTCACCGCCAACCTCGGTCCAGGCGAGCCCGGTCACCGTGCCGATCTGATCCTCTAATTCAGCTACACCATAACGGAACTTCGGAACTCCCAGATAATCCTTGATCTCTTCCGGGCCTATGGCTAGTGATTCCTGATCTTCGGATACAATTTTCTTGGCTGCCTTTCGGCATAACGCAGCAATCTGCTGCTCCAGATTCCGGACCCCTGATTCGCGGGTATACTCGCGGATGGTGCGAAGCAGCGCTTCCTCGCCAATTTGCAGCTGATCCGGCTCTAGGCCATGCTCGCGCTTCTGTTTAGGCAGCAAGTATCTTGTCCCAATCTGCAGCTTCTCCAGCTCGGTGTAACCCGGAATATACAGCATTTCCATACGATCCAGCAAAGGGCGCGGGATGTTATGCACCGCATTCGCTGTCGTTACGAACATTACATTAGACAGGTCAAAAGGCACCTCTACAAAATGATCGCTGAATGTGTTGTTCTGTTCAGGGTCCAGCACCTCAAGCAAGGCCGAAGAAGGATCTCCCCGGAAATCCGAGGCCATCTTATCAATCTCGTCGAGCAGAAATACAGGATTAAGCGTACCGGCGGTTTTCATCCCCTGGATGATCCGGCCCGGCATCGCTCCGACATAGGTACGGCGGTGTCCGCGAATCTCCGCCTCATCTCTGACCCCGCCGAGGGAAATTCGCACAAACTCCCTGCCTAGCGAACGGGCAATGGATCGAGCCAAAGAAGTCTTACCTACTCCGGGCGGACCGACGAGACACAGGATCGGCCCCTTCAGCTTCTTTACCAGCTTCTGAACGGCTAAATATTCCAGGACACGTTCTTTCGGCTTCTCCAGCCCATAATGATCCTCATCCAATACTTGCTCCGCCTTCGTCAGATCCAGATCATCCTCGGTTTTATTGCTCCATGGAAGACTCAGCAGCCAATCCACGTAATTACGGATAACTCCACCTTCAGCAGAGCTGGCGGGCATCTTCTCCAGACGCTCAATCTCCTTGAGCGTCTTCTCCCGCACTTTCTCGGGAAGATTCTTCTCCTCCAATTGCGCGCGAAGCTCTTCGACCTCTCCGGCACGGCCTTCCTTCTCGCCAAGCTCCTTCTGGATCGCCTTCATCTGCTCGCGGAGATAGTATTCCTTCTGGGTCTTTTCCATTTGCTTCTTAACCCGTTGACTGATCTTCCGCTCCAGTTCAAGCACTTCACGTTCATTGTTCAGAATATCCAGCAGCTTCTCCAGCCGCATCCGAACCTCGATCGTTTCGAGGATTTCTTGCTTATCCTTAATCTTTAGAGACAAATGGCTCGTGATCACATCTGCAAGCCGTCCAGGCTCTTCAATGTCCGATACGGCTGCCAGTGTCTCAGGAGTCACCTTCTTGGAGAGATTGATATAATGTTCAAATTGAGTAAGTACTGTACGCATAAGAGCATCGACTTCAGGATCGTCAGACTCCTCTTCCGGCCGTTCCTTAGCTAATACCTCATAGTACTCCTCATTATCCAGATATTCCACAATTTCAGCCCGTTCCATCCCTTCCACCAATACACGAATGGTCCCGTTAGGGAGCTTGAGCATCTGACGAACCTTGGCAACCGTCCCGATACGGAAAATATCCTCTTGGGTCGGCTCCTCAATGTTCACTTCCGATTGAGAACACAGGAGAATTAAGTTGTCATCGACCATCGCCTTTTCCAGCGCCTTGACGGACTTGTCGCGTCCGACATCCAAATGCAGCACCATGCTCGGATACACGAGCAGGCCGCGAAGCGGCAGCAAAGGAAAACGCCGGCCTTTCGTTTTATGGGGTCCCATCGCCATGCACCTCCAACGTTCCCTTCAGTAATGTTCAAAAATCCGGCTCTTGTTCAAGAAGCAGATCATGATGAGAATTCAGCCTCAAATCTTGAACTCATTTTTCTTCGTAATTTCATACCTATTTTAGCAAAAGTGGTCTGAAAACACCAATGAAGGCGGCTGCGCATCCGCAACCGCCCTTGTAATGCCGAGTTACCTTACATTCCTCCATTAGGGGACGGAGAGTCCGCCTGCAGGAACGAAGCCGGTGTTGGCATTGGAGCAAAGAGCTCCCCTTCGGAAATAAAGCCGATATCCTTCTCCATTTCCGGCCCGAATACATGACGAAACACCTCGCTTACCGATTCCACAGGAATGACCCGGAGCCCTTCCAACCCTTCAAATAACGTCTGCCAGTTGTCCTTTGGAATCAGCACCGTAGTTGCACCGGCTTGGAAGGCTGCTTCCACCTTGGCCACCACGCCGCCAACCGGCTTGACCATGCCATGAATACCAATTTCACCGGTCATCGCAACCCGATGGTCGACAGGAATCCGCTTTATGGCAGAGGCAATAGCTGTCGTGATTGCCAGGCCTGCTGATGGGCCGTCGATCGGAGTGCCGCCAGGGAAATTGATATGAATATCGTACCCTGCCGGGTCCAGCCCCATTCGTTTCAAAACGGTAATGACATTCTCTACAGAGCCTTTAGCCATACTCTTTCGCCGCAAGGTCCGGCTACCGCCGCCAATCTCTTCCTCATCCACTACACCGGTGATGGTGTACGTGCCTCTTCCATTATCCACCTTGACGGCCGTTGCTTCGATTTCAAGCAAGGTGCCCATGTTCGCTCCATATACGGCCAGACCATTGACTACACCGATTTGCGACTGCTCAGGTATTTTACGTTCAGGACGCGGAGCAAGCTGACTGCTTGTCGCCACCCATTCCAAGTCCTTGGCATCCAAACGTTCCCGCTTTTCGGTCAAAGCCAGTCCGGCAGCGAGCTGCACCATATTTACAGCTTCACGCCCATTGGTTGCATACTTTTTAATCACCTCGACCGCCTCCGGACAAGGCTGGAAGCCAATCCTTTTTACGGCATCCTCGGCAATCTGGGCGATCTCCTCAGGAAGCAGGGGTCTGAAGTAAATTTCCATGCAGCGCGAACGCAGCGCAGGAGGAATCTCCTGTGGAGAACGGGTCGTAGCACCGACAAGCCTAAAATCTGCAGGCAGGCCGTTTTGAAAAATATCATGGATATAAGCCGGGGTGCCATGATCCTCCGAATTGTAATAAGCACTCTCCAGATAAACCTTCCTATCCTCCAGCACCTTCAACAGCTTGTTCATCTGAATCGAATGCAATTCGCCGATCTCGTCGATGAAGAGTATCCCTCCATGAGCTTTGGTTACCGCCCCCGGCTTCGGCTGGGGTATACCCGCCACTCCCATAGCCCCGGCCCCCTGATAGATCGGATCATGCACCGAACCGATTAAGGGATCAGCGATGCCCCGTTCGTCAAAACGGGCGATGGTGGCATCAATCTCCAGAAATTTCGCCTCCGCCTTGAACGGAGAGGCCGGATTCTTCTTCGCTTCCTCCATCACAACGCGGGCAGCTGCCGTCTTGCCAACTCCCGGCGGACCATAAATAATCACATGCTGCGGATTGGCACTGCACAGCGCGGCCTTCAACCCGCGAAGCCCATCCTTCTGACCGACAATATCGCTAAGCGCAGCCGGTCTTGTTCGCTCGGCAAGCGGCTTGGTTAAAGATATGGCTCTCAGCTTGCGAAGCTTCTCCATTTCTTTGCGGGATTCGCGATCCACCGCACTCCGATTGCCCTTTTGATTGCGGAGCTGATTCCAGAAGTAGAGGCCAATCACCACCGCAAAGAACATTTGAACCGCCATCAGAATGATACTTAAATCCATTTCATAGAGCCTCCCCACTTTTGACTGATACATGATAGTATTGCCCTTTCCCACCATCGTAAAACGATAGAGCCTATGAAATAGAAAAAAAGCCGCAAGCGTTAACCCCGCTTTACGGCCTGGTATATAAATTTATTTAATTTCCGTCGATAATCGATGCTCTTTCCGGCCTGGAATTTCTCCGGTTGCCTCGTACACTTCTACAATATGATCAATTTCCTTTTTCAGCTCCGCCAGCAAATCAGCTTCAGGCACCTTACGAATCATCTCGCCATAACGGAACAGCAAGCCTTCGCCACGCGCACCTGCAATGCCAATATCCGCTTCTCTTGCCTCACCCGGTCCATTAACTGCACAGCCAAGTACGGATACCTTAATAGGAACCTTCAAATTGGCGATATAGTCCTCAACTTCATTGGCGAGCGAGAACAGATCGATGTCCAGACGACCGCATGTCGGACAGGATACAAGCGTAGCCGCGTTGGAGATCAGGCCAAATGTCTTGAGCAATTCCCTTGCTACCTTCACTTCTTCCACCGGGTCCGCACTCAGTGAAATGCGCACTGTCGAGCCAATTCCCATGGACAGCAAAGCGCCGATCCCTGCCGCACTCTTCACGGTCCCCGAGAACAGCGTTCCCGCCTCAGTAATTCCAAGATGAAGCGGGTAAGGGATAACCTCCGCCGCCTTGCTATAAGCAGCAATCGCCATCGGTACATCAGAGGCCTTTAAAGATACGATGATATCATGAAAATCCAATTCCTCTAATATGCCGATATGATACAAGGCACTTTCCACCATAGCCTCAGGAGTCGGATAACCGTATTTCTCCAGTAAATGGCTTTCCAACGAACCGGCGTTAACCCCGATGCGGATCGGAATACCGCGTTCTTTACAAGCCTTTACTACAGCCTCCACCTTCTCGCGGCGGCCAATGTTCCCCGGGTTAATCCGGACCTTGTCGATCCCGTTCTCGATAGCTTTCAAGGCCAGCTTATGATTAAAGTGAATATCCGCGACGAGCGGAATATGAATCTGCTTCTTGATCTCCTTGATGGCTTCGGCTGCTTCATCATTGTTGACCGTTACCCGGACAAGCTGGCAGCCTGCTTCCTCCAACCTCAGAATTTCCGCTACCGTAGCATCGACATCTGCAGTCTTCGTTGTACACATGCTTTGAATGAGCACTTCATTGCTGCCGCCAATCGTCAAATTCCCGACCTTAACCGGGCGCGTATTCTGTCTCAAGAAAGTCATTACATATCTCCCCCCAATAACGCCAAAGCTCCACCCCTGGCAGAGCAAGCGGAATAAAACCGCCTCCTCCCCAGAAGTGGAGATTGGGTCATCTATGTTGCGAAAGCCGCGCAGTTAGAACTTACGCGCTTTCCTCTTGTTTTTTGTTCTTGTTCTTCTTGCCTCCAAGCTCAGGAGTCGTCTTCTCAACGACTACCTTCTCGGTGATCACGCAATCCGTGACATCATCCCGGGAAGGCACTTCATACATCACATCCAGCATAATGCCTTCAATGATTGCGCGAAGTCCACGGGCACCGGTATTACGCTTGATTGCTTCCTGGGCAATGGCCTCCAACGCCTTAGGCTCGAACTGCAAGTTTACATTATCAAGCTCCAGCAGCTTTTGGTATTGCTTCACCAAAGCATTTTTTGGTTCGGCCAAAATCCGGACCAATGTCTTCTCATCCAACGGCTCCAAAGTCGAAATGACTGGAAGACGGCCAACAAACTCTGGAATCAGACCAAATTTAAGCAGGTCTTCAGGCAATACCATGGACAAATATTCCCCCGGCTTGAGATCCTTTTGACCTTCGCTGCCTGCGTTAAACCCGATTACCTTTTTGCCGATCCGGCGCTTGATCATTTGCTCAAGCCCATCAAAGGCGCCGCCGCAGATGAACAAAATATTGGTCGTGTCGATCTGGATGAATTCCTGATGCGGATGCTTGCGTCCTCCTTGCGGCGGAACGGAAGCCACTGTACCTTCCAATATTTTGAGCAATGCCTGCTGAACACCTTCACCGGATACGTCACGGGTAATGGATGGATTTTCTGATTTACGGGCAACCTTATCGATTTCATCAATATAAATGATGCCGCGCTCTGCCTTCTCCACATCATAATCTGCAGCTTGAATGAGCTTCAACAGGATGTTCTCGACATCCTCGCCTACATAACCTGCTTCGGTTAAGGATGTAGCGTCCGCAATCGCAAACGGAACATTCAGGATTTTCGCCATGGTCTGAGCCAAAAGCGTCTTCCCTGACCCTGTAGGGCCAAGCAGCAAGATGTTACTCTTCTGCAATTCAACATCATCGATCTTGCTATGCGTATTTACCCGTTTGTAGTGATTGTACACCGCAACGGATAACGATTTCTTTGCATACTCTTGACCAATGACATATTGATCCAGAATATCGCGGATTTCTCTTGGCTTCGGAATTTCCTTCAGATCCAGCTCTTCCTCATGGCCGAGCTCTTCCTCTACAATCTCCGTGCACAATTCGATACATTCATCACATATATATACGCCCGGTCCGGCAACAAGCTTGCGAACCTGCTCCTGCGATTTACCGCAGAAGGAACATTTCAGCTGTCCCTTTTCGTCGTTAAATTTAAACATGTAAACACCCCTTCAAATATTTAGATAGGCTTGGTGATGACCTGGTCGATAATTCCGTAGGCCTTAGCCTCTTCCGCGCTCATGAAAAAGTCGCGGTCCGTGTCACGCTCGATTTTTTCAAGGGGTTGACCCGTTCGATCCACATAAATTTGGTTTAACTTCTCGCGTGTCTTAATAATCCACTCTGCGTGGATCTTGATATCGGCTGCCTGTCCTCGAACTCCGCCGAGCGGCTGGTGAATCATCACTTCACTATTCGGAAGCGCAAAGCGCTTGCCCGGTGCTCCGGCTGTCAGCAGCAAGGAGCCCATGCTAGCAGCCATGCCCACACAAATCGTGGACACATCCGGCTTGATATACTGCATCGTATCATATATACCCATACCGGCTGTAACAGAACCACCCGGAGAATTGATGTAGAGATGAATATCCTTTTCAGGATCCTCTGCAGCAAGGAACAGCAATTGGGCAATTACGAGATTGGCAACATCATCATCAATCGCATTGCTCAGGAAAATAATTCGATCCTTGAGGAGTCTCGAATAAATATCATAAGACCGTTCTCCACGGTTTGTTTGCTCTACGACCATAGGTACCAGACTCATTAGCGACCAACCTCTCTTCATGTTCAGATAAATTGCTTACCACATATTTTATCACGTTCATAGGGCTATGTCATTTCTCACGCAATAACCCGTATCTCTTTGAGATTACCTTATGTAACAGTTGTATTTGCAGAACTATTCTGGAAATAACTGTATAGCAAAAAGTGAAAAATTAAGGCACGCATTTAAGTATACGTGCCTTAATGAATGTCATGCAGTTCAGCAAATGATTGCCAAGTGCAGTTCTTATTCTTCGTCTGCCTTCACTTCAGCGGCTTCTTCCTCTTTCGGCTCGGACTTTGCTGCTTTCTTCGTCGTCTTCTTTGCCGCAGGCTTTGCAGCTTCTTCAGACTTTTCAGCCGCAACTTCCTTTGCGTTTGCGATCAGGAATTGGATCGTTTTGCGCAGAAGCACGTCTTCCTTCAAGCTGCCGAGCGAGCCATTAGCAGCAAGAATATTGCGGATTTCTTCAGGGGAACGCTTGTAAGCGTCAGCCATGTCCTGAAGCTCTTTGTTGATTTCTTCTTCCGAAGCTTCGATGTTCTCAACATTGGCGATTTGCTCAAGCACCAGGTTGTTGCGAACACGTTTCTCGGCATCGCCCTTCATTTGCTCCTTCAAGTCCTCTACGGTTTGACCGGAGAAGCCAAGGAACATATCCAGGTTCATGCCTTGCGCACGCAAGCGGTTGTCGAAGTCGCGAACCATGTTTTGTACTTCACTTTGAACCATGGCTTCTGGAATCTCTACTTCCGCATTTTCGCCAACTTTATCTACAAGCACCTTTTCGCGTTCAGCTTCTGCTTCTTTGCCCTTACGGTCAGCAAGCTGCTTCTTCAAATCGGACTTGAACTCGTCCAATGTATCGAATTCGCTAACGTCCTTAGCAAATTCATCATCAAGCGCGGGCAGTTCCTTACGCTTAATTTCATGAACCTTCACCTTGAATACAGCTTCCTTGTTAGCAAGCTCTTCTGCTTGGTAGTTTTCAGGGAATGTTACAGTTACATCCTTGAAATCGCCCGTAGCCAATCCGATCACTTGATCTTCAAAGCCAGGAATGAAGGTGTTGCTGCCAAGCTCCAGAGAATAACGCTCTGCTTTGCCGCCTTCGAACGGTACGCCGTCAACGGATCCGTCGAAGTCGATTACTACAGTGTCGCCCTTCTTAGCTGCTTCTTCGTCGATAACAACCAGTTCGGCATGACGCTCTTGCAAGCGAGTAAGCTCTTCGTTCAGCTCGTCTTCGCTTACTTCAATGTTTGCAGCCGGAACTTCAACGCCTTTATATTCGCCAAGCTTCACTTCAGGCTTCACAATAACCTTAGCCTTGAATTTGAATGCTTGTCCTTTACCGAATTGCTCAACGTCTACCTCTGGGCGGTCAACCGGGAAAATGTCAGTTTGCTCTACCGCTTCAGAGTATACCTCAGGAAGCAAAATATCGATTGCGTCTTGGTACAGGCTTTCAACGCCAAAGCGGGCTTCAAAGATCGACCGCGGCACTTTACCTTTACGGAATCCAGGTACATTTGCTTTTTTAACTACCTTTTGAAAAGCTTTATCCAGTGCTGCGGTGACACGTTCCGCATCCACTTCGACCTCGAGAACGCCGAGGTTCTTCTCTATTTTTTCCCAAGTTGCTTTCATTTTATGCCTTCCCCTCCAAATTTCCATATACTTAAATATACTGAAACCTCAATCGCGATCAAACAGCTATCTTGGTTCCAGTATAGCTGTCATTGTTCCACGATCAGAATAACCATTACATTATAAACAACAATACAGCATTTTACAAGGGCTCATCCAAGCCGCGAATTTTCTAGAGCTTTACTACAGCATGCCGGTTCAATTCAAAGATTAACCTTTTAGCCCTCCAGCGACAAATTGCCGGATAGAGCGATAAGCCTGCTCATAACGGAGTCTCAGATTATCCGTGATACTGTACATGGAGCGAATCTCCTGTTCATCCAGATTTCCTGGAACACTCTCTGATACCGTCTTGTGTAATGCCGCCGCCCAGATATCGATGTAATCATCCTCTTCATTGAGCAATGAAATATAGTCCTTCGTTCCATACATAGCCATAATAAACTGGCTCCAGAGCTCTTGCGAAAAATAAAACAAGGTCGGATTCTGCACCTGCGCATGATCCGCAACCCGATCCAGGACAGCATGCACCGGCCTTGGGAAATCCTCTGGGTTCAGCGGAACAGACTCCAACTCAATCTCTACCCTCTCGCCAGATCGCGATACCGTAATGATTCCTGAAGTTCCCCGTCTTCGCAAGGTTTGCAGAACCCGAAACTGCAATAAGGGATGCAATTGCTGCTGCTCCAGCCAGCCGATCAATGCTTCATCCACTTCCGGCTTGTCGAGATACGCCAGCTGATCCAGCGCCAGCAAAGTCTGTTCGGACAACGGCTTCTTGATAACTGTGTTTAGCAGCTTTTCGGCATATTGCGCATCCTCCGCCAGCTTCGCCTCCAGATGCCGCCGCGCCATTTCTTCTTCTCCCTCGTCTTCTGTGCGGGATTGGTCCGCCGATTCTCCCCGAAGGTTGGGAAATGCATCGATTAACCAATTCAACAAGGCGCGCCATTCATCATACAGACGTTCCTCTTGCCCTTGGCATTGCAACAAAAACTGCAACAGATCAGCCGCTTCGCCATATCGCTCTGTCTCCAGCATACGAGTCAGCTCAATCTGATAAAAATCCAGTGTCTTCGGAAATAACACCAGGTTGTTTTCGCTGTTCTGATTACTGCTAATGATACCACCCCCTGACGTCCGTTCTAATCAGTGAGATTATAGCATAGAGATGCAAGAAGGCAAAAAGTGACCCGACCAAGCAAGCTATTGCGTAACCGGGATTAACGTGATAAAATATTTTTTGCTTCTGTTTTTATGTCCCAGTAGCTCAGCTGGATAGAGCAACGGCCTTCTAAGCCGTCGGTCAGGGGTTCGAATCCCTTCTGGGACGTAGATAAAGAACCGGTTCTTATTGAACCGGTCTTTTTGCGTCCAAACGGGATGAGAACCCCTCTAGGGGGTTCGTCGTAGTGAGACGGTCAGTGCCCGGCGGATTGATGAACGGAGTCTCGCGCCGGAGCGCGAGTACGCTCGGAAATGCCATTTTTCCTACCGAGTTCAAAATCTTCCAGCAAATGCCGATATTTCTTATAAAGAAAGAATTAATATGACTGAAGGGAGAAAAATCAGTATGAATGTAACGAACCATCTTAATACTTCTTTACCTCATCTGTATAATGCCCCGTCTTTAAAGGGCATGCAGTCAGGTGTATCAATTTCAACAACAAGACCTCAACACGATTTGCTTGAGATCAGCGATACTGGAAGACAACTTGAAGTAATCACCAAAGAACTAACCAAAATTACAACTCCTTCAAGTCCAAAAGATGATGTAAACGAGATTATGAAGATGTTTAGACCCGAGGCTTATGAGAAAATGAACCGTTTTTTAGAACAAGGAAATGTTAAAGAAGGGCTGAACCAATTATTGTCTTTCGCTAAGGAATTGGGAAGCCACTCGGAGTGGATTCTTGCTTACAGAAAAGCGCAGGAAGAGTAGCTATTCATCAGAGCAATCCTACATAATAAATGTCCTAACTTATATGGACGGTTAGAAGCAGATCCTGCAAACAACGTGAGGATATTGCAAGACTCTCTGCAGAAGTTGATTTAATCAAAAAGACACCCCCTAAACGTTTGACCAACGATCGGGAGGTGTCTTTGAATTTGTAATAGAGTTTTTTTACTGACAAAATATAAACCGCAAGAACTTTTGGAGCGGGTGAAGGGAATCGAACCCTCGCCTCAAGCTTGGGAAGCTGGCATTCTACCATTGAACTACACCCGCATTTGATTACAATATTATAGCAATAAAGCGGGTTGATTTCAAATGACAATAATCTTTCGTTCTGCAGCAAGGGTGCGTAGATCGATATTCAATTGCTCTTTTTGAGCGGCATCTAATTCCAGTTTCATTCCATAATGGAATAACCCGTCTGCGACTTGCCGTTGCCACCGAACAAATCCCGCATACACCTGAGAGTGCTCTCCGAGATGAAGATGGACCGAGGCTCCAATCATATTATGCGTAACATGTAAATTCAACGAGGTCTGAATTCTGCAGCCTGCCTTGCTGATATCAATCAGTACAGCCTCAGCAAGTTTGCTGGCCACAGCCGATTGATTGATTGTAGTAATCTGGATCATACACCCTGTAGGCGGGGTTAAGGAATACCTAAAAGGCTCTTTTCTGCGGTTCTCCATGGATGAAATACAGCCTCCAACTTATTATGTCTTAATGCCGTTCAGAATGAGTTGCACCACGTCGCGAATCTCCTTCTCCTCATCCCATGGCTGGCCCTCTGAGAACAGAAAGCGCGTAACGAACAACCCGATCAGTGAGGAGCCTATAAATCGAAATATTGAAAATGAGGGGAGGTCTATGACCTCTCCCTTAGACTTAAAATGTTCGATAATCTCGATAAACCGATGAAAGACTTTATAGCCGACGTGCTGCTTGAACTCCTCCTGAAGCATCGGCTGAAAAGGTATTTCCTGCAGAAGAATTTTAAGGATCTTGGAGTTCTTCTTGACGAAGTTCAGTCGGTTCACAGCGAGGGCATACAGAAAATCCTCAAGCTTTGGATAGTCTGATTCAAGGATTTCCTTAAAATCATTCAGAACAAAAGGAGCCAGAAGTTTGCTCATGACCGGACTCACGATGGCGGAGAGCAAATCCTGCTTCGTCTTGTAGTGACGGAATATGGTGCCTTCAGCCACGCCGGCCCGCTGGGCAATTTCACTTGTCGAGGAGTAGGCATACCCTTTTTCCGCGAAGATCTCGGCCGCTGCGTAGAGAATTCTGGTCTGCTTCTCCGTCACTTTTTCACCGCTGAGAAGCAGCAGCTCCTTAAACCATTGATCTCTTGATTCCCTTTCCGACATGATCCGTGTCCTCCTGAATACTGTATTCGATATTTTAACACATTTTCCCTGGAAAAAGTCAAATCTTCCGATGTTTTCTTAACGCGATTACATTGAGCAGGCTGAATATCGTGGAAAACGCCACCAATACAACGACATTTATTGCGATGGAGTCCCATCCTTTGCCCCGAATCATAATATCGCTGAGCGCTTCGGTTCCGTAGGTAAGCGGCATAATGTATTTCAAGCTGACAAGCCAGCCAGGCAAGGTATCGAGCGGGAACAATCCCGATAAAAAGAGCTGTGGCACGATAATAAGCGGGATGAACTGAATCATCTGAAGCTCATTGTTAGCGAAGGCTGAGAGCAAAGTTCCCAGCGTCAGAGCCGTCATAGACAGGAGTAAGGTCACCAGCAGGACATAGCCGAAGGCTCCGTTCATCATAATGTCCAGAATTTGAATGCAGAACCAGGAGATCAAGAGCGCCTGGATCATGGTGAACATCCCAAAGCCGCCGATATAGCCGGCAACTAGCTCAGAACGTTTGAGCGGAGTAGAAAGCAGACGTTCCAGCGTCCCGGTTGTCCGTTCCCTTAGGAAGGAAACCCCTGCGATCAGAAAGACGAAGAAGAATACGAAAAATCCGATTAGAATCGGTCCCAGCTGATCAATGCTGCTCATGTCGGAGGAGCCGTGCAAATAAGAAACCTCCGGCTTCGAAAGGTTGGCTCCCTGATGGTCGGCTAAATCGCTCATTAACAGCAGGACGGCCTTGTTCACTGAAGGCTCGCTGCCTTCAAGACGCAGCTTCATGGCTTGAGCTCCCGGCATAAGATAGGCATCGATAGTCCGCGCATCCAGCGCCTGCTCTGCTTCCGCTTCTCCATCATAGTGGAAGATTGCCGCTCCATGCTCCTCCAGCCGGGCTTCTATCGGTTCCGGAAGCTCAATCACACCGAGATTAGGCTTATAGGCATCTCCGTTGAACACCAGGTACATTAAAGACAATACAACTAACGGCGCAAGAAAAATTAATGCCAGTGTACGCTTGTCGCGCCGGAATTGCCGAAGAATTCTTAACATAATAGCGAATGCTTTCATGCCTGGCCACCTCCATAATAAATGAAAGCTTCTTCAATGGTCTGTTGTCCAGCCAGCTCAATCAAAGCTTCCGGTGTTCCGACTCCCAGCAATTTGCCGTCGCGAATCATACCGAGTCTATCGCATTTATTGGCCTCATCCATCACGTGGGTAGTCAGCAGAATCGTGGTGCCTTTGGCGTTCAATGCCTTCAACTCGTTCCAAATCGATTGGCGGAGAAGCGGATCAATCCCTACAGTCGGTTCATCAAGAACAAGCAGCGGCGGCTCGTGCAAAAGTGCAATGGCCAACGATAGGCGTCTTTTCATCCCGCCAGAGTACTGGTCAACTCTTTTATTTAAATGAGGCCCCAACGCAACAATATCCATCACCTCATGAATCCGCTTCTTTCTAACTGGTCCCTTAATACCATATAACGAAGCGAACAGCTGCATGTTCTCCAGAGCGCTAAGCTCATTGTACAGGGCGTCTGACTGCGCCATATAGCCGATTTTTTGCATCATGGAGAGCTTGGGCATTACTGTGCCGAATACTTTCACTTCTCCTTTACTTCCTTCATCAATCCCTGTAAGGAGCTTGACTAGCGTCGTCTTGCCAGATCCGGATGGACCCAACAGACCAAACGTTTCAGCGGGAAGAACGCTTAAAGAAATATCATCAAGAATCGTCTTCTTTCCAAAGCTTTTGCTGACATGGGAAGCCTGAACGATTGGAGCACTGTTATTCATATAAAATGCCTCCTAACAAAAAAATGAGTGAGTACTCACATTTATTATAAATTGATATCACATAGATGTAAATATATTTGCTGCTGATGAAGAATTTAAAGTGTTAAAGAAGCTTGAGCAAATCCTAGACCTACTCAATTTATGTTATGACATAAAAGTGTAGAAATTGGTGTCAGGTATCCGTTGGATTGTTCTAATCCGTTGCAGTTATAATCGAAGGTATCATACAGGAATATTGAAAAAGAAATGCAAGAATATGGAGGCGGCAGATGGCCAGAAAAACTAAAAAAGTGACCGTCGTCGGATCGGGGCTTGTAGGAGCGGCTTGTGCTTACTCTATGATTAATCAATCGATTTGCGATGAGATTATGATGGTGGATCGCACTTACGACAGGGCCGTAGCCCAAGCGCTTGATCTGTCTCACTGCATGGACTTTACATCAAGCCGTACAAAAGTGTATGCAGGCCGATTGGAGGATTGCCGGGATGTGGATGTTGTCATTTTGACCGCCGGAGCGAATCCGAAGCCTGGCCAAACTCGGCTGGATCTGCTAGAAGAAGCGGATAAAATTACCCGTGGTATTGTCCGTCAAATCATGGACAGCGGTTTTGACGGGGTGTTTGTCGTGGCAGCCAACCCTGTCGATGCAGTAACTTATATCGTCCGGGAAGAATCCGGCCTGCCTCGTGAACGAGTGATCGGGACGGGGACTTCGTTAGACTCCGCTCGTCTGAAGACACTGTTGTCTGATGTATTTTCCATCGATCCGAGAAGTGTGAACGGTTATGCTCTGGGTGAGCATGGTGAGTCGCAATTCGTGGGCTGGTCCCATGTCACTATCGGAGGCAAGCCTCTGCTACAAATTCTGGACCAGCACAAGGAGAGGTTCCAGCATGTGGATCTTCAAGAAATCGAACAGAAGACCAAGGATGCCGGATGGGAAATCTTTACCCGCAAGGGCAATACCCAATTTGGCATCGGAAATGCCATTGCCTATATCGTGCGTTCCATTTTGAACGATGATCATAAAATCATCGCTATCTCTGCTATCCTGGAAGGAGAATACCAGCAAAGCAACGTGTGCACCGGAGTACCGGCAATCATTGGCGAGGGCGGTATTCAAGAGGTAATTGAATTGAATCTGAGCTTAGAGGAGCGGCAAAAGTTCGAGCATTCCTGCGGGATTCTACGGAACGCACTGGAGACGCTTGCCGATAAGCAGGCGTGAGTATTGTCTTTTCAGGGGTTCTCATCCCGTTGGAACGACAAAAGGCTCCTCGAAAGGAGCCTTTATCCTATACGTCCCAGAAGGGGTACTCGCGCTCCGGCGCGAGACTTCGTTCATCAATCCGCCGAGCACTGACCGTCTCACTCCGACGAACCCCCTAGAGGGGTTCTCATCCCGTTTGGACGCAAAAAGACCGGTTCAATAAGAACCGGTTCTTTATCTACGTCCCAGAAGGGATTCGAACCCCTGACCGACGGCTTAGAAGGCCGTTGCTCTATCCAGCTGAGCTACTGGGACACGTTTTGAGACAACAGTAATATTATACCGCATTGCTTCGTTTTTTCAAGTCCCAAGTAACAATATCTTGATTAGATAACCATTGTCACCACTTATCGCCGAGCTTTTCCTCGATCACCGCAGCTATAATTAGATACATATCATTATTAAACAAGCCCATCTCCTTATCCGCTAACTGCGAAAAAATCTATAAGAATAATATCATATTCTTCCTTAGATTATTCCGATCACACAATGAAAGGCATACGATTCATCTGGAGCCTGACACCATGGATACTGTCTGCAATTGGCGGAGGCTGACCAGACCGGCATTGATCGGGCATAACCAGTTTACTTCCATGTTAGCAACTTAATCCTTTTCTTATCCGTCATATTAGTTATAAAAAGAAGGAGCGCGCCTATTACATGAAAAAGTTGATCTTGAGTGTTCTTGCCGTTGCCCTTTCGGCTACGCTGGCCGGCTGCTCTGCTGACAAAGCTAGCGAACTGCCGTCTCTAAATCCCGTAACCCGGGAAATTCGGATCGATGAGAATGCCATGCCGTTAATAGTAGCAGAATCGCTTACCATTGAAGCCTTCGGCAGCGAATATCATACGCCCTATACCGATCAGGATGAGATCGAACTATTTATGCAAGCCATCCATACCGCCGAGCGGATCATCGGCATTTTGAATGTAGGAGAACCGGATTATCGGCTGCATGTCGAAGGAGTCGATGGCAAGGAATATGTTTATGATATGTGGCTCAGGGATAACAGCGGGCAGGCTATGCTGATGGATGTCCAGGATACCCGGAGCGGCTACACCATTTCGGAACAGCTTACCGAGCAGTTAAAGCAGATCATGTTCGCGGAGCCCGAGATAACGGAATTAGACTTCCGTACGGAGCCTGGTCCCGGCGGAGAACTGCTTGCCGTGCCCAAAGGCTTAAGAAAGGACCAATATTTCCTGTCCGGTGGTCCGTCTTTGAAGCTGCAAGATAAAACATATGTAAGCACGCACCTCTTCTACGGAAATCATAATGCCATCAATGCTATCGTTGCCCTTGATCCCTCTACGGATCAGGCAGAGGTTGTGTGGAGCGAGAAGCTCACCGATTCCAACAACCGCTGGAACAATGCGTTTATGAACAGCTATACGCTGCTGTTTCCGCTGGACGAGCACCAGTTGCTATTTCTGGAACCAGATTTGACTGTGGACGGTGGGGAATACCACCTCTCTGCTTACGATATACTCACAGGTGAAACGAAGCGGCTGCGGGAAGCTTTCTGGCCGCTTACAGATGATTATGACTATATCTACAAATTCAACTGGAAAGCTGACGAGCAGAAATTGTTTATGCAGAGTTATTTGGGAAATGTATGGTTTTTTGACCTGAAGACGGGAGACGACGAGGTTCATCTGCTGAAATACCGCGTCATCCCACACTCGACAACTGGCGCACCATCCCTGTTCTTGTCGCCGTCCTTCAAACGGTTCGTGCACGACGACGAAAGCGGGGATCTGACCTTTTACACCAGCGGAGGGAAAAAGCTCCGTTCCATAGCACTCCCAGAGGAAGATTACGTACCCTCCCAAAAGATTAAGTGGAGCCCTGCAGGCACCGTCGCCTGGATGGACCAGTCCGAGGCCAGTCAGGTACGAATTCTGGGCGTGGATATCGATTACTTGCGCATCGCGCCCCGCGAGCTTCACTTCTATGATCCGGACGGACAATCCCTGGGAAGTCTGACGGCCCCGGACGGTGAAAATGCCGCCTTGGAGGTTGTTGGGTGGATGGATGAAGATGTGGCCGTCATCAAATCATATACGGTCCAAGGCGGGCCAGCGGAGAAGCTGGAATTAAGGGTCCGGAATGAAATTTACTATCTCTACAACGTGAGATCAAGATCGAAGCAATCGGGGGATCACCTTACCGCCATGCCTCTGGAAGCCACCCCGGTAACGGACCTTTGGGACAAGGTTGTGCTGCCGGAGGAAGCTGCCGTCGTCACCGACGGCGAGATTCGGTTACGGGCCAAATAAGTCGCCTTGCGGGCGGCTTTTTTGTTGTATTAAATTGTACAAACTAGAGGCTATTAAATTACTGTATTGCCGATGATGACTAGCTCTTCTCATACGGACAACTCTTTCTGCAGGCGATCTCCGATTCCCGGGCAAGCCAGAAGCCTTGCCTTGAATTCTTTGCGCTGCCGCTCAGGAGACGGCCACCCTTGATCACCGAACTCCTCTTCGCTTACAACAGCTGTTGCTTGATGCATATCATTATTAAACCAGTCAATTTCCTCATCCGCATGGCTTCGGATCATACGGATGATTTCATATCCGTCATCCGCCGACTCGGACCGGGCAATATAGACATACAAATGCGGCCCGTCTGCTTCTCCTGGCAGTACCTGGACCATCGCGCAAGGCTGTCCGTCCAGCATCGTCACATTTCTGAAAATAGCTTCTTTAATATAGTACACTTGCTTATCCCTCCTCTGTATATCCCATGGTCCGCGACAATTGCTCCCGGGTCTCCGGCGTTCCAAAACGATAGATCAGCTTGTACAAAACATCTACAATACTTTGATACCCTGCATTCACATCCTGTTCCGGCGAATCAGGCCAAGGATACGTAAATGCAAGAAACGAGCGGGTCTCCTGTTCGCCAAGCTGCTCCAGTAAATGACTAACCTGATCCGCTTCCTCGGGAGTCGCTTCAATACTCCATTCATATGCCGTGGCCTGCTGGTCCTCCAGCAATGATCTGCCTTGCAAGGACACATAGTAGATTTTCTTATCCGTACTGCTCATCATGGTCACCCTCCATCCGGTTCATCTCAATTCTGCATAGTTTTCCATGCTGGACAGACATTTTATGCTTGCTCCAGGCATATTTTGTTATTACTTTTCATCCGGGTAAGGTTTATTGGTGAAAGCCAGGCAGAGAGAGGAGACAGCATCATGTGCGGAATTGCCGGATTTATCGAGTGGAATCGAGATTTAACGAAAGAACTGGATTTAGTGCTCGACATGACATCATGTCTGGAAAAGCGAGGTCCGGATGCCCAGGGAACCTGGATCTCCGGACCTTGTGCCTTCGGTCATCGGCGTCTGAGTGTCATGGACCCTGAGAACGGGGCGCAGCCTATGGTACTTGCAGAGGAGGATGCCACATACACCATTGTATATAATGGTGAAATTTATAACGCGCCAGAGCTTCGAAAAGAGCTGGAGCAACGGGGACGCAGGTTCGGCACCCATTGCGACACAGAGGTTTTGCTTCAGGCCTATATGGAATGGGGTCCGGATTGCGTAGAGCGATTAAATGGCATTTTTGCTTTTGCAATCTGGGATAGTGTCAGGCAGCATATCTTTTTTGCCCGGGATCGTCTGGGAGTAAAGCCTCTGTTCTATTGCGATCTGGACGGTACGCTGATCTTTGCCTCTGAGCCCAAGTCCCTTCTTAAGCATCCGAAGATGCAAGCGGCGGTCGGAGCCGACGGTCTTGCCGAAATTTTCGTGATTGGGCCAGCCCGAACTCCGGGACACGGGATATACAAAAATATGAAGGAGCTACGGCCCGGCCATGCTATGATATTCAACCGTTCCGGCTTGCAGGTCTTTGCCTATTGGAAGCTTCAGGCGGCAATGCATTATGATTCTGTAGAGGATACGGCCGCTAATATCCGCAATCTCCTGCAGGATACCGTGGAACGGCAGCTTCTGTCGGATGTTCCAGTATGTACTCTTCTCTCCGGAGGACTCGACTCCAGCGCACTTACTGCACTTGCGGTTAACTACTATCGAAGAACCGGGCAAGGGCAGGTACACACTTACTCCGTTGATTATGTTGATAACGACAAGTATTTTCAAGCTCACAGCTATCAGCCCGGGGCTGATGCGCCTTGGATCAAACGTATGGTTGAGGAGCTTGAAACAGAGCATCATTGGATTACGTTTGATACACCCGAGCTCCTGAAGTCATTGCCCGATTCGACCGAGGCTCGGGATCTTCCCGGCATGGCAGATGTGGATGCATCTTTATTATTGTTTTGCCGCGAGATTAAAAAGGGAGCTACCGTTGCGATTTCAGGAGAAGCAGCAGATGAGGTATTCGGCGGTTATCCATGGTTTCATCGTGAAGAATTGCTTGAAGCCGGCACCTTCCCTTGGTCAATTGCAACTGATTTGAGGGCTGGCCTGCTCTCTTCAGAGGTTCGGGACTGGATCAAGCCGGAGCAATATGTTGCTGAGCGGTATCAAGAAGCGTTGGACGAAGTGCCGCACTTGCAAGGTGAAACTCCGGAACAATCACGAATGAGAACGATGTCTTATCTCAATATCACCCGTTTCATGCCTACTTTACTGGACCGGAAGGACCGAATGAGCATGGGTGCCGGGTTAGAGGTTCGTGTTCCCTTCTGTGACCACCGCTTAGTGGATTATGTCTGGAATATTCCCTGGGAGATCAAGGCGATAGGAGGCCGCGAAAAGGGAATTCTTCGTAAAGCGCTTGAGGGAGTATTGCCGGAGGATGTGTTGTATCGGAAAAAGAGTCCCTACCCGAAAACCCATAATCCGGAGTACCTCTCTGCTGTGAAAGCGGAGGTTCTACGCATTCTGGATGATCCTTCCTCGCCCATCCTTCCGTTAATCAATAAGCCGCGCATTCTGGAAATTGCCTCCTCACCGGAGTCTTCCACCAATCTGCCTTGGTTCGGGCAACTCATGTCCGGTCCGCAATTGTTTGCATATCTTGCCCAGGTTAATCACTGGCTGAGCAAGTACAAGGTATCGGTTGGTTAAAGCTGTACGAAGTAAAAGAGGGTGTCCCAAAAGTAACTTTGGATTACCCTACCAACAAAATAAGATGATATTCATAAAAACCAAGG
>NZ_JAHLQJ010000003.1 GCF_018919145.1 Paenibacillus brevis
AATATCTAATTCAGATCTACGTTTCGTATCCAGTTTTCAGGGAGTAAGACTTCCTGAACTGATTTTAGGCTGCATGTCCTTTCTAAGGATGGATATTTTGCTGGTGAGTAATCATTGAAGCAAGCGCAGCGCAAAAATCCTGTTTGGTGGCGATGGCGGAGGGGTTCCACGCGTACCCATCCCGAACACGACCGTTAAGCCCTCCAGCGCCGATGGTACTTGGACCGAAGGGTCCTGGGAGAGTAGGACGCCGCCAAGCAACACAAAGAGCACTGCCGATAACTCGGTAGTGTTTTTTTATATATGTAAACAAGTAGGGGGTACATTGCACCCCTACTTGTTTAGAATACTGGTACTACTTAGTTGCTTTGCGCCCGTACTTTATTGCCGATAGCTTGCAGCAGACTCTTGTCCAGATCGGTCGTATCTTGGGTCAGTTCCCAAATCATCACGCCGCCCAGATGATCGAGGGCATATTGCGTCTTGCGCTCAATTGTCGGAATGCCGTTATAATGGGCTTGCATTCCGTTAATCATTGAAACATCGGTGTTGTAAGCATTGGGGTTAGCTTGCAGGATATCTCGATAAGACGCCCAGGATGGACGTCCATAGAAAGGAACGCCCAGGACAACCTTCTCTGCAGGCATATTGCGAGTTTCTTTCCAGTACTTAGCCGATAAGACAGCAAAATCATAAGTGGAGTGGCGATCACCATCTCCTCCGTCATAAGCCATCACGTTAAACCAATCAACGGCATTGATGACCGCATTCGTATGAGCCGCCGCATCCCAATATATAATGCCTTCCGGCGTCACGCCGCTGAGCACGGCGGAGGTGAGCAGCATATTTTCCTTCTTCAGCTCTTGGCTCAAATATACCATCAAGCTTTCATATTGCTGTTTGCTGGATCCATCGCTTCTTGGATGCTCCCAGTCCATATCGACCCCGTCAAAGCCGTATTGCTTGGCCATCGCGATGATTGCATTGCCGAATTGCGTGACTTTTTGCGGTGTACTGGTGGCAGCCATGAACGTGTTCTCCAGCGGAGTTCCATTATATGACCAGCCTCCCACGGCAAGCAGAACCTTCACGTCTTTGGCATGGGCGGTTTGAATAATTTGAGTTGCCGCAGCGGGATTCTCCAGCGGTAACAACGATCCGTCACTGGTAGGAATCGCAAAGGCATAGTTGATATGCGTCAGATTCTGATATTGAATCGTTCCGATTTTGCCAGGCTCCCAACTTGGATAGTAACCAACTACCTTGAAATCGCCTGAAATCGGTGGATCGTCTGGCCCTCCTGGATTTGGATTCGGGTTGGGGTTCGGATTTGGATTCCCGGAGATCAGTTCCCAAACTGCAGCAATTCCCGGGATTTCCCCCAAGGTCCACCATTTTGCTTTGTAGAGCTGATCATTATATGAAACAATGTCGTTGCCGACATATGCCTTGCTGCTGCTCCATACGGGATATTCCCCGTTTGATGGAGGAACCAGTTCCCACACCTCGGTTTCTCCCGGAACATCTCCCTGAGTCCACCACTTGGCTCTGTATTCGTTTCCATTATAAGAGACAATATCATTAGCAAGGTAGACGGCATTGCTATCCCAAGCAGAATGAGCGGCTATAGTTACATTTTCACTGGCATCCAGAGCGATTGCTGCCTGTGTTGCTTGTGCATCGAACGGGAGCGGGGCAAACAGGGTGATTAATAGCGCCAAAATAGCCAAGATTGAAATTTTTCCTTTACGCTTCTGCATCATCAATTCATCCTCTCTTAAATGTAAATAATAGATTTGTAGAAGGCACGGTTAAAAATAAAAAGCAGCCTTCGAACGCCAAGACACCTCCCCTTGACAGAATAGTACAGGCGCCCGAATGACCTATCTTTATTTCTCTTAAATGTTAAATATAGGCACTCTATACAATTAATACTTTGATAGAGTTGTTAGATTTTGTCAATGACATTTTATAAATCTGTCGATTTATCTCGCTGTTTTGCAAAATAGTGAAAAAATGCGCATATCTCCTGAGTAATTCATGTAAAATAAGAGTTGTGGAATTTTCATAATTTGCACGGAAAATGATGTTGGAGGTAGCTTGCTGGAATGAAGCCAATTTTGGAAGTAGCCGGATCCTTCGGGATCGAGGAACAATATGTGGAAATGTACGGGCGCTATAAAGGTAAACTGGATTTGAGCATTAACCGTGATTTGCGAAACCGTCCTGATGGAAAATTAGTGCTGGTGACAGCAATGAATCCAACACCGGCCGGGGAAGGCAAGACTTTGACGACCATCGGACTGGCTCAAGCGCTGAATGCAATTGGGGAACCAACAATAGCTGCGCTAAGAGAGCCATCTCTAGGTCCTTGCTTTGGTATGAAGGGTGGAGCGACAGGAGACAACCGGGCTCAAATCGTACCTCCTGATGAGATTAACTTACATTTTACCGGGGACTTGCATGCTATTACCTCTGCGCATAATTTATTGGCTGCGATGATAGATAATCATATATTTCAAGGAAACTCTTTGCAGATTGATTTAAGTCGAATCGTGTGGAAACGCGCCATGGATATGAATGACCGGAGCCTGCGGCAAATCGTAGTCGGAATTGGCGAAGGGAACGGCAATGTTCACGAGTCTGGCTTTATGATTACTACTGCCTCAGAGGTTATGGCTGTCCTCTGTCTGAGTGAGGATCGGGATGATCTGAAGCAGAGGCTGGCACGGATGGTCGTGGCTTATACCATCTCTGGGGAGCCCGTTACAGCGGAGAGCATAGGAGCTGTTGATCCTATGACTGTCTTGCTGAAAGAAGCGATCAAACCTAATTTGGTTCAGACTATCGAAGGTACGCCGGTTATTGTACATGGAGGTCCTTTTGCGAATATTGCTCATGGCTGCAGCAGTGTGATTGGTACGAAAACCGCATTGAAGCTGGCAAAAATTGTAGTTACAGAAGCAGGATTTGGCGCCGACTTGGGTGCGGAGAAGTTCTTTGATATCAAATGCCGCCAAGCTGGACTAAGCCCGGATGCTGCGGTGCTGGTAGTGACTGTCAAGGCGCTTAAATACAATGGAGGAGCGCCAAAGACAGAGCTGGATCAGCCTAATCAACCCGCGCTTATATCAGGGCTGGCGAACATGCGGCGTCATCTTGAGAATCTCGTGAAATTCGGGGTTCCTGTCATGGTGGCGATTAACCACTTCAGCAATGATTATGATGATGAAGTAGCGCTTATTATTGAAGAGTGCGAGCGTCTGGGGATTCAGGCTGCAGTATCTGATGTATGGGCAAAGGGAAGCCAGGGCGGAGCGGAAATGGCAGAAGCGTTAAAAGAGATGCTTAACAGCAAGACTGCGAGCTATGCGCCACTATATCCCAATGATTTACCTCTGCTGGATAAAATTGAGACGATTGTACACGAGATTTATCGTGGAGCAGGGATCAAGCTTTCGGCCAAATCCGAAGCAAAGCTTAAGGAGTTGGAAAGCGGCGGTTACGGGACTCTGCCGGTTTGCATGGCAAAGACACCGTATTCCTTCTCGGATCAGCCAAGTCTACTTGGCGCGCCGGAGAATTTTACAGTGCAGGTTAAGGACGTAACCCTCTCGGCAGGAGCCGGCTTCGTAGTCATTCACACCGGCAATATTGTAACGATGCCGGGATTACCTAAGGCACCTGCGGCGCACCGAATTCATCTTGATGAGCAAGGACAAGTTGAAGGTTTATTGTAATATATAATATATAGAGGAATTCAGACGACGAAAAAATGCGAAGGAGGCGACATGATGAGTAACGCTCAGGAAATCCGGCAACTCACGCCGGAAGAGTTCGATGTAAGCATGGAATTATCCCAATATGCCTTTCAATATAAGGTGAAGCCAGAGGAGCTTGAAGAGCGGCGGACTAAATTCAAGGCCGAGCGCTTTTGGGGTGTATTTCAGGAAGACGAACTGCTGGCCAAGCTAACCTTACTGCCTCTTAATCTTTACATTCAAGGCGAGGCCGTTCCTATGGGCGGCATCGCGGGTGTAGCAACCTGGCCCGAGAATCGGCGCGAAGGCCTGGTCGGCCGGTTGCTTACGCATATGTTGGCACATATGAAGGAGCAGGGCCAAGTATTATCATGCCTGCATCCGTTTCTGATCCCTTTTTACCGGAAATTTGGCTGGGAAGTGTATACCGATTATAAGAAGTACACCATTGAGGTGGCTAACCTGCCCGTCAGAACAGAGCTTCGCGGCGGCACAGTGAAGAGAAATGTGAAGGATATAGCGTTACTCGACTCCGTCTACCATAGCTTTGCCCCAAGATATAACGGCACACTCGTAAGAGATAGCGAATGGTGGGAGCAGATGGTGCTGGGAGACGAGAGTCATACTGCAGTATTCTATTCTGACTCAGGAGTTGCCGAGGGATACATTCTGCATCAGATCAAAAATCAGCAATTCCTCATTGACGAATTCGTGTATTTGAATGAACATGCCCGCCAAGCGCTATGGACTTATGTAGGCAACCACGATTCCATGGTGAAGCAAGTTGTTGTCGATCATGTGCCGGCGGATGACCTATTACCGTTCTTGCTGCGTGATCCTCGCTGCAAGCAGGAGACGGTTCCCTATTTTATGGCACGAATTGTAGATGTGCCGTCCTTTTTGCAATATTATTGCTTTAACCCCGGGGCCTCAGAAATGAGACAACTTCGCTTCAGCATCAAGGACGAATATGCGCCTTGGAATGAGGGGGAATGGGACCTGAGTATATCTCCTGACGGATCAGCACGCATGGAACGTGCAGCAACTTCCGGGCCTGGGCAAGACCTGCTTATGATCGACATACAAGCCTGGACAGCAATGCTGCTTGGCTATAAAAGACCGCTTGAGATGCTTGCCTATGGGCGCCTGAATGGACCGCAGAAGGCTGCCGAGCTGCTGGAGCAATGGATTCCTGTGAGCAAGACCGCATTGCTTGATTTCTTTTAATCGCTTGATAACGTTATGGAGTATAAATTTATTCAATGGGCCAAGCCAAAGAAGACATCTTCCTCTTAGAGGTTGATGTCTTCTTTGCTTAACAATGCTGAATATTGGACGGCCCGTATCCAGAAAATTGACTTGTTACGGTATGCAGCAGATTATAGCCGGGACCATGCCCGATACAAAATAACTGCGGCCTCTGCTCGCGTAAGTGCGTCTTGCGGAGCAAGCTGGCGGTTCTTTCCGTTAATAATGCCGAGACTGATTAGTGCAGCTGCACTGTCCCGGGCATATTCCGGCACGCTTGCCGCATCGGAGTAAGTTGTCAATTGCGCGTCACTGCTCTGTTTAATACCTGCTGCAGCCAATGCTTGGGCTGTCAGGACGAACATATCCTGGCGCGTGATGACGGCATCGTTAGTCAGTGCAGTGAAGGCTTCTGCCTCTTGCGCATTCAACCCTAATGCATGGACCAGGGCTGCTGCGAATTCACTGCTGGTGACCGCTTGTGCCGGGGAGAAAGCCCCGCTGTTGTCATTCCCCGCAAGAACGCTGCGGGCTGTCATGGCTCCTATGGCTTGCCCGGCCCAATGCGCTGGCTGCACATCATTGAAAGCAGGGGATATATAGGCGGAAGCATAATTACCTAATTCGTCTGTCTCAAATACGATCTGGTCGGTGGCTTGATTAAAGCGGCCGTTCACAATAGGGATTGTCTGCATGTCTGCCTGCTGGTCAATGAACCAGACGACCAATCGTTCCGGATGCTCTTGGTCCGCAGCAGCAAGTGTATAAGGCAACTTCACAATGACGGGCCGCTCTAGCTTGCTTACAGTCTCGCCGCTATATTCAAGCATGAAGCCTATAGTTGGCCGGTCCCCAACGTAAGCACGGTCGGCTGCGGACAGACCGGATAATGTGGCACGGCTGATGTGAATACGGAGGGCTCCCTCAGAATCTGTGCCTGATTTCAGTAAATTTGCAGGGATATCCAACTCGGCATAATCCGTAATGATCAGAAGCTCAAAGTCTCCCAAGGCTTTCATGCTTTGTTCAGGAAGTTCTATTTCGTAGCTGTCTACATTGGCCTGTGCCGGGAACTCAATGGTCAGTGTCTTTGCTCCACTTATTTTGGCTTGTGCCATAGCCTTGTTTAGCAACGAGGAGGAAATTAGGGCTTTAGCCCGCTTGGCGGAGGTTGTAATTACTGGCTGAATAATCACATTTCCGTTTTGCAGAAGCACATCCTCCGATGATGAAGCTGAGGGATTGGAAGGGCTGGCCGCATTGTTATTGCCCCCGCTGCCCCCGTTACTGCCGCCGTTCCCGGGTGTGCTGCCAGGCTTGCCGATCAGAGTCAGTACTCCATAAACCGAGGTATCCTGATATCCATTGCCTGTCGTATCGTTCCAGGCTGCGACACTTTGGCGTGCGCCATCCTTGGCGTCGTTAATTTGAACATCAAAGCCAATCTTCATCTGATTCGCAGGCGACACTGTCTTGAACGGCAATTTCGCTTCAACAGTATAACTGCTGCCGCTAATCTTTGTTGCCGATACGAAGCCTTCTGACAGACTGTCAGGATTAAAGGAAACTTCATTATCGAAGTTGATTCTGTACTGTCCGTCATCTGCCTGATAGAACGTCGTTCTCGCCTTGTTTTCATCCAGGAAGATTTCAACAGAATCCTGCTCCCAGGCATTCGTATTTGTCTTATCCAGTTGAGCATCATTGACTTGGATCAGCACGTACAAATTTTCATCGTCCCATAATACCCTGGCCGTGCCGCTGGCTCCTTGCCAGGCCATCTGGTACTGATCAATCGGGACGGCCGGCGTATCATTCCAGATCGCATCGGCAGCGCCATCTATTACAGGCGTCGCGTACTTGGCGGTTGATTTGCGGGCTTCGGATGAATCGGGTTGATGCTCTGCTATAAATTTAGCCGGATCAATGACCGCGTAGTAGGCTGGCTTGGCTTGAAGATTCTTGTCAAACAACAGCGGATTAGAGGAAGCGCGCCAGCTTGTTCCGTCGTCCTGCCCCCAGAACGTTACGCGGCTGACCTGTTCACTATGCTCCTTGTACAGTTGCATTAGTTGGGCATACAAATATCCTTGTGCTTCGGCCTGCTTTTCAGATAATTGATAATCGCTTCCAGCCTGAATATCTAACTCGGTCACTCCGACCTCGACTCCTAATGAAATGAATTGCTCAAGGGATATTCTGACATTCTCAGGGTTCGTATTAATGCTGTAGTGACCTTGCATACCAATACCATCGACCAGCAGCTTGCCGGGATGTGTATCGGCATACTTCTCATTAAGTTCCTTGACCATGCTGTAGATTGCGGTTGCTTTGTTGCGGTTGTCATCATTGTAATCATTATAGTACAGCTTGATGTTCCAATCCGGATGGTCATCCAGCACCTCGCGGGCGGCAAGGAAGGCTTGCTCCAAATAATCAGGTCCGATGGCCTGATACCAAGGTGATTTGCGAAGAGCGTTCTCCCAATCGGCCGGATCGGATGGATTATCATTCATCGCTTCATTCACAACATCCCAAGAGATCACCCGATCACCAAAATGCTCCATGACAGTGCGAATATGTGTGCGCAGGTTATCCAACGCTTCTTCCCGCTGGAGCGGAGAACCGTCCGAATTCATATTTAGCCAGCTCGGAGATTGCTGGTGCCAGACGAGCACATGACCATGCATTTGCATGCCGGCATCCAGAACCTGATTCACCATGGCATCTGCGCTATCGAAGGTGAAGCTGCCTTTGATTTTTTGAAGCGCATCCGGCTTCATCGCATTGCCTGCGGTAACCAGTCCGTGATGCATCTTCAGCAGTTCAAATCGAATTCCCTCCAAGTCTTCCGCTGTGATCGCATTTCCAATTAAAAAGTCCGAGGCGTAGACATCTTTGATCGGTATCAGATCACGTTCGATATCAACGGAGCCTGAGCCCGTAGCTTCAAAGGAGATATCGTCAATATAGAACGAGGCGTCCTTGCTGCCGGAGCTTTCCACATAGAGCGTCAGGAATTCGTTCCCTACACTGTTATACCGATAGTTCCCTTCAAGCAGGACCCATCCATCATCAGCACGAATTGTTTTTGGCGCAAGGACAACATAATTGGCACTACTGCCTTCGCCGATTTGGGTGGATAATTGCAGCTGTGAGCTTTCAGGTGAAATCAGCTTGACCCAGGCGGAAATTTTATATTCATGCCCCTTGTCCACATATTTCTCCACTCTGATGGTTGGTCCATGCCAGGTATCGGAACGCCCCTCTACCTTCAAGGCGTAACCTCCGCCTTCCGTATGGTTGGCTTCGCTGGTGATGCTAAGCGTCTCTGAACCCGAACGGCCCGTAAATCCGCCTGTCAACTGATCCTCAAAGGTGATCGTGGGAAAAGGCAGGGCAGGGTCTCTAGAAGGATTCTCCTCACCTGAAGAGTTTGCGCCTGTAATATGGATATCTCCGATATAGAATGGCACTTCTGCTCCGGCGTCATTGGATTGTACTCTTATAGCCGAATCCTTGGCGGTATCAACAGTAAATTCCTTGGTCAGTGTAATCGCGCCGCCGCTAATTGCGTTTTTGCCATCCAGCCATCCATAGCTGTTAACGGTCTGCAGCGCAATTTGCGCGCCATTAGGCACGATGGTGTCAACGCCGATGTACACAGATACGGTTACAGTGTAGGTCTGACCATTCGTAAGCCCGATATCGGCGAAGCGAAAATCCGCGCCATCCCAATTATTCATCCGGTTGCTGACGTATAATGCGGCGCCATCCTCGTTGCCGTCAAAATGCTTATCCGTCACCGGAGTCAAGGATGAGCCGCCTGCTTGGATTGCAGAACCCTTTCCGGTTGCAAAATCCTCATGATATACCGTGATAGTATCATTAATACCGGATGATTCGGCTCTCGCATGGCCTGGCAGCAGCCCTGATGGAAGAAGCAGGGTGAGGGCCAGACTAAATGCAAGGGTCTGCTTGATCATCTGTGATTTCACATGCTCACGTCCTCTCGATATTTTCCTGCGAATAAAGCGCTTACAAATATTAAGCTGGGAAATCCTCCTTTCTGGAAGTCATAGTAACATGATCCCAAACCGTTTGTACTTCTCCAAATTAAAGAACCTTACTGCATTTTTTTAGTTGTTTCGAATTCGGAAGCAACGGCAATCAGAAGAATCTCCACCATAAATCGCAAAAATGCCTCCTCAAAAAATGAATCCGTTTCCATTAGACTGAAGATGAAAAATATGGAGAACAAGAGAGGGGTAACAAGCAATGAAGAGAAGCAAGCCACTTGCGATTCTGCTCATCGCTGCCTTAATGATTCTTTCCTTGGCAGCCTGCGGAGGCAACGGTAATAATGCCTCAAACAATGGAGGCAACACACCGGCACCTTCCACAAATGAAAGCACCGGAGGCGATACCAGCGAGCCGGCCGAGAGCGCAGAACCCGTTGTATTATCCTTCTGGTCGCTCGGTACGACAAACTATGAGGAACTGGCTAAGGAATATACGAAAGAGCATCCGAACGTTACATTCAAGTTCCAAAATACGTCGGACCAAACTGCTCATCATAACAACCTGACAACGGCATTATCCGCAGGTTCGGGAGCGCCTGATATTTTCATGCTGGAAATTGCATTTATCGAACGCTTCATTAATAACCAAGACAAATTCTATAACCTTTATGATCTTGGAGCAAAAGATATCGAAAGCAACTACCTCGACTGGAAATGGAAGCAAGCCACATCGCTTGACGGCTCCTTCCAGCTTGGACTTCCAACTGACATTGGTCCTACTGTCGTATACTACCGTACCGACCTGATTGAGCAAGCAGGACTGCCAACGGATCCGGACGGATTCAGCGCAGCGATCGATACCTGGGATAAATTCGCAACGGTGGCTAAGGATTTCAAGGCTAAGACCGGCAAGCCTTTCACCGATTTGACGGACCTGCTCTATAACGGTCTTCGTGACCAATCACCAGACCAAATCTACTTCAGCACAGAAGACGGTTCGTTCATCGGCGATACAAATCCGCAAGTGAAGAAAGCTTATGACTTTACCGTAAAAGGCATTCAAGAAGGCTGGGTGGGCAACTGGACACTGTGGTCTCCGGAATGGCAAAAAGCAATCAATGACGGCGACTTCGGCGTTCTGCTCGGACCGGCCTGGATGGCAGGAACCATCCGCAATGGCACGGACGGTTCAGGTAAATGGCAAATTGCACAGCTTCCGGAAGGCGCAGGGAACTGGGGCGGTTCCTTCCTGACCTTGCCGAAGGAAGGGAAGCATCCGAAAGAGGCTTACGAATTCATCTCCTGGCTCGTAAGCAAAGAAAACCAGTTGAAGTCCTTCAAGGCGAGCGGTCTGTTCCCGTCGATTCCGGCAGTATACACAGAGCCTGCTTTCTCAGAGGATAAGGATGATTTCTTCGGCGGGCAAGTGATCTCCGAAGCTTACGCCAAATCGGCAGAACGCGTAAAACCGGTTTACTACGGACCATTGCATGACCAGACAGATGCTTTCTTCAAGAATGCACTGAAGAATGTGCTTGAGAAAAAGGCTGATCCTGAAAAGGAATGGGAAAGTGCAGTGAAGCAAGCGAAGACGCTGGTAGATCGCAGCTAAGCAATTCATAGGTAATCTCAAATCCGAATCGCATCAGGGAACCCTCCCTCCATGCGGTTCGGATTTATCAATGACTTCACGGAGGTGCATTCATGCCAGAACTTGCTACCGCGCATCCGGAGCCGAACACTCCACGTAAGAAACCTTTTCTGACGGAGACACGGCGGAGCCGGATTACGGCGTATACGTTTATTTCACCGTTTTTTATTCTTTTTTCTATATTTGGACTCTATCCAATTCTGTTTACCATTTACTTGTCCTTTTTTAAATGGGATGCATTAGGCCCGATGAAGTATGTAGGTCTGAAAAATTACAGACTGGTCACGGAAGACCCGACCTTCTGGATTTCCTTTAGCAACACCCTCATCATGGCGATCATGGGGACACTTCCCCAGTTGATCGTGGCTTTGCTGGTTGCCATCATGCTGAACTCGGCACTTAACCGGTTCAAGAACACCTTCCGGGTGCTGTATTTTATGCCGAATATTACGTCCATCGTGGCGGTTACGCTGGTATTCAGTACGATGTTCGGCAATAACGGGATGATCAATTGGATCTTGAATAATTTCGGCTTGGAAAGTGTGCCGTTCAATTCAGGCTGGTGGGGAGTCAAGATTGCGATCTCCACGATGGTTATGTGGCGTTGGATGGGATATAACGCGATTATATTCTTGTCCGGTCTGCAGAGTATTCCCAATGATATTTATGAGGCTGCCAAAATTGATGGTGCCAACCGTACCCAGCAGCTGCTGCATATTACGTTGCCGATGCTTCGCCCATTCATCTTATTCGTCACGCTGGTATCCACGATTGGATCCCTGCAATTATTTACAGAGCCTTATGTCTTCCTTGGACAGGGCGGTACAGGCTCGACGCGTCAGGAAGGGATCACGATGGTAACGTATTTGTACAATGAAGCATTCAGTAACGGATTTTTTGGAACGGCTGCCGCAACGGCTGTGCTGCTGTTCATTGCTACCATCCTGTTCTCAGTGCTTAATATGGCCTTATCCAGCCGGATGGGCGGAGATACGGGAGGTGGAGCATGAATCTGATTGCTCGTATGCGTCGTAAACCCGATGAGCCGGGAATCATAGGCAAGCTTTTCTTTTACCTGTTCCTGATCATCGGAGCTCTGGTATCCGTATTCCCGTTCTATTGGATGTTTGTGGTTGCGACCAATGACAAGAATGCAGCCTTTCATATTCCTCCGCTGTTAATCCCGGGTGGGGAGTTCTTTAATAACTTTGCTCGTGTGCTGGAACGCACGGACTTTTTCCGGTCCATGTTTAACTCGCTGGTTGTGGCTACTTCAGTCACTGCATCGGTTGTATTCCTGTGTACATTAGCAGGCTTTGCCTTTGCCAAGTACGAGTTTCCGATGAAGAAGACCTTGTTCGTATTTGTTATAGCGACGATGCTTGTACCGGTTCAGCTTGGTGTATTGCCGCAGTACGTTATTATGGCGAAGCTGCACTGGATCGACTCCTATAAAGCGCTGATTGTCCCTGCCATGGTCAATGCGTTCGGTATTTTCTGGATGAGGCAGTATATCTCTTCAGCAGTCCATTCCGAGCTGCTGGAGGCCGGACGTATTGATGGGGGAGGACATTTCCGGATTTTCTGGAACATTGCGATTCCAGTAGTAACACCGGCAATGGCTACCCTGGGTATCCTTAACTTTATGAATGTATGGAATGATTTCTTCTGGCCGCTCGTTGTTCTGAAGAACCGTGAGAACTATACGATTCAGCTTGCGCTGCAGCAGCTCTTTACCAACAAGGACGGCATCGATTTCGGGATGATCATGTCCGCAACCTTTACGGCGACGCTGCCGCTTCTGGTCGTCTTCCTGCTCTTTAGCCGCTGGGTCATTGCAGGTCTGACGTCCGGTGCGATCAAGAGCTAGTCATTCCAGGTGAATGGCAGTCTGCACAAGGAGTTAGCCTCCTATATGAAGAATAATAGATGCAGTAGATCAAAGGGGGAGAGCCATTCATGAAGCTCCGTCGAAAAATCCTGCTGGCTATTATTCTTCTTGTGTTTATACCGGTCATTCTTATGGGCTCGGTATCTTACTTCAGTTACTCGAAGACGATGGAGCAGAAGTCCAGCAATTTTTATTGGGTATCCCTGCTTGAGACGGATCGGAAGCTGAATTATGCGCTGAACGAGATTACTACGGTGTCTAATTCCGCCATTACCCAGAAGCAGATTCAGCGGATCCTCAAGCAAGCAGGCAGCCCTGTTACTTATGAGCAGCGGCAGGAAATAAATAATTTGTTCAATCATTCCATGATTCTTTCCTTCGACATTTACTCCAAGGAGCAGCTGGTCTATTCATCCGCCAATTCGATGTCCTTCGAGCAGATGAAGCGTCAGAACTGGCATGAAGCCATGGAGGCAGCGGAGGGGAGGCCGATCTGGTCCGGTCCCGGAGAGAACGGCAGTGCGGAGGAAGGCAAACCGTTGCTGATTCAGGCCCGAATCATTAAAGATTTTTATTCTCTTGAGGATATCGGAACACTGGTTATCTATGTGAAGCCGGATATCCTGGATCAAGTATTCTGGGACGCGGCTACCCTTAAGCAGGGAGATATTTTACTGGTGAACCGCCAAGGGAATATCGTCTTTGATAAATCGGGTGAGCATATTGGAGAAAACACGGCATTTCCTTTCCTGTCCGTAGCGGACGGCAGCGGTAAAGGCGACTATGTGGACAAATATGCCGGGGAGAGCTCGCTCATTACGTATTTGCCATCCCATAATAAAGAGTGGTATCTCGTTGCGATCACACCGCGTAAGCTAATCAACTCAGAGTCGGTAAAAATACGCAATATTGCCGTTGTTCTGGTGTTGCTCTCGTTAATCTCGGCTTTTCTCTTCGACCGTTACTTCATCCGGAGATTAGTCAGCAGCATTATTAGCGCCGTAAACGGGATGAAGCGGGTACAGCAAGGGATTTTCATGCCAATTACGAAGCCCGTACCGGCTTTGGATGAGCGGGATTTGCTGATTGATGGCTTTAATCGGATGAGCCGCCAAATCTCGGAACTGATTGAACAGGTACAGATCGAGCAGGCACGGAAAAAAGAGGTAGAGCTGCAGGCGCTGGTGGCCCAGATCAATCCCCATTTTATATATAACTCTCTGGAATCTATCAACTCGATGGCCGTTTTGGAGGGGAATAAGAATATTAGCAAAATGGTCGTTTCTCTGGGTAAACTGCTGCGGATCAGTATCAGCGAGAGCCAGCAATTAGTTCCTCTTTCGACGGAAATGGAGCATGTTAAGCATTATATGGATATTCAGAAGTTCCGTTTTGAAGACAAATTTTCATACCGGATTGAATTGGCCGAAGAGCTTAAGTATTACAAGACGCAGAAGCTGATCGTACAGCCGATTGTGGAAAACGCGCTCTATCATGCAATTGAACCAATGGAGGGCCAAGGACAGATTTCAATTATTGCCCATGACGGCGGGGGAGATATACTAATCGATGTGGTCGACAATGGCCCGGGCTTCGATCAGGACACGTTATTGGGGCTTTGGAGCAAGGATTGGGAGCATTTGAAGAAGTATCGGGAGAACGGCGTTGGTCTGAAAAATGTGCATGAACGGCTTCGAATCCGATTTGGAGCGTACTATGGCATCATGATCTGCTCCACTCCGGGATATGGATCAATTATTCGGATACGTATTCCAAAAATCGGGTCATAGGGGGCAGCATCGTGAAAAAGTGGATTTTGAATTGGGGCTGGCTGGCCCTCTATGCAGTCGTATTAGGAATATCGGTCTGGATCATCACCTTGAATGGCCCGGAGCCCATTGAGGAGACACAGACAGAGAAGATTACACTGACCTTCCGGCACTTCTGGATTAAAGAGCATGACCGGAATATGCTGAACATCTTCGAGGATGTGGTCGACTCCTTCCAGCAGTCACATCCTAATATCAAGGTGAATTTTGAGGGCATGGATCAGACGGTGCACCGCGAGCAGAAGCTGAAGAGCGAGATGGTGACGGGGACACCGCCGGATATGTTTGTTCTATTCGCAGGTGCAGAAATTGAGCCCTATGTCCGTTCAAACCGCCTGATGGATTTAACGGATTACATGAATACAAACCAGATTGCAGGAAAATTTCGGAACCTGGACGCCTGGACCTATGACGGAAAAGTATACGGGCTGCCGATAGAAGGAAACGCTGAACCGCTCTTTTACAACCGGGACATCTTCGAGAAGCTGGGAATTGAACCGCCAAAGACGATTGCAGAGCTGGATGAAGCAGTACGAACACTTAAAGAGAACGGAATTATTCCGTTTGCGCTTGGGAATGAGGAGCGGTGGCCCGCAGCCATTTTCGCTCATTATTTAATGGACAGATATGCCGGTTCAAACCTGATTAACGAGCTGACCCGGGGAAATAGCACGGCGAGCTTCAATAACAGCGCTTATCTTCAAGCCTTGGTTCATTTTAAGGACTGGGTAATAGAGGGGGCATTCAGCGATCCTGCCAACGACCTGTCGACAGAGGATGCGATCGATCTGTTTACTTCAGGACGGGCGGCCATGTATTTGAACGGAAGCTGGGATATCAATTTGTTTCATTCCGCCTCGGGAGGGGAGGATTTCTCGGAACGGGTAGGCGTTATGTCATTTCCGACGGAAAAGCTGGGCCAACAAGCTGCTTTGGCGGGAGGCTATACGATAGGAATTGCACTATCAGCCAACCTGGAGGATGCTAAACGGGAAGCAGCGCTGGAATTGCTCCAGGCTTTTTATACAGAAGAAGTACAGAGACGCATCGTATATGAGGGACAGCGTATTCCCTCGATGGACATTACGTTTGATGCAGAGAAGACCGGGCCTGTGTTTGAACAGGTGCTTGGATTGATTGAGCAAAGCAACCATATCTTCTTGCCTTATGATAATGCTATGTCTCCGGAAGTCAGCCAGGCCTTCTTGAAGGTAATCGGAGAATTAATCACCGGCTCCGTATTACCTGCGGATGGGCTGGATGAGATCCAGTCAACCTCGGAGCAGTATTGGCAGCTTCGCGGCAGCTCGATATCCGACTAATCAGGAGGGGTGATGTATGGAGGGCGGAGAAGTAAAGTATCGCGTAATTCTGGTTGATGATGAGCCGATCATTCTGCGCAGTCTGAAGGTGGCTATTCCATGGGAAGAGATGAACCTTGAGATTGTGGGAGAGGCGCGAAATGGTGAAGAGGCGCTGCGGTTGGTTCGGGAGCATGCCCCGCATATGATTATCAGTGATATTCGCATGCCCGGTCTGGATGGAATCAGTCTGATGAAGGAAGTTATGGCCGAGAATGCCAAGAGGTTATTTATCTTTATCAGCGGCTATAGCGAGTTTGAGTATGCAAGGGAAGCGTTACGGGAAGGCGCATTCGATTATTTGCTGAAGCCGATCGACCATGATGAACTGATAGAAATGATACAGCGGGCAATCAAGAAGCTGAACAAGCAGGAAGAGAACGAGCATTTGCTGCACTCGGCACAGGTGCTGTCAGAGCTCGCGCGTGAGCGAATGTTCGCTGAGCTGATCGAAGAAGGCGAAGGCGGAAGCCATCTTCGCCATATGCAGTGGCTTGAAAGCGGGAAGCTGCAAGAAGGGTATTTCGTGGCGGTTGTTCAGCTTGACCATTATTTAAAGCTGGCAGATATGTGGCCGCCGCATGAGCGAAGATTATGGCTGTTTGCCATCCGCAATATTCTGAATGAATGGTCGCTCTCTCAGGGTGCGCTTACTGTGTTTCCATTTCACAGCGGAGAGTGGATTATTTTGTTCCCCGGGGGACTGCTCATGAACAGGGAGCAACTGGGGCAAGATTTAATCTCACAGATCAAGCTTCATACCAAGCTTCCTTGCTCCATTGGCTTCAGTCCGCTTGCAGCAGGGATAACACAGCTTGGAGAAGCTTATCAGCAAGCAGGCAAGGCGCTTTATCAAAGATTCTATCGTGATAGCGAGGGCGTCTTTGTAGAGGAACTGGGGAGATCGGGAGATCGGTCTGCGGACGCTGCCAAATATCCGAAGCATTTGGAGGAGCAGATGCTTGAATGCATCCGGACGCTGGATGATCAAAGGCTAATGAAACTGCTCGAAGAGACTAGGGGCTTCATTGAAGGTCATGCGGTTGCAAGGGAGTCCGCTCAGCGGATGCTGGTGGAATTGACGGTAGTCCTCTACAGGGAATTTGAACATATGAAGCTGCCCCTGGAATGGTCGCTGGAAGGCCTGCTTCAAGAATTGCATGCCTCTGAGACGCTGCCTGACATCATCGCTCTGCTCGGCCGTATCTTCGGTGAGGGCATCTCTGCCAGCAAATTATCAGAGCCGAAGGAGCAAATTCACCGGCTGATCGAAAAGACTCGCGAATATATTGCAAGTCATTATCACAAGGACTTGTCCATTGAAGAGGCTGCAGAATTTGCAGGGCTGAGCATCAGCCATTTCTGTCTGTTGTTCAAGCAAGAGACAGGATATACCTTCCTGGAGTATCTGACAGAATGCCGAATCGGCAAGGCGAAATATATTCTGAAGAATAGTCAGGTCAAAGTGTACCAGATCGCCCCGCTGGTGGGTTACCAGGATCCAAGATATTTCACTCAGGTATTCAAGAAGATGACAGGGATGACACCGAGCGAATATCGGGAGAGCCCAAGCGGGGATGAATAACTTGGTACAGATACCAACAAAAAGCCAGTGCCCGGGTTAAAAACCTAAGGGCACTGGCTTTGTCTAAATTCACGTTCAATTATGGATTAAGAACGTCCTCTTCGCATCGAGCCCATAATCAGACTCACGATAAAGACGAGAACAACGGCACCGATTAATGCCGGGATGAAATAGAAGTCTCCTATCACCGGTCCCCAGTTGCCCATAATCAGACTACCGAGCCAAGCTCCAATGAAGCCTGCAATTATGTTTCCGATTACGCCGCCGGGAATATCTCTACCCATAATAAGACCGGCCAGCCATCCGATGATACCGCCAATAATTAATGACCACAAGAAACCCATCATTTATCACCTCTTAAGTAATTAATTTTCTTGTCGTTTACTATTAACCAAAGGTGATGTTTTTAAACATGAGAGTAAGCTGATCGCACATTCCTGCGCGGTATCCATCAGGGTTAGGCGGTCTTCCTTACCATCTCTTTCTTTTGAAAAAGGCCACGAAACCAGCTGCTAATAGTAGGAAGAGAAGAGATGCTCCTGTTGCAATCGCTCCCTCTGTAGAAGCAGCTCCGCGGCGGGCGCCGTTCTCTTGCCCAAAGCCAAAGTCGAAGTTAAAATCTCCGCGTCCGCCCCCGCCCGGGAATCCTCCTTCGGGCATTTGCATCTGCTGTCCGTCTGCTCCTCCCTGAGGCATCTGAAAACCGTCTGCTCCGCCAAAGGCAGGCATGTCTCCGGAGGGGGCAACGCCATCCGGTGCTGTAAAGCCGCCGTCCGTTTGTCCGTTCCGGCCCGGAATTTGTCCCTCGGTCTGTCCGCTTGGAGCCTGACCCTGAGGCATTTGTCCGCCAAACGCAGGGAACTGTTCTCCCGCTTCTCCTTGAGACGTTGTTGTATTATTCTGCCCGCGATTGCGGTTCATGCCGCCCCCGCCAAAGCCGCCCATACCTCCACCGCTGCCGCTGCCATCACCGGCGGAAGGAAGTGTGCCGTCAAGCTGTTGGGAAATGTTATCCACCTGTGAAGCATTCGTAGCAATCAGGCTTGGCACGGCCGCTTGGAATTCCTCGTAACTATAGAACGCATTAGGATCCGCTTGCACGTAAGGCGAAATCATGGCTGCGAGCTCGTTTACTCTGGCTGTAAATATGTCATTGGATAGGTATCCGTCAACCGCCTCCTGAAGAATGGAGTGGTAGAGCTCCTTGTACTCCTGAACCTCCAGAAGCTTGGCCACAAGCGGCCGTTCAGCTACCGCCCCTTGTGTCGGCTCATCAATCAACAGACTGCTACCTCCGCCCATGGCCCCTCCCATGCCGCCAAAGGCCATATTGTAATCCCAGGGCAGAATGGAGAAGATTCCGTCGTCTTCATATAGGTAATAGTTTTGTTTATTTTGCCCGATGTAGCTGTCCATGTTGTTGGTTGCCACATTGAGCGCAATATATTTAAGCGATTCTTCAACATCAAGAACCTTCTCGTAATCACTGCCATTATTCAGCTCATTGATCATATCAATAAGAATGCCATCATTCGTCGTTTTAGACTTGAGCGCCAATCCGGTATAAGCTGAAGGGTCGTCGCCAAGCCAGGTCAGATCGCTGCCGCTGCCGGTCATCTCGCCTTTATACAGCGCGCCATAGGAATTGCCGAAGTGACGGTTCAAATATGCATCCCCGATCTGTTCGATGGCGAGATAGAAGCCCCACAATTCATCATTGATGTACACATTGACATAGGAATATTTAGGTGTGGGAAGACCCATCTGTTCGGCCAGCTCATACGTTAAAAATTCCCGTATGGAGGAAGCGTCGCTATAGTTGTTATTCAGATTGATTTTGCTGATTCCATCCAGGGTCTGGTCCACATACTCGTCGAACGACAGCTTGAAGCTGTATCGGTCGGAATCGGACATTTGCACGACGCTGCGCAGGGACAGGTTCCCTTTGGTACGGATTCCGATGTGCTCGAAATGCTGGCCATTGTACTCTACGGATGCCTCCTTGTATTCCTCGGCACTGGCATTATCGAGTATATCCTGGAAGTCCTCGCTGTCGATCGTGATTTTTATGTCTACGACCCTGTCTTTAGGGAAGACCTCCTCATCCAGCTTCTGCTCTGCCTTGGATACCGTTCCCTGACCCCCTGAATCCTGAATCGTGGCCGTAGTTGCCCCTCCGCAAGCGGTCATACCCAGGATCAGAAGCAGCGAGCAGCAGGACAGAAGCAGCTTGGAATATCTGCTCTTCATGGTAGGTACCTCCATCTGAGATTAGGATACATAATCGCCGTTATAGCTGATCAGAACCGCATTTTTCACGCCGCCAAGCTCACAAATTTGATTAACGAAGCGGCCTTCGCCGTCACGCAGGCGAACCTCTAGTGTCATTTCAATATTGTGCTGGGTTACATTTTTCTGCTTCACATTGTACCGCTTCACAAGCTGCTTCATCTGATTGTGAACAAGCTGCTCGCTCTCATCGCTGTCGCAATTAACGACGAGCAGGTAGGGAGCGTCTGCCGAAGTATTCTTGATGAACAGGAACAGGACAAGACCGACGACGGCCGATCCGATCGCGGCAAGCGAGTAGAATCCGGCGCCGGTTACAATCCCGGCCGCAGCGGCCCAGAACAGAAAGATCAGGTCGGTAGGGTCCTTAATCGGTGTTCTGAAGCGAACAATGGACAGGGCGCCTACCATCCCCAGTGACAGCACGAGGTTAGAGTTGACGGCAATAATCACTACTGCGGTAACCATAACCATCCCGATCAGAGAAACGTTGAAGCTTTTGGAATAGAGCACCCCGCTGAACACACGCTTGTACAGGATAAAGATGAATAATCCGATTAAAAAGGCAACGCACAGTGTGATAATGATATTGGAAATGCTAATATTCGATGAGAAATTTTCCAGGATCGAATTTTTGATAATATCGCTAAAGCTTGTCGAAGATGAATTCGCCGTTTGCATAAATTATTGATCCTCCCAATTATTATTTTTAAGATATTTACAGCAGATGACGTATTTGGATGCGGCTTGCTGGTGAAGACCCTCCATTTGCACGGCTGCCTTGATATATTCAGGCAAATACTCGTCGTATTTGACCTCCATAATGATGTGCTGTTCATCAAGGGCCGGTACGGGATTTAATGACTGATCGAAGAGATCCGTCGCATGCAGCCCGGTTCGAAGCTCCTTATCGAAGGTAATCCGGACATTGCCGTTCTCGCATACATAAGGCTCCCGCACATAATCGACGATGACTCTTGGACGAAGGAGATGCTGCTTCATTTCCAGGTACAGCTCCATGGCAAAGGGGTTGTCCGGTTGATGCAGAACCTCATAGTTTCCGTTTAAAATAGCTTCATACATGTCCCGGTCCAAGGGCTCCTTCAGCTTGGCGATGTAATCTCCGCATTTGATCTTTTTCTCAAAAAGAATCAGCCGGTCGCTGCGGTTATAAACGCGGATCCGGTATTTATGACGATCGCGGAAGCCGCCGAGCTTCTCGGAAAGTGCAGAATTCTCATAATCGTCGAAGTAGAGGCTGCGAATATGGTACTCGCCATTCGTGGAAGCATATTTATCCGGTCGAACCAGATTTTTAAGACGCTGGCGAATAATGAAGTATTGATGCCGATTGATCATAAACTTTAGCTCATGGCGAAACTTCAGGTTGTTGTATGCCGTGTTCACTAATACACCTCATTTCATTGGCGAAGTAACTGAACACATCCTAGCAGGCTTTGCTGATTATAGACTTAACGGAAACTGAATATAGCCTGAATGTTTTTACATTCGCTTGACATATGGAAGTATCTAGTAAAAAATGCTGTGTATGAGCCTGATGAACAGGAGGAAATAGAATGAATGATGGAATCGGCCTGAAGCTCGGCTGGGCGGCACTATGTATATTCCTCGCGGCTGCTCTGGTTCTGTTTTTGTTGCAGTACAAGCCGGGCAATACCGGAGCGGGACGCGGGGAGCAGACTGACCGGGACACGGCAAGTCTAAATGTAAAATCGGTGGTAACCACATTTCGGGGAGATCCGCGCACCTCAAGAGCCTTTACCTGGTATTCCGAGACGAAGACCGCAGGCATTCTTCAAGTGGCCCGAGGGAATGCGCCGGATGCTTTCGACAGTGAAAAGACCGTGATTTACGAGGCTCAGACTACGATCGTGAATACGAAGAAATACGGCAAGCAATATTCACACAAGGTTGAGGTGACCGGTCTGGAGCCGGGATCGGAATACATATACCGGATTGGAGAAGGAAAAGAGGGCGAATGGAGAAATGCGGTAGTATTTAGGACAGAAGGAGTGGAAGAGGAGACATTCACTTTCCTGAATGTAACGGATTCGCAAGGCATGAATAAGGAGGATTTTGTCGTGTGGGGACGCACGCTTGATAGCGCTATTGCACAATTTCCCGATGCGTCCTGGATTTTGCATAATGGAGATTTAACCGAGGATCCGACAGATGAGAAGGCGTGGGATTACTTCTTTAGTATCCCGTCGGACTGGCTAAGCCGGCTTCCGTTGATGCCTGTGACGGGCAATCATGATGAGATTGATGGTGAATCAGACCGATTTACAGCTCATTTCTACGTTCCCGATAACGGGGAGCAGAATTCTAATCCCGGCACGACCTATTCATTTGACTACGGCCACGCCCATATTGTCGTCTTGAATACCGAATCCAATCTCAAGCAGCAGGCAGCATGGCTTAAGCAAGACCTGGAGAACACGGATCAGACCTGGCTGATCGCAGCGATTCACCGCCCGGCTTACGGGGGGAACATGTACAAAAAGCTGGATGACTGGATAGCCGTATTTGATGAATATGGGGTCGACCTCGTCCTTCAAGGGCATAATCACGAGTATTCCCGGTCATTCTCTCTTCGGGGCGGGGAAATCGTGCAGCCGGAAGAAGGCACGGTCTACGTTACGACCAATGCCTCCGGCCGAAAATTCAACGAGAAGAAAGAGGATCAATTCTATCATGCGGTCCATTTTCAGAACGGGCAGCCGATGTATGCGGGCATTACGGTCAGTGAAGATACCTTGACCTATCGAGCCTTTGATATTGACGGCAAGCTGCAGGATGGATTTGTACTGGAGAACCGGAAGAAATAAGGTCTTGGCAAGAATGGATTCTTATCGCTTGGCAGGGCGCTTCGGTGCCGGCTCTTTAGCAGCAATAGCAGACAGAATGGCAATAGCACGGCCAGAATTGCCAATCCCCACAGCATATCGCTCCCTGGATACATCGATATGGGCATCAAAAAACTGAAGCACAAGCTGCATCACATGCTCACTCCTCTAATTCGCGGTCTTTACGGCGGTTAATCCTTAAGCACTGTACGTGTCATTCGGCTGGCGGGCTTTGCGGTTGGTGACGGATAAGCCGCTTCCCGGGGGTTAACTCCGCAGAGCTCGGCGCACTCGCGAAAGGCAAAATGCCGGCAGCCAAGACAATGGTCTTTGTTCAGATTCGAGAGCGCCGCATTGATCGCTTCTCCGGTATGCTCGAATAGATGCTCCTCACCGATAAGCTGAAGTCCGCCTGTCTTGGTGAGCAGCCTTCTTGGCTGCGCCCGGAGCGAGGTGACATGAACCGTTACCCCTAAGTGCTGAAGCCGCTTGATCAGATCCATCAGGTGAGCTTCTCCGGTTGTATCCATGAAGGGGACGTTGCGCATTCGCAAAATAACCGACTTCAGCTGATGTCCGCTCTCGATCCAGTCGGAGAAGGCGGCGAAGCTCTGAGAGGCGCCAAAGAAGAGAGGTCCCTCTACTGTGAAAATAGAGCACTGCGGACAGTCATGTTCTGCGGATACGATGTCTGCGGATACCTTCGCTTTGCTGGACGAGAAGTCAGGCAGCACCTTGCGGACCGTCAGCATCTCGCTCATCCGCTTGATGAAGAGGAGAACGGCAACAATCAATCCGACCTCTACGGCTATGGTTAAAGTTGTAAACACGGTGAGCAGGAAAGTCAGCACCAGCACGATACTGTCGCTTGTCCGTGCCTTGACGAGCGCGGCAAATGCTTTGCGCTCACTCATGTTCCAGGCGACCATCATCAGAATCGGAGCCATGCTGGCAAGCGGAATTGCTGAGGCATACGGGGCAAACAATATGACGATAAGAAGTACAAAGAAGCCATGAATGATGCCTGACATCGGGGATACCGCACCATTTTTAATGTTCGTAGCCGTGCGTGCAATCGCTCCTGTCGCGGGAATCCCCCCGAAAAATGGAGTAACTATGTTGGCAATTCCCTGACCGATCAATTCACGATTGCTGTTATGACGAGAGCCGCCCATACCGTCTGCCACAACAGCAGAGAGCAGGGATTCGATACTGCCGAGAAGCGCGATGACGAGCGCAGGCTGTATCATTGCCGTTATTCGATCCCAGGATAGATCAAGGCCATGAATGTTTGGTAGGCTGGCGGGAATAGCACCATAGGCAGACCCGATCGTGGCAACTTTGTCAGGGAACAACCAGACGGCAACCAGTGTGGACAGAATAATACCCACCAGAGAGCCCGGCACCTTGGGCAGTACCCTTGGCGTTACAATCAGGGCAGCAAGACAGATGGACGCAATCAGGATGCTGTAAATATTCAGTGAAGGCAAGCGAAGCACGATTTCTTTCATGCTATCGTAGAAGTACTCGTGCCGCTCCATATTTTGAAGCCCAAGAAAGCTGGCTATTTGTCCGCTGAAGATTGTCACAGCAATTCCTGCGGTAAATCCGATCGTAACCGGCCTGGGAATAAACTTGATTAATGCCCCGAGCTTAAACACACCCATTAGCACCAGAATGATGCCTCCGAGGAATCCGGCAATCAGCAGATTTTCATACCCATACTGCATAACGATAGCAAGGAGAATCGGGATAAATGCTCCGGTAGGCCCCCCAATCTGGAATCGGGAGCCTCCTAGCAGCGAGATCAGAATCCCCGCGATAATTGTCGTGTACAACCCGTATTCGGGCTTCACTCCCGAAGCAATGGCAAAAGCCATGCCGAGCGGGATTGCTACAATACCTACGATACATCCTGCAACAATATCCTTACGAAATGCTTCCTTCGAGTAACCGTTAAATCTCCCCGACCACTTCATCCAATAACCCTTCTTTTCTAATTATTAGCTCTTCCGAATACCTTTTAATAGTGAGATAGACTCTACAAGATGATTATCAAAAATCTGCCGCGCCACGGCGAGCAAGTCTTTGATTAACGGATCCCGCAATGAATATACGACGGTTGTACCTTCTTTTACGGTGTTGACCAGATTCTTCGCACGCAGTACAGATAGTTGCTGGGATACAGCGGAACCCTCAGAGCCAAGAATCGCCTGAAGCTCGTTCACGCTCTTTTCCCCGTCACATAGCACCTCCAGAATCCGGATTCGCATCGGATGGGCAAGTGCTTTGAAAAATTCGGCTTTAAACTGCTGCAAGTTTGTATGATCTTCCATATCAGACCTCCTAGCATTCAAAAATTCAAATATTCAAAGATTTGAATATTCAATACGAATAAGATCATACCATATCGAGGGATGTCCGGTACAGCTAAAAAACACACATTCCTCTTAATTGACAATGATAATTATTATCAATAAAATAGATAGATATAGTTGAAAGACTCCCATCCATATGGAGACATTCACAGATCGAAAGTTAAGGAGGCAGATATACATGTTTATCATGACAAGAACAATGACCATAGAGGCAGGCAATAGCGACAAGGTTCTGGAGCGCTTCAGCTCAGATATGGCAGTAGATACCATGGATGGCTTAATTGATCGGATCGTCATGGTCAATACCAAGAGCAAGGAGCATGAAGAAGTCGTTATGATCATCCGCTGGGAGTCGAAGGAAGCCTGGAAGAATTGGGAGAAGAGCGATGTTCATATCCAGGGACACCGGGAAAAGCGGGGACAGCAGCCCCCAGCTTATATTATCAGCACAGATGTCAAAACCTACGATGTTCATGCTGTGAAGAAGGGAAAAGCTTCTGTTTAAGCGTAGTGAATGCGCCGCTTTAAGCATACGGAATGCGCCAATACCGCCGAGGTATTGGCGTTTTTGCTTTATAAGGAACGATATAGGAAATAGGCCGGCCTGTTGACAGACTTTTTTCATAAAAGGTAGACTTTTAGCAAGGGAAGAGGAGGCGTAATGCTATGAAACTAATTTCATGGAATGTAAATGGGCTGAGAGCCTGTGTCAATAAAGGATTCAATGACTTCTTTGCCGGAGAGGCTGCCGATATTGTCTGTCTGCAGGAGACGAAGCTTCAAGATGGGCAAATTTGTATGGAGATCGGCGAGGAATATGAGCAGTACTGGAACTATGCGGAGAAAAAGGGTTACTCCGGAACCGCGGTCTTCACGCGGCTCAAACCGCTTAGCGTCCGGTACGGAATAGAGGAGGACTCCGAGCCGGAGGGGAGAGTGCTCACCCTGGAATTTGAACAATTTTTCCTGGTAAATGTCTATACGCCAAATGCCAAGCGCGATTTATCAAGGCTGGCGTACCGCATGGAGTGGGAGGACCGCTTTCGTGCCTACTTGCAGGGACTGGATTCAGTGAAGCCCGTGATCGTCTGCGGAGACTTGAATGTGGCGCACCGGGAGATTGATTTGAAGAATCCGAAGCCGAACATCGGAAATGCCGGATTTACCGATGAGGAGCGGGGGAAAATGACAGAGCTGTTGGAAGCGGGCTTTATCGATACCTTCCGCTATTTTTATCCCGACCGGGAAAATATGTACAGCTGGTGGTCGTACATGCCGAAGGTACGTGAGCGGAATGTGGGATGGCGGATTGATTATTTTCTGACATCTGAGCGCCTGGCTCCACAGCTTGAGGATGCACAGATTTCTTGTGAAGTCATGGGCAGCGACCACTGTCCGGTGGTGCTTTATCTGAAGGAAGGCAGCGTCGCTTGATCCGGCCGGTTCTGATACTGGATCGAACCCATGCTGCCTTGGAAGGCGACGTGCTTGAGCATTTCGCATTGGACGAGCTGTTATGCAGGCATACTGGAGAGGGAGGGCCGGCGGTTTGCCATTTGTGGAGACATGCCGGCTCCTTTGTCATGGGCTCGCGTGACAGCCGACTTCCCCAGACCGGTACCGCAGTAAGGGCTCTGCATGCCAGCGGGATCGATGCCGTCGTAAGACATTCCGGCGGGGCGGCGGTTCCATTGGATGCCGGTGTGATCAATGTTTCTCTGATTCTTCCTATTCCGGAGTGCATCCATCGACAAGATTTTCGACAGGATTTTCAAATGATGGTCAGCTTGATTCAAAGGGCTGTGGTGCAGGCATGCAGAGCGGCTGGCGTGGAGGAGGCAGAGGTGGCAGCGGGTGAGATTGAGGGGGCATTCTGTCCGGGAGACTATGATTTAAGTGTCGGAGGACGCAAGTTTTGCGGAATAGCCCAGCGCAGGCAGCGTAAGGCTTTTATCATTCAGGCATTCGTCATTGTAGAAGGCTCTGGAAGTGCAAGGGCGAGACTGGTTCGATCCTTTTATGACACGGCAGCCGCAGGTGCTGATCCGGGACAATATCCCCTTGTCATCCCTGAATTTACAGCAAGCCTTGAGGAATTGACCGGTATAGGAAGTGGGAAAGCGTCCATTGCCCGATTTATCGAAGGTGTGAAGCATGTCATTCGTGCTGAGGATGCCGAGCAGGTTATGAACCCGGACGCTGTGGAGCTAATCTTAGCCGATAAGACCAGAATTAATGAAACTGCCGCCAAGCTAAGGCAGCGATATGAGCTACCCTAGTCTGACGGCAGAAGGATCTTAGCTTTTCATTTCCAGCATTAGGGGATGTTAATGGTGATCGGGCCAGCCTTTTTAAGGCGAAGCCATTTGAAAACTTCCGAACCGATATCAATCAGTGTGATCAAAATAATGAGATAAATCAGGTTTCCGGTGACCGTCTCCCAGATTCGGCTAACAGGCTCGAAGAACTCATTGCCTGCTTCAATGAATATGCCAGTTGCCTGCAGTTGTTCCATAAAGGCAGGATTCCAGAAGCCAGGCTCTGACAGCAAGAATCCGGCAAAAATGACGCCTGCTACGCTGAATATAATATGGTATGCGAGCAGTCCTGCCGTCCGTTGACGAACCAGCATTTTATAGATTTCTTTTCCAACGCCTGCAACACCGAAAGCGACGATGAATGGCCAGAAGCGGTATAGAACATCAAAGTTGATAAAGGGTACGATGCTCAATTCGCCGCTCGCCGTCGTATAAATGGCAAGGAGCTCAGCACCGCTTAGCAAGACAATGGTGAAGAGAACCGTGAAAATAATTCCCGCAATCGGTTCGCTCAGCTTGATCTCGGCACGGGAGTCGGGAATCGGAGGCAGGTCGGAAGGCCGCCATGACATTGAACCGTACTCGCTAGGCGTCTTTTTGCGGATTCCGTATTCGATCATCGCGAACACCACAGTTACCCAGACAAAGCCTTGAGAAGCCGCACTGACGATAGAAGTAATGTAGCTTGTAAACTGATCTGTAATCTCGTTCGGCCGAAGCGCGGTCTCAACCACAAAAATAACCGATAAAGATGCGATAACAGCGATCATTACAACTTTGATGACAGAAAGATAAGATTCGAACAATTGCGGACCTACCAAATAGCGTTCATGCCCCCGGTATTTAGCCGCCATGGCAGCGGGGTGGCCTAAATGCAACAACACTTGCTCGGCCTCTTCGGGAGTGGGAACCGGACCAGCGGCTTGTTCCTCCAGCATATCTTCAATCAGACCATGGAGCTCCTTGCGAATATCCTCCCGCATACCCTCAGGCAACCTGCGGATCACCGCATGCACATAACGATCAATAACCTCCATACATTCATGCCTCCTCTGAATTCATTATTTTTGTCATGGCTTCATTAAGCGCCTTCCATTCCAAGCAAAGTCCCGCATATACCTCGCGTCCAAATGGAGTAATCACATAGTACTTGCGGGGGCGCGCTTCATTCGTGTCCCAACTGCTTGCCAGCAGCTCCTGCTTCTCCAGTCTTCTAAGCAGCGGGTACAGCGTTCCGGGATCGACAGGGATTCCCTTGTCTTCAAGTACTGTTACTAGCGAATATCCATATTGCGCTTCCTCCAGTTGGCTTAGTACACCGATGATGATTGTACCTCTCCGCAGTTCGCTCAGTATTGTCTGTATAGTTTCAGCTACATCAGCCATATGATCAACTCCTTGATTCCACTATACTGTATGACACACACTATTGTAAATAGACCAATAATATATTTCCGATAATAAAAACAAGTACTCAAAACCCAATATTGACAATGATAATCATTATCAATTATAATGCGGATGTTGATTCCACATCGCTTAGGTCGATAGTGATTAAGAATAACGAGGGATGAGAGAGATGAGCAGAGTACTGATTGTATATGCGAGCCTGACGGGGAATACTGAAGAGATGGCCGAATTAATTGCGGAAGGAATCCGTGCTGCGGGTTCTTCGGCAGATTTGAAGGAAGTAGAGCAATGCAGTGCTTCAGAACTGATGCGCTATGAAGGTGTCCTTCTGGGGGCCTACACATGGGGAGACGGAGAGCTCCCGGATGAATTTGAGGATTTCATCGATGAGATGGAGGAATTGGAGCTTGAGGGCAGGAAGGCGGCTGTATTCGGAAGCGGGGATACGACCTATCGCCTTTACTGCGGCGCTGTTGATGTCCTGGAAGAGAAGCTGCGGGAGTTCGGCGCTGTTGTGGAGCAAGAAGGATTAAAGGTGGAGTATGGACCCAATGCAGAAGAGAAGCAATTGTGCAAGGAATTCGGTGCACGTTTTGCCCAAAGCCTGCTTGGCGCCTCCTGATTCTTCAATGATGAGAAGAGTAGTGGATTATGAGCTTGAGGCATGGATTAGAGCACAGACCGGGCAAGGCTGTGCATGCTCATGTGCTTGGAAGGGCTCGGGTCAAAGACAAGGCCAAGGACAGCCCCATTTCTCCTGGAGACAGCAGGTTCAATACGCAGTGGGGCATACCGTCAATGACTATTTGGAGCTTACTCCGGAGGTACGGGCGCACACACCCATTCAATATTTGCTGAATCGGCGCTGGCCGCGAAGCCGCCACTTGTTCGACGACCCGCTCCATTATTGGGAGATCTATCATCGAATGACGGACCAGCTGACTCACAGCCTGTCTCCGCATCTAGAGGATTACCCGACAGCGCTGTATGAGCAATGGGAGACTCGATTCACTGAAATGGAAAGCCTATCGATGATTTTTCAGGCGGTTTGGAAACAGCAGGATTCACAATCCGCCAAGGAACAGATCACCGTTCAGAAATGGCTGGTGGAGGAGAATGATTGGCTGGCGGAAGCATTTGTTCATATGACCACCGTATTTTGGTTCAGCGCCTTCGGTCAATTGCCTGATGTAATCGAGATTTTTGCATTAATGGAAGGACGCAGAATGGTTGTGACTCGAGCTGAACTGGAACTTCAGCAGTCACTCGATTATGTACGTCTGTTGAATCATGTCTTTGAGGAAAGTTCCGCGCGCACGGACAATCGTCTCGAAACGGGCTATACAGATATGATGCGGGGAGAGTCTGCGGAAATTTTAAATTGAGGCGGATGATTTTTTGAATTGCCTCTTTAAGTTCATGGCTTGCAGGGCTACAATAACATAAAAGTGCGTGTTCAAAAAGATGACTTTTTGAACAACCTCAAAAAGCGCTGTGTTATGAAGGAGTAAGGCTAATGAACTTACAGACATTAAGACATCACCGGCAGCATCCGGATAACATTGGACAGGAGACTGCCCGTTCAACCTATGACCGCGATTATTCGCGGTTAATTCATTCCCCCACCTTCCGCCGGCTTCAAGGAAAGTCTCAGGTATTCGGGGCAGGGACCGGTGATTACTACCGGACCCGGCTAACCCATTCCCTGGAGGTGGCGCAGATTGCCCGGGAGGCGGCTCGAAGCTTGCTGCGGGCCTATCCGCAGGTTGCGATTGAACAGGCGGAGCATCCCGGGCTCGTTATTGATCCTGAAGTGGTGGAATGTGCGGCGATATGCCATGACTTCGGGCATCCTCCCTTTGGTCATAAGGGAGAGGAAGTGCTCGGGCAGATCCTTGACAATCTGATCGAGCGCAAGGCGCAAGAGGCCATGTCAGGTAGAGATAATCTATCGCCGGATGTGCAGCAAGAGCTGTATGATGCTATGCGGCGGAAGTACGAGCATTTTGAAGGGAATGCCCATAACTTTCGGTTGATGATGTTTCTTGAGAAAAGGGAAAACATAGACGGACTCAACCTGTCGGATGCGGTTCTGCTTGGAACGAACAAGTACCCCTACCCCGGAACCCTCAACAAAAAGGGACTCTATCGTCATGAATGGCAATATATATCACAGATCCGGGAACGATGGGGAATGCCGGAAGGCAAAAAGACGTTTGAGGCGCAATTAATGGATTTGTGCGATGATATCGCTTATTCGGCGCATGATCTGGAGGACGGAATCAAAGCGGGAAAAATTGAAGTACATGAGCATTTCCTGTTTGATTCCCACATTCAGCGGCTCATTGTCGAGAAAATTACGACGCTGGATGATTTTTTCTGGGAGGGCTGGATGCCCGAGCAGATTGAGATCAAGGTCATGCAGGTGTTGAACCTGTTCCTCGACGTATGGAATGCAAAGATGCCGATATGCGATCACGATTACTCCAGAACCCGTAGAGAGGTAAAGGCCCATTGGGTCAGCCTGTTTGTCGGCAGCCTTGGGGTGGTCGAGGAGGAGAATTGGCAGAAGGTTACGTTCGTCAAGGAAGGCCGGGAAGACGAGGATATGCTGCGGACGGTCAGTGTGCTGAAAAGCTTCGCTTGGGTGACGATGATCCGGGATTTGCGTGTGCAGCGGCTTCAGAAGCGCTCCTCCTGGGTCATCAAGCGGCTCTGGGACGCCTTTGTCGACCCGGTTACCTCCAAATCCATTATTCCCGGAGACTGGCTGCGCAGGTTCGACCAAGATCAGAAGAAGTCCGATCCGATCTGGACCTGGGAGCATATGATTATTGATTATATTGCCGGAATGACTGATGCTTACGCGGAGAAAATATATAATGAGCTCTATGGACTCAAGGTAGGGACGATTTACGACATGGATTAAGTTAAGCCAATACATTAAAAGGGGCGCCGAGTCATCAATATTGATGATTCGGCGCCCCTTTTGATGCGGGCTGCTACGTTCTAGCTATAGCGGCGGATTGGCATGACATTTGCGGCAGACCGGATAGTAGGATTCATTTCCGCCGATCTGAATTTGCTCGCCTGTATAGACAGGCTTGCCGTTTTCCACGCGCAGATTCATCGTCGCCTTTCGGGCACAGAACCAGCAGATGGTTTTCATTTCCTCAATTTTATCGGCATAAATGAGCAGTTGGCGGCTGCCCTCGAACAATTGATTCTGGAAATCATTCTTCAAGCCGAAGGCCATCACCGGGATGTCCAGCTCATCGACAATCCGGACCAACTGCCGGATGCTCGATTCCCCGAGGAATTGACATTCATCGATCAGAATGCAATACAGCTTCGGGGTATGATCGCGAACGATGGCGAAGATGTCGGTATCCTCATAGATCGGAATCGCATGCCGGCGAAGGCCGATCCGGGAAGAGACATATCCAATCTCATCGCGGTTGTCTACAGCGGAGGTGAAGATAAGGACAGGCTTATTCTGTTCTTCGTAATTATGGGCAACCTTGAGAATCTCGATAGATTTCCCGCTGTTCATTGCTCCGTATTTATAAAACAATTGTGCCAATTCGGGACGTTCCTCTCTACAGTTCTTTTCATTGCTAGCAGGTTCTATTTTAACATAAATCGCCCGCCGGGTTTACCGATAATTTACGAAGAATTGCATCATTTTGATCGGGCGGTCATCTCGCCGAGCTTCTCGCTGACTTGACGGACATCCTCCATTTCTTTATGAATGGACACGATCCGTTCGTTCTGATCCTCAATAGAAGAAAGCATCTGCTCCGTGGTTGCGGAATGCTCCTCCGTAATTCCGGCAATCTCGCTGATTTGGTCGCGAATCTCGACGAATTGTCTCTTCATCGTATCCATCGCCGCGGCTTCGTCCCGGATTAGTGCACTAATTCCGGTGAAGCTATGCTCGATCATCTTGAATCCGTCTCTGAAGCGTTCGGCAATAAGGAAGCCCTGCTCGGTCGCAGAATAGCCTAGTTGGACATCATCCAGTGCGGCTTGGCTCACGGTGGACAGCTTTTCCACGATGCTCTGGATTTGCCCGGTCATTTCGCCGCTTGTAGCAGCCAGCTTACGAATCTCGGATGCGACAACCGCGAACCCTCTGCCGGATTCACCGGCCCGAGCGGACTCAATTGCTGCATTCAGGGACAATAGATTTGTCTGATTGGATATTTGGGAAATAGATAACAGGATTTCACGTATTTGCTGCATTTCCCCGTGCATGGCGGTTACAGCGCCAAGGGCCGATTGGATTGCCTTCTGTACAACCGAAATCCGCTCCGCCAGCTCCTCAGCCTCGACGTTACCTTGGCTGACCAGCTCGCCAACCTGGGCGGACTCTGACAGGGTAGATGCCGAGCCTTGATGAACTTGCTGAACGAGCCGGTCAACCGTGGCAATCGATGCATGAATATCATTTAGATTCGCGGCCTCCTGCTCGATGCCTCTCGCAATCTCCTGGACAGCCAGCACAACCGTTCCGCTGATACTGCGAGTTCCGGAAATGCTCTCATTACTGCTGGTTACACTCTCGTTTAACCGCTTCGTGTATAAGGAGATCTCCTCAAGTGTAGTCTCCAGTGCAGCGGAGAGATCGGAGGCGGCTGCCTCCCGGCGGGCGCTCTCATCCATGAGGTTCTTGCCCCAGGTTGTCAGGAAGAATAAATAAATCGCCGTACTGTTCAGAAAGGCGAGACGCATGATGAAATCAGATAGTTCCCACTGTATTCCCAACAAGGAAGAGGGATCAAAAATAAAGAAAAGTATAAGGAGGACATTCAGCAGCCCCGTAAACGTTAACAAAACATCTTTCCTGAAATACATAGCTGAGGAAACGATGGTGACAGGGAAGATGAGGAAGAAGCGAAAGGCGCCTTGCTCGAAATACAACAATGCAAGGGTGATAACCGCAGGCGCAAGCGGGATTAATGCTCCCACGAGCACCTCGGGCAGCCAGGCTTTCAAATGGGCCAAATAGATGAGACTGCCGATTACACAAGTAATAATCATGATGAGCGAGATCCTGAGTCCGGTTTCTCTGCCGTGCACAAAGGGGGCCTCCAGGGCGAATATCGTCGAGAAGGCCAGCAAGATGAAATAATTGATTTTGGTAACCTGGTGAAAGCTGAACCTGCCTTGCAAGTGCATGAACACTTCATCCTCTCTGGTAGGGGTATAGATCAACTTTTCTATGTATCCATCCATGTAGATAGAAATGGTGGCCTGCATTCTATTATAGATTCTATGTGGGGGTTTTCACATGATTTTTTTAGATTAGGGATAAAAGCGGATACTTCTTGCGGTGTAATTGAATTCATTGATAGGGCGTCCAATCCCTTGTACTATAGATGGAATAAGAGAGATGGGAGAAGCGGCGATGAATGAGCAGCAGAAGTATCAAATCCTTCTTCACGGCATAACAGGCAATAATGTCTCCCGCACCTGCCGGGAATTCGGTATCTCCAGAACGCTATATTACCGCTGGTATAAAGCCTATGCGGAGCAAGGAATGGAGGGGCTGGCTGAGGCTCCAAGGAGGCCGGTCATGCCGAATCAGGTAGATCGGAGGACGGAGAAGGCCATTCTGGCGCATGTAGCTCGCCACCCGCAGGATGGTCCTAAGCGGATCAGCTATGAGCTGGAGAATGAAGGGATTATCGTCGGAGAGACTGGAATCTATAATGTTCTGCGGCGACAGGGGCTCAATTGCCGGTCGGAGCGCGAGCGTTTTGCCAGAGAAATAAAGGAACACAGGAAGAAGGGGAGGCGGTCGGAGGCGAAGGCTTCCAGGACGGAGGCTGCGGGAAGGAACGTACCGAGGCAGAAAAAGCTCGACTACAAGCTGAAGCTTCAGGAGCATGCAAGACCCGGTTATATTTGCTATCAAGCCATTCAATATCTGGGCAAGCTTCCTGGAGCGGGCAAGGTATATCAATACATCGTGCTGGACTCTTATTCCCGCCTGGCCATTATGAAGCTGTATCCTCGCAGGTCGGCGGATGACCTGATGGATTTCATGAAGATGAGGATCATTCCCCTGCTGAAAACCTTTGATCTTAGCATTGATCATCTGGTGACAAACTCTGGTCAGGAATTTGCTACATCCTGGGAACGGGGTAATCATAAGTATACGAACTATTTACATAAGCTTGGAATCACCCAGGAGGTCTTTGCGGCTGGCAGACAGGACGTGTTTCAGCCTTTGCATGAATTTACGGCCCTGCTGGCGCGAGAATTCTATAAGCCGCAGATTTCCCGTCTTGCTTCCGAGGAAGAAGCTGTCTCGTTGGATCGGCTTGAACAGCGGCTGAATGAATATCTGAACTTTTACAACTATAATCGGCCGTTAGATCAGGGGGCCAATCGAGGCAGAATTCCGACAGATATTGTACTGGGTTTCCGGGATGCCTCCGAACCGTTGCCGTTATGGCTGTTCACAAGGAGATGATGTGTCTATGGACAGGAGCATGAGAATCGGTATCGTCGGTGCAGGCATTTCCGGAGTAACCCTTGCACATGAGCTGGTCAAGAAGGGGTACCGGCAGGTGACGCTTCTGGAGAAGAGTGACCGTGCGGGTGGAAAGTGTCATTCTATCGAATATAAGGGAAAGACCTATGAAATGGGGGCGCTCATCGGGCTTCCCTCCTACAGGCACACATTGAAGCTGATGGAGGAATACGGCTTGTCTGAACGGGGGCCTCTATTGGAGCGAGCCTTCTTTAATCCGCAAGGAGCCAAGATTTCGCAGATTCCGATGGAACAAATGAGCGAATTTGCACGAGAATTCAAGCGGCTTCCAGAATTGTTTGGACGATATGAAGCTATTAAGCAGCCAGGCTTTGGAGATATTCCGCCGGAGCTGTGTCGGCCCTTCGCCGTCTGGTGCGAGCAGAATCAATTGCCGGTGCTTAAACAGGTGTTTATGCATTATTTCAGCGCCTTCGGCTTCGGCAGTATCGAAGAGGTTCCGGCTGTCTATGTCATGAAGCTGCTCAATTATGAGAATTTGATCTCTTTCATCGAGATTACGCATATGATTAGTTGGCCGCAGGGCGTGAGCAAGCTGGTAAAGGTTATGGCTGATGCCGCACCGGATTTGAGATTAACCTGCCGGGTCCGGTCGATTCATCGTGACGCCTCCGGCGAGATGAGGGTGGAGACGGATCACGAGACCTTGCATTTTGAACGTGTGATTTATACGGCACCGCTGCGAGGGCTCCGGAATAAGCTCCAAGGAATGGAGCCGCAGGACCGGGGGCTGCTGGAGCTGATCACGCATGAACCCTTCCGGGTATATGCCTACCGGGCAGAGCGGTTGCCGAAGATGTCGGGTTATATTCCAGGGAATATGGGGGATGCACGGGCAGGCCAAATGATGGCCTGGTATTATCGGTGGGGGGATCTAGCCGAGAATGACCTGGTCACGGTGTATGTGAAGGAGAATGGACGTCTGTCCGATCCCGAGATTAGGGCCAACATTGAAAGCACTCTGGCTGGACTTGGCGGCAAGGAGATTCGGCTTCATATGATGAAGCGCTGGGATCACTTTCCTCATGTAGGCACCGCTGCGCTGGAGAATGGCTTCTATCGGAGGCTGGAGGAGCTGCAGGGAAAATATGGCGTTTATTTTGCCGGAGAAATTATGAACTTTCCCACCCTTGAGAACTGTATCGCTTACGCAAAGACACTGATCAGCCGGTATTTTTGAAGTTATTTTACATTCAAGTTAAGTTGACAGCTAAATCGGAGGAATGCCGTGCTGCGACTCGGTTTATTGAATAAATATCATTGGGAAGCCGTATGTAAACTCAACTTGAAATGGATGTTGCTGAACCCTTGATACAGCAAGGGTTTGAGTGGATTGAAGCTTTTCTTTCAGCAAGCTATATTCAGGATAGAAAGCGATTTCAACTCATCAATGCTGTAGGAGGGTAACCTATGTTTTTATTTGAGGCAATGCCTTGGTATTCTATTTTAATGTGGTTCGTGGTGCTCGCGGGCCTGATTCTGCTCAATGAAATAGCCCGTAGAAGCAAGTGGGCGGCTCTGGTATTCTTTGTGGCGCTGCCGATCGTATTGACGATCTTTGTCTGGCCGAACACCGCGGGCGAAGGCTCCAGTACGGGAACCTGGTTCCATTGGGTGAAGGTCTACTCCGCTCTGGCCGGCTGTCTGGGCTTCATGGCGCTCCGGTATATCAAGGGTTGGGACAGGAACAAATATGTGCTGATGTTCCCGGCCATTATTCTGGCGGTCAATATTCTGGAAGCCGTAATCCGGGACTTCGAGGTCTATGGATTAAACGGCATCGTAGACGGTGTGACGATGATTGGCGGTCCGTGGAACATTATGAACGGGATCGCAGGGATTCTGAACATTATTACGATCTCCGGGTGGATGGGAATCCGGGTCAGCAAGGATAAGTCCCGTGATATGATCTGGCCCGACATGCTCTGGTTCTGGATTATCGCCTATGATCTCTGGAATTTTGCTTACGTCTACAATTGTGTATCCGACCATTCGTTCTACGCGGGTGCCGCACTGCTGATTTCCTGTACTATTCCTGCCTTCTTTATGAAAAAGGGAGCTTGGCTGCAGCATCGTGCACAAACGCTGGCCTTCTGGATGATGTTCACCATGTCGTTCCCCGCCTTTGTCGGAGAATCCCGCTTCGCCGTCCAGTCCTCGCATAGCGAGACTGCACTGTGGATAGTCAGCGGCTTGTCTCTGGCAGCTAACATTGCGGTGTTCGTCTACCATATTTACAAGATTGCTAAGCATAAGCGCAATCCGCTCAAGGTGGAGGTATATTCTGACCTGAAGGCATATGAGCAAGTTGATAAGATCGATCCGAAGCCGCAAGCTGTTGCTTAATCGTTGAAGCAGCTTGGATGCAGAAGGCCACCTAATCAGGTGGCCTTTGCTATATAGTGCATATCTGCAGGAGAGTGTGCAACAGCGGAGGGCAGTTGAACATTAGGGGGGCGAGTTGGATGGGGCAACGTGTGAAGGGTTGCTACGATCGCTGTTGTTCGCGGATTTCTCTGATTGGACTAAGTTCTGACAAGGGAGAAATCCGCTCACAAAGGCGACCGCTGGCGCTTCTTCACAACCCTTCACACTTATGCCCTGATCACTTCGCCTTTGGAGATCAACTGCAATGCAGTCTGCACATGGCTGAGCCGAAACTGCACTGAATTAAGCTGCACTGCAATAGTTTGCCACTTGCGGCATGTCAATGTCAGCAGGATATGCGCGCAAGCCTTGGGCACAGGGCGTGTATCGGCAGCTTGCGCGCTTCGCTTTACGCGCGAACGCGAGGGCATGAACCTCCAAGATGACTCTTTTTTACAATAATTTTACATTCTGCTGGCTTGTCGTTATCAATTCTAAGTTACACTCTCCATGTAAGTTCAAATTAAATTCAATGATTCTGGAGGAGATGGAGAGGATGAAAAGGTACGGCAACGCTACGAAGCTAATCATTGCACTTGCACTTACTGCTGGTATTACAACAGGCGGAATCTCGCCAGTCCAGGCAGCGAATGAGACGAAGCAGATAAAGAATGTGATTATCCTTATTCCTGACGGCATGCCTGGTGATGCCACGGCATTGGCTAGATGGTATAAGGGATCGGATCTCGCACTGGACGAAATTGCGAGCGGCCTGGTCCGCACTCATTCCGCTGATGCGCCGATTGCGGATTCGGCTCCGGCTGGAACAGCACTGGCCACCGGACACAAGTCGCATACCGGCTTCGTAGGAGTCCTGCCGGATGAAGCGAACATGCCGGGAGAGGATCCGATTGCACCCAGTGATGCCAGAAAGCCGGTAGCTTCGGTACTGGAAGCCGCCAAGCTGGCAGGCAAATCGACGGGCATTATTGCAACTTCGGAAATTATGCACGCTACTCCGGCCGATTTCACCTCCCATTATCCGAGCCGAAAAGAATATGATATTTTGAGCAAGCAGCAAGTATACAGCGGCGTCGACGTGGTGCTTGGCGGGGGAAGCAGCTTCCTGTCTCCGGAAGGAAGAGCGGACGGCGACAATCTGATCGCTTCCATTAAGGCGCTCGGCTATGAATATGTCACGACGCCTGAAGCCATGGCGAAATCCAGCTCTTCGAAGCTGTGGGGCATGTTCTCTTCCACGGCTATGGCTTATGACATGGACCGGAACCCTGTTGAACAGCCGAGTCTGGCAGAGATGACAGCCAAGGCAATTGAAGTATTGTCCAAGGACGAGGACGGCTTCTTCCTGATGGTAGAGGGAAGTAAGGTAGACTGGGCAGCTCATGCCAACGACCCCATCGGTATCCTTAGCGATGTGCTTGCCTTTGACGATGCGGTTAAAACCGCTCTCGACTTTGCCAAGAAGGATGGCGAGACCGTTGTGGTTGCCGTGACTGACCATGGCAATGGCGGATTGACAATTGGCAACAGTTCAACCACCGGAACCTATGACACCGAGCCCCTCTCTACATTCATTGATCCGCTTAAGCGGGCGAAGCTGACAGGAGAAGGATTGGAGGCCAAGCTGAACAGCGATCGCACCAATATTCAAGCTGTAATGGCGGAATACTTCGGGATCACAGACCTGAGCAACGAAGAAATTCAGGCCATCCGTGATACGAAAGCGGGCAGCATGAATTATACGGTTGGACCGATGATCAGTAAGCGTTCCGGCATTGGCTGGACTACAGGCGGACATACTGGCGGAGATGTTGTTCTATATGCATACTCTCCAACCAATGACCGTCCAAGCGGTGTGATCGACAATACGGATGTGGCCAAATACATGGCTCGTGTGCTCGGTCTGGACCTTGACGCAGTATCCAGCCAATTGTTCGTACCAGCCAAGCAAGCTTTTTCCGCCAAGGGAGCGGAGGTTGTGCTTGACCTGAATGATGCCAAGAACCCGAAAGCGATCATTACCAAAGGCAGCACGAAGCTGGAACTGCAAATTCACAAAAATATCGCGGTTCTAAACGGTGCCAAGAAGACGCTCAAGGGCGTTATCGTCTATAATGGCTCGGATCTGTTCGTACCGCAGGATGCCGTCGATCTGATCAAGTAATCTGGATTACGCCGGTTCATTCCGATACAGGCACCCTTCGCTCAACCTAGCGGGGGGGCCTTTGCGTGCCAAGGAATTTCTCTCAGCAGTCTCTTCTGATATATAATGAATGGAACAGATCATCGCGGCGATGTGATCGGGAGAGGAAGTGCGTCATGAGTCATTCGGGGAAAAAAGCGCTGATCATAGGAGCGACAGGTCTGGTTGGACGCGAATTGCTGACTGAATTGTTGAGGGATGAACAATATGAGGCGGTTTATGCTATTGTCCGCAGACCACTTACATTCAGTCATCAGAAGCTGAGAGAGATCGTAAGCGACTTCGAACGATTGGAGGAGATTAGCGAGGCCTATGCCGTCGAGGATGTATTTTGCTGTCTGGGGACGACGATCAAGAAGGCTCGAACCCGCGAAGCGATGTACCGGATCGACGTAACCTATCCGCTGACGGTGGCGAAACTGGCCAAAGAGCAGGGGGCGCGTCATTTTCTGGTAATTAGTTCCGCAGGTGCGGATGCCAAATCAAAGATCTGGTATACGAAGATGAAGGGGGAACTGGAGCAGCAGCTTAAGTCCATCGGCTACAAGGCGTTGTCCATTCTCCATCCGTCCTTGCTGCTCGGTGAACGTGAGGAGCATAGGCTCATGGAAAAGATATCCGGGAGTGTGGTTCGCGGCTTGTTCCAAGGAATCAAAAAGCCAGTACCGGCGCAGCTTGGCATCGAAGCAGGAGTCGTAGCCCGGGCGATGCTGGCCATTGCTGCGGAGAACCCGGAGGGAACGATTACATACGGGTCCAAGGCGATTCATTCTTTGGGAAGTCAGAGGTAAGTAGAAATATCCGGAAGGAGACTTATTTATGTCCAATCAGGTGTTAAGCCCATTGCCCAGAAAGAGCCCGGAGGAATTGGGGGTATCCCCCCTCAAAGTCAGCGATTTTCTCAATGAGATGAAGTCACGTTCAATTGAGCTTCACAGCTTTATGCTGCTTCGGCATGGATGCGTTGCGGCGGAGGGCTGGTGGGCGCCCTATGAACCACAGCTTCCCCACATGCTGTTCTCGCTCAGTAAAAGCTTTACTTCCACAGCCATCGGAATAGCGGTGCAGGAAGGAAGGCTTAGTGTAGAGGATCAGGTAATCTCCTTCTTCCCGGAAGATTTGCCGGAGGAAGTCTCGCCGAATTTGGCAGCCATGCGCATCAAGCATTTGCTGATGATGGGCACGGGGCATGCGGCCGATACGACGGACGAGCTTCATAGCTCTACGGACGGGAATTGGGTGCGTGCTTTTCTAAAGCTTCCGGTGGAGCATGAGCCGGGTACTTTCTTCATGTACAATACGGGGGCGACTTATATGCTATCGGCAATCTTGCAGAAGGCTGCCGGCGAGACCCTGCTGCAGTATTTAGAGCCAAGGCTGTTCAAGCCATTGGGGATTATGAATCCAACCTGGGAGAGCTGCCCTCGAGGAATCAATACCGGAGGATATGGTCTGAAGATTACTACGGAGGATATTGCCAAGTTTGGCCAGCTCTACTTGCAGAATGGCATGTGGCAAGGTGAGCGCTTGCTGAGTCTGGCGTGGATCGAAGAGGCTACTTCGAAGCAGATTGAGAACGGAGCGGGTGGAGACAGCGACTGGGCGCATGGCTACGGCTATCAGTTTTGGCGTTGTCAACACGGGGTATATCGGGGAGACGGAGCGTTCGGCCAGTTCTGTATCGTTCTGGAGGACCTGGATGCCGTTATTGCCATTACAGCTGGCACCAACGATCTTCAAGGCGTGCTTAATGGGGTGTGGAACCATCTGTTGGGTGCGTTCGGGATTGCAGGTGAGCCGGAGTCGGTGGTAGTCGAGACATCGGGCGAAGAGTTAAGAATTCAGCTCGCGGACCTTCGGCTGGAGCCGCCAAGAAAAGCTCTCGAGTCTAAGCCGGACACCAGGCACGGAACTCAATGCTATCGTCTGGAAAAAAATGAGTTTGGCATAAAGCAACTTCAATTTACCTTTGGTGGTAGTGCTGCTGTACTGGATATTACAAACGAACAGGGCGAACATCGGATTGAGCTGGGAGAGCAGGAGTGGAGAATTGGAAGCACCTCTTTATTTGGAGTCCATGAGCGAATCGCGGGTTCCTTTATCCAGGAATCTCCCGAGAGGCTCGTCTTGACCCTTCGCCAGATCGAGACACCGTTTTTTCTTACGATTGAAACCCGGATTCTGGAGCAGGAGGTCGAGCTTCAGTTGAAGTTTAATGTCTCATTTGATAGCCGTGTGCCTGCGCCGATAAAGGGAGTTATAATTGCATAGAGATAGCAAAAAAATAAAATTCTAGAGAATCAAGGACTTTCATATATTCAGAAGAGATGTTATGATAGGACATATCAATCGACTCCAAAGGGGAGTAGCTGCTACAGTAAAGTCGTCATTACGGGACATGTTCCTCGGCTTTATTGGCAACGTTACGTTGTTAGCGAGACCTTTGCCTATTGAGGCAAAGGTCTTTTTTATGGGCCTTTACCGAATAGGTAAAGGCCTTTTTGATATAGAAGATTGATTATACTACATTGGACAGGAGTGTTAGCATGGATTTATCTATCTTTATGGAGTACGCCTGGGTATTGATTGTACTGATCGTGCTTGAGGGACTACTGGCGGCAGACAATGCGCTTGTACTGGCGATTATGGTGAAGCATTTGCCTGATGCCGAACGTAAAAAGGCACTGTTCTACGGGTTGGCCGGAGCATTTGTGTTCCGCTTGCTCTCGTTGTTTGTTATCTCGTTTCTGGTGAACGTATGGCAGGTTCAAGCGATCGGGGCTCTCTACCTGTTCTTTATTTCCCTGAATCATATTATTCGCAAGGTATTCATCAAGAAGGCCACGCCTGCGGAGAACGTGGTAATGGACGAAGTAAGAGAACCGAAGAAGGCAAGCTTCTGGATGACGGTATTAAAAGTAGAGTTAGCCGACATCGCCTTTGCAGTCGACTCCATTCTTGCAGCCGTAGCCTTAGCCGTGGTTCTGCCGGATACGCCATTGCCAAGCATTGGCGGAATGGATGGGGGACAATTCCTCGTCGTATTCCTCGGCGGATTTATCGGACTAATCATTATGCGTTTTGCGGCGAATTTGTTTGTAGGCCTTCTGCATCGCAAACCGGGACTGGAAATTGCAGCTTTTGTCATTGTGGGCTGGGTAGGTGTAAAGCTGGCTGTGTATACTCTTTCACATCCGTCTCTTGCGATTATTCCGGAGACCTTTGCGAAGAGCACCGGCTGGAAATTGACATTCTACATTGTACTGGTATCTATTGCGTTGATTGGCTGGTTCCTGTCCAAGGATAAGGAAGAGCCTGCGAAGGTACAAGACGTGCTCGAGACTCATGGGGTGAAGGAGCAGGTCTGATCATCAGGTTCCTTATCCCATCTAAATAAATTATGAATTCAGGGTGTTCAAGAATTTCTCTTGAACGCCCTTTTTATATGCACTGCGGAAATCCTTTGAATGCTTTCAATAGGGTTAGAAACTTTATTCCTGTCTGTCACTTGACAGAAGAAATATTCGTTATATAATTTATGTTATATAACGAATGATATATTAAATGAAGGAGAGGAACAATCATGCCGCCAAAACCGAAGATTAGCCGTGAAGACATGTTGAAGGGCGCGCTTGATTTGGTGCGTGAGCAAGGCTGGGGCTCAATAAATGCCCGAAATCTGGCTTCTCGGCTTGGGTGTTCAACGCAGCCGATCTTCAGCCATTTTGCTACGATGGAGGATTTGAAGGCAGAGGTCTTTCATGAAGCAGAGCAGCTTTATAACACAGCAATGTGGGCAGGATTGCAGGCCAGTGGAGAGGATTTTCTTGGCATGGGGATGGCTTATATAGACTTTGCGCGTACCGAACCGCAATTATTCCAATTGCTGTTTATGTCCAGTTCTATTGTCCAAGGAGATCTTGCAGGCATTGCAGGCACGACTGAGGGAGACGACCAGGTGATTGCTTTTCTCAGCAGTAAAACGGGGCTTTCGCTTAACGAAGCGCAAAAGCTGTATACGACGCTCTGGTTTGCTGTGCATGGCATAGCCTCCTTACTGGCAACGAATGGGTGCAAGATTGACGAGCAGGAGGCCAAAAGTGTATTGCGTCACACCTTTAAAGGCGTAATTTATTCTTTGAAACAGGAACGGGAGGATGTCCATTGATGAAAATGCTCAAAAATTCATATTGGCCAGCTATTGGAGTGGCTGTGCTATGTACCTTCTTTACAGCACTGGGATCAGCTATCGCAGAAATAATGGAGGTCGAGGAAGCTGCAGCCTATTTGATCATGGCAGGAGGTGTCGCCGTATCGGCGCTTCTGGGGCTGCTTATCATGAAACGGTCAGGGAACGCAATGAGGCAGTACGGATTTCGTCTTCCCGAGCGTAACGGCATAGGGCAAGTGTGGATGTATGTGCCTCTATTACTCCTTGAGCTTGCCCCGATCTTGATCTATGGGTTCCATTTTAATAAGCAACCTATCGTATACGCAGTATTGCTGCTGTTCACGCTCCTTGTAGGGCTTAACGAAGAAATGTATTTTCGCGGATTAGTGTTCGGTTACCTTAACCGGATCAGCACAAAGACTGCAATCATCGGTTCCTCGGTCATTTTTGGGGTTCTGCATGCAGTGACCGCGCTGAACGGGAAGAATATGGGGCTGGTGCTTTTGCAAGTCGGCTTTGCCTTTCTCGCCGGGGTGGTGCTGGTGCAAATTGTTGTTCTTACGAAGAGCTTGTGGCCGGGGATCCTGTGGCATATTGTACATAACTTTCTCTCCTTCTCAACGGAAGATGTGTTTGACGAGAAGGCCATTATAGTTGTCAGCATACAAGTGTTTCTTTTGCTTGTGTATGCAATCGGAATGGGAATAAGCTTATCGAAACGGCAAGCACTGGAACAGCCGTCAACGATAACCATGAGATAATTCCAAAGGAATGAGAAGAACGGCAGCTTATCTCCCGTGAGGGAGCACGGGCTGCCGATTTTTTTGTTATAAGGCAGAAGCATCAGCGAAGGCTGGATGGAGCTCTTCCCCGGAACTGTCTGAAGGCGCGGTTGAAGGTACGGACATTCGTAAATCCGCATTCCAGCGCGATATCGAGCATGGTAAGCTCCGTTGTCCGGATGAGCTCCTCGGCCTTATCTATCCGAATACTATTGAGATAAGCGGTCAGGCTCATGCCGGTGGTACTCTTAAAGGTCCGGGAAAAATGATATACACTCATATGCGCTTGCCGGGCAGCCTCCTCCAGCGTGATGGTTCTGAAGCATTGGGCTTCGAGATAATCAAGCACCTCTCGCATAGCCTGTCGTCCGCTGCCGAGCCGCCTGTCCTTGCGAAGATCTAGGGGTTCATTCGGAGCGTATCGCAGAATTAACCCGCTGAGCTCGTAAAGAAGTCCTACCAGCAGGGTGTCGTAGTATTCGGGCTTCTCAATCATTTCTGTCAGCATCCGTTCTATTAGAAGGGCAGCTTGAGCGGATAGCATTTCCCGGGATCCGCCCAGTTCTTCCGCGCTCGTGATTACGGGAGAGACAAGATGAACATCACCCGGCCATCCGCTGGGGCTGCCTATGAGCCTGGGATTAAAGATGACAAGAATAATCTCGGATTCCAGATCCCTGCCATCATAATAGTGAATATCTCCACTGCTGCACACGGCCAGGTCGCCCGCCCTTAGCAGCCAGTTCTCCGAATTGATTCCGACCCGGATTTCGCCCTCTCTAACATAAATGAGTTCAACATCGTTGTGCCAATGAGCCAGAAATGAAAAGTTATGCAATTGCATCACACTGATCGGCAGGTCGCTGCCATAGTGTCGTTTCTCGTGATAAGCCTTCATTTGCGCTCTCCTGTCCGCTGATATGCCCGAAATAAAACATTCAAGACTAAAATAGCAATAAGTGTCCGATTAAGCAATGGAAATGACGAGCCTGCAGACCCTTAACAGCTTACAATCGGAGTATGCAGATTGGATAATCACTGCTGAGAGTGATGGGAAGGGGCAGGCAGACATATGGCAAAGAAAGCATTGATCGTACAGGGCGGATGGGACGGGCACGAACCGGTTCAGGTTGCGGAGAGATTTGCCCGTTTACTAGCTGGTGAAGGGTTTGAAGTAGAAGTCTCGGATACGTTGGACCGTTTTGAAAATGAGGAGGATTTGAAAAGTCACAGTCTAATCGTTCCTATCTGGACAATGGGTGAGATCACGGAAGAGCAGCTTAAACCTGTGCTGCGTGCAGTAGAGTCTGGCGTAGGGATTGCCGGCTGTCACGGAGGGATGTGCGATTCGTTCCGCAATTCAGTTGAATGGCAATTTATGACCGGATCTCAGTGGGTGGCTCATCCGTTTAATGATGGGGTCGAGTATGAGGTGAACCTGGTCAAGAACAGCTCCAGCCCGATTGTAGAAGGTATCCAGGACTTTGCAGTGAAGTCCGAGCAATATTATCTCCACGTGGACCCGTGTGTTGATGTGTTGGCAACAACCTCGTTTGCGATTAGCGAGGGTCCTCACTCGGCAAACGGCGTTATCAAGATGCCGGTTGTCTATACCAAGAAATGGGGACTGGGCCGCGTATTTTACAACTCACTAGGTCATCATGCAGATATTTTTGATATCCCCGAGGCCATTGAATTGATGCGTAGAGGATTTCTATGGGCCGCAAGATAAGCAGATAAGAACAGCGCTTATTCATAATAGGTCTGATGACAAGCAGATAGCCTAAACTAAGCTAAAGGTGGGACAGCTCTTGATGAAAGTTAAAGTAGGGATCGTAGGCTGCGGTAATATCAGCGGAATTTATATGCAGAATCTTTCAACTATGTTTGCAAATACGGAGGTTTTTGCCTGTGCAGATATCGTGTCTGAACGGGCGGAGGCGGCCGCAGAAAAATACGGAATTCCTCATGTATGGACAACAGAGGAGTTGCTTGCATCGCCAGAGATAGAGATTGTGATGAACCTGACAACGCCGATCGGCCACTACGAGATTTGCAAGGCGGCATTGCTCCATGATAAGCACGTATATGTAGAGAAGCCGCTGTCCCTGTCGCTGGAGCATGGGGAAGAGTTAACCAGGCTGGCCCGGGAAAGAGGGCTGATGCTTGGGTGTGCTCCCGACACCTTCCTGGGGGCCGGGCTTCAGACCTGCCGAAAGCTGATTGACGACGGCTTCATCGGAGACCCGGTAGCCGCAACGGCCTTCATGCTTAACCATGGGCATGAGGGATGGCATCCGGATCCTGAGTTTTATTATCAGGAAGGCGGCGGCCCGATGTTCGATATGGGGCCCTACTATTTGACCGCGCTAGTGACCTTGTTAGGCCCGGTAAAGACCGTCTGCGGCATGGCCAAGACGTCTTTCCTGCAGCGGACAATTACAAGCGCACCGAAGTTCGGGCAGACGATTGATGTCAAAGTGCCTACACATGTGGCAGGCACGCTTGAATTTGCTTCAGGACCTGTAGCGACGATGATCACAAGCTTCGACGTATGGGACAGCACGTTGCCAAGAATTGAAATATACGGCTCAAGAGGAACATTGATCGTTCCTGATCCGAATACATTTGGCGGGCCCATTTTGTTCAAGCCGGCAGGCGGAGAAGGCTTCGCGGAAATTCCGGTCCTCCACAATCACGCAATGAATAGCCGGGGAATCGGCGTGGCGGACATGGCCGCATGTATTACTAGCGGAAATATACATCGGGCAAATGGTGAACTGGCGAACCATGTCCTTGAGATCATGCATGCCTTCCATACCAGCTCGGAGAGCAAGCGTTATGCGGAGCTCGTTACAAGCTGTGAACGGCCTCGTCCACTGGCTCCGGGCCTCATTCAAGGCATTGTGGATTAACTTGAGCTAGCCCCATGTTCTGGCAGCACCAGAGCTTGGGGCTTGTTATTATACATATCCAAGCCCAAGGAGTGAGGAATGAATGCCTGCTTTTTAATTGGATAGCATACTCAGCTTCTGATTGAAATACGAATTGTAATTTTGGAAATGAACGATTTTTGGTTCTTCAGCTAATGCATGCAGAATTGCCAATGCTCTCTGGGACTCCTGTCTGGCGGCAGGCGAATTGCCGCTCTCTGCATAGCATTCGCTCAGTTTTTCCATCATCTGAAGTAGTACTTCTATGGAAATCCACTTTTGTTTTTCCGCTGCCTCAAATTTCACCGCACCAGTGGCGACAAATGCCAGTTCGGACAGCTTGGAAAAGTACAGTTCAGGGACTTGCTCCAAAGCTGCTATAGCATGCTCCGTCTCCCCTTTAGCCTTATAAGCATATGCGAGAAACGCAGTGCATCATATTTGACAGCAATATCGTTCGTTAAAGAAATGAGCTTGCTTGCAACAGAGATGACATAATCCGGTTCTTCCGAGGTGCTGCATACATAGAGAAGATGATTTAACAGGAGGTCATCATCAGGGTAGCTCATTAGCCCATTCTCGATAAGGGTTCTTGCTTGAGAAGGATTGCTCTCCCGAAATACATAGGCTTGGTCGCAAATCTCCTTGATTTTTTGTGTCTTCTCATTAAGATGATGGCCGAACAATTCGTCTATGCTCACGTTAAAAAAGTTGGCAAGGGGAGGGACCATGGTGATATCCGGTAATGCAATATTATTTTCCCATTTGCTCACGGCTTGCGTGGAAATGCCCAAACTTGCTCCCAGCTGTTCTTGGGTGATCCCTTTTTGCTTGCGCAGGCTTCGTATTTGGCTCCCAATAAGTAAATTTATAACTTTCACCTTCTAGTCAATAGAGTAAAGAGCGCTCTTCCTGCTACAAGTATAGATTAGAGCTTGAGACTTACTCAACAACCGCTTAAGTGACTATATATCAACTGCAGGTTGAATTTACACAGATAATCATGCAGGTAATGCACAGGTAAGGGAGCTCAATTCGGAAGCCTGGCTTCGGCAGAATTTAACAACGCTGCAATGGACTGCTCATATTTCATGATTTTTTGCTGAGAGGTCTGTATTTGCTTCAAAATATCCACAATAACTGCAAGCTCGGCCTTGGCGGCATGTGCATCTCCTTGCTTGATGGCTGCTTTGTACCGTTTATTCACTTCTGTCTTGCGCTTGTTCAATGCTGTAACCTGTTGATTTTCAGCGGTAATTTGCTTCTTAATGGCAGGAACATTGACGATTGCATCCTTTACAAGCTTTGCTTTGGCGGCTGTTTGCTTCTTGGCGGCGGAATATCTCTCTTGCTTTTGCTTGATGCTTTGCCGGGCAGATGCAGCTTCAGGCTTGATACGGTTTCGCTTGAGGTCGTAGAGAAGAGCTGTCTTACTGTCTTTGTTCTTCCTTGCTTCGCTTGCTTTCTTTCCAAGAGCGGTATACTCCGCTAGAAGAGGGGCGTGCTTCTGGCGAATCGAAGCGGCTTCTGCCTTCAGGTGATCCAGTTGAGCCTTGCCGATCAACTGAACCCGGGTATTTATCGATTTGAGTCTCTCATTGTTTTCTTTCCGTAGAAGCTGAACTTGTTGCTTTGTTGCTCGGTTAGATGACTCCAGAGATTGAGATGAGTCATACAGCTTATCAATGCTTGTAAGTGCTTCGTCCCATGAGGAGGAGACGGCCGCATAGGAAGGAAAGGCACCCGCAAAGGAAAGAATCAGACTCAGAAGCACAAAGCAAATAACAGCTCGAATACGGCAACTCTTGAAGAGAGAATAGGACATAGAATGTCAGCTCCTTTAGAGAAAAGGAAAAAAAGCACCTGCAAGATAGGCCAGTAGGCCATCCTGCGAGGTGCTTCTCTCGCTTTTTCGCTTATTTTGTAAATAATATACAGAAACAAAATGAAATTGTCAACCAAAAAGAGAACGTAAGTTCTTGTTGAGGGAAATGGTCAAACCTGCCCATCCCATTCAAGATAGAAGCGTTCGACGTATTGCTCCATATAGCGATGCCGCTCTTGGGCGATTGCCTTTGCTGAAGCTGTATTCATAAGATCCTTAAGCTTAAGCAGCTTTTCATAGAAATGATTGATAGCGGTTGTTTTCCCGTTTCTGTATTCCTCAGCGGACATCGATTCCCGTGGCGGCAGGCCCGGATCATGAATCGGATGCCCCTTCCAGCCTGCATATTGAAACGCTCTTGCAATCGCAATAGCGCCGATCGCATCAAGACGGTCTGCATCCTGAACCACACGGCCTTCCAACGTTCGTACAGGGGGGTTCGTTCCGGCATTATAGGACATCGTGGAAATAATCTCGATAATATGCTCCGTATCTTCGCCCTGAAGCTGTTGGCCTTCCAGCCAGCTGCGTACTTTGAAAAGTCCGCTTTCCTTTGAATCGTTCAGCTTCTCATCGGCAACATCGTGCAAAAGGGCCGCTACAGTGCATATAAAGGGATCGGCTCCTTCCTCGTGGGCCAAACGCCGGGCCATCTGCACGACGCGATGGATATGCCACCAATCATGGCCGCTGGTGTCGTGCTCTAATTCGGCTTTGCAAAAGCGTTCTGCTTTCTGGATCAAATGAATTTGTTCTATAGTCAGATTATTGTATGAGGCTGCACCATTCTTCTGAATCATTGAGTATCTCCCTCTCACTTTTTGCCGCAATCCTGCATGGTGTAGTTTTATTTAAAGTGCCTTCTTTAAGCCGAGCATTGATTCCAATATACTACGAAGTAAATTAATCATGGAAAAGAAAATTTTTGGAGGGAGGTGACAATGCGTACCAGTGTAATAGCAGGAGGAACCGATGGGATGGGAAAGCAGTTGACCTTGCAATTGCTTCGTAATGGGGCGCAATAAAGCAACATCTCGGAGAGCTGAGAATAATGACCTATCTGCGACGCATATGCTTAATCCTTAATCTTCGTAATCGATCTAATTCCGCATTATTCCACTATAAATTGAGGGATTGACAAATCAGAGAAGTGGACGTAAAGTTTTAATAGCAAAAATGATAATGATTATCACTATCATCAAAACAAAGTTTAAAGGGGACATAGTAATGAAAAGATGGTTATTACCTTTGCTCGTCGTTGTTGTTATGGCATTGAGCGCCTGCGGCAACACTGCGGACAATAATTCCGCAGCAGGAACCAACAATTCCGCTTCCGAGTCCAACGCGAGCGCAGATAACGGCGGGTCGGCCAATGCAAGCTCAAGTACAAACAGCTCTGCCGACGAAAGCAGTGCGGATACGATTACTTATCAATCCGAAAATGGGCCGATCGAGGTGCCGGCAAATCCTCAGCGCGTAGTCATTCTTTCAGGCAATGCGGGGAACTTGCTGAAGCTGGGCGTGCCTATTGCCGGGACAGACTCCTGGGCTAAGGCAAACCCTAATTTTAAAGATCAGCTTCAGGATGTTCCCGAGGTATCTGAGGAAAACATAGAGAGTATTTTAAACGTCAAGCCTGACCTGATTATTGCCAGCTCGGACATTCAGAATGCCGATAAATTGAAACAGATTGCCCCGCTGGTTACTTATACTTACAATAAAGTGGATTATCTGACCCAAGTTCTGGAGATCGGTAAGGCAGTGAACAAGGAAGCGGAAGCGGCCGCCTGGATTGCCGATTTCAAGGAACGCGCCCGGAAGGCGGGAGAAGAGATCAAAGCCAAGATTGGTGCTGACAGCACGATTTCTATCATCGAGGGAGATTCAAAAGCACTGTACACCTTCGGAGATGCTTGGGGACGCGGCACGGAAATCGTATATCAAGCCATGGGTTTGAAAATGCCGGATAAAGTTAAGGAAATGACAGCTGAAGCGGGTTATTATGATCTCTCTTTGGAGGTCCTGCCGGAATATATGGGTGATTACGTCATTTACAGTAAAGATCCGAACGCGGATGCTTCCTTCCAGGAAACCAGTACCTATAAAAATATCCCGGCCGTCAAAAATAATCGAGTCTTTGAGGTCGATGCTACCGGATTCTATTTCAATGATGCTCTGTCGCTGGATTACCAGCTCGATTTCATCACACAATCGCTGCTTGGATCCAACTAATCCATTTTGTGGACATGGATGAAGAAGGAACGCCTATGCGTTCCTTTTTTGCAGACTGAATTAGGAACGGATGGTTGAAATGATAAACAAGTCGCGACAAAAAACAAATCTATCCTTTACGCTTAAGCTGCTAACCAGCCTGGTGTTGTTTGTGGCGATGTTCGCTCTGTCGATTATGCTCGGTGCGAAAAATGTTTCGCTAGCGGATGTCTGGAGTGCGATCGCAAATCCGAATGCCACCGGAGATGATATCTCCATCATCCGCGAGCTGCGTCTGCCCCGGGAGGTTGCCGGTATTCTGGTAGGCTCGGCACTGGCCGTAGCCGGAGCCATTATGCAAGGACTGACGCGCAACCCGCTGGCTGATCCCGGACTGCTGGGCTTAACCTCCGGTGCAAATGCGGCCTTGGCCGTTACATTCGCCTTTTTACCGGCTGTCGGGTATTTTGGCACAATGATCGCCTGCTTTATTGGCGCGGCCCTTGGAGCTATGCTGGTGTTCGGCATTTCCGCCCTGCGGCGGCAGAAGCTGTCGCCGCTGCGCATGGTGCTGGCTGGTTCGGCCGTATCGGCTCTGCTCTCGGCATTTGCGGATGGCATTGCCCTCAAGTTCAAGATTTCCAAGAGCGTCACGATGTGGACCTCGGGCGGATTGATCGGTACGACATGGGGGCAGATCGAGACGATTGCGCCGGTGGTCGGAGCAGGGCTTATTGCAGCTGTTGTCTTATCCCGTCAGTTGACGATCCTCAGCATGAACGAAGGGACAGCGGTTGGTCTTGGCCTGAAAACAACGCAGATCAAAATGATTCTGTATGTGGTGATCACACTGCTCGCCGGCGCGGCGGTAGCGCTTGTCGGCAATCTGGCGTTTATCGGGCTGATGATCCCGCATCTCGTGCGCAAATTTGCCGGAACAGATTATCGCACCATCCTGCCGCTTTCCGTCATAACAGGAGGCACCTTCATGCTGTTCGCCGATTTGCTCGGGCGGATGATCAATGCTCCTTATGAGGTGTCGGTCGCCGCCATTGTGGCCGTGCTCGGCTTGCCTTTCTTTCTGTTCATTGTTCGTAAAGGGGGGCGCTCTTTATCATGAAAATGATCCGCTCGCTTCGCAAACAGCAGGTCGTTCTTGCCTTGCTGGTTCTTCTAATGCTGGTGACCGTTCTGGCCGGTCTCAGTGTCGGGGCCTCGCCGGTTTCCATTAACCGCCTGCTTCCGACTATATTGGGACACGGATCCTTTGAGGACAACTTTGTTCTGTTCTCGGTAAGGCTGCCTCGTATTCTGGTCACGATGCTGTCAGGGATGGCGCTCGCTTTGTCAGGGGCCGTGCTTCAAGGCATCACCCGTAACGAGCTGGCTGATCCGGGGATTGTCGGCATTAATTCCGGTGCCGGGGTCGGAGTGACCGTGTATTTCCTGTTCGCGCCGATTAACGTCGAGACTTTCGCTTACGTCATTCCGCTGATAGCCTTTGCCGGCGCTTTGATTACTGCGGTATTGATCTATGTATTTTCCTATGCCCGCGGAGAAGGCGTTCAGCCGATTCGGCTGGTACTGGTTGGTGTCGGCTTCTCGATGGCCCTATCGGGGATGATGATTGTCCTTATTTCTTCTGTGGACCGGACAAAAGTCGATTTTATCGCCAAGTGGCTCGCCGGCAATGTATGGGGAACGGACTGGCCGTTTGTGCTTGCCTTGCTGCCTTGGCTGGTTATCCTCGTTCCTTATGTGCTGCTCAAATCCAGGGAGCTGAATTTGCTTGCTATGAGCGAGTCGACGGCAATCGGCACCGGGGTTGTAGTCAATAAAGACCGGATTCTGCTCATGCTGGCTGCCGTTGCTTTGGCTGCTTCGGCGGTTTCGGTTACGGGCGGCATTGCCTTTATCGGCCTGATGGCGCCGCATATTGCCCGGGCCTTGGTTGGCCCCAGACATCAGCAATTTGTGCCGGTATCCATTCTGATCGGAGGATGGCTGTTGCTGCTCGCCGATACGATCGGCCGCAATCTGGTACAGCCGAGCGGGATTGCAGCCGGAATTATGGTAGCATTCATCGGGGCCCCGTACTTCCTATATCTGCTGTTAAAAGAAGAACGCCAAGGCGGAATCTGAAGCTTGTTTTTGCTTTCTGCTTTGTTGTAAGGGTTGATGCAAAAGGCATGTTCCGCGGTTGGAAGCGGAACATGCCTTTGTTCAGTTGCCGGGCAGACCTAGCGCCCGGCCAATCTCTGCGTCCGCAAGCAGATCGCTGCGGACGCTTGGCGTGAACGACGCCGGCACCACAATGCGCCGGGCGTCGTCCACAGGGAAGCCGCCTGCAATCCAGGCGGCGAACCCCCCGTCCATGACCGTGACCAGGTCATGGCCCAGCCAGCGCAGCAGCGCCCATAGGCGTGCTGCGCTCCTGCCGTCCGAGTCGTCATAGGCTACGACTCGGACGGCATTGCCAATGCCGGCGCGACCCAGGGTCAGCGCCAGCTCCTCCGGCCGCGGCAGCCCGTCGCGGCCATCGCTGTCCGGAGCGGACAAGTCCCGCTCCAGATCAAGATAGACCGCCCCTGGTATGTGGGCGGTCTCGTAGGCCAGCCGTCCGGCTTCCGGTTCTCCGGACTTGAACCGGCAATCCGCGATGACGAGATCGGGCTCGTACATTCTTGCAAGCACCCATCTGGGGCTTACCACAGCTTCCATATTATTTTCCTCCCTAAATTAGCGATACAATGAAGTCCCAGGCTTTGTCTGTATGCGACTGAATTCACTCCCGGACTGCACGGAATTCCCCTCTAAAAATAGCAGTTGCCGTTCCATCAACAGCTCAGCTATACTATGGAGCGGACTATAAAGTTGAACTAAACTTTAGTTCAACTTTATAGAACCACGAAGAAAAGCACCAAGCTGTACTATGCGATGAGAGGAACCTGATGAATTAATGAATTCCGCCACGAAAGCTTCACTCAAGTATCAAATCCTGTTTGTAATCGGCATTATTGCGATTTCGTTCTCGTCGATCTTCATCCGATGGTCAGACGCCGAGGCGTCGGTGATCGGTATGTATCGGCTGTTCTTGACGAACCTGATTATGCTGCCGTTTGTATGGAAATCCCGTAAAGAGATGTTTTCTCTAACCGGAAGACAATGGGGCTGGCTGCTTCTGTCGGGAACGCTGCTTGGCCTCCATTTTCTGTTCTGGATCGGCTCCTTGTCCTATACAACGGTAGCCAGCTCCACGGTGATTTTAACGCTGGAACCGATTTTGGTCGTCATTGCTTCCTATTTTCTGTTCGGCACACGAATCAACCGGACCATGATGCTCGGCATCGGACTGGCCCTGATCGGATCAATCGTTATTGGTGCAGGCGATTTTCAGGTATCCGGATCGGCGCTGCATGGTGACTTGCTATCCTTGCTGGGAACATTTGCAGTAGCGGCCCATATGCTGGCAGGCAAGCAAATATTGCAGAGCATGAGCGCGTTTGTCTACAATTTCTGGGTGTTTTTCACGGCTGCCTCGCTGCTGGCCGTTTATAATCTTGTTCAAGGCTATACCTTCACCGGATACTCGCCCAAGGAATGGGGAGTCTTCTTGCTGCTTGCGGTCGTTCCTACCTTGTTCGGACACTATCTCTTTAATTGGCTGATGCAGTATATGAGCGCTTCCGCTGTATCCATGGCAGTACTGGGGGAACCGGTTTTCGCTTCTTTGCTGGCCTGGTTATTGCTTAAAGAAAGCCTGTCGGGGCTTCAGCTTGGAGCCGGGGTGGTTATTTTGGCTGGAGTATGGCTCTTTATTACTTATAACAAGGAAGCGCCGAAGCCGGCGGCAGAACCTGAGCGACATAGGAAATCTGCCTGAAGCCGGGTGAATGCTTTGTTTCTCTTTATTTTTTGACCTCAAAAAATTGACAGTCACGGCGTGAGTGATAGGTAATATCGCTCACGCTTTTTTGCGTGATGACCGTATCTCCATCGAGCCGGATAATGACCGTCCCGTTTTCCACCAAATGCTGTCCTTCGAATACCCGAATACGGAGCTGGCGCTGAAGCGCGTCTTCAAAATCCTGCTCAGTGAGCAGCTTGCGAACGGTTGGCACAATCGTTGTCTCCTCTGATCCTCAGTTTATTTTCTGACGGCGGAATTCCTTTGCCGCTATCAAGAGCATATCGCCGTCAATTCGCTTTGTCCAGCATGCTGCGCCCAGCCGAAGCGGCCATCACCTACATAGGATGAAGCATGTATCGTCGTGCCAGTAATCAGGCGCGGGTCTGAATGAGGAGGAGATTGAAATGGGGAAAACGAGCGGAAAATCATGCAAATCTGTTCGCCGCAGCGGTCCGAGAAAGCCAACAGCAGCGTTGCTTCGGGTCACGGCAGAGAGCATGCTGCCTTTCCTGCGGACAGTAGCCCGAAACCGCAGGTTCGCCGCAGCCTGGAGCAAAGCAATCGTAAAGGGGGATCTTGACCGGATGATCACCTTGCTTCGTCCGGTTGCTCCAAATTTGATCCGAAACGGACTGGGCACCAACGGGATCGGTTATTTCTTTTCTTGCCCTAAACCTTGGTCGGAGTATAGCTGTGGCACCACGATTCCTCCGGGATCGGTGCAATTTCATTTCAGTCCGGTCATGCATCGGCGGATCGCGGCGTTGTTGATTCCTTATTATCGGCGGTTGCTGAAGCAGCCGGTATATGCGGCCGCGCTTGCCCGCGCCATCCGGCGAGGGGATCAGCACGCAGCGGAACGGCTCATTAAGCGGGAGATTTGTTCTTCTCTGCTTCGCTCCGTCTGTGTGAAGGATGGCGAGCTCCGGCTGACCTTTAAAGCGCGCAAAAGCAAATATGTGTACGCGCATTTGCTCTTTCCGTTTCTGGATTGATGGAGATGGGATGGTATAATGGAGGATAGTCAGGAAAGAGGTAGTTCAAAAAGTCATCTTTTGATCACGAAGTGATCCAAGGGGTTGATTCGGCGTCGAATCTTGCGTTCACCCTAGAAGTCCGGTACTCATGTAGGCGCTGCCTACACTCCGTTCCTCCTTCTTAGGGTTCTCACAACCTTCTCGGTGCTGAAAAGCTGACTTTTTGAACACGCACAGAAAGGAGTGCTTATGTTCGTTATGAAAACTTTGGTGTTAGCGGAAAAACCGTCTGTAGCCCGAGAGATTGCCCGGGTGCTGGGCTGCCGGGATAAACATAAAAGTCATTTGGAAGGTCCGAAGCACGTAGTCACCTGGGCTCTGGGCCATCTGGTCGGGCTCGCGGAGCCGGAGGACTATGACGGGAAATACGGGACCTGGTCGCTGGAGGATTTGCCGATTCTTCCTGGCTCCATGAAGCTGAAGGTGCTGCGGGAGAGCAGTCATCAATATAAGGCGGTCCAGCAGTTAATGCGTCGTCAGGATATCGGTGAGCTGATCGTAGCCACGGATGCTGCCCGGGAGGGGGAGCTGCTGGCACGCTGGATTATGAGCATGGCCAAATGGAATAAACCCTTCAAACGGCTATGGATTTCGTCGCAGACCGACAAGGCGATCAAGGAGGGATTCGCATCCTTGAAGCCTGGAAGCCAGTTTGACCGGCTGTATCAGTCGGCACGCTGCCGGGCAGAAGCCGATTGGATGATCGGATTGAATGTAACCCGCGCCTTGACCTGCAAGTTCGGATCCCCATTATCTGCGGGCCGTGTCCAGACGCCGACGCTGGGTATGATAATGCAGCGGGAGCGGGAGATTACCTCCTTCCGCTCCGAGGAATTTCATTCGCTGCGCGCCGACCTTGACGGATTTGAGGTCTTGTGGCGCGGATCGAACGGCGACTCTAGAATCTTTAATGCAGAGCAGGCTGGACAATTGCAGCGCAAGCTGGAAGGCAAGACCGGCATCATTGTGAAGCTGGCCAAAAGCGAGAAGCAGGTCCCTCATCCGCAAGCCTATGATCTGACCGAGCTGCAGCGGGATGCGAACCGCTATTTGGGCTTTTCTGCAAAGCAGACCTCAAATGTACTGCAGCGGCTATACGAGCAGCATAAGCTGGTGACATATCCGCGGACCGACTCGCGCTATCTGACGACGGACATGGTCGATACCTTGAAGGAACGGCTGACCAGTGTAGCGATAGGCCCGTATGCGTCTTTGGCCCGGCCTTTGCTGCGCAAGCCGCTCCAACCGGGCAAGCGTGTGGTCGATGACAGCAAGGTTACTGATCATCATGCAATTATCCCGACCGAGCAGACAGTACTGCTGAATACGCTGAACACGGAGGAACGGAGATTATATGATCTGATCGTTCGCCGCTTCATCAGCTTGTTCTACCCGCCGGCCCGTTTTGATCAGGTTGCGGTGATCGTGGAGGCAGAGGGCGAGAAGCTGCATGCCAAGGGGATCACGATCAAGGACAGCGGCTGGAAGGCCGTCTATGACGGACAAGCCGGGGGCGAAGAGGACGAGGAGGAAGAATCCGGAGAGGACAGCGGCACCCTGCCGGAGCTGAAGGAAGGCCAGCGCTTGACGATCAAGCGCTGCCGCTTGCTGCCGGGGCGGACTCAGCCGCCAAAGCGGTATACTGAAGCCGCCCTGCTGACCCAGATGGAGAAGCATGGACTGGGAACCCCGGCGACCCGTGCGGACATTATCGAGAAGCTGGTTAGCTCGGATACGATTGAGCGGCAGGGATCTTCACTGCATCCGACGGGCAAAGGCAAGCAGCTTATCGAGCTGGCGCCCGAGGATCTGCGCTCGCCGGAGCTTACGGCCAAATGGGAGGCCGAACTGGAGCGGATTGCGCGCGGACAGGGCAAGCCTGAGCCGTTCCTTGGCGGCATCCGCGAAATGACGATGACGCTCGTGCGTGGCGTGAAGAACAGTGAGGCTACTTATAAACCGCACAATGTCTCGAACAGCCATTGCCCCGATTGCGGCACGCGGCTGCTGGAGAAGAAGAGTAAACGCGGCTTGCTGCTAATCTGCCCGAGCGAGGATTGCGGGTACCGCCGTTCAGGCGAGAAACGGCTGTCGAACCGCCGCTGTCCGCAGTGCCACAAGAAGATGGAGCTGAAGGATGGGAAAGTCGGTCTGTACGTGCAGTGTTTGCCTTGTGGAATTACGGAGACCTTGGACAAGGATTCGAAGCATGTGAACAAACGGGAGCAGCAGAAGCTTGTGAAGCAATACGCCAAGCAGGAATCGCTCGGTAACAACCTCGGCGATCTGTTGAAGGCAGCACTGGAGAAGCAGGACAAATAGCAATTGATGAATGAGGGCTCCACAGAGCTTGCATAAAACGGCAGCCCCTGCGGGAGGATAATGATGGGAAGGAATAGATTTGCATTCTTATTTCCGCAGGAGGTGAAGCTCATGCCGCATCATAAAGCGCGCAAGACAGAGAATCAGCAGAATAAATCCAGTATTCTGGAGGAGAGCATCACGCCCAAGCCGAAAAAGCAAGGCGAGCGTCCAGCCAGTCTGAACGATATTCCGAAGCAGGAATCCTGATAGATTCAGCCGGCAGGTGCAGCAGCATCTCCTAAACGTAAGGCCAGGCCCTTGAGGGTGCCTGGTCTTTTTCTATTTGGTATGCGGAAGAGGTTAGCAGTATAATAGAACTATGAGCACGAGTTCAAAAGGCCGACAACTTTTTGAACAACCTCTTTCGAGGGAGCGGTGAAGGGAGGGGAGCGGTTATGCGGACTGGAATCGTGATATGGTTTGTATTTATTAATTTGGTAGCCTATATCGTCATGTCCGATGACAAGCGCCGGGCCAGACAGCGCAAGGATCGTACGCCGGAAAAAACACTGTTTCTACTGGCGGCTATCGGCGGTGCGCTGGGTATCCTGCTGGCAATGAATATCAAACGTCATAAGACGAAGCATGCCAGCTTCCGGATCGGAATTCCGCTGCTCTTGCTGTTAAATGCGGTGTTGTACGGCTATTTCTTAAGCTGAGACCGGCCGTTAACACGGATACAGACCGGAGGCGATGCCTGGAAAAGTTTCATTCGTTGGGTCAAGGTGTAATGGTTTACATACTTTTAGAGATAAGGGGTGCTGACCTATGTTATTTTCTAAAATTGTTGCCGCCTTCGACGGATCCAAAGCCGCCAACAAGGCACTGGATAAAGCGATTGAACTGGTAAAGCTGACGCCGGGAGCCAGTCTTACGGTTGTTCATGCGTTCGATTTTCCAAGGTTTTATGTAGCGGAAGGCTTCGCGCCGATCCCCGCTTCAGTGAATCAGGATTTCTATAATATGGCGGAGAGTACAGTTAAAGAAGCTGAGGAACGGGTCAAGCAAGCAGGATTAACAGCGAAGGTCGAGTTGCTGCAGGGGCCGCCAGCCGAAGCGCTGCTTGATTATGTGAAGAAGCAGGATTCCGATCTGATTGTTATCGGCAGCAGAGGGCTCGGAGGCATCCGCGAATTTGTTCTGGGCAGTGTCAGTCATAATGTGGTGCAGCATGCGCGTATTCCGGTACTCGTCGTCAAATAAATCATCTTGAATAGAATAGTGATCCGCCTGGATTGCATGGAAAAGCGGGGGGTTCCCCCGCTTTTTTGTTTTAACTATTTGTCTTGTAATATATTAAGATGAATATAATTTGAACCCGCTTCTTGATATAGGAAAGGAAGAATGAACATGGCACAACTTGTTTTTGATCCGGCCGGCTATACGGTGAACGACGGAACGGAAAGCGTGGAATTGCTGGCCAAGGAATTTGCCTTGCTGCAGTTTTTATATGAGCAGCGGGGGCGGGCATTTTCGCGCGAGCAATTGCTGGACCGGGTTTGGGTGCTGGAATATCCGGTAGAGCGGACGGTTGATGACCATATTTACCGTTTGCGCAAAAAGCTTCGCCGTTGGGCGCATGTTCAAATTAACACGATTCGGGGATACGGCTACAGTCTGATCATGGCTGAGCCCAAAGCTTTGGATAATCCCTCTATGCGTGATGAAGAGATCCGGAATGCGGTACGGGGGTTGTTTGAAAAATACCATTTGCTCGGGCAGGGAAAATCTATCGTGGCATTGGCGGCTCAGCGCGAAGTCCTCGGATTTGAGATTGATGCATTTTACCGGAGCTATATCCGGTTTATTCAAGCCGACATCGGGTGGTTTCTGGAAACGGACGAAGTTCCCCCGCGGGAACGTTTTTATTGGTTGCTCCTTCTTTACTGGGCGGGCACGCCAGATTACGTTCGGGTGCTCGATTACTGCGAGGAAGTGCTGAGGCAAGGCCTGATGACTCCGGAACAGCACAGGGAGATGGAAATCCTGAATATTCTTGAGATGTATGCCGATGCCGGCAAGACCAAGAAAGCTATAGAACGATTTGATTCTACTAGGCGCGTAGTGGAGCAAGACGGATTAACCGGTTTTGTCATGCCCGTGGCATTGATGGAGATGTATGTTCATCTGGTGGCCGAAAACTGGGAGGAGGCAGATCAGACTGCTGCCAGACTGGAGCGCTTGCTGGAGAAAGAGCCTTATATTAGAGAAATAGGCCGATTTCGCGTTTTTAAAGGATTGCGGCTTCTTGCGATGGGGCAAGAGCGAGAAGCGGAAGAAAATCTGGATGAAGGCCTGGAGATACTGGGCATGTCTCAACACCAGCCGCTTTATCTAGCTGCTATCAAACAGATTAATCTTTTTTTGCGGCGGCGTGATCACGAGAATTCATTAGTACGCAAATATGCCGGTTTATTTGAGTCCGTACAGAAGGAATACCGTCTATCGACGCTTGGCCCCGCCATGGAAGAATACATTACGGAATTTCTTGGGGCTGGTACGGTCGAAAAGGAGTAATTTATTCCCGTCCCCCATTCTTATCTGATCATTCTCTGATATTCATCGGTTAAGCTGCAAAGAGTGATCACGAAAATGACAGATGAAGGATGGAGGAACCGGTAAATGATATCTGCTTCCCGCTCCGCGCTATGGTCGATCCGCAGTTACAGGAGCATGTTTTCCGCCTATGCGCTCGCTTCGTTCGGAGACTGGTTCGATGCGCTCGCCATTCAGGTCTTGGTAGTTTATCGCTGGGGCATAGATCCGTTCATGATTGCGCTCATTCCGGTATGCATGGCGTTGCCGGCCGTTTTGTTCAGTTCTTTTGCGGGCACGCTGGCGGACCGGATCCAGCAGGCGAAGCTAATGATGCTTTGCGATCTGCTGACCGTTATCCTGACAATCGGCGTGCTGTTCGCCCCAAACTTTTCATGGCTATTGCCTTTGCTGGCGCTTCGGGCCATGGCCGGTGTATTTCATGTGCCGGCTCAACAAGCGCTGACCCGCCGGGTCGTTCCGGCTGATTTATTGCTGCAGGCGACATCTTATAACGGACTGGTTGGTCAGGGATCTAAGGTAGCCGGACCGCTGCTGGGCGCGGTAACGCTCGCTGCCCTGTCTCCTCAGGCATGTATCCTGATTAACATGGGGGCGCGGCTGCTGTCTGCTCTGCTGCTACTGGGATTATGGAAGCTGCCTGATAGTAGAGCTGGTCAAGGGATGGCAATTGCAAAAGGGCAGACTCGAAGACAGAGCTTCTGGGGTGAATGGAAGGAAGGCTGGGCATTCCTTTGGCACCGTAAAGTGGTGTTTCATACCATGATTTTCGGCTTTGTCGGCTTAGCGGCGATCTTGATGGTTGATTATCAATTTCCGACCCTGTTCAAGTCTATTTCTCCCGATAATGAATCGTTGACCGGACAGGTTGTGGCCGTGATTGGAGCGGGTGCCGTGGGCGCGCTTATTGTTCTGAACAAGCTGGGTAAAATCCATTATGCTTGGGGACTGGGCGGAGGCTGCGGATTGATCGGCCTGGGTATTGCCCTGCTGGGGTTATGCCCTCCGGCAAGCCCGCTTTGGCTGTTGTTAGGATTTGGTCTGCTGCTCGGAATCGGCAATGGGACATATATTCTGGTCCAAAATTATATTTTGCAAAAGGAAACTTCGCCGGACGTCGTCGGGCGCGTGTTCGGTATTCAGAATACAATGAACAGTCTCGTGATGCTGACCGCGCCGTTGGTTGGGGGACTATTCATCCGGGCGCTTTCCGTTGGGACGGCCTTCATGTCTATCGGCGTGACGATGGTGGGACTTGGCCTGACAGGAATTTTGCTCCGGCGCTGGCTCTGGCCTCAAACGGAGGGCGAACAAACCGGGACTGGTGTATCCGGAATGAATATGCCCTCCGCTTAAATGTGCTTTTCTATAGCTATCGAATATCGTTGCTGAAGGATCATCACTTTTGTAAAAATACGAACGATATTTTGTCAACAAAAAATTAATGTTCGTGTTTGAGTTGACATCTCTTGTCGGGGATTGTTAAACTAAGAGAGCGCGCGGGAGAACCGCGAATGAGAAAGAAACTTATAGAGGTAGTTTAAATAGTTATCTTTTGATCACGAAGTGTTTCAGGTAGTTGGTTCGACATCGAATCTTGCGTTCACCCTAGAAGTCCGGTACTCATGTAGGTTCGCCTACACTCTGTTCCTCCTTCTTCGGGTTCTCGCAACCTTCTTGGTGCTGAAAAGCTGACTTTTTAAACACGCATTAATATACTCTCGTATAAAGCCGGGGATAGGGCCCGGAAGTCTCTACCCGGAAACCGTAAATTTTCGGACTACGAGTGAATACGTCATAGGAATAGGCTGTTTCTTGCGTTGCCTTGACGGGCTGCGGCCGATAAGGCCGGTTTCGTGCTCGTCAGGGCAAGCGGTGTATTCACAACCGGGTCCGGAACTTCTGAAAATACGTGTATTTTCATAGAGTTCGGGCTTTTCTTTTTTTAGCTCGGGGTAAGAACAGCAATTTCAACCAACCATTTTAATTATAGAAGAAGATTTACGAAAGATTAGGAAACCTAAAGAAAGCGGGTGGATGTCAAGCATGTCAGCACGGGTTGGAGTCATTATGGGCAGCAAATCGGATTGGGAGACCATGTCTCACGCATGCATGGTGTTGGAAGAGCTTCAGGTACCTTATGAGAAAAAGGTTGTATCTGCGCACCGCACGCCGGATCTTATGTTTGAATATGCGGAGCAGGCTGCAGAACGCGGACTGAAGGTAATCATTGCAGGTGCCGGAGGTGCGGCGCATTTGCCGGGGATGGTTGCTGCCAAGACCATGCTGCCCGTAATCGGCGTACCGGTACAATCAAGAGCCCTGCAGGGGCTGGACTCGCTGCTGTCGATCGTTCAGATGCCGGGAGGCATCCCCGTTGCGACGGTGGCGATCGGCAAGGCAGGCGCGATCAATGCCGGACTGCTTGCTGCCCAGGTGCTGGGTGCATTTGACCCGGAGCTGGCTGAGCGGCTCACGGCCCGGCGGGAGCGGATCCGGGATGAAGTGCTTGAGAGCAGCGGCGAGTTGGTGCTGGAGGAGAAGCAATGAGCCGTTTGAGACTGGAGGCGGCAGGACCTCGCCTGGCTCCGGAAGGAGGCGGCGGAGAAGCGCGGGCTAACCTGGATGAGAAGGTAATCGCTCCCGGCTCCACAGTCGGTGTGCTGGGCGGCGGCCAATTAGGGCGGATGATGGCCTTGGCGGGAAGTAATCTCGGCTATCGCTTTGTCACGCTGGACCCGACCCCGGAGTCGCCGTGCGGGCAAGTTGCCCGGCAGATTGTCGCCGGATACGGAGACCGGGCGGCGGCCCAAGAATTGGCTGCTCAAGCGGACGTAATCACATATGAATTCGAAAATGTGGATGCAGATGTAGCTGCATTGCTTGAAGAGCAGTCTTACGTCCCTCAGGGGAGCCGCTTACTCTATACAACGCAGCATCGCTTGCGTGAGAAAGCGGCTATTGAGACGGCTGGCGTGCCGGTCGCTCCTTATGAACAGATTCATAACGAGGAAGGGCTGCGCGGAGCGGCAAGCCGTCTGGGACTACCGGCAGTATTGAAGACCGCGACTGGCGGTTATGACGGAAAGGGGCAATGGGTGATCCGCTCAGAGGCTGAGATTGCCGAGGCGTATGCCACATTGAGTCAGGCGGGCACGGAGCTGGTTTTGGAGCAGTTCATTCCGTTCGAGAAGGAATTGTCCGTGATTGCTGCCCGCAGCCCGCGTGGTGAGATTAAGACTTTTCCCGTTGCCGAGAATATTCATATAGACAATATTCTTCATGCGTCGATCGTTCCGGCCCGGATCGGGTCGGGAGTGCAAGAAGAAGCGGAGGAGCTGGCTTCGCGGATTGCGGAATCGCTTGGAGCAGTAGGGCTGCTGGCGGTGGAGATGTTCCTGACCGGAGACGGAAGGCTGTATGTCAATGAGCTGGCGCCAAGGCCGCATAATTCGGGCCATTATACGATGGAGGCAAATGCGACTTCGCAGTTCGAGCAGCATGTTCGGGCCATCTGCAATTTGCCGTTGGGCGACCCTGGCTTGAGAACACCGGTGGTGATGGTCAATGTGCTTGGCGAACATTTGCAGGCGGTAGAGCAGGCCGTAGCAACCGGACAATGGGGAGAGAGGATGCCGTCCGCGGCTGGCAATCCGGTCATCCCGAAAGTACACTTATATGGAAAGCAAGGTTCTGCGCCGAAGCGGAAGATGGGACATGTCAATCTTTTGTGCAGCAATGTGCAGGACGGGCTGGACTTTATACAGCAAACCAAAATATGGAGGAACCAACAGTTATGATCGAACGTTACAGCAGACCGGAAATGCGGGCCATTTGGACCGAAGAGAACAAGTTTAAGGCCTGGCTTGAGGTGGAGATTTGCGCTTGTGAAGCGTGGGCGGAGCTGGGAGTTATTCCGAAGGAGGATGTAGCGCTGCTGCGTCAGAATGCCACCTTCGATATGGATCGGATTTATGAGATTGAGCTGGAGACGCGTCATGACGTCATTGCCTTTACGCGTGCCGTTTCCGAGAGCTTGGGTGCAGAGCGCAAATGGGTGCACTATGGCCTCACTTCGACGGATGTGGTGGATACGGCGCTTGGTTATCTGCTCAAGCAGGCGAACGAGATTCTGGAACGGGATTTGGTAAGCTTTATCGATATTCTGCGCAACAAGGCAATCGAGTACAAAGATACTGCCATGATGGGACGGACACACGGAGTTCATGCCGAGCCAACGACCTTTGGTCTGAAGATGGCGCTCTGGCATGAAGAGATGAAGCGGAACCTGGAACGGTTCAAGCGGGCAGCCGACAATGTTCAGTTCGGAAAGATCTCCGGTGCGGTCGGCACTTACGCGAACATCGACCCGTTTGTAGAGGAGTTCGTCTGCCGCAAGCTGGGCACGAGCCCGGCGCCGATCTCAACGCAGACGCTGCAGCGTGACCGTCATGCCGAATATATGGCGACCCTGGCGTTAATCGCAACCTCGCTCGACAAGTTCGCCACGGAGATCCGGGCGCTGCAAAAGAGTGAGTTCCGCGAGGTGGAGGAAGCCTTTGCGAAGGGACAGAAGGGCTCATCGGCCATGCCGCACAAGCGCAATCCGATTGGCTGTGAGAACATTTCCGGTCTATCGCGCGTGATTCGCGGGCATATGCTTTCCGCTTATGAGAACGTGACGCTGTGGCATGAGCGCGATATTTCGCACTCTTCGGTGGAGCGTGTGATTTTACCGGATGCAACGATGCTGCTTAACTACATGCTGAACCGCTTCGGCAATATCGTGAAGAATCTGACGGTATTCCCTGAGAATATGAAGCGCAACATGGAGCGCACATTCGGCGTGCCGTTCTCCGGCCGGGTGATGACGAAGCTGATTGATAAGGGCTTCAGCCGCGAGCAGGCATACGATACTGTACAGCCTCGCGCAATGCAGGCCTGGGAGACGCAGCGGCATTTTCGAGACATTATTGAGGAGACGCCGGAGATCACCTCCGTGCTGACCAAGGAAGAAATCGAGGATGCGTTTAATCCATCCTGGCATTTGAAGCATGTGGACACGATTTTCGGCAAGCTTGGTTTGAACTGAGCAGGATAGTAGATACATGGGAGGGGAGCAAGCATGTCAACACCGGCGATTTCCACAGCGGAGGGAATGATTGGGGCCCCGCTGCTTTATAAAGGGAAGGTCCGCGAGCTGTACGATCTTGGGGAGCACTATCTTATTGTCGTAACGGACCGGATCTCGGCCTTCGACTTTGTGCTTGAGCCGGCCGTGCCGGAGAAGGGCAAGGTTCTGAACCGGCTCAGCGCTTATTGGTTCGAGCAGACCGGTCATCTGATCGACAATCATGTGATCCACACCGATGTGGATCGGCTGGAAGGCATTGTTCCGGCGGAGCATCGGGAGGCATTGCGCGGACGAATCATGGTGACCCGCAAGGCTCAGCGCATCGATATCGAATGCGTGGTCCGCGGATACGCGACCGGCGGAGGCTGGCGGCAGTATCAGGAGAGCGGGGAGATTAACGGAATCAGGCTGCCTGAGGGACTGCGTAAGAACAGCAAGCTGGCAGAACCGATCTTCACGCCGGCCGCAAAAAACGATGTCGGGCACGATGAAGACATCCCGTTCGCGAAGATGGCGGAATTGACCGGTGCGGAGCTGGCAGAACAGCTGCGGACCCGCAGTCTGGAGCTGTATAGCTACGCCCGCGAGCGTTGTGAACAGCGCGGCATTGTTCTTGCGGATTGCAAGCTGGAATTTGGCCTGGCGGATGGCAAGCTGATCCTCATTGACGAGATTTTTACCCCGGATGCCTCGCGCTTCTGGGCCGAAGAGAACTATGCGCTCGATATTGAAATCGACAGCATGGACAAGGAACCGGTCCGCACGTATTTGGCCGGCTCGGACTGGGACAAGATTAGCCAGCCGGCTCCGTTGCCGCCGCAAGTTGTGGAGGAGACGACCCGGAGATATAAGGAAATTTACCGGCGTTTGACCGGAGCGGAGCTGTAGCCATTGCAGGGTCAGCCAATCTGTTTTGCGGCATCGCCGCACATACCATGACAAGGGGGAACACGGGAAAATGTTGAAAGCTCGCGTATATGTCACTATTAAGCAAAGCGTACTTGATCCGCAGGGGGTTGCCGTACAGGGGGCACTGCATTCGATGGGATTCAGAGAGGTTGAGGGTCTGAGAATCGGCAAGTATATGGAGATGCAGCTGGACACCGATGACCGCTTTGAGGCGGAAGCCCGGGTCAAGGCGATGTGCGAGAAGCTGCTGGCCAATACAGTTGTCGAAGATTACCGCTTCGAGTTGGAGGGCTGATCCAATGAAATTTGCAGTACTCGTATTTCCCGGCTCCAACTGTGATATCGACTGCTACAAAGCAGTAGAATCTGCACTTGGCGAACCGGTTGACTACGTATGGCACACAGCTACAGATTTGTCGGGCTATGATTGCATTCTCGTGCCGGGCGGCTTCTCTTACGGAGACTATCTTCGCTGTGGAGCCATTGCCCGCTTTGCGCCGGTTATGAATGAGGTAGCCAAGGCGGCGGAAGAAGGCAAATATGTCCTGGGCATTTGCAACGGCTTTCAGATTCTGACCGAGGCCGGCCTGCTCCCGGGTACGCTGCGCCGCAACGATTCCCTGAAGTTCCGCTGTCATGATACGGTGCTTCGCGTCGAGAATAACGACAATCCATTCACTTCGCTTTATGCGGAAGGAGAAGAAATTACGATTCCGATTGCGCATGGGGAAGGCAACTATTATTGCGATGAGGATACCTTGAAACAATTGCAAGAAAATCGGCAGATTATTTTCAGATACAGTAACAATCCCAACGGTTCGGTGGACGACATTGCGGGTATTACGAACGAACGCGGCAATGTGGTCGGCATGATGCCGCACCCGGAACGGGCGGTTGACGGATTGCTTGGCTCGGAAGACGGCAAGAAGATGTTTACTTCGATATTAAAGGCATGGAGGGATCGGCATGAATCAGCAGGTATCCGCTAAGGAACCGAATGCAGAGCAAATTGCGCAGCAGCACATTTACAAACAGATGGGCGTATCGGACAGCGAATATGAGCTGATCTGTGGATTCCTTGGACGCAAGCCGAACTACACGGAAATCGGTGTATTCAGCGTCATGTGGTCAGAGCATTGTGCTTACAAAAACTCCAAGCCACTCTTGCGCCGTTTCCCGACAAGCGGGCCGCGCGTACTGATGGGACCGGGCGAAGGCGCGGGCATCGTCGATATTGGCGATAATCAGGCGGTCGTATTCAAAATCGAGAGTCATAACCATCCTTCAGCGGTTGAGCCTTATCAAGGTGCCGCTACAGGTGTCGGCGGGATTATCCGCGATATTTTCTCCATGGGGGCAAGACCGGTGGCGCTGCTGAACTCGCTTCGCTTCGGCAAGCTGGAGAGCGAGCGCGTGAAATATTTGTTCGAGCATGTCGTATCCGGCATTGCTGGCTACGGTAACTGTATCGGCATTCCGACGGTAGGCGGCGAAGTGGTGTTTGACGAGAGCTATGACGGTAACCCGCTCGTTAACGCGATGTGCGTCGGCTTGATCGATCACGATAAAATTCAACGCGGCGTAGCCAAGGGCGTCGGAAATCCGGTGTTTTATGTCGGTCCTCCTACAGGCAGGGACGGAATTCACGGAGCGACCTTTGCATCCGAGGAGCTCACCGAAGAATCTGAGGCCAAGCGGACAGCAGTACAGGTGGGCGATCCGTTCATGGAAAAGCTTGTGATGGAGGCGTGTCTTGAGTTGATCGATACCGGCATTGTGCTGGGGATTCAGGATATGGGCGCAGCCGGGTTGACCTGCTCCAGCGCGGAGATGGCGAGTAAGGCGGGGAATGGCCTGGAGCTGTATCTCGATCAGGTTCCGCAGCGCGAGGAGGGCATGACTCCGTATGAAATGATGCTGTCGGAATCCCAGGAACGCATGCTGTTCGTAGTGGAGCCGAAGGATGAAGCACAGGCGCTGGAGATTTTTGACCGGTGGGGCGTGATTTGCGCGAAGGTCGGTAAGGTTACGGATGACGGCCGGCTGAAGCTGTTCCATCATGGCGAAGTGGTTGGCGATATGCCGGTGACTGCACTCGTAGATGAATGCCCGGTGTACGAAAAGCCATCTGCGGTGCCTGCTTATTATGAGCTAAACGCAGGAATCGACACGCTTCGCTATCCGGAAGTGAGCGATCTGAACGCAGCGTTGGAGCAAATCCTGGCTTCGCCTTCGGTGGCAAGCAAGGCTTGGGTGTATAACCAGTATGACTACATGGTTCGGACCAGCACGGCGGTTCGTCCGGGTTCTGACGCCGCGGTGGTGACGGTTCAAGGCACCCGCAAGGCGCTGGCTATGACGACGGACTGCAATGGGCGTTTCGTCTATCTGGATCCGGAAGTGGGCGGCAAGATTGCAGTGAGTGAAGCCGCGCGGAATATTGTGTGTTCGGGTGCAGAGCCGCTGGCGATTACGGACAACCTGAATTTCGGCAGCCCGGAGAAGCCGGATATTTTCTGGCAGATGGAGCGCGCGGTTGACGGTATGGCGGAAGCTTGCCGTGTTCTGGACGCACCGGTAATCGGCGGTAACGTCAGCTTGTACAATGAAAATTTGAAAGGCGCGATCTATCCGACACCGGTTGTCGGTATGGTTGGCCTGGTTCATGATACAGATCATATTACGACGCAAGGATTCAAAAATGAGGGCGACGTCATTGTGCTGCTCGGGGATACCCGCGGCGAGCTTGGCGGCAGCGAGTTCCAGGCCGTGGTGCATGGCGTTACAGAGGGACGTCCGCCAGTGCTGGATCTCCAAGTGGAGAAGCAGCTGCTTGATGCCGTGCTGAGCGCTATTCAAGGCGGCTTGGTTCGTTCGGCACATGATTTGTCAGAGGGCGGTCTTGCGGTAGCACTTGCCGAGAGCTGCATCAGCGGCGGCATCGGCGCCAAGATTGCGCTTGACTCTGCACTGCGTGCTGATTTGGCATTATTCAGTGAATCCCAGTCGCGGATCGTGTTATCTGCAGCTCCGGCACAGGCGGAGCAATTGCTGGATCATCTTGCCTCGCGCGGGGTTCCGGTACAGCGGATCGGCGTTGTTGAGGGCAGTGCGCTGAAGGTCTCCATTAACGGAGTCTCAGCGATCGACAGACCGGTGAAGGAGTTGGCCCGGGTCTGGGAGGATGCGATTCCATGTCGGATGCAATGATGCCTTCGCAGCAGCTATGGACGGGAGACTATTATAACGAAGGTACGGGGCGCAGCGATATTTTCGATACCTTAAAAGAGGAATGCGGCGTGTTCGGCGTGTTCGGGCATCCGGAGGCGGCTTCGCTGTCTTATTACGGCTTGCATGCACTGCAGCATCGCGGCGAGGAGAGCGCAGGACTCTGTGTAACCGATGGAGAGCAGTTCAATTACCATCGCGGCATGGGTCTGGTCAAAGAGGTGTTTGACCGTGACAAGTTGTCCTCGCTGCCGGGGAGCCGCTCAATCGGCCATGTGCGTTATTCGACGAGCGGCGATAGCCGTCTGACGAATGCACAGCCGCTAATCTTTAAATATCGGGATGGGGATCTGGCGGTGGCAACGAACGGGAATATCGTCAATGCCCCGCAGATTCGCCGGGAGCTGGAACTGGCGGGTTCGATTTTCCAGACGACTAGCGATACAGAGGTTATCGCGCATCTGATCGCTCGTTCATCAAAGGAATTTGTCGAGGCAGCCAAGGATGCGCTTCGCCAATTGGTTGGCGGGTTTGCTTTCTTGCTGATGACGAACAACAAGCTGATCGTTGCCAGTGATCCGAACGGTCTGCGTCCGCTGACGATGGGGCGGTTAGGAGATGCCTATCTGTTTTCATCGGAGACTTGCGCCTTTGAGGTGGTCGGTGCCGAGATTATCCGCGACATCCTTCCGGGTGAGCTGTTGGTGCTGGACGAGAACGGGCTGCGGGAGGATCGTTATGCCGAGCCGCAGCGCAAGGCGCTGTGTGCGATGGAATACATCTATTTCAGCCGGCCGGACAGCGAGTTGAACGGAGCCAATTTGCACCGGGCCCGCAAGCAGATGGGACTGGTGCTGGCACAGGAATCCTTTGTGGATGCGGACGTAGTAACCGGAGTGCCGGATTCGAGCATCTCAGCTGCGATTGGTTACGCAGAGCAGACAGGAATTCCTTATGAGCTTGGACTGATCAAGAATAAATATACCGGCCGGACCTTCATTCAGCCGAGCCAAGAGCTGCGCGAGCAAGGCGTCAAGATGAAGCTCAGCGCTGTGCGCGGCGTGGTAGAGGGCAAGCGGGTTGTGATGATTGACGACTCTATCGTCCGGGGAACGACCTCGCGGCGTATCGTCAATTTGCTGCGGGAGGCCGGAGCGACCGAGGTGCATGTGCGGATTACGTCGCCGCCGTTTAAGAATCCGTGCTTTTACGGCATTGACACACCCGATCGGGCAGAGTTGATCGCTTCCTCCATGTCGATTGAGGAGATTCGCCAAGAGATTAATGCGGATTCCCTGCAATTCTTGACACCGGATGGATTGATACGAGCTGTCGGCGGCTTTAATCAGGGCGACTATAAGGGCGGCTTGTGCATGGCTTGCTTCGATAACGACTATCCGACTCGAACGGATTTTGATGGGGAAGAGAAGTTTGGTTGTATGTGTTGAATAGTGAGAAGTAGCTGTAAAACTACATTTATATTTCTTCGATGAAGGGGAAAAACGTAAACTAGTTGTAGAAAGGACAGCTATTTTCCACGATTAGGCTCTTTACCTTGGCATAGGGGTCATGGTGTGCTGAAGAAGCGTAAGCGTTCGCCTTTATGAGTGGATTTCTACTGTATAATAACTTAGTTCAATTAGAGAAATCCGCGAATAACAGCGATCGTAAGCACACTCCACACGTTGCCCTATGAATGTAAAACTTATTAGTTCAACCTATATATAAGGATAATAAGGCGCTAGTTATCTTAAGCCAAGTAAATATATTAAAGGGAGAGTGTCGATACGTGTCTGAGGCATACAAACAAGCCGGGGTGGATATTGCGGCAGGCAATGAAGCAGTAGAGCGGATGAAGAAGCATGTCAAACGGACGTTCCGTCCTGAGGTCATGACAGAGCTTGGCGGGTTCGGCGGATTGTTCGGCTTGAATAAGGACAAATACGAGGAGCCGGTGCTTGTGTCGGGAACCGATGGGGTCGGCACCAAGCTGAAGCTGGCTTTCGCAATGAACAAGCATGATACGATCGGCATCGATGCGGTTGCAATGTGTGTCAACGATATCGTGGTGCAAGGCGCAGAGCCGTTGTTCTTCCTGGACTATCTTGCCTGCGACAAGGTCATTCCCGAGAAGATCGAGGCGATTGTAGCGGGGATTGCTGAAGGCTGTCATCAATCAGGCTGCGCTCTGATCGGCGGCGAGACGGCTGAGATGCCCGGCATGTATGCTGAGGGCGAATACGATATTGCTGGCTTTACGGTGGGCGTGGTTGACAAGAGCAAGATCGTGAATGGCAGTTCAATTGCTTCGGGAGATGTTGTGCTGGGACTGCCGTCCAGCGGAATCCACAGCAACGGCTTCTCATTAGTGCGCAAGCTCTTGCTGGAGCAAGCAGGCTATGATCTGAAGGATCGGGTATCCGGACTGGATGGAGAAGTGCTTGGCGAGGTTTTACTGGCACCGACGCGGCTCTACGTTAAGCCGGTGCTGTCACTGCTTGAGAAGGTCCAGGTGAAGGGAATGGCTCATATTACGGGCGGCGGCTTCATCGAAAATATCCCTCGCGTATTGCCGGATGGCGTAAATGCGGAAATCGACTATGGCTCCTGGCCGGTGCAGCCGATCTTCCGGCTGCTGCAGCGTACAGGAGAGGTCAGTAACCGGGATATGTTCACAACCTTCAACATGGGAATCGGACTTATCATCGTCGTCGCGGAGCAGGATGCCGAGCAGGCGCTTGCAGCTTTGCGCGAAGCGGGCGAAACCCCGTATCAAATCGGCCGCATTACTGCCGGAGAACGGGCGGTCACTTTTACCGGGGTGGAAGTCTGATGTCGCAAGGCTGTCGGATTGCTGTATTTGCTTCGGGAAATGGCAGTAATTTTCAGGCGTTGCTGGAGGCCTCCCGAGCAGGGAGACTTGGCGGCGGCGAAATCGTGCTGCTCGTCTGTGACAAGCCGAATGCCTTTGTCGCCGAACGGGCCCGTCAGGCGGATGTGGAGACATATCTGTTCCGCCCGAGGGAATATGGAAGGCGCGAGGATTACGAGGCCGAGATCGCAGCAAGGCTAACGGAGCTCGAGATTGACCTGGTCGTATTGGCTGGCTATATGCGTTTACTTACACCGGTATTGGTTAGTCCTTACGCCGGAAGAATGTTGAATATTCATCCGTCCCTGTTGCCTGCTTTTCCGGGCACGGATGCCATTGGACAAGCCTGGAATTACGGAGTCAAGGTTACGGGCGTGACCGTGCACCTGGTGGATGAAGGTATGGATACGGGAACCATTGTGGCACAAGAAGCTGTGACGGTGGAGGCCGGCGAGGATGTCGATTCTTTGACGGCCCGGATTCACCAAGTCGAACAGCGCTTATATCCTCAGGTTGTGAAACAATTTGCCGAGGGCAGGGTTCGCGTGAACGGACGCAAGGTAGAGTTGGGTTAAGGTGTGTATGAGCTATATAAGTTTAACTTATATAGAATGGTTTTTCGATATTTCCCGAGAAATATTGCAAGCACATTCGTCAAAATCAAAGGGGGACCTGGAACGTGGGAATCAAGAGAGCGCTGGTCAGTGTGTCGGATAAGACAGGGATTGTAGAGTTTTGCCGGGAGTTGTCCGGACTGGGGGTAGAAATCATATCCACCGGCGGTACGAAAAATCTGCTGGCGAAGGAAGGCGTGCCAGTCATCGGGATTTCCGATGTGACCGGATTCCCGGAAATTTTGGATGGGCGGGTGAAGACGCTGCATCCAGCCGTGCACAGCGGATTGCTGGCGGTGCGCGACAGTGCGGAGCATCAGGCGCAAATGCAGGAACTGGGACTGGATTATATTGATCTGGTGGTCGTGAATCTCTATCCGTTTCAGGAGACGATTGCCAAGCCGGATGTGACTTATGAGGACGCGATTGAAAATATCGATATTGGCGGCCCGACTATGCTTCGTTCTGCGGCGAAAAACCATGCGTTTGTCAGTGTGGTAGTGGATGCTGCGGACTATGCCGGCATTATTGAAGAGATTCGGACTGGCGGCGACACTACGCTCGACACGCGCAAGCGTCTGGCGGCGAAAGTGTTCCGTCATACCTCGGCGTATGATGCACTGATCTCGGAATATTTGTCGAAGGTGACTGGTGATCCATTGCCGGAACGTTTTACCGTCACTTACGAGAAAATTCAAGATTTGCGTTATGGCGAAAATCCACATCAAAAGGCTGCGTTCTACCGGAAGCCGCTCGCAGCTGCGGACACATTGACTTCAGCGGAGCAACTGCACGGCAAGGAGCTCTCTTATAATAATATCAACGACGCGAATGCGGCTTTGCAAATTGTTAAGGAGTTTGATGAGCCGGCTGTTGTCGCTGTGAAGCATATGAATCCTTGCGGCGTGGGAGTAGGCGAAAGCATCTATGAAGCTTACCGGAAAGCCTATGATGCGGATCCGGTATCGATTTTTGGCGGAATTATTGCTGCAAACCGGATTGTTGACGAAGCTACGGCAGTATTGTTGAAAGAGATTTTCCTGGAGATCATCATTGCTCCTGACTTCACCCAAGAAGCGCTTGACGTGCTGACACAGAAGAAAAATATTCGTCTATTGAAGCTGGGGAACTTGCAGTCGGGCGCTAATCGCAGCAGTCAGTTCGTCGTTACCTCGATTGATGGCGGAATGATCGTGCAGGAGAGCGATGTCCACACTTTGTCCGAGAGCGATCTGAAGGTCGTTACCGACCGCAAGCCGACCGAAGCGGAGCTGAAACAGCTGTTGTTCGGGTGGAAGGTCGTTAAGCACGTGAAGTCTAATGCGATTGTGTTGGCAAAGGACGATATGACGGTCGGAGTAGGTGCCGGACAAATGAACCGCGTAGGATCGGCGAAGATTGCGATTGAGCAGGCGGGCGACAAGGCAAAGGGCAGTGTGCTCGCTTCCGATGCGTTCTTTCCGATGGGGGATACGCTGGAGTTTGCTGCAAAGGCTGGAATTACGGCAGTAATTCAGCCCGGAGGCAGTGTTCGTGACGAAGAGTCGATCAAGGTTGCTAATGAGAATGGAATTGCAATGATCTTCACGGGAGTCAGACATTTTAGACATTAATAAACACTCACAGTTTTCGTCCATGGATGTAGATGTCAGGTTTGACTAGGCCGAGATCGGCAGGAGGTACCCAAATGGATATATTAGTCGTCGGCGGCGGAGGCCGTGAACATGCAATTTGTTGGGCGCTCGCCAAGAGCCCCAAGGCTGGAACCATCTATTGTGCGCCAGGGAATGCCGGGATCGCCCAAATAGCGGAGCTTGTGCCGATTCAGGTTGGCGAGTTCGGGAAGTTGGCTGCATTTGCCCGGGAGAAGCAGTTGGGCCTTGTCGTAATTGGTCCGGATGATCCCTTGGTCGAAGGAATCGTCGATGCGATTGAAGAGGCGGCTCCGGGAATTCCGGTGTTCGGCCCGCGCAAAAATGCGGCATTGATCGAGGGCAGCAAGACGTTCATGAAGGATCTGCTGCACAAGTACGAAATTCCGACGGCAAGCTACCGGAAATTTGCGGATTATGAAGCCGCGCTTGAATATTTGTATTCCCAGCAGGTGCCGATTGTCATTAAGGCAGATGGATTGGCAGCCGGTAAGGGAGTAACGGTGGCTTTCACTCGGGACGAAGCAGAAGAGGCCTTGAAGCGGATTATGGTCGACAAGGTATTCGGTGATTCGGGCAGCCAGGTCGTGATCGAGGAGTTCCTAGAGGGGCAAGAGATGTCGATTCTGGCATTTGTAGATGGAGAAACGGTACGTCCAATGGCTGCGGCTCAGGATCATAAGCAGGTGTATGACGGCGACCGCGGACCGAACACCGGGGGAATGGGGACCTATTCGCCTCTGCCCCATATTTCGAATGAGATCATTGCCGAGGCGATCGAGACGATCATCAAGCCGACCGCAAAGGCTATGGTGGCGGAGGGACGCGCATTCCGCGGTGTCTTGTTCGCCGGTCTGATGGTGACGCCTGAGGGTAAGCCCAAAACGATCGAATTCAATGCCCGCTTCGGAGATCCGGAGACCCAGGTAGTGCTGCCGCGCCTAAAGAGCGACTTGCTCGAAATATTCCTTGCGGCGGTTGAAGGCCGGCTGGATGACGTGGAGATCGAATGGAGCGAAGAAACGGCGGTATGCGTGATTCTGGCCTCCGGAGGCTATCCGGCTTCTTATCCGAAGGGTCTGCCGATTCAAGGGCTGGAGCAGGCGGAGAACGTGCATAGTCTCGTCTTCCATGCAGGAACCGCGCGGGGCGAGCGGGGAGAGTGGCTGACGAACGGCGGACGGGTATTGGGCGTTGTCGGCGTCGGTGCCGATATTGCCGAGGCGAGAGAGCGGGCTTATGCCGCAGCCGGCAAGATTACGTTCGACGGGAAGCATAGCCGTACAGATATTGCAGCTAAAGCATTGGTATAATGAACTTAGAAATGCCGTCCGGGACGCCGGGCGGCATTTTTTAAATTTTTATTCGGTACAGAGGTTGGATTAGCGGGAAGGGATGGCAATCAGATTGTATGAAGGACAATCCGGCCGTAATGCAAGCGGTGAAAGCAATAGCGTGGAACTTTGATCCCCGCTCGATAGGGTATGTATGGGATTATGACGGCAACAAGCAGGATTATCAGAGGCATTTCCCGGAAGGATACGGGTATGCGGTGGTACGTCCTGTAAAAAGAGCACCAATCCAACCATAAAGCTCTGTACGGAGCCATGGATAAACTCTCTCTTTCTGGAGATATTACCAGGGAGGAGGCGATGCTGCTTGAGTAATGAGGAGAAAAGAATGCACCCGGTCTCGAGGGAAGTCGTCGAGACGGAAGGTGTGTACACTGACGAGCTTGGACGCGAGACGTACCTGCATAAGGGGGAGGAGTTCCCTGCCGATCTGGTCCTCGGAACGACGGAATATAAGCTGACCGAGCTGGCCCAGGTCAAGCATGCAGAAGGACGAACCAATCCTAGATTGGTTCCGAAAAAGGAAGAAGATAATTGATTAGAGCGCCCTTTGAGCCCGGCATTCTGCCTGAGCGTCAGAGGGCGCCTTTACTTTTTCACTTGAAGACTGGCCGTTTCAGGTGTACCTTTAATAGAATGAGAGTAATGATAACGAGGTGAGGAGAACGAGATGAAGCAGACGGAGCAGCAGCATACAACCGGAACGGTCGGTATGGAGGATATTGTACGGGCACATCATGTGCTGAAGGAAGTGGTCAGACGGACTCCGCTTCAGTTAGATCATACCCTGAGTACGAAATATGATTGTAAAGTTTATTTGAAGCGCGAGGATCTGCAGATTGTCCGCTCCTTCAAGATTAGAGGAGCTTATAATATGATCCGGAGCCTGGCACCAGAGGATCTCGAAAAGGGCATTGTATGCGCCAGCGCAGGGAATCACGCTCAAGGCGTGGCTTTCTCTTGTCATGTGATGGGGATCAAAGGAAAGATTTTTATGCCGAGCACGACACCGAATCAGAAGATTAAGCAGGTAAAACGATTCGGAGGCGAAGCAGTAGAGGTCATTCTGACCGGCGATACTTATGATGATGCCTATGCTGAGGCGATTAAGGCCTGCAAGGAAGGCGGCATGACCTTCATTCATCCGTTCGATGATCCGATGATCGTGGCCGGCAACGGGACGATCGCGATGGAGATCATGGAGGGCCTGGACTCGCCGGCGGATTATATGTTCGTCACGATTGGCGGAGGCGGCCTGATCTCCGGTGTAGGCACGTATTTGAAGACAGTGAGTCCGAATACGAAGCTGATCGGGGTGGAGCCGTCCGGTGCGGCTTCGATGACGGAGGCAATCCGGCGCAAAGAGGTCGTGACATTGGAGTCGATCGATAAGTTTGTTGATGGTGCGGCAGTAAAACGGGTCGGCGACTTGAACTATGAGATCAGCAGAGGCTTGATCGATGACATCGTCCTCGTTCCCGAGGGTAAAGCCTGCACAACTATTCTGGAACTGTACAACGACAGCGCAATTGTTGTAGAGCCGGCGGGAGCGCTGGCTGTCTCGGCACTGGATATCTACCGCGAACAGATCAAGGGCAAAACGGTGGTCTGCATTATTAGCGGCGGCAACAACGACATCGACCGAATGCAGGAGATGAAGGAGCGCTCGCTCATTTACGAGGGCTTGAAGCATTATTTCCTGATCAACTTCCCGCAGCGGGCTGGCGCACTCCGTGAGTTCCTGGAGCAGGTCCTTGGGCCGAACGACGATATTGCGCGTTTCGAATATACGAAGAAGCATAACAAGGAGAACGGCCCCGCACTCGTTGGCATCGAGCTCAGCGACAAGGAGGACTACCAGGCGCTGATCGACCGGATGAGCGCGAAAGGAATTGCTTATACGGAGCTGAACCGGGATCTGAATCTGTTCAATCTGCTTATTTGAGCAGAAGAGGGCCTAGATTGATAACATTCATAGGGTTAATAATAACCGTAACGTCCGAGAAATCGGGCGTTATTTTTTTTTGAAATATACTATCTATCTGATACTTTTTGAAAAAAATATACATTATTATTGATGGTTTTTGAAAATTGTGATATTCTCTTGATGTAATGTAATCGCTATCATAAGGAGTGGAGAAATGATGAGACATTATGAGGTAATTGTGTCCGGTGGCGGCGTATCTGGAGCCATAGCCGCTATCGCAGCGGCGAGGGCCGGAGCGAAAACCTTGATTGTCGAAGCAAACGGGTTTCTGGGCGGCACGTTGACAGCTGCAGGGGTTGGTCCCATGATGACTTTTCATGCAGGGAAGAAGCAGGCGATCCAGGGAATTACGGACGAGCTGATCCAGCGGCTGCGCCGGATTGGCAAGTCACCGGGACACATTGAGGATGCGACGAACTACACCTATTCCGTGACTCCGTTCGATGCCGAGGCCATGAAGCACGAGCTGGAGACCATGCTGCTGGAAGCGGGAGGCGACATCTTGTATCACACGATGCTGGCCGGCGTAGTCACGAACGGGAGCCGTATCACTTCGCTGACCTTGTGCAATAAGGCAGGGCTGAGCGAGATTACGGGCGACGTCTTTATCGATGCGACCGGGGATGGAGACGTGGCGGCCTGGGCAGGCGTAAAATTCGCAAAAGGCCGTGAGAGCGACGGCATGTCGCAGCCGATGACGCTGAAGATGAAGATGCGGAATGTGGATACTGCTGCTATCCGCGATTATATCCGCAAGCATCCGGACGAGTTCACGCGTATGAATCAGGATCTGTCGGTCATGGATACGGCCGAACGGCTCTCCGTTATCGGCTTCGAGAAGCAGTTCAAGGAAGCGAAGGAGCGCGGCGAGGTGACGATCAAGCGGGAGGATGTGTTGTTCTTCGAAACGAATAATCCCGGCGAGGTCATCATGAATACAACGCGCATTCTCGGCTGCGACAGCACCGACCCGTGGAGTCTGAGCCTGGCGGAGATCGAGGGGCGCAGGCAGTGCCGCGAGCTGGAACTGTTCCTGAGGAAGTATGTTCCCGGTTTTGAGGAGGCTATCGTTGTATCGACCGGCCCATCCATCGGTGTCAGGGGTTCACGCCAGATTAAAGGACAATATACGCTGACGGGTGAGGATATTTTAACCATGAAAAAATTCAACGACGTCATCGCCCACTCCGGTTACCCGATTGATATCCACAGCCCGGACGGCGAGGGAACGACGCATGGACGGCTGGAATGGGGCGGAATGTACGGTATTCCTTACCGCTGTCTTGTGACCGACCAGTTCGACAACCTGATTGTAGTCGGACGTTGTCTGTCTGCAACCTTCGAGGCGCAGGCCGCTGTGCGGACGACGCCGACGGTGGGGGCGATCGGGCAGGCGGGCGGCACGGCCGCGGCACTCGCCGTCAAATCCCGCGAGTCTGTTACGGACGTGGATATAGCCGAATTGCAGCGCAAGCTGCGCGAAGAAGGAGCTTATCTCGAAGTTTAATATGCTAGAACCCGCAATTATATGAATTTTAAGGGGATGTGTCTATGGAAACTTTGCAAGTAATCGGTATTTTGCTTGTATTCGCTGTATTTGTAGCCTTAATGATGATGAGAAAGCTGCCTACCCTGCTGGCACTGCCGCTGATGGCCGTCTTGCTGGCTGCTGTGGCGGGCATACCGTTCATCTCAAGCGACCCGGAAGCGTTTACAATCGCTAAAGGCGTATTAGCGGGAGGAGCGATGAGGCTGTCCACCGCGATCGCTGGCCTTATCTTCGGGGCCTGGTTTGGACAGATTCTGAACAAGGTCGGCATTACCAAAACAATTATCCGCAAAGCAGCCGAACTGGCTGGCGATAAACCGCTGGCAATCGCCATCGTCTTCTTCCTGGCAGCGTCGGTTATTTTCGCGGCGGCGAGCGGCCTTGGCATGGTCATTCTCGTCGGTACCATCACGATACCGATTATGCTTACTGCCGGACTAAAGCCGTTCGTCAGCGGCTTGGTCGTACTTCTGGCAAATGCGGTAGGTGTGACGTTCAATGTGTCCAACTGGGCAATTTATACGGATGTGCTGGGAATCCCGACTTCGGAAGTAGCTTCCTATTCGGTACTGTGCGGACTTCCGCTGATCCTTCTGGCACTCGTGATGATCGTCTTCTATACGAAGAAGGGCGGCAAGGTTAAAAAAGCATGGGCGATGCCGGCCAAGCAAGATCCTTCAGGCGGCCCCGAAACTAAAAATGTTCGCTCCATTGCGCTGATCAGCCCGCTGGTGCCTGTGTTGCTGGTGTTTCTGCTGAAGCTTGATATCGTATCCGCCGTCTTTGTCGGCGCGGCTGTCACGCTGCTGCTTTCGACGCCAAAACGGCCGGTGCACGTGTTGTCCAGTGCACTCGTGGAAGGCATTCAGGATGTAGCCGGGGCTCTGGGATTGATGATCGGCATCGGGATGCTGCTGGCTGCCGTTACCGCTCCTGAAGTGGCTGCGCTTATTCAGCCGCTGATCGAAGGGATTTTGCCTTCATCGCCGCTCACCTTTGTACTGGTCTTTACCCTGTTGTCGCCGCTTGCAATCTACCGTGGCCCGCTGAATGTTTGGGGTCTGGGCAGCGGCATCGCCGCCCTGATGGTAGCGGGCGGCATGGCTCCAATCGCTGCTATGCTTGCGCTGCGCATTGTCAGCAACCTGCAGGCCGTCAGCGATCCCACCAACTCGCATAACGTTTGGGTGGCCGATTTTACAAAGACGGATATCGTGGAAATTTTGAAGAAAACGGTGCCGTGGATGATCCTGATTGTGTTTGTTTCCATGATTATAGCGGCGTTCTACGCTTTTTAGAGGATCATTAGCAGAACCGCAGAATTAGCAGAAACGAAGAGACAGATAAAAGGCAGAAGATATATGGGGAGGAATACCGGATGGGCAAACAAGAGGTGCGCATCGGCATCGATGTGGGCGGTACGTTCACGGATGCTGTAGCCATCGACAACCATACTTACGAAGTCATGTCCAAGGTTAAAATACCTACAACGCATCACGACAAGCGAGGGGTAGCCAGCGGCATTGTACAGATCATCGAGCGGCTTATGAAGGAAAACGGAATTGCGCCGCAGGATATTACCTTCATCGCCCACGGCACAACCCAAGCAACGAACGCTCTGCTTGAAGGCGATGTTGCCCGGGTTGGCATTCTCGGCATGGGCACGGGCATCGATGCCCGCAGCGCCCGCTCGGAGACGAATATCGAGCATATTGAACTGGCGGCGGGCAAATATCTCGTTACGTACCACACATTCGTAGACTCCAAGGATTTGACCGATGAGGCGATAGATAATGCGATCACCGATCTCGAAATGCAGGGCGCCCAGGTTATCGTCGCTTCCGAGGCTTACAGCGTCGACGATCCAGCCAATGAATTGAGAGTCATCGAGCGGGCACGCAGCCGGGGAATTTACGCCACAGGCGGACATGAGATATCGCAGCTGTACGGCTTGAAGACGCGTACGCGCACGGCGGTGGTCAATGCCAGTCTAATTCCGAAAATGATGGAGACGGCAAACATGACCGAGCAGGCGGTCAAAGAAGCGGGGATCACCTCCCAGCTTATGATTATGCGCTGCGACGGCGGGGTGATGAGCATCGATGAGGTGCGTCAGCGGCCAATACTGACGATGCTGTCCGGGCTTGCCGCAGGCGTGGCCGGTGCGCTCATGTACGAGAAAATCTCCGATGGCATTTTCTTTGAAGTCGGGGGCACCAGCGTCGATATTTCTGTTATCAAGAACGGCAAGGTCATGATTGAAAATGCCGAGGTCGGCGGACATAAAACCTATTTGCGCTCACTCGACGTGCGTACGCTGGCGGTGGCAGGGGGAAGCATGATCCGGATTGAAGACGGCGCGATCATTGATGTAGGACCGCGAAGCGCTCATATAGCCGGCAAGGAATACGAGTGCTTCACTGATACCGCCAACCTGGAGGGAGCGGAGCTTAAGCAAATCAGTCCCCGCGAGGGAGATCCCGATTATACGATCGTTAGCGCAGCCGGAGGCGAATATGCGTTAACGCTGGCCGGTGCGGCCAATATCCTGGGCTATGTGCCGGAGGGCGACTACGCGCGCGGTAACGAAGCAGCGGCACGCAAGGCGTGGCAGGTGCTGGCCGACCGGCTTGGCGTGACCGTGGAGGAAGCGGCTCGTGCGGCGATGGACATCGCCGTCCGCAAAGTGATGAAGGCGGTCCGCGAAATGATCAACGACTATGAGCTGGATGAGAGCTTTGTCACCCTCGTCGGCGGAGGCGGGAGCGGAGCCGTGCTGGTGCCGGCCCTGGCCGATGCAGAAGGCTTCAAGCATCAAATTGCGAATAATGCGCCGTATATTTCCACGATCGGCGTAGGCATGGCAATGGTACGGGAACAGATTGAGAAGACGGTGGTCGGCGCCACTGAGCAAGATATTAAGCTGATCCGCGCCGAGGTGATCGAGAAGATTGTTCGATCCGGGGCTAATGAGGCCACGGTGGACGTAACCATAGAGATAGACGCCCAGCGCAATATATTGCGCGCCATTGCCACGGGTTCCACGGAGCTGCGGTCCAAGGACTTGGCCAACCGCGATGTTCCGCTGGAGGCGCTGCAGGCTACGGCTGCCGAAGCGCTGAATGCAGGGGAGCAGGAAACGGAGCTGAAGGCAGCTTCAGGGCGTTGGTACCTGTTCGAATGTATAGAGACAAAAAAGGCGATGCTGGGTCTGTTCAAAAAGAAAATTCCGCATATCGGAGTGCTGGACCGCGAAGGTGTAGTGCGCTTCAAAAAGACGAACGCTTATTATCTTCAGTTCCGCAAACGGGACCTAAGCAGCAGCTTCTCGGCTTTTCTGGACGAAAACACGATTTATTCTGATGCCAACGCGACGATTCCCAAAGCGTTTCTGTTCTACAAGGAGAAAATGCTGGATTTAACAGGCATGCAGACAAAGGAGCAGCTTTTCTCTATTCTGGAGGTAGAGACCCAGCTGCTGGAAGAGGACAGCGAAATATTAGCCGTTGTCTATCAGTAACGCAGGCGAAGAGTGCGGGATAGAGCTATTCAGGATGAAAGGAGAGCGGGAACGTAATGGCGAAAGAACATTTGCTGCTGCCAGACGAGCAGGTGATGGCCTATGCAGAGCTGACCCAGGATTTGCTGTTTCATAAAATTCCGCAAAGCCGTGTAGCCTTCTATGTCCAGCGGTCGCTGGAGCGCGGAGCGGAATTGGCCGCTGCTGCGCGGAAGGAAGGGAAGGGTATCCGCGAACTGTGCCGGGCGGCAGGCATCTCGGTGACGATCGCCGACGGGGAGAGCACGTTTGGGAAAGTGCGGTTCCGGGCAGAGATCGAATTTTCTGACAAGGAACGGGCTATTACGGTTTACCGCAGCTCGCTGCACGAGCTGGAGCAAGCCTGTCAGCGCTATCTGCCGGAAGCGGCGCTGTCGTTCAATGATATGGTCGACATTCACCTGGCACATGAATATTATCATTATCTGGAGTACAGCGGCCACGGCTTCACGAACGAGCTGCTGCCGCCGGTAACGACGCTGTCCTTCGGCCCGCTTCGGCGCAGCGCGACGATCGTCCGCTGCTCTGAAATCGCCGCTCATGCCTTCAGCAAGGGCTTCACAGGTGTGGATTGGCTGCCGAATCTATTCGATTACTTCTATATGAGAGAAAGCGGCCAGTTGACCGAAGACGAATATGACGTCCTGGAGCGGAACTGGCGCTTGGGATGGGAGTCTGCCCTGGCTGTTGCGGAAACGGTAGAACCGGCGAAATAATCGGATTCTCTTCGGCTGTGCGCTTCCTTAACTTTCCCGGCCCCCCGGCATGCCTTGCGCCGCGGGGCCGTTTGACTATCATTTGTAGTCGAATTTTGATAAACTATGGGAACGGAAGAAGGTATTGCGCGGGGGGTACATATGAGCAGCCAAACGAATGCGGTTGTTGCCAAAATTATATCTAGCAAAGATAAGCTGACATTCAGCGAAAATGAGATTGCCAACTTCGTCATGGACAATCCGGATTACGTCATTCAGAACACGATCACTTCTATTGCGGCCGAAATCGGTGTGTCAGAAGCAAGCATTAACCGTTTCTGTAAAAAGGTCGGCTTTAAGGGCTTCAACGATTTCAAAATTGCGATCGCCCAGGACACGCATTACCGCAATATGAACCACAAGTCCAAGCGGCGAGAGGATATCCCTTTTTCCGACGAGTTGGCCTTCGATTATAACGATCTGATAACGAGCACAGCGGCGCTGATCGACCCGGGAGAGATAGCCAAGGCGGCTCAGGCCATCGCCAAGGCTAAAAACATCTATATTTTTGGGGTTCTAAGCTCCTGGCTTGCGGCGCAGGAACTGCGCCAGAAGCTGGATCTGATCGGCATCAAGTCATTTGCCTACAACGATACCTACAATATGAAGCTCTCCGGGTCCATGTGCACCGGAGGGGATGTCGTGATCGCGATTACCCGTTCCGGCCTGGTGCGGGAAATCGTAGACAGTCTCAGTCTGGCAAGCCAGAGCGACGCTACAGTCATTACGCTTACTAGCTATAATTCCACTTCGGTTACTCAGTACGCAGACATCAAAATCATTGCCTCGGATAAACTGTCGGTGAGAAACAGCGCCTTTTTGTCGGAGCATATTACGTTTCTGTACGTCATCGATCTGATTTTTGCCGCCTTGGTAAAGTCGGATAACCGCTATATGAAGCGCAAGCTTAGCAGTGAGGCGATTATTGAGAGCAGTCAGTTTTGGAATAACGAGTATTTGTAAGCCGTCTGAATAAGGCTTTAATAGCCGGCAGACCTTAAACGGCCTTTTTTGGGCCGTTTTTTATGTATCTAAACACTTTACAACAACAAAATACTAGTGTACTATTTAACTATGACACAGGTACAGTTTGAAAATAATCATAAAATGAAACAAAGGAAGGTCGAAGGGAGGAGATCATGTGACACTTGAATTTGATAATAACCTGCCTATTTATTTACAGATCATGAGCTATATCAAGCGGGAGATTGTGACGGGCAAGCTCAAGGCAGGAGACAAAATTCCTTCCGTCCGGGAACTGGCGGCCGAGCTTCAGATTAACCCGAATACGGTACAGCGGACTTTTCAGGAACTGGAACGGGAAGAGGTCGTAGAGACACGGCGCGGGCTAGGACGATATGTAACCAGCGAGGAGGCTAAGATTATGGCGATCAAAAAAGAAATGGCCGGAGATTTGATCCAGCGGTTTATTACCGGGATGCAGGAGCTTGGGTTCGCTAACAAGGATATTGCAGCGATTATTGCCGAAGCGGTAGACGACAAAAATCCGCCGGCTCTCAAATGACCGTTATGATTTTAGTGAAGTGGCCGAGGAAGTTGGATTTTCGCGTGAGGAATAGAAGGAGGACAGTGAAATGAAGGATCAAATTTTGCACCTGCAAGGTGTTTCGAAAAATTATGCGGGGAAAAAAGCGCTGGATCAAGTCTCGTTATCCATTGGCAAAGGTAAAATTGTAGGGCTGCTGGGTACGAATGGGAGCGGTAAGAGTACACTCATGAAAATCGCCGCAGGCTTGATTCCTTATGAAGGAAGTGCAACTGTGCTGGGAAAACCGGCAGGCCTGGAGTCCAAGGCTGAGGTGGCATTTATGCCTGACCGTCCGCTGACGGAGAGCTGGATGCGTGTATATGAGGCGATTAGAATGCAGCGGGACTTCTATCCCGACTTTGATGAGAACAAAGCAGGCCAGATGCTTGAATTCATGAATCTGAGAGACCGCGACCGGGTCAGCACACTATCGAAAGGAATGCTGGAGCGGCTGCAGCTTACGCTGACCTTGTCCCGGAAAGCCAGATTGTATTTGCTGGATGAGCCGATCGGAGGAGTTGACCCGGTAGCAAGAGCCCGCATTCTGGATGCAATACTGGAGTTCTATGACGAGGACAGCAGCATTGTGATTTCCACGCATTTGGTGCGCGAGATTGAACGGATCTTTGATGAGGTGTTATTCCTGAAGCAGGGGAAGGTTGTTCTCCAGGATGAAGTAGAGCAGTTGCGGAGCAAGCACGGAAAAAGCGTGGAGGATTTGTTCAAGGAGGTGTTCGCTGAATGATGAAGCTGTTTAAATACGATTGGAAAAGAGATTCCAATACAATCTATAGCGTTCTTGCTGTACTGGTTATAGCTCAACTATTGTTCCACTGGGTCGGGACTGCCCGCGGGTGGGACCCGATGATCAGGCTGGCTGTAAGTCTGATGATGTATGTATCCGCCATGGTCGTGATGGTCATTACCGGCTCGAAAGGATACATCAAAAATCTCAAGTCATATCAACGGAGACTGGTTCCGATCCATCCGATCTACCACGTGCTGTCATCCTTGTTGTTCAGTACGCTTATCATGATGGCGGTATTCGTCATCGCTGCCGCGCATGGTCTATTGCTGATTCCTTGGAGTGACCTCACAGCCTTCCTGGAACTTGGCAATTTGCAGCTTACGGCATGGGATGTGATCATTGCTGCTGCCAGCGGAATCTGGGGTACCTTCTTCGTTATGCTGTTGATTTATTTCTCCATGACGGTTGGCGCTATGGTCAACATCCGCGGGAAGGCCGGGGTCTGGGTAGGCATTATCGTATTTATCATTCTTTCAAATATCATCAGCTCGATCAGTGAGACGGTGTTCAGACAAGCTGGCAGTGCAACTAACTTCGGGATTGTTCAGATCGAATCAGGTCCCGCGGCGGTTCCGGATACAGTTACGGTCAGTTCCTTGGGAACAGGGTTGGGCGGCTTCCTATTTGAACTTGTTGCAGCCGTCCTGCTGCTCTGGCTGATGGCATGGCCGATTCGTAAAAAGCTCGAAATCTAATGCTTATTTGGAGCTGCGGAAGAGCCCGATTTGTCCGACGAGTCCAACGGCAAAAACGATCAGGCTCTCCAACGGGGTCACCGGGAAGACTGGAAGCATGCGATCCAGAATCAGACCTGCGGCGCTTACCAATACAACAAAGACAACATACATTCCCAATGACTTCAAACTAAGTTTTCTGCGGGAGGGGACGCCAGGCGTCTCCTCTTTGATATTTCGCGAGCCTGTTCCCAGAAAGCGGGTCATGAGCTCGATCGAAGCCACGGCAAGGGCGGCAATCAGCAGCAAAAGGGTCGAGCTGATTTCGTACCTAGGGACGGTTCCTTCAAGCCATAAGTTAAAATAGCCTCGAAACATATAGATAAAAAATACCCAGGTTATAGCTGACCAGGCGATCAATACATAATAATGCAGCTTGTCTTGGGTGGTGCGCGGTCTGCGCATCTTGATATCATCCGCCAACTGTTCGGCGAATGCGGCAGGCGGACCTTGCAGCAGCTGATCTACTGGTCGCCCTTGAGCTTCAAGCCGTACGATTTGTCTGGCAAGCTGGAGCAGCGCACGATCAGCACGAGCTTCAGTTAATCGGGTTGATTTATCGGTTGCTTTATAAAGAAGCTTGGAGACCTCTTGGAAATAGGCGCGGTGAGAATCATTCATTTGCAGCTTGATGGCCTGAAGCTCAGGCTTGTTGATTTTCTTGTTCAAGTCATGTTCGCTCCTTAATAGCTAAAAATGAAAACAGATACTATTGTCATCATACTTCACCTGAGGAAAAAGCTGCAAATCTCAATGAGACTCGTTAGGCGAGCAACAGCGATCGTAAGCACCCTTCACACGTTGCCCCCGATACGCAGACATCAGTCCTAATGTGACGTTTTCTTGAACAGGTATAAAAGGCTTATCCTCACGGCGAAACTACAGCAAATTGGTTCTGGAGGGAAGCCGTAATGGATTATGATGAATCGGAGTTGACTCGCCGCTGTTTATTGAATAGTCATTCTAGGGGAAGCCTGGAGGAAGTGGCTTCGGAGGATGATGTGCTTGTGATGAGTTATGACATGAATGAGTCTGAGATCAATGAGGCAGATATGACCAGCCATTATTTGAGGCAGGCCTACGAATAGCGAGTGGAATAAGATTGACACCGTTTCGATTCCAATGCTAATATAAGATTACATTAAATCTTATTAAACTTATCGGATTAATATTAATATGATTGATTCGATGATTTGTATAGGAATGGGGGCGGAAAAGGATGGAACGTCAAATTATTATTCCGTATGGACAGGAGTCGTTGGCTGCAAGCATACATTATCCGACAACAGCTAATCAGGAAGGGCGTTGTAAGGGGCGTTCCCCGCTAGTCGTGATCTGCCATGGCTTTGTCGGGAGCCGCATTGGGGTTGACCGGTTGTTCGTGAACACCGCCAGAGAGCTCGCCGCTAAAGGTTATTTGGCTGTCCGCTTCGATTATCTGGGCTGCGGGGAAAGCACCGGCAACTATGGAAATGAGGGTGTGGATTCCATGATTGCCCAGACACGCGCAGTGCTTGATTATGCGCTGGGGATCGGAGACATTGATCCTACCCGTGTGACCTTGCTGGGACATAGTCTTGGCGGGATGATCGCACTTCTGACTGCTGTCCGTGACCGCCGGGTGAAAAATCTGGTGCTATGGGCTGCGGTCGGCTATCCATTCGGAGATATTGTGAAATTAACCGGACGCCAGGTCTATGACCAGGCCATCGGGCAGGGAAGTGCGGATTATCTAGGCTATGAATTGACGCCTGTGTTCTTTAATTCCCTGGGCAACTTCCAGCCGCTTCAGGAAGCGCTGAAGTTCTCGGGCGATGTGCTTGTGATTCACGGAACCTCCGATGATGACATTCCGGCAGACTATGCGTTTCTGTACCAGAAGGTGTTCTGGATGCGGAGCGAGGGAAGCTGTGATAAGGAGATTATTTTTCAGGCCAATCATACTTTCTCATCCGGGGAATCGCGCAAACAGCTGTTACAGACGACCTTGTCCTGGCTGGGACGCCTTCAGACGACCCAAAGTGATTGGCAGCATTGGATGATTTAATCCGTTTCAAGAGCTGAAAGCAGACTGAAAATCTTCAATCTTTTTTCGCAAATGTGGTAAATCGCTTCCTTTCGGGATAAAATGGAAATATATCCTTTGGCGAATGCCCGGGAGGTTGATAGAATGACTCAGCCTGCTTTATTTATTGCCCATGGAGCTCCAACTTTGGCGATCGAGAACAACGCATACACGGCATTTTTACGCAGGCTCGGACAAGAGATCTTGTCCAGACCGAAAGCGATTGTCCTGTTCTCCGCACATTGGGATTCCCCGATTCAATTCGTGACCTCCGATCAGGTTCATGATACCATTCATGATTTCTACGGATTTCCGGATGAACTATATGAGATCAATTATCCTGCACCAGGAAGCTCTGAACTGACTGCAAAGATTGAAGCTCTGTTCAAGGACGGCAATCTGGCCTATAAGAGCATCGCGGGAAGAGGTCTTGATCATGGGGCATGGATCGTGCTTCGGGAAATGTTTCCTGCATGTGATGTCCCTGTTGTGGCTTTATCGGTGGATGCCAGACGTACTCCTGCGGAGCAGTATGCGATTGGCAAAATGCTTATGGCCCTTCGGGATGAAAATGTGCTGGTGATCGGCAGCGGAGGGTTGGTTCACAATCTGCGAATGCTGGAGCGCAGCGGCGATTCGCCCTCATCGTGGGCGGTCGACTTCGATAAATGGATTGAAGAGCAACTCGCAAATTGGGATCTGCGTCAGTTGTTTGAATATGATAAGCGCGCGCCCCATGCTCGTGAAGCGGTTCCATCATATGCTCCAGAGCACTTTGCACCCCTGCTCTATGCGATGGGCGCTTCCGACAATGACCGTAGTGCCAGCAAACTGCATCAGGAATATGAATTTGGCAATCTCAGCCTGAATTGCTGGATGTTCGGAAGCAAATCCTAGATTTTAATTCAGCCGTCATGACGTCAGGAGACTCTTGAGTCTCTTGGTTCATGGCGGTTTTTTGCGTTCAAATTCTTTTTGATGAACACACTCTATTAATTTTCAGCCAACTCTTGGTTTTCTCCGGGATACCCGAGAGCGTATAATAGAATTTACAAATAGTTAGACGGAGGAAATATGACTAAATTCAACCCTAAATTGAGTTTCTTCTCATTACTGCTCTCTGCTTGCCTAATTCTGCTGCCCGGATGCAATACGGCCAAGGAGGTTGCTGATCTGGACGAGCACTCGCCTCCTGTTACGGAGCAGGATACAACGACGCCTGATGAATCCGAGGCGCCAGCGGTTCCGCTTTACACGGCGCCGCTCACAGGCATGCCCATGGATGAACCGGTTACTCGCCGGCCATTGGCGATTATGGTCAATAACGCGCCGGCCGCCAGACCTCAATCCGGTCTGCTGGGGGCCGATATCGTCTATGAAGTGTTGGCGGAAGGCGGAGTTACCCGGTTAGTCTCTATCTTTCAAAGTCATGCGGATGGAGCCAAGATTGGCCCGATCCGTAGTATACGTCCATATATGATCGATCTTGGGGAGAGCTACCACGGTGTTCTTGTCCACGCCGGAGCGAGCAATGATGCTTACGCCATTCTTCAACGTCAGCATAAGGAGGATCTCGATGAGATCACGAATGCGGGTTCCTTCTTCTGGCGGGATAGTTCCCGCAAGGCACCTCATAATTTGTATTCCAATGTGGAGACCTTGCTGGAAGGAGCAAATAAGCGGGGCTATGCTTTAGAAGATATGGATGTCCCATCCTACACCTTCCGGGGTGCGGATGAGACTGTTGAAGGCGAAATAGCTCAAAAGCTAGAGATTAAGTTTCAACTAGAGAACTATAAGGTTCAATATCAATATGATGCTTCCACCGGATTATACGAGCGCTTTGTTAACGGGAGCCCTCATATCGATCTGGAGAGCAAAGAGACGTTGACCGCAGCGAATGTTGTCGTCATGGGTGCGAATCACAAGGTGCTGGACGATATCGGCAGATTATCGGTTGAGCTGGACCTGGGGGGAGAAGCCGTGCTGTTCCAGCAGGGAAAAATGATTCGGGGACAATGGATCCGGCGCGCCGATGATGTGATCCGCTTCGTGAAGGACAATATAGAGGTTCCTTTTGTCCCCGGAACGACCTATTTTAATATTGTCCCGAACAAGCCTGATTTTGACAGCCATTTGAAGGTGAATGAGGAAGTTACCAGTCTATAATTGTCTGAAATTGTATAAGCAAGGATAGTTTTGTATCTGATTGGGTAAATTTATGCTGTGAGTTTGAAATGTTTGCGACATTATTACCTACAATCTTATTTGTTGTGTTAAGATATTCAAGGTGTGTTAAGCCAGTGTTAAAAGTGTAATAGGAGTGTAAATTCGTATATTTAAAGAAAAGGGGAAACAAGATGCGTGTCAAGAAAAAGGACATCTTTTTTCAAACTTTAGAGAACATGGCAGACGCTATCGTGCATGCTGCGGATTATTTCGCCCAACAAGTAACGGAATTCAACAATGTGGACCAATTCGCCAAGAAAATGAAGGAATTTGAGTCCCAGTGCGACGGTTATACACATACGATCATCGTTGAATTGAACAAGACGTTCATCACACCGATCGAGCGAGACGATATCATGAATCTGACGACGACGTTGGACGATGTGATGGATGGTCTGGAGGCAACGACTTCCCGGTTCTTCATGTATCATCTGTCCGAGCCGGACGAGCATATCACTCATTTTGCAGAAATTTTGCGCAATTCGGCCTATGAGATTCAAAAAGCTATCCATCTGTTGTCCGAAAAGAAGCTGCTTGCGATCCGCGAGTATACGATTCGGCTTAATGATCTGGAGAATCAGGGCGATGATTTGCTGCGGATTTGCATCAATGAATTGTTTGCTAAAGTAACGGATCCAATTGTACTGATCAAGAAGAAAGAAATATATGAGCGCCTGGAGACGACGACAGATGCCTGCGAGCATGTTGCCAACATGCTTGAATCCATCATTATGCGTAATTCGTAATACCGAAGCTTTTGAATCGATCAACGGGAGGTTGGGAATTGCGCGGATTTAGACAGAGAGGACCCATCTGTGCAGACTAGTTATGGATATAAGTTTACTAATTATTCTGATCGTTATCATCCTTGCGCTGGGCTTCGACTTTATTAATGGTTTTCACGATACCGCCAACGCGATTGCGACATCGGTATCCACCCGGGCGCTAAAGCCGCGGACAGCGATTATGCTTGCTGCCTGCATGAACTTCCTTGGAGCTATCATGTTTACCGGTGTCGCCAAGACGATCGGCGGCAGTGTGGCCGATCCGGCGAAGCTCGATAACGGTCTCGAAATCTTGATTGCAACGTTGTTGTCGGCGATTATTTGGAACCTGATTACCTGGTGGCTTGGTATTCCATCGTCCTCTTCCCATGCACTGATCGGCTCGCTTGCCGGTGCGGTATATGTGGGTGCGGGACCGGACAAGCTCAACTGGAGCGGATTCATTACTATTATTGAAGGCCTGGTACTGTCTCCGATTATTGCATTTGCCGTTGGTTATATTATTATGATGCTTCTGAAATGGATTTTCGCCAGACGCAGCCCTCATACTGTGAATAAAGGCTTCCGCAGCATGCAAATCCTCACGGCGGCAATCCAAAGCTTCACCCATGGTACGAATGATGCCCAGAAAGCGATGGGGATTATCACCTTTGCACTGGTGACGGCTAAATTCCAGGATCATATGGAGGTGCCGCTGTGGGTTAAGCTCTCGGCAGCTACCGCAATGGCACTGGGGACTTCGGTCGGCGGCTGGAAGATCATCAAGACGATGGGGACGAAGATTTTCAAGATTGAACCCATTAACGGCTTTGCAGCCGACCTTACCGGAGCGACGGTTATTTTCGGAGCGACATTGCTTCACTTGCCGGTCAGCACTACGCATGCTATTACATCGGCAATTCTGGGTGTAGGCTCCGCGAAACGCTTCTCTGCCGTGAAATGGGGAGTAGCCGGACGGATCGTGGTTGCATGGGTAATCACCATTCCGATCGTAGCTGTACTAGCCGGTGTATTGTACAAATTGTTATTCGGTCTTATCTAAAGTTGAACTAAGAAGCTACGCAGAAAAGGCAATGTGTGAAGTGAATTCACTTCACACGTTACCCCAGCGTAAATCATTAGTTCAACTTTTTCTTATAGGGGGAATGCCGTTCATGATTCGAGTAATGGGAATTACGCATGATCATCGGGTCGATGCCGGAATTTCGTTGGAAGATATTCAGGACACCAAGTACCTGTGGAGCTGGATTGATTTCAGTGAGCCGACCGATGAAGAGGGCTGTCTGCTGGATACCGGTTTTCATTTTCACCCCTTGGCTATTGAGGATTGTCTTCATGTGCTTCAGCGTCCCAAGATCGACTATTACGAGGAATACGAATTTCTGGTGCTGCATGCGCTGGACCCGGATACCCTGGCAACGGCAGAGGTTAACCTGTTCATTGGCTCAAATTATATGGTCTCCTTCCATCACCGTCCGATCACCGAGATTGATGCGGTATGGGAGGGATTGCAGCACCGGACACAGGGCCGCAAGTCCTGGACGAGAGGACCGTTTGTGGCTGCTTATTTTGTTATTGATGCACTGGTGGATCAGTATTTTCCTTGTGTATATGCCGTTGAGGACGAACTGGACGAGCTGGAGAACCGGGGCAGCAAGGAGTCTGTGGAGTTGTTGATGAATCAGGTATTCGAGCTGCGAAGCAGGCTGTTAAAGCTGCGGCGGACGATTGTCCCCATGCGGGATATGATGTACCGAATCCTGAATTCGCAACATATTCAAGGGGAGAACGAGCCGCGGGCATACTTTGCCGATGTGTACGACCACTTGCTCAAGCTCTCGGAGATGATTGAGAGCGATCGGGAGATGACGGCGGATCTGCGCGATTCTTATATCTCTCTTAATTCGAACCGGATGAACGGGATTATGAAGACCTTGACGGTCATTACCACTGTATTTATGCCTTTGACCCTGATTGCGGGCATCTATGGGATGAACTTCATATACATGCCGGAGCTAGACTGGAAATACGGATACTTCGCTGTGCTGGGCGGGATGGCGGTGCTGACCGTCTGGATGATTCTCGCGTTTCTGAGGCGCGGCTGGTTCAAATAAAAGAGACGCCGCCGTTGGCATTAACGGCGGCGTTTGACGTTCTTCTTGCGGCTGCTTGAGCCCGATCCGCTTCTTTTTTTGGTTCGGCGACCGTTGCGTTTACGCCGGGAAGGCTTGTAGTAGGAAGTCTCCTCAGCAGCTGTCGCACCTGCTTGAAGCTTGGCGGCAGCTCCGGGAAGAAATGCGGTGAACATTTTGGCCATGGGGGCAAACTGCTGTACAGTCTGCATTACCTTCTGTACTTTGCCGACCGTTTCGAGAATGCCGTCAAGGCCGCCCATCCGGTCAATAATGCCTTTGATGTCCCCCAGGTTTCCTAGATTACCCAGATTACCTAAACTGCCTAACAGCCCTCCGCTCTTTGCCGCAGCATCGGCTGCTCCGCCTCCCAGCGGTGAGAGTGCGCCTCCCGCCTGCGGACTGTACGGTACTAATGCGGAGGATTCTGCTTTGAGCACCTCTTCTGCAGCACCTTCCAGGGGAGCGAGTCCCGGGTATTGACTATACGGGTACGCAGGCGGAACTGCGCTGCGGGTTGTGCGCTGCGGATGGGGTGATTGATAATGTGGCATGAATATCACGATCCTTTTCCTATAATTCTGAATCGTTGGCAAACAGCATGAGATTTCTTCACCTTCTTAGGCGATTGCTTACTATACTGTATGTGTCCAGGGGCGAATGCGTATAGACGAATGTCCCGATTTATTAGGCTTCTGCCGGATTTGGGCATTCTTTCTGTAATGCGTGAAACCGTTAATGCTTGAAAAGGGGGACTTGACTCAGGTACAATGGAGTTGTGTTTAAGTCATGGTAGGGGATGATTATCCAGTGCAGCTTAAGAAATTGAATGATAAAAGCATTGATCAATTATTCGAAGCAATTCTTACATTGAAAGACATCGAGGAATGTTATATCTTTTTTGATGATTTGTGCACGGTCAATGAAATTCAGTCGCTCTCCCAACGTCTGGAAGTGGCGCGAATGCTTGGCAAAGGGAATACCTATAACCAGATCGAAGCGGAGACCGGAGCCAGTACGGCTACGATATCCCGCGTGAAGCGTTGCCTGAATTATGGCAATGATGGTTATAAGATGACCTTGGACCGCTTGGGCAGATAATAGAGGTAGTTCAAAAAGTCAACTTTTGATCACGAAGTGTTTCAAGAGGTTGATTCGACACCGAATCTTGCGTTCACCCTCGAAGTCCGAGCGGATGCTTACGAGGCATGCTTCCTTGGGAAGCATTTCACTCATGTAGGTTTTGCCTACTCCGTCCCTTCTTCTTCGGGTTCTCGCAACCTTCTCGGTGCTGAAAAGCTGATTTTTGAACACTAGGGAGTCGGGCTCGCCTCAATGAACGGGAAGGATAGGAATGCAATCATGACGAACAAGAAGGGGCCTCTTGCATTGAACAAATCGGTTCAGCCAGGTGTGCTCATCATTAGCCATGGTTCTCCTGACCCGGAGTGGGCGGAGCTGGTCGACGGCACGGTTTCCGAGTTGATGGAATTACTCCCTGAAGGGATATCCGTGGAAGCTGTATTCCTGGATAACCATGAGGGCAGACTGATCCAGGACGGAATAGACCGACTGGAAGCGCAGGGGATTACGGAAATCATCGTTATCCCCTTGTTTGTGTCTTCTGGAAGTACGCATATAGATGAGATCACCTATGCTTTAGGCATAAAGAGCACGCCGGAGAAGGAGACCGATATGGAGCGCCTCCGTATTTCCGCACGCGTGTTTCTTGGCGTTCCTGTACACGATGATCCGTTGATCGCGGAGCTTGTCTGGGACAAGGTGAGAGGATTATCGAAGCAGCCGGAACGGGAGGCGCTTGTTCTCGTCGGCCATGGCAGCAGGCATGACGGGTTCAGGCAGCGATGGGAAGAAGGAATAGCTGCTTTGTCTGCCCGAATCGGCGAGATCAGCGGCCTGGCCGCTGCCGATTATGCGCTGCTGAATCCGGATAGTCTTCGGTCACAGGTCAGCCGGTATACCGAGGAGATGGGGGATGGAGTTATAGTAGCTCCTTTATTTTTAAGTGCGGGTTATTTTACGAAAAGGGTCATTCCCGACCGCCTTAAAGGCCTGCAATACCGGTATTCCGGGGAACCGCTGCTGCCGCATCCTCTGGTCGCCCGCTGGATGTATGCGCAAATATTGAATATAATGAGATCAGTGAATAACTAAATTGCGTCCAAACGGGTAATACCTTCTAATAGGGTTGCTTAGTACACCCTAGCAGTGAGTGGGAAGGTACTGAGGACGATAATGAATAACAGGTGGCGTTGATGAGATGAAAAAAGCTAGGCTGATCTATAATCCAACCTCCGGACGTGAAGAAATCCGGCGGTTGCTTCCTGACATCCTGGATCGGCTTGATAAGGCAGGGATTGAGACCTCCTGCCATGCGACAACAGGAGAAGGGGATGCGACACGCGCGGCAGCGGAGGCTTGTGAGCGCGGCTACGATATCATTATCGCTTCGGGAGGAGACGGAACGCTGAATGAAGTCATTAACGGAATGGCGGGACAGAGCCATCTGCCTCCGCTAGGCATTTTCCCGCTTGGGACGACGAACGATTTTGCAAGGGCGATGAAGATTCCGAAGCGCTGGGAGGATTACTGTGATCTGATTATTCAGAATCAGACCCGGCCGATTGATATCGGAAAAGTGAACGGAAGGCATTTTATTAATATTGCCGGAGGCGGCTCCTTGACGGAACTGACGTATGAGGTGCCCAGCCGGCTGAAGACGATGATCGGACAGCTTGCTTATTATGTAAAGGGCGTCGAGAAGATGGTCAATTTGAGCCCGATGCATTTGGTCATTGAAGCAGCCGGACATGATACGATTGAGGGCGAGTTCATGATGTTCCTGATCGCAAACAGCAACTCTGTCGGCGGATTCGAGAAGCTGGCGCCTGGAGCGGAGATTGATGACGGGATGCTGGATGTGATCGCGGTAAGAAAATGCAATCTGGCTGAGTTCATTCGCCTGGTGACGATGGCGCTGAGAGGAGATCATTTCAATGATCCGCATGTTGTCTATCTTAAGACGCCAAGGATGGAAGTGATCTCGCCGAATCATGTGCTGCTTAATCTCGATGGTGAGCTCGGCGGCGAGCTGCCCGGCGTGTTCGAGATTTTGCCGCAGCATTTGCGGATTTTTGCGTAGATGGGGCAGGAAAGTGATTATGTGCCTTTTGTGTTCTGCGCTTTGTGCTTTAAGGTGAAGAGATGCTATAATTTGCTCATGAGTCCCCGCCAGAGATCGGCGGGGTTTTGTGCGGATGAGGCTATTTTGAGGGAACACTCCTGACTCCCCCATCACGTCAGACACTGATTTTAAGATTGAACCTAATACAGGAATATGTTCTGGAAATGAGGCAATGAGATGAAGCGACAGCAGAGGAATCAAGGACAGCAAGGGCGAGGCAGGAAGGGACAAGCTGATGAACGGCTGGAAGGTGTTCCGGTAGCCAAGAATGATGTAGTCACACTGGAGATGGTCGGCATGAATCATGATGGAGAAGGCGTGGGCCGTGTTGAGGGCTATACCTTGTTCGTTCAGGCGGCGCTGCCCGGTGAGGTGATTCAGGCCAAGGTGCTGAAGACCAAGAAGCAGTATGGCTATGCGAAGCTGCTAAAGATCGTGGAACCAAGTCCCGAGCGCGTACCTGCTCCTTGTGCGATTTATGACCAGTGCGGCGGCTGTCAGCTTCAACATCTCAGCTATGAAGGACAGCTGGCTTGGAAAAGGCAGCACGTCGTCGATGCGCTGGAGCGGATCGGCAAGCTGCGTATCGCGGGGGAGCAGAAGGATAGTTACTTGAGGGCTGCGACGACGGATGGAGAACGTGTGGCGACCGAGGTGTACGCAGCAGGAAAGGCGACCGGAAGTTCTCGGGATGGCTCCGATCATTCCCGATTCAATTCGGGAGATTTACTGGGAGCAACAGCAGACAGTTTTAGTGAGGGTATCCGAGTGCTGCCGACGCTCGGGATGGATGAGCCATGGCGCTATCGGAACAAGGGCCAGGTACCGATTGGGGCGGCGGATGGCGGACTTGTGGGCGGATTCTATGCCCGGGGAAGTCATCGGATCGTGGATATGGAGACTTGTCTGATCCAGCATGAGGATAATGACGCCGCTGTCGCCGTGGTGAAGCAGCTCGGCAGTGAACTGGGCATTTCCGCTTATAACGAAGAGACGGGGCGCGGACTGCTGCGCCATGTAGTGGTGAAGAAAGCTTTTCGTACGGGAGAAATGATGCTGGTTCTCGTAACCAATGGACGGGATATCCCGCATCTGGATGCCTGGATTGGCAGTATTCGTGAGCGTCTTCCGGATGTGGTTAGCATTTGCCAAAATATGAATACCAAACGGACTAATGTGATCTTCGGAGACGAGACGCTTGTCCTATGGGGAAGAGATGTGATCTATGATTACATTGGAGATGTGCAGTTTGCCATCTCGGCCCGCTCCTTCTATCAGGTGAATCCTGTGCAGACGGAGGCTCTTTATCGAAAGACAGTGGAGTATGCCGGGTTGACGGGCAAGGAGACGGTGATCGACGCTTACTGCGGGATCGGTACGATCTCGCTGTTCCTGGCGCAGCATGCGGAGCAGGTGTACGGCGTCGAGATCGTCAAGGAAGCAATCGAGGATGCCCGGGTCAATGCGGAGTTGAACGGGATGAAGCATGTGACGTTTGAAGTTGGAGCTTCTGAGGATGTAATTCCAAGGTGGAAATCGGAGGGGATTGAGGCCGACGTCATCGTCGTCGACCCGCCGCGCAAGGGCTGCGACCCACGCCTGCTGGACACCATTCTCGAGATGAAGCCTGAGCGGGTTGTGTATGTGAGTTGCAACCCGGCCACCTTGGCACGGGATTTGCGGGTGCTGGAGGATGGGGGATACACTACCGTCGAGGTGACTCCGGTGGATATGTTTCCGCATACGGTGCATGTGGAGGTAGTAATAGGAATGCAACGCAAAGATACCTAGAAATCCTTTGTTTTCAGCACTTTGCGCCGTTTACGACTTTTACGAGGGATGGCTCCGATTTCAAAAATAAGGTTCTAAAAGAAACAATTGAGGTTTCGGTCGTGCTGGACCTTGGTTTTGAGGTCGAGTGTGTAGACATGTAGTAAAGTGTGTGGAGCGTCTTTAATTAGACGCTTTTTTTATGGCTTCAATGGGAGAGGAATTTCCAATGATTTGTCGAATAGTCAATGAACGTGGTTTAAATCCTTTTTGAATAGGGGTATGATTGGCTAATGAATCGAAGTAAATACTTCAATTATATAGAAGAAAAGCTGGAGGTTTTGGCAAGACGAATTGAAAAACGAGGAAAGATCAATTTATTGGATTTGAATATATATTCAGAGACGTTTTTTGCTGAATTAATGAATTTATTGTTTGGATTTACGTTGGTTAATATGAATATACTTAAGCAGAATGTTGAAGGTATTGATTTGGTGGATGTAGACCACAAAGTTGTCGCTCAAGTATCTTCAACATGTACAAAGCAAAAAATTGAAGGCTCATTAAATAAGGACATATTCCGTAGGTATTCCGGTTACCGTTTCATTTTTGTTTCAATTGCTAAGGATGCAACCAAACTTCGTGATATGAGTTTTATTAATCCACATAATGCTGCTTTTTCTCCCTCGGATGATATTGTGGATATAAACACATTATTAAATGTTATACTGAGCATGGAAATTGATAAACAGCGTGAGGTATTTGAGTTTGTAAAAAAGGAACTTGGAAATGATGTTGATTTACTTAAAGTTGATACGAATCTTGCGACCATCATAAACATACTCGCAAATGAAAATCTTGCTAACTGTATTGAATCACCAGAGATTAATTCCTTTGAGATTGATAAGAAAATAACCTTCAATGATTTATCGGACGTCAAAGACACAATTGATGATTACAAGATATTTTACCAAAAGTTAGATGAAAAATATGCTGAGTTTGATAGGGAAGGCTCTAATAAAAGCTTTTCCGTTTTTCAAATTATCAAAAAGCAGTATACGATGCATCAACATGAAAAAGCTAACTCTAAAGAACTTTTCTACAGTATAATTGATAACATAACCAAGATAATTGTCGAGAGCAAAAATTATATTGAAATTCCGTATGAAGAATTGGAACTCTGCGTCTGTATTTTAGTCGTAGATGCTTTCATACGATGCAAAATTTTTAAGAATCCGGAGGGATATAGCCATGTTATTGCCGGATAATATACATCCACAGCTTAGCATTTACTATAATGGATCTTTAGTTTTGAAAGAACTTAAACAACATGCCAAACAACAAGTATTTGATCTGTATCAAAGGATTAAGAGCCAATATAACATGTCTTTTCCCACTTTCATGCTTTGTTTAGATTGGCTTTATCTAATTGATTTTGCAAAGATAGACGAAGATGGATGGGTGGAATTATGTTCATAAAAACACTGAAAATAACGAGTCGCACAGGGACAATAAGGGAACTGACTTTTAAATCCGGTTTGAACCTAATCATTGACGAAACACCATCCAATGATGATAAATCTACTGGGAATAATGTAGGGAAAACAACAGTATTAAAGCTAATTGACTTTTGTTTAGGGTCTAACGCTTCAATAATATATTCTGATACAGAGAATAAAAAGGAAGTCTATGAGTTGGTTAAAGATTTTCTTGTAACCGAGGAAGTACTGATTACTCTCATTCTTGTTGAGGATTTATCAGATGAGGCGTCAGATGAAGTAGTAATTGAGCGTAATTTTTTGTCAAGAAAAAAGAATATAAGGAAAATTAATGGAAAGTCAATACTAGATAAGGATTTTGAAGATGAGTTACAGAGGCTTCTTTTTCCCAACCATAAGGCTGAGAAACCCACATTCAGACAGATCATCTCTCACAATATTAGATACAAGGATGAGAATATAAGTAATACGCTTAAGACTTTGGACAAGTATACCTCTGATGTGGAATATGAGACTTTATATTTGTTCTTATTAGGTTGTGACTTTGATGAAGGGGCAGAAAAGCAAGCATTAGTGGCAAAAATAAAACAAGAAGAAGCCTTCAAGGAAAGACTGGAAAAAAAGCAAACCAAAACAGCTTATGAAATTGCTTTAGAAATGATTGAAACAGAAATAGCTCAATTAAATGAGAAAAAATCAAATTTTAATTTAAACGAAAATTTTGAAAATCAGTTAGATCAACTTAACTTCGTAAAATTTCAAATAAATAAAAGCAGTTCAAACATAAGTAAAATGAAAATTAGAAAGAACCTCATAGAAGACGCCAAAAGAGAGATTGAAAATAGCAAGGCTAATATTGACTTGAAGCAATTGGAAGTACTGTATGCTGAGGCTAACGCAAATATTTCTAACTTACAAAAGACCTTTGAAGAATTAGTAGCATACCACAACAATATGGTTGTAGAAAAAATTAAGTTTATTACTGCTGATTTACCTTCTTTAACTGGAAAAATTGAGACTGAAGAAAAGAACTTAAATACATTGTTATCTCAGGAGAAAGAGTTGGCAATGACTATATCTAAAGGTGATTCCTTTGAGGAGTTAGAGAAGGTTATCACTGAGTTAAATGATAAGTATCGAATTAAGGGTGAATATGAGAGTATTATCTCGCAGTTAGATGAAGTAGAGAAAAATATTAGTGATATTGATGCTCAAATTAAAGTCATTGATGATGTTTTATTTTCAGGAAGTTTTGAAGAAAAGTTAAAAGGCCAAATTCATAAGTTTAATAAACATTTTTCTGAGATTTCTTTTGAATTGTATGGTGAGAAATATGCATTGAAGTATGATAAAGTTATTCATAAAAAGAGCCAGCAGCAAATATATAAATTCAGCGCATTCAATGCTAATTTAAGCTCAGGCAAAAAACAAGGTGAAATTTTATGTTTTGATCTTGCGGCTATATTATTTGCTGATGAGGAAAAAATACCGAGTTTGCACTTCCTTTTAAATGACAAAAAAGAATTAATGCATGATAATCAACTGATTAAAGTAGCAGATTATGTAGATAAAGAAAATATTCAATTAGTGGTTTCTATTCTGAAGGATAAGTTGCCCGTAAGCTTACTTGATAAGGCTCATATTGTTGTGGAATTATCTCAAGAAAGTAAACTATTTAAAATAGAAGAGTAATTATTTTGAAATCCAATTTGATATGACCAAGAGAGTATCCTTCGCCGGGTGCTCTTTTTTTATATAGATATCTTTTAAAAGCCGATTGCCCTGAAATTCAGCGCAGTCGGCTTTTTTACATTGAAGGGAGGAACTGCGATGACAAAGGTAATCGCCCTGGCAAATCAAAAGGGCGGTTTAGGCAAAACGACAATGGCTGTCAACTTGGGAATCGGCTTGGTAAAGGACCAGCTTGTAGTCCAGCTTGCCTGAGCCCAAGGCTGGGACGGGGCGCTACACAGATTGTAGCTACCTGATACAGTGGGTGTATAAGCAGTTAAATATTCAGTTGCCACGCACCGCGGCAGAACAGGCACGCTATATAGTAGACCATAATCTTGCAATCCAATATGAGCATTTAGCTCCCGGAGATTTGGTGTTTTGGAGCTATGAACGTAATGGTCGTTTTATGGATATTACGCATGTCGGCATTTATGCAGGTAATGGGCAGGTCGTCGATGCTTCCTCCAGTCGCGGACAGGTGGTTTATCGGAATTTGTTTGATGGGGACAGGCAGGTGATGTATGGGAGGGTGACTTAAGCCGCCCTTTTGAGGATACTAATTTGTATTTAAAAACAATATTGTACAGTATGATTGTCTGATTGGAAGCATGAAAAATGGAGGGATCCTCCAATTTATGTCGAATTCTAGTCTGTAAGTAAATAAGGAATCTATTAGAATAGTAAGGTGTGATTTGATTGGAGTGGGCACTAGATATAAATCAGGAACATGTTCACGCCTCTTCGCCCGGCGCAATAAGGGGCATAATTTATGTGTGTCCTAGATGCAAAAAAGATACTTTTTTGAGAAAAGGAACTAAAAGAGTTCCTCATTTTGCTCATGTCTCTGGACAAACTAATAATAATTGTGAATTATACAAACCACCAGCAATCTATTCGACAAAAACAGAAGGCAAAACAGCAATAGATGCCCTAAGTGAATATTCACCAGATATCTATTTAAATATAGAAAAGGATAATTGGTCTCTTGAAATAAAAATATTCTCCGCAATAGGGCAATATGAAGGGAATACATTTGTTAAACTTCCATTTGCTTGGGAGGGAGAGAGGAAGATCCCATTATCCTCTATACGTACAAATGGGAAAAAAATTCGAGTTAAATTACAAGCAGAAGAATATAAAGTAATAGTTAATGGTATCGTTCGAGATGAGTGGAAAATGAAATTAGAATCACCAATTAAAGGATTAGATGAATTTAAACCTACGGTTTTTTATTACTCTCGATTAGGAGGTAGAAGACTAAAAGAAAGTACTTCTCTTCAATGGGGGGAGAGATACGTTCTAGTATGGGACGATTTTGAAAACAGAATGTCCCACAGGTTTCCACCCATGCTTGCCATCCGAAAACTACAGAGCCAGGATAACTGGTCATGTATGATTATAGAATTACCTAATTCATATGATAAATTGGTAGAGAAATGGATTAACCAGCTACTTAATCGTAGTGTAACTTTTACTTTGCCTGAAATAAGGCTGGTAACGCCAGTTTCAACAAAAGTAATTAATGAGGGAAGATTTGAAATATCTTCATCAGGTAAAGTTGTTATTGGAGTGACGGGAACAGAAGGAGCAAAAAAATGGTCGACTATTCACGTTTATAATATTGATAGAGAATTAGAGGTACAGCATTTAGGGAATGGACAGGTTCCAATATTATTACTATTAGGAAAGTTGCCTCTTGGAAGAACAGATATTTGGTTAGATGATAATAGAGAAAATGCTCTAAGATTAATATGCCAAGACGCTGTAAGTTTATTTCCCACAATAAATGGTGTTTGTTTTCGTGCAGTCAATTTTGTAGGTGTTGAAGAAACATGTAATTTGCATTCTATAGAGGCTAAAGAGTTTTTTAGAAAAATCCAAGATAATAAGTTAACGTTGACTGACATACAGTTTCCGATGGGTATTAATATTACCGTGAATTTATTGGGAAGTCGATCTAATCATTGGAGTTTAGATACTGAAAGTACTACTGAGGTTGTTTCAATTCTAAATAATTTACTGCGACAAGATGAGCATATTCAAATTGATGCATGTGGTCTTGGTAGCATAGAAATAATGCCTAAAGCTCTATCTAATGCTAATAAATTTACAATGAGTACTAGATGGCGTGAGCAAATGAAATGGATGTTAATAAGTTTACAAATGATAAATCATAAAGAGGTTACCTTTAGAAACGACGTTATTAATAAAGTCGATTTGTCCCAAATCCATAATCTGAGTAAAAAGGATCAAGGTTTAATATTAGATTTTGTTAAAGTACGTTTTATTCCTAAATCAATGTTTCAATACGCTAATGCGATTATAGATGAATACAGAAGATTGATTTCTGTGAAAAAATTTTGAACATAGGTTAGGTGAAGTTCAATTATGAGTTTTATTGATTACCCTGAAGAAAGAAAAATAATAATTAGGGATTATTCTTTCGATGAATTCAAGGCTTTTTTTGATTTAATCCCGACAGGAATGTTAGCAAACTCAATCAAGGTATTACCTAAAATTAATGGTTTTAGAACCGGAAAAGATACTGAAATTAAGCTTAAAGTTTTTTTAGGAAGAATTGATCGTTGGGACCAGAAAGAGTGGAGATTGTTTTCTAGAATATGGATATTATGGGCGGAGTCACAGGAGAGCTTGATGAATTTAATAAATCATCAAGATATTAAAACTACAGTTGAAAAAATGTTAAGCAGCCAAAGTGAGAAAATACGAATAATGAACATTCTTGTTCAAGGTGAAATATCACAGAGTATCATTAGTCACTGGTTGAAGTTCGGACCATTTAATATAGACATGAATATATTATGGCTAGTATCTTTAGCTCCTCCAGCCACGTTGAAAAGATTAGAAGAACGGATTGGAACTTTAGAGAGACAGAATTACGATTTACAACAAAAATTATTTGAAAAACAATCGGAAACTATTGAAGAGAGTCTATCTACATTAGCTAGTGATTTTTTGAACATTAAAGAAGAAGTTTCTTTATTGGACAAAGAAACTGTTAAGGTTGCGAGGAAAGCTCAACAGATTGAACATGAGACTTTAACGTTAACCAATCATGTGAATAAGTTATCCAAGTATAAGTCTATTTCATCAGATGCATATAAGAAACTAATAGAACAAATAGCGTCTTTAAATCAAACAAGTAAGGATTTAGAACTAAATTACAATATGCTTGCTTCCGACCAATTAAGACTAGAAGATCATTTGAATCAAATTAATATGAATGAAATTGAAGCAAGTATAGGGCGGATCAAAAAAATAGGTCAAATGGCAGCAGTTGCTGAAGCAAATCAAATTTACGAAAGAAATATTAAGTTTGAGTCAGAACCGATTCAACTTTCCAGTTTAGAACAAGCTCTTACTCATTTGAAAAATAACTTAAACAGTTTAGGTATAAAGCTAGCTGATGCAAAATCTATTTCTTTTGAAGTGCTTTCGGCAGTTCTTTCGAATCAATTAGTAATGTTTTGTGGATCGATGGCTATGTTTGTAGCAGAATATTGTGCAGCTAGTTTATGCGGACATACAGCAAAAATAATCAATGTTCCATTTGGTAAAATAGATGATCTTGTTTCATACGAACAAATTGATCAGTGGATTAATCAAGCCAAATCTTATGGATGCCCAATTGCTATTATTTTTGAAGGATTAAATCGCTCATCTTTTGAAGTCTATGGAGCTAGCTTAAAAAAATTTATTGCTAAACGTATAGTTATGCTGAAAAGCGAGGACATACCGATTGTATTTATGGGAACTATTGTTACTGGTTCTTCCGTATTAAATTTAGGAAGGGAAATTTTAGAAATTGGACCAGTGTTTAATACAGATCATATTGGATGGAACTATAAGAATATTACTCCATATACTACTGGGGTAATTGACTCCAGCATATTGACGAGGCAAGAAATCGAAATTATTGACCATCTGGAAATAGAGGATTTATTACCTAAAGGAATAGTTGAACATGGTAGTATTTTATGGAGAAAGACGATAGCAGCTACTTATAAAACGATGATCCAAGTAGATTCATCATTTGATTTTTCTTCTGTAAATTTTGGTTGGTTAATTCCTACAACGTCCTTGTATTTTTCTGATCATATGGAGCAATTGTTTGATGAAATAGAATTGGATGAGAGATGCAAGGCACTCATAAATTATATGAAATTGGAAATCCAATAGTTATGAAGCATGCAAAAGTATTGAATCAGAAAGAACTAGTAGAGTTGCTTTTAAATGATAAGATTGTTTCACTTCCAGAAAATGTTGAGTATCAGAGAGAACTGCTCATAGCGGAATATTGGAGAATTCTCCTCTATGATCTAACCTTAAAAAAAAATTTAGAATATAGTGATATTAGCTTGGAGCCGGTTCGTATTCGTAAACGACTGTTACTCCAATATCTCGATACTATTTGGCCAGAGTTAAGAGATGAAGAATCACAAAATATTATTTCTTCTGTTTGTAGCAGGCTAGATCAAGTTGGTGATATGGTTCGTTTACCTAATGGATTTTTTCTGGCTACTCCACTAAGACTCATTGAAGTCCCGAATAGCAAGTATTCAATTATAGTAGGTGGTATTTCAACCGAAGTAGTGCAACTTTTGTTGCCTGAAGCAAAGATTGCGGGATACGGGCGTATTATTGAGAATGATAAAATACCTGATGCTGTTAAAAGAAATCAAAATTGGTGGCAAGATTATACGAATTGGATAGGCTGGAAGCCTGATGATATAGAGAATTGGGTTAAAACGCAAATGAGTCAGTTATTTTCATTAGGAAGTCAGAGTATTCAAAATTTTGAAGAGTTTGAAGTTTTTAATTCTTTTAAAGAAAGAAAAAATAAAAATCGAACTCTTTGGCTAAATCAAAGTTCTATTTTAACCGAAGGAGCATCAGGTGTTTTCTTATGTAAAACAAATGACTCCAACAGGCGTTACTTTCTTGGAGAGTTTAGCAAAGGACTTTTAATTAAAGAATTATCCATTATGGATAAACAAACTCAACTATGGCTGATGCTTGGTTTGCGTCTATATAATAGACACTTTCCTGTGGCACGTTGGAATAATAATTACCTGAGGGTAATTCCCCAACTTCCCAGTGCAATTGAGCGTCATATCTTAGTGTTTTCGTTGAAAAAAAATGCGTATGAATATTATGTATATGAGCAGTTTCACGACGATGTTGTAGAATTACTCAATGCTTACGGTTATCAGTTTTCAATCAGGAGGACTAAAGATGAATGAAACATACGGTGCTTTTAAAATTTCCAATGTTCTTCATGAGACATTAAGATCCTATCTTGAGTCAGCGTATCATATCAAAAATAACAGTTTAATCAGAGAGAGGGTTCAACTACTAAATCAACTTGGTCAAATAAGCCAGGAACCTTATATTGAAGCAACACCAAGCTATAAAATGGGAGCTTCCTATGATACTCTAGATATCCCTGATTCAGCTAAACAAATTTTAATGGACGTTGCTAAATTAAGCAATCCTGGAGTGGGTGTCTTTCCTAAACCTTATACACATCAGGCTAAGGCACTTGAGTCTTTTTTAGGTGATGATAAAGATATAATAGTTGCGACAGGAACAGGATCTGGGAAAACAGAAAGCTTTTTGATGCCCATTTTAGCATCCTTAGCCATTGAGGCAAAGGAACGAACAAATGTGGCTTCTATGCGAGGATGTCGTGCAATTTTATTGTATCCTATGAATGCCCTTGTAAATGATCAATTAGGCAGAATAAGAAGATTATTTGGTGATGAACGAGTAGCTTCATTTTTGCAAAAAGGGAGATCGAGGAATATTCAGTTTGGTTCATATACCTCAAAAACTCCATATCCAGGGGTCCCTAAATCCGGTAAAACGACAGCACATATAGAAAAAATGTTTGAAAATTTTTACTTGAAGTATGCTGAAGATGCGGAGAAAGTAAAGGAATTACAGTCTAAAGGGAAATGGCCCAGCAAAGATTTAGTTCAATTTTATGCAAAGAATAAAGAACAAATTGATACATTTAAAACAGGAAAAAAACAAGGTAAAAGGAGAGTAACAAAAAATTGGAATTTACGTTTAAAAACACAACCAAATGATAGGGAACTATTAACAAGACATGAAATGCAAGAGTTGTGTCCTGATATCTTAATTACCAACTATTCAATGTTAGAGTATATGCTAATGCGTCCTATTGAAAGGAAAATATTTGAGGACACTAAGAAATGGCTTGAAGCTGATCCAAGCAATAAATTAATCCTAGTTTTGGATGAGGCGCATATGTACCGTGGTACTGGGGGAGCAGAAGTTGCTTTTCTAATAAGACGATTAATGGCCAGATTAGGCATAGATCGTAGTAGGATGAAATGTATACTTACAAGTGCAAGCTTGGGGAAAAGTGAAGAGGATGAACGAGCAATCATAGATTTTGCTGGAGAATTAACAGGAATCACTAGCAATTATCCAAGAAAATTTCAACTGATAACAGGAGATCTTGAATCACGAGCAGGATGGAGTAAAGGAACTACAGGACAGGCGGATATACTTTCAAATGTTGATTTATTTAGTATTCAAAATGCCTTAACTAATCCACAAACTGCAATCAATGAATTTAATTCTACAGCAAGTAAGTTAAAATGGAACACCTTTAAAGGTAATAATTTTAGTGGATTTATGAACCATCTCTTTTTTCAATTGACAGGCTGGGGACCAGCGGAACAAATGATTAACGTCTTGAGTGGGAATGCACTTCCATTAGGGGAATTAACAAAAAAAATATTTCCAGATTCAGATGAACAAACAGCTCAAAAAGCAGTTGAAGTTCTGTTAGCGTTGGGAGCCTTGGCAAGAAGAGAGATAGATAATAAAGTACTTTTGCCTACCAGGCTTCACCTTTTTTTTAGAGGAATACCTGGTCTATATGCATGCACAAATCAACAATGTGAGTGTCGGTTGGATAAAACAGATTCAAATCCAATTCTGGGAAGACTGCATGCGGTTCCTATGTTAAATTGTACATGTCAAAAAAAAGCTAGAGTGTACGAATTGTTAACTCATAGAGATTGTGGCGCAGCCTTTATAGTAGGCTACACACATGGGGAACATGGTGATTTTTTACTTCATGAGCCGACTAATATAACAGGAGTCAATGATGAGGTTGAAGATCGTCTTTATAAGATTCAATTATTAGTAGATGGTGAACCAAATGAAAGAGCTGTGGAACATAGTGTTCCTGCTTGGCTGGATATCAGTTCAGGAAAACTTTTTGATAAGGAGCCCACTGAATTAGAAGGCTTTATTAAGGTTTTTAAGCCTATTGGTAGTACTACTGAGGGAAGAGTATTTAATAGTTGTCCAATTTGCCTAAAAAAATGGAAAAAAAATAAAAGTAAGATTATGAATCTCTCTACTAAGGGGGAAGCACCTTTTGCCAATCTTGTAAAAGCTCAATTGTTTAATCAACCTGCACAACGTATTGAAAGCAATGAATACCCAAATGGTGGTAGAAAAGTATTGCTATTTTCTGATGGTAGACAAAAGGCAGCTCGTTTAGCTAGAGATATTCCAAGAGAGGTCGAATGGGATACATTTAGGCAAGCTATTGTTTTAGCTGCAGTTCGCTATAAAGCAGTCTGTAACAGAGATCCGAAAATAAATGATGCTTTATATGTTGCTTTTGTATCAATAGTTTCTGAATTCAACCTTCAATTTTTTGATGGAGATGATAGAAAATCATTATTATTAGATGTTCGTGAGTTTAAAGATGGATACTCTGGCTCATTAAAGGAGGCCATAGAAGAGCAATGGGATGTTAGACCCTCATCTAGTTATCATAAAGCAATATTGAGGCAATTATGTAATAGAGAGTACTCTTTACGAGCAGCCACTGTTGGTTATTTAAAACCTACTAAATCAGCTCTTAAGAGAATACAAAATGAAATTTCGATAGTAACTAGTAAAATGGATGCTCTTCAAATTGAAGCGCTAATCAACTATTTTATTGAAGAAATTCTGGATGATTATGCATTTGAATTAGAAACTAAGATATCTTCCTCAGTACGTAGGAAAGCAGCGGGATATTCACAAAATTCGTGGACAAGCTCGGGTAAAATTGGAGAAAACCAGAAATTTATATTGGAAAACTATTTTAATATTTCTTTAGATGAAATAACCAGTATTCAAGAGATACTGAGAAAAAGACTTTGCCATAAAGTTGGCGATGCTTTTGTTATAAATAGTAACGAAGTTGTATTAAACATTGATATTGAGTCGGAATGGTATAAGTGTGATAGCTGTACATTCCTTTCTCCAGTAAAGATTGGAGATTATTGTGTTAATTGTGGAAGTAAAGAAATAAGTTCTCTAGATCCAGAAAATCATGAATATATAAAGGCACGAAAAGGATTCTTGCGAAATCCAGTTGTAATGTCAGTTATCGGTAAGGATAGACCGAAGTATGTGACTGCTGAAGAACATACAGCACAGCTTTCTCACAAAGATGCTGGAGAAATATTTGCCTCGAACGAAATGTATGAACTTCGTTTTCAGGATGTTAAGCTAGAACAAGATGAGCTAGAAGGGGATTCAATAGATGTATTGAGTTGTACCACTACAATGGAGGTTGGGATTGATATAGGTTCGCTAGTTGCGGTTGGACTAAGGAACGTTCCCCCTCAGCGTGAAAATTATCAACAAAGAGCCGGTAGAGCAGGACGTCGGGGATCATCACTTTCCACTGTTATTACTTATGCTGAAGGGGCTCCCCATGATAGTTTTTATTTTCAAAATCCTGATAAAATTGTCTCTGGAGCTCCTAGGTTGCCAATGATAAAAATTAACAACATAAAAATTGCTAAAAGACATGTATTTGCCTTTTTATTTCAAACCTTCTTTCATGAGATGATTGACAAGGATGAATTGCATATAGATCGTGATAAAAACCTATTTGCAGCCCTTGGGTCTGTCACAGATTTTTTTAATGAAGAGTCTGATAGTAATTTTAGAAAGGTAAGATTTATTGAATGGATCGAAAAAGAAAAGTCAATTTTAGTGAAAAGAATAATAGAATGGCTTCCTGAAAGAATATCTGATGATAAAGACGAGAGTGTCAATATTTTTATAAGTGAGTTGTTGCATAAATTAAATGAAATTAACTTTAAAAAATCACCTTCAAATGATACGAATTCAGATGAAGATGACGAAGATGAGATCGATTTAAGTTCAAGTAGAGATGAACTTCTAACTTATTTGTTTAATGAGGGCTTCTTACCTAGCTATGCATTTCCTACTAGTCTATGTAGTTTCCCAATTGAGCTGAGAAAAGAAAAAGGAAAAAATAGTTATAAGATATTTACTAAAGAATTGCCACAACAATCTATTGATAAGGCACTAAGTGAGTACGCACCTGGCAGGCTAGTTGTTATTGATAAAAAAACTTATCGCTCTGGAGGGATTGTTTCCAATGACGCTAAGGTTACAGATCCCGATCGAGCAGAGAAGCTTTTTCAGCATAACTTACGTAAATATGTATCCTGTAGGAGATGTACATTTGTACGGGATATAAATGAATCCATAAAATTAAATAAAGATGATTTCTGCCCTGTATGTGAAGGACCCCTAGACATTGGTGAACTACTAATACCAGAAGTGTTTCTTCCTGAAAAAGGAACTTCAATTATTGAAGGGGATGACGAACAAGAACTGACTTATGCTACTACTGCGCAATTTCCACTTCCACTTTCAGAAGATGACTTGGGTGAATGGAAAGGGCTTGGTAAGAGACTGTTAACAGTACAAGCAAAGGATAGATGGTTAGTTACAATTAACAAAGGAAATGACGAAAGTAATGCTGGATTTTATGTGTGCGAAGCGTGTGGGGCATCCAAGGTAGTGGATCCTGAAGATAAGACACCAAACGGTTCACATGAACGCCCATATCAAGTGGAGCCTCTTTATGGAGTGAATGTAACTACAAGATGTCATGGATCATTTAAAAATGTATTTTTAGGTCATGATTTTAAGAGTGACTTGTTGCTTATTCGCTTAAATATTGAAGAGCCATTTGTTAGAACAGTGAGTAAAAATTTAGCTAATCATATTCTCAATGCTGCATTACGAACAGTTTCTGAAGCAGTGTTATTGGCTGCAAGTAGGGAGTTAGATATTGATCCTTCAGAATTTAAATCTGGTTACAGACTGGTAAAATTAAATCCAGATGAAACATTGAGGGCAGACATTTATATGTTCGATTCTTTAGCTGGTGGTGCAGGGTATGCTGAGCAAACAGGTAAAGATTTGCCTAAAGTATTAAATAAGGCGCTAACTTTGTTGGAAAATTGTCCCCAAGGGTGTGACCGTTCCTGTACAGATTGTATTAGACATTATCAAAACAGATATTGGCATACTCAATTGGATAGGCATTTAGGCTCTCAGTTGTTGCGGTACATGATTCATTCAAAGATACCTGATATTTCAGACGTTGCAAATCAAAGCAAAGCTCTTCAACCCCTAGTTCGACTTTTACAATTGGAAGGCTACACATGCGAAGATAATGTGAGTTATAATGGAATTCAAGTTCCATGGATAATTAGCAATAAAAATAGTTTTTTTGTAATTGGTGCGTATCCAAGTCTAATTGATGAAACAGATTCTAATAGGCTACATCCATTAACTAAACATTTTTCTAAGGAACAACTGTTTTTAGTAAATGAATATTTGATTGGTAGAAATTTGTCATTGGTTTACAAACAATTTAAAGAAAAGGTTATGAAGGCTTGATCTATTTTGATAAAGTGTCACCTCCGAAAGGTGGGAGGTGACTTTTTATTTTTGACGGCCAGGTGAAAAAATATGATTAATGAGAAATCAGTAATACAACCGTTTTTATCAGAAGAGTATTTGCAGGACCTTACTGAAATACTAAAAAAAGCGGGAAGCTTGATGGCTGGGCGAGAACGAGCAAATTGGATCGCAAATAATATCCCGGATTCCAACAATAATGAAGTGCTGGATGAAATGAGATTCAGAAGCTTGTTATTGCTGTTACGAGACTTGTTTTCACAGGGATGGGAATTGACTTTTAAAGATGGAATTGCCAACATCCATCATCCCATAACACCAGATAATGTTGAAACAAAGCAGTGGTATAAAGATGCACTTTTACGCGAAAGAAATAAGCAGTTAGAGAATGATTCAATTAAAAAGTTTATTTTGAAAATGGAAAAGGAAAGAAATTACAATGGAGATAAGGTATCAATAAGAAATTTGATATTGCCTGTTAATCAGCTTCTTAGCGATATAGAGGATTATAAAGAGGATGCAGTGAGACCTTATTTACAAATTATACAATCAAGCTCGGAAAAAGATGAAAAGACAGGATTTAAATTGCTTGATATTTGGAGATACTTTCGTTTGACATGGACGTTACCACATAAACCGACCCCTGGAAGAAATATTTTTCTTTTGGTCCGAGACTCGGCACAGGAATATCATCCAATTATTGGAATTGCGGCTCTTGGAAGTAGTATAGTGCAAATAACTTGTCGTGATAACGAAATAGGCTGGACATTAGAAGGAATCCGAGAACGTATGGACACCATGAATGATGTTACAGCCGGACAAATAATTAATTCTTTAAGTCATTCGCTTGTAAAGTCAATTTCCGGAATTGAGTTTCGCGATTTAATAGGTGGAGAAGTAAATATATTAAATGCAAAAGATTATGAAAATACATTGAGTACTTTTTTAAAAGGAACTGGAAGTAGGCCAGCAGCTCCGAGAATTTCTTCAAATTTAGACGAAGTGAATTGGAGTGATGTTTGTCAAAGTCCCTTTTATAAAGTGAAGCGTGCAAAAGCACTTCTTAAACTTTTTAAAGCCCAGTCATTTTTTAGCGATCTTAATATTAATGAACCCCTGGAAGCGCTCCGACAACTTATTATGACGTCACGTGGACGCTCGGCTCTGTCTACAGCATTGCAGTCAAATAAAAAAGAAAAAGTTGGGGCTAATATGATGGATATCATTGTATGTGGAGCAATCCCACCATATAATTATTTGCTTGGCGGAAAATTGATTTCAATGTTAATGATGAGCCCCGAACTTACTCAAGAATATCAGAGGAAATACAAAAATCAAATTTCAGTAATTGCTTCTGCTATGAAAGGCGAACCTGTTGTAAAACCGGCTAATCTTGTTTTTTTAGGTACAACAAGTTTATATGAAACTGGGAGTAGTCAATATAATCGTTTAACAATTCCTAAATATGCTTTGAATGATAATGAGCCGCTGCATAAAATTGGTTTTAAGCCCCTAGGTGTGACTAAGGGATTTGGTACAGTATATATATCAGATGAGACTGTTGAAGCTCTTTCTGGACTGACAACTAAATTGCACGGAAGAAGGGTAGTCAACAATACATTCGGAGAAGGAACGAGTCCCCGGATGAGATTAATTAGAGCAGGATTGGACGCACTTGGTCTTCCGTCAAATCACTTACTTAATCACAATTTTAAGCGGATCGTATATGGAGTGAAATTAGCCGATAATGCATATGAATATTTGCGTGGTGAAGAAAATGAGCCTTGTTATTTTTTAAATCAAGATAAACCTCATGAGATGACAGAAGCTATCTGTGAATTTTGGAGAAAACGATGGTTAGCAATGAGAATAAACAATAACGATATTATACAAAAATTAAGTCAATTTGATAGTAATAAATTCCTTTTAGGCCATAATTATTTCGAAAATAAATAGACAAATAACTTAATATTGCTTAGTGTACTTCAACTACGACATAATGTCTAAATGAAGTGTGATAGGTTGTTTTGGGTTTCTAAAGTGTTTAGTTAATTTGTGAATTGTCAGCAGTAAATCAGACAGCTTTTTTAAGGGCTTCTTGCCGTTGGACGGGTAGTACTGATTTTTACAGGATAAGGAGAATAACCGTGTAATGATTGTTGATGAAAAAATAATAGCTGGAATTTTTGTGGAGGAGAGCAAAAATAGATTTTTGTGTAGAGTAATAATTGATAACAAGATTTGTGAATGCTATGTTCCTAGCTCGTCTAGGATTGATAATTACTTAAATTTAAAGGGACGTGAGGTTCTTCTTACTGAAAACAAGGGAATAAATAAAAGAACTAGATTTAGTCTTTTTGCGGTGAAATATTATAATAAATATATTCTAATTAATTTGAACATGGTTAATAAAATAGTAGGAGCTATGATTCTTGAGAGGAATATGAAGCATCTTTCTGAAATAGGAATTAGAAGAGAACAAACAGTAGAGGGGTATAAAACAGATTTAATAGTAGAGGATAACGGTGAGTTTACTATTATAGAGATCAAGGGAGTAATTTCAGCTAAAAGGGAAGTTGAATTTCCAAGTGTAGCTTCGGAAAGAGCAACAATGCAGCTTAAAAAGATTAAAGAGCTTCTGCAGCGTGGATACAAGGTTGTATATCTGATCGTATCACTTAGTCCCATTGTGAAAAAAATTGTATTAGACCCTGATTTCTCGGAGTATTATTATTTACTAAATGAATGTGTTGAATTAGGAATGCGTCTAAAGGGGTTTTCATTGTCGTATGAAGAGGGTAGCATTATCTACAATCAAAAGTTAAGAATTATTTAATTCTTGCACTATTTTCATACTAAAATAGTAGGCTAATCATAGGAAATATAAATTAGCTTAGTATCGTATGATGTTGCAGTTAATTTGATTAAAGCACGAAACTCAATTACGAGATTCGTGTTTTTTTATGTCAAGGTTCCGATTATAACTGGAAAATGAAAAGACAAGTAGAGGCACATAACCTCCTTGTTCATTGAAAACAAAATACTATCTTATCCAGCACTTTCTTCGCATGCTCCAGAAGGAGAAAGCCAGTTTGCAGGTGCGCCATAATCATCTTGAATTATTAAGATGCAAGCGATTTTGCCATGCAGTAAATAAATGGTGGTTCCATTTAAGGCGACGATTCATGCGAAGGTATAATGATACTTCTGTCCAGCCACAGCTTATCGCAATGGGGGCAGCTCGCAGAGAACCTGGGAGAGGTTAGATACCTATGAGAATGACTAACCATCGTTCGCTGGATAAGTAAATCATCAAACCCAAACAGAGGAGAAGGGGCATTCGCATGCCCCTTTCATTTAAACTTATGTCAAAATATGTGTTTATCTTAAACCAATCCTTTAATAATGAAGTTTCTTAATCTGCTTTATTGGGAGGTATTGTATGAAGCACAATCTGAATCCGATACAGCATGCAAATTGCTATGCTCAAGCAGTTATTATCCATATCTCTAATTACCGAACAGGAGTTTCGTGCTCTCAAAAGCAAAATCATGAGGGACTACGGTGTGATTTCTGACCTGACAACCTGATTCGCACAATTGTTGATTACACCCAATCTTGCGGAAAGAAGCGGAGGCGCGACACGCTAAAGAGATAAAGGACCCAATTGATGGTTGGAGATTCTAAATTAAAGCATCCTTCGGGGTGCTTTTTCTATAAACAAACTCAACCTTTGACAATAGCTTCGACAATAAGGAAAATGATAAGCACGCCAAGCATATAAATCCCGCTTCTAAGGTGCTTAGGATCGTCGTAACTCCATTTAGGAGTAGTGCCCCTACTTATCGCTTTGACTAGTCTTTCAAGTAAATAGAAAAGTAGCATTCCAAAGAGGTTTAAAAAACACAAGACAAGATTATCGTACCCAATTTAACTCAAGACAAGCACTCCTCCCAATCGCATCTTAATATCTAATACGGGTAAGGATGAGAATCAATTCATAAAACGGCGTTGACTCATATCCTTAAAATGTCGACCACACCACCGACCACGTGAATAAGTGTCTGGTTAGCTTAATCATTCTCGATTGTTTTTCCTCTAGATTGAAGGTCTCTTGTCAGTCGATTTTTTAGTTCTCCTTATTATGTGTGGTTATTTTGTCGTTCAAGGATTAAAGGATGTGCTTGCCCCGCTTTTTACAAAGAAATTTTATATAATGAAGGAAGTAATTGGAATAAAATAGAATCTAAGGACAAAATTATCCGCATGATGACAGAGAATTCTGCAGATTTCTATGATATGGAATTTTCAATAGAATTGTGATGTTCAGCATGTTCTAATGCCATTGTAAGACGCGGTAAAGGTATGCCTGCCTTTTTTGCTTCTCTCACAACTTCAAGTACCGCAAAACCCGCTTTACTATTATTGTATTCCATGAAAAGTCGCGGCAAGCTGCCTTTTGCAAAAATAACCTTGTTAAAAAGTGTGCCGAGAAGTGCCGGTGGAACTTTAGTCAACATGAGAGAAATGGCATCAACCTTTGCGCCCCTTGCTTTAAGTACAGGGATCATTTCCCTCATATTTAACCCAACATTTGCAAACGAGTCCTTATGGTTCATGAGCGCCGAAAAGCTTCCCCGTTTTATCACCTCCGTCTCCATAGCCGCATTCATGGCAAAGTGGTTCCATAGCCAGTTTTGCATATCCTTGATCCAGCTAATTTTAAAATGGGCACTTTCAAATAGTTCTTTGACTTTGTTGTTAATATGTTCAGTACCTGCCCGTGGTTTTTCAAGAAATATCATTTTCAAAAAGCCGCCTCTAAGCCGATTGTCCGCTATGCCGCCTCCTGCTCCGGGGAAGCCAAAGACAACATTGTTCATAGACAAGGGTGCGATAGATGACTTCAAATCTTGCCAAACATTATTGAATATGAGGACAGGGGTGTCTCCTGCAGCAGTTGATAGGAATTGTGCTGCTTCCGGAAGTTGTTCCGTGTTGACGCTCATAATAATGAGATCATAATTGGGAAGCACTTCCTCATGCAGTTTGACGTTCCAGCTTTCTTTTATGAGCTTTTTCCCTCTTCGTGCGTCCCACATCTCAAGATCTATACTACTTCCGAAGGCTTCTTTTCTCCCCTTTCTAACGTAAAACTCAACTGTATGCCCTGCCTGTTCGAAAGCCCACGCATATTGGGTCGATATTAAACCTCTGCCGAAGAATAAAATTTTCATGTTAGCCCCCCAAAAAATAGTTTATGATCCTTGTTTATGATCCGACAACGTGTTGTATAATAATATTGTATGCATTCACTATAGGTTCATCAACCATCAGATTTTTAATATCTGTCGGATCATCGATTGAGCCGGAAATGGAGGCGAATAATGAAGAAGCAACCTGAAATTACGGAAAAAACAAGGCAAACATTTATAAATGTATTCTGTGATTTATATAGCCAAAAACCCATTGAAAAAATATCTATTCAAGAGATTGCTAACAAGTCAGGCTATAACCGCAGTACATTTTATCAATACTTTACGGATATTTATGAGTTGTTGGACTACGTTGAAGAGAATGTTTTGAAATCCATTAACGAGGAAATGGCAAACAGGGAGCTTTCTACGCATACATTCCAGGATGCGCTTCAATGTTTGGAAAATACAGAAGAAATTTCAGTCCTAAAGGCCCTTTTGGGTGACTATGGTTCTGTTCATTTTGTTGAACGGCTGAAAAGAGAAATCCCCTTTGAAAGACTGATTGTGGACCTTCCAACAAATGATATCTTAGCGCCATACCTGATTGAGTTTTACATATCAACATTAATGTCTATGTTCCGGCTTTGGATACGCAACGACAAAGATTTATCGTCGGAAGAATTGGTCAAGCTGATTGATAGCCTATTCGCGAACGGGATAACACCGTTTCATATCTTTGGCGGAGAAAGAGAATGAGGAAGTTTAATATCGGATCAACTTGCCATTGGCGGGTATCATTGGCGCATTCTTGATATATAGTGCAATGTGGACTTGATTTAAAGTGAGTGCCAATTATTACAGTTAAACCCCCAACTGTTCGGCAGAGATCCGAATGTGTGGGGGGGGAGGGGTCATACAATCAAGAAGAGCATTAAAGAATATGCTTAGTCAAATGAAATAACTTCATGGCGTCCTGCTTGTTAAGTGTAGGAAGCGAAAGATCGACGGCCTTGGTTCGGTCCCAGGCGATCAGAGGCTGCGGCGGAGGATTATCTATCAGCCTGATAATCGGTTGAATACTATTGTCCACCGTCTGGGCGAAGAGCTTCCCCATGACGAGCAGGATGGATTTAAACGGCTGAGCCACGTGATTCGTTCCGCTATGAGTGTACCCGGGATGATTAAGAATGAAGCGCGTTTTCGTACCTTTATGATTCTCGGCATAGGCGACTCCGAGCAGATCGTTCGCCCGCCCTCCCTGCAGAGTAGCTTTCAATAAACCGTACTTATTTTGAAGATTGAGATCATCCCAATGAATTTCCCCTTTTGTCATTCCGGTACCGCCGATGCTTACAATGACGGGATTGTTCCCTCTCTCCAGCAATTCCGTCAAACCATAGCTTAGAACAAACCGGCTGATGTAATAGAGAGCAAACGTGCTTTCATATCCATCCGGGGTTAATTTACGCTTTGGGAATTGTTGCATGGCTGTGAGAACCACTCCGTCAAGCGATTTATGGCGTTTTTTAACCTCTAGGATGACACGATGATTTTCCGACAGCGACAACAGATCGGCTTGAATAAAGGAGGCGCGGTCAGCGGCGCCTAAGCGTGACGCCTCGTCCAGAAATTCCTTCCCCCTGAGTCGGTTGCTCCCGGAAACGGTCACTTTGCTCCCCTGGCGCAAATAGTGAATGGCCAGCCCTTTGCCCATTCCGGAAGTACCTCCTGCTATGAATAAGTCTTTCATTGATGCCACTCCCTCTACGTATGAATTATGACTAATTATGTTGACTAGGCAACACCTGTCAATTAGTATATTAATATCAATATCCAAGCCTATCAATAAGCAGAGTTGCCGATCTGTTATCTATACAACAATTTTCCTCAATTGTGGTTTTTCCGGAAGGGGATTATCGTACAAGGAGAGGATAAGGTATGAAATTGGCCAATCCCAACGACCCACGAGCGAAGCGAACTAGAAAATATATTCAAAATGCATTCATGGATTTACTTGCAGAAAAGGACTTCGAAGCCATCTCCATTCAAGATATTATGGACCGGGCCGAGTTAAATCGTGTCACTTTTTATAATCACTACCAGGATAAATATGAGTTTCTGGAGCTGACCCTAAACGAAGCGTTTTCGGATAGTTTATCCGCATGGATTCCTCCAGGTACGGTAATGAAGGGGCCTGAGTTGTTGCGCAGGTTAATGATGGCGGTTTGCGAATGGCATATTGAAATGATGAAGAGGTTAAATTCACGGCGCACACTGACCCAGGCGATGGAGGAAGCGGCCAAGCAGCAGCTATACAATGTTATTATGTCTTGTTTAACGCAAGTCAAAGACATTCCGGCGCGAAAACAGAGAGAATTGGAAAGGATCGCAACGATGATCAGTTGGTCGATTTACGGCGTAATTGTGAAATGGAGCCATTCGCGGGAGGAGCCGGCCGAAGATTTGATTGAACAAGTGCTTCCTATTCTTATGTCCAACTTACGTACGCTTGATTTCATGGAAGGAGAATGACAGGAGGACCAACGGTGGTTTTCTCATTCCTCAAAACCGTTCTAAGTCCGGGTAACGCCGTTTTTTGAAAAATCAGCTTTATATGCAGGGTAGATATACTTGACAAACACAAACATGTTGGTTGCCCCGATCACACCAAAAGCCAACCGAGCAACCACCTCTGGTATGCCGAACAAGATAATCCCGTTCATATCACCACCGCCAAAAAATCCGCATAAGACTGACAAGTAGACGGGGTCAATGATAAGCATGCCTAAAGTCATATAATAAAAGGTGGCTTTGATAACCTTGTTATTGGATTTCAATATCCGTTTTGTTAACAAAACAAGTGCATATCCGAGTAAAAGTGTAGCAAGCGGCCCGGCGATACAAAATACAGCAAGTTGCAGATCAGACATAGCATCTTTATTAACAACGATTTGCATTCCGGGGAACATAAATTTTATCCTCTGATAAGACCCCATAAAAAGCGCGGCAATCGCATGTGTTCCCTCATGAACAATGTAATAACAAAGGATAGCTGTAATTAAACCTAACCATTTTCGTGCGTTACTCTTCATGGTTTATATCTCCCTGTTCCCAGTTAGGTGATGAAATAATTGAAAGTGTACGTTGTTTACGTTCTTGGTTAGCTTCAAAATTTAAGTGTTTTTTTACTACCTCAAAAATCTCATCAATAAATTGGCTATATTCATTATCAGACATTAAAAGAGTATTACTGGATAGAAAAAGTCTGTCTTTAATTGGATCCCCCTTGTCTTTAAAATAACGGTCAAAATCGGATAATAATTTCATTAGAAAAAACTTCGCATTTTTTTCAATAGATTCCTCCTCAGCAGTTTCTTGTAATGCTTCAAGATTAAGCATATATTCACGCTCGTATGCTCCTCGTATTCTTGTTTCTTTGCTTATTAATAAATAACCGTGTTCAAACAACATATTGATGTGTCTGTATAATGTAGTCCTTGGAATATCGCTCATAAGTTCCGAAAGACTCCCGACGGTTCTCCCTTTTTTGTCGGCCATATGCTGAATAATACGCATTCTAATAGGGTTGAGCAAAATATCGCCATGATTATCCATAATTGCACCTCCATGATTGATTCCAATTTCGATTATGATACCGAAAATGGAATTGGTCAAGATATTTTAATATTTCGGCATCACAGCAAGATACTTAAAACAAAAGACGGATACCTGGTAATTGGTGTCCGTCTTTATCCACATTAGCATTCTCTTTCTAGCATTATTTAAAAATCAAAATATACAAAATGCAGTAATGGGTGTAATATGAAGTTATTTGAGGCTGCCTGGAGGAACATGACTGCTTGTCCGATGTATTGTGAATAAAGTTGCAAACCGAGACGGTAGAACAGACTTAAGCCAGTATGGCGCAGGCTATGCCTACATAGATAGAATATACAGGGAGATGGACAACAATGAAGCTTGAGACTACTAAAAGAACTATCATACTGCTAGCACTGGTGCTGATCGTCAGTATCGTGGGTGCGGCTTGCGGCAGCAAGGCAGCTAATACTGCGAATACGAGTGAGGGAAACGGCACATCGGCGATAGAGGATTCGGCGAATCATCAACCGGAGGAATTGGCTGAACTGACGCTTGGCCTGTTGCCATCCATAGATGCCATTCCGTTTGTCATTGCTCATGAGCAGGGCTTTGACCAGAAGCACGGGGTTCTTCTGGACATTGAGACGTTCAAGAGCGCCAAGGATCGGGATGTTGCTTTTCAAGCAGGCAAGGTGGACGGGATTAGCGCCGACCTGGTTGCAATCTCCATCTATAATGAAGCGGGGCTGGATGTGAAAATTACCAGCACGACCTTTGGAGAATTTGACCTGCTTACCGGCAATAGCGAGATTCAGGATGTGAAGGATCTGAAGGGGAAGACGGTGATCCTGTCCAAGAACACTTCAACGCAATATACCGTTGCGATGATGCTGAAGCAGGCCGGTCTGACGGAGCAGGATATTCGTATCACGGAGGTGCCGCAAATTCCAACCCGGCTGGAGCTGTTGAAAAATAATAAAGCAGACGCGGCTGTTCTGCCAGAGCCATTCGTCACGATGGGGGAAGCCGCAGGCTTGCGCATGCTTAGCTCGACGCACCAAGCGAATATCAATCCGTTCGTGCTGGCTTTCCCGCAGAGCGTGATCGACGCCAAGGCCGAGGCGATTCGCGCCATGTATGCTGCTTACGATGAAGCAGTAGCGTATATGCAATCCCATGACAAAGCGGACTACATTGATCTGGTGATTGAAGAAGTGGGTTATCCTGAAACCTTGAAGGAGCAAATTGAGGTGCCGGCTTACATTCCGGCAAACCAGGTGGATGTGAAGGAAGTGGAAGCGGCCTTCGCCTGGGCCCGTGAACAAGGGCTGTTGACCAAAGATATTACCCCAGAAGAAGTGATCTCTGATGTCCAATTCAAGAAATAACGGACTATGTGTCAGGGAGCTTGAGGCGGAATACAGAAGCGGGGAACTGGCTTTGGGGAAGGTCAGTTTCACCCTGCCGGAGCATGGGATATATACGATTCTCGGCCCCTCCGGGAGCGGAAAATCTACCTTGCTCCGAGCCATCACCGGCCTATTGCCGGAATATCGGGGCGAACTGCTGTTCAATGGAAGCTCTTTGCGTGAACAGAAGGTTCTGATGGGCCTGGTGCCGCAGAATTACGGTCTACTGCCTTGGAAGACCGTTAAGGGCAATATTCGCGTAGCGATGAACATCGCGCATCCCAGGGGACAGAGCAAGCAGGCCCGGGAAGCACAAATAGACCAATGGCTCACAGCAATGGGCATCGCGGAGCTGGCGGAGCGGTATCCGCTGTCACTTAGCGGAGGTCAGCAGCAGCGGGTCGCCATTGCGCGGGCCTTTGCTATTGCCCCATCCCTGCTATTGCTGGACGAGCCGTTCTCGGCGCTGGATGCCATCACAAGGGAAACGCTGCAACAGCTGTTCCTGGAGCATTGGCAGGCCAATCCGGCTACGGCACTATTCGTGACGCATGATGTGGATGAGGCCATTTTGCTGGGACAGAAAATGATCGTGCTCCCTTCAAGCAAGAATGATCCTGCGGAGATTATAGATAACGAGGAAGTGTTTGCGCTGAAGCTGAAGGAGAAGCGAGCCAGCGATGCTTTTTTTGCCCAAATCAAGAAGGTCAGAAAGGTTATGCAGGAGAAATGGTGAATTCGCGGAGGCTTAACTATATCTTGAGATTGTTGCTTGTATTCCTGGGAATGAATATCATCTGGTACGTGGCGTATGTACTAGTGAATCACCCCATGCTGCCAAGCCCGCTCGGGGTCTATCTGGCGATGGGCCAGCTTGGGGGAAGGGAGCTTGTACTGAATGTTGGCTACAGCTTGATGCGCGTATTTGCCGGAGTGCTGCTGGCGTTGATTCTTGGCTTGCTTGTCGGTCTGCTGATGGGGCGTTCCGCGCTGTGGAACAAGCTTCTGGACCCGGTGGTATATTTAACTTATCCGGTGCCGAAGATCGCCTTGCTTCCCGTTGTGATGCTGTTCTTCGGACTTGGCGAGACATCCAAGATTCTCATGATTATGCTGATTCTGTTATTCCAGATTATCATTTCCGTGCGGGACGGCATCAAAGCGATTCCGGCAAATACCTATGATGTGCTAACCAGTATCGGGGCAGGTAAGGGCCAGAAGTTCTGGCATGTTACTTTACCAGGTGCGTTATCCGTCATTCTAAGCACGATTCGTGTCTCACTGGGGACAGCGATTTCTGTCCTGTTCTTTACCGAAATATACGGGACCGAGCACGGCATGGGCTTCTTCATCATGGATGCCTGGCTCCGGCTGGATTACCCGCAAATGTATGCCGGTATTCTGCTGTTCAGCCTGGTCGGGTTCTTGTTGTTCCTTTTGGTAGATCTGCTGGACTACCGATTTATGAAGTGGCGGAGGTAGATTGATATCCTCTGCCTTTATATTGACAAGTGAAATCTTGAAACTCTATAATTAACTTAACGTTCGTTAAGTGAATAAATTGGAGGCTGAGCGAAGTTGACACAAGAGCAGAAAGTGAAAAAAATGACCAACCGTGATCAGCAAGCCGCAGCTCGAAAAGAGCAGATTTTAAATAGTGCCAGACGGTTGTTTGCCGAGAAGGGCTACCATGCGACAACAATGAGGGAGCTTAATAAAGCGATTGGGATGACGGAGGCCTTAACCTATCATTATTTTCCCGGAGGGAAGCTGGAGATTCTAAGGACCGTTCTTCGTCTGGCGCAAGAGGAGAGGATTGGCAATTTTAAGACCTTTTTTGAAAATTGTTTCAATCAGGATCAGCCGCTGAAGACTATTCTAGCACTCCTGCTGCATGGTCTTTCCGATAAGATCTCACTGGATCGTGAGTATTTTCAAATACTGATCAGGGATCGCAATTTGCTCGATGATGAGGATAAAGAGACGCTGGATGCTTTAGCGGGCTTACCTTCTCAAATTATGGGGAAATTTCTAGCGCAGCGTTATGAACGGGGAGAAGTCCGCAAAATGAATTTTGAGATTGCTGCATTCCAATTTATGTCTCATGCGGTAGTTCTGATCATTCAGCAATTGCTGGATGACCGCGCCTTGGGAAAGGAAAAGATTCAGGAAACATCAGATTTCTATGCTGAATTATGGGGGGGATAACTCCAGATCAGCTTTTTTTTACAAATATTAATTCAACGAACGTTTAGTTAAATATTCACTAGGGGTGATCCATACATGGAAGAAATGATTCGTACAGAGGAATTAACCAAGGTGTACGATGGAAGAACGATCCTCGATCGTGTATCTCTCAAGGTCAATCAAGGAGAAATCTATGGATTTCTCGGATTGAACGGGGCAGGCAAAACGACGACTATTCGCATGCTGCTCGGGATGATTAAACCAACGTCAGGCCAAGTGTATTTGCATGGCAGAAGGCTTACACCCGGGGGTGATTTATGGAATCAGGTTGGCTATATGGTGGAGGTTCCGTATGCGTATCCCGATTTGACAGTCAGAGAGAACCTGATCTTGTACGCTCAAATGCGGGGGATTCGCCGTGCCCGGAATGCTGTGAATGAGGCCGTAGATCAGTTGAGTTTGAGTGCATATATCGATACGAAAGTGAAGAATCTGTCCTTGGGCAATGCGCAAAAGCTGGGCATAGCCAAAGCGGTCATTCACCAGCCGGGGATTCTGATTTTGGATGAGCCCATCAACGCGTTAGACCCGGCGGGTATTGTGGCCATCCGCGAACTGCTCAAATCACTGGCTGATAAGGGCGTTACTGTATTCATATCCAGCCATATTCTGGAGGAAATGTCCAAGCTGGCTTCGCGTATCGGTATCATTCATCAAGGTGTGTTGCTTCAAGAAATATCAGTCCGTGAATTTGAGGACTTGCGCGCAAAAAAATTGTATCTTGGTGTACGGGGAAATCCGGAACTGGCCAAACAAAAATTAATCGAGGCGGGCTTCCATGCCAAGGTCAGTGCGGAGCAAATACTTGAGCTGTCCAATCCAGGAGCAGTTCAGCGGCCTGAGCTTATAAATCAAATCATGGCCAAGGCGGGGATCCCTGTTTATTTGCTGAGGGTGGAGGAAGAGGAATTGGAGTCTTATTTTCTTCATATGGTTGGTTCAGACCTGGCGAAGGAGTTGAAATAAATGAGATCATTATTATCCATGATTGCGATTGAAAGTAAAAAGTTAAGCCGATCTTATGTGGTCTGGGGGATGCTGGCCTTATACTTATTCATCTGCGCGATTCGGGTCGGAGAGGGCGATTGGAGCACTTACCTGGGGAATGTTCTGTTTATGTTCGCCAGCGTGCTGGGGCTTGTTGGCTATGCCGCTCTCACGAGTTGGACGTATGGAAGAGAGTATAATGATCGAACCTTCAAAGACCTGCTGGCCCTTCCGGTTTCCCGGGGCAAGATTGTGGCGGGCAAAGCCATTGCCAGCTTGGCCTGGTGTCTGCTGTTGACCGGCACTGCCTTTGCATTTTCGTTATTGATTGGTATGCTGGCAGGTATTTCCGGCTTGACCGGAGAACTGATCATTTATTATTCGTTAAGGCTGCTTATTATTGCAATCATTCAAATGCTGCTCTGTGGTCCTGTTATCCTCCTGGCGAGCCTGTCACGGGGGTATCTGGTTCCGATTGCTTACGCATTTACGACGTTGATCGTTGCGCTTATCGTAGGAGCTACGCCGTTGGGGCATTACATGCCATGGGTTATTCCGTCCCTGCAATATGCCGGGAGTGAAGAAGCATTATTGCCATTATCCTTGGGCAGCTATCTCATTCCTGTGCTGACAGGCCTGGCTGGCTTCGTCGCTACCTGGGCCTGGTGGCGTTGGGCAGATCATAAGTGAATATATTGGTTAAATAAGCTTCTCCCGGGTTATGATATACTCTTTAATGTCTATCCAGATATTAATAGAGAGGTTTTTGATATGACAGATAACTTTTGGCGTGATTTGCCGCGGCCTTTTTTTATATTGGCACCTATGGAAGATGTGACGGATGTTGTTTTTCGCCATGTCGTAAGTGAGGCGGCCAGACCGGATGTGTTTTTTACGGAATTCGCAAATACGGAGAGCTATTGCCACCCGGAGGGGAACCAAAGTGTACGCGGGCGGCTGGCGTTTACAGAGGATGAACAGCCCATTGTAGCGCATATTTGGGGAGACAAGCCGGAATATTTCCGTCAAATGAGCATCGGAATGGCAAACGAAGGCTTCAAAGGCATCGATATTAATATGGGGTGCCCTGTGGCGAATGTAGCAGAGAATGGGAAGGGGAGCGGTCTGATCTGCCGTCCTGACCTCGCAGCGGAACTCATCCAGGCTGCCAAAGCCGGAGGACTGCCCGTCAGTGTAAAAACAAGACTCGGTTTCAGCGACGTAGATGAATGGCGCGGCTGGTTAACCCATATTTTGAAGCAAGACATTGTGAATCTGTCCATTCATCTGCGCACAAGAGAGGAAATGAGCAAAGCGGATGCCCATTGGGAACTCATTCCGGAGATTAAGAAGCTTCGTGATGAGGTGGCGCCGGATACCCTTCTGACCATTAACGGGGATATCCCTGACCGTCAGACGGGTCTTAGGCTCGCTGAGCAATACGGTGTGGATGGGATTATGATCGGGCGCGGTATTTTTCATAATCCGTTTGCTTTTGAGAAGGAGCCGAAGGAGCACAGCAGTGAGGAACTGCTTGATCTGCTGCGGCTGCATCTGGATCTCCATGATCAATATTCAGCACTGGAGCCGCGTTCGTTCCGGCCTCTTGCCCGTTTCTTCAAAATATATGTCCGCGGATTTCGCGGGGCTAGTGAATTAAGAAATACCTTAATGAACGCAAAGTCCACAAATGAAGTGCGTGCTCTGCTCCATGAGTTCGGAAGTAAGGAGCAGGATGGGACGGAGGAATGAGGGGATAACATGTCCTGGAGTAAATTGAAGCAGCAGCTGGAGGTCTTTCTCAGCCCTGCGTTAAACGGAAGGGTAGAATACCGGGCGCCGGGGTATCGTTATCTGCCTGATAAATCAGGGATTTGTTATATTCTGGTGGATAAAAAGAACATCCTCCATATGAGTGATAAAACGAACCCGATCCGCTGGTATCACACCGAGCTGGAAATTAAGAATGATCCGGATATTCGAATTCCTGTCAGCAGTGACGAAATTGAAGCGGTCAGAAAAGGAATACCGGGGACAGTGCCGGAGGATCGCTTAATAGTGATTGCCAGAAGCAGAAAAAGTACAGAACATGCAAAAGAGCTTTTGTCCGCACAGGCTGCGTTAAGTAAATCGAATTTTATTGTAGTAGCTAATAAGTTTTTAACAACCCCAATAGAGGAAAGCCTGGGAAGCAACGATATTCTGTTGAATGTTTTAGCCTTGGTAGACAAGAGGGTTGGTAAAAAACGTATTTTAAATATGTCCGAGAAGATCAAGTTAAAGCATCCGATTGTGCAGTATTTTTATGAGTTGCGGCGTAATACATTGTGAAGTGTATTGACTATGTCGAACGATAACTAAAAGAAGTAAGAATGGGGTTGCGGGCTTCTACAGTCAGCGCTCCATTTTTTTATGCAAGCGGTTTGCAGAATTTTACAGAATTAGGGCTATCGGTTGACACTTTATTTAAAATTGATATACTTGTATAGGGTTATTGAAAATGATAATCATTATCGTATAAGGATGTAAGATGAATTAATGAATGCAAGTGCTCGGGCAACGTGTGAAGTATGCTTATGGTCGCTGGTGTTCACGGATTTCGTGTTTAAACATAAATACCCGGGTAGAAATCCGCTCACAAATCAGAGCGTTAACAAGCGTAAGCTTTGGAAGCATTAGCCCGCACTAATTCCTTTTCTACATAACTTCATGAATTCAGCTTATACCGATCCTAATTTATCAATTCAATAATCTGATTATCCACAAAGCTTATATAAGGGGAGAGATGAAAATGAAGAATTTTAAATTAACTGTTATTATAGCAATTTTTGCTATGGCATTGGTAGCTTGCTCAACTTCTAATAATTCAACTTCCGGTAATTCAGCTTCAAGTAATGGCAACGGAGCTAGCCAAACTGAAAATAATGGGCAAGCCAATGCTGCGAATGAAGCTCCAACAACGGTTGAAATTACGGATATTCATGGAACGGTTACTGTGCCTGTAAATCCCAAAAATGTAGTTGCTTTGGATAGCAGAACGTTTGAAACTTTGGCTGATTGGGATATTAAATTAGTGGCTGCTCCCAAGGATGTTATGCCTGCGGATTCACCCTATGTGAGTGATGATTCCGTTCAGAACATTGGAAATCACCGGGAACCAAATCTTGAAATTATAGCCGCGGCGGACCCTGAACTTGTAATCGTCGGTCAAAGATTCGCCGGCTTTTATGAAGAAATAAAAAAGTTAGTGCCGAATGCAGCAGTGATTGATCTTAACTTTGATGTTTCTGAGGAAGCGGATGCCCCTGGAGAGAATTTTGTAAATGGATTTAAGGATACGACAATTACTTTAGGAAAAATCTTTGACAAAAATCAAGAGGCTGAACAATTGGTAGCTGATTTTGAAAAAGTAATTGAGGATGCCAAATCTGCATATAACGGCACAGATACGGTTATGAGTGTTATCGTTTCTGGCGGGAATATTGGTTTTTCAGCGCCTCATTCCGGACGCGTGTGGGGACCTATGTATGATATTTTCGGATGGGTATCCGCATTAGAAGTTAACAATTCTTCCTCAGATCATCAAGGGGATGAGGTTTCTGTTGAAGCTATTGCGCAAAGTAATCCGGATTGGATTTTTGTACTGGATCGCGATGCTTCAATCTCTTCAACAACGGACGCCGTTCCTGCTCAGGACGTGATTAACAATTCACCGGCTCTTCAAAATGTAACTGCAGTTACTAAGGGACAGATCGTTTATGCGCCAAATGACACTTATACAAATGAATCCATCCAAACGTATATCGAGTTATTCGGAAACCTTGCAAATACTTTAGCTAAGTAGTGTGAAGGAGTATAACATAGTGACGAAGAATGTCATTACCGGGGTTGAGAATAAAGATTCTCAACCCCGGCTTTATAATCACAATAAGATATGGACTAAATCTTTTATAGTAGCGATTATAGCCGTTGCTATTTTGAGCATTATATCGCTGTTTACCGGAGTATATGATATACGCGGACAAGAGGACGGCATGCAAATGTTTTTCATCACTCGCGTTCCAAGAACAGCGGCCCTAATGCTCACCGGAGCTGCCATGTCCATGGCAGGACTCGTAATGCAACTGATTACGCAGAATCGTTTAGTTGAACCTACCACAACAGGAACTATTGAATGGGCAGGCTTGGGACTTCTTACGGTTTATTTAATATTTCCTGCACCAACATTAGTTCTGAGAATGACGGGAGCAATCATTTTTTCTTTTATAGGAACTATGATTTTCTTTTTGTTTTTAAGGAGAGTTAAACTACGTTCGTCTTTAATTGTCCCTATTATTGGATTAATGCTTGGTGCGGTTATTTCTGCAGTTTCTACTTTTATTGGGCTCCTATTTCAAATGACACAAAATATTGAAACCTGGTTTGTAGGTTCCTTTGCGCCGGTTCAAGTTGGAAGGTATGAATATTTGTGGATTATTATCCTGGTCACCGTTCTTATCTTTATTTATGCCAACAGATTGACTTTGGCCGGACTGGGGGAAGATGTTGCGACAAGTCTTGGAGTGAATTATAGCAGGATCGTTCTTGTCGGTACGGGTCTTATTTCTGTTGCCGTTGGAATTGTTGCGGCTGTTATTGGAAATCTGCCCTTTTTGGGATTAATCGTTCCCAATATTGTCTCCATGATCAGGGGGGACGATCTTAGAAGTAACCTGCCTTGGGTATGCGTATTAGGGATGGGTACGATAATGGGCTGTGACATCATTTCGCGGACAATTATAATGCCTTTTGAAGTACCTGTTTCTTTAATCCTGGGAACCGTGGGGGCGGCCGTATTTATTGTTCTTTTATTGAGACAAAGAAAGCCAAGGAGGCTAAGATGAACGCATTGGAATATAGAAATAAAGAAAATGTCGGCATCGATTCTAGTCTCCCTAGTAAAAATAGATCGGCTGGGGCGTTTCGTTCCAAGAAAGAAGAACGACGGTATTGGATTCTGTTGATCGCATTGATTGCTTTGGGTATTCTGTCCGCGTATGGACTTTTAGTGTACAACAATCCGGTTCCGATTGACTCTCCTTCTTTTATCCCCGTGGTTAGGAGAAGAATGGTTGCTCTGGTTGCCATGATCATTGCTGCAGTCTGTCAGAGTTTATCGACCGTTACCTTCCAATCGATTACGAACAATCGGATTATAACCCCTTCACTTCTAGGTTTTGAATCCCTTTACTCGGTAATTCATACTAGCACCATATTTTTCTTTGGTGCGGGTGCATTGATAAATTTTACGGGTACGGGGCCATTTTTATTTCAAGTTGCCGTTATGGTCCTAATGAGCTTGATCCTGTATGGATGGTTGCTTTCCGGCAAGTATGGCAATCTGCAGCTTATGCTCTTGATCGGAATTATTATTGGAGCCGGGCTGAATTCGGTGTCTACTTTTATGAGAAGACTTCTAGCGCCGTCTGAGTTTGATATTTTACAGGCAAGATTGTTCGGTTCTGTCAATAATTCGGATTATGATTATTTTCCTATTGTAATTCCAATGGTTATCATGGTAGCCTTATTGCTTCTTGCTAATTCCAAGAAATTAAATGTGGTGTCGCTTGGAAAGGATGTCTCTACTTCTTTTGGAGTTAAACATCAAGCTAACATCATTTATACGCTTATATTAGTCTCTGTTCTGATGTCAATTTCAACAGCCCTGGTGGGACCATTTACTTTCTATGGATTTTTAGTGGCAACCTTGAGTTACCAGGCGGCGCCGACTTATGATCACAGATATATTTTTCCGATGGCTCTGGCTATAGGATTTTTGATAATAACAAGCGCATACTTTTTTATGTATCATGTATTCAATGCTCAGGGCGTAGTCTCAGTTATTATTGAGTTGTTTGGCGGGATAATATTCCTAATCGTCATTTTAAGGAAGAGGGCTCTATGATAAAGATTGAGAATGCTAGAAAGTTATATAATGACGAAGTAAACATCGGACCGTTGAATATTGAAATACCAAAGGCTGGTTTTACTTCTTTAATTGGGCCCAATGGTGCCGGAAAGTCTACGACACTTCTAATGATTGGAAGACTTCTGAATTTGGACGAAGGGCAAATCAGGGTAGCCAATATGGATGTTTCTACAACTAAATCAAAAGACTTGGCTAAAATCATCACTATTTTGAGGCAGGAAAATCATTTTGTAACGAGACTTACGGTCAGGCAATTAGCTGGCTTTGGACGGTTTCCTTATTCAAACGGAAGGTTAACGAAAGAGGATGAGGCTATTATTTCTAAATATATTGATTTTTTAGACTTGACTGATCTAGAGAATCGATATTTGGATGAGCTTTCAGGCGGTCAAAGACAAAGGGCCTATGTAGCCATGGTGTTGTGCCAAGAAACTGAATATGTACTTTTGGACGAGCCTCTGAACAATCTTGATGTTGCGCGTTCTGTTCAAATGATGGAGCATTTGAGGCTTGCTGCTAATAAATTTGGAAGGACAATTCTGACTGTTTTGCATGATATAAATTTTGCTGCAAAGTACTCTGATAGAATCTGTGCTATGAAAGACGGACGAATAGCCGCATTTGGAACCGTAGAAGAGATTATGAAACCAGAGATTTTGACAGATATTTTCGAGACGAAAATAGAGATTATCGATGGTCCTTATGGACCCATAGCGATTTATTAGGTATAAACAGACCCAAGGAGAGGTATTTCTTTCCTTTAATGGAACCGGAAATATCCCCTGGTGAGCTACGCCTATATAATGGGATCCGACAGGGAACTGCATGCAAAAAAGCCAGCCCGTCGAGGAGGGTAACGTTCATGGATGATCTTACTAAGCAACCGCTGATCGAGAAAAACGAAAATATGATTCGTATGGTGATTGAACGCGCCAAGCGGGACTTTCCGGAGGATATTGCGATTATTGGGCTGACTTGAAACGCGGCATAAAGAGATATCTTGAGGAAACAAGGGAATACCGATATATCCCTGAAAACTACGAAAGTAATTATATGGGTGTGATTAATGCGAAGGAACGATACGATTCATTCGAGCAGCTATATGGCCAATATATGAAAATTCGGACCGTTTGATGGACCGGAGGATCAGGAGGGAACATGACCCTAATGAATCCTCCGTCTGTACTCATTGGGAGTGATCCCGACGATCCGTTTGAACAATCTGTTGAAATAAGCCGGATCGGGATATCCGATTTCACTGCCGATTTCGTGAATTTTCTTGTCGGAAGCGTGCTTTAGCAGCTGCTTGGCCTTCTTGATCCGAATCTCGATTAAATAGTCGGTAATCGTCATGCCGGTTTCATGCTTGAACAACTTGCTGAGATAGCTGGGTGTCAGGTAGACCATACGGGCGAGGGTTCCAAGCTCCGCCGGCTGAGCGTAATGCTCTTTGATCCAGCACTTTACGGTCTCGACGGACTTCCCCGCCTGCGCCATGCGTACGGACCGGATATGCTCCAGAATCTTCGCGATCTCCCCGATGAACAGCCGCTTCATTTCATCGAAGGACATACAAGCCAGAAGCTGCTCCTCCAGCGCTTTGGCGGCCTCTTCGCTATATAACTCTCCCCATTCCTGCAGTTCTACGAAAGCCGTCTCTTCAATCAGCCTGCAAAGGTAGAGTATGGACGGCGTATCCGCCTTTCTCTTCCTCAATTGTTCAAACAACGCCTCCAGACCATGGACGACTTGAGGGATATTTATTAGCTGCAAGTTTTGCGCAAGCATTTCCCGGCAACCTGCGAACAATAGAGCGGCATCCTGATACGGACCGGGAGCTTCGCTGAAATGAATGAAGTTCCAGCATGAAAAACAATATATCCCTTGATCGCAGGCTCTTTTCGCTTCCGAAAAGGCCTTGCCCAGCAGGACAGGGGTAGCGTATCCCGGACTGGCTCCGATATTGACGATACCGGGATGGGGCAACCGGCGGAGCAGCTCTGCAAACTGTACGATATCCTCAGGTCCGGGTTGACGGGAGTAATAGCAGACCATGGCCAATGTTTGATCGTCCGCGTCGACCGGATCGAAACAACATTGCTCCTGCCGCAGCAACATTCGGACACTGGAACGCAGCATATCCATATCGCTTGCTTTCAAGGCAAGAACGGAAAAATACGGTTGCGGAAGAGCCAGCTCCGGAAGCCGGGAACAGTGAGGGAGAGTCGTCTTTAGGTATGGGAGGAGCAGCCCGGAACGGTACTGCTGTTCCTTTTTCAGGCTGGCGGTTCTTTCCTCCTCCAGCGCATAGAGCCGTTCGAACAACTGCTTTTTGTTGATCGGCTTGAGCATATAGTCCACGGCGGCATAAAGGAGGGCCTGCCTTGCATATTCAAAATCAGTGAACCCGCTCATGATAATGCAATTTGTCTCGGGGCGAATCACTTTTACTTCTTTGATCAGTTCCAGTCCGTCGACCAGCGGCATGCGGATGTCGGTAATCACCAGATCAATCTCTTCTCCCGAGATGAATTCGAGGGCTTCCTGACCGTTGGAGAAGGAGCCCGCAATCAAGAAGCGGCCGCTCTCCTTGCCGATCATTTTTGCCAGTCCTTCGCGGATCGAAGCTTCATCGTCCACGATTACGATCCGAAGCATTGCGTTTCCTCCTTCAAATTCGCAGGATGATCGTCGTTCCTTCCCCAAGTTTGCTGTGCACGGACAGCCTGGAATTGTTACCGTAATGAAGCCGCAGACGTTCGTTCACATTGCGAAGCCCGATGCCGAATTTATCTGTTTTCCCGTCCGTCAGAGTGAGAATCAGATCGGCCAGACGCTCTTCGCTCATTCCGACACCGTCATCCTGAATGGAAAAGATCACCTCGTCCCGTTCGCTCCAGGCCGAAATCGTAATCATCCCAGGCTCCGCCTGTTTCTCTAGCCCGTGAAAGACGGCGTTTTCCACAATCGGTTGAAATACGAGCTTGATGATCGGTAAGGAGTGGAAGTTTTCGGGTACAAGCATCCGGTAGCTGATTTTGCCCGGAAACCGGATTTGCAGCAGCTGCAAATAATTCTCGACATGGCTCAGCTCCTGTTGAACCGTGACGATTTCATCACTGCGGGTAATGCTGTAACGAAGCAGCATCCCGAGCAGGTAGGTCAGCTCCGCGACCCGTTCGTCGTCGTTCAGTTCGGCCAGCATGCGGATGGATTCCAGCGTATTGTATATAAAATGCGGATTGATCTGGTTTTGCAGCGCCAGCATATCGGCCTTTTGCTTGCTTTTTTCCGTCTCGGCCACCTCGTCAAGCAGATCCCTGATGCGGGAAATCATCCGGTTGAAGTGGCTGCCCAGCATGCCGATTTCGTCGTTGTATTTGACGTGGACCCAGACGTCCAGCTTTCCGCGCTGCACTTGTTTCATCAGTTGCACGGTCTGTTTCAACGGTTTCGTCAGCGCATAGGAGATCAACATGGCTGCCGCCAGGGCAACGCCGAGGATGGACAAGGTCATCACCATCATGGAATTGCGGCTTTGCTTTATGGGGGCGAGCAATTCCTTCAGCGGAATCGTCACCATGGTTTTCCATCCCGTCTGCTCCGACACGGAATACACTGCAATATAGGGCTCCCCGTCGATTTTCAGGCGGAAGCTGCCGCTGGGACCAATCACTCCAGCCAGCAGGGGGCTTCCGGTTAAGTCCTGGCCAAGCCGGGCACGTTCGCTGGCGTATACGATCCTGCCGGTCTCGTCAACGATGACGGCATTGCCATGGGTAACATTGTTCAAGGGCTGAATGATCCCTTCGAATAATCGTGCATCGACATCGATGACGATCATCCCGATGTATTCCAGCGTGCTGATGGACTGGATGGAGCGCATGACGCTGAACACCTGCAGCTCGTCGGAGCCGTTGACCCGAATCGGATGCGTGCCGACCAGAACCGGAGCAACACCGGAATTTGCGGTTTGCTCCTTCCAGTCGGACAGCCGATCATAAGGATAAGGCTCATTTAACCCCGACTTATGGTTGTAAAAAATCATCCCATACCTGTCAACCATATAAACTGCGGCGATTTCTTCCTTCATGTGCGTCAAGTACGATAGGAACATAATGACCGTGGAATTTTTATCCCAATCGGTTCCTTCCTGGTCGAGAAATCTTTGCACATCCTTGTTGTATAACGGCAAAATCGTATACCGCTTGAGGTCTGCGATGTAACGGTCGACTTTATCCATAGCGTTGTCCGCCAGCTGGCCGGCCGATTCCGTTGTGCTTGCGAGCTTCGCATTTGAGTTCGTCCGATAGGACGAATAGCTGACATAGATGATCGGCAGCGTAATCAGAAACACGAAGATGACGACCAGCTTTTTCTGCATCGAAAAATTGGCGAAAAATGTCCAAAGCCTTTTCAATGTATATCCCCTGACCCTCTCATATCAACTTCCCCCTATTTTACAGCACCGCTTGCCACGCCTTCAAAGATATATTTTTGCAGGAAAAAGTACAGGATGACGGTCGGCAGTAAAATGAGCAGGATCGCCGCGCTAATCAGATTCCAGTTGGCCAGATTCAGGCTCTGGAACCGCATTAGCACCGTAGTAACGACCCCAAGGGCCTGCTTCGGCATATACAGGTATGGGGTATACATGTCGTTATAAATGCTGATGGACTTTAAAATAATCAGGGTCGACGTCGCCGGCGTGAGCAGCGGAAAAATGATCGACCGATAAATTCGAAGCAGCGAAGCTCCTTCGACCATCGCGTTCTCATCGAGATCAACCGGAATGTTGCGAATAAATTGCAAGTACAGAATGATTTGTATTACATCCGCACCGATGTATAAAACGATAGGCGCCCCCATCGTATTGTACAGGCCAAGCGACTTGATAATTCCGAACGTGGCGACCTGGGTTGTGATTCCCGGAATAACCGTAGCGAAAAGGTAGAGGGCGAAGATCGCTTTTTTCAGCCGAAAATCAAATCGGCCGAGCACATAGGCAACCATGGTGCCGAAAAGGATATTGAAGACCAGGGTGATGCAAATAATAGTCAGCGTATTGGCAAAGCCGTTAATCAGCCCGCCGCGTTCAAAAACGGCTTTGAAGTTGTCGAAATTGAAAAAGCTCTCCGGTAAAGCCATCGTGCTGCCTGTGTTGAATTCCTCATCCGCTTTGAAGGAGTTGACGATGACTACATAAGGCGGGAACAGGACAACAAAAACCCCGATCAACAGCGTCATGTATTTCAGCGTATTCGCAATCGTCTTGGTTTGGATCATTTGCTGCTACCCCCTCTGCTTAGCACAAACTGCTGCGCTCCTACGACAAAGATGACGAAGAACAATAAAATAATGCTCATTGCGGAGGCGAGACCGTAGTTGTTATAGGCAAATGCGGTTTCAACGACGCGCTGCACGTAGGTTTGGCTTGCTCCGGCCGGGCCGCCCTTGGTCAGAACGAACGGCAGGTCGAATACTTCGAGTGCGCCGGTGACCGTCAGGAACAGGTTCAACTGGATGACCGGCTTCATATTCGGCAATGTAATACGCCAGAAAGTCTGCCATGCATTGGCACCGTCGATTTTGGAGGCTTCGTAAATATCCGACGGAATCGCTTGCAGAGAGGCGATGTAGATCACCATGTTGTATCCCATGAACCGCCATAGACCGGTGGAGGCAAGGGCGTAGTTGACAAGTCCCTTCGTGCCGAGCCAGCTGGTTTCGCTCAGATGAGTCAACCCGATGCTATTCAGGAACAGGTTTAACGAGCCTTGTGTCGTATCGAAGACATAGCCGAACATAAAGGCCACAGCCACGCCGTTCATGATGTACGGGAGAAATAGAAGCAGCCGGAATACGTTCTTGCCGCGAAGCCGGGTATTCAGAATGACGGCAAAGTAAATAGCAATCACGTTCTGAACAAGCCCCATGATAAAATAAGCAAAGTTATGCGCAAATACCCCGAAAATATCAGGATTTAAAAAGACTTCGCGGTAATTGTCCAGTCCCACCCAGGGCTTCTCCGGGCTGTAGCCATCCCACGAGGTGAAGCTGAAGTAGACGAGCTTGGACGCAGGATAGTAGGTGAACAATAAAAGCAAGGCCACAGGAATGAGCAGGAAGGTGAATATGATGATCCTTTTTTGCTTCAAGTACGACATGGAACCGAACATGGTAGGAATCCCTTCTTTCCGCTGTAATATGTGGAGATTCTGCTTGTTGCGAAAGCAAAATGGATTATCGAAGGCCGATAATCCATTTTGCATCCGGTGCGGATTAGTAACCGAGATCCTTCTTTGCTTTGGCCCAGGCCTTATTCCACTTATCAAACACCGTTTGCGGATCCTTGGCGAGAACGAATTCCTGTGCGATCGCCGGCAAATCGATTTGCGCCTTGTTCGAGATTTGGATGACTTCCGGGTCATCCGCTACGCCTTCCTGAAGCTCTACGGCCAGCGCCTGGAACTCGGCAAGCTGCGGAAGCTTCGATTCGCGGCCCTCCAGCGGGGACATGAAGCCTGCGAAATCCTCGTAGCCGGAGTCCTCGATCAGCCAGGTCAGGAACGCTTTGGTTGCTTCGAGGTTTTTGCTGTCCTTGTTGACGGCATAGAAGAAGTCGGGACTTAAGCCGGCTCTGGTTTGGCCTGAATTGTCATAAGGAAGCGGGAAGAAACCGATATTGTCGGCTTCGGCACCTACGCCGATGACCTGATTAATAACCCAATTGCCCAGGTAATACATCGCCATTTTACCGTTGGCGATATCCTTTTTCGACTGTTCCCAGTTCGTGGAGTTGATGTCCTTTTCCAGATAGCCCTTATCAGCCAGTTCTTTCAGCAGGCTCAATGATTTGCCATACCCGTTGTCCATGGTGAAAGGAGTATCAGTATTCAGCTTCTCATTGGGAAAGTTAGGGTTGTTTTCGATCAGACGCGGCAAATCATATACCCAACTGCCCAGGGGCCATTTGTCCTTGAAGTTGGAAGACAGGGGAATGACACCGTTTTGCTTCAGCTTTTCGCAAGCGGCCAGAAATTCATCCCAGGTTTTCGGGATCTCTGTAATGCCGGCATCGGCGAAGGCCTTCTTGTTATATACGATCCCCGAGCTGGCGTTCCCGGTCGTAATACCGTACAGCTTGCCCTCGTAAGACTTGAAATCCTTGAATGTCAGCTCGCTGCTAAACGGCATATCATCGAGCTCGGCAAAATATTTGGGCAAATCCGAGTTCGGGATATCGGGAACGAACATCAGGTCAGGCAGCTCTCCGCTCGCCATCCGGACTTTTAATTGCTGGTTATAGTCGGTCTGGCCTCCTTCGAATTCGATTTTGATGTCAGGGTACTTCTCGTTGAACCGTTTGAGATATTCGTCGTATTCCTTGCCGATCATGTCCGTGCGGTTGGTCAAGAACGTAACTTTGCCGCTAAGCTTGGTTTTCTTCGTTCCTTCAGATTCAGAATTTTGGCCTGCCGTATTCGCGGCTTCCGTGTTTCCGGCATTGCCTGTGTTCCCGGCACTGTTATTTCCGCCGCCACAGCCTGACAGAATGGCGGAGAGCACAAACAGCATCATGAATGTAATCAGAACAGCTTTCTTCCTCATTGTTTCATCGCCCCTTAACATGTTTTGTTAGCGCTTACAGTTAGATTTTATCTTGATTGTTAGGGACAAATAAATGCATTCAGTTATTATTTATTGTCCTGAATTATGTTGTTGTATCCGTACATTTTATTACATTTAAGGGTCGGGAGATAGATTGTTTATTCTACTATTCAGCTAACAAACAACTAACAAAAGTGGATGTCTACCTTATAATATCTTAGTTCAATCAGAGAAATCCGCGAACAACGGCGATCATAAGCACACTACACACGTTGCCCACAAAATGTAAAATTCAATAGTTCAACTTATATAGATCTTATGACCTATTGGAATTTTTTGTATACTAATGTAGTATTTGAATTGTAATAATTTAATAGAAAATGTCAATTGTGGAATTAACTCTAGCACGGTTTTACCTGTGGTTTGTCTTATGGACAAGCCGCAGATAAACAATAATAAGGAGGTTTGCGAATATGTCGAGTAAAAACTTTCCTTCTAGAGCCTTATCACTATTGGTAGTTTTGGCCGTGTTTCTATCCGCATTTTACACAGCATCACCGTCAGCAAGCGCAGCTGCAAGGGGAGCATGGGCTCCGAATACGGCATATGCAGTGAATGACACCGTAACGTATAGCGGAAGCACGTATACCTGTCTGCAGGCACATACTTCCCTCGTAGGTTGGGAGCCGTCCAATGTCCCTGCCTTATGGCAGAAGGGTAGCGGAGGTGGAACTACACCACCCACTACACCACCGGCAACAAACGGAGCCATATTCTATGCAGATATTAACTATGGCGGAAAAGCGGTAACACTTGGAGTGGGGAATTATACGTTGTCTCAGTTGAATGCAAACGGAATTCCGAATGACTGGATGTCGTCACTTAAGGTTCCAAGCGGCTGGACGGTTGAAGTGTATGAGAATGATAATTTCGGAGGAACAAAGTGGACCTTTACTTCAGATTCATCCTGGGTTGGCACCGCGATCAATGACAAAATGTCATCGGTCAAGATTTATAAGGGTTCACCGTCTCCAACAGTAACAAAGCCTGCCGAGGTGCCGAGCCATATATGGACCTATGTCATGAATGTGGACAATAAATTTGGCAAAGGCGGGGATTTTGCCCTATTGTTAAGTGCTGTGATCAAAAAGGAAAGCAGCTTTGGAGCAGGCTTACCAGGCAGCCCATCCGCTGGTGACGGACTGATGCAGGTAGAGCCGAATACGCGTAATGCTTATTTATCTCAATTCAGCTCAAGATTCGGCCGTGCCTATAATCATAGCAGTGAACAAGACCAGGTATGCATGGGTGCATTGATCTTGGAGGAGAAGATTAATAGATTCGGCGGTATATATAACGGCTTACTGCGCTATAATGGCGGAGACAACTGGTATCCGGGAGCAACAGACTCCTATGGTCGTCCTATTTTGGCAGATCAATATGCAAATCAGGTCTACGCTACTTATAAGGGCTATGGCGGTAAGAATTAAGGTTTAGATTTCTATCCAAATTGAAAATAGGCAGACATTTATAGAAGGCATGAGTTATCAAGCGGATTATTGCTTGCACAACTCATGCCTTTCTTTATGAGATTTAATTTGATCATTTGACAGTGTAAACCTATTCCAATATAATCTTTACAGTGTAAAGATACGCGAAAGGAGTATCCCTTTTAATGAAGGAGAAGCCTTATCACCACGGAAATCTGCGTAATCAGCTTATAGAAGCAGGAATTGAACTTATCAACGAAGATGGACTAAAGGGATTTTCCTTGCGCAAAGTCGCAACAAAATGCCAAGTCAGTCATGCCGCGCCTTATAGCCATTTCAAGAACATCGATGAATTGATTTCCGCTATGGGAGAGCATGTAACGGAGCAATTCATGGCTAAGCTGCTTGCATCCATAAAGGGGCGTGAAGACAGCCGTGAAGCCGTTGCGCTGCTTGGGCAGGCATACATTGCATTTTTCACCGATCATCCTCAGTACTTTTCGTTTCTTTTTTACCACTCCGGACTAACTATTGATTTGGACCATGAAAGTCCGGATGATTATCCGCCATTTGCGTTGTTTAGGAAGACAGCTTACCGAATGTTTCGCAGGATGGGCATACCGGAAGGCAACGATTCGCAGCAATTGATTGCTTTATGGTCGATGGTTCATGGCATTTCTTCCTTGCTTACCAATCAAGGGGTCCGGTATTCGGGGGATTGGAGTGAAGTTTTTACAAGAAGAATGTGAGCAAAGGAGCGGGTAGAATGAAGATGATTATCCACGATCTCAAGCAGCAGGATTATGCCGCATTGGTTGGAGGCCAAGGTGAAGACGTAACCGTCATATCAGACGATGGCACCATTCGTAAGTGTACGGGCTGCTTCGGATGTTGGGTCAAAACGCCTGGAGTGTGTGTACTTAAGGACGGCTACCAAAACATGGGTGAGCTTCTTTCGAAATGCGATGAACTGGTCATCATCAATAAGTGTGTCTACGGCAGCTACAGTCCCTTTGTCCTGAATGTTTTGAACAGAAGCATCTCTTATGTGCTGCCTTATTTTGTTACGAAGAACGGAGAGACTCATCATCGCAGACGCTATCCTCAGTCCTTCGCCTTAACCGTTCATTTCTATGGCGAGGATATTAGCGAGGCCGAGCAAGATACGGCGAGGGCCCTGATTGCAGCGAATAGTGCCAATTTGTACTCGACAGGCAACCATGTGCATTTTCATAACAATTTGCAAGCCGTGAAGGAGGCTTTAAGATGAGAATCGCCATGATCAACGGAAGCCCCAAGTTAGGAAAGAGCAATTCATCCATTCTGCTAACAGCGCTTGAAGGGTTAATAAGCAATGAGCATGAAATCGCCCGCTATTCCCTGAACAAAAGGCCGCTTACCCCTGAGCAGTATAGTGAGCTTTGCCGCATGGATACGCTGATCCTGGCCTTTCCGCTTTATGTGGATGGAATACCGTCCCACTTGTTCAGAATGCTTGTTGCGCTTGAAGAGTATATGAAATCGGAACGTCAACATGATATATACGTTTATGTCATGGTGAACAACGGCTTTTATGAAGGGAAGCAAAATCACATTGCTATCGAGATCATCAAAAATTGGTGCGCCCGTTCAGGCCTTCATTTTGGGCAGGCGGTTGGTCAAGGTGCCGGAGAAATGATGGGACTTATTGAAAAAATACCTCTTGGCCATGGTCCCCTTAAGAATTTAGGCAACGCTATGTTAGCTCTTGCCGATAACATTCAGACCCATTCCTCAGGCGAGTCCGTCTTGATCAATCCTAATTTCCCGCGCTTTGCATGGCGATTTATGGGGACCCACTCATTCTGGAATGCAACTGCTAAGAAGAATGGGCTAAAGAGGAAAGATATTCTGCGAAGGAATATTAATTAATGTAGTTTCAAATGGGGATTGCTCTTCTTAAAGGGCAACCCTTTTTTTTGAAAAATGTTGTAAAATAAGTTCTATTACTACTGGGGAGTTGTTGAACTGGGTCATGCAGAAAAAAGAAATCGCGTATATTCGCAAACAGTTTAAGCTGGATCACGAGAGACTTCATATTTACGATATTCTAAATGCCTATATTATGAAAGAAACCAATGAGATCTATCATTTCGAACGGCATCCGTTTGAGTTGCTGGACCGGGAGAAGCAAGAGCTCTATATGAGTAATTTTAAGAAGCTGTTATCCGGGGAGATTGATCAGAAGCTGTTCGAGCTGAAGCTCCATGAGGAGGCGGAGATGCCGACGAGAACAATGCTTCATCAAGGTCTGGTGACTGGGGATGCGGACGAATGGACCGATCTGATGCTAGGTCTCGTCGATAAAATGATGGCAGACACCAAGTTTGAGCGGGATACCGTGGTGACGTTTATTCGCGGTCAGTATTATCAGCCGACAAAGGTCAGAAGCGAAGAATCGGAAGAGAGTGAGAGCGATGAGATGTTCGCTAATCCCTTCATTCTGTGCAGCATCAATTCCACGGAGCAGCAGAAGAAGACGTTGATGTTCGATTACGTTGAACGGGAATACAAGTATAATGTGATCGTCGATCCGATTATTAAGCTCAGTGCTCCGCAGCAGGGCTTCTTCTATCCCAGCGTGACGGAAGGGTACTCTGACGTGAATCGGATTCTGTACTGTTCAGGCAAAGTCCATTTCCCGGACCAGCATTTCATCGAGGAAGTGTTGAATGCGGAGAAGACGGTGACGGCTTTGGAGGAAAGGGCTATTTTCGAGGAGATCGTAAAGGAAGTGGCAGGCGAGCAGTTGGATGCAGCCGTCATTGCCCAAGTGTACGAGGAGATTCATCAGGTTGTCGAGACCCAGGAGGAAGATGAACCGGCCAGGTTGGACTACAGAGATGTAGAGCGCGTGTTAACCTCAAGCGGGGTAGAGAATGTGACGGTTGAGAAGGTGGAGCGTGCCTTTGAGACGATTGTCGACAACAAGAACTACGAGATTAAGGCCAGCAGCGTTGTCCCGAAATTCACTTCCAAATCGATCAAGATTGATACGAAGGTAGCGACCATTTCCGTTAGCCCTCAGGATTTAAAGTATGTGAGACAGGTTAATTACCAAGGGAGACGGTGTATCCTGATCGAGGTAGACGAAGATGCGGTGATTGAAGGGTTTACTCTGAACACGGAGACGCTGTAGTAATCGCCGGGAAAATAATTCGGGCGGGTCATTCTATTTCATACATGAATAGTCGAAGGCATCAAGACGGTGAGTCTTGATGCCTTTGATATTGTATACATTAAACAACATTTCAAAGCGATTAAATATCATATAATTATAAAACTTATCCGAATTTTGTAAATACTTAAGTATCTCTTCCAAGTAGAATGGCACTAAAGATGAGAAGGGAGGATATTTATCTTATGGGAATAGGTAAAATCTTGAGGAAGCCTTTACTTGTCGTTATGATCATTCTACTGTTCTTGCCTTACAGCTTCACGTCAGCTTTGGCAAAGGAGGAAGCCTCTCCGGCCGTTCATGGGTTGAAAGCCGAATATTACACTAATTCCGGGGGGCCCAACTGGAACTTCGGCGCTCTAAAAGCAACCGTAATTGATCCGCAGATTTATTTCCCCAACTTCGAAAGGATACTTGAAAATTTAACCGGGCAAAACGATGATGTCAGCGTAAGATGGACAGGGCGAATCACACCGGAATTCACGGAGGATTATACGTTCTGGATGGTTGGCGATAACGGGTTCAGATTATGGATTGATAATCAATTGGTCATCGATTTCTGGGTGAACGAATGGGATAAGGAGAAGGCAAGCAAGCCCATCCCGCTGGAGGCTGGGAAATCATACGATTTCAAAGTGGAATATTTCGAGGACATAGGCGGGTCGAACCTGTATTTGCGCTGGAGTAGTCCAAGCGTGCCAAAACAAATTGTTCCGCAGGAGGCATTCACTTTACCGGCTGATTATGTTTATAACGGCCCTGTTTATGGAAGCGTTTTCCCTGACGGCATTACTGCGGAGCTTGGCTTTGCTGAGGAGGTTTCTCTTGAGGAGCATGCAAAGGATCAACTTTCCGTCAACGTGCAGGGAGTGAGTTGGCCGATTCAAGCGGTCGCATCAAAATCCGGCGATCCAACGACCATCGTGTTGACCTTTGAGTACCCCGTGTATTCCAAGGATGCTCCGGTTGTCAATGTGTCTTACGACGGGGGAGGTGCCCTGAAGTCCGTTAAAGACGGAAAAGCCTTTGAAGAGTTTTATTTCAGCATGAAAAATCAGTCGGAGTTCAAGATACAAACGCCATGGGCCGACGACGTAGATCCTGAACTTCCGCTTCCAGAGTACCCTCGGCCGCAAATGGAACGTGAGCAATGGTTGAATTTGAACGGGAGCTGGGAATTCCAGGTTGCCAAAGAAGGAGATTCGGTCCCGACCGGACAGACTTTGGAAGAACAAATCCTGGTTCCATTTGCCGTTGAATCCCAGCTCTCCGGAATTGAAAGAAATGAAAAATTAATGTGGTATAAGCGAAACTTCGAAATTCCGAAGGATTGGGATGGACAACAGGTGTTGTTGCACTTCGGCGCTGTCGACTATCTGGCGACGGTTTATGTGAACGGCGAAAAGGTAGGCAGCCATAAGGGCGGATTCACCTCGTTCAGCTTTGATATTACGAATTATTTGGCAGCAGGAGAAAATGAAGTCATTGTCCACGTGTTTGATCAGACCGACGATGGAGGCGAGCAAATTGTCGGGAAGCAAACTATCGTAAATCCCGGAGGAATATGGTATACGCCTACTTCAGGGATTTGGCAGACCGTCTGGCTAGAGCCTGTCTCGCAATCTTACATCGAGCGGATGGATATGGTTCCGGACATTTGGAAGGATCAACTGGAGCTAAAGGTGGATGTCCATAACAGCGAAGGGAAAACAGTAGAAGCGATCGCCTACAGTGATGGGGTTGAGGTTGGCAGGGTCAGCGGTGCAGCAGGCGAGGCTTTGTTAGTACCGGTCCCTGATTCCAGATGGTGGTCGCCCGATGATCCTTTCTTGTACGATTTGAAAGTCACCCTCAAAGACGGTGGAAGGAATATCGATGGAATTGACAGCTATTTCGGGATGAGAGAAATAAAGCTGGGTGTCGTTGATGGAATTCAGCGTCCGCTGTTAAACGGCGAATTCGTGTTCCAAATGGGACCGCTTGATCAAGGCTTTTGGCCGGACGGAATCTATACGGCTCCGACGGATGAGGCTTTGAAATATGATATTGAAACCGTGAAGCGTCTGGATATGAACATGATTCGCAAACACATCAAAGTCGAGCCTGCCCGCTGGTATTATTGGGCGGATAAATTGGGCGTAGTGGTTTGGCAGGATATGCCGAACGGAAGGAGCAACAGTGAAGGCGCGAAGGCTCAATTTTATAAAGAATTCGATGAGATGGTAAGCCAACTGCAGAACTCCCCTTCGATCGTGACGTATGTTGTGTTTAACGAGGGATGGGGACAGTTCGACCAGGGAGGTCCCGAAACAAGGAAAGCGATCGCTCATGCTTTGGCAGCGGACCCGACCCGGTTAATCATGGGGGCGACGGGATGGCATGATGCGGGAGGCAAGAATAATGAATTCGACGATGCGGCCGGACACTTCATCGATGTGCACAGTTATCCGGCTCCGAACTCTCCGACTCCCACGAAGAACAGAACGGCGACGCTTGGAGAATACGGCGGGCTGGGCCTCCATGTTCCCGGCCATGAGTATAGTCCACTAGTCTTCTCCTACCAATTAATGAAGGATAAGGAGCAGCTTACGAACCAATATATCCAGTATATCAATACGCTTAAAAATCTGAAGAAGAGTCCGGGGCTGAGCGCGGCGGTCTATACTCAGATTTCCGACGTGGAGTATGAAATCAACGGCTTGCTATCGTATGACCGCAAAGTCGAGAAGCTGGACTTTGAACGCGTGGCGGCTGCGCATCGGGAATTGATCGGAAATATAAACAAGACCGACTTGCTTCGTGCGATTCAACAGGCAAAGAACGTGCTTGACCATGCAGTCGCAGGGAATGAACCTAACCAGTATCCGCAAGAAGCCATAGACGAGTTCACTGGCGAAATCGCGGCCGCTCAGCAAGTCTATGACAACGCAGCAGCAACCTCCAGTGAGATCAAACAGCAAATTGCGAGCTTGGAACAATCGCTGGAACGGTTCTTATCCAGAGTCATCGATCCGATTCCGGCCAAGGCGGTTACGGATCAGTTTGATGGCGATCAATTGGACGCGGGGTGGACGATTATCAGGGAGAACCGCCAGCAATGGTCGCTTACGGAAAATCCCGGAGCCTTGACGTTAAACGCAACATTCGGCGAATTGCATGAGCGGACGAATGATCTTCAGAATGTGTTCCTGAGGAATGCAAGCTCGGAAGACTTTGAGATCATCACGAAGGTGCATGCCGCAGTAGCCAGTAACTATCAACAAGCCGGGTTGCTCGTCTATGAAAATGATGATAACTATGTGAAGCTGGGGCATGTCTGGGATACAACCGGCAGCACCGGAAAATCGCTAGAGACCGCCTATGAGGTGAACGGTTCTTATTCTAAGCCGGCACATATGGCTAGCCATCCGGGAAGCGATACTATTCAATTAAAAATCAAGAAGCAAGGCGATGTATATTCGACGTTTTATTGGGATGGCGCCAACTGGAAGGCAGCAGCGGATCCGATTACGGTAACGCTGAATAATCCGAAAGTCGGTCTCTACGCCATACCTTCCGGGGGGAATGGGACTCCGACGAAAGCCACCTTCTATTACTTTGCTATCTTGGAAGATACCGGCGGTACCGATACGAATTACGATGTTAACGGAGACGGCCGTTCCAGCGTAGCAGACTTGGCAATCATCTCTTTGTATTATGGAGCCGCAAGCGATGATCCTAGCTGGGAAACGATCAAGGGAGCGGACCTGAATCGGGATCAAGTAATAGATTCCAAAGATATCGAACTCATGATGAATCATTTGTTTGAAAGGATGAACGCGCATGAATAAGCTGTTGAAAACGTTGATGGCGCTTGTCATTTTAATCGGAACAATCAGTGTGCAGTCCCATGTTCGTGCCGCGGAACCAACAATAGAAGAAGCTGAACGGGGGACGCTGAGCATGGAGCAGACGGTGATTGAGCCGGGCCAGCCGATTACCGTTCATTACACAGGGGCTCAAAACGCTAAAGATTGGATCGGCCTTTATCGCTCAGACGAAACTCCGGAAAGCAATACGCCTTCCCAGAAATGGGCCTACGTTCAAGAAACTCCCGATGGAATCATCACCATTTCAGACGCTAGCGAGGGCGAGGCCATAGCCCTGATGGACTTGGCGCCAGGCGATTATTACTTCGCACTTTTACTTAACGATGGGTATGAAGAACACGCTGATCGTCTGGAATTCCAGATCGTGAATAAAGCAGTAACGCAATTGAAGGTCATTCCGGAAACGGTGAAGCTGCAATTGAACGAGGAGGAGAATAATGTACAGCTGCAAGTTGAAGCGGACTATGCTGTGAGTGAAACGTTGAATGTAACGGCAGCCGACGGGATTCAATATGTCAGCAATGATGAACTAGTGGCGACGGTTACTTCAACGGGTCTGGTGGAGGGTGTATCAGAGGGTACAGCGGTTGTAAGCATTACTTATGAAGGCAAATCTGCAGAGGTTGCGATTGCGGTAGAATCGACGCCTGACTCTAATCCAGAGCCCGAGCCAGAGCCGGGGGCGGCCAGCTTAACAGGCAGCGACAGCGTGAAGGGCGGCTCAACGGTCGAATTGATCTATGCTTTGCAGGATGTGGCGGACAATCAATTTGAGCAGATTTATGCTCAGGGCCTATCCTTGAACTTTGATCCCGCATACCTGGAGTTTAAAGGGGTTGACTCGCTGAGAGGCGATGACCTGATGGTCTCCGCTAAAGAGAATGCTCCTGGAAAGATTCATGTGCTTGCTGCAAGTAAAGGCATCGCGCAGGATAGCCATGGCGAGTGGCTGAAGTTCAAATTGGCTGGAAAGGCAAATACTTCGGGCGATACGCAGGTAACGCTGAGTAATATCGTTATTGCGAACGGAACAGGCAGCGAATACGCGGTACCTGATGCTTCGCATCAAATAACGGTCAAGGATGAGGGCATGGCCGATATTGCGGTTGAAAGTATTACGATTAACGGAGCTTCGGCCATTACCACAAAAGGCGGCACAGCCCAAATGACAGCCGTTGTATTGCCGGAAAACGCTACGAATAAAGCGGTCGTCTGGTCTGTAACGAACGGCACCGGCAAGGCAATCATCAGCCCGTCCGGGCTGTTAACGGCAGTAAGCAACGGTACAGTTACGGTGAAGGCGACAGCTCAGGACGGTTCCGGCGTTGAGGGGACGAAGGCTGTGACCATCAGCGGCCAGACATCTACCGGCCCGGGTCCGAGCGATCCAGGATCAAGCTCTCCGGGTTCAAGTGGTTCCGGCTCACAGGCTCCAAGCACTCCGACACCGCCAAAATCGAATCTAGAGATCGTGGGGAATAAAGCGATTGTTGCTTTAGATCAGAAGAATCCATCGGCGTCGGTTCCTGTAGAAGAGCTCAAGGACTTCGACCTGGAATTGAGGGCGGACGGTGCGTCGCTGACGATTTCTGCCGCAACGATCAAATACTTGTTAAGCCAAGCGCAAAATCTCGTCGGGGCTGTGCTCGAGGCCAGCATTAACCCGGTCGCAGATGCGGATAAGGATGCGCCGGTTTCAGGCGGAACGGCCCGCATCAAGGCTGCGGGTCAGGCTTATCAATATAACCTGCTGCTGCGCACGGCGGACGGCAAGCAAATCAAGCTGGACGCGGCTAAGGAAGGATTAGATCTGGTCCTGGATTATGAGGCGGGTGTTGACGAGAGCCTTCTGGGAATCTATGCATACAACGAAGCAGCCCGTCAATGGGAATACGTTGGAGGCGTGATTGACCCGGCTTCCAAGCAAATTAAAGCTTCATTGGACCGTTTAGGCTCAATAGCTGCATTCGAATATTCGAAGTTGTTCGAGGATGTGCCTGCCAGTCATTGGGTATCCAGAACGCTGCAGGTTCTGGCTGCCAAGCACATTGTCAAAGGGACCGGCGATACGCAATTCTCACCGAATGGCCAGACAAATCGCGCCGAATTCACCGCGTTGCTGGTCAGAGCCTTAGGCTTAACGGCAACAAATCAAGCGGTGCCGTTCCAAGACGTATCCTCGAATAAATGGTACACATCCGAAATTGCCGCAGCTTACCAAGCTGGCTTGATTACCGGGATTTCGCAAACCCATTTCGCGCCGGAGGCGGAGATCACTCGCGAACAAATGGCGGCATTGCTTGTTCGTGCTTACGAATATAAGCTCGGCGACATTCTGGCGACAGGCGATGAACTGGCGGCATTTTCAGATCGCGCGCAAGTATCCGACTGGGCGCAAGGCGAGCTGAGCAAAGCTATAGCGGCAGGCATTATGCAGGGCAAGGGAAATGGACTCTTCCATCCAGGCTCCGAAGCCACCCGTGCAGAGACCGCACAAGCAATCTATAACCTGCTTCTTGGCAGATAAGTAATACAGGCAGCCTGCCAGACTCGTGTTATGAGTTTGGCAGGCTATTTCTTTTTTCCTGTCAGACGATCCTTGCTTGTGAACTCTTTTATAGTGGGAGGAACGTAAATGAATAGGCTGTTAAACATGCTGATAGCAGTTATACTTATCGCAGGAGCATTAAGCTTGCATGGGAATGTTCAAGCGAAGGAATCCAGGATGGAAGGTCATGGGCTCTTGGGGGAATTTTTCAGGTGCGTGCCGAATCCGAACAACCGGGAAGATATCGCGGTGTTTACTTTTGATGATTTTCGCGGAGAAAAGGTGATCGGCAATTTTCATGGAGATTCGTTCACGGGCATTTTCAATCAACTTACCGGCTCCCCTGATTATAATACGGCACGCTTTACGGGGACGATTGTTCCGCAATACAGCGAGGATTATATTTTTCACATGGTGGGCGACGACGGGTTCAGATTATGGATTGATGGGGAATTAATGATTGATTTCTGGGAACAGAAGTGGGAGAAACCCCAACAAAGCTCCCCGATTTCCTTAGTGGCAGGTCATAATTACGATATCAAGATCGAATATTTACAAGGCTGGGGAGGGGCGTGGCTTAAATTGGAATGGGAAAGCGACAGCCAGAAGAGGGAGGTCGTGCCGGAGGCGGCGTTGTATCTGCCGCAAGAACGGATGCTTAACGCCAAGAGAAGCGACCTGGACCTGGAAGTGCAAAAGGCAGCCTATTTGTCAGAGAATCATGCGGGCCAAGTGCCGGATCGTATAACCGCTCAATTGAGATCTGCCGCAGCTGATGCGGATCAATTGCTTCAAGCCTTGGAAGAAATGCAGATCACTGAGCGAGAGAAAGTAAAACTATTAACTGCCGCGATTGAGAAGGTATATGTCTCCCGTTCTGACTTCATGAAGGAGACGGGTACGGCCGCGTCCACCGTCTTTAATAAATTCAGCAACCCGCTGTATCAAGGGCAGGACCCGTTCGTAGCCTATAAAGACGGTTTTTATTATTTCGTATCTTCAAGCAATCTGGATTCGAACAATAAGATCTATGTATCTAAATCACGCACTCTGACCGATCAGGGCGAGAAAATCATGGTGTTTGATTCCAGAGGGACACAGACGCGGATTTTTGCGCCGGAAATCTTTTTTATAGATGGGAAATGGTATATTTATTACTGTGCGGATATCGATGAATTCGGCTATAGACATATGGCGGCCGTACTGGAATCGGTGACCGATGACCCGCAAGGTGAGTATGTGAGCAAGGGTGTCCTTTATACTGGCGTTGACGGGGACTACAGGCAAGCAAATGACATTACCGTGTTCCAGCATGAAGGCCAGCTTTATGCGGTTTGGGGCACCTTGGGCAGCGGGGAACCGATCGGTCCGGCGATTGCTCCGATGGATAATCCCTATACGATTACACAAGATCGTTCGATCCTCTCGGGAGGCGGCGGAGAAGGCCCGCGTGTACTGCAAAAAGGCGGCCGAATTTTTATTACGACCTCGGAAGGCGACTATCAGTCCAATGGTTACCGCTTATCGTACTTTATGTATAAAGGCGGGGATGTTCTGAGCGCGGATTCATGGAGCTTCACCAGAGACGTATTCGGCTCGACGAAGGATGTCTCCGGCCCGGCCAGAGCCGGCTTTGTTCAATCCGTTGACGGCACGGAAGATTGGATGATCTACCATTCGCGCGTGTACAAAGATGCAGAACGGAATTGGTGGCGGCAGGTGAACATTAAAAAGTTCGACTGGAATGAGGATGGCACGCCGAACTTCGGCCAGCCTGCTTCCCCATACGAGTGGCAGGAGCTTCCTTCCGGCGATTTAGGCCAAGGCGACATGTATCAAGCTGAAGAAGCCATCTTTTTCGGCGAGGTGAAGCTCGATGATAGCCATATGAATTACCAGGGATCAGGCTATATCAACCTGCCGAACAAAGTGGGGGCTGAAGTCAGCTTTATCGTCAATGCGGCAGAGCAGGGAGATTACATCGCAGGTATAAGATATGCCTATGGGGCGGCGGTAAACGGGGAATCCACCAACCATCCTACGGTGCAATTGCCTGAAAGAGCAAAGATCGATGTATATGTAAACGGCGAATATGCCAAAACCATTACCCCGGACAAAACGGCGGTCAGCTGGAATGAATGGTTTACCGCTTCCGAGCGGTTAACGCTGCAACAAGGCAAAAATGTCATCAGCTATCGAATAGATAATGGCTCTATAGGAAACGTGAACGTGGATTATATTACGGTATATAAAGCGGATGTTCCTAACCCGGGCCCGGACGACGATTTATTGGGAGATATGAATGCGGACGGAAAAATAACCGTAGGCGATCTTGCCATCATCTCAACTCATTATGGTAAAAATGCATCCGGTTCCGACTGGTCAACGGCGCAAAAAGCGGACCTCAACAACGATGGCTTGATTGATGAAACAGATATTGAGCTTTTGATGGAAATTATGAACCGTTAGCTGTGTTTCATAAGACCCGCCAAGCATTTATTACGACGATATCAGCGGGGCGGAACGGTTTGAGGAGCATGTTACATTCGATAACCTTGAAGCTTTGTGTAGCGGTGATCTGACGGAAATCAGGAGGATTAAATGCAGGGAGGATTAGCAGCGAAATAATGGAACTTTTTATGAAAAATTTTAATTTTCTAGCGCTATTGGATTTGACTCAGGTTCAATTGATAGTAGTGATTATCGCCGCGTTTTTAGTGGGCTTCTCCAAGACAGGGATCGGCGGCGTAACTATGCTTGTGATCCCGGTTCTTGCGAGCTTCTTTGGCGGAAAGGACTCTACGGGAATTTTGCTCCCGATGCTGTTGGTCGGAGACGTAATCGCTGTCTGGTCCTACCGCAAGAGCGTGAATTGGAAGAACGTGTTTGCGCCTCTGCCTTGGGCTTTAATCGGTATGTTAGTCGGCGCCGTTGTCGGGAATGTGATCAGTGACCAGGTATTTATCATCTTGATCGGAACCATCGTCTTATTCTGCTTGGGCATTTTAGGGTACGCGGAAAAGAAGGGAAAGAACTTTAAGGTGCCCACCGGCACATGGTTCTATATCACAGCGGGGATTTTAAGCGGATTCGCTACCATGATCGGAAATGCTGCCGGCCCGATTTTCAGCGTCTACTTGCTGGCCCTCGGGTTGCAGAAAAATCATTTCATGGGAACCAATGCGTGGTTCTTCTTTATCATCAATTTTATCAAGCTTCCTGTTCAGATTTTTGCATGGCATAATATCGGGCTGCATTCCTTCACGTTAACGGCGGTGATGTTGCCGGTCATCGCGGCAGGAGCGGTTTTGGGACTCTTTGTCATCAAGAAAATTAACGAGAAATTTTTCAGGATTCTGATCATTTCCATGACAGCTCTATCGGCACTAAGACTATTTATATGAACAGGGGTCTCTATTCACGAATCTCGCAATGAAATGATGTTGGGAGGGTGCCTATTGGCAAAGAACGACAATATGCTGGCGATTTTGTGGATGCTTCATTCAGGGGCAAAAATAACGGCAAAGCAAATAGCCGAAAAACTGGAGATTAATATTCGCACCGTGTATCGCTATATGGATTCGCTCTGCGCCAGCGGAGTTCCGATTGTATCCGATGCGGGACAGAACGGGGGATACAGCTTGCTGAACGAGTTTATCCATGCCCCCTTGTTGTTCGACTTGGAGGAACAGAAGGCACTGCTTCATGCTGCCGTATTTGCCAACGAAGCGGGGTATCCTTTCAGCGAGTCACTTAACCAGGCAACTCAAAAATTGAAGATGTACGCGAACCGGGATCAGGAGAGCACTCTTAATCGCCACTTGGCGGGCTTTGAAGTAATCCATCGGGATATTGCTGCGTCAGTGAAGTTGACATTGGAGGAACTGGAGCAGGCTATAGCCAATGAAGCTGCCGTAGAAATTGAATACCATACCAGTCATGAGGCACAGGCCAAGAAAAGAATTATTGATCCATATGGAATGTTATATTGGAACAATAAATGGTATGTGGTCGGATTTTGCCGTCTTCGGGGCGGAATCAGGAGCTTTCGAGCGGAGCGGATTGTTCGGATCGAGCGGACGCAAATAAGGTTTGCGCGACCGGCGGATTTCTCTGCGAAGGAGTTTTTTATGCAAAATCTCTTGCCGGACGTGGAAGGGAAGGAAGGATTAGTATCGCTGGTTATTGAAGGCAGGTCAGAAGCTTTGGACGATTTATGCATCCATTGGTTTTTAGGCCATCATTTGACGGAGCGGACGCCGCAGCAAGCCGTTTTTTTAATTGATGAAGGAGCGCTTCAAGCCTATGTGCCTTACTTCCTTCTCTCTTACGGAAAGGTTATTCAGGTGGCTCAACCCCAAAGCTTAAGGAATAAGCTCGCTTTAATTGCTTCGGATTTAATGAAGCATTACCAATAATAATTACAGCTTCACTGACAGGCTCTGTCAGTGAAGCTGTTTTATGATTAAGGACAAATTCACCTATTAATCAAGGAGGAATTATAATGACGGATAACAAGCAGTATAAGGGCGTGTCAGGTAACTATACGAAGAATGGAACTCCGGATGGATTCACATCCATCACGCCGTTTATCGTAGCGGACAATCCTTCGAAAGCCATCGAATTCTATCAAACCGTGTTCAATGCAAGAGTGAAGGATATCACCGAATTTAAAGATGAGAACGGCGGCACGTTCATTGCTCATGCGGAATTGGACTTTGGTAACGGCTTGTTGCAGCTGGGAGCCGCAAATCCGGACTATAAATTGTCCTTGCCGCCGGATGATGACCATGCGTGCTATTCTCTAGGCATTTACGTTGCCGATGTGGATCAGGTATTTGAACATGCAGTTGCACAGGGCGCAAAGGTCAGGGAGCCGATTGCCAACTTTGTGTCAGGCGACCGATACGGGAGCATTTTAGATCCTTGCGGCGTAAGATGGTCCATTATGACCCGGGTGGAGGATTTATCGGAGGAAGAGAGCGCCCGCAGAATCAGAGAATGGGCGGAGGCAGGTGATAGACAGGGATAAAGGATATGCTGGAGCACATCTTGCTATCAAAATTGAATAATCGGCTAAAATATGGTATTCCTAGATAAATAGATGATTTCGGGGGACCAGACGATGAAGGTCAGTATCTTTGATGTAGCCCAAAAATCGGGCCTATCCGTAGTTACCGTTTCAAGAGTGCTGAATAATTCCTCCTCTGTCCGGCAAAAGAACAAGGAGAAGGTGCTGCAGGCGATGAAGGAGCTCGATTATCACCCGAATGCTGCGGCAAGAAGTTTGGCAAGAGGCAAGACGGGGATCATTGGACTGACCCTCACGACGCTGGATGATTCCTTCTTTGATGCTGTCGTGAACGAGATGAATGAAAGGCTGATGGAGTGCGGCTATTATTTGGCCCTTTCGGTTTCCAGAAGTTATGCTGACAGAGTCCACCGTCCATTGTTCGCAGAGGATCGGGTGGATGGGGTTATCCTGCTGTCCCTGTCCCCGGCGGATGAGGAAGCGTATATTCATGATTTGATGAAAAAGAATATTCCGTTCGTCATGATCGACAATTCGAATCATAATCACGCTGTGAATTCCATAATCGTCGATAATTTCAAGGGAGGCTACGAGGCAACCAGGCATCTGATCGGGCTTGGGCATACGGAGATTGCTCATATTGCTGGCCCTGAGCATTTTTTAAGCAGCCGTGAGCGGGAACGAGGCTACCTGGCGGCGCTTGCCGATTCGGGCTTGGAGCCGCATCGGGTAGAGCGGGGAGCCTTCGAGATTCCCTCGGGATACCAGATTGCCATGAAGTGGATCAAGGAAGGGAGGCTCCCTTCAGCCATCTTCGCTGCGGATGATTATATCGCTATCGGAGTGATGGATGCTTGCTTGAACGAAGGGATCTCCATCCCTGGCGGCGTGTCCATCGTCGGGTTCGACGATCAGGTGCTGGCGTCGGAGTTCCGCCCGATGCTGACAACCATTCGGCAGCCGGCAGATAAAATCGGGAAGGTGGGAGTTGATTTGCTGCTTGCGGCAATTAAAGATCCAGACAAGGAGCAGGTAACGATACAGGTCGATCCGGAGCTGGTTATTCGTGAATCAACCGCACCTAGATAATCATAGGCGGTAACAGGGTTTGCTGTTTGACAGCAGGTTCTTTTTTTCGGACATCCGGTCTTAATAAAGATAAATGATACGTCAGACCTAATTATGTTAAAGCGCTTTAATTTTCGTTGACAGAACCTTCAATGAGCTACTACAATTATAGTGATTACAGGAAATTATTGGTTGAAGACATCCAGAGTTCTTTCATATAGCAGGCAGTATTTCTATTTAGGAAGGAGAAGGGAGGTAGTTTTCAGCCTAAAAGTTAAAGCGCTTAAACATTTAGGATAAAGACCAATAATCCAATATGAGAGGCAGTGATGATCATTATGGGATTCCGTCATGGTAAGAGACGTCATTTTGGAGTAACAGTGGTCGTGCTTGTGGCATTGTTGGCTGGATTATTTCCTGGAACGGCAGGCATCGGTTCCGCGGCCTCAATCACAAGCACAGAGCTACGCCCCTTTCCGCAGCACGTGACATATACGGCAGGTACGATTAAGCCGAATCATGTCACGCAGACGCAAATGGACGCTGAGGTCAAGCTACTCTATAACGAATATAAGAAGAAGTATATCAAACAAAATCCGTATAACAGCAATCAATACTATGTGTGGTATAACGATGGGGGCTGGAACGGAGATGCGATCACCGTGTCCGAAGCCCATGGCTATGGCATGATGATTACCGCCTTGATGGGCGGACATGATTCACAAGCGAAGACTTTGTTTGACGGGATGTATCGTTATTTCCGGGCTCATCCGAGCTCACAGAGCCCGGACCTGATGGCTTGGCAGCAGGCCAACCGCAACGGCAGTATCGTAGATATTAATGGAACGAACTCAGCCATTGACGGTGACATGGATATCGCGTACTCGCTGCTGCTAGCCGACAAGCAATGGGGAAGCAATGGAACTATTAACTACCGTGCAGAAGCCATTAAAGTGATCAATGCAATTCTGAATAGCGAGGTTCACCCGGTTCATTATCATTTGCAGTTGGGTGACTGGGTGCAAATCTCGGGGACTAATCCGGATTACCGCAACGCGACACGTCCATCGGACTTCATGCTGCAGCATCTGAAGGAATTCTATCAGGCTACGGGCGATGCACGCTGGCTGCTCGTGATAAATACGACTTACAATATCATCGAAGACGTATATGCCAGCTACAGCCCTTCAACCGGCCTGCTTCCGGATTTCGTATATCGCGACACGAACGGGAAATACAAGCCTGTCTCGCAATTTACCTGGAACACCCCGGACGGGTACTTTCTGGAATCGGAATTTGACGGAGATTATAATTATAATTCTTGCCGGACACCATGGCGAATCGGGACGGATTACTTGGTCACCGGCAACAACAGAGCGCAGCAGCAATTAACGGCACTGAATCAATTCATCACTGCCAAGCATGACGAACCGTGGGAGGTCTGGTCGGGGTATTCACTGGATGGACAGACTAAGCTTAGTCCATGGGATGGCGGCATGGACTTTACCGCTCCATTGATGGTTAGCGCGATGATCTCAAGCAATAATCAGCAATGGCTTAACGACCTGTGGGATTATCATACGAATGCCTCCAACCCAACGGCCTTGGAATGGAATTATTACTACGGCAACTCGATCCGTCTGCTCAGTATGATCGTCGCTTCCGGCAACTGGTGGACGCCGACGGGGGCTAACTAGAAATCGGCATTTAAGTTCAATCCTCGGAACGGCGAGGAATCGGGGAGAACGTATGAAATCATGCGTTCTCTTTTTTATGCTGTGTAATTCATGAGTGTTGGGACCGGGATGAGGATGGACCCATGTACGTTAGCTCCCGCTGCGTAAGCTTGCCTTGATCAAGTTTTTGAATATAGAGCCGTAAAATTAAGCGTACTCTTCAGCATTTGGCTGCAGGGTGCGTTTTTTAACTCTTTCCTATTAAAAATGTAAAAAATAGAAGGTATAACCTTTAATTTGCAAAGTGTAATGTATGCGCTTACCTTCTATAATTTTCTAATAAAGGAGGTGATAGTAAGATGAGGTGCGGATATGCTCCGGGATAAGGACAATGCCGGAAAAGAAGGCAACCGTAGTTTCGCGCAGGTGAATCATTTGTAATCCAATAAAACGATTTGAGGAGGTAGTTTTCATGTTCGGGTTCAATAAGAAACTTTTGACCTTATGCCTTGCAGCTTCGATGAGTTTTGGCTTGTTTGGAGCAACCTCAAATGCAGCGACGGACTACTGGCAAAACTGGACCGACGGCGGCGGAACCGTCAATGCGGTCAATGGATCAGGCGGGAATTACAGTGTCACATGGAGTAACAGCGGAAATTTTGTTGTAGGCAAAGGTTGGGGCACGGGATCGCCGAATCGGACGATCAACTATAATGCCGGCGTCTGGGCGCCTTCCGGGAACGGATATCTGACGCTCTACGGATGGACAAGAAATTCACTCATCGAATACTACGTTGTTGACAGCTGGGGCACGTATCGGCCTACCGGAACGCATAAGGGCACCGTGACCAGTGACGGCGGCACCTATGACATCTATACTACGATGCGGTACAATGCTCCTTCCATCGACGGGACCCAGACCTTCCAGCAATTTTGGAGTGTCCGTCAGTCGAAGCGGGCAACGGGCAGCAATGTAGCTATCACTTTCAGCAACCATGTCAACGCTTGGAAGAGTAAAGGCATGAACCTGGGCAGCAGCTGGTCTTACCAGGTGTTGGCGACAGAAGGATATCAAAGCAGCGGGAGTTCCAACGTAACGGTGTGGTAAACGATTGATCCTTGAATACAGAGGCCGTTCGGTCTCCATTGCCGGCGGCCTTAATGCTTTCAGCCAAAGCTTCTGCATAACTGCTGGAATATAGTAATTCTATTTTCCCGAAGGAGACCTATCCATGAGAAAGCTGATCATTTTCCTGCTAATAGAATTAATGATTGTTGTCAGTGCTTGCTCGCAGGGAGGGGCCGAGAAGGATGACGGCTTGGTATTCATCAAGGGAGGTGCTTTCCTGAACACAAGGTCCAACTACCATGGAGGAGACGCAGTTCTATCAGGCTTCTATATCGGAAAATATGAGGTGACTCAAAAAGAGTGGGTAGAGATTATGGGAACCAATCCCTCCCAATTTATTGGCGGCAATTTGCCGGTTGAAGGAGTGAGTTGGTACGATGTGGTAGAGTACTGCAATAAAAGGAGCCTGCTGGAGGGCTTGGAGCCCCATTATAATATAGACAAGAATACAAAAGATCCTAATAACAAGAACGAGCACGATTCTGTAAAGTGGACAGTCACGGTAAATGAAGGAGCTAACGGTTACCGTTTGCCGACAGAAGCGGAATGGGAATATGCCGCAAGCGGCGGCCAACTGAGCAAGAGCTACAAGTACAGCGGCAGCAATCAACCGGATGAAGTGGCCTGGTATTGGAGAAACGTTGGGGAAGAATATTTATCCGGAGACTGGAACTGGCCTGCGATCGAAAATAACCGGAGTCAGACCCAACCAGTCGGGGGCAAGAAGCCCAATGAATTGGGGCTCTACGATATGTCTGGCAATGTGAGAGAGTGGTGCTGGGATTGGTATATAGACGATTCGGACGATCTTGGCGGTTCTTTTCGGGTAGTCAGGGGCGGCGGCTGGATTGGCGAAGTTGGCAGCAGCGAGCTGTCTTACCGGGGTAAATTCGACGCAAACGGATTTGGGCCGGATCAAGGCTTCCGTGTGAGTCGTAATGAATAGAGGGAGGAGAGGGAAAGAGCAATCTGGCCCTCCAAAAATGAGGTTGCCCCAGTCCGATCAGGACATTTGGGACAGCCTCATTTTTGTATGGTTGCCCAGTCCGGGCTTCACGCTAAATAGACAGATTCAGTCTAGAACGTACTGGAAGGCCATAGCATATAGAATCTCTGCCATTTCTCTTGCGGATTTATTATGACCGTACTTTAGCCAATGCTGTATAAGTCCGACGCTTCCGTTCACAATGAATATAAAGTAGGATTCTTTCGTATCCATCGTTCCATCGGGCTCCGCATATGGATTAATGCCGGAATGTTGGTAAATAAGTGTGAACAACTGCTTCTGGAATTCCAAGTCGCCTTGTTCACTCATTAATACTTGAAGGTAATTACTGTTCTGAACAAAGTAATGAAAGATCTCCTCCAGAAGCTGCAAGGCTTCCTGCTTGTTTGTTTTGTGCTTAAATCCAGAAATCATTTCCTTCGCCCAGGATAGAGTGTCGTCCTCGATCTTGCGAAGCAAATCATATTGATCTGAATAATGCGCATAGAAGGTAGTCCGGTTAATGTCTGCCCGTTCACATAATTCCTTTATCGTAATTTTATTGATCGGTTTCTCTCTCATCAGCTCAATAAGACTGTCTTGAAGCACCATCCGGGTATACCGCCTTTTGCGGTCAAGCTTCACTTCATTCATGTCTTGGTTATCCTCCTTCCAATAAAATCATACACGATGTTTTTAATCCAACATATTTATAGGAAGTGTCGTAAAATTAACGTTTTGAAGTCAACTGATGGTTGTAAAAACAACACGTTGTCTTTAAGCTATTATATTAACAGATAAAAGTCAATGGGTTGCGTGTTGAATCAACCTTTGCAAAAGGAGAGAATCAAGTGGCATATATCGAATTCAACAAGGTCATCAAGGAATACGCCTCAGAGGGCGTTGCAATTCGGGCATTGGATGATGCGAACTTTTCGATTGAAAAAGGCGAGCTTGCCGTCATATTGGGGGCTTCCGGAGCCGGTAAAACGACGGCGCTGAATATCCTGGGAGGCATGGATACGGCGTCGACCGGCGATGTGATTGTGGATGGCGAAGTCATTTCGAAGTATAACCAGAAACAACTGGTAGGCTATCGCCGTACGGATATCGGTTTTGTATTCCAGTTTTACAATCTGGTTCCGAACCTGACGGCATTGGAAAATGTTGAGCTGGCGGCCCAGATTTGCGAGAACTCCCTGAGTGCTTCGGACACGCTGGATAAGGTAGGACTTGCCGACCGCAAGAACAACTTCCCCGCTCAATTGTCCGGAGGGGAGCAGCAACGGGTATCGATCGCCCGGGCATTGGCCAAAAATCCCAAGCTACTGCTATGCGATGAGCCTACTGGAGCCCTGGATTACAATACAGGCAAGCAGATCCTGCAGCTTCTTCAGGATACATGCCGCCGGGAGAAGATTACGGTGCTCCTGATTACGCATAATTCTGCAATCGCACCGATGGCAGACAAGGTTATCCATTTTAAGAGCGGCAAGGTGGTCAAGACTGTTCACAATGAGCAGCCGGTACCGATTGCGCAGATTGAGTGGTAAGCGATGAACAAGGCCTATCAAAAAGACATCCTGCGTTCGATCAAGAAAGGCTGGAAGCGATTCTTATCTATAACGTTCATCACAGCGCTCGGCGTGGCCATGCTGACCGGTCTATACGCCGCTTGTCTCGATATGTATTATTCGGCAGATAAATTTTATGATAAGCAGCAGTTATTCGATATCCGGGTGATGTCCACCCTTGGATTAACAGATGAAGACCTGAATGCACTTACTCAAATTGACGGAATTGAGCAGGCAGAAGGCGGATATAGCGAGACGATTTACACCGATGTCGAAGGTATCCGCAAGAGCACTGAAGTCAAGATGCTTAGTCCGAAGGGCTTGAATGCGCCTCATTTGCTGGAGGGAGCCTTACCGAGTCAAGCCGGTGAAATTGCCGTGACGAAGAAGTATTTAGAAGAAAGCGGCAAGTCAATCGGTGATACCCTGATACTGAAGGAAGATACGGAGGAAGGCGAAGATAAGAAGATCGAGTCTCCGGCAGCGGCGGATCAAAAGGATGCATCTACAGATGAAGGCGGTACGCTGGATCAAGATTTGGAGCTCGACGTGGAGACGGATCTGGAGGATGAGGAAGCTTCCAGTCTGGTGAGATCAAGCTTTAAGATCACAGGTGTTGTCCTGGACCCGATGGATATTCAGGGAAGCGGAGCAGGTAATATTTTCCGGGCCAATACTTCTACGGACTTTATCTTTTTTGTAACTGCCGATGATGTGGACCATAAGATTTATACGGTTGCGTATCTGGTGTTGGCGGGAACGAAAGAAATGGACACTTACTCCGAAGAATACGATCAAGTTGTGCAGGCCGCTATCGGCCAGATTGAAAGCCGAATCAAGTCACAGCGGGAGCAGGCACGATATGAATCGGTACAGGAAGAAGCGCGCTCAAAAATAGAAGATGCCGAAATAACCATGGACGAGAAGTTTACGGAGGCAGATCAGAAGTTTGCTGATGCATGGGACGAAATCTCATCCGCCAGAGAGGAATTGGCCGATGGCGAGGACAAGCTTGTCCGTGAAGAGAAGAATGCAGCACAGCAAATTGCGGATGCTCGTGCCACCATTAATAGCTCGAAGAAGAAGCTGGCTGAGGCGGAGAAGCAATTGGCCGAAGGTGAAGCTCAGCTTGCCAAGGGAGAAAGTGAGCTGAATGCCAATGCCCAGAAGCTGAAGGAAGGCAGAGAGCAACTGGTCAAGGAGCGCGAACAGGCGGAAGCGAAGCTTGCTGCGGCTGAGCAACAGTTGAAGCAGGCGCAGGAGCAATTGGATGCAGGGCGCGCACAGCTCGAGCCCCAGGTTGCTTCGCTGAAGGCTGCCTTTGGCGACTATTGGCCGGAGGAGCAATGGGACGCTTTGGTGAATGCGGCTGCTGCTTTGGCTGCGAACGGTGCAAATGATCAGGCGATCGCAACAGGCACCGGGAAAGAGAGCACAGCGCTCGCTGCTGCCCTGCCTGCACAAGGCGATGCTGCTGTTCAGGCCGCACTCGGCATGGGCAAGATCATCGGCGGCCAGCAGGCACTTGATCAGCAGAAGAGTGCCTTTGCGGAGCAGCGGGAACTCGGTGAACAACAGCTCGCAGCAGCGGAGGCAGAACTGAAGGCCGGGGAGAAAGAGATTGATACAGCCCGCCAAACCATCGAGTTGAAAAAGGCCGAGATGAAAGCCGGAAAGGCCGAACTTGCCAAAGGAAAGACAGAACTCGCCGAAGGTGAAGCCAAGCTGGATGCTGAGGAAGCGGAGGCGAAGGATAAAATTGCCGATGCCCGCCAGGAAATCGCAGAAGGCAAGGAAGAGCTTGCCGAGGGTGAGGCGGAGCTAAAGGAACAAGAGCAGGAGTATGCGGACAAAAAGGAAGAAGCCGAGCAGAAGCTGGCTGACGCCTACAAGGAACTGGATAATCTGGATATGACTCAGTGGTATGTTCAGGACCGCACGTCGATTGACAGCTTTTCCAGTTTGAGCAGCGATCTGTCCTCTATTGAAGCGGTCGGAAAGGTATTTCCGGTTATTTTCCTGCTGGTTGCCATTCTTATGAGTCTTACGACGATGACCCGGATGGTGGAGGAGGAACGCGGACTGATCGGCACGTATAAAGCCATGGGCTTTGGAAATGCGGCGATCTATCGCAAGTATATTCTTTTTGCGCTGTTGGCCTGCCTTTTGGGTGGTGTCCTGGGCGATCTGTTTGGCTTTGTGTTTATGCCGAAGTTCGTAGCTGTTATCTTGCGGGATCTGTATACTCTGCCATCCTATGAGTTGCAGTTCGATCTGGTCTATGGCCTGGGAGGCGTGCTGCTGTTCATCGTCGGAATTGTCGGTGCTACTGTGCTGGCTTGCCGCAGTGAACTGGTTAAAATGCCTGCGACGCTTATGCGTCCCAAGGCGCCGCGGGCAGGCTCGCGCGTCTTTCTGGAGCGAATTCCAGCCGTCTGGAACCGGCTTAAATTTTTGAACAAGGTAACGGTCCGGAATTTATTCCGCTACAAGAAACGCCTGTTTATGACGATTGGCGGGATTATGGGCTGTACCGCTCTGATTCTCTGCGGGTTTGCCATTAAGGATTCGATCGCTGATTTGGCGCCGAAGCAGTATGAGCAGATCAACCGTTATGATTTGATGGCCGTATTCGAAGATGATGCGAACGATGCGATTGTCGGGGAGATGGCTGCAGATAGCCGGGTTAAGGACACGGTGAACCTCCGGATTGAGAGTGTCAAGGCAATCAATAAGAACGAACAGGGCGAAAAAGTGCAGTTAATGGTTCTTTCTGAGCCTACTGCCCTCAGAGATTATATTCGTATTGAAAATCTGGCCGGCAAGCAGATTGATCCGGATGATGAAGGGATTATGATTACCCGCAGTGCAGCACGGATCCTGGGACTTTCATCGGGAGACGCCCTTTATTTGCAGGATATGAATCTGATGCAGCGTGAAGTCGTGGTCTCGGATGTAATTCAGAACTATCTGGGAAATAACGTCTACATGACCCAGTCGCTATATGAGAAGCTGTTCGGTTCTTACGCTCCGAATGCCGTGATGGCTCACTTAACGGACATTCCGCGCGCTGACCAAGCTGCCTATGCGGATGAGCTGCTGGAGAATGACTCTGTTCTCTCCTCCGTAAGCACGGCGGCTCTGATCGACGAATTCGGATTTGATCTGATTAATGCTGTGGTGCTGCTGATCACTGCGATGGCAGGCGGCTTGGCATTTGTCGTGCTGTTCACGCTCTCGAACACAAACATTTCAGAGCGGGCACGGGAGCTTGCCACCATCAAAGTACTTGGATTTTATGATAAAGAGGTACATTCATACGTGAACAAGGAATCGTTGATCCTAACGCTCATTGGTATTCTTGTCGGATTGCCGGTTGGAAGAATTCTGAGCGGATTCTTGACCACAGCACTCAACATGCCGTCGATGTACTTTGCCGTACATGTCCAGCCGATCAGCTATCTGTTCTCAGCCGCGATTACCTTCTGCTTCGCGATTATAGTCAACCGCATGACGAATCGCACCCTAAACCGGATTAACATGGTGGAAGCGTTGAAGAGCGTGGAATAGAAGCTGTATCCTTTATAAATTGAAGAAGCCCTTCCGGAAAGCTGCTATGGCAGACCGGATGGGCTTTTTTTGAAGAGAGGAGTTTTTGTCCTTTGTATCGAATGAGGTTTACAGATGTAAAATTAATTAGGGTGAGGTTTCCGTATTAGATACAATCTATGATCATTTGTTGAAATCCAATATCACTGATCAAAATATCCGCACCCAGCATGTTCATAGAATTCTTACAAATGCCAAGGGAAACAAGGGTAATCGTACATAGCTCTCGGTGCTATAATAGAATGGTTGAACGAACATGAACCTCTCTAAGAACGAGACAGATGATTTTGAGTAAAGAAGGTAGAAAGACGACATGAATTCATTTGATCGGCAACAGGTAGAAAATGAACTGCGGAAGTTTGTTGGGGGCAAGGTATTTGTGCATAGTGAGGCTACGTCTTATGTGTTTGTCCGAAACTTCAGGATGAACTTGAAAGAAGCGCGTGTCGCCGGGGGAGAAAGAGGCTCATTCCGCGTAGCGTTTCGCTTTGATGAACAGGGCTGGCTGCGCATGGAAGGATTGACCCATTATGAGGTCGACTCGGAAGGACATTTGCTATTGGCTGGCTACGATGATCATGGCCGTATGGATGTGGCGCTCCATTTGGGAAGGGAGGCATTTCCCGAATGAAAGAGGACTTGCTAGGGGCAGGTAAAAAGCTGCTTGCCGTATTCGCGCATCCTGACGATGAGACATTTATTTGTGGAGGTACTTTGGCGAAGTATGCCGCTGCCGGGGCCGAGATTACATTGATCAGCGCCACGCGCGGAGAAATGGGACGCCGCATGGGAAATCCGCCATATCTGAACCGCGAGACGATTGCGTCGGCACGGGAACAAGAGCTGCGGGAGGCTTGCCGCCATCTGGGCGTTGCCCATCTTCATTTTCTGGATATCCGTGACAAAACGGTAGAATTCATTGAAGAAGCGGAGCTTACCGCTCGAATTGAGAAGTACATCCGTGAGATCGAGCCGGACGCGGTGCTGACCTTCCATGAACAATGGGGAGGACATCCCGATCATTGCGCGATTGGCAGAGCTACTCGCATTGCCTATGAGCAATCAGGCTGTCAGAGCGGTCTCTATTATATTTCCTATGGAAATATGATGGCTGCACCGGAGCGGTATGGCTACACGCGCAAAGATGTTGTGAAGATTGATATTTCGGAGCAATTCCGGGCCAAGCTTGCAGCCTTTCGGGCACACCGCTGTCAATCGGAGCTGGATGCATGGGTATGGCTGCCGGATGCCGAAGCAATCGCCCAGTTTGGAAAGCATGAATACTTCGTCAGACATCAGGCATGATTATCGTAAGGGGCCGTCCCGAAAGGCCGTCAAATCAAATGCCAGCGTTGCCGGACTTTTGTGCGAAATATCAGCCAACATTTTGAACGAAATATCGATCAAACTCTTCCAGTCGATGGCGTCAAGGAGCAGTTATATACGAAAATTCGTACAAAAAGCATTTGCGCCGCGCCGCGGCCACTTCCTAAAAACACAAAAAGCCAGATGGGAAATATCACCTTTTCCTTTCGGCTTTTTTGTGTTCAGGGACTTTTGGGGCAGCCCCTTTTTTTGTTGCCATTTAAGTTGAACTTAATAAGCAACGTAGAAAGGGCAAAAGTGTGAAGTGTGCCGAAGTGAAAGCCTTCTGAAAGAAAGTTACTTCGGGAGCACAAGCTCGGAAGCGTTCACCTTTGTGAGCGGATCTCTACCCTATGATGGTTTAGTTCAGTCAGAGAAATCCGCGAACAACAGCGATCGTAAGCACACTTCACACGTTGCTCCTAGCGTTCATTTTTTAGTTCAACTGATATAGATTGAGATTTGTTTTCGCAAGGTCAACGCTATGTAAATGAACGCTTCAAAATTTTTACAGGCAGATAATCATTACATAACAAAGGGCTTGTATGATGAATTTGGGTTTGCAAACGAGAAGCAAAACAACCGGCGAATCCGAATTATAAAAAAGTGGGGGTATTTGATAGTGAGAAACAGATGGATGTTAACTGCTGTATTTGCATTAGGCGTAGGCCTTCTTGCGGGATGCGGCTCTAACGGAAACACGGCAAATAACGGAGCGGCGGCGGATAATACGACTCCTGCCCCTCAGACGAATACGGCGCAAGAGGCAACGCCTTCTGCAACAGAGATCAAGGAGCTTAAGGTCAGCTTTGTTCCTTCCAAGGACCCGGACCAAATCATTACGGCAACAGATCCACTGAAGGATCTGCTGAAAGAGCAATTGGCTACGGAAGGCTATAATGTGGAAAAGGTTACGATCGATGTAGGCACGACTTATGAGGCGGTTGGCGAGGCGTTGACGGCAGGGACGACGGACATCGGGTTCATCCCGGGCGGAACGTATGCCCTGTACGATGACGGTGCAGATGTGATTCTGACTGCTACCCGTGCAGGTCTGTCCAACGATTCTGACAATCCGAAGGATTGGAACGATAATAAACCGACGGCACCTACAGACAAGCAAGCAACTTACTACCGTTCAATTGCCATCGCCGGCCCAACGGATAAGGGTAAAGAGCTGGCTGCAAAGGTGAATGCAGGCGAAGCCTTGACCTGGGAAGACCTGGACAGCGCGAACTGGGCGGTAATGTCGACTTCTTCTTCCGCGGGTTACATTTACCCGACATTGTGGCTTCAAAAGAACTACGACAAGAGCATTACAGATTTGAAGCATGTGGTGACTTCGGACTCTTACGGAAGCTCGTTTGCCCGTCTGGCGGCTGGTCAAGTGGATATTATTGTGGTCTTTGCTGATGCAAGAAGAGATTATGAAGAAAAATGGACTACCGAATTCAGCCGTTCCGCTTCGATCTGGGATGAGACCAATGTGATCGGAGTTACGCAAGGAATCTATAACGATACGATCAGCGTAAGCAAAAACTCTCCGCTGATGGATGATCAATTCAAGTCTGCCCTGCAAAAGGCTTTCATTGCTATTGCTCAAACAGACAAAGGAAAAGAAGTTATCGCCGTGTACAGTCATGAAGGCTACCAGGAAGCAAAATCCTCAGATTACGACAACGAGCGCAAGGCTCAAGAGCTGATCAAAAGCCAAAAGCAGTAATTCAGGATCAAGGCGAGAAGGTTAGAAGGAAGCTTTGGAATGAAATGAGTGCATCATGGCAACGTGATGCCCTCATTTTTTCACGTTTTTACGCAGACTAAAGGATCGGAGCTTATGCCATGATTGAATTCAAACAGGTGGAGAAGAAGTACGCAAACGGAACCACAGCCCTGAAAAATATTAATCTGTCCATCGAGCAGGGCGAATTCGTCGCCATCATCGGTCTCTCCGGGGCGGGGAAATCCACACTGATCCGTTGCATTAATCGAATGCATGAGATTACCGGAGGCCAGCTCCATGTGGATGGCGTAGATGTAGGGAAGCTGAAGGGCAGCCAGGTTCGCCGGTTCCGCCGGAGAATAGGCATGATTTTTCAATCCTTCAATCTGGTGACAAGAACTTCCGTAATCAAGAATGTACTGGTTTCCTTTGTCCCTGATCTGCCGCTATGGCGCAAGCTGACCGGAATCTTCACGAAGGATCATAAGATCAAGGCGCTGGAGGCATTAGATAAAGTAGGTATTCTCGATAAGGCCTATATACGTGTGGATCAGTTGTCAGGCGGTCAGCAGCAGCGGGTAGCACTTGCGCGGACGCTTGCCCAGAACCCGGATATTATTCTGGCGGATGAGCCGATTGCCTCGCTTGATCCGGTGACGTCCAGGATGGTTATGGATGATTTCAAACGGATCAACCAGGAGATGAACATCTCGGTTATTATGAATATTCACCATGTCGAGGTAGCACTGGAATATGCCGACCGCATTATTGGCATTCGTCAGGGTGAGGTTGTCTTTGACGGGGAGGTCTCCGGTGTCACTACGGCAGTGCTGGGCGAAATTTACGGCGGCCGTTTTGAGGAGGAAATGTCGGTCCAAGCGGAGGCAGGGATTGCTTATGTATGACAAGCTATTTCCGCCTAAAAAGGTTATTCTTCCGAACGGAAAAATCGTTTTGGAGAAACGCTCCCGTACGCCGCTGATTCTATTGCTCATCATTGTTGCAGTTGCTCTGTCCGTGGAATTTACGAATTTTGATTTGAAAGTGTTGTTTGTGCGAATAGGCAAGCTGTTCGGGATGATCGGCGAGATGTTTCCGCCGGATTGGGCGTACTTTCCTAAATTGTGGGGAGCGCTTGTAGATACCCTGCAGATGTCGCTTATCGGTTCCATGATCGGCGCGCTGCTTGCACTGCCTATAGCGATCTTGGCATCCTCCAATGTCGTTCCGAACCGGTTAGTGACAGCTTTCTTTAAGATTGTTCTGAGTCTGCTGCGCACCTTGCCAACCCTGGTCACAGCTTTAATTGCCACCTTTATTTTTGGTCTGGGACCAACCGCGGGCGTTGTAGCGATTTTGCTGTTTACGCTGTCCTATGTAGGCAAGCTGCTGTATGAGCAGATTGAAAATGTGGATATGGGTCCATTTGAAGCGATGGAGTCCATCGGTATGACAAGAATTCAGGCATTCCGCTATGCCTTGTTTCCACAGGTACTGCCAAGCTATTTGTCGAATTCGTTGTTCTGCTTTGAGGGAAATGTACGTTATGCGGCGATTTTGGGATACGTGGGTGCGGGCGGGGTTGGCCTGTTGATTAAAGAAGATTTGGGCTGGCGTGATTATCAGAATGTGGGGATGATCATTTTAGCGCTGGTAATCACCGTCTATCTGATCGAGACGACTAGTGAGCATTTCCGTAAAAAGCTGATTTGATGAAAGAGAGGAGGCTCGTGAGTGACGACTATTGAGAAGCAACTTCAGGCTCACCCTCGTAATATGCGGTATGTGCTGACGCTTACGGCGATTATTATTGTGCTGTTTGCCTGGTCGCTTGCTGCGGTTAACTTGAAGGATATTAATCAGAGCGGTCTGAACATCGCTCAGAATATTATAACCGGAATTCTGAACCCCGACTTGAACTTGCTCTTGAGCGTCTCAAAACAGAGTGTACTGTATTTGCTGGTTGAGACGGTAGCAATTGCATTCTTGGGCACGATTGTAGGGGCGGTCTTATCCGTTCCGCTTGCCTTTCTTGCTGCTTCAAATATCGTACCCAAGCCGGTGGCTTGGCTTACCCGCTTGCTGCTGATCTTCATCCGGACGATTCCGGCCCTCGTGTATGGCTTGATGTTCATCCGCGTCTCCGGTCCGGGGCCTTTCTCGGGCGTGATGACGATAGGGATCACGTCGGTTGGAATGTTGTCCAAGCTGTATGTGGACGCGATTGAGGAACTGGATACGAAGGTGCTCGAATCCATGACCTCGATTGGCTGCACGACCTTTGAAAAGGTACGCTACGGTATCTTGCCGCAATTGATGTCGTTGTTCCTATCGGTAACGATTTACCGGTTTGATATGAATATGCGCGAAGCATCCATCCTGGGCCTGGTTGGCGCAGGGGGGATCGGTGCACCGCTGATCTTTGCCATGAACGGGTATAAGTGGAATCAGGTCGGGGCAATTCTGATCGGATTGGTTATTCTGATTCTGATCATTGAGTGGATGTCCAACAAGCTTCGAACTAAGCTGGTAAAAGGGTAAAAAGGGCGGTGTCAGAGAATGTGTCTCTGGCGCCGCCTTTTTGATTGTGAATTTTTGCAGGGCTGCCTGCCGAGCTTAGTAGGCAACCTCCCAATTATGATTGCAAGTCGCCTGGAGCACGCCCGCCCGGGAAATGTAGTCCGCGAGAATCTCGGTCATATCGGTAGGGATTTCGCGAACGACGGGTGCGTCCTTCAGCATGTCGAAGTTACCGCCACCGCCAGCCCGGTAGCTGTTCATGACGACATCGAAGCTTTGATCTGGCTCCAAAGGCGATCCGTGGTGCTCTAATCTGACCACCCGTTGTCCGACAGGCCTTGAGATATCGAGGGTATAGTCGATGCCTTCCCACATATCATAATTGAAATGCTGCGGCTTTGGCTCCAGATAAGACGGCGCAATGCATAGTCCGTCACGGGTTTCATTCACCTCAAAGTATTGGGCAGTCTGCTCCAGCATGGCTCGGATGCCGCTGCCTCGCATACGGACGACTTTTAACGTATTTGGATAAATGTAGTTGGACACCACATCACGCATCGTGATTAATGCTCCAAAGCCTCTGGCTTCATTGGTAAAAATGGCAGCCAGAGAGAGCTCCGCCCCGGTCACCTCCATCTGAATCCGATTTATCATTTCTGTAAAGGCATGATCTGCCTGACGAGCTGTGAACGGATCGGGAATCGAGAGATCTCCCTCGGTGCGGCCTATGGGCTGATCGAGCCAATGCTGCGTTTGCCGTTCATCCTCGGCAAATAGAGACAGAAAATCCTCATCCGCCTGATCCGATTCACCTATAAGAAGCAACGAGGAGGATTTGTCCGATAGCCGCCATCCCCCCTCTGGAATCGCCTGAAATTCTAGCTCTACCTTTGCGACCGCTTGTCCGGCACTGCCAGGCTGGGTAATGACTACCCCGTTAATCTCCCCGTTTAACAGGCGGTGTTGATGGCCGGTGAGCAGGACGTCGACACCCGCTACAGTTTCACATATGGCATAGCCTTGATTTTCGCCGGTTAAGGGTTCGGTTGCTTCACCGGTCACGGGATCACGTTCGAAGCCCCCGTGATAGCTCAAAATCACCGCATTCGGCTGTTCGGTGTAATGAATCTTGTCTACCCAGTACTTAGCAGCATCAAGAGCATCAATAAAGGACAATCCTTCAATGTGATTCGGTTCCTCCCAATTTGGAATGAAATGGGTGGTAAGCCCCAGCAGGGCGATCCGGACGCCTTGCGGAAGCTCGAATATCCGATAAGGCTTGCCGAATGCAGGCTTGCCGCCGGTTTTGTCTACGATGTTAGCAGATAGCCAGGGACAATCGGAATCGCTGATCGCCTGCCGAAGCAGCTCCTGTCCGTAATTGAACTCGTGATTCCCGGGCACAGCCGCATCATATCCAAGCGCATTCAGCGCTCTGGCAGCCGGATGCAGGCCGTGACGGTTTAGCTTGGCATAGTGATACATCAGCGGTGTTCCTTGAAGCAGGTCCCCGTTATCAATCAGGAGCAGATTCGTGCTCCGGCTCCTCTCTTTCCGAATCAGACGTGACAGCTTGGCAAGGCCGAGCGGCTTGTCGCCAGGGCCGCGGTAGTCGGTCGGATACAGATGACCGTGAATATCGCTTGTATGCAGAATCGTCAGATTTATAGAATTCATAGATGCCATTAATGGCTTGCCTCCCATGCCGATCAGATAAATGTGAAACTTGAGTGGAATACAGCTATTATAAACAACTACTTCTGCGGCAGGGTAAACGCAGTGTTATTTTTGTTATTTCTTTAATTTTTACATAACCTTACTTTTTAGCTAATAATCCCATGCCAAAATAAGGATGTTAAATACTCTTAATCTCATGGGAGGGAAATTATGAGCAGAAAGCTGGTTGGGCTTGGAAAGAAGATCGGGACGAAGTGGTTGCGGATCGGACTTGCTGCATCCTTGGCATTTACGATTCAACTGGAGCTGGGCGCTATTCTTGCACCTGTGCATGCCGAGGGTCCGAACGATCCGGCACCCTATATTGCTGCCAAAGTGGTAAATGAGAATGCCGGCAAGAGAATTCTTTTTGACAATACTCATGCCCAGACCGCGGGTGCCGCAGATTGGGTTATTGACGGCGGGTTTTCCGATTTTGGACAAGCATTGGCGGCCGACGGATTTGATGTTGCCGAGCTGCGCAAGTCAACACCAATTACCTACAGCGATCTAAGCGCCTATTCTGTATTTGTTATTGCTGAGCCCAACATTCCCTTCAAGCAGAGCGAACAGGCTGCGATGGAGCAATATGTACAGAACGGAGGAAGTATATTCTTCATTGGAGATCATTATAACGCTGACCGCAATAAGAACCGCTGGGACGGCTCCGAAGCGATCAACGGGTACCGCAGAGGGGCCTGGGAGGATCCAACTAAGGGCATGGGCTCGGAAGAGCGAAACTCGGAGGCGATGCAAGGCGTCGTCAGCTCGGATTGGCTCTCGGACAATTTCGGGGTTCGTTTCCGGTATAACGCATTAGGCGACATTACGGCTAATCATATTGTTGAGCCGGATCAAGCCTTCGGAATCACCGAGGGAGTTGACGGAGTCGCGATGCATGCCGGCTCTACGCTAGCGATTACCGATCCGGCCAAGGCCAAGGGCATCGTGTATCTCCCGCAGACGAATGAGGCATGGGGAAGCGCGGTGGATCAGGGCGTATATAACGGCGGCGGCATGGAGGAGGGACCTTATGTTGCCGTAGCCAAGGTTGGATTGGGCAAAGCGGCCTTTATCGGTGATTCCTCACCGGTAGAAGATGCCACGCCAAAATATTTGCGTGAAGAGACAGGAGCTAAAAAGACGACCTATGACGGCTTCAAGGAGCAGGATGATGCCATTTTGTTAGTCAATTTGATGAATTGGCTGGCAGACCAAGAGAGCTATACAAGTCTGGCACAAGTCGATGACCTTCAATTGGACGAGGCGACAGAGCTGCATTCCTTCGAAGCGCCGGAGGCTTCAACGGAGCCTCAGCCCGAACCATGGTCTGCACCGGCCGCCGGCTATAAATGGTGGGACGGCTCGACCTTCAAGCCAGGCTCCTACGGGGGTGCTACAGTGAGTGCATCGCCAGTTTACAGCTTTGTCCGCCAATCGGTTCTACCCAATGCATCAGAGTTCCAAATTCGCGTTCTCATCGAGAATCTGCCTGCCAATTCAACGGTGTCCGGCTTTAGTGCAGGGGTCTACTTGACGGGAGGAACCCAGGTGGCCATGACGCAAAAAGCGGACGGAACCTGGCCAACCGCTTATGGATACGGGGACACCTTCAGCTTGACTGCTGACAGTCAGGGACGAGCTTATAAGGATTTGACGATGCGCATCAAGCCAGGCACCTCCGGAGCGGCCAATCTTCGTTTGCGGCAGAACGGCAACAATCTGTTGACCCAATCCGTGACGCTGGATAATGTGCCTGCGGAGCCGTTGCCGGATGCAGGCAGCTCGATTCCGGAATTGATTACGATCGCGGAAGGAAGAAGCAAGCCGGAAGGAAGCCTGATCACGGTTCAAGGTACTGTAACGACTGAGCCGGGCATTTATGGAGGACAAACCTTCTATCTGCAGGACGCTACCGGAGGAGTCTATGTGTATCAGAGCAGCACGGGATTTCATCAAGGAGACGTGATCAAGCTCACGGCTTCAACAGCTCTTTATAACACAGAGCTCGAATTGACGAGCCCGGTCTTGATCGAAAAGGTCGGGACGGCAGATCTGCCGGAGGCAGCCGCGGTCGACAGCGTAGATGCTGCCAATCAAGGCCAGTTGATTGCACTTCACCAGGTGGAGATCACTAATATCATTACGGCATCTCCATCCGGTTCCTTCGAATTTGATGCGGTCAGCGCGAATGGAGTCAGCAACCATGTTCGCGTGGATGTCAGAACGGGTCTGACACTCGCAGACTTCCCCTATGAAGAAGGACAGATTGTAAATCTTCAAGGTGTATCTTCAATCTTTAAAGACGTATATCAATTGAAGGTACGGGGGATAAACGATATTTCGCTTGCGCAGGCCAATGTTCCCCCGGCAACCACTGCCATTCTATCAGAACAGCCGAACTCGAAAGGTTGGTTTAACCGGAATGTGGCCCTTACTTTGACGGCTACGGGTTCGGAGCCGGTATTGACAACCTATCGGTTGAATGAGGGAGCTGAGTCCGTATACTCGGGTCCTGTGGATATCAGCAGGGAAGGAATCAATGTCATTCAATATTACTCTTCTGCCGGCGGTGCGACTGAAGAGGCGAAGACGATAGAAATCAAGCTGGATAAGACAGCGCCTGCCGTAACTTTGACTCAATCGGGGCACAGAATCGGAGACGTATGGGAGCAGGATGTCCTGAAGTTTGAACTTCACGGCACGGACGAGCTCTCCGGGGTCATTGCCCGGAAGCTTCTCCTCAACGGCCAGCCGATTGAAGAGGGTCAGACGATCAGCGCCAAGGAACTGGGAGCAGGAGAGCATGCCATTGAATACTGCGTAGAAGACGCCGCAGGCAACGTGGCCTCGGACCGGGCCGTATTCCAGGTGAAGCAGCCGCATGCCGCCGCAGCTCCGGGCATACCTGTACTGTCAGACAATAATGGTTATGATACCGGCCTTCGGGACGGGGATTATAAGGTAACGATGAATTTGTGGTGGGGAAATAACGGTTCGGAATTCAAACTGTATGAAGACGGCGTCCTGATTCAGACCGTCCCATTGACGGAGGCTTCCCCTTCGATACAGACGGCTTCTGTCAATATAACGGGAAAGGCCAACGGCGTATATACGTATGTCGGCGAATTGGTGAACGCCTGGGGCGCATCGCAGTCGGAGCCCCTCCGCGTAACGGTGACGGAGGCTTCGCCGGGCAAGCCGGTATTGTCGCATGACAATTGGGACGGAGATGGCAGCTACCAGATTAGCGCGAACCTGTGGTGGGGGACGAATGCTACCGAATACCGTCTCTATGAGAACGGCGTATTGATCGACACCCGGGCTTTGACCAGCGCCTCTCCGGGTATGCAGCGCGCTGCCACTGAGATCCAGGACCGGGCGCCGGGCATTTATGAATATTATGCTGAATGGATTAATGCCGCAGGCGTAACTCAAAGCGACCGCATTCAGGTTCGTGTAGGAGCATGGGGCTTCCTGCCGCAGCACGCCGCTTAAGCAAAGTTAGCGCATGACTTGTGAAAGGCCGATCGGACCGGGGCACCCGGAGCCGGTTGGCCTTTTCTCTTTTGGTTCTCCATAAGAATAAACTTAAGAAAAACTTTAGATTTACCATCCGTTCTTTTTAAAAAGTTCCTCTTATCCTTAAGGAAGAAGAAAAGGTATGGAGGAAGCACGCATATGAAGAAGTGGTTGATTTCTTTGGTGATCCTGCTGCTCCTGGGGCTTGGGTTTGTGAAACTAAAAGTGAGCACGCTTGAAGGATGGTATAGAGAACTGACCGCCCCTGTGGAGCAAAACGATCAGATACTGGAACCGGAGAGTTTTACGGAAGAACTGGGATTTACGATTGAAGTAAGCCAGTCCATGATTTATGAAGGAGATCTGCTGCTGGTGAACAAGGATCATCCGGTGCCCGACGGGCTCCATCCTGAAACTGAAGCGGTAAGCTTGGTTAAGAATCCCGAGTTGATCGATGGTTTTGGTGTCTTGGATAACAGCATCCTGTTATCGCCACGGCTGGTTGAGCATTTTACCGCGATGGTTAAGGCCGCAGGCAAGGAGGGTATTCATCAATTTTTGATCAGCAGCGGGTACCGGGATGAGAGCAAGCAGGACGAGCTGTATCGCGAAATGGGCTCCAAGCGGGCCCTGCCTGCCGGATTCAGTGAGCATAACCTCGGTCTGTCGCTCGACATCGGTTCATCCCAAGGCGAGATGGGCGAAGCGCCCGAAGGATTGTGGCTCAAGAAGCATGCGTGGGAGTACGGCTTTATATTGCGCTATCCCGAAGACAAGACGGACATCACGGGCATTCGGTTCGAGCCCTGGCATTTCCGGTACGTAGGTCAGCCGCACAGTACGATTATGCAGGAAGAAGGTCTGGTTCTCGAACAATATCTTGATGAGCTAAAGAGGCGGAAAAGTATGAGCGCAACGGCAGGTGGGCAAGATTATCGGGTGTTTTATTACCCGATTTCGGAAGATCAGGTCATCTATGTACCTGCACAAGGAAAATATTCACTTTCCGGCAACAATATAGACGGCATCATTGTGACGGTTGCGGAGTAAGCAATACAAGCGAGCTTAGGGAAGGCAAGGAGATGATCCCATGAATATTTCGTCCAGAATAATCCATGCCGGGATTCGGCTTATATTTGTTATTTATTTGTTCGTGCTGGTGAAGATTATCCTGTTCAAGATGCAGATCATTGAACCGGGGTTCCTATGGAACCAATTGTATAGCAGCTTGAGTCATCCTGGACTGGTCTATCAGAGACTTCTGACGGGGAATCTGGTGCCGTTTAGAGAAATAACAAGAACGATGGAGATGATGACGGGCCATAGTCTCTTCAACTTGATCGGCAATGTGGCCATCTTTGTTCCTTTCGGCTTGTTCATTGGAATCATGCTGCAAAAGAAAGGGATCTCCGCTCTGGCTGCTCTCATCTACAGTCTTCTGATGAGCCTCTTGCTGGAAAGTGCCCAGCTATTGCTGAGAATCGGCCAGTTTGATGTGGACGACTTGCTGCTGAATACATTTGGAGGGCTTGTCGGCTACTTCATCTTCAGCGTCATAGCTATGGCAATCAGATTCGCGCGAGCAGAGGACACGAGCAGTGAACCTGCTCTATGATCCGCAGTTTTGGGGGATGGCCTTCCCGCTAGCGATGTATACAACCAGCACCTACCAATTGTCCAAAGCGCTTCATTTGCCGTTTCTGGCCAGCATTCCGAAGGGAATGGTGGTGGTTGCCTTTGGTTGCCTTTACCGCCTGGCTGGCGGTTCTTATTGGTTTTATTCATCATCAAGCAGCCTCCATTCGCGCAGCAAAAAGCACGAAGCTTCAGTGAGTGTTCCCTCTGCCGTAGAGGAGCTTTGCTTTTCCGAGGGAGTCGGGAATGGTGATGACCCGAGATCAGATCATCCAAGTGCCTGCACATGGGTTGGTCATTGAAATCGCAGGCTGTCTCGGTTATGCTGTCCTTGAAAAGGAGACGAAGCTATGAAACCGATATCGATTCTGATTGCGGACGATGAGGAGGAAATTGCCGATCTGATTGAGCTGCATCTGTCCAAAGAAGGCTATCGCTGTATGAAGGCTTGCGACGGACAAGAGGCGCTTGATGTGATTCGAACGCAGCCCATCGACCTGGCTATCCTGGACATTATGATGCCGAAGATCGATGGTTATGAGGTGACCCGGCAAATTCGCGAGCAGTATCATCTGCCGATCATTTTCCTGAGTGCCAAGACAACCGATCTGGATAAAATCACCGGATTGGTCCGCGGGGCGGATGACTACATGACGAAGCCCTTTAATCCGATGGAGCTGGTTGCAAGAGTAAATGCGCAATTGCGCAGGTTCATTCATTTGAATCCTTCGATGGCTTCAGCCCCAGACATTTCCGTCCTGGAAGCGGGGGGAGTTCGTCTTTTTCCTGAGCAGCGGACGGCCTTCTTGTACGGCGAGCCGATTGAGCTGACACCGAAGGAGTTCGATATATTAATGCTGCTGGCCAGCCATCCGAAGAAAGTGTTCAGCTCGGAGCATATTTTTCAGCAGGTGTGGGGCGAGGCATATTATGAAGGCGGGAATACGGTCATGGTGCACATCCGGACCTTGCGCAAGAAGCTAGGCGAGGACCAGCACAAGAATAAGCTGATCAAAACCGTTTGGGGAGTAGGGTATACATTCAATGGCTAAACCGCTACGGAGCTTCCGTTTCAAAATGATCCAGTTGTTTGGGCTCAGCATGCTGTTGTCAGCATTCACCACCTTTCTTATCTATTTGGGTCTGCAACGTTATTACCATACGCTTTATCGTGAGGATCCAATGTTCGAAGTCCGTCAAATCATGAGGGAGATCGGCGATATCAACGTGTTTCTGATCATCTTCTTCCCTCTGTCCTTCGTTTACTTTTTCCTGCTCAGCCGACGCTATGTCGGCTATTTCCGGGAGATTTCCCGCGGGATCAACCAACTGGCAGGGGGAGATTTTGCGAGTAATGTTGTTATTCCGTCAAATGACGAGTTCGGGGATATCGCCAGAGACATTAATCTAGCCGGGCAGCAGTTGAGAGAAGCGCTTCAGCGAGGCGATTTTGCGGAGAACAGCAAAGAGCAGCTGGTGCTGAATCTGGCTCATGATTTGCGGACGCCGCTTACCTCGGTCATCGGGTATCTGGATTTCATCTTGCAGGGCAAGGACCTGAACGCTGAGCAAATGAAGCATTATCTGACGATCGCTTATACCAAATCACAGCGTCTTGAGAGACTGATCGATGAGCTGTTCGAAATTACGCGGATGAATTACGGAAAGATGAATATGAACCGGCAAACCCTTGATCTGACGGAGCTGCTGACCCAGTTAGCTGAAGAATTAGTTCCCTTGTTCGAGAAGAATGGCCTGACGGCCCGGCTCGAGTTCGAATCGAGGCTACTGGCATTCGGGGATGGAGAACTGTTGGCTCGTGTATTTGAAAATATACTGTCCAACGCCGTACGTTACGGCAGTGACGGAGAATTTGTGGATATCACCGGCCGTGTGGCAGGAGCGGAGATTGTCATTACAGTTACGAACTACGGGAATTCGATAACTGAGTCTGAGCTTTCTCATGTCTTTGAAATGTTCTTCACCGGCGACCGAGCGAGAACGCATAAGGAAGGCAGCACCGGCCTGGGGCTGTTCATCGCCAAGAACATTGTGGAACAGCATGAAGGTTCTATTTCTGTCCATAGCGATGTGATCCGCACGGAATTCGAGGTGCGCTTGCCCACGCAATAAATAGCTTGGCCGTGGGCACCTGTTTTTACTGCCGGTCGGATATGCCGAAGGAGAGCCATCAGCTAAGCAAATGAAAACAGTTACGGAAATTTCCTTCCGAAATACATATCAAAGGAGATGAAGAGTAATGGACAAAATGGCTTATGAAAGCATAGACGCTTATATTGAGGCCTGTCCTTCCGAGGTACAGGGCATTCTGCATGAGATTCGCCGGATCATCCGGGAAGCGGCGCCTGATGCGGCGGAGAAGATCAGCTACCAGATGCCGACATTTGATCTGAATGGAAATCTGGTGCATTTTGCCGCATTTAAGCAACATATCGGTTTCTATCCGGCTCCGCAGGGTATCGAGGCCTTCGAGGCAGAATTGGCGAAATATAAGGGCGGAAAAGGCTCGGTACAATTTCCGCTTGATCAGCCGATGCCTTATGATCTGATCTCCCGGATCACGAAGTATCGGGCGGAGGAGAACCGGACCAAGGACAAACGGAAGGCGAAGAAAGGAAATTCATCGCAATAGATAATTTACAAATCTTGAAATAATGCTACTTTTCTTTGAAATCTTGTTATAGAGAATGGGACCTCCACGATATACAATGGAAGCGCCGGAAATGAGAACGCTTCATGTTCGGTAATTATCCATTGGAGGTATGAAATGAAGAAAAAGTCCTGGTTTTCCGTGACGGCAGCAGGAGTATTATCTTTGTTCATTTGCTTAAAAGCATTTGCTGGGTTCGTATTCTGGGAGCCGCTAACCTATTTCAATCCGGAGACGTGGTATAAGGCTGACGGCTATTCCAACGGAGGTATGTTTAACTGTACCTGGCGTGCCAATAATGTCGGCTTCACCAGCGATGGAAAGCTGAGACTGGGATTAACGAGTTCAGCTTACAATCAATTTGACTGCGGGGAATACCAATCCAACTATAAGTACGGATACGGATTGTACGAGGTTAGTATGAAGCCGGCCAAAAATACGGGCATCGTATCTTCCTTCTTCACTTATACCGGACCGGCATATGGCACGCAATGGGATGAAATTGACATCGAGTTTTTAGGTAAGGATACGACAAAGGTACAGTTCAATTACTTTACCAACGGGGTAGGAGGCCATGAGAAAATTGTTGATCTTGGCTTTGATGCGTCGAAAGGCTTCCATACCTATGCTTTTGACTGGCAGCCTGGCTACATCAAATGGTATGTAGACGGTGTACTGAAGCATACAGCTACGGCAAATATCCCGAGCACACCCGGCAAAATCATGATGAACATCTGGAACGGGAAGGGTGTTGACGGTTGGTTGGGATCGTATAACGGTGCGAACCCGCTGTACGCCGAGTACGATTGGATGAAATATACGAGTAATTAATAATCAACTCTGCAAAAAGCAGCCGCCACGGCTGCTTTTTTATGTTAGTCTGAGAATATCTCAATCCATTTGGAGTTGAACTTCATCATCATGAAGCGGGGGAGAAGCATTGGACAAAAGCGACAACAAATTCTTGTTAAGGCTGCTGGCGGCATCCGCTCTGGGGCTTTCCCTATTGATCAGCGGCTGTTCCGGCGGCAGTACCGACCCCGGGAATTCAACTCCGTCGATAACGATAACTTATTTGCGGCCTTGGGGGCCAGACGTGAAATTCCCGGCAGGAGAGGATCAGGATAATAATGTCCATACAAGATGGGCGAAGGAAAAGCTAGGCTTAGAGTTGAAGAATTTATGGGTTTCCCCTTCCACGAATAATGCCTTCGAGACCAAGCTTCGTCTGACCCTCGCTTCCGATGCGGAGATGCCGGATATCATAGCCTACCGTGGTGACTTCAATCTCGTCCGGGAGCTGATTGAATCCGGCAAGTTTCTTGATGCGGGCGAATTATTCGATGAGTACGCTGGTGATGTATGGAAGCAGGCCGTGAACGAGGACCCAGCGGTCTGGTATCCGTTCATGCAGGATGGGAAGCGGATCGGGATTCCGATTCTTGATTATGCCTATAACAGCGATCCGGTGATGTGGATTCGAGAGGACTGGATGCAGACATTCGGCTTTGACGCGCCGAAGACGCTGAGTGATCTTGAAAACATCATGGAGGCTTTTACGAATCAGGATCCGGATGGGAACGGGGAAAAGGATACCTATGGATTGACGATTGGCTTCAAGAATTGGGTGAATACCTGGATGTCCGATGCCGGTTGGGTGTTCGGTGCCTACGGAGCCATGCCGAATCAATGGAATCTGACAGAGGACGGAGAACTGGAATTCGGATCGGTTGCGCCTGAATCCAAGCAAGCGCTGGAGAAGCTTCACAGCTGGATGAGCAAAGGCTATATCCCGGAAATGGCGGGATGGTATGACGAAGCCAAGGCAGTAGAGGAATTCACTGCAGGCAGGGCGGGCATCGTGGTCGGTCCGCACTGGATGCCTTCATGGCCGTTGGAGGACCTCGAGAAGAACGTGGAAGGAGCACGGCTTAAAGCCTATCCGATTCCTTCGGGCGATGACGGGCAAGCGGGAAGGCACGGCACATCCATTGCCAATGGGGTGATCTTGATTAATAAGGATATGGCGCACCCGGAGGCATTTTTTACTTATCAGAATTACTTGTTTAATCACTTTGCCAATCCAACGGTAAGCGGTGATTTTGAAATTGGATTAGCTGCTGATGATACTCCAGAGGGAGATCAGCCGCTGCCGGATGAAGAGCCTGCCGAGAGTTATATTTCCGAGAAATACACTATTACGTTTGACGGCGCCCGCATTCCCGGCCTAAATATGGCGACATTGCTGAAGCTGGCAAGAGGGGAAGAGGCGCAAACGCCGTTTGAGAAAAGGGTGGAAGCCAGTGCCTCCCGGGTGATGCTTGAAGCGGCAGAGATTGTGATGGACCAGAAGGACCTATCCATGAAACAGATGTTCACAGGGGCTCCGACGGCCACAATGCAAATGAATAACGATATACTGGCGAAGCTGGAGAAGGACGCGTTCACTCAGATCATCTATGGCAAGGAGCCAATCGATTCGTTTGATACCTTTGTCGAGAAATGGAAGGCTGCGGGAGGCGAGCAAATTACCCGGGAAGTGAATGAATGGTACCGGTCTGTCCGCGGCGAAGAACATTAACTGCAATAAAAGGATTGGACTATAGCGCTAAGAGGGTGTTCCTGGTCACCTGTGATGACCTATGGAACACCCTCGTTGTCTGTCGTACCGGAATTTGTTCTAAAGAGGCACTTGATCACGGTATTCTTGGGGAGTGACGTCATAGTACTTTTTGAATACCCGAATGAAGTACGCTGTATTGTTATAGCCGACAAGCTCAGCGATTTCAAAAACCTTGGCGGTGGAGGTACGCAAATAAAAAGCCGCCTTCTCCATTCGGAGCCGGTATACATAGGCCGTCAGGGCTTCCCCTGTTTCGGCCTTGTAGACTTTGGACAGGTAGACCGGATGAAGATGCACTTCATTGGCAATCGCAGGAAGCGACACATCTCCGGCCAAGTTATGGTCGATGAAGCTTCTCGCGCTACGGACAATCGAGCTATGTGTATCCTTCATATCCTGTACGGCGTCTTCCTGAATCCATTGAAGGATACGGATGGACCAGTCCCTTAGCTGCTGAACCGTTGAGAAGCTGGGGTTCTTGAAGTAGCGATAGGAATCCTCGGGCAGTACTGCGGATAAGTGCTTGCCGTTCTTATGGATAATATATGAAAAGGCGCCGGCCAAGCCGTGGTAGGCCTCGATAAGATATTCGGCAACGTCATGCTCCTCAGCCGACATCAGCAACTCTTCAAAGATTTGCCGAATCTTGTTCTCCACATCTTCAAAGCGGGCTGCTTCCAGAAGACTGATTAACGATGGAGGCTCGTACAAGGAACGAATCGTATGGACCGGTGCTGTATCCGGTTCGTCCGATGCGCTCACGAACAGGCCTTGTCCATGTCCCATTCGCTTGCGCATAGACATCACAGAGTGCTCATAGATCTCACGGATTTGAAGCGGAAATTCCCCCCAATTGCTGACGAGGATTGAAATTGCACCCTTCAGGTACAACTGTACATTGGTCTGGATTTGTGCCGCATATTGTTCCAGCAAGGACTTGCTATGCTCGTCATGTCCCGAAGATTCGTGCCGTCTGCGGCGGACCAGGATGACAATATAATCATGGGCATCCCTCGCATGCCAAATATAGAATTGCTTTTGCATCACTTCACTCACGATGTTGCATATGGCATACTCCATCAAGGCAAGATCCCAATGAGCCAATTCCGATAAATGCTCTTCCATCCGGATGATCAGCATGCCTAGCTCATCCCCGGATGAAAAGGGGAGTTCCAGAAGCTTCAGCTTATCCTTCAGGGCAGCCTTCGAGTATGTCCTTCCGGTCAGCAGCTCATTGAGCAGGGTGGAGCGAAGTAAGGGTTTATTTTCTTGAAAAGTATAGAGCGCCCGCTGGTAGGATGCCGCTTCCTCCCATTTGGTCTGAATGCGGGCAACTAGCCGCTTGACGGAGCGAATCAGATCCTCGTCACTGACGGGCTTGAGCAGATAATCAAAGCTTCCCTGAATAATGGCTTGCTGGGCATAAGCAAAGTCGGCATGCCCTGACAGCAAGATCGTATTGACTAATGGCCAGCGGTTACGGATGGCTCCAATGAGCTCGATGCCGGATATCCCGGGCATGCGGATATCCGTAATCACGATGTCGATCGAATGATTCTCCAAAATGTCGAGTGCCATGGCGCCTGATGTAGCTTCATGAACGGTACCGATTCCGCACGTCTCCCATGGGATCGTCTCGGCCAGTGCTTCAACGACGGAGCGTTCGTCGTCAACCAGTAATAATTGCAGCATGTTGTCATCACCTACTTGTTCGAATGTTCTCGCCAGATCATGTCTACTCGGACACCGCCGAGCGGGGAGCGGCTATAGATCAGGCCGGATTCGCCCCCGAATTGATAGGATAGCCGCTGATTAACATTCCATGTTCCACACCCCATATCTTCATGCAGGTGCTTGGCCAGGTCCTGTTGGATTTGCTCCAGCTGCTCATCGGTCATCCCAACTCCGCTGTCTTCCATAATGATAATATGCAGTCCATCCTCCGTCTTCCCCCGAATACTGATTTGACCCTGCTCGCCCTTCGGCTCAAGACCATGAATGATTGCGTTTTCAATAATCGGCTGAAGACTCAGTCTAGGGACGGTTCTTTCTAAAATATCATCCGGCATATCGATTGTAAAACTCATTCGATCCAAACGAAGCGATTGGATCTTCAAATAATTGGTCACCATGTTCAACTCCTCGCGGACCGTCGCGAGATCGTTCTCGGATCTGGTGATGTACCGATAGTACTCTCCGAGATTGAGCGACATGGCAACCACCGCCTCTTCATTTTTCAACCGCGCCATATTTTTGATGTAGAACAGACAGTTGTACAGGAAGTGCGGGTTGATCTGGGACTGAAGCTGCTTCAGGGTGGCATCGCGACGGCGCAGCTTTTCCTCGTAGACGTTCTCAATGAGCTCCTGGATGCGTTGGGCCATGATGTTGAACCGAAGAAATAGCTGGCTGAATTCATTATGCTTCGAGTTGTCCAGCCGGACGGAGAAATCTCCGTCAGACAACCGTTTGGTACCTTTGATGAGCTGCAGTAAGGGAAGCTGGACACTTCGGTATAGGGTGAATATAACTGCGAAGCTCATGACCAGGAGAACGGCAATCGACAGATAGAACAGATTTCTGCTGCTCGTAACCGGACTTAGAATTTGCTGCATCGGGACGTAATCCACATAATACCAGTTCAGACTATTGGATTTGATATAGGATACATAGTACTCCGTATTGTCGAGCTTGGTCCGGAATCCTTCTTGCTCTTGAAGTGGAGCTTGCCGGAGCTCTTCCCCCAGATTAGCCATGAGCGCCGTGTTTGCCGAGCTATTGCTGATGATGCCAAATTCGTCATGAAACAGAAACGGATCACCCCGGTTATTCTCTTTATCCTGATCAAGCAGCGAGGACAATTGGTTTGCCGGGAAACTGATTTTGGTAATCAACCGGGCTCTGCCCGGGTTTTCCATAGCCGTTGTCGGCTCCGTCGTGTGCCAGATGAAGCTGTTGTCCGCATAGATCCATGTCTGCGGGAAGGGGGCACTCAACTCCCCCTCGTCGTAAGGGATGGAAGTATAATAATCCGTCGAAATCACCTCTTGCTGCCGTGGAAAATAAAGAGTGATCGTGGAGTGCCATTTGCTTGCCGCATTATACAGGTTCATCTTTTCCAGAATGGCGCCGCTGAGCCTTACCCGTTCATAAGGCGCTTTGTTGTCAGGCAGCTGAAACTCCTGAATGCTGGAATCTTGTCCGATCGATATCCCGTATAGCGACAGTTGATAAATATTGGACTCCACCGAAGCAGCGAAGGTTGACAGCCTGTTTGTCGTACTGCTTTGGATTTCTTGCTCAATGACGGCCACGCTTTCCCGGTTGGAATAGGTATAGAGAACAATGACCGGAATCAGAAAAAACAGAATCAGCAGGGTCATCTTGGTAAAAACATTCATGCGAGCGAGCACCTTTTAGCCTCCAATTTGTATAAGTTGGCATCATTTGTTCAACTTAGATAGTTAAAATATCAATATCGTTGTTGGAATATTAGGATATAGATCGTAAATGGGCGTTGCTATAATCGTACTATACAAGGTCTGGACGGCCTGTGAAAGACAATTTTCGGGTTTGATGGGCGAGGCGGTTTAGGAATTAACATCATAAGGGGGAATACAGGTGAAAAAATGGCTGGCATTATTCATGGCATGCTGCTTGACGTTATCCGCAGGTCCTGTGGTATACGGTCAGGGAGAGGGAGGAGGCTCTGCTCAAGCCGCTCCGATATTTAAAGATTTATCAAGGCACTGGGCCCAGTCTGCAGCGGACCGTATGGTTGACTTGGAATTGATGCAGGGGGACGGCAGCGGAAGCTTCAGACCGAACGATGGCATCAGCCGCGCGGAATTTGCTTCAGTACTTTACCGGATGTTTGGCTTCACCGGGCAGGGCTCATTTCAATTCGAGGATATCCGCAACACCGATTGGTTTTATGAGGCAATTATGCATGCCAATGGGTCGGGTATTGTTCAAGGAATAAGCCAAACCCAGTTATCACCGCATGCCACGATTACGAGAGAGGATGCCGCAGTGATGATCGACCGGGCATTCCAACTGTCGACTGGAGCCGAAGGCGATGTGGCATTGCGTCAGTTTGCGGATGCCAACGATATTTCCGGCTATGCTTCGAAATCGGTTTCGTACTTGGTAAGTGAAGGGTTCTTGAGGGGATATAACGGAAAGCTGGAACCCAAGTCCCCGATTACGCGGGCGGAGGCGGCAACGTTGTTATCCAATATGGTGACAGATGCTGTTACGACCCCGGGCGTATATGACGCTGCGAAGGTGAATGGCAATCTGATCCTTCGTGCTGCCGGTATTACCTTGAAAAATACGGTCATTGAAGGAAACCTGCTGTTAGCCGAAGGCATCGGCGAGGGGGAGGTTCAACTCGAAGGGGTGAAGGTAACAGGAACGGTTGTGATTAAAGGGGGCGGCAATCATTCGGTTCTGATCGGCAACTCAGAGCTGAACCGGGTTGTTGTCGACAAGAATGGGGACTCGCCGGTAAGGGTCGTGTTCCAGGAGAACAGTAAGGTTAAAGAACTGCTGATACTGAAAAAGGCACTCATCGAGCAATCGGTAAACAGCCCCTTCGAGACATTGACAGTCGGCTTGCAGGCTGGGGGGACTGAGCTTAAGCTCCAGGGCGAGGTTGGACGAATGGCTGTCGAAGCAGCCGGGGTTACGCTTAATGGAGATCAGGTAGAGGCTGGATTCCGGGGTTCAAGAGCAGCGGATGCAACGCAGCCATCCGGCCAGGGCACGGCGCCATCGGCTTCCGGGGGATCAGGCGGATCGGCAACTACGCCGCCGGGACCGCAGCCTAGCGGGGAGAAGCCCGTAGCTGAGACGACGATTCCGGATAGCAAGTGGCAGCTGGCTTGGCAGGATGAGTTCAATGGGACACAAATCGATAGCTCCAATTGGACGGTAGAGAATACCGGACTTGTATATAACAATGAGCTGCAATACTATAGTCCGAATAATGTTAGTCTTGTGAAGGACGGGGACCGTGGTGTTCTGCAAATCGAAGCCCAAAAGGGCGGTTATGGCAGCAAAGACTACAGCTCCGGCAAGTTGACCTCCAAAAATAAGAGAGACTGGACTTACGGCAAAATCGTCGTCCGTGCAAAGCTTCCCAAGCAGCAAGGCATGTGGCCGGCGATCTGGATGATGCCGACGGATGAAGCCCATTACGGCGGTTGGCCGGCCTCCGGAGAGATCGACATTATGGAACTGCTCGGGGGAACCAAAGGCAGCGGCAATCCGAGCCAGACATACAGCACGATTCATTACGACAGCGTACAGCCGGACGGATCCCACGGCCATGATCAGGGGATTTATGCCCTGCCTGACGGGGCGACATTTGCCGATGACTATCATGATTTTCAGTTGGAATGGCTGCCAGGCGTGCTTCGCTTCTATGTGGACGGAGATCTGGTTCAGGAAGTGGAGCGCTGGCAGACCAAAGCACCGGGGCAACCGGAATATTACACCTACCCGGCTCCGTTTGACCGCGACTTCTATCTGATTTTGAATTTAGCAGTCGGGGGAGATTGGCCGGGTGCGCCGGACCCTGATTTTACTTCCGAGACGATGAAGGTGGACTTCGTTCGCGTATACGACTATAAAGATCTGGACAATTGGCCGGATGTCACCGGCAATCCGCCGGCCGTTGAGCCGAAGCGCGATCCGCAGGCAGACGGTAATCTCCTGTACAACGAGAACTTTAGAGGAGCCGTGAATGAGCAAGGGATCCCGGAATCCTGGGAGTTCCTGAAGAATGCAGGCGGTGATGGCAGCGTAGAGATCATTAACGATCAAGCCAAGGGCAAAGCCGTGAAAATGACGATCGATCATGCGGGGACGGAAATCTACTCCTTGCAGCTCACCCAGATGCCGCTCTATATCGCCAAGGACAAGAAATACAAAGTAAGCTTCGAAGCGAAGGCCTCTGCGAACCGGAGCATCATGTCCAAGATCACCCAATTCGGGGGCAGCTGGAAGGCTTACTCGGGAGAGAAGACATTTGATCTCACGACAGCTTGGCAGCCTTACTCCTATGAGTTCGAGATGCGCTCTAACAGCGATAACAATGCAAGATTCGAATTCAATGCAGGAAAAAATGCAGAAGCCGTTTATTTTTCAAATGTTCGTGTCGAAGAGATCGGTGATGCAGAGCCGTTGCCGGTGGAACGGAAGCCGCTGCCGGATCTCAATCTGATCTACAACGGCACCTTCGATCAGGGTAGTGATCGTCTTGCATTCTGGGATGCCCGCATAGCTTCCGGAGCTCATGCCGATATTTCCGTGAGCAACTTCCGCAAATCGAATATCATGGAACGCCAGCTTGTCGTAAATACGGTGAGCACCGGTGCTCCTGAGGACGTTGTTGTTGCGCAGCCGGGGCTGCCGCTGGAAGCAAACGCAACCTATGGCCTGTACTTTGAGGCCAAGGCCGATACGGCAGGCAGCATGAGTGTAGGTATGGTCAGTCAAGGCGGACACGGTGCGGGTTTCCCGCTCGGCAAGACAGCCCAGCTTACGACTGAAATGAAGAATTATGCATATGAGATCGTAATTGGCGATGGCACTGCGGTTGCAGAATCGGAGCTTCAGTTGCTCTTCGGCGGTTCTGCCGGTACGGTCTACATGGACAATGTGCAGCTGGTGAAGCGCGGAAATCCGGTTACAGTGGATGGTTATGCCCATATCCCGGCGAAAGACGCATGGGTAATGAATGGCCTGCAGCTGGAAAACTCCGATGAAGGGGGTCAGCATGTTGCTTATATGGCCGAGGGAGATTTACTTCAATTTAAGATCAATGCAGCCCGTGACGGAGATTATGTATTGTCCGCCCGAGTAGCGAGCGGCGTGGATGACTCGTACATCCGGCTCAGTGTAAAGGATGAGGACGGCAAAACGGTTACCCAAGCAACCTATGATTTGGGTGAAACCGGTGGATGGCAGAGATACAAGACGATATACTTCGAGCCGGTTCAATTAGATGCAGCTCAGAGCTATTATCTTGATTTTGAAGGCTACGAATATAACACGCTGTGGGTGGATATTTCGGAGAACAAAGTGAAGAATGACAGCCAGAACGATTGGCAACCGGTAAGCATTAACGATTTCTCCCGCTCCGGGAATGGGGAACTGATTCTTCAGGTAGCAGACGGAACGAGTAATTGGTGGGATGTCCAACTGCAGCAATTCGGAATCTCGTTGGATGAAGGCAAGCATTACCGGCTGGAGTTTGATGCTTCTGCTACCGAGCCGAAAGCATTGCAAGCCGTGCTGGGCTTGAATGGGATTCCGTATACAAAATATCTGGAGCAGCCCGCCCCGTTGACAACGGGTAAGCAGCACTATTCTTTTACTTTCGAAATGACGGAGAAATCAGACTCCCAGACTCAGTTGGCTTTCGGACTAGGTAACCCCGTAGCAAGTGCCGCTGAGCACACCGTTTCAATCAGTAATGTGAGACTTTACGAGGTGAACCCGGCAGCCGAGCAAGGCGGACAGCCGCAGAACGTAAATTTGATCTCTAATGAGAGCAACTGGTTCAGCTATAGCGATAACGAAGGAGAGCTTGCGTTAAAAATCGAGAACGGAGCGCTGCAAGCGTCTATCGGTTCGGCGGGGAGTGAGGAATGGAGCCGCCAGCTCATTTACGAGGGCTTCGCCATCCAAGAAGGGTATCAATACAGCTTGAGCTTTACAGCGAAGGCCGGGAAGGAGCGGAAACTTGGAATCGGGGTAGGTTGGCTTAGCGGTGCGCCGGACTACGCATTTACGGATTACTATGGGAACCTGGTAGAACTGACCGATCAAGAAGAGACCTTCTCCTTCAACTTTGTAATCAACAAAGCAGGTTACTCCAATTCCCGAATATCGTTCAACATGGGCAACTTCGGGAACGGCAACGACAGCTCAAATACAATTACGATCTCTGATGTTCGTCTGATCAATATGGGCGCCGTCAAGTAACCAGCTTCCATGCCAGTCCAACCCGGTTATATCGGGTTGGACTGGTTTTCTTTAGGAGGCAAGAAATCTGTGAACAACAGCGATTGTAAACACACTTCACACGTTGCCTCGATAACGTAGAATTCAGTAGTTCAACTTATATATTATAGTACATTCGAGCTTGAATGCATTAAGCCGCGGCGGATCATTGCCGATAAATAACTATAGCTGAAATGACACGGAGGATCTGTAGAACGTTGAGAAAAATACTGAAAACCGCATCCATGATCACCCTACCGTTTGCTCTACTGGTACTGGCTTATTTAGGCGCAGACCGTACGCAAGGGTTAACTGAACCTCAACTAGACTTGTTAAGCATGGCACCTTACCCTATCTTTCTGATTGGCGGTGTGCTTGCCTGGAAGTTTAATCGCAGCAGGGAGTTCTTTCTTCTCCTTGTTTTTGCTCTGACGTTAGCCTCGCTGCAATACTTGCCTCAGGCTGGCGCAGTTACGGGAAAGATCCCGTTGAATGACCTTCTCCTTCTTATTAGCATGGTTCTTCCGGCAAACATCCTGATCTTCTCCTTCTTTAAAGAGAGAGGAATTCTTAGTATGTGGGGAATGACTCGAATAGGCGTTATAGCGGCCCAAGCGGCGGGAGCCGTATGGCTGATGAAGCCGGAGCAGCAGACTCTGCTCCATCAATGGGGGAAAGACCTGCTTCCCTTTTCACTGGAAAGGTACACGTCCTTGTCTCAAGCTGCGCTCTTTCTGGTTCTGTTAGCGGCAATTCGTCTAGTGTATAAGCAAATCAGCCGGCCATCATCACAGGATGTTTCGTTCCTGGCCGTGCTGCTAGGGATGGGATTTGTGCTGCATCAGACCTTTGATCCACTTCTGGTTGCCGTGTTCTGGGCTGTGTCGGGAATCATTTTAATCATTTCAATTATTCAGGATAGCTACTCGATGGCATTCTCGGATGAGCTGACAGGTCTTCCATCCAGACGGGCATTGAAGCAGGACATGCTTAAGCTTGGAATGAATTATGCCATAGCCATGCTGGATATCGACTTTTTTAAAAAATTCAACGATAAATACGGCCATGATACAGGGGATGACGTACTGAAGCTGGTAGCTTCCATTTTGAGGGAGGTAACCGGGGGAGGCAAGGCTTTCCGTTACGGGGGCGAGGAATTTACAATTCTATTCCCGGGCAAAAGCACTTCCGAGGTGATGCCTCACCTGGAGCAGCTTCGCGAGAAGGTGGCTGGGCGAGGTTTTACACTTCGCGGAAAGGGCCGTCGAAAAGGCAAAGGAAAAAACCGTTCGAAATCAGGAAGCACCAGAGCCGGTAAAACGATACATATCACGGTCAGTATCGGCATTGCGCAGAAGAACGAGAAGAATAAAACACCGGATGCGGTCATGAAGGCAGCGGATACCGCTTTGTACCGGGCTAAGAAAAAGGGGAGAAATTGTGTCAGTAAGTAGGGGTATAATGTTGTTCGCTTCAAAGATATAATCGAAGATATCGGCCGAGCAGGCCAAACCAAGTCTAGTATGGAAAAGAGGTATGTCCATGTTCAGAGCGACAGACGATCAGGAATACTATGAATTGCTTAGTCCTACGCTGCTTCCCAAGGCTTCGGGTTTTCTGTGGAATGAAACGATGATGATTCATATGAATTGCCGCGGGTATGCGGTAGCCCAGTACATGCAGCCGGAGCCGGCAAAATATTCGCATGCTCCCAATCTGGAGGCCAAGACGTTCATGCAGCCGGAGCAGCCCTACTATGCTCATCATCCGGGCCGATTTGTCTTTCTGAAGGACGAAGAAAATGGAAGCGTATTCTCGGCTCCTTACGAGCCGGTTCGAGTTCAAGCCGATAGCTACACCTTTGCAGTAGGGGCGAACCGAATTGTCTGGAAGGTGGAACATCAAGGAATTGCAATTGAGATGAGCTTAAGCCTGCCGAAGGAAGAGGCTATGGAGTTATGGCGGGTTAAGATAAAGAATGTCTCTGACCGGGAACGGAAGCTAAGCCTATATCCTTATTTTACAGTCGGCTATATGTCATGGATGAACCAGTCGGCAGTATATCATGAGGAATTGCAGTCCATTGTCTGTTCATCCATTACCCCTTATCAAAAATATCAGGATTACGATAAAATCAAGCACTTTCGCGACAAAACATTTCTAATGGGAGATCAGGCGCCATTCTCATGGGAGGCCAATCAGGAGGGATTCGAAGGCGAGGGCGGCATTACGATGCCGTCTGCTTTAGGACAAGCAGAGCTTGCCAAAGGAGAAGCCAGATACGAGATGCCTGCGGCCGTGTTCCAATACCGCGCTGCCTTGGCGCCCGGCGAAGAACGGGAATATCGCTTCCTGTTCGGCCCTGCCCGGCATGAACAGGAAATTGCAGCCATTCGTGAGCATTATTTTAACCGGAAGCTTGGTGGAAACGAAGATGGCTTTACATTAGCGGAGCAGGAATATGAGGAGTACCTTCGGGAGGGGCGAGGCTGTTTGACGATCAACACGCCTGACAAGGATCTGGATCATTTCGTCAACCGCTGGCTGCCCCGGCAAATTTATTACCATGGACAGACAAATCGTCTGACGACGGACCCGCAAACCCGAAATTATCTGCAGGATCATATGGGGATGAGCTATATTAAGCCTCCAACAGCACGGGAGGCATTTCTGACAGCCCTTAGGCAACAGAAAGCAAGCGGAGCAATGCCTGACGGAATCGTATTGCATCCCGAAGCAGAACTGAAATATATCAACCAGGTGCCGCATACCGATCATTGCGTGTGGCTGCCGATATGTCTAAGCACATATTTGGATGAAACAGGAGATTACTTGATTTTGGAGGAAGAGATTCCTTACGCCGACAGTGATGAAGCCGCTCCGGTATATGAGCATATTGACCGGGCCATGGGCTGGCTTATGAATGACCGGGACGAACGGGGGATGAATTACATCAATCAAGGGGATTGGTGTGATCCGATGAATATGGTCGGTTACAAGGGTAAGGGCGTATCCGGATGGCTGACGATTGCGACGGCCTACGGTTTCCGGGTATGGGCGGATATTTGCGAACAGAGCGGGTTTGCCCGAAAGGCAGACGAATACCGGGCAGCGGCCCAAGCGACCAACGATATCGTCAACCGTTATTTATGGGACGGGGAATGGTACGCCCGGGGCATTACGGATGACAACGTCAAATTTGGCATCAGCCGCGATGCATCAGCGACCGGGACAGAAGTGCGCGTGGGCGGCGTGTTGCTGCCTGATGGCGTACTGCGGAACGTACAACCGAACCGGGAATATGAGGTGCGGGTCGTGCTTGCTGGTTCAAGCGGTTAGGCGTTCACTTTTTTTCCTGTCTGGGCATATGCTGAGTTAGCAAACCAAGAAGGGAAGAAGCGACGTGTATGATATTCCGCAAACCTATGCCTACCCCAACGGCAGGTATGTAAATCCATCTATTTATTCATCGCATGAAGGGCTGGCCTACCAAGCAGGCAATCAAGCCGTGGTCGCAGCCATTCTATCCGGAATCCAAAGAGAGGCCTCCGATCTGGAATTCTATAGCCGTCTTGCAGACACAGCGCCAACACAGCAGCAACGGAGCAGCATTCTGCAAGTGCTGGAACGAAAAAGGCCTCGACTGCAGCAATTTTCCAATCTTTATGCTGCAATGACCGGCAATTCTCCTGCTTGCCGATTTGCTCCAACCGCATTTTCCAGTTATCCGGAAGGTTTACGAATAGCCTATCAAGCAGGCCTGGAGGAATATGAAGAATACAGGAGACACAGCCGCTTGGCAGGGCCTCCTGTATTGCAGCAGATGTTTATGGATGCCTTCAGAGGCGCCTACGAAAATATCGCGCAATTCGATGAGTTAAATCGGAACCAATCCAGGGATGCCGGGCCCAATCCATTTGTCGTGAATATAGAAAAGGTCACCGAGCAGAACGACACTTACCGTACAGCAATATGGACAGGGAAACATCTTCAAGTGACCGTGATGAGCATCGGTGTCGGCGACGATATAGGACTAGAAGTACATCCCTCGACGGATCAATTTATTCGGATCGAAGAAGGCCAAGGGCTTGTGCAAATGGGAGACAGCCAAGACCGCCTGGATTTTGAAGCGAGAGTTCATGAGGATTATGCCGTGATGGTTCCCGCTGGAAAATGGCATAATATCACCAATACAGGCAATAAGCCGCTCAAAGTTTATTCGATTTATGCGCCGCCGCATCATCCGCATGGTACAGTTCATCTTACAAAAGCCGCTGCAATAGCCGCTGAAGGATAGCAGCCAGCGAATAGTTGCCCGAAATAGCCGCTTCTTCACAGAAGGGGCTATTTGTCATAAACTACACTTATCTATCAAAGGTCTGGGGATACTACTCCTTAATAGGCCTATTAGAAAGGGACGTTGAAATGACCAAGCAGCTCTACTATGATTCGGCTTATTTGCAGGAATGGCAGACCACGATCCGCGAGGTAGCGGAAAGAGCGGAAGGCGTTTATCTTCTATTAGAAGAAACGGCGTTTTATCCGGAGGGAGGCGGGCAGCTCTGGGATAAAGGAACCATCGGCGGGATGAACGTACTTGAAGTGGTGATGGAAGAGGAGAAAATCCTGCATAAAGTGGACAGGCTATCCTCGGCAGAGCTGGAGATGACCGTCATATGCCGGCTGGATTGGTCCAGAAGATTTGATCATATGCAGCAGCATAGCGGACAGCATCTGCTGTCGGCGGTATGTCTTCAAGCTCTGGAAGCTCCAACGTTAAGCTTTCATCTAGGAGAAGAATATGCCACGATTGACATTAGGCTTGACGAGCCTTCCTGGGAACGGATGGAGATGCTTGAACGGGAAATCAACCGGCATATTTACTTGAATCATGCCATTTCAAGCTATTTCGTCACGGCGGAGGAAGCCGCGGAACTGCCTTTGGTTAAAGCGCCGAAGGTGACCAGCGGGATACGGATCGTGGAGATGAAGGATGTGGAGCATAATGCCTGCGGCGGAACTCACGTCTCTTCTACGGGCGAAATCGGTATGATCAAGCTGCTGAAGGCGGAGCGGCAAAAGGGCAACATCCGGATTTATTTCCTATGCGGTTATAGGGCGCTCAGAGAGTTTAACGAGGTTCAACGGACATTGAATGCGCTGGCGCTAAAATTCAATACGGGCAAAGCCGATGTTTTAAACCGCATTGAAAAGTGGGAACTGGAGTATAAGCAGCTGCAACATGACCTCAGTACTCAGAAAGAGATCAACGACGGGTATTTGCTGCGGGAGCTTCTGTCCGATTCTACTGGCGGAGTAGTGGCTTATGTGTTTGAGGACAGGAGCCTGAAGGATTTGCAGCAACTTGCCGTGAAACTGGCCGCAGAGACCGCACTTCCCGTCTTGTTAATGGCAGCAGGGGAGAATAAGGTGGTGCTGGCACAGGAAGCAAGCGGGGGCTTCTCTTGCGGAGCGTTCTTCAAAGACAACCTAAGCGCCTACAACGGCAAGGGCGGCGGCAATGAAAAAATGGCTCAGGCGGGCTTTGGCAGTCGGGAGGAAGCTTCCGCTTTTTATGAATATGCGAAGCAGGTCTTGTCCGATCGCTGATAACGAGGAGAAAAGCCAATGAACAAATTGCTCATTATAGAAGACCATGAGGATGTCAATCGAATGCTGGCGGAGGCGTTGAGCAACGCGGGCTATTCCGTGCAATCCGCTTATACGGGGATTGATGGCATCCGTGAACTGAAGCAGCATGTCTATGATGCGGTGCTGCTGGATATTATGCTCCCTTACAAGAACGGTGATGAAATTCTTCGGGATCTGCGGGAGTTCTCGGAAGCGCCCGTCATGATTATATCGGCCAAGGATGGGGTGGATACGAAGATCGACTTGCTTCGTCTGGGAGCCGATGACTATATGACAAAGCCGTTTAACCTGGACGAAGTCGTGGCACGGGTGGAGAGCCTGCTTCGCCGGGCACGGAAATTTGCGGAAGGCGGCGCCGTATTCCGATATAAGGATTTGACGCTCGACGAGGGTCTGAAGCAAGTCTACATTCAGGGAAGAGGGATCGATCTGACGGCCAAGGAATATGCGATTCTGGAACGGTTGCTAAAGCACCGGGGCAAGGTGTTCACGAAAGCCAACCTGTATGAATCCATTTGGGAAGCGGACGATCCCGGTGATGAAAATGCCGTCAAGACGCATATCAGCAATCTGCGGAACAAGCTGAGGAAGGGCAACCGGGAGCAGGAATACATAGAAACAGTCTGGGGGCTCGGCTACCGTTTGTATAAGGAATAAATCCGGGCCCCGTGCAAAGACAGTCAACTTAACCTTTTCTAAACCTTTGGGAGATAGTCTGGGAATAGAAAGGACAGGTGGTCAAACATGAATCAAGCTGTGTTGAAGACATCGCAATTAACGAAGATCTACCAGGGAGTCACGGTGCTGCACAATGTATCCGTCACGCTGGAGGCGGGGAAAATATATGGACTAATTGGTCAGAATGGAGCCGGAAAGACAACGCTGATGCGCCTGATCTCCGGGCTTGCTTTTCCCAGCGGAGGATCGTTGGAGCTGTTCGGCCGGCAAGGCGAACAAGCCCTGCAGGCAGAGCGGAAAAGGGTGGGTTGCATGATCGAATATCCCGGAATTGTCGGGCATATGTCCGCCCGGGAGAACCTCCGCTTGCATCGGCTGATGAAGGGGATTCCCAATCCGGAGATCGAAGAGGAATTACTGAGGCTAGTCGGGCTTGCGGATACGGATAAAAAGAAGGCGAAAAATTTCTCGCTCGGCATGAAGCAGCGTCTGGGGATCGCCATAGCATTGATCGGAAACCCGGAGTTGCTAATTCTCGACGAGCCAATCAACGGACTCGACCCGCTCGGCGTGGTGGAGATCCGCAACCTGTTGAAGCAGTTGAGCGAAGAGCGCATGATTACAATCCTGATCTCCAGTCACAATCTGCCGGAGCTGTATCAGACGGCTACTGACTATTTGTTCATTCATCAAGGCCAACTGCGAGAGGCGCTGACACTTGCGCAATTGGATGAGCGCTGCAGGCAGCATATCCGCATTGAGTGCGATCAGCCCGACAAACTCGTATCCCTGTTGGAATCGGAGCTAGGCACCCAAAATGTCCAGGTGCTGCCCGATAAGACGATAAAGCTATATGACTATTATGACGACCGTGAGCAAGTATCCCGTCTAATGTTCGATCACGGCATTCGGGTCATGGCTTTATCGAATGAAGGAGATACGCTGGAGGATTACTATATCTCGCTGATTGGGGGGGGGAAACATGATTAATCTGCTATTTGCGGATGCCTATAAATTGTGGAAATCAACAGCGATCCGAGTTCTCATTGCGATTACGGCGGTTAGCGCGGGGCTTGTGACCTGGTTCGCTTATCAAATTCCGGGAGGCAATCTGGATGCGGGGTTGTCCGGAATCGCCTTCATGTTCTCGGACATGAACGTGATCAGCATTCTGGGAGCCGTACTGGCGACGATTATGATCTGCGGCGATTTCGACAATAAAATGATTCAGCATGCCATTTCCGGCGGTACAGGCAGAGGAGCAATCATCGCGGGCAAGGCTGCCATTCTTGCCATAGCCGTAATCGTTCTCCTGTTACCTTATGGGCTTATTATAGGAACAGCGATCGGCTCGGGAACAGATTTCAGTCTGGGAACAGCCTCGATCGGCTTTGTCAACTTGCTGACTTCCGGATCAGAGTTAAGCCTGGCGGCGATATGGAAGCTGGCTGCGGTCATGCTGATCATGATGCTTGTGTATGCCGCACAGATCAGCATTTGCCTTCCTTTGGCGCTGCTGCTCCGCAAGCCGGTGCTTGTTATCGCAATCTATTATGGTTTTAGCATCCTGACGGGTCAACTGCTCTCGATCAGTAAGCAGTATGCCTGGTTCGACCGCCTCTTCGGGCTGACCCCTTATGGGGGAACGCATATCTTCCTGAGTCTGGATTCCGGGGCCGGAGATATGATGAAGGCAGTCGTGGTCAGCCTGGCGTTCTTTGCGGCCATGATAGCTCTGACTTATGTCATGTTCAGAAAGGCCGAAATAAAATAAGCAAAGGTGTTGAAGCTCCATTGGAACCGCTTGAATTGGTGATCATCCTGTTATCGGCCGGGTTGCTCGGATGCGCGCTTTATCTTATCTTGCTGCAGCGGGAGCTGCGCCGCTTGAACCGCCAGCTCAAGCGAAGGCTGGAGGAAGCCTCAAGGCAGCCTCTTAGCCTGGAGCTCCTGAATCCGGAGCTGAATCAGCTTGCAAGCCATATCAATCAATGCCTGAAGGCGGAGGAATCCCTCCGCCTGGAGGCTGTTCGGGAGGAGAAGCGCTTCAAGGAGTTAATCTCCCACTTGTCCCATGATTTAAGGACGCCGCTTACAGCCATCAAAGGCTATTTACAGCTTATGGCGAGGGAAGAGCTCACAATGGCCCAGACGGACAAGCTGACGGTCGTGCAAAAGCATGCGGATATTCTGGGGGAGAGGGCGGAGCAATTTTTTGAATATGCAGTACTGGCCTCCGCCGAGCAGGAGCCTAATATGGCCCATGTTAGTCTGAACCGCTTAGTTGCCGAATGCCTTGCCGCCGCCGTTCCCGATTTCGAACAGCGTCAAATGGAAGTGGCACTGGAAGAAACGGAGCAGCTATTCATCTGGGCGGATGCGGAATTAACGGCTAGATTGCTTCAAAATCTTATTCGAAATGCAATCACTCATGCAGCGGGAGATCTGCAGATCCGTATAGAGGCAGAGCATGGGAAGGCGGCTATTGTCTTCCGCAATCCGGTTGCGGCTGGCATCCGGATCGACCCGGAACGGTTGTTCGAACGGTTCTATACGACCGATCAGGCCCGAACGGGAAAGGGGGCCGGCCTAGGTCTTCATATCGTCAAACTGCTTGCAGAACAAATGGGCGGACACGTAGGAGCGGCGATGCAGGATAGGGAGCTTGAGATCCGGGTGTATCTTCCGCTCTCCGGGGTATATCTCGCTGTTCAGGCCAGAGGATCGGGTTTTAATTGCAGGAGATAATTGACTACCGATTGGGAGGCTGCTAAAGAACACCCTTTCTGCAAGAGAGACCGGAAAGGTATATAATGGATTAGGAATGCAAATCAACTTGCTGAAGGAGGAAATTCAATGGAGTATAGAAAATTAGGCCGGACTGGCCTGAAGGTCAGCGAAATCAGCCTGGGAAGTTGGCTTACATACGGCGGGTATGTGGAGAAAGAAAATGCTGTCCGTTCCATCGAAACCGCCTATGATCTCGGAATTAACTTTTTTGATACCGCCAATGTTTATGAAAAAGGCGCAGCAGAGGAGCTTGTAGGAGAGGCCTTGAAGGCTTATCCTAGAGAATCGTATGTGCTGGCTACGAAAGCCTTCTGGCCAATGGGCGATGGACCGAATGACCGGGGCTTATCCCGCAAGCATGTCATCGAGCAAGTTCACGCCAGTCTGAAGCGTCTGGGTCATGATTATGTTGATATATTCTATTGTCACCGCCATGATCCCGAGACCCCTCTGGATGAAACGCTCCGCACGATCGATGATCTGGTCCGTCAGGGCAAGGTGCTCTATGTAGGGGTCAGCGAATGGCAAGCCTCCCAGATCGCAGAGGCACTTACGGTTGCGGATCGTTATTTGCTCGACCGAATCGTTGTTAACCAGCCGGTCTACAACATGTTCCAGCGCTACATCGAACAGGAAGTGATGCCGCTCAGCGAGCGCCACGGAATTGGCCAGGTCGTATTCTCGCCGCTGGCGCAAGGCCTGCTGACAGGCAAGTACACTTCCGCCACCGACCTACCGGCAGACAGCCGGGCTGCGAAGCTGGATGGGATGCGAAAAGGAATCACGGAAGAGAAGCTTGCTAAGGTTCGGGAGCTTGAGAAGATTGCGGCTGAACTGGGCTTGTCCGTTGGCAACCTTGCACTAGCCTGGATTTTGCGCAAGCCGGTCGTGGCAAGCGCTCTGGTTGGCGCAAGCCGGCCTGAACAGGTAATCGAGAATGCGAAGGCATCAGGTGTGAAATTAAGCGAAGATGTATTGTCGCGGATTGAAGAAATATTGAAATAAGTGTGGAGAGGAGCCCTTGAATTTTGAGGGCTCCTCTATTCTAGTGGACTGATGGTGGTGGGATATCTTTCGATTGCTCGAAAATAAGTAGTGCCTAAGATTTGATTATTGCAAGAATCATCTGATTTGCATTGTGGGCCTTGGTTGAGGCATCTTTTACTTGATACGAGGCATTAACTTTAATTTGGATATCTTCTGAATGGTTGCGAATCAGTAGCCATTGAGAAACGTCCAGCACTGCTTCAACGAATTCTGTTATTAGTTGTTCAAGCAGCTTGTCTTCGGAGGACCAGAAGGAGGCGGCAGTCTCCAAATCTATTTCGACTTGTAAGAAATCAGAGTCTTCAAAAACACAACATTCCCAAGACAGAAGATTGGCAATCTTGTTCCGTAGTGCTTGATAAGAGGGAGAAAATGAAGGAACTGCTAAAGGGATGGTAACTAAAGCTTCGTCTCCGGTTTTGCTTCGATTTTGTAATTGTTCATGCTACAATGGGAGTATACATCTTGATACAGGGTGGTGTCTTTCTTGAGTGTGAATAGGGAGGATTTGAAGGAACTAATTGACGGCATTCATGATCAAGATGCAGAAGAAGTGTATGATTTCATTAAATATTTGCAAATGAAACGTGAACAAAAGGAACTTAAGGAACTTGAACGTATAAGTGAAACGAGCATGGATTTCTGGAACAATCCGGTGGATGACGAGGTATGGAATGAGGTATAGGGCGGAGATATTCTACTTATTCCATTTCCTTTTAGTGACTTGTCTTCCGTCAAGAAAAGACCGGTTCTTGTTCTTTCGAACGATTTATATAACCATACGAGCCTAGATATTATCGTTGCGGCGATAACTTCGAATATTAGTATGCGTGATTTTTCAGTTTTAATTGCTCCTGATGATTTATCCGAAGGAAGACTGAAAACCGAATCCGTTGTCCGAGTTGATAAGATATATACGTTCTCAAAGAAAATCGTGACTAGTCAATTCGGACATTTAGGGAATGACAAAATGAATGAGATCCGTGCAAGGGTAAACAAATTGCTTACCTAACCAAGCCTACTACAAGACCCCTGAGCCAATAAGGATCAGGGGTCTTGTAGTAGTGAACAGTCCTATTATATAAGTTGAACTACAAAACTACATAGAATAGGGCATAAGTGTGGAGTGTGCTGAAGAAGCGTTAGCGTTCGCCTTTGTGAGTGGATTTCTACCTTCAAGTGGGCTTAGTTCAGTCAGAGAAATCCGGGAACAACAGCGATCGTAAGAACACCTCACACGTTGCCCCCAGCAGCCATATTTTTAGTTCAACTTATATAAATCTTTATTATACAACTTCCATCTTCTGCGCGCTGTACAGTCGGTAGTACAAACCTCGCTTCGCCATCAGCTCGTCATGCGAGCCCGATTCGGCGATGCCTTTGTCCGATACATACATGATTCGGTCGCAGTTTCTGACTGTAGACAGACGGTGCGCAATGATGAACGAGGTGCGGCCTTTGAGCAGCTCGTTCAGACCTTGCTGCAACAGGCGTTCTGTCTTGGCATCGATGGACGAGGTCGCTTCGTCCAGGATCAGAATCTTCGGATCGGCAAGCAATGTCCGGGCGAAGGAGATTAACTGGCGTTGGCCTTGCGACAGCTTGGAGCCGCGTTCATTCACCTCGGTCAAGTAGCCATTCTCGAACTCTTGAATAAATTCGTCCGCACATACGGTCTTAGCGGCAGCAATAATCTCTTCTTCCGTTGCATCAAGACGTCCGTAGCGGATATTGTCCAGGATCGTTCCCGAGAAAATAAAGCTGTCTTGGAGCATAATGCCCATCTGGCCGCGAAGCGACTTCAAGGTAACCTGTGAGATGTCCTGATCATCAATCAGAATCTTTCCGCCGGTCAGATTATAGAAGCGGGAGATCAGATTGACAACAGTCGTCTTACCTGCTCCGGTAGGGCCGACAAGGGCAATACTCTCGCCAGGCTTGATATCGAAGTTCAGGTTTTCAAGTACATTAATCCCGGGATCATAACCAAAGGTCACATTATCAAAGGTGACTCTGCCTTGTACAGGCGGCAGTTCTTTGGCGTCAGGCACATCGCTGACCGTTACGGGCTCATCCAGGGTTTCAAATATACGTTCCAGATAGGCGACGGCATTAATGAAGCTGTTGTACAAGTTAGACAGGTTAAGAATAGGCTGCCAGAACCGGAAGGCATAGCTGCTCATCGCGAGAATAACCCCAAAGGTAATATCCTGCGGGCTGAGGGCCAGGAGTCCAACCAGATAAAGCAAGGCGGACACGATGGTCGCCAGGTTATCCACCGAGAATGGAATCAAGGCGTTGTAGCGCAGTGCTCTCATCCACTCTGTACGGAAATTGGTTGCCAGCCGGGTAAAGATGCCTTCATTATGCTGCTCCCGGGAGAAAATTTGTGTTACCCGGATACCGCTGATGCTCTCCTGCAGATATGCGTTCAGGTTTGAGCTTTTGTTCGATACGGCCTGCCAAGCCCGGCGCTGCTTGTTCTTGATAAGCAGCATAATGCCGAGGAAGACGGGAAGACCGGCAAGAATGACGAATGAGAGCTTTACGTCTACGGCAAACATAAATGCTGCGATGAAGACCAGGTTAAGCATTTCAAGAATAAAGTTGATAATCCCGTTCGACAACACATCGGACACCGAGTTAACATAGTTGACTACCCGGATCAGGATTTTACCTTGAGGACGATCATCATAATATTTGAATGGCAGCTCTTGCAGGTGCTTGAACAGATCCGTCCGAATATCGAAGATAATGTCCTGTCCGACACGGGTCATGATCCGGGAGCGGATCGTCGCCAGGTACACGCTGACAACAATGGTCGCCAGCATCAATGCAGACCATCCGAACAGCGCTCCTACAGCCTTTGACGGTATGGTGACGTCGACCACGTGCTGCATGATCAGCGGCGCAGACAGTGCGATTGCCGCGGAAAGAGCGCTTAGAAGAAAGGCGATAATCATCGGTTTTTTCTGCTTTTTAATATAGACCATGGCCCGGCCAAAGTGCCGTATATCAAATGGTGACTCCAGATTTTCATCGATGTCGAATTTATTCCGTGCCATTTCCGGTCACCTGCCTTCCAATGCCTTCGTTTTGAAGCATGAATACATCATAGTAATATCCGCGCTTAGCCAGCAGCTCCTTATGCGAGCCTTCCTCGACCAGACGTCCGTTGTCCAGAATCAGAATGCGGTCAGCTTGTGCGGTTGTGGAGACGCGCTGAGCAATAATAATTTTGGTGCAAGAATAATCCAGCTCACGCAGACTATTCTGAATATGCTCCTCTGTCTCCAGATCGACTGCCGAGGTCGTATCGTCAAGGATCAGAATCGGACGATGAACAGCTAGCGCACGGGCAAGAGCAATCCGCTGCTTCTGTCCGCCGGACAATCCCACGCCGCGTTCCCCAACAATCGTATCGTAGCCATCAGGCATTTTTAGAATGAAGTCATGAGCGGCCGCAAGACGAGCATTATGAACCGTATCCTCTTCGGATAAATCCGGGTTCCCGAATGCGATATTCCCGTCAATGGTATCGGAGAAGAGCAGCACGTCCTGGGTCGCAATCCCGATATTTCCGCGCAATTCATCGAGCTCCAGCTTGCGGACATCCTTGCCGTCAACCCGCACGCTTCCCTCTGAAACATCGTAAAAGCGAGGGATCAGGTTGATCAACGTGGTCTTACCCGAACCGGTCGATCCCATAATGGCGATTGTCTCACCCGGATTAATCGTGAAGCTGACATCATGGAGTACCTGGACACCATCATATTTGAAGCTTACATGATCAAATTGAATGCGGCCTTCATAGCGGCGATTCTCCGTCAGCTTATGCTCATTGACAATATCAGGCTTGGCATAATAGATCTCGATAATTTTGCTCAAGCTGGCGAAGAACCGTTGGAAGTCATTGATAATAATCCCGATATTACGCATCGGGTTGGAAATCGCCCACACCAAAGAGGAGAAGGCTGCGAATTCCCCGAAGGTAATCCGACCGTTCATGACGAACAGACCGCCAACGAACAACAGTGTCACGCCAAAGGCCTGAGCAAAGGTTTCCAGATAAGGAAAGTAATCAAGCCAGACGAGTGCCGCCTTTTTATTCGCTTGGGAGTAGTTGATGTTCTTCTCGGTGAATTTCTCCACTTCATAATCCTCGCGGGCAAAGGCTTTAACCACCCGATTTCCCGCAATGTTCTCCTGAGTTGTCGTATTCAACTGCGAGAGTCTTTCCCGCAGGTCTACATACATCGGACGAACCTTTTTGGCGAACAGGAAGGCTACTACAAAGATAGCAGGCGACAGAATCAGCAGCCACAAGGTTAGTTGAACATCAATCGAAAAGAAATAAATGACGGCCACAAGGAAAATCGTGAGCGATTCGATGATCGTCTTGATAATCCATGATAAGGAGTGCCGCACCATGTCGAGATCCCCGGTCATCTTTGTCATAAGATCCCCGGTTCGATTGTGATCGTAATAATGCATGTCCTGACCTTGAATCTTGTTGTACAGATAAATTCTTACATCGTAAAGCATGTTCTGTGAAGCGCGTTCATATTGCATCGTCGTAACATAAGCCAACCCTGTTCTTAACAGGGTAAAGCCGATCATAGCCAGACAGAGTGCGATGAGCAAGCCCCGCTTATCTGTCAGGTTCTGAATTGCATTGTCGCCCGATATAAACGTGTCGACAATTTGTTGGCCTATGTAGGGGTTCGCAATCATTAGAGAGGAGCCCACCACCGAGAGGCAAAGCGCGAGAATATACCGTGCCCGGTTACCCTCAAGATTTTGCCATAGCCATTTTAGTTCGAACATTCCATCACCCGCTTTGGTTTGTTTTGATTCATGTTGAAGAGAAAATTCTGTACCCAATCAACAAACTAAAGCGATTATACCACTACCAGAAATGGAGTCTACCCGTTTTTAAATATTTGTTTCAACAAATAACTGAATCGTTTCCGGTATGGAATAAACTGCTCTTTTCTTCCAGTTTAGTGCGACTAATTCCTATGGGTTTTATCCCTTTAATTTTGAGATAAATCGGGTGGGAATTCTGTTTCTTCCTATATATTAAATCCAGAAGCAAGATATAAAAGCCGGGTTACGAGAACTCAAAAAAAACAAGATTTTTGGTGAGGCGCCGCATGGGCTGGTTATAAGGCCTGTCGATTTCTTCAACTTCAATAGAGGTTTTGTCAAAGGGATTGTCCTTGAAATAAAGAGAAGCTAAACTAATCAGCACAGGAGAGATTCAGGTTTGGAAGGAGGACATTTTCTAGCTTGAAGGGTTTAAATCCTTCTACAAATAGTAAGCGTTATCATGCTATCGTTATTCCATTTACGAAACCGGTTTAGGAATCAACAGTAATCTTAAGAAGGGGGAGACAGTCTTATGATGAAATCCGGTAAAACAATGCTAAAACAGTTTACGGCTATTCTGCTTGTCCTCTTGCTGTTTGGAAGCTTGCTGGCAGATTTCGGCAGACTGGCCGCAGCTCAGGCAGACGGGGTTGGAAATTCGCCGTTTAGCGATGTGGAAGGTCATTGGGCCAGGGAACAGATTGGAAAGTGGGCTGCACTTGGAATCGCTGAAGGCAGCGAGGGGAAGTTCAGGCCGGGGGATGAGGTGAGCCGTGCCGAACTCGTAAAACTGGTCAATGTTCTATTCGGCTATAAGACAGACGAAGGGAGTGCAGGAGGAGGCTTTACCGATGTAGAGCGAGGGAAGTGGTATACAAGTCATGTAGCTGCCGCTAAAGAAGCCGGATATATGGCGGGCTATCCGGATGGAAGCTTCAAGCCGGGCGGGATGGTTACCCGTCAGGATGCAGCCAAAGTGATCGGAGCCTTGTTTTATTTCAATAATTCGAATCCGGTTTCGCTAGAAGGTTTTCAGGATAAAGAACAGGTTGCTTCTTATGCGGCTGACTCGCTGTCCGCGCTAGTTGCTGCTGGAGTTATGAAGGGCTTCCCGGACGGAACACTTCGTCCTAAGGCGGTGATATCGCGTGCCGAGCTCCTCGTGCTGCTGGATCGTGTGGCCGGAGAGATCATCCATCAACCGGGACAATACTCGGGAGTTACAGCAACTGGAAACATGCTGATTGCTAGCCAAGAGGTTGCGTTGGAGGATTCTTCAATCGACGGGAATTTGTTGATGACGCCAGGAGCTGACGGTAAAGGAATTTCGCTGGAGGGTGTGACGGTAAGAGGAACGATGTACGTGAACGGAGGCGATTCCGTTCGTGTCAGCAATTCAACGATTGCCGACGTAGAGATTGCCCGCCAGCACGGAAAGAGCGTTGAATTTATTGTGGATGGAAGCATGATCGGACAATTAACCCTATCCAGTGATGCGGTAATCGTGTTGAATGAGACATCTACGATTGAACAGTTGACCATCCTGGATACGGCTAAATATGTTACTTTAGGCGGTAAAGCCTTAACGCCCGGTACGATCTATCAAGTCATTGAAGGCCAGCTAACGGAGAAGGGGAAGACTCCTGCAGTCACAACACCGGTCCCGCAAACTCCTGCAGTATCTGGGGGAAGCGGCAATAACGGCGGTGGCGGGGGAACCGACAATGGCAACAAGGAGATGTGGAAGCTAGTATGGAGCGATGAGTTCGACAATAGCGGAAGCAATCTGGACAGCAATGGCCTTGACCTCGATAAATGGGGTTATCAGGAAGGCACTGGCTCTCAATACGGGCTGGATGGCTGGGGCAATGAAGAACAACAGTATTACACGAGGGATAATATCAAGGTTGAGGATGGCAAGCTGACGATTACCGCAAGGAAGGAGCAGGTGGAAAATAAGCCTTACACGTCCGGCCGGATCTGGACCTCGCCTACCTACTCGAAAACCTACGGGAAATTTGAAGCTAAAATAAAAATGCCGGTGGGCGAAGGGCTCTGGCCTGCTTTCTGGATGATGCCGCAGGATAGTGAATACGGCGTGTGGGCTTCCTCGGGCGAGATCGATATTATGGAAGCCAGAGGGAGACTGCCTGAGGTTGTTGGCGGGGCGGCTCACTTCGGCAAGGCATGGCCCAACAACAAGTACGTCGGAGGCGAATATGAATTTCCGGCAGACCAGTCCATCGATAGCGAATATCATATCTACGCTTTGGAATGGGAGCCGGGAGAGCTCCGCTGGTATGTAGATGGCAAGCTGTATTACAAGCTAAATGAATGGAGCAGTCAGGGCGTAGGCCAGCCTGATAAATATGCATTCCCTGCGCCGTTCGATAAGCCATTTCACATGATCTTGAACCTGGCGGTCGGAGGAACCTATGACGGAAACCGGATCCCTCCGGAATCGAAGCTTCCCGCTCAAATGGAGGTCGACTATGTTCGGGCCTATGAATTGGCGGGCAGACCTTACCGAACACCGGTAGAACCCGTGCTGAATAAGGATCCGATTCCGGCAGAAGCGCGGAAGCCGGTGAATGGAAGCTATATTTCCGATCCCGACTTTGAACGTGGACTTAACGATATTACAGTGCCAGGACAGGCGCTTGATTCGGACGACTGGAACTTCCTGCATACCCCCGAATTTGGCGGAGCAGGATCGGCGGCTATTGATTCAATAAACCAGAATCCTTTTGTCAAAATCATGCCAACCAACGGCGGTAACCAAAATTATTCGCTTCAACTCATTCAGTATGTGCCTCTGGTCAAAGGACGCATCTATAAGCTCAGCTTTGATGCCAAGGCTTCGGCTAACCGCTCGATTGCAGTTAAGCTGGGAGGGGATGCAGATAACGGATGGGCAGCCTATTCGGATAATTTCGACACCGTATTAAGTTCAGATGCGGAGCCGCAGCACTTCGAATATCGCTTCCAAATGTCTCATCCCACGGATGTGACAGCCCGGCTGGAATTCAATGTGGGGCTGGACACAAATACGGTATGGATCGGCAATGTCAGGCTGGAAGAGGTTGAACAGCTAGTAGAACCGAACGGGATCAAGGCGCCTCTCGAAAATGGAAACCACGTGTATAACGGTTCATTTGACTTGGGAACGATGGATCGGATGACGTTCTGGAACTTCCTTGCCGAAGGGGCAACTGCTCAGGCAAGTGTTGATCCTCAGGAGCGGACCTTAAACGTGAAGATCGCTAACGGCGGCAACAGTCCGGGACGTATCCGTCTCATACAGAAGGGGATCGAGCTGCTTCAAAGCGATGAATATGAGTTGTCCTTCGATGCCCGATCCGATGCGGTGCGCGGAATTAACGTCAAGCTGGCCAGCAAGGATGGCCTGACCACATATCACGAAAGCACTATAAGCGTGGGAGTCGCAATGACTACTAAAACGGTAGGGTTTACGATGCCGGAAGGGGTCAGCGATCAAGAGAGTCAATTGATTTTTGAATTGGGAGGGAGCTCCGCTTCAATTAAATTGGATCAGATTTCCCTGATTCGAAAGAGCAATCATAACGTGGATTACAGCGAGATTAGTATGTATCCGTTGATTAATGGACAATTTGAATCGAATTTAGAAGGCTGGGAGCCGTTCGTTCAGGATGCATCCGCGACTTTTCACACAGAAGACCGGACGGCAACCATCCAAATTGCTAATTCTGGCGGTCAGGACTGGAATGTGATGCTGATGCAGCCGGGTCTCGAACTGAGTAAAGGAATTACTTACAAGCTGTCCTTCGAGGCCAAATCCTCGGAGGCCAGAAATGCGTTGCTTACCTTGGAGGATGCGGCATACCAACGGCAATTTGATTCGGGCAGCATCACCCTCGGAACGGCTTGGAAGACCTATGATTATACATTCAAAGTTACAAAGAATGAATTATCCACGTTCAAATTGCAATTGGGCAATGCCAAGCTTCCAAATGCCCATGAGGTTTCAATCCGGAACGTGGTGCTCGAAATGAAGGACGCTCCTCTTAAGCGGCCGCCGCTTCTCAAGGCAGACCAGAGCGATAATATGCTTGGTAAGCCTGTTGAACTGGCGTTTACAGATCATCCGGATTGGCGTAGCCATATCCGCACAGTGCTAGTAAAGGATGAGCCGCTTGGAGTAGACCAGTATACGGTAGAAGCGGGCCGACTTAAGCTAGCTGCCGAGGTATTCCCGGACTCGGGCAGTTATACGGTGAAGGTTCTGGCAGATGGATATGCCTATACCAAAGTAACTCAGACGATGATTGCCGGTGACGGTAATCTGCTGGCAAATGGCAGCTTTTCTGCCGGAGCTGCCGGGTGGGAGCTGCTGGTCAATAATCCGCCGGATTCTCAATTTGAAGTAAAGGATGGAACGGCCGAAATTCAGATCAGCTATTATGGCGGCGTAACTACAGAATGGGGAGACCCCGTGCCTGTAAGCTGGTATACTCAGCTCATCCAAAAGGGCCTCAAGATTGAGCAGGGAAAAGCCTATGAATTATCCTTCCGAGCTTGGTCATCTATGGATCGCCCGATTTTTATCGAGCTTACGGGCTATAGCGGCGACAAGTTGCCCTTCTCGTTGACGGACAATCAGGAAAAGGTGTACCGGACGGTCATCAGACCCGTAAATGATGCTGCATTCGATCTGAAGTTCCTGCTCGGAAATGTGATCTTCGAAGGTGAAGCAACTGCAGATCAAGAGCATATTGTCTGGATTGATGATGTGGTTCTGAGGGAGATTCCGGCTTTGCCCGAGCCTCCTGCCAATGATGAGAATCTTGCGCTCAATAAGAAGGTGATTGCCTCTAGTTCGAATACGAACTTTGATCCCGCAGTGATCACCGACGGAAACACCGATACGCGCTGGGAAGCCGACTACAATCAAAATAGTGTGACGGAGTGGGTCTATATTGATCTGGAAAAGGTACAGGAGCTGCACCTGATTCAAGTGGAGTGGGAGCGGGCTTATCCGGCGGGCATGGAGCTCCAGGTAGCTGATACACTGCCCGCTGATGATCTGGGATGGACGACCGTTCAATCCTTTCAGCTGGATGATGCGGTTGATGACCGTTGGACCCAGATTATTGATCTGAGCGAAAAAAATATACGGGGAAGATATGTGCGGATTTTTATGACCGAACGTCACTATCCCCCATATGGGCCGTCGATCTATGAGATAATTATTCATTAACGAATGGGAAAAGTCGCACAACTCACTCCCGCATCGCCTGAATCCGGGATTTTGAACGGAATATCGTATAAAGGCGCCCGTTAAGCGAGGGGACGAGGGCAATTTGTATGAAATATCGTTCAAACTTTTCCAGTCGAGGGCATCAAGGAGCAGTTATATACGAAAATTCGTACAAAAAGAATTTGTGCCGCGCCGTGGCCTCTTACTACAAACAAAAAAGCCGGATGGGATCCCCTTTTCCTTCTGGCTTTTTTTGTGTTCAGGGACTTGGGGGACACCCTCTTTAATTACGACACGCTAGGTCAGGTATTATAATAATCACAGTTTTTTTATGAAGTTTCGTTGAAAATGGTACAGAACTACTGAAGAAGGTCAAAAGAGCTCGACTTGTCTGTGAAAGGGGGCAATTGATAATTCAGCTGTATGCGAATTCAAATGAAGCTGAAGCTACTGGGAGTGAATTTATTTAATAATTATCTGAGGGTGAGGATTCAGAAATATGTTTAAATCGTTAACCGGAAAAATATTGCTTATTATCGTCGTGCTGATCTCGGCATGCACGATTTCTTTTACCGCCATATCATCCTTTGAAATTCAACAATCCGTGACCAGACAGATGAAGGATGACGGTAGCACACTTGTTGCCAATATCAAGCGCGCAGTCATTCAAGACGAGATTCTCAATCCGGAGGATCTGCAAAATATATTCAAATCGATCAAAGAGGACAGTGGAGACAACATCGTCTACGTATCTCTGTCGGATTCGAATTCCAATCTGATTGTTTCGGATAACAACCAGCTAGACCAAGACCAATCGGGAGTCAAAGGAGATGCAACCTCGGCTGCTTCAACAACCGCTCACAGCAGTGTTGCGAAGGTAGTGGAGAATAAGGAAGCGATCGGGACGATTTTGCAAATGCCCTCGGGTGAGAAGGTATATAACATTTCAACAGATTTCGCATATAATCAGGAGCTGTCGGGTGTGCTGAATGTCGGCATCTCTCTGGAAAATATGTATGATCAAATCCGGCAATCGTTCGTCTGGACACTTACGATTTCCTTGATCATCATGATTGTTGCCGTATTGATCGGGATCATTGCCGCTAAGAAAATCATCCAGCCCCTTACCCGTATGTCGCAGCAATTAAAGAAATACGCGGAGGGCGATTTCACCTCTGAGCTGCAATTAAAACAAAAGGATGAAATCGGAGTGATGTCCAGGGATCTGGCAAATATGAGACAAACGTTGGGGGTCCTGGTGACGAATATCCAGCGCAGCTCCAAGCAAATTGCAGACAACTCGCACATGCTGAGTTCTGTTATTAGTGAGACTACCAGCTCGACTGAAGAAATCTCGAGAGCTACGGATGAGCTGGCTGCCGGGGCGGGAGAACTCGTGAATTACTCTCAGGAAGGCTTGAATCGGTTACAGACATTGGCCGATGAGATTATTCGGCTAACGGATCGAGCCAATGAGATGAAGGATCGAATTGAGCAAGTCGACGAAGCGAGTCTTTCCGGCATGAACAGTGTTCGCGAGCTTCAGCAGGCTGTTGATAACAATGCAGCTCTGACTCTGGAAATCGGAAAGGAAATTGATGATCTGGCATCCAAGTCGGAATTGATTACAGAGATTACCGCTGTGATCAGAGCCGTATCGGAGCAGACGAATCTGCTGGCCCTGAATGCGATGATCGAGAGCGCCAGGGCTGGTGAGCAGGGACGCGGCTTTGCCGTAGTAGCAGATCAGATTCGGAAGCTGGCTGAGCAGACGGCAAGCTCTGTTCAGAATATCGAAGGTATTGTACAGCAGGTGAACGGAGCCATCGTGAAGACGCAGAATCACATGCACCAGGGTACTCGCCTTACCCGTAGAACCACGGAGGCTTCTGCAGATACAGGACAAGCCTTTGGCGAGATTAAGCATTCGGTAGCCGAGGTTATTCAAGGAATTGATGTATTGGTCCGGGGAATTAATCAGCTGAATCAGGATAAGGACGGTACGGTTCTGGCGATACAGAGCATTGCAACGATTACGCAGGAATCTACGGCATCGACAGAGGAAATCTCAGCTTCTATTGAACAGGAGCTGGCAACGATGGAGCAGATCTCCCATTCGACCGATGATCTGAATGAGGTCGTCCGGGAGATGGAAAAGTTAACGGGGCAGTTCAAGTTTTAACGCAGATCCTGTAGCCGGACATTGCTGCTGAACAAGCCGGATGGGCTGCTAAGCTTAAAGGTGGGAAGCGGAAGGTTCGCTTCAAGCTGCATCTGTGCATCAAACAGGGAGGCTTGCTGCTGATCGACCACGAATGTGAATGGTGCCGCATCAATGGGCAAATCGGTATCTAGCGGCTGCCGGATAATCTGTATAGCGGGAACTCCGTTGCAGCCGCAGTCCTCGGTGTCATATAACAGCTTGAACACGGCCGGCGTCTGAACCTGAAGCTCGCGCAGCCGAGCCTCGGAATTGGAATCAAAATGCAAAGAAATCTTCATAACCATGTAATTCTCCCTTCTTGAAGGTCAATTTCGACGATATTTCAAATTTAATTTAAAATAACATGATTGCCCGGTTTCTTTTGTGATTCCAGTCACGTACTCCTTAAAAGGCTCCCTTACAATGGAACTAAATCCATCCGAAAAGGAGAAAAGAGCTATGAGTATTTTACGTGAGACTGGGGATTCCATTCAAGGATTTACATATGAGGATATGAAGAAGACAGGCCGCAAGCAACTGCCGAATTCGGTGCCGCTTGAATTGTACCGGGCAATCCGTCTGATCGGCATGTATCAGGCCCTGCCGTTGAAGGGAAGAAGCACGACTGCTGCCATCGGCAGAAAGATCGGTGACAGCCTGCCCGTGCAATCTGTGGAAGAGCTGCTGGAGTATTTCCGCGAGCTTCAAATCGGCGACCCGCGCATCGTGCTGCAAGAAGAGCGGAAGCTTCATATTGCTGTAGAGGATTGCTTTTGTAAAGGCCTTCCTGAGCTTGAAGAGAGCCTTGTCTGCGATCTGGAGGGTGCCATTATGGAGGGGGCCTTGAGCCGGATTTTCAATAAAACGGTACATGTTAAGGAAATCAAGTGTAATGTAAATGGGGACGAATGCTGCGAATATGAAGTCCGGCTATAAGAGGGTGTTCAAAAGGTACCTTTTGAAGAGACACTATTAATTGGGAATGGCAGTCAACTGTGGCTAACTTGCACACAGGGGGCTGCTTTTTTTATAGTACTTGATCCAAAGATGACCTTTTTGAACTGCCTCTTATGGAGGGAAGAGGGATTCGTGGTAGAATAATGAGATTGGAGTCAGTCTATGCAATGGAGGTAAGCCGGTGTTAAATCATGAAATCGAAGAATCGATAGAGCAATTGAATATACAGCAGGCCATTATTGGCGTCCCCCAGCATACCCTGCGGGGATGTCTGGAGCTATGGAGCCGGGGCAGGCTGTCTGCACTTGCGAAGGCGCATGAAGTCTCGGGCAGAACCCGGATGTCCAAGGAAGAACAGCTTACGGCAATAGAAGAAGCAATTAAGGATCCGGAGCAATTGGCTAACAGCTTGCTGATTCTGGATGAACAAGAATGGGCTGTATTTGAGGATGCCTATCGCGTGGAAGAATTATCCATACAGCGGGTCCCTTATGGTTATTACCGTTTTTTGCTGGAGCACGGCTTCGTGTTTACTTTTTTCCATGATGCTCAGGTTGTTATGGTTATGCCGGAGGAGGTCAAGGCCACTTATACACGTCTGAATGACGAAGTGTTCCAAATGAATCGGAGTAGAATGTCGCTGATTTTCAAGTATCTCACGGCAATGACACATTTCTACGGCATCTTTACTGTGGAGAGCCTGACGAAGATGTTCAATCAGCATCATCCATTAGAACAGGTAAACCTCCAGCAGATGGAGGAGGCCGTCTCCTTCTTGTTGCGAAGAGAGCAGGAATTTGTCAGAGAGCGCGGCTTCATCGTTGATTCCAGCCTTGTGCACCATGCAGAAGCAGGAACATTAGAGCAGTTGATCTCTCAGACAAAAGGAAAACCGTATTACATTCCCGGGCAGGAAATGCTGATGAACTATGCGGACGGGGGATATTTCGAAGTTACGCCGCAGCTTGAGGCGCTTCAGGTTTATGTTCAGGACCGGATGGCATGTGACGAGGTCACCGCAGAGGATTTGACGGATGATATTCAAATGCTCTGTACGATGGAAGAGCCGCTTGAAGCGCTGCTGCAGGAGTTTGAGCGAAGAGACATCATGTTCAAGCATCAGCGGCAGGGTGAGGAAGTTCTGGGCTTGCTTAAGGATATTCAGAAGACGACACGCCTCTGGCGTCTAGGCGGACACACGCGCAAGGAGCTGGAGCATCCGGCCGCAAGGGCGACAAGCGCCAAGCCAGGCCGCAATGATCCTTGCCCCTGCGGCAGCGGCCTGAAGTATAAGAAATGCTGCGGCAAAGGATAGACATGCAAGAGGAGCGAAGATGAAGAAATTGGCGAGATGGAGGTTTGAATTATGAAAATACTTCACACCGCAGATTGGCACCTCGGCAAGCTGGTACAGGGTGTCTATATGACCGAGGATCAACGGTTTGTGCTGGAGCAATTGCTGAGCGTGATCGAGGCGGAGCGTCCGGATGCCGTCATCATCGCCGGGGATTTGTATGACCGTGCAGTTCCTCCCACAGAGGCGGTGCAGCTGCTGGATGAATTACTGGAGCGGATTGTGTTGCGCCTTCAGGTTCCCGTTCTGGCGATTGCAGGCAACCATGACAGCCCGGCACGTCTGAATTTCGGTAACCGGATTATGCGTGCTTCCGGGCTGTATATGGCCGGGGAGCTTACGCTTCCGGTTCAGACGGCGCGGCTTCAGGACGAATTCGGCCCGGTGGATTTTCATCTGGTGCCGTATACGGAGCCTGGGATTGTCCGGTTTATGACTGGCGATGAATCGGTACGCTCCCATCACGATGCGATGCGGGCGATTACGGACCGAATTCGGGAGGAGATGGACCCGGCGGCAAGACATGTGCTTGTGGGACATGCCTTCGTGACCCCTCACGGAGAAGCAGAACCGAATACAAGTGATTCGGAGCGGCCTCTCACGATCGGCGGAGCGGAGCATGTCAGTGCGGCGCACTTTGACGGATTCCATTACACAGCACTGGGTCACCTTCATCAGGCTCATTTCGTTGGACAGGAGCACGTGCAATATGCAGGGTCGCCGCTCAAGTATTCCATTTCGGAGGAGCATCACAAGAAAGGGTATTTAATGGTGGAGCTGGATGCGGAGGGGAAGGTATCTGTTGAGAAAAGAGAGCTGCTGCCGCGTCGCGATATGCGGGCGGTAGAGGGCTTCATCGCGGACCTGGAGCGCCATCCGATCAACGAGGATTATGTCTTCGTTCGGCTGCTGGATCAAGCGGCGGTCACATCCCCGATGGAACGAATCCGCGCTGTCTACCCGAATGCCATGCATGTTGAGCGGAAGTCGGCAATGGAGCAATTGGCTGGCATCCGGGAGACCGGCTCGACCACCGGAAGAGCCAAGATGGACGGCTTATCGCTCTTTAAAGCCTTCTATGAGGATGTGACGGGAAGCCCTCCATCCTCTGATACGGAGAGGCTACTGATAGAGACATTGCGGGAAATTGCACTGGAGGAGGGGGAGCGCCATGAAGCCCATCAAGCTGACGATGACGGCGTTCGGGCCGTATAAGGATACCGAGATTATCGATTTTGGCGAATTGGCGGAAAACCGTCTGTTCGTGGTATCCGGAAATACGGGAGCCGGTAAAACCTCGATCTTCGATGCGATCTGTTTCGCGCTCTATGGAAGTGCCAGTGGAGAAGACCGCAATGACAGCCGGATGTTGCGCAGCCATTTTGCAGAGGATCAGGTGCACACCTCGGTTGAGCTGGAATTTGAGTTGAAGGGGCAAGTGTACCGGGTATTCCGGCAGCTCGCCCATGTGAAAGAAGGAAACAAAGGGGCTACAGGAGATCGTTACGAGCTGTATCAGCTTTCCGGCGGAGAGCCTGTTCCGCTGACCGACCGCTTCATTGTCACTCAGGTTGACGACAAGATCAGGGAACTGATCGGTCTGACCCGGGAGCAATTCAGCCAGATCGTCATGCTGCCGCAAGGCGAATTCCGCAAGCTGCTGACCTCGGAGACCGAGGATAAGGAAGAGATTCTGCGGCGGATTTTCCGGACCGGAATCTACAAGCATGTCGCGGATCGGTTGAATGAAAAGCGGAAGGAAATGCAGCAGATCGGGTTGGCGCTGCAGCAGACCCGGGACGGCTATATCGATCATATTAAAAAGATGATTCCGGTAAGAGAAGGTTCATTGCTTGAGCATATATTTCAGCAGGAATTCTGTAATGCGCATCAGGTTCTTGAGGCTCTGAGTGAAGAGGTCTTATATTACGAAGAGCTTGCGAAGCAGCTAAAAGGCAAGCTGGAGCAGGAGACGGCCCAGCACAGGCAGTTAGCTGAACATTATCATCAGGCAAAGGCGCTGAATGCACAGTTTGATCTGCTGGACCAGCTTTCGGGTAAGCTCCATCAGTTGGGGGCTGAGGAGCCGGCCATGCGGGAGCTTGAACAGCGGTTGAAGCTGGCAACTCAAGCCGTGCAGCTTCAGGTGCATGAGCAGCATTATCAGGAGGCAGTCGACGAGCTTGTCCGCAGAACAAAGCTGCTGGAAGAAGCAGAAGCCGCGCTTCATCAGACACGGCAGCAGTTAGATGAAGCAGAGACTGCATTCAAAGCAGAGGAGCAGCTCGCCCAGGTCCGGGAGGATCAAGCACGTGAGCTTGAGCGTCTGCAAGGCTATTTGCCGAAAGTTGAAGAGCTTCGAAAGAAGGAGCAGGTTGTTCGTGAACTGGATGCCGGGGTGAAGCAAGGAACCCGGAGTCTGGAGGAGCAGCAAAGAATTCTGGAGGAGCTAACCCGGGATCGTCAGAAGCTCAGTGAAGAGATCGGAGTCAGCGAAGCGCGGACGGCGGAGCTGCCTGCTGTAACCGATAGGCTCCGGCTGCTAAGGGAGCAAGCCAAGCTGATCCAGGAACTGACGAAGCTGGACGCTTCGCTGAAGCTCCAGCTTGAGCTTCAAGGCAAGCTTCATGCAGCATTCGAGCAAGGAGATCAGGCATACAGGAAGCTGGAAGAGCGCTGGATCGGAGGACAGGCCGGGCTGTTGGCGCGCCACCTTCATCAGGGAGAGGCCTGTCCGGTCTGCGGAAGCATGGAGCATCCTCAGAAGGCGGGGACGCAGCAAGACATTCCGGATCGAGAAGAGCTGGAGCGGTTGCGCCAGACACGTTCAGATGCGGAGCGGAACTATCTGGAGGCAGAGGCAGGCCGCAAAGCCTTGCAGAAGCAACTGGAGGAGAAGGAGACGCTTGCCCGCGAGCAGGGAATCTCCCTGGATCAATTGGAGCATCTCTTTGAGCGCCTTGTTCAACAAGGGAAACAACTGGCGGAAGAAGAAAAACAGCTGAAGGAAGAGCTTGCCGGCATGTCGGCAAGGAAGCAGCAGCTGGCTGCGCTTGAACGCAGTCAGGAGGATACCCGCACCGCGCGCGAGCAGTTGCAGCAGCAGTGGGGAGAACTGCGGACAACCTTTGCCCGCGAGTCGGCTTTGCTGGAACAGCTTCTGGCTGAGGTGCCGGAGGACTTAAGAAGCCTGGAGCAGCTGAAGCAAGGCATCCTGCAAGCCGATCAGCGTAAGCAGCAGCTGGAGGCTTTCTGGCAGGAAGCGCAAAGACGCTTCCGCGAAGCTCAGGACCGCTCGTTGCAGGCAACGGAGACCTGTAAGCATGCGGAGCGGTTGAAGATCGATACGGAGACGGCCTGCAAAAGGTCGCAGCTCAGCTATCATGAAGCCTTGGAGCGGGCAGGCTTTACATCCGAAGAACGCTATAAGGAAGCCAAGCTTCCGGAATCGACGCTTTTGGAACTGCAACGGCAGCTTGAGGAGTATAAGTCGGAGGTTGCCATGAACCGCAAACGGCTGGAGGAATTATCGGTAGAGCTGGCCGGTAAAGAGCGCTTGATGCTCTCTCAATTGGAGGAGCAGATGCAGGAGCTGGAGCAGCGGATTGAATCTACCCGGGCAAGCTCGATGGATGCCGGAGAGAAGCTTAGAAAATGCCTAGAGAGCGGAGAACAGATTCAAGCGGCTGAAGCCAAGTGGCAGGAGGCTGAACAAGAATATCAATTGGTCCGTGGATTGCATGACGTGATTCGCGGTGATAACAGCAAGAAGCTGTCCTTTGAACGTTATCTTCAGGTGGAGTTTCTGGAGCAGATTATTCATCAGGCCAATCAACGTCTTCAGCGGGTTTCAGGGGGACAATACTACCTCATCCGTAGTGACCGGATGGAGAAACGGGGCAAGCAAAGCGGGTTGGGTTTCGATGTCTATGATAACTATACCGGCCAGCTTCGGGATGTGAAGACGTTATCCGGGGGAGAAAAATTCAATGCTTCCCTCTGTCTTGCGCTGGGCATGGCTGACGTGATCCAGGCCTATGAGGGCGGGATATCGCTTGAAACCATGTTCATTGATGAGGGCTTCGGCTCACTGGATGAAGAGTCTTTGAACAAAGCCGTTGATACCCTGATTGATCTGCAACAGACGGGCCGAATGATTGGCGTCATCTCTCATGTGCAGGAGTTGAAGCAGGCCATTCCTGCCATTCTTGAGGTCAAGAAGACCAAGGATGGACACAGCTATACCCAATTTATCATCAGATAGCCCAAGGCTGAAACAATAGGCTTTTTAAGCTCTTCCTGTCCAAGAAACAAAGGATAGGACGAGCTTTTTTATCGTCGAATGTAATATTATGTAACAAAAATAAAATATTTCAAAATAATCATAAAAATTAAAAGGAAATTTATGGATTATAGCGAATGATTAATCATCGACATCTTGTTTGACATCACCAATTAAAGACAAGAGGAGATGAGATGATGAAGAGGAGAGCAATCGCAGGTTTGATGAGCTTTATGCTGGCATTTACACTTCTGATGCCAGGCGTCAGGGCCGAAGAAGGAAACGTCTATTCGGATCATGACGGGAGGAAGATCGAGTCCAGGCTTCAATGGGAAACCGCTTCGGAAGCTGTGCTTCCTTTTGAGCAAACCGGGACCGAAATTGGCAAGAGGGAGCGGACGGAGGCGAAAACCTTCCGCCGTTCTGCCGATTTAGGCGGAGCGCTTGCCCTTGAACCTTTGGAAGCAGGCGAGGAGCCAGGCAACTCCCGGCAAGGGCCGCAGAATTACGTCGCGCCTTCAGACCTTGCTGAAGAGACCTCTGTCATCGTAGAGCTTCAGGAGGATCCTGCCAAGGTGGTTGAGGCCGGACAAGCTCAAATCCAGCAGCGCAGCTCCTCCGGAGCCTCGGCAGGAGCAGCCCAGAAGGTGAAGATCAATCTGGAGCAGCAAGCATTCAAGAAGGCAGCGTTGAACCGGTTGCCGGTCAACTTTGGACGCGAGTATTCAAGTGTATTCAATGGGGTAGTTGTGAATTTGCCGGCAGACCGTGTCGATGAACTGCTGCAAATGCCTGGCGTGAAGGCAATTTATCCTAATAGCACAGTATTTGCAACCGAAGTTGGAGAGACTGCAGAAGCTGTTCTTCAACCGCCAAGCAGTACAAGCTTTATCGGAAGCGAGTTATTGTGGGCGGAGAATATTCGCGGAGAGGGGATCAAGGTAGGGGTCATCGATACGGGCATTGCCTTTGATCACCCTGATCTGATGGACGCGGTAGTAGATCCTTCCGGATATTGGGGCTATGATTTCGTGAATGAGGATAATGAGCCTTATGAGACTACGAAGCAGGACTTTGAACAAGCGAAGGCTGCGGATCCGTCGATTCCAGAAGTCAATGAGAACGGAAAGCCTTACTACACCTCCCATGGAACACATGTGTCCGGGATCGTTGCGGGTCAAGGAGCCGGTATCCCGGGAGAAGGAGCGGTTACGGGCGTAGCCCCGGAAGCGGAGCTATATGCCTATAAAGTGCTTGGTCCTTACGGCAATGGCTCTACCGAAGACGTGATTGCCGGGATTGAACGGGCTGTTGATGACGGGATGGATATAATTAATCTTTCGCTCGGTTCACAATCGAATAATGAGCGGTCCGCCGATTCGGTAGCGGTTAATAATGCAGTGAAGACCGGCGTTATTGCAGTGGTCGCTGCAGGCAATTCCGGGCCGGATGAAGCAACTGTCGCTGATCCGGGAAGTGCGGAAATGGCGATTACCGTAGGAGCATCAAAGCCGCCGCTGTTGACACCGATTGTGCAGGCTGTAACGGCGGAGGAAGCTCCGGTCGGCAGCTTCTTTATGGAAACGTTCGATAAGTCCTTTGGAATTGAGGCATTGACTGATACGTATGAATTAGCGGATGTTGGGCTTGGCTATGAATCAGATTATGCAGGCAAGGATATGGCAGGTAAAATCGCGTTGATCAAACGGGGCGAATTCTCCTTTGCTGACAAGGCCTTATATGCAATTCAGTCCGGAGCAGCGGCAGCGATTATTTACAATAATTCGCCGGAAGCGCTGGAGAGCGGAACGTTGGGCAATACGGATGTGACGATTCCAATCTATGCCTTGTCAGGCGTCTATGGTGACCAACTGGCTTCGGCTTTGGCATCAGGTATAGTTAAGGTTAATTTCAGCCGGACCCTGGAGCAGGATACGATAGCAAGCTTTAGTGCGCGAGGTCCGTCAAAGCCGTCATTCGATCTTAAGCCGGATATTTCGGCTCCGGGTGTATCTATTTTATCCAGTGTGCCGGAGTATGAGGGCTGGTATGAAGCGCAAAATGGAACAAGCATGGCTGCTCCGCATGTAGCTGGTGCCGCCGCACTCCTGAAGCAGAAGTACCCGAGCCTTGCTCCATCTGAGCTTAAGGCACTGCTGATGAACAATACAGTCAAGCTTACGGATCGCACCGGCGCTCGATACACGCACATGGATCAGGGTGCAGGAAGAATCGCACTGGATCAGGTGTTGGATGCCCCTGCCATCGCTATGACAGAAGAGGCAACAGAGTCGGTTGAGCATCATTTGACAACCACGCATTACTCCGGCAGCTTGTCTTATGGTTATGTTGGCTTGGGAGGCACCTCCTCCAAGAGCGTGGTGATCAAGGATATTGAAGGGGTGGCGTCGAATTACAGCATTCAGTCCCTTTGGTACAGCGAGTCGCAAATCAATCTTTCGGTTTCTTCCAATGGTGTATCTGTTCCAGCAGGGGGAGAGCAGTCTATTGACGTTACGGTTACTGTTCCTGCCAGCACTACAGAAACATATGCGGAAGGTGAACTCATTCTATCAAATACGGTAAGCAGCCACATCATTCGGATGCCTATTTCGATCTATGTCGGGGAGGCTCCCGAAGTGGTTGTGGTATCCGGTCTGGCGTTAACGCCGGAGATTATTTCGCCGAATGGGGATGGAGTACAGGATGCTACGGACATTACCTTCACCATTCATGAATATACGGCTTATTTCTCGCTTGATTTATTCTCGGCGGCAGGACAATGGCTGGGCACGATTGTGGAAGCAGACGAGGGACTCTCGCCAAACAGCTATATATTAAGGGGCTGGTCGCCTCCAATCCCGGATGAACTGTATTTTGTCGTTCCGTATGCGGGCACGTCGGTTCAGGAGGCAGAGCCTCTATTGAGTCAGGCAGCTCCATTGGTAATCGACACGGGGGCACCCGTTGCGGAAGTGATCGGAGAACTGGAGTACACCGGCGGATTGCCGGAGGGTACGATTCGCGGTCAGGTAACGAGTGATCTGCTTATTGATTTATTCGTGCTGCAAAGAGGTCTTGCGTACGGGGATGTCATCGGTGTGGCCGCTTTGTATCAGGATGCGAACGGGGAGTGGATCCAGTCAGACGGCATTATTGATGCAGGCGGCCGTTTCACAATTCAGGTGCCGATACAACCCGGCCGCAATGAATATGAGGTGTATGTGTATGATTTGGCAGGCAATGGTGCGATTGAGCCGGTTCAAGTCATTGAATACAACTACGGGGGACAAGTCGTTCCAGCCACTCCCGGAGCTGTCGGCAAACATCAGCCGTTCAATCTGGATCTGTTCTTCACGGTTCCTGAAGCCGTATATTCTGCCAGCGTAGAGCTTCAATACAGTACAAGCCTAACGCTGGCCGGAATCCAGGCTGGTCCGGAGCTCGAAGCGCACCAGGCACTGCATCGGCCGGATATGCCGCTGACCTTAGTCGGTACTCCGCTTGATGGAGGCGGCGCGGTAGCCCGTTATGAATACTTTATTAGTCTGGAAGGAACGGACGGATATGCAGGTTCCGGCTCGCTCGGCAGCTTGACGTTCAAAGCAAGCCAACCAGGTTATTATGTGATTGAATTGTCCAAGGTGATTCTAAGAGACCGGGCAGGCCATGAGATTCCTGTTCAGGTTTCGCCAATAGCAGTCATTTATGTTCACTAAAGTATGATAAAAGAAAAAGGGCTTCCCAAATGATGATATGATCTGGCGGGAAGCCCTTTTTGTGTTAAGAGAATGGCATGCAACGAATTTCTTGGCAGGCGGACGCTCCGGTCCACTCTTCCGAAGTAGCTTTCTTACAGAGAGTTTATACTGTCTCAGTGTCATCCGGCGTTTCATATGCCGGAAGAACGAGCCTGTATGTATATTGAGCGATTCAAGTGCTTTGCCACTGCATGAAGGGGCCGTGTGAGAGCTACTATCATGCATTCGGCAGCTATAAAGCCGGACTAAAGAGCCTGCGTAATAAGGGTATAAGTGTGAAGGTTGCTGCAGAAGCGGAGCGTTCGCCTTTGTGAGTGGATTTCTACCTTATGATGGCTTAGTTCAATCAAAGAAATCCGCGAACAACAGCGATCGAAAGCAACCTTCATACGTTACCCCCAGTACGCAGAAACGTTAGCTGTTTTATATTTACTGCACACTTGTAATTACTCAGGAAGAGACAAGGAGGGATCTTCCTGAACAAGAATGACCTCGGCATTCGTGATGCCCGGCAAAGAGAGTGCCATCACCATGGAGTGAAAGGCTGTGATTTTCATGCCTGGCTTCAACGCCGTATCTCCGCCGATAACAGGAATGATAACCGTATCGTCGGACAGATTCAGTACAATGTCGTTCTCTTTGACCGTATCGGAGCCGACATTGACATAGATTTTGCCTTCACCCGCAAAATCTGAAGCTTCAATGGTGCCTTCTACCTTCGGTGCTTCTCCCTTGCGCACAATAATTTTATCGGCATGGGATTGAGCCGGATAGATCATGATCATGACTTGAGGGTAGAAAGCCTGTACGTAGGCTCCTTCCTTCAAGACCTCCTTATTCAATACATTGCCTTCCTCATCAACGATCTGTGTTGCTTCATCCACGCTTAGAATAATGTAATTGGTGCCTCCTTGCTCCAGAGGGTGACCGACCACGGTCATTTTCCCGTCGTTAAAGGAGGTGATGATTCCGTCTGTACCCGGCGCTTCTTGTTCTGCTTCATTATCTTCAGCAATCTCCGTATTTACACGGATATAGCTGGCTATGGCCTGTACGGGGAAACTTTCCATGACTTCCGGACCATAGAAAGCTCTCAGCGTCATCCCGCTTTGAATTTCGTCCTTGGTGATCGGTTTTCCGTTTTGATCCAGCAGCTTGGTCTGGTCTCCTGCCCTCAGAATGATCTCTTGATCATTTCCGCTGTAAATATCTGCGCCCTTGACGAGAAAACCAGCCTCAGACAGAGAATCTACTGTACCGTCAATAGCCGTGAACGTATAATCTTGAACAACCAGGGTTAACAAGGTGCCGCGAGCTGGCAGGCTCTTGGTGATATTAGGGCCATAAAAGGCTTTGACAACCAGCTTCTCGTCAATCACCGTCTTCAACGGTACCGTTTTTCCTTTGGCGTCAATAATCTTGGTATCTTTGGTAATGGAAAGAATGATCTCGCTCTGGTCAGTTGCAGCAAGGCCTCGGCCGGTCACTGTAATGAATTTGCCTGATTGGTCATTCTGAAATCCGGTGATCAATCCCATGGTAGCAGGGACAACTTTAGTCTCCGGTTGCACCTGTGCGGAGATAGGTTGAATCGGGCTAGCAGATTCGCTCTGTGCAAATACGGCTATCGGAAGGGCAGTCATGGCGAGCACAGATACAGCTGCAATAGTCTTATTCATTTTTTTCATCTCTTCGTTCCTCCAGTTATAAAATCCAGTTGTTTTTGGGATCATGCCTGTACTTTCCAGACGAAAAACGGGTAAAAAGGTTGCAGCTGAAAAAACAGAAGAACTAATTATTGTGGAATCGTGAGAAGTCTTATATTCTGTTTGGTGAAGAAGGTGAATGAACATGCCCGGATTAAAAGAGATGATTCTACAATTGTTTCTTACCCTGTTGCCGTTCTTATGCTACAACGTGTACTACCGTAACAAGGCGCATAATTATTCCTCACCGTTCATCCTGCTGACCACCGGGATCAGTCTTTTTTTATCCATGACCTTCAACCGGGAGGCTGCAAACGGCTTCATTTATGATGCCCGGTACATCCTGTTGTTCTTCGGTCTGATATTCGGAGGACTTCGAACGGGCTTTGTGCTGCTTGCCGGGTTCATTGTCTATCGTCTGTACCTGGGAGGTCCCGGAACAGAGATCGCTATGTGGACCATTCTGGTATCGTTCCCGGTCTCTGTTCTGCTCAGTCAGCTCTATCGCAGAGTGAAGCGGAGACCATTGTTTTTCACGTTCTCGGCACTGCTTATCTCGCTGATTCCTACGACACTGCTCTATCTGTACAATCCGGACACTATACGGGAAAGCCTTTTATTTTATTTACTCTATGTGCCCCTTCTGAACTTTATAGGAATATGGCTGCTGCTCTCTCTCTTTCAGCGGGCGGTGATTGATAAGAACCTGTCGATCGTGTACGCGCAAAAGGAAAAGCTGGAGACGATCGGGCAGGTTGCGGCTTCACTTGTCCATGAGGTAAGGAATCCTCTGACTGCTGTAAAAGGATTTTTGAAGCTAATTAGCGAGTCCTCGGGGAATCAGGAGAAGGTGCACAGATACATTGAGATTTGCGTTAGTGAAATGGAGCGGGCAGAATATATCCTTTCTGAGTATCTGGCAATTACCAAGCCGTCCACCGACCGGCGGGAGCAGGTTAATATGAACGCGATTCTGCAGATTACGGTGGATGTCATGCGTCCGTATGCGAACATGAACAATGTAGAGCTTCAGCTTCAGCATGAGGAGGGGGCCTGCAGAGTGATGGGGAATCCGGAGAAGATTAAGCAGGTACTGATGAATCTGATAAAAAATGCAATCGAAGCCTGCTATGATGCGGAAAATGCGGTTGTGTCCCTTACCCTTGAGACGCTTGACAATGAAGCTTTCATCTACGTGCGGGATAATGGCATCGGGATGAGCAAGGAGCAGGCTGAGCGTCTGGGCTCCGTCTTTTACTCGACAAAGACAACCGGTACCGGCTTGGGTTTGGCCTTCTCTTATCAGGTCATTCAGGAGCTGGGGGGAAGTGTGAAGGTTCGAAGTGAGCCGCGGCAAGGGACGGAATTTGCCATCACCCTGCCTCTTTATAATCCTTCGGCCATCCAGTCCGGCTAGGAGGCCGCCGCTTCGCCGTCCTAACTTTAGAGCAGCGCGCATATCCTTGAAGCAAGGAGCGTGAGGCGTGTGAGCGTAGAGAACAAGAAGCTGGATGGAATTGCAGAACGGTACTTTGAGATCAAAGTGCTGCAAAAGGAGCTGGATCAGGAGCTCTCAGGGCTCCGGCAACAGATTTTAGATAGCTGTAAAGAGCAGGACTCGAACCGCCTGGAGCTGGAGAATTATGAGATCAAACTGATTGTCCAGCAGCGAAGAGAGTATGACGAGAACCGATTATACGAGACCCTGCCCGATCTGGAGCTGTGGCGTATGTTGTCCAAGCCGGACAATAGCAAGATTTCCAGTCTGATCAAGCTTAAGATTATTTCCGAAGAGAAGATCAAAGACACGTATGCTGTGAAAAATGTGACCGTGGTACAGGTGGACAAAAAGTAGCCGACTTATTGACATTCAGGGAAAATATGGATAGATTAATAACCAAGTGAATAAGAAATTCCACTAGGGGAGCCGGCATCGGCTGAGACAAGAGTGATCTTGGACCCTTTGAACCTGATCTAGTTCGTACTAGCGTAGGGAAGTGGAGCAGGCCAACTTTTCGATTTGTCCGATTTAATCGGTACTTCTTCGATCAGTCAATAGCCGCTCCGCTATCGGGGCGGCTTTTTCGCGTGGATTTTGATTATTCCAATTCAATGATTGACGGAGGTGGGGAAATGAGCTTTACCGAGCAACTGCGCAGGGAAAATGACGACTTGTTCGCAGCGATCTTCAAGCACCCCTTTGTGAGGGGAATAGCTGGAGGGAAACTGGACAGGGAGCAACTGATCCATTACGTGAAGCAAGATTATGAATATTTGAATGCGTTTATGCGAATCTATGGAATTGCGATTTCAAAATGCTCCCGGCGGGAAGACATCGCTATGTTTCAAGAGCAGATCGGGTTTATTCTTCACAGTGAGGTGCATCCGCATCAGAATTTTTGCAAGGAGGCCGGGGTGCGCTATGAGGAGCTTCAGGGAGATCCGCTTGCTCCGTCGGCGCATCATTATATCCGCCATATGCTGACGGTGGCACATGAGGGGAGCCTCGGAGAAATTGCCGCCGCCTTGTTGCCTTGTCCCTGGACGTATGTCGAAATCGGCCAACGGCTCATGGCGGAATTGCCGCCGCAAGAAGCTCATCCGTTCCGGGAGTGGATCGAATTTTACGGCAAGCTGTCCGGAGGAAGCACGGAGCGGTTATGCGAGCTTGCGGATCGCTTGGCGGCGGAGGCTACTGCCGGCGAACGGGCGCGTATGGGCGAGTATTTCCGCCACAGCTGCCAATTGGAATATATGTTTTGGGATATGGCTTGGCGGGTGGAGACATGGCCGGTAGAATCGAATACTTTGGTGAAGGGTTGATGATGATGAATTGGAATAGGGGCAACAGTTCAAGTATTCCAGAGAACGAATTCGCGGGATTGATCACAAAATTACAACAGGCTAAGCCGCTCGTTCATAATATAACCAACGTTGTGGTGACTAATTTTACCGCTAACGGGCTCTATGCAATTGGCGCTTCCCCGGTGATGGCCTATGCGCCTGAAGAGGTGGCTGAAATGGCTGTTCAGGCAGGGGCACTTGTACTGAATATTGGAACACTCAGTCGGGGGCAGGTAGAGGTGATGATCAAGGCCGGACGGGCAGCGAACGCTGCAGGGGTGCCGGTGCTGCTGGACCCGGTCGGAGCAGGGGCTACGAGCTATCGTACGAAGTCGTCCCTTCGTATTCTGGAAGAAGTGCGCATTTCACTCCTGCGTGGCAACGCCGCTGAGATAGCTCAATTGCTCGGCGAGAAGCTGGTGATCAAGGGTGTGGATGCCGGAGAGAACAACGGTGCTGATCAAGCAGAGATTGGGCGATGGGCTGCAAGGCGGTTCGGTTCGGTGGTGGCAGTTACAGGAAAAGAAGATGTGATTACGGATGGTCATATTTGCCGAATAATCAGTGGGGGGGATGCCTTGCTTACCCAAGTGACGGGGACGGGATGCTTGTTGACCTCGGTGCTTGGAGCATTCGCTGCTATAGAACCGGACCTGATGCGGGCAGGGACGGCAGGTTTGGCCTTTTATGGCGCCGCAGCCTCCAGGGCAGCGGAGCGGACAGCCGCTCTCGGGCCAGGCAGCTTCCAGATAGCCTTCCTGGATGAACTGGCCAAGCTGCACCCGCATTCCCTGAAAGGTCATGCGGCGGTTGCCGAATTATCGGCCGTAGAAGCGGGAGGATGGCTGTGAGCGGAACGAGACTGGCCAGAGCACTGACGGTGGCCGGCTCGGACAGCGGCGGCGGAGCGGGGATCCAGGCGGACCTGAAAACCTTTCAAGAGCTCGACGTCTATGGGATGTCGGCTATAACGGCTGTGACGGTGCAGAATACTTTAGGCGTCAGCGGGGTATATCCTCTGCCGGCACAAGCGGCGGCGGAGCAGATCCGCAGCGTTGCCGAGGACCTTGGCGTAGATGCCGTCAAGACGGGAATGCTGTTCGATGCGGAGATCATCCATGCCGTGGCTGCAGAATTCAAGAGCCAAGGTATGAAGCGCATCGTTGTCGATCCCGTCATGATCGCCAAGGGAGGAGCCGCATTGCTGCAGAGCGATGCGGTGAAGGAGCTGAGGGAAGTGCTGCTTCCGCTGGCAGCGGTCGTGACGCCGAATCTCCCGGAAGCGGAGGTGCTGGCCGGTATGCCGATTCACAGTTCCCGGGATCGCCGGGAAGCGGCGGTCAGAATTTCTGATCTGGGTCCGGGCCTGGTCATTATCAAGGGAGGTCATGGTCATGAGGCTCTTGACTCCGGCCCGGGGGAGCAGCAGGTAGTCGATCTGCTGTATGACGGGCAGCATTTTACGGAGCTTAGCTATCCGCGAATCCAGACGCCGCACACGCACGGCACAGGCTGTACGTTCTCGGCGGCGCTGACGGCAGGGTTAGCCAAGGGTCTGCCCGGCATCGAAGCAGCCGCGCTTGCCCGTCGCTTCATCCAAGCGGCTATCGAGGACGGGCTTGGCCTTGGACAGGGTCATGGTCCGACGAATCATTGGGCATACCGCCGCAGACAGGCGGTGCTTGGCTGATGGACCGGCATATCGATGCGAGGAGCCGCTTCAATGTTCACGGTCGGAAGATTTCTGCCGATGTGATGCGAGAGTGTTTGAGGGTCTATCTTGTTGTTGGGAGTGCGAACTGTCAGGAGGATCCCCTTTACGTAGTCCGGGAGGCGCTGGCGGGCGGGGCAACCATGGTCCAGTATAGAGAGAAGGGCGACGGCTCGCTGACCGGAGAAGCTAGGATAAAGCTTGCGCTTCAGCTTCAGGGGCTCTGCCGGGAGGCGGGAGTTCCCTTCATTATTAACGATGATGTGGAACTTGCCCTGCGGATCCAGGCAGACGGGATACACATCGGACAGGAGGATGCGGATGCCGGATGGGTACGTTCCCGGATCGGAGGGGGGATTCTGGGCGTTTCGGTTCATCAGCTGGAGGAAGCGGAGCGTGCGGTTCAGCAAGGAGCCGACTATTTGGGGATCGGACCGATTTATCCAACGTCCTCCAAGCCGGATGCTCATGCCGTCCACGGCTTGGAGATTTTGCCCGGTCTGCGCCAGGCCGGCATTCATCTGCCTCTCGTTGGCATCGGAGGTATCACGTTGGAGCGTGCCGGGGAGGTTATATCAGCCGGGGCGGACGGCATTGCCGTGATATCGGCCGTGGCAGGGCTTCCGGGCGACCAAGTGCGGCATGCCGTGCAGCAACTCAAGAAGCGAATAAATCGATAGGGATGAGGAATCTGTATTGACATAAAAATAGAGGAAATTTAATATAGAACTATAAGAATTAGCACTCTAAACTTTAGAGTGCTAATAATTTTTGCAGGCGAAGAAAGGAAGGGGCAGTACTATGGACAAGAAGCAGTTCAAAGCGGAATCTAAACGACTTCTGGAGATGATGATCAACTCCATCTATACGCAGCGGGAAATATTTCTCCGGGAATTGATCTCCAACAGCAGTGATGCCATTGACAAGATCTACTACAAGGCATTGACAGACGAGAACTTGACGTTCAACAAGGATGACTATTTCATTCGTTTGAAGGCGGACAAGCAGGCTCGGACGCTCACCATTTCCGATACGGGGATCGGGATGACGAAAGAAGAACTGGAGAATAACCTGGGCATTATCGCCAATAGCGGCTCTTTTGCCTTCAAGAATGAGAACGAGGCGAAGGACGGACATAATATCATCGGTCAATTCGGCGTCGGTTTCTACTCTGCTTTCATGGTTGCAGATAAGGTTACGGTCATCAGCCGGGCGTTGGGCAGCAGTGAAGCCTATAAATGGGAGTCGGAAGGAACGGACGGGTACACGATCTCCGAGACAGAGAAAGAAAGTGTCGGTACCGATATTATTTTGACCATTAAAGAGAATACCGAAGATGATCAGTACGATGAATACCTGGAGGAGTACCGCCTGAGATCCATCATCAAGAAATACTCCGACTTCATCCGCTATCCAATCAAGATGGAGGTCACCTCGCATCGGCCTAAAGAGGGGGCAGAGGGCGAGTTCGAGGAGGTTCAGGAAGAGCAAACGGTGAACAGCATGGTTCCGATCTGGCGCAAGAATAAGAGCGAATTGACGGATGAGGACTATGAGAACTTCTACATGGAGAAACGCTACGGCTTTGACAGGCCCGTTTCTCATATCCATATCAAGGCAGACGGAGCAGTTGTCTATAACGCTATCCTCTTCATTCCGGAGAAGACTCCGTTCGACTACTATACCAAGGAATATGAAAAAGGGCTGGAGCTCTATTCCAACGGCGTACTGATTATGAATAAATGCGGCGATCTGCTCCCGGACTACTTCAGCTTCGTCAAGGGGATGGTCGATTCCGAGGATCTGTCGCTGAACATTTCGCGGGAAATGCTCCAGCATGACCGTCAACTCAAGCTGATTGCGAAGAACATCCAGAGCAAGATCAAGAGCCAATTGCTGACGCTGCTCAAGGATGAGCGTGACAAGTACGAGCAGTTCTATGACTCATTCGGACGCCAGTTGAAGTTCGGCGTGTACAATGATTATGGTATGAACAAGGATGTACTTCAGGATTTGTTGTTGTTCACATCCTCGAAAGAGAAGAAGCTGGTTACGCTGGATGAGTACGTATCCCGGATGCCGGAGGATCAGAAGTATATTTACTATGCAACCGGTGAATCGGTAGACCGGCTGGAAAAGCTGCCGCAGACGGAAATGGTATTGGATAAGGGCTATGAGATCTTGTACTTTACGGATGATATCGATGAATTCGCCATCAAGATGATCATGACCTATAAGGAGAAGGAATTTAAATCCGTATCCAGCGGTGATCTCGGCATCGAATCCGAATCCGATGAACAGGATGCGAAGGAAGGCGACAGCGAGCATCAGGAGCTGTTCGAGGCCATGAACTCCCTGCTGAGCGGCAAGGTGAAGAACGTCAAGGCATCGAAGCGCCTGAAGAGTCACCCTGTCTGCCTGTCGGCAGAAGGCGAATTGTCCATTGAGATGGAGAAGGTGCTGAATGCGATGCCGAACGGCCAGGAAGTCAAGGCGGATAAGGTACTGGAGATTAACGTCAACCATGAAGTCTTCCGTTCCCTGAAAGAGGCGTATGCAGGGGACAAGGACAAACTTGCTCTGTACACCAGCCTGCTCTACAATCAGGCACTTCTGATTGAAGGTCTGCCAATCGAGGATCCGGTAGAGTTCACGAACAATATCTGTAAGGTAATGGCGTAAAAATATTAAACGGCAGTCGCGCTGGTTTCTCACGCGGCTGCCGTTTTGTTATGTTCTTGGACTTCAAACGGTGAATCCGGCGGTCATTTCGCGTAATTGCTTCGACATGTTGGCCAGTCGTTCCGCGGTATGATCAATCTCTGTCATCATCCCGAGCTGTTGCTGAACACTGGCATTGATCTGCTCGGTTCCGCCTGCGATATCGCCAGTGGAGTAAGCGATGTTCTGGATAGCATGCTCCATTTCCCGGGTGCTTGAGGCCTGCTGATTATTATCATAATCGATATGCTCAATCTGGTTGCCGATATCCTGGATATGACTCAAGATGCGGAACATACTGTTTTCGGCCTCCTCGGCAATCGCTACCCCCTGCCGGACCTTCTCCGCAACTGCATCCGAGGTGTGGACCGCTTCGGCAGAAATGGTACGGTTGTCTTCCACCAGTCGGGCAATTTCCTTGGCAGCAATTCCGGACTCATCGGCGAGTTTGCGGATCTCATTGGCTACCACGGCAAAGCCCTTCCCTGATTCCCCTGCGCGTGCGGCTTCAATCGCTGCATTCAAGGAGAGCAAATTGGTTTGCGCGGCAATCCCTGTAATCAAGGCCGTTATCTCTCCAATGCGCCCGGAAGAAAGACTTAATTGTTGAAGTGTGGTTGTGACCAACTCGCTTGAATGATTCATATCCTCGATGGAATTACGAATCTTCTGAATCTTTATCGTTCCGTCCTCGGCGGCCTGCTTCACGGTTCTGCTGCTTTCGGCAGTTGCTTTGCTGGCTTGGGCTGTTGATTCGGAAAATTTGGCCATTTCGGCCAGACTTGCTGAGGCCTGCTGCGCAACAGCAGCATTTTCGGTTGTACCTGTGGAGATTTCACCTATCGTCCGGGCGATTTCCTCAAGTGTTACGGTTGTATTTCCAGTAGCCCGGCTCAGATCCTCACTGGAATCAGAGATGGTCGCTGCGGATTGGATAACTCCTGCAACCATGTCCTGCAGCTTGGCGATAAAGCTGTCAAAGCTCCGGCTAAGCTCACCCAGCTCATCCTTGCTGTCATAACCCAGACGTACCGTCAAGTCCCCGTTGGATTCAGAGATTTCCTTCAACTTGCCGGACACCTTAGTTACGGGGATGATCACGGACCTGGAGATTAGCATGGTAATGAATGTGATAAAGGCTGCAGAGATTACGACCAGAGTCAACATAGTGATCAATGTTCCCCGGTAGACCCCTTGACTGTCCTCGTATGTTTGGCGTGCTGACTGGATGTGCCCGTCAATCCATGCATCCATGGCAGCGATTAGTTCGCTTCTTGCGTTATCAAGATTCTCCATTTCGGCTGGCGGACCGCCTTGAACAGCTGCCTCCCCTTGAGCGGGTATTTCTCCAGAGCTCTCGGGAGCGACTGGTACGGCTCCGCCTGCTCCGCCTCCCGTCATTCCGGTGCCGAAAGCTTCCACAAACGCATCAATAGCCGTGGTATAGGCGGAATATGCGCCGGCCACTTGTTGTATCGTCTCAGTCTGCTCGTAGGTTGACAGCTCTTCCTGGATCGATGCCAGAGAAGCAGCCAATTCCTCTTTAAGCGCCGTACGTTCTTCATCATCGCTGGCATTCATATAATCGCTTGCCAAGCTTCGCGTAGTCTCCATCTTTGATTTGAGATTCTCCAGCATCACGATAGGGACGAGCCGGGAATCGTTCAGCTCAATGACTTTTTTGTTGACGTTTGAAATCTGGGATATTCCTACAAGACCAAACACAATCAAGAATACAAAAAAGCTGATGGACAACAATCGGAATTTCGCGTTGAGCTTCATGTTCTGAATAAGTTTCATATGAAATCCTCCTATGTACAAAAACATCTTTTGGCTTGGAACTCTGAGTAGTGTGTTCATTATATGCGGCATGTCTTAAGCGAATATGAATTCACGCTGAAAGTTAACTGAAGAGAGGAGGACCGGGGTCGTCGGCAAAGCTCGGGATATGGTACACTTAGACTTGTGAAAACAGTGTAAGGAGTAATGGACATGGCACTTGAAATTGAACGCAAGTTTCTGATATCCGAATTTCCGAAGGCTTTCCTTGAGGATGGCAGCATCGTCCTGGTCAAGGAGCAAGTCATCGATCAGACCTACCTGGCTCTGGATAAAGATCAGGAGCTCCGGGTACGGAGAATCAAGGATTTGGCCACGGGAGACATCAGCTATACACATACGTTCAAACGCGGATTCGGACTAGCTCGTGAGGAAGTGGAGTATCCGATTTCTGCGGGGATTTACGAGCAAATGATTCATAGCCGCGGAGCGATCCCGCTGGTGAAGAAGCGGACAACGGTCAAATGGAATGACTATATGCTGGAGATTGACGATTATCATCAGATTAAACTGATGGTGCTGGAGATTGAATTCGAATCGGAGGAAGAGGCGACAAGCTTTGAACCGCCGGATTGGTTCGGCCAGGATATCAGTACCGATAAGCAGTTCAGCAATAAGAAAGTATGGAGAGATTTGCAATCCCGCAAGCAACTGTAAATTGTAAATGATGTGGGGAATTAAAGAGAGTGTCCCGGTGTCCCATAGCTAACGTAATCGCAGATGACCTAGAAACACTTCTCACCGAGGGTGTCGTTGTTGTGTGGCGTGAGGGCTCGTATGGGTGCTCGTGTGGCGATTATAGTGCAGAAAGTTACTAAAAATAGCTGATGTGGGCGCTCGCGTGGTGATTATAGTGCAGAAAGTCATTAAAATAGCTGATGTGGGCGCTCGTATGGCGATTAAAGTGCAGAAAGTCATTAAAATTGCTGGTGTGGGCGCTCGCGTGGTGATTATAGTGCAGAAAGTCACTAAAATAGCTGATGTGGCGCTCGCGTGGTGATTATAGTGCAGAAAGTCATTAAAATAGCTAATGTGGGCGCTGATATGGGCGCTCGTGCCGCTGCCTTCCTACAATAACTGCGCGAACAATAAAAAGTTGGACGAAACATAAGTTTCGTCCAACTTTTATTTGGGGGCTAACTGGACAGCCCCAAGCTTTTAGTAGATTCAGAAGACTATTCCAGGGCGAGCCTGCTGTTGTCTTTTAAAAGGAACCTGTAGTTGTTCTGCACGAACTCCAGTACTTTATCGCATATGATCCGATGCCCGGCCTCATTGGGATGAATGCCGTCCGAGCATAGAAACTTGGTAAAGTCGGGATGCTCAAGAAAGGCGCCGCGCACATCGATATATTTGGTCTTTGTCATCTCGGCAACCTTCACGATCATGGTGTTGTATCTTTCCTGCCACCAGTAGATTTTGGTAATGCTGCCAAGCCATTTTAAGATGTTTTGCTCAGCAACGGGATCATTTTTGCTGACCCATTTGAAGTAGCTGTCCGCATTAAGCGGAGGAAGACTCATCAGAATCGGCGTAATGTGTTCGGAACGCAGGAAGGAGATGGTCTCCGTCAGCATTTTCTCGAACATATTAAAATCCGTCTTGGGAAGATGCTCCGCATCGGGATTCAGTGCGATCTCATCCCAGTTGAAATCACAGTCATTGCCGCCGTATTCAATCAGTACAATATGAGGCTTCTCCTTCTGGATGTCCTTCTTCAAGTTGGTGACGCCCTTGATCAAGGTATTGCCGAAGCGTGCGGTATTTCGTACCGCACCCATCATCTTTTCCTGCAGGAGCGTTACATAATTATTTTCCAACAGCACATATTTTTTGCGTATCTCGTCATAAATGACGCCTTTGGAGATGGAATCTCCGGTAATCATATATTTGGTTGCAGCGATCGCGTTAATTACATTCTGGTTGTCTCTGTTCATGAGAATCACCCCGCTTCATATCCTGATAATCTTATTTTAGTGGAGCATGGAGATCGATGCAAGGCGAATCTCTATCCGCGGCAGTCCTCAACTCAAAACAGTTGTCTCGTCTTCGGATACTCAAAGCTAGACATAGACTGCACAGAGTGAGAGAATACTAAGAAGATCATGTTTAAAAAGGGAGGACATTTCTTTGCTTCGATTCGGAATTGTCGGAACGAACTGGATCACGGAACGTTTTATTCAAGCGGCGGAAGAGACTGAGCAATTTGAACTGAAAGCGGTATACTCACGGACGGAAGAGAAGGGGAGAGCATTCGCCGCGAAATACAACTACCAACCTACGGTATACACTGATTTAGCAGAGATGGCTTCAAGCGATGAGGTGGATGCTGTCTATATTGCTAGCCCGAACTCGCTGCATGCCGAACAGGCAATTGTGTGCATGAAGCAAGGCAAGCATGTATTGTGCGAGAAGCCGCTGGCATCGAATGTGAAGGAAGTTCAAGCGATGCTGCAAACTGCGAAGGATCATGACGTATTGCTTATGGAAGCAATGAAGTCAACGCTGATGCCGAACTTTAGAGTAATTGCGAACAACTTATACAAGATCGGACGAGTGCGGCGTTATTTTGCAAGCTATTGCCAATACTCCTCCAGATTTGATGCTTTCAAGCAAGGAACAGTACTTAATGCGTTCAAGCCGGAGTTCTCCAATGGAGCGCTGATGGATCTTGGTATTTACTGTATTTATCCGATGGTAGCCCTGTTCGGGAAGCCGGAGCAGGTTCAGGCAAGCGGAATTATGCTCTCCTCCGGTGTGGATGGCGAGGGAAGTATTCTTATGCGTTATTCGGACATGGATGCGGTCGTGATGTATTCCAAGATCTCGGATTCTTATGCTCCCGCAGAGATTCAAGGGGAGAACGGAACCCTGGTTATCGACAAGATCAATCAGCCTTATGATGTGAAAATCTATTATCGTGACGGGACGATTGAGGATTTGCGCCAGCCGCAAATGCAAGAGTCCATGTTCTATGAGGCAAGAGAGTTCATTGAGCTGATTCAGACCGGCAGAAGGGACAGCACAGTCAATACGTTGAACAACTCGCTGATTGTGGCAGAGATTATGGAGGAGGCCCGGCGCCAGATGGGACTGACCTTCCCGGCGGATTTGCGCTAAATGATTGTGCTGCGACAGCACAAAGCGCGATCTCCTGCAGGAACACAGCAGTATAGAACCGTCTAAAGATTGATTCTGCGTGCCGGGGGTAACGTGTGAAGGTTTCTTTCGATCGCTGTTGTTCGTGGATTTCTCTGATTGAAATAGTAGGGTAGAAATCCACTCACAAAGGCGACCGCTCCGCTTCTGCAGCAACCTTCACACTTATACCCTTTTACGCAGGAACTTTAGTTTGGCTTTATAGTGCTGAATGCACTATAGTAGCTCACACACAGCCCTTCATGTGCTGGCAAAGCACTTGAATGTATATACAGGCTTGTCATCTGGCATGTGAGGTGCCGGATGACAAGCCTGTATTCTAAACTTCACGGAGCATGACCGAAATGAGATTGGTCAAGTAGGACGAGTGAAGTTCGGGTCAAGACTAGAATGACGATCGGACAAGCGAAGTCCGGCGCAAAGCCGAAGCATAATGAGTCCGTGTAGCAACTCCAGCCACGCCTCGGTATGCCATCGCGTTCGCGAGTAAAGCGAATCGCGCAAGCTGACATGCCGCAGGTTACAAGCTTATTGCAGCGCAACTATGGCGCAGCCATGTGCAGACTGCATTGCAGTTAAACTGCAATGGCGAAGTAGTCAGGCAAAAGTTTGAAGGGTTGTGAAGAAGCGTTAGCGTTCGCCTTTGTGAGCGGATTTCTCCCTTGTGAGAACTTAGTCCAATTAAAGAAATCCGCGAACAACAGCGATCGTAGCAACTCTTCACACGTTGCCCCATCCAACTAGCCCTAATGTTTAAATGGGGCAGCAGCCTTTTTACGCTAAGATTAGCGCTTGATATACATTTTGTTGTAGTATTCCTCCAGCATCCGCTTGGTAGCAAATGCCTCACGGGTCGTCTCGATGCTCTTACGCATCATTTCTACCCACTTGGCACGGTTCTCATAGTAGGTTGGCAGCACCCGGTTCAAAAGGGTATCATACAGTGCGTCACTGTCATGCTGGTCAAGTACAGCAAAGTCGGTCGTCTCGAAGCCATCGCCGATCTGCCAGCCATTCTCCCCGTCAATGCAGGCTTCCGGCCACCAGCCATCCAGAATGGAGCAGTTCAGTACGCCGTTCATTGCAGCCTTCATACCGGAGGTGCCGCTGGCTTCCAGCGGTCTGCGCGGGTTGTTGAGCCAAATATCTGAGCCCCTTGTTAATTGGGCGCCGATCGTCATGTCGTAGTTCTCAAGGAAGACGACACTCTTCGGATATTTCTTCATCATGGACACAAGATTGCTGACGATTTTCTTGCCGGTGTCGTCCAGCGGGTGCGCCTTCCCGGAGAAGACAATCTGAACCTTGCCGGACTCCAGATACGGTTCAATGATCTCAGGCTGAGAGAAAATCAAATCACTGCGTTTGTAAGGAGCAGCACGGCGGGAGAATCCGATCAGCAGATTGTCTTCATTCAGTGCAATGCCTGAACGCTCCTGGATAAACGCGATCAGCTCACGTTTGATCTCCATGTGCGTCTCCCATAGATCACCGTCATTTTCATAAGCGTCTGTCATCCGCTCATCCACCCAGGTTGGCGTATGAATGGCATTGGTGATTCCGATGATCTCCGAGCGTCCGGCGACTTCCTTCCACATTTTGTTGGAGGTATCCGCATGGAGGGCTGCAACCCCGTTGGAAATACGGGACAGGCGCAGGCCGGCCACCGTCATGTTGAACGGGCTGCCGCCGATGCGTTCCATTTGATCACGTGTCAAGCCGTTAAATGCCGTCATATATTCCAGACGATCCAGGGGATGCGTCTCATTTCCTTCCTTGATCGGTGTGTGCGTCGTGAAGACAACCTCTTCGCGTGTAGCCGTCCAAGCCTCTTCAAAGGTTCGCCCTGCACACATCTTCTCACGGATCAACTCCGTAGCTGCCAGTGCCGCATGTCCCTCATTAAAGTGATAGACATCGATTGGAATTTGAAGCGCACGCATCGCTTTCACACCACCGATACCAAGGACAATCTCCTGAGCAATCCGTTCCTCGCCGAACCATCCGTACAATTGTCCGGTAATCCAAGCATCGCCATTTTCAGGAATGTCTGTATCAAGCAAGTAGAGAGGGGTGTTGCCAAAATGCTCTGTCTTCCAGACCTTGCAGATGACATCGGTATTCCGTACCTTCACCGCAACCTTGACCCCGGTATCCTCCAAAAAATCATATACATAGTTGTGATAGGTATCGTAAGGCTTGCCATGCTCATCAATCCGCTGATCGGTGTATCCCTGCTTCCATTTGATGCCGATGGCTATAATCGGCGCCTCAATATCCTTGGCTCCCTTGATGTAATCCCCAGCCAATATTCCGAGCCCTCCGGCATACATCTTAAAATCGGAATGCAGCCCGTACTCCATGCTGAAGTACGCTACAGTAGGCAATTTTTTCTCACTCATTGCAAAAGCCTCCTCGTATTTTTTTCATAAATACACCGGCAGATGGTTTCGCTCAGAAAGTAGATGAATTTGTGCAAACGTTTGTCCGATAGAAAGCAGCTTGCCAATGTGAAAGCGATTTCGAGAATTATTCTAGCACATTTTATGACGGATGCGATAGGAAATTACACCGATCAACCCAATTTTTTTAAAAAATTATAAAAATCATTATGAATTTAGGAATGTGTTCTCATTTTGAGATCAAACGTTTGCATTGCGAGGCGAAATTGGTGTGCCCCTAACGATTCCGGGAAAGGTGAACCTGCTGTACTTAATCCACTGGGTCGACGTCTTGGAATACTCGCATTTCATCCGCGACCGACTGAATATCCTCAAGACCAAGCTGCAGATAGAGGTAGCCTTCCGCATGCTGCTTTTGCATTGCCCGGCGTTTAATAAACTTGGGACTGGCTTCGCCGCTGTCCTCATCATAAACAAGCAGAATACCGTCACTTTTTCGCAGCAGCAGATCATCCCGGGCAGAGAACTGCCAAGGTCCCAGATAGCCTTCTTTGCTAATGGATGCAAAATAATCCACTTTAGAAATCAAATCGCGGAAATAATGTTGCTTCTCCTCGCTCCACTGCTCCTCCTGACTCTGGAAGGCGGTAATGATGGCGCATTTTAACTCGGGATATTCAAGCTTCAATTCCAGAACCGCCTCGCAGGCCCACAGATCGACGCCATATTGCCCCGGTGTGAGCACCCATTCCAGGCCTTCTTCAGCCAGCGGCAGGAGACGGTCCCTGATCGCCTTGCGTATGTAAGGGATTCCTTCATGCTTATTATTATAGATCCCCAATTCATGGGCACGGTAGCCGGTAATAAGAAGGTTCTTCACGATAGGGTCATCCTTTCGATTGCAGGGCAGTCCGATAAATCTTACAGGTTGTCTGACTATTATATCACTGTTCGGATACATGGTTTATGCTAGTCTGTCACTATAAATGGATATTACTGGAGCGTGAGTGATGAACAAGCGGTATTTTAAAGGCCTTATTCTTTGGATGGTTCTTATACTTACTGCGTGCGGGGCGAGTGAATCTGTAACTGATCTTGCAGAGGCAGGTCCTAGTGAAAGCCGCATCCTCTTGTCCGCAGGCGAAGTAATTCGTCAAGCGGCTGATAACTTTGAGGAGGCAACCAGTTACTCCGTGAAGGGTGAGGCTCAGCAAGAACTAGAGAGAACCCTAAATGGAAAAATATCAATCATGAAGTCTGAAATGATAACGGAAGCCCAGTGGATCAAGCAGGCGTCTCAACATCACATGCTAATAGATATCAAGACAGAAGGAATGCAGCCCACGACAGTGGAGCAATACTTTATTCCCGGTACAGGCCACTTTTCAAGAATTGGAGAAGAGGGTTGGGTCAAGCTCGCAGGAGAGGAACTGGACAGGGGGGTAGCCGATATGCAAATGAACCCGCAAAGCCTGGAGTATCTATTGGGCGTGTTAGAGAGGTTGCAGGACGATGTGCTTTTTATGCAGGAAGGCAATTATTATACAATGACGCTTGAGCTTCCTGAGGAAGAGCTTGTGCGGATAGACGAGATGACGAACGCAGGTCTGGAAGCGAACGAGTCCTCAAACGCGCCCTTATTGACAGCCGCTTATTCAGTAAAGAAGATGAAAGTAGGCTTCAAGGCCAATAAGGACAGCCTTTTGCCACATGAATTATCGATGGAGAGTGAGACAGAGATTGGCGAGGGCGAGAACCTCATGGTGCAAAGAAAGATAGATAGAAGCACCTTCTTCAATTTTAACGGGATAGATACGATAGAACTGCCTCCAGAAGTGATTGAAACAGCGCGATGATGGAGTAGGGACAATTAAAGGTTAGACGATTAACCGATAGTCCAAATCAAAGTCAGTCGTGTTAAACAGGCAGCCATCGGGTTCTCTAGCGGCGGGGCCTGTTAAATCATTATTGAATGATCCTCCAACTAGAATTATGATGGAATTTAAACCATGGGGCAGCACGGCCTCATTCACCGAAATAAAGGAGATCAGAGATGCAAATAAAAGTTGGAGTTATTGGTACGATAGAGTTTGTGCAGCAGGTGCTTCGGGTCATCAAGTCTTTTCCTACCTTTTTGCCCATGACGCGTGTGGCCGGCAATGAAGCCGAGGCCGTAACGGCAGCAGAGGAACTGAGCAGGGAGACGGAGGTCCTCTTGTTGTCCGGAGCCTTGCCGCATCGTGCCGTCAAGCTCACTGCGATGCTGAGCATCCCCGTGTTCTACGTGCCCCTTAACGGGGCTGGTTTATATAAGTCGCTATTTAAGGTATTCCGTGCGGGTAAGCTGGATCGTGGAATTTCCACCGATTCCTTAACGAAGGCGATGGTCACCCGGACGCTGTCAGATCTGGGGCTGGAACGGACGAAGGTGTATGTGTATGACGGTCCGGCGTATGCTTCTGCCAAGCAGCTTGTGGCTTTTCATCGAAACCTGGCGGAATCGGGAAAGTGCGCTATGGTGTTAACGGGGGTAGAACAGGTGGCGGAGCAATTAAACCATTTATCCATTGAAAACGAGGTGATAGCTGCCTCTGATCAGGATATCATCGTGACGTTGGAACGGGCACTCCTCTCCACGGAATCCCGTCGTGGCAAGGAATCGCAGATCGTAGTCGGTATGATTAACGTAGATGACTTCGGCAAGTTAGCCATGAAGCGGAGCAGTGAACATGAAGTTCAGAAGCTGAAGCTGGATATCCATCGGATGCTCCTTCATTATGTGGAACAACTCGACGGCTATTTAACAGCATTGGGTGGAGATGAGTATTTGTTCTTCACTACCCGGGGGATATTCGAGCGTGAGACCGGGGGATACAAGACGATCCCTCTTGCCAAGGAAGCCTATCAGTCCTACGGGATTTCTTTAAGTGTGGGTATCGGCTTCGGGATGTCGGCTAATGACGCCGGGACGAATGCAAGAAGCGCCTTGCGCAAGGCGAAGGATGCAGGTGGCAATGCTTGCTTTATCATTCGGGAAGACTCAACGCTGATTGGTCCGCTGGAAATGGCAAACCCGGTACAGGCGATTCTGGCTCCTACCGATCCTGAACTCATCAGACAAGCCCAGGAGGCAGGCATGACAAGTGCCTATCTCAGCAAGCTGCTTCATCATATGGCCCGATTCCACAAATACGATTACAAGGTTCATGAGCTGGCCGCTCTATTGGGTATCACTGTGCGCAGCACCCATCGCTTGCTGGTGCAATGGATGGATGGGGGCTTAGTGGAAATTGCCGGGTATGAGAAGGTGCCGCGAGGTCGTCCGATGCAAATCTATCGGTTCACGTTCCTTATGGGGAGGTCAGTATAGCAGTCTGCTCTTATATAAAGACGATTTAATCTCCTGTCTTTATATATTTGGTAGCCGTATGCTGAAGAGGAACATACCGAGAGGGGAGCTGTGTGAATGATAACGGTTGAACAATTGGAGGCCAAGCTGGCCGAACCCACAGAAGAACTAGTTAATGACCTGGGTCGAGTATCCGGTGATCTTATCCTGTTGGGAGTAGGGGGGAAGATGGGACCAAGCCTGGCTAAGCTTGCGGTGAATGCTATCCGCGAAGGAGGGCTGAACAAACGGGTCATCGGTGTATCGCGATTCTCCAATGCCGAGGCACGCAAGGAGTTGGATGAGGTCGGTGTAGAGACGATTTCCTGTGAGCTACTGGATGATGAGGCCCTGCGCGCGCTGCCCCATGCTGAAAATGTCATCTACATGGCGGGTAATAAGTTCGGTACGAAGGGCCGGGAGCATTTTACTTGGGCGATGAATACGTATTTGCCGGGAAGAGTGGCGGACAAATTCAAGGATTCTCGCATCGTGGTGTTCTCGTCCGGCAATATTTATCCGTTCCTGCCCGTGTCCGGGGGTGGGGCGGATGAGCAGGTGATGCCGCAGCCGATTGGCGAGTATGCCCAATCTACATTGGGCCGCGAGCGGATCTTTGAGTACCATTCCCATAAGAACGGTACGCCGATGGCGATGTACCGGTTGAATTACGCCATAGACATGCGCTATGGGGTGTTGCTGGAGTTAGCCAGAGCGGTCAACGAAGATCGCGAGATTGATTTAACGATGGGCTTTGCCAATGTGATCTGGCAAGGAGACGCTAATGTGATGGCACTTCGTTGCCTGACACAATGCGACAGTCCTCCGAACATTGTGAATATTACGGGACCGGAGACACTGTCCATTCGCTGGGCAGCGAACGAGTTCGCCAAGCGACTAGGCAAGGAAGCACGGCTGACCGGGGTTGAATCGGAGACGGCACTGCTGAACAATGCCTCCAAGTCCCATCAATTATTTGGATATCCGCGGGTGTCGCTATTACAGATGATGGATTGGACGGCGGAATGGGTGAAGCAGGGCGGGGCAACTTGGAACAAGCCTACCCATTTTCAGGAACGAAAGGGGAATTTCTAAATGCCTAATACGGACAAAGCCAGAACCCTCTCACCGGAACTAAGTGCCGCATTGCATGACGGTCTCGCCATACCGGCCCATCCGCTTGCGCTGGATGAGCATCGTAAGCTGGATGAAGTCAGCCAGCGGGCATTAACCCGATATTACATCGCCAGTGGAGCTGGAGGTATTGCGGTGGGCGTTCATTCCACCCAATTTGAAATTCGCGATCCTGAGCACGATTTGTTTGAAACGGTGTTGAGAATGGCCGCAGAAGAAGTGGAGCGTGCGAAGCTGACTCGTCCTTTCCTGAAGGTAGCGGGAGTTTGCGGTCCAACCGAGCAGGCTTTGCATGAGGTCGATGTGGCTGCTCGCCTTGGCTATGATGCGGTCCTGCTGAGCATGGGCGGGCTGACGGATTGGTCCGAAGCCGACTTGCTAGAGCGCACCCGCCAGGTGGCTGCGCGTATCCCGGTTATCGGCTTCTACCTCCAGCCTTCCGTTGGCGGACGTCGGTTCACCTATGAGTTCTGGTTGCAGTTTGCCGAAATTCCGAATGTCGTGGCGATCAAGATGGCACCGTTCAATCGATACCAAACCCTGGACGTCGCCAGAGCGGTATGCAGTTCATCTCGCCGAGAAGAGATCGCCCTCTATACGGGTAACGACGATAACATTGTGGCTGACTTATTAACTACGTTTCGTTTCGTCGTTGATGGTGTTCCTGTAGAGAAGGCCATTGTTGGAGGATTGCTTGGTCATTGGGCGGTGTGGACGCGTAAAGCGGTAGAATTGCTGGAAGAAATTAAACAGCTTCGGTGTGAAGACACTCTGGCGAGGGAATGGTTGACGCGTGCGGCACAAGTTACCGATACGAATGCAGCCTTCTTCGACCCTGCTCATGCCTTTGCAGGCTGCATCCCAGGCATTCATGAGGTGCTTGTAAGGCAAGGACTTATGAAGGGGATCTGGTGCCTGAACCCTGCGGAGCAGCTTTCTCCTGGTCAAAGTGAAGAGATCGATCGGGTCTATTCGCAGTATCCTCAACTCAATGACGATGAGTTCGTCGCTGCGGGCTTGCAGCAGTGGCGCTCTTTTTCATAGCGGTTATGAGGTTCAAGGATGTCTTTTCCATTATAGGACCCAGCATGATCGGGCCCTCCAGTTCACACACGGCAGGCGCTGTGCGCATTGGCCGAGTGGCCCGGCAAGCGCTGGGCGGCATACCGACGGAAGCAAATATCCGGTTGTACGGTTCTTTTGCCGAGACTTACCGGGGACACGGCACGGACGTTGCGCTGGTTGGCGGGATGCTTGACTTCGCCACGGACGATGAAGCCATTCCTGACGCTTTCCATCATGCGGAGCAAGCGGGCTTAAATATACAACTATACACTGAGAAGAAGCCGGTACCTCATCCTAATACAGTAGACCTGTTGCTTCGGAGTCAAGCGGATGCGATCTCCATTCAGGGCTGCTCCATCGGCGGAGGCAATATTGAAATCTTGAAGGTGAATCGTTTTCCTGTGAAATTTACGGCGATGCAGCCTACACTGCTTATTTTTCATACGGATCGGCCGGGTATGGTTGCGGAAATGTCCGGTGTCCTGCGAAGGGCAGGGGTAAACATTGGACTGATGCAGGTTGTTCGGGAATCCAGGCATGGTAAGGCTCTGACGGTAATAGAGTGCGATCAGCCTCCTGGAGGGACAGTTCTGAGCAAAATTGGCCGAATGGAGAGCGTAAGCAAAGTACGTGTGATCGATCTTATAGGAGAGGGCGGGAGAGCATGAGATTTTCCAGTTTACTTGAGCTTGGGAAATTATGCGAAGATGAGTCGATGTCCATCGGGCAATTGATGATTACGGAGCAGGCAAGGGAATCCGAACAGAGCAGCGAGGCCGTATTTGAGCAGATGGCAGGTTATTATGGGGTGATGAAGGAAGCGGTTCAGAAAGGTCTTATGGACAAACCGAATTCGCGCAGCGGATTGACGGGTGGGGATGCGGGGCGAGTGAAGGCCTATGCCGATCATAAAGTCCCCTCGCTGGGCATCGTGGCTGCTCGTGCGTTGAGCTACGCATTAGCCGTTTCTGAAGTGAACGCCTCCATGGGCCGAATTATTGCTACCCCGACAGCAGGGTCGTGCGGTATCATCCCTGGGGTCTTCGTCAGTATGCAAGAACGGTTTGGATGGGAAGATGAGTTGCTCGTGCACGGTTTGTTTGCCGCCGGAGCTATCGGATATGTGATTGCCAATAATTCGTTTATCTCTGGGGCGGAAGGTGGTTGTCAAGCAGAGGTTGGCTCCGCCATCGGGATGGCAGCGGGGGCGCTGACCGAGATGCGGGGCGGTACACCGGAGCAAGCCATTCACGCTGTAGGGCTGGCACTCAAGAATTGTCTGGGCCTGATCTGTGATCCGGTGGCGGGACTAGTTGAGATCCCCTGCATTGTGCGAAACGGCTTTGGTGCGGTGACAGCTCTTGCAGCCGCGGATATGGCCCTTGCTGGTGTGACCAGCGTCATTCCTTCCGACGAGGTGATTGGCGTCATGCTGGAAGTCGGAAGCAATATGCCTGAAAGGCACCGGGAGACGGCCAAGGGAGGCTTGGCTCAGACGCCGACGGGCCGTAAGATCATGAAGGAATTGGATCGGAAGGGGCCATCGACATGAGCAGGCTGCTTGATCTTGCCCATGAGCACGCAGACAAGTGGACCTGGTTCCGCCGGGAGCTTCACCGTTATCCCGAACGGAGTCTGGAGGAAAAGGAAACGGCGCGAAGAATCAGAGAGCAGCTTGACCACATGGGGATTTCCTATCGCTCAGATGTCGGCGGATACGGAATCGTGGCGGAAATCTCTGGAGGACAGCCAGGACCGACTATCGCTTTACGCGCTGATATGGATGCGCTCCCGATTCAGGAGCAGACGGATTTGGCTTTTGCCTCGGAGAATCCCGGCCTAATGCATGCTTGCGGCCATGACGCCCATACGGCGATACTGCTGGGAGCTATTGAACTATTGGCAGGAGAGCGATTTGCGGGAACAGTGCGCTGCTTGTTCCAGCCAGCCGAAGAAGTGAACACAGGGGCCAAATCCATGATTGCCGAAAAGGTACTTGAAGGTGTTGCGGAAATTTACGGTTTGCACAATCTGCCCACCTTGCCCGCAGGCCATGCAGCTACAAGAAGCGGCCCTATGATGGGCTCTGTGGACCGGATTGAAATTGTCCTGGAAGGCAAGGGGGCTCATGGAGCGATCCCGGATCAAGGCATCGATCCGATTGTGTGTGCGGCTGCGCTTATTCAGTCACTGCAAAGCATCGTCAGCCGGGAGATATCCCCGTTCTCGCCCGTGGTAGTCACGATAGGAGCTGTCCATGCCGGGGAAGCGAACAATGTGATTCCGCAGTATTGTCAGCTTGCCGGTACTGTTCGTACCTTCAATGCCGACGTACAGAAGGGGGTGCCTGCTTCCCTCGAACGTATCGTGCAAGGCATTGCCGCAGCTCATCGCTGTAAGGCAAGCTTGAAATACAATTATCAGGTTCCGGTACTGGTCAATCACGAACGTCAGGTGCAAGCCGTCGAAGCAGTGATTGAGACAACCCTCGGTTCTTCTTATGACTGTATAGCTGAACCCTTGCTGGCGGGGGAGGATTTCTCTGTTTATTTGGAGCAAATCCCGGGTTGCTTCTTCTGGTTGGGCTCGGGTCCGGAGAAGGATGCTGAGCAGGCGTTTGGCCTGCATCATCCTCGATTCGAATTAAACGAAGCGTGCATTCCCGTTGGCATGGCTCTGTTGGCGGGTATCGCATTAAGCAGATTACAACCATCTTCAGGAGGGGCAGACGATGATCTTAGAACCATTTGAAAAGAAGCATGAGGAAGAAATAGTGGCCTTATGGAATGGGGAACTGGGGAAGACATTCCCTATGCAGCTTCGACTCCTTCAGCAAAATTGGACGATGGACCCCCGTCTTCTTAAGGAAGGCTCATGGGTTGCCCGGGATACGTTGGGAGGGAGTATCACAGGGTTTGTTGCGTCCAAGCTTGTCCATCCTCAAGATGGACGCTTCGGGCTCATTCAAGGGCAGGGCTGGATTTCAGCCCTGCTGGTTGCGTCTGCGCAGAGATATCAAGGCACGGGAGGGCTTCTACTCCGTAAGGCGGAAGAGGCGCTGCGGAGTGCCGGGGCCAGTCGGATCGCATTGGGCAACGACCTGCATTTAAGAATGTTCCCGGGGATTCCAAGTGAGCTTGAGCAGGTGAGGCAGTGGTTTGAGCGTAGGGGTTATCTATTTCGGGAAGAGGCCTTTGATTTGCTCAAAACCTATGCGGAGAAGGAACCAACAGATCTGCCTACGTTAGGCGAAGCATCTATGCGAGTGGCTGTCCCGACTGACCGGGCTGCCTTGACGGAGTTCATGGCCAGATGCTTTCCGGGAACGTGGGATCTTCAGCACTGCGACTATTGGGAGCGGGGAGGAACAGGGCAAGAGTATGTCCTTCTGGAACAGCAGGGGAAGCTGATAGGCTTCTGTAGAATGAACACGATACACGCCCCATTACTCGCGCAAAATGTGTACTGGTCGCCTTTACTTGAAGGCGAGCTTGGAGGAGTGGGTCCCTTGGGCATCGATGAGGCATACCGTGGACATCGATACGGATTGTCGATTGTTCAAGGGGCGATTCATTTCTTGAGAACACGCGGGGTCCGTCACATCGTGATTGATACGACCCCGTTTGTGGATTTTTATGGCAAGCTGGGCTATACGGTTTGGAAAAGCTATGCCAAGTATGATAAGCCGCTTTAGACCGGTGTGGGGCGGCTCAAAAAGCGTGGTGAACAAGCTGCCGGAGAGCCGATATGGAGCTGAAACAGCGAGTGTAAGCCCATACCGGCCGCAGCCCCCCCATTGTTCACCACACTCCTAAAGCTCCCCTCCATCAGCGGAATCAGGCTCAGCAAGCCCGATTTCCTGGTACAACGTCTCCTGTAAATAATCATGCAGATAAAACCGGGACAGAACATAGTGGTCCGCCATATCATTGGGCTGAAAGACGCGAAGCGCTTCTTCCATGGCCACTCGGGCGCGGCGCAGCCCGACTCGGGTGATTTGGTAATTGTTCATTAGCGATCGCCATTCCGCCTCGCTCTGAGGGGATAATTGCCAGCGGTAGATATATTTATGAATGGTTCTGGAGCGGTCGGCAGCGGTCTCAAAATCAAGCATCGCCACAATGAGCTCCGCCGTGCTGCGGTTCTTGACCACAGCCTCCAATAGCTTTGGCATGGAGGTGTAATAATCCTCATCGTCATAATTCCCCAACAGGCGCTTAGCCATGTCGATCCCTATGCCGTGAAAGTTCAGCAGGAAACGGTCGATGAATCGGTCCTGCCTAGAGCGCTTCGCGTGCCAGCAGGCGTCCGCGAAGTAAGCCATGGTGTACCACGACGTTTCAAAGGGGCCGTAAGGTACGCCCAGGCTGAAGACGGCCGTCCAGTTCGTCCCGACCAGGCCGGATAGCTGCTGCCGCGTCGCCGCTTCGCTCCATTGATTGATATTCGCCATTCGCTGCTCCACCAGCGGGTAGTTCTGGTCATCTTTGCGGTCGAAGCAACGCACCGATGGAGCGCCCATCACCACGATTCCCATGGCTTGGAGCTTGGCTGCAAGCGGAGAGACCAAGGCTTCAATGTTCTTGCCATTGTAATGCCAGATCATGACACAGACACGCCGGTCAAGTAGATCAAGCTCCTCGTCAGAGCAGGCTGCAAGGACATCCTGCCAGATAATCGGCTGTTTGCCTAGATGGCAAGTGTAATCAATCAGCTTGTTCACAAAGTCCAGGAAAGCCCGGTTTCGGGAGCCGTCATACCGCTCGCGGCATTGGGGACACTCGCATAAACTGTACACTTCGTCACAGCCCAGGTGAAGATAACGGGACCGGGGATGGTGTGCAGCTACTTCTTCAAGCAACTCCGAGACGAGAGTGAAGGATTCTGCGAGACTGGGGCATAGCTCACCAGTAGACGTTGCTGATTCCCGCAGGTGTTGGTACTCTTTTCGGCCTAAAATATACTCCAAATGACCAAACGATTGCTGAAGTGGAATCACTTCGATGAAATGTTGCTCTGCGGTCTCCAACAACTGCTCCAGATGATGGTTGGATAGGGCATGACTTGGGTGACGGAAGTCGGGATGCCGGGAGAACGGAAATTTATCTTCATATTCCACCAGCAGAGCATTGGCCTTGAAGGATGCCAGTATGGGAATATAGTCGATCAGCAGTTCAGGCTTGGAGAACGTCTGCCGCAGATCATAGTTCATACAACGCAGTGGAACATCGGGCCAATCTGTAATATCGGTAGCGGAGAGCGGCCTACCAGAGTCCAGTAATTGCCGCAGGGTATGCAAGCCATAGAAGAGGCCCGCAGCATCATGGGCACCGATGAATACCGATGACTTCCGAATCGCCAACCTATAGCCTTCGGCTGGTAGTTCTTCTACAGAGAATGGAGTCTCCTTAAGGAAGAATTGCAACTCTTCGCCCAGGGAGTGATCCGGCCCCCACAGTAACATATAAGCAAAGGGGGAAGCCTCCGTCAGTTCCGCCCATAACGCTGAGAGGGTTAACTCCTGGATCCATACCTGATCAGGGAACAGAAGCCGCCCCGCCTTGAGCAGCCGTGGGTCCGGGTCGGGGCCCACCAGTATGAAAGGACAACCTTCGTCCAGTGCAAATGGTTCCTCTTCATAGTCCATCCAACGTTGCACAAGCGGAAGTGTAGGGTTCATGACAATTCCTCCTTCATAGCGCCTCTGGCTATGGGAAGCCGCAGGCTTACTTCTTCCATTGATGATGCCTCCGGAATTCACCCGGGGTAACCCCTGTATGACGCTTGAACACACGATTAAACGAAGCAACCGTGTAATAGCCGACCAGCGCAGCAATCTCCTGAATCTTCAGGTCCGTCTCCCTCAGCATCTCGGTGGCTTTACGCATACGGACAGAGAGCACATAATCGCTAAAATTGGTCCCTGTCTTTTCCTTGTAATAGGTCGACAGGTAGGAGCCGGTGATACCGATTTTGCCTGCGATCATATCCAGGGACAGATCTTCTCCGTAATGAGCTTCCACATATTCCGTCACGAATTTAGTGATGATGTCCGCTTCAGATTTCTTGGCCTGAATCGCTGCCGCTGACTTCGATAAAAAGCTCTGGAAGAAATCCTTATACTGCTGAAGGGTATAGCAGGATTTGAGAAGATCATACGGCGATCTGCCTCCAGCCAGATTGTTAAATGAAATATTTTGGGCGTACATAATCTTGATGGTCCGGTTCACTACATCCTTGGAGAAATCCTGGAATTGCTGAGCCAAAGCCCCGGCATTCTCCAGTTCCTCAAGCAGTCTGTTCACCAGTGGAATCGTGATCTCGTCACAACCGGATTGCAGGTTGGCAGTCAATTCTTGCTCTTCGGCGGGGGATGGGATCATCAGCGAAGGTTGAGGAGTCCACTCCTCGATAACCTGTATGTCCTCTCCTAATCTGCGTTGCTTGATTAAATCCAGTACGTTCTGATAGGTTTCGGCAAAGTCGGCGGAACGATGACGGATGGGACTCATAGCAATGGTGAAGTTGCAATAAGGAATATCCTTATCCAGCAGTTGGACCAGGCCGTCCAGATCATCCGGCTTCTCCTTGGTGCTCTTATCCTTCACGAATAAAATAGATAAGATTTGGTCCTTCTCCAGTTGGAAGGTCAGCGAGTTGGTATATACGCTGGAGAAATGAGCGCTGATCAACTCCTTGTACATATTGAAAGCCCGCTGAGGGGCATTCGCAATTTCAGCAGCGAACCGCTCCTTGAACTCGATCTGGGACAGAACGAGGCGATAGGGTCCATCCGTATCGATCGGGGCGGGGAGAAGCTCTCCACTTCCATGTATTTTTTTCAACCTCATCATATAAGAGAGCTGTTGCAGCAAATTGTTTTTCGCCTGCAAATCCTGCTGGTACTCATCCTTGGAACGCGACAGGTCGCTTAATGTGTTATGCAGCAAGTTAAATTCGCGAATTCTACTGCTTTTACTTATGGGAACGCTTACGTTATTCAAAGGCTGGATGGACCGAATCATATTGGCCAGCGGATTGTGAAACCGTTTGGAGAACCAATAAGACACGGACAGGCCAATCAGCAGGGAGATGATCAGCAAGGTGCCTATTGTCAGGTTCAGCCGATGAAGCTGCTGGGTCAGCCCTTTGTCTGACACGACCTCGAAGTAGGTATAACCGGTTTCCATACCCGTTTGATAGAAGTAATAATGATCCTTAATTTTGCTGTAGCCTGTACCTTTCTTTTCCAGAGCAGCGGGTGGCAGTACAAATTTATCAGAGGAGAAGATGATTTGCTGATTTCGGTCTACGATAAAGAAGCTGCTATCCGGCTTGGGCTGATGGAACGCGGCATAGATTTTGCTGCCATCCAGCAAGGCAATAAAAGCAAATTCATGATCAAAAGCGCCCTTGACCAGTATGGGCATAAAATTGCCTAGAGGCTCCTGACGGAATGCGGTTGCGGAACTGAATGGAGCGGCAGGGTAGATATGAAAGCTCTCGTCTCCGTTCATCTCCTTGCTCCAGAAATCTGCAGTGTATGTTGAATGTGTATAAAATTTGGAGAACATCGTGTCAGCATTGCGGGTTCCATCCCGCTCGATAATGAAGTCGTCATCCCTGAAGTAATAGATGATATTATCCAGGAACAATTGGGTATTACTCAGGTTGTGCTGCAGTGTCTTCTGGACCCGTATAACCACGTCATAGCGATGCATCGGACTGTCACTTTTGAGAATTTCTGTGTCGCTGTCGAACAGATAGCCCAGCATGAAGCTGCGGACTAGCTTGATATGCTTCTCATAATTAGAAGCCGTCGAGTTTAAGTTCAGACTGCTGTTCAAAATGACTTCCTTCTTAATCGTATTGCTAAAGAAGTTGTAAGCGAGCATATTGATGGACACTAGTAGCACGATAATCACAATAAAACTGCCAAATAACGTGTAGAACAGCGACAATTGATTTTTGGCGGTGCCCCTCATTGACTTTGCCATCCATTTCATTGGGATTATTCCTTTCTCTTGATCGTTATCACCCTAGCCGTGAATTCTAGTATAGTACCATGTTAGGTTTTCTCACAATACTCATCCCTCTGGAAACTTATCCGTTTTCAAGATTTTAAATGAATTTGGTCAATGAACGAAAGATTTGTGAAGAAATGAAAAATATCCTCATGGTCTCTCTGCAAATCTGTTGTTATGATTTCTCTCGAATCATGATAGGGAGGTGATCGAGATGACTTATCGCGTGGCTATCATTGGAGCCGGGAAAATCGCCCACGCTCATCTGGAGGCAATGAGCAAGCTTGCTAAGCTGCAGCCATGTTCTATTGCGGATGTGCAACAGGAGCGTTCAGATGCGCTCGCTTCGGCGAACGGCCTTTCCTCCTACTCTGATTATAAGGAGATGATCCTTCGGGAGAAGCCGGACATCGTCATTGTCACCCTGCCTCATCATTTACATAAGAAGGCAGCGCAGTTTGCTGCGGAGCAGGGATGTCATATTCTTCTGGAGAAGCCCATGGCCCTGAACACGCAGGAATGCGATGATATCATCTCTACTGTCCAAACAAATGATGTCAGGTTAATGGTAGGTCATACCCAGCACTATATCAGTCATAATCTGGAGGCCAGGCGCTGGATTCGAAGCGGACGTCTTGGCAGACTCATTATGATCAACGACAGGCGACATCAGCAGTATGATCTGCCGGGAAGGCCGGATTGGTTCTTTGAGAAGTCCAAGGCCGGTGGAGGAATTTTGATGAATCTGGGCTCTCATACCATCGATAAAATTCAATGGTTAACCGACAGCTGCGTGACCCGGCTAACAGCTAGCGTCGAGTATGAGCAAACACGGGGGGATGTGGAAGGAGGTGGGTGCGCCTTTCTTCATACGTCTGCAGGCATTCCGGCGACCCTGTCATTATCGGGTTATCCGGGAGCGATCGTCGACGAGACAGAATTACTGTTTACTCGCGGAAGCATGATGCTGCGGACTGGCATCGGCTTATGGGTTAGCGAGGGAGCGGATTACCGTGAAGTGCCGGTGGAGGAACAGGTGAACCCTTTTGTAGGTCAATTCGAGGATCTTCTAGGCGCCATAGAAGAGAAGCGGGAGCCGCATTGCTCATTGGAATATTCCCGCAGCGTTGTGGCCGCGGTGGAGGGCCTATACCTCTCACATCAGCAGGGAGCGGAAATTACCGTGAATCAGCGAGGCTGCACCCATGCCAGCTAGTAGTAGTGCTGCGATATCAACCGGTAAGCCGCTGCGCATCGGAATGATCGGGCTGGACAATCCGCGAGTGGTCTCCTTCGCCAAGCTGCTTCATAACAAAGGTGAACCCAATTATATCGGCGGGGCGCGATTGACGGCGGCCTATCCGGGCATTCCTTCACTGGATTTCTCTCTGAGTGCCAACCGGCTGGATGGGTATGTTGAAGAACTGCGAGACCGGCAAAGGGTAACTATGCTGAGTTCACTGGAAGAGGTCGCAGAGAAATGTGATGCCTGGATGCTTGAGGCTGTGGATGGCAGGACACGTGTTGCTTTGTTCGCACAGATGGTTCCTTATGGCAAGCCTATTTTTGTCGACAAGCCCTTTGCCCTGGATTCGTCCACCGCGGAAGAGATGATCAGACTAGCAGCAGTTTATGGAACTCCCTGGATGAGCTGTTCCGCTCTCAGGTATGCGGTGGGGCTGACCTCGGGACTACGATCAGGCAATGGAGAGAGGCTTTGCGGGGCTGATTTTTACGGTCCGATGGGGCTTGAACCTACTCAAGCAGGCTATTTCTGGTATGGCATCCATACCGCAGAGATGTTGTTCCGGGCTCTGGGCCCTGATTGTACGGAGGTTCATGCGGTAAGAACGGCCGAACACGATGTTGTGACCGGAGTATGGCGAGACGGAAGAATAGGAGCTATTCGCGGCAACCGAACGGGCAATGAGGCATTTGGAGGGGTATTGCATTGGACGTCATTTTCGCAGCCGTTTGAGGTCAAGGATGAGACGGATAAGCCTTACCTGGCCAGCTTGCTGGAGGCGGTGGTCTCCTTTCTGGCAACGGGCCAATCTCCCATCGATCTCGAGGAGACACTGGCGATTATGCGCTTTTTGGAGGCGGCAAACCTCAGTCTTGCCCAGAAAACCACCATTAAGCTGCGCAGGCCTATTCTTTAAATGGATGGATTTGGATCACAACACTTCCAAGACGAGAGGAAAAGGAACGAATACCCATGACAAATTCTACAGAACACATAAGAACACAGGAGCGGGAGCGGCTGCGAGCAATGGTGAAGGCCATGTGCTGCATCGGTTATCCCGGCTTGCAGCCAGGACAAGAGACGAGCCGGCGACTGGGTGAGGGTGGATATGGTGCGCTCGGGTTATTCCCTCACAACATCCTGTCTGAACAGCAGCTTCAGGGGGCTTGTACTGAGTTGAGGCCGAGCGGGCAGGCATCTGACCGTGATGTCCCGTTATTATCCATTGATGAGGAGGGGGGCTCGCTATCCAATCTGCTGGCGTTCTATCCCTCGTTGCCTGGTAATCGGGCGATCGGGCTGGGAGAGGACCCGGAGCTGGCTTACGACAGTGGCTGGCTGATTGGCAGCCAGTTGCATCGGCTCGGAATCCCGATGGATTGGGCCCCCGTCCTTGATGTAAATTCTAATCCGTTGAATCCGGTGATCGGGGTTCGCTCCTTCGGCGAAGACCCTCAGCTCGTGGCCGATTACGGCAAAGCCTTTATCCGGGGGATGCGCCGAGCAGGCATCTTGACGACGGCCAAGCATTTCCCCGGACACGGCGATGTGGACGCGGATTCGCACAAGCAATTGCCTTCCAGCCAGGCCACGCTGGATGACCTGCTCGCCGAAGCGCTAGTCCCCTTCATTGCAGCGATCAGCGAAGAGATTGATGCCATCATGGTTGCCCATGTGGCCTATCCTAACATTGCCGAATCGGATGGTCTGCCGGCTTCCTTGTCTCCCTTTCTAGTCAATGGCATTTTGCGGGAGCGCCTGGGTTATAACGGGGTGATCTGCACAGACGATATTGAAATGCATGCGATTCAGAACTTGTATTCCCCTGAAGAGGCTGGCGTTCTGGCCGTACTGGCAGGGAATGATCAAATCCTGATGTGCCACACCCCGGAATATCAGGAGCGTGTTGTTGAAGGCATCGTCACGGCGATTGAAGCCGGACGTTTGTCGGAAGAGCGAATCGATGCTTCGCTGGAGCGCCTTGGCCGTCTTCACGACAAGAGCCGCGAGCTGGCAGCCGCCGCTGATCCCATCCCCTACGAAGCATGGGGAGAGATGGCGCGAAGCATTGCTGAACGCTCGATCCGGGTCGAACGCGACCCTCGCCATTTGCTGAAGCTAAGATCAGAATTGCGATACTTGCTCGTGCTGCCGGTCCAGGAGCGGCTTACGCAAGCGGATAGTACGGGTGGGAGGGCGATCACCCTTGCGGACCTGCTAGATCCCTGCTTGCCTCAACTGGAGACCGTCAACATTGATTTGCAGCCTACTCCTGAAGACATAGCCCAGGTGGCAGCCAAGCTGCAGCAGGTGGATGTGGTGCTGCTAGGCACCATTAATGCTCACAGGTTCACCAGTCAGTTAGAACTGGCGTTGCTTTGTGCACGGGAGCGAGACACGGTCTTTCTGGTCCTGCGCAATCCTTATGATCAGGACGTACTGCCCGAGCAAGGTTCAGTCGTCCTGCTGTGCAGCACCTCAGATGTGACCATGGAGGCGTTCGTGAACCTGTATACGGAATAAGGCACATTTATGTAAGACTGGAGGATGAACCATGGGGTTGTTTCGTCTAAGATGGCACAGAAGCAAGTATCTGCTCCTGCTGTTTTTACCGGCACTTGTGTATTACGTTCTATTCAAATACGTGCCCATGTTCGGAATTTTGATCTCATTTAAGGACTACAATCCCTTTCAGGGGGTATGGCAGAGCGAATGGGTAGGGTTGAAGCACTATGCTCTGTTTTTTAACAGTCCGGATTCTTTCAAGCTGATCAAGAATACGATTTTGCTGGGCGTCTACAAGCTTGTTTTCAGCTTTCCCGCACCTGTCATTTTGGCCTTGCTCTTAAATGAGGTTCGTGTGGGAATGGTCAAGAAGCTGGCGCAGACCATCAGCTACTTGCCTCACTTTATTTCCAACGTGGTGGTTGTCAGCATGATGTTCTTGTTCCTGTCTCCGACAGGCGGCATTGTCAACCAGGTGATTGAATGGCTAGGCTACGCCTCGGTCAATTTTATGCAAGACGAGAATTACTTCCGTTCGCTCTATATTATCTCTGAGATCTGGCAGCATGTGGGCTGGGATACTATTATTTATCTGGCGGCGCTGAGTGCCATTGATCCGCAACTGTATGAGGCGTCTACGGTAGACGGTGCCAATCGCTGGCATCAACTGTTGCATGTCACCTTGCCAGGCATCGCCCCGGCCATCGTCACTTTACTGATTCTCAATGTCGGCCATGTGCTGGATATCGGCTTTGAAAAGGTCCTGTTGATGCAGAATCCTTCCATCTATTCAACAGCCGATGTGCTTAGCACCTATGTATTCCGTACAGGGATACAGGCGATGAACTATAGCTACGGTACCGCGATTGATCTGTTCACCAGTGTCATTAATCTCATGTTCATCTTTACAGCGAACTGGATCAGCCGCAAAACGAGCGGGACGAGCCTGTGGTGAGGAAAGGAGAGGACTTAGGATGAAGCTCAAATTCAGCGCTTTTGATATTTTGCTATACCTCATCTTATGCGCCATTACGCTCTCGGCACTGTATCCCTTTATTTATATGATTGCCGTTTCATTGAGTGGAACGGTGCCTGTTTTGAAGGGGGAGGTATTTCTATGGCCCAAGCAATTTAATCTCAACACGTATGCCGCAGTATTTGATAATCCTGCGATAGGTCGGGCTTACCTCAATACGATCCTGTACACCGTGCTGGGGACGACCATTTCCTTGCTGATTACCGCTGCGGGAGCCTATTCGCTCTCCAAGCCTGAAATGCTATTCCGCAAAACCTTTATGGTGATGGTTGTCATTACGTTGTTCTTCAGCGGCGGCATGATTCCTACCTTCCTGGTTGTTCGCAGCTATGATCTGCTCGATACGATCTGGGCGATGGTGCTGCCGGGTGCCATCAGTACCTGGAACCTTATCGTTATGCGTACTTTCTTCTCGGCCATGCCGCAGGAGGTGGAGGAGTCAGGGAAGATCGACGGCCTGACCGAAATCGGCATTTTCTTCAGGCTGGTCCTACCGTTATCCAAGGCTATTTTGGCGACAATTGGACTCTTCTACGGCGTTGCAATCTGGAATAATTTTTTCTCTGCACTGCTTTATTTGCGTGATGCCGACTTATTCCCGTTGCAAGTTATCGTTCGTAATATGGTGCTGCAGGGTGCAGGCGGCGCTAACGGTGCTTCCAATGTGGGAGGCGACAGTCTGATCGTGGATGAATCGCTGAAATATGCTACGATCATCGTGACCACCGTCCCTATTCTCCTGGTCTACCCGTTTCTTCAGAAGCATTTTGCTAAAGGAGCGCTTATCGGGTCAGTCAAAGGATAACATACAAGGGAAAAATCTATCGTTCACAGAAAGTGAGGGACAACAATGCAGAAGAAGTCAAGATTGGTGTTATCCGTTATGTTGGGGGTGAGTCTGTTGCTGGGAGCGTGCTCGAACAACAGCTCGGGAACAACTTCCACCGCTCCTATCGAACAGGGGACGGGTGCCTCGAACGTATCACAGGGACTGGAGCAGCACACATTTACGTTTCTGAACTACAGCAATCCAAGCTGGCCTTATGATCAGAACTGGAAGGTGTGGCAGTACATTAAGGAAGCCACCGGTGTCACTCTGGATGTCCAGCTGCCGGCAGGTAATTTGCTGGAGGATTCCTTAAGTCTGACCATTGCCTCCGGGGATATGCCCGATTTGATGTGGACGCAGTCCAAGGCTATTGCCGACAAATTCGGACAGCAAGGCGCGCTTGTGAACATTCTGGATCATGTTGACGAAATGCCTAATTTCAAAGCATGGATGGAGAAATATCCTACAGAAACCCAGAACGTTCTCTCCGCTGACGGGAAGATGTATGTGTTCCCAAATGAAGGCCTGGGCGAATCGAACCGACGTACCTGGATGTACCGCGAGGATGTGTTCAAGGAGCTTAATTTGAACCCTCCAGCTACATGGGATGAGCTCTATGAGACGCTGAAGAAGTTGAAGTCTGCTTATCCGGACAGCTATCCTCTGACTTTCCGCAGCGGTCTGCGCTATTTCTATGATTTTGGAGCAGGCTTCAATGTACCTGCTCCGGTCGAAGTAACCAAGGCAAGCATCTATCTAGATACCGCGACGAGCGAGTGGAAGTACGCACCGATTCAGCAAGAGTATAAGGACCTGCTTACCTACTTCAACAAGTTCTACCAGGAGGGACTGATCCCTAAAGATTTCCTGACCATTGATACTAAGATGTGGCAGGATATCGTATCCACGAATCGCGCATTCATCACCCTTGATTATATGGGACGCATCGATTTCTACAACACTGCACTTCGTCCGGATAATCCGGAGTTCTCGATGCAATTTATGGCGCCTCCGGCCGGTCCGGGAGGAGTGCAGCGTAATGCCTACACAGCAACGATGGAGGAAGGATTTATGATCTCTTCCAAGACTCCGAAGATTAAGGAAATCGTCAAATTTATTGACTTCTTCTACTCGGAAGAAGGACGCAAGCTTGCCAGTTGGGGAGTAGAAGGCGAGACCTATAACGGGAATGCCTTTATTGAGAAGTATGCGGATATCACTGATTTGCGCAAGAAGACGGGCTTGTCTACGGACGGTACGTACACTTGGTTCGATTTTGACGCCCATATTGCGGTTTCCTCCCCGGAATATAAAGCAGCTTATGAACAATCGCCTAAATATGATGGCGAAAAGCAGGCATTGCTGGCCTTTACCTCGGAGGAGCAGCAAATTCTCAATACCCAGGGAGATTCGCTGAATAGCCATCGAGACGAGAATTTCGCCAAATTTATTATGGGAAGTCGCAGCTTTGACGATTGGGACAAATTCGTGGAAGAGCAAAGGAAGCTGGGATATGAGCAGATTCTGGATATTTATAAGAAAGCAGATGAACGTGCAAAGGCCGCTGTGAAATAAAAACAAGCTTACCGTGCAGTAGAGGTTCGTCGAATACAGCAAGTCCTGTTCATGGATCAGCAGGGCTTGCTTATTTCCACATCGAAGAGGGAGGAAGGAACACATGGTTATGAACAGATTGAACCGGCAAATAGCGGCAGTCATCGCCGCGCTCCTGTTCGTTATGAGCGTTCAAGCCTCTATATTTGCGAATGGCGCAGAAGCCGCAAATACACCTGTAGCTGTACCGTATACCTTGCCGTTAAACGATATGGATTCAGCGAGCAACTCGACCGGCGATACGATTGGTACAGCCGGCGTTGCCCTGGTTGCCAATTCAGACCCGGCTTATATCAAGGAAGGCACAGGCTCCAAGAAGTGGCTTCTGGCCATTAATCCAGATGCAACTAATCCTGATGCTTACATGGCAGGAGCGGCTCTCATCTATACGAAGCTGGCACCAAACGTTGATCTTAACGGTTACAGTAAGCTTAAATTCTGGGCATATAATGTGAAGGCCCGTACCGGCGATCAGGCGGACAAGCCGATTCAGCTCCGGTTCTTCATGAAGGGAGATAGCGAATACTATTATTACCGGCTCCCGCTGGACTGGACCGGGTGGCAAGAGATTGAAATTCCCTTGGATGTAGTGAAGACGCAGAAGAGTTCGGCGAGCGTCAAGGCGTGGGGAGCGCTGGACTACGTCCGCTTTGATCAGGCGGGGGTTGGAGGTACTACGCTAGACCCCGAGTTAATGATGTATCTGGATGGTATCCGGCTAACCGGAGACGGTGAACTGTATCCGGTCACCGCGGACAAGTCCTCCGGTGAATACGTCAATCAAGTCACGGTCACTCTGTCGAGCCAGACGAAGCCTTCTTCCCTGGCGAAGATCTATTACCAAAGAGAGGGGATCGATACCAGCTATCAGCTCTACACAGGGCCTATCGTGTTGAACTCGGATACTATCCTGACTACGAAGGTCTCACTTCAAGATGTGGATAGCGCGGAATCGACATTCTACTATACTTTTGTTTACCGTGATGTAGTGAAGAATGTCACCGCTAGTCCGGCTGCCGGGACTTATGCCGAACCCAAACAAGTTACGTTAAGCTCGGCTACGGTTGGCGCGGCAGTCTATTATCAAGTCGAAGGAGTAGATACGGCTTATCGGCTCTATACGGAGCCGATAACTGTAGGCAGTTCGCAGACGATTCTGACCAGGGCAGAACTGGACGGGAAAAGTAGTGAAGAGATCAGGCACACTTACCATATAGACCACTCCGGAGGTTCCAGTATATCTGTCAGCGACACGGAGACCTTCAGTGGGTGGACCAATACAAGGGCAGTGCCGGAACCTGCTGTGCTGGGAAGCTTTGCCGGCCAGTGGCAGGACCCGACCTTGCCCATTGATATTACGGATATTACGGGAGCCCTCTGGACAGGCAATGACCAGATTGAATTCTGGCTGTATTCCGAGACGGCCTCGGGCAAGAAAATCTACTTTATCATGAGCGCGCCGGATGACAGTATTCCAGGTAATGAATATTTTATGAGCTCGTTTTTCGTAGATTGGCAGGGTTGGAAGAAGATTGAACTGCCATTTCATCAATTTTTGAATTCTAACGGAAGTGCTGATTTGGAGAATATTCAGAAGTTGATTATCCATCCCCGTTGGTATAATTCAGATCCTGCCCCTCATCCAGACGATAAGCTATACTTCGACGGTCTGGCATTAACCAAGAATTCCATCGAGCCGTCCATCCGTTCGATTGATAAGAAGGTAGTCTCGGACAGCGTGGTTCAATATCCCTTCTCTTTCAAAAATATAGGCGTTTCAGACACCGGTTATGAACTTACGCTAAGCACGGCATTCGGACCGGGTTACGAGGTGAGCCTTCCGACTGTAACGCCTGTGGTTGCGGTGGGAGCCGAGACTGAGGTTACCGTCCAGGTGACGGTACCTGCATCTGCCGAGACCGGCGAGATGCGGCGGGGAGTGCTGAATATCCGTCCGCTGCAAGGAGGCAAGGCAACGACCATTGAGTTAAATCTAACAGTAGGAGTGCCACGAATGATAATGAAGCAGCATCCCTATGTCATGGTCTCTCGGGAGCAGCTAAATGAGGCCAGAGCCAAGATAGCTAACTATGATTGGGCTAACGATTATGTAGATGCCATTCGTCTTAAGGCAGATGAATGGGTGAATAGAACGATGCACTATCCAGCCAAGCCAGCCGGCGAAAGTACGTTGTACGTATGCGGAGACACACCGCTAGTATTCAACTATGACAAGCCACATGAGCATCTATGCCCGGTAGACGGGGAGTGGCATACCGGCGATGATCTGGACGCAGGGTGGAGGTTCACTGCCCATACGGTGAATATTGAAGCTGCCCGTAATCTCTCGCTGGTCTACGCTCTAACTGGTGAAGAGAAGTATGCGGAGAAGGCCAAGGAAATTCTGTTGAAGTATGCAGCCTTATACCCGAGCTATCCGCTACAGCCGCTAAATGGCAAGATTTATTATCAATCACTGGATGAAGCCGTGCAGATCATCTCTCTTGTACACGCCTATGACCTGATCGAGCCTAGTGGTTTACTCAGCGATGCTGAGAAATATGACATAGAGCAGAATTTATTGCTGGCCTCTGCCAAGACCTTGCAAATCTATGATACCGGAAAATCCAATTGGCAGACCTGGCATAACGCAGCGATAGGCTCGATTGGAGCGCTGTTGGAGGATGAGGACTTAATTGAATTCTCTGTGAATGGGCGCAGCGGGTTTAACTTCCAGATGAACCATAGCGTACTGACCGATGGATTCTGGTACGAGGGAGCGATTGGCTACCATTTCTATGCCCAATCTGCCCTGTATCATCATGCACAAGCTCTGCAAGGCACGGAATACGACTTGTTTGCTAGTCCGAACTTCAAGAAGATGTATGATGTTACGCTTCAATATGCCTTTCCCGACCTGGGGATTATTAACGGCAACGATTCGGGGAAATATCCGACCAGCCTGGCAGCGCCGGGCCGAGTGGTACCGATGGATTATGAAGCTGTATTTGCTCATTATGCCGACCCATCGTATGGGGCATTGCTCCATAAGCTGTATACAGATAACCAAAGGGTGCGGGGCGGCTTTGTGGTACCGGGTAACACCTCTTCCGGAATCGCGGGCGAACAGGCCGTGTTTTATGGAAATCCGATCATCCCGGGGGATGCCTCTCTGCCTTCGAGCAGTATGAACTTTACGGGGATAGGTCATTCGGTGCTGCGCGCTGGCGAGGGTGATGATCAGCTATATGTTCTGATGGATTACGGGTTGCATGGAGGTTATCACGGCCATCCCGACAAGCTGCATCTGGAGATCTTCGGCAAGGGAGAGCGCTTGGCGCCCGACCTTGGCATTCCCCCTTACAGTAATTCGATGTATGAATCTTATTATAAAAAATCTTTTGCTCACAATACGGTTCTGATTGATGGGGACACTCAACAAATTCCTAGTGAGAACAATGTTGAGATCTATGAGCCTACCAAGCTATTCTTGCAATCTGCTCCGATTCAGCTCATGACGAACACTTCAACCAAGGCCTATACCGGGTTAGAGCGGTATGAGCGAACGGTGGCGGTTACGCAGGACTACCTGATTGATCTGTTCTGTGTGGATTCGCAGACAGAACGTCAGTATGACTGGATCTTGCACGGAATGGGTGCATTTATACCCGGAACCGAGATGGAGCCCTATGAAGGGCCGCTTGGGACCAAGGACGCCTATTCCTTCTTCCGCAATGGCAACGTGCAACAGGTATCCGGTGCTTGGGAAGGAGCATGGGCCACGCCTGCGGGCAACGGCTTGAAGCTGTTTAGTCTGACTAGTTCCCCTACGGAGACTTCACAAATGATTGTCGGAGAGGCGCCAGGGCCGGGTAACTTCACGGACGTCTATACACCAACGCTCATCCATCGTGTACAAGCGCAAAATGTACAGTTCGTCAGTGTGCTTGAGCCACACCGTGGCTCCAGTCAGATTCAAGCTGTACGCAAGACGGAGGCAGACCAGATTGAAGTGAAGCTTCTGAATGGGCAGACTCAGGTCTTCTATTATAAAAAAGAGGCAGAGACTGCTGGAAGTCTGCAATATTACTTCACCGATGGTCAGAGCTATACCGCAGAGGATATTCAGCTTGCGGTCGATTTTGAGAACGGTGAGCTCACGATTAACGTTGTGCAACCTGAAGGGTTGGATAGCATAAGCGCCGTGGTATATGCTCCTGCTGCGACCACGATTAAATGGAACGGAGTAGAGGTAGATTACACAGAGGATAACGGCTTTGTGATGGTTAGCTTGACCCTATAAATTTTTGGTGGGATAAATCAATAAATGTAAAAAAAATATGAATGGCACAGGACTATTCCTGTGCCATTCATATGTGCTTCAGCACACTATTATGTTAGCGGTTACATCATTGTGATTCTATGATCCATGAATCGCAAACAAAGTAAACACGATATAAAAAACGGCATAGAAGATCCCCAGTCCGATAATGATACCAAATACATTGCCCTTATACTTGCTGCTCCCAGGTTCCCACATACTTATTCAACTCCTTCATTCGTCGTTGATTAAATGTGAACAATTTGTGTCTTACTTAATTATTGAACATTTTGTGACTAAAATCAAACATTTTTTTGAACTTTTAAAATTTGGGCAGCAAATTACTCGATCAATCCGGGAGGCTGCTTCTTTTTTGTGGGCAATAGAATACCCACCGTTCTTTCTTGCGTTATGTTGATGTTATGTATTTGTTTAAAAATAACTAATTGTGTTCTTTTCAAAGTTCAAAAAAGTGCTATGATAAACGAAAAAAATGTCGAAAAAAATCTGATGTAAGCATTTCTGACACATTCTATTAAATGGAGCGCTTACATTGATGGAGTGGGGGAGTTTTATGATGAGACGCTTTTTTGGCCGTTCTTTAAAGCATAAGCTTTCACTGATGGTAATGGTATCGACCGTGCTGCCGTTGCTATGCTTTGGCTTTTTTTCTTATTATATTGCCACGGAAATTTCGGAGGATAAAGCGAAGCAAGCCGGCATGAACACATTGCGGCAAATTCGCACCCAACTGGAATTCATGACCAAGGACATAGAGAATATGTCGATCTTTTTGATCGGGGATAATGACATTCAGGATTATCTTGGGGGGACAAGGAGCGATTCCTTGCTGCAGTCTTCTATTTATGGCTTTCTGATGAATTTGGCTTATACCAAAGAGTACATCGCCAATATTGAAATTCGCTCTTACAACGAAAAGCCTACTATTGCCCAGACCACCGTTTTTAGCAGCGGTTATCCGATCCAGACCAGCAAGTCATCCCCGATGGAAGGGAAAGTTTGGACTTCGCTGTATGAGGACATCACGGCTACGGGGACGAAGCGAGTCATTTCCCTAATGCGTCCGATTCAGCAAATCGGCACCTACCAGTACATTGGAGAGATGACAATTAGTCTTGATGAAAAGGTTGTGGCCGGATTATTAAGAAAATCTGATCTGGAGGGAAACGGATATATCTTACTCCTGGACAGGGATCAGAAGATTATTTCTAGCACGGATTCTGCAAACCTCCAGTTGCCCATTGCCAGCGTTTTACCTGACTTTCCTAGCAGGATGGCAGAGGAAGGGGCGTTTAACAGCGGCGGAAAGGACAACACAGTGCTTTACTATAAGGTTCCTTCGATGGACTGGACACTAGTGGGGGTTATACCGTTTAAGGAATACAGCGCCCAGAACCGCTATGTACTCTCCTTAACCGGTTTTGCAGTTATGATTGCTATCGTGTTGTCCTTCGTTTTTCTGTTGCTGCTGATATCAAGAGTAACCAAGCCTCTCTCTTCTTTAGTTAAATATTTGAACCTAGCCAATCCTGAAAAGCCGATTCCCTTGCTGCCGGTAGTAACGATGGACGAGGTGGGGCAGTTGATGCGCAGCTACAACAGATTAACCGAACGGATAAGAAATTTGACCGATCAGGTAAAACACAACGAAGCGTTGAAGAAGGAAGCCGATTTATTGGCTTTACAGGCGCAGATCAATCCTCATTTCCTATACAATACCCTGTCGTCGATTAATTGGCTTGCTTTGCTGAATAAAGAGTATCAAATTGCAAAAATGGTAGGCTCGCTTAGTGAATTTCTCCGATTCAGCTTGAATGGTGGGGGCGAATTCTGTACGGTGCGCCAAGAGATTGAGCATGCCCAAAGCTATGTCAACATTCAGTCGATCCGATATCCTGCTTGCTTTGATTTTCAGATTCGTGTGGATCCGGTATTGATGGACCAACCGATGCTGAAGCTGCTGCTACAACCGTTAATTGAAAACGCTATTTTGCATGGTGTTCTGAAAAAAGAAGGGAAAGGAAATATTGGGGTCCAGGTGGAGAAGTCAGAAATGGGAACCTGCTTTACAGTATCCGACGACGGCGCCGGGATCGAGAAGAGCAAGCTGGCAGAATTAAGTGAACTGATCTCAGAAGCTGACGAAGAACGGGAAATTGTGCTTAAGCAGGGAAGCTACGGATTGCGAAACGTTCATCAGCGACTGATTTTACATTATGGTCCTGGCTACGGGCTTAAATTGGACAGCGACCTTAGCCGGGGAACAAAGGTATCCTTTGTGATCCCTGACCAAAAGGAGGAACAGCAATGAAGGTACTTATCGTGGACGACGAAATGATTATTCGTGAGGGCATCAGCAAGGTGATCGATTGGGGGAAGGAGGGCTTTGAAATGCTGAAGCCGGCCGAATCCGCGGAGGAAGCGATGGAGCGCATTCCCGTTGAGCGTCCGGATATCCTCTTTACCGACATACGGATGAATGGAAAAAGCGGCTTGGAGTTGGCGAAGGAAACCAAGGTTGCCTATCCTGACTTACAGGTGGTCATTTTGTCTGGCTACGATGAGTTTCAATATGCCCAGCAGGCGCTTAGGGACGGAGTAAGTGATTACCTGCTGAAGACGTGCCAGCCGGATGAAATTCTGCGTGCGGCTCATCGAATGCGGCAGGTGATTCTGGATCAACAAAATCGCTTGGGGGGGCCGCGTTTGTTGGAGAAGCTGCTGCTTACCAAGCAGGAGCTCAGTACGAAGGAGCAGGAGTCCTTGTTAAAATGTTACCCTGCCCTGAAAGAGAGCGTAGATGGAAAATATCCTTTGCAGGTACTAATTGTGGCTGTCGACGATGCTCCTGACGTTAGCCAATCACAAATTTACGATCAGCTAGAGCAAGCTCTCGGAAATGTCATTGTTGAGGACGGTCACCAATGGATATGTGTGGTGCGAGCTTTACACGCAGCGGAGCGTCCGGGAAGCAGACTTGTCGAGCTGGAGAGAAAGCTGAGAATCCGTTTGATCTCCGGCTCAGGTGGTGCGGCAGTTGCTTTGAACAGCTTAAACCGTTCATGGAGTGAAGCCGTTGCTGCTCTGGAGTTCCATTGGATATTAAAGGGGGAGCGCCATATTGCTTTTGAGCAAATTGCAAACCGAAAGGGCATCAGGACACTTTGCAGCCAAGAGGAAGAAGTACAGCTGATAGGGATGCTGAAAAGCGGAAACCCGCAGGAAGCCAAGCAATGGGCAGCCGAGCTGTTGGAGCTTCTTCGCAGGGATCCACAGCTTACTCCGGCTTCGCTGCAAACCTTCCTGCAATCTATAGTTATTGCCGGTTACCGCTGGTTGGAGAGAGTAGCAGACTCCCTGGGGAAGTCCGGGCAAGTCAGCACAACCAAGGAGCAGTCGGAAGCAGCAAGCCGCCCTTTCTCGGAGGAGGCTTTTGCTGAACAATTGATACGGATGATGGAAATGTACAATTTGCTCTCTTCCGGAAAAACCTCTCATGTTCAAAAAGTAATTGAGTACGTGCGGGAAAATTTGGACAGCCATCTTTCCCTTGGTGAAGTATCCCGCCATGTTCATATTCATCCCACTTATTTGAGTGAGATGTTTAAACGGGAGACTGGAGAAAACTTCAGCGAATTCGTGGTTCGAAAGAGAATGGAGGAGGCCATGACTATTCTGCGGGAGACCCCGGCAAAGATTGGAGAGGTTGCCAACCTGGTCGGCTACAGTGACCTGAAGCATTTCAAAAAGCTGTTCAGGAAGCATACCGGACAAACGCCGTCAGGTTTTCGGGGGCAAAGCTGAAAGATACCCCCCCTTAACCTTGACGTTCGCCCCTTATCTGGTTTTCTGGCCCATCTTACAATAATCATGTAACCACTTTCAAAGGGAGGGCAAGAAATGAGAAAAACAATGTCTATTTGTCTGGCCGTAGTGATGGTTGTGTTATTAGCTGCTTGTGGAGGGAAGAACGCGGAGAGCGGTTCCCAGGACACCCCGGTATCGAATGGCGGGACTCAGCAGGTCTCCCTGTCGATCTGGCACAATTTCTCCGGTGATGATCAACGGGCCAAAACGATGAGAAGCTTGATTGATCAATATGCTGCGGAGCATCCTGAAGTAACACTGGACGTTCAGGCTATTCCGTCTGACGGCTACAAGCAAAGATTGAAGACGGTAGCCGCAGCGGGCGAATTGCCAGATGTATTTCTGACGAATCCAGGCAGTATGATTGCCGAGTTCTACAACGGCGGACTTATTCAGCCAATTGACGATTTGTTTGCTGCTCATCAGACGGAGTGGACAGACAACTTCCTTCCTGGAGCATTTGACGCTCTTACGTTTGAGGACGAGGTTTATGCCGCACCGGTCAACCTGTCTCCTTCCTCCATTCTCTATTACAATACGGAGCTGTTTGCAAAGTATAACGTCAAGGTTCCTGAGACGTGGGACGAATTGATGACGGCAATTCAAACCTTCAAAGACAATAACATTATTCCGTTTGCACTAGGCAACAAAGCGAATTGGGTGGCCAACTCCACGATCATCTCCACCTTGGGAGATCGAGTGACTGGCTCGGAATGGTTCCTGAGTGCAGTGAATAAGGAGGGAGCTTCCTTTACCGATCCTGAATTCGTTCAGGCCCTGACCTATTTCAAACAGCTTGTAGATGCGGGTGCATTCCAGGATGGAGCGAATTCCATTGATAATGCCCAGGCCGAGCAGCTATTTTCTCAGGAGCAGGCAGCAATGACCATGGGCGGTAACTGGACGCTGACAAATCTTGCTTCCACCGCCTCCGAATCCTTTTTAAATAAAGTCGACGTTACCGTCTTTCCTTCCGTCCCGGACGGCAAAGGTGAAGCCAAATCATTATCTGCTTCGACAGGCACCGGCTTTGCTTTGAACAAAAAAGTGGAGGGCACAGCACGCGATGCCGCTTTGGAATTGATTTACACAATTAGCGGACCAGAGGCCCAAAAGGCCATCGCTGAAAGCAATATTCTAGTCAACTATAAGGTGGAAATGGATGCTGCAAAGTCAACGCCATTATTCATGAAGGCTTATGATTTGGTCTCTGGGGTAGCATTCACTCCTGTGTATGACGCTTATATGTCTTCGGCGGCTACAGAAGCGCTGAACAACGGGCTGCAGGAATTGATGATGGGCGGCGATCCGTCTGCGATAGCTCAAAGCGTGCAGGATGCCCAAAAGTATTGAAAACGGTGATAGGGTCTGAATCTATAGCTTGTCAATAAACTCTTTTGAATGAACAACTCTGTCTGAGGGGGATTTCCTTGATATCTACTATGCACTTCAAACGCTTTGTGACGTTGGCTCTCCTCCCCTCCCTGATTCTTTACGCTTTCTTTGTAGTGATCCCTGTATTTTGGTCGATGTACTATGGCTTCTTTGATTGGAAGGGGATTGGTTCACTCAGCTACATTGGCCTGGAAAATTACCTTGAGGCAATAAGTGACCCTGTGTTTTGGAGAGCGCTTAGAAACAACTTGATCATTGTTGCTGCCTCCATCCTCGGTCAAGTACCTATTGCACTGGTGTTGGCGCTGCTCTTGCGAAAGAGCAGCATGCTGCACCGCTTCATCCGCAGTGCGGTATTTATGCCCATGGTGCTCTCCACCGTAGTTGTTGGCTTAATCTGGGGCTATATTTATCATCCGCAGTTTGGCTTGGTCAATACGGTACTGGAAAATATCGGGCTGGGCTCCTGGACACGCCCTTGGCTGTCAGATCCGTCCGTGAATATGCTTGCGGTGTCCGTTCCGATTATATGGAATTTTATTGGTCCCTACCTCATCATGTTTATCGCTGCAATTCAGAACATCCCGTCAGAAGTTGAGGATGCCTGCAAAATTGATGGTACTAAGCCATATCAGAAATTATTCTACGTCACTCTTCCGATGATTCGCGGCACGGTTAACGTGGTGATTGTCATGTGCATTGCGGGCAGCTTAAAAGCCTTCGATCAGGTGTTCATCATGACTGGCGGCGGGCCGGCGCAATCCACGGAATTGCTGGCCACCTATATGTACAACAACACCTTTAACGTATACCGATATGGTTACGGCTCAGCGGTATCTACTGCAATTGTACTGATTAGCGGCGGATTAATCGCTGTCAGCCAACTGTTGTTCAGAAACAAGGACGCATAGAAAGGGGGAGGGGCATGCAGAATTCCATGACGCTGAGATCCAAGCGCGGTCTGCCTGGAACGGGCCGAAATGAGGGGAAATCATTCCTGTCAAAAGGCGGGGAGTATCTCGTAAATCTGCTGATGGTCGGCTATGCACTGGTTACCCTATATCCGCTTTACTGGTTGTTTATCAGCGCGTTCAAGACAAATCAGGAGTTCTACGATCATCCGTTTGCGCTACCGCAGGCGATTAAATTTGATAATTTCATCCGCGCCTGGGAGCTCTCCGGAATGGGGAGAGCTACAATTAACTCAATCATTGTAACCGTGTCGGCAATTGTGCTGACCTTGTTCTTGGGGGCATTGACAGCCTTCGTCTTGTCTCGGTTTACCTTTCGGTTTAGAGGGGCTGTCAGTGGATTATTTGTAGTCGGTATGCTGATTCCAATTCATAGCACACTCGTTCCTTTGTTTATCATGATGAAAAATGTGGGAATTCTTAACACTTACTGGGCACTAATTTTGCCTTATACCTGCTTTGAGCTTCCAATTGCCATTTTTGTTGTTTCAGCATATATGTCCACCATTCCCAAGGAGATTGAAGAGGCTGCCATCATGGACGGTGTCGGTTATTGGGGGATTTTTACCCGCATGATGCTGCCTCTTGCGCTTCCGGCTTTATCAACAGTAGCGATTCTCGGGTTTTTACGCTATTGGAACGACTTTGCTTTTGCGTTGGTGTTCATCAATAAGCAGTCGCTGAAGACCATCCCTTTGGGCTTATCCATCTTCTCCGACGGATTTGGTACGGACTATGCCTTGACAATGGCGGCTATGGCTCTATCTGTATTGCCGACGATCGTGGTATATCTGATTTTTCAGGAACAAATCATGAAGGGCGTTGTCGCTGGTGCTGTTAAAGGTTAAGCTTAGCCGCCGCTGATTAGGAAAGCGGGAGGTGGAGCATGAATTAAAGGAGGAAGCATGAAACAGCTAATCTTTTACGATCCGCAATTTCCTTATCCCGGAGAACGGCCGCAGCCAGAGGCTGTGAGCCAATTGTCCAGGCAGCTGAAGCTGATAGATACAAGCGAATTGAAAGCAGCCTTAGAAGACGATCAATTATCCTGCCTTGTCTATCTTCATGGTCCTTATTTTCCAAAAGACGCCTGGCCTGCGCTGCTTGCTTTTCTGCGCAGGGGAGGCGGCCTGGTGGGCTTGGGCGGGGCTCCCTTCAAGATTCCGGTTGAGAAGCAGGATGGAGTATGGACCGAGCTAGGAGAGATGACAGCCTACCATCAGCAGCTGCTGATTCATGAGGCACTTGCTGTAGACCCGGCTCCGATAGAACGGCTGCAGGCATGTGAAGAGATCCCGTTGTTTGCGGGCAAAGAACGATTGTTCAAGATATCGCCTACCTATGGACTGGTGCTACATGTGTCCAAGAGTCGGGATATTCCGGCTGAGAGCGGCTCCAATGGTCCTATGGACGCGCGGATTTATCCGTTGCTGAAAGGAATTTCTGCCACAAGTCGTGAGGTTGCTGCTCCCGCTATTTTGCTGGAGCATACAAACGGAGAGTTTGCTGGCGGCCGCTGGATATGGATCAATCAACAAGTAGACAGCGGCTTCTGGACGGAGGAGGGCTTGGCGGCACTGGATGAATGGGCAGACTTTTGTGCGGCGGGCGTAACCGAAATGTGGTTGAAACCGACCTATGCATCCTATCGTCAAGGTGAACGCCCCGGGCTGCGGCTGCAGCTGCAGCGGATACGAAAAAAAGAATGGGAAGACCTCGATGGAGCGATCGAGTGGCAATTCCACATCGTTGTAAGGCGAGAGGGCGAGCAAGAGGCTATCTGGTCTACAGAGCTAGGGCTAGAGGCAACTCCTGACCTTTCTTTTGAATTTGTTCAGGCTCCGTTTGAGGTAGAGCCTGGTTTATATCAGATAAAGGCAGAAGCGGTTTCCTCTTTGGGGGAACGGCGCATTCTACGCCAAGGATTTTGGGGCTGGGATGCCAAGCTGCTGCGAGAAGGCGCTCCGCTAACTAAGGGAAGAGATTACTTCCAGAAAAATGGAGAGCCATTTCCGGTGGTCGGGATGACATACATGACCTCTGATATTTCGCGCAAATTTGTCTTCCTACCGAATCCTGATGTTTGGCATCGGGATATGGCAGTAATGAAGCGCGCGGGCATTAACTGGATCCGCACGGGACTATGGACAGCCTGGCGCAATGTGATGTTTGCAGATGGACATGTCTCCGAAGAAGTGCTTCGCGCCATTGATGCGTTTATTCTAACTGCCAAGCATTGGGAGCTGGAGGTGACGTTTACCTTTTTTGCTTTTACACCGGAGGCTTGGGAGGGAGAAAATCCTTACCTTGATCCCCGCAGCATTGAAGCGCAAAAGCGTTTTGTGCTAAGCATTGCTTCCAGACATCGTGAGACTACGAATATCAATTGGGATTTTATTAACGAGCCCTCCATGTTTGATCCTAGCCGGATTTTTACCGGGCCGCGCCGGATCGGCGACCGGTTTGAGCGTGCCGCCTTCGTAGAGTGGCTGGAGCATCGCCATGAGCAGATCGGGGCGCTGCAGGATCGCTGGAACATGACGCCGGATGAGCTTTCGGACTTTTCCAGAGCTGAATTGCCGGAGCCGGAGGAAATCAGCTTTGACATCGAAAATATGAGGCTGCCGCGCAAGAACAATCGCTGGATCGATTTTACATTGTTTACGATGGAGATGCATAATCGCTGGATTTCAGAAATGAAGCAAGCATTGGCCAGAACGGTCCCAGGCCATTTGGTCACAGTTGGCCAGGATGAAGCACTTGGCCGGGGGCCCCGTCCATCGCCATTTTTCTATGCGGCAGAGACGGATTACACCACAGTGCATACTTGGTGGCTGAACGATCAACTTGTTTGGGACAGCGTATTTTCCAAAGCTCCGGATCGTCCGCTGCTTGTTCAGGAGACGGGTATCATGTATCTGGAGATGCCGGACAACCGGGCGAAGCGAAGCGAGAGCGAGCTGAGGAATATCCTGGAGCGCAAATATGCCTACTCATTTGCAACCGGTGGAGCAGGGGCCGTTCAGTGGCTCTGGAATACTAATTACTTCATGAACAATGTGAATGAATCCAATATCGGTGCCTTGCGTGCGGACGGGACAGAGAAGCCGGAGGCTGACGTCTCTTATGACTTCGGAGATTTTATGAAGGAGATTTCCGAACTATTCGAGGACAGAGAACTGGAAGATATTGCAGTCATCTTTCCGTATAGCAATGACTTCTCCAACCGCCGCTTTGCTTGCGAAGCGACGGCCAAGACAGCCAGGGTGCTGGGCTATGAATTGAAGGTTCCATTCCGGGGACTTGGGGAGTATCAACTGGATGCTCTGGAGGCTTTTCCTCCCAAGCTGATTATCGTACCTAGCCCGCACAATTTCAGTGATGAAGCCTTGAATCGGCTGATCAGCCATACCAGCCTGCATGGGGGCGTGCTGCTCTTTACGGGGCCACTGGGGCTGGATGCCTACTGGAAGCCCACGAATCGACTGACTCAAGTGACGGGTCCTCGCAGGCTGACCAATGTTCGACGGGAAGAGGAATTGCTTATTCAAGGGCGGACCTACCCTATTTCATTTGGACAAAAGAGGATCGGTGAAGTATCAGCGGAGGTTGTCTCCGGCTGGGAGGGAATGTCGGCTGAAGCAAATGTCTTCAAGCTTGGTCAGGGACAGCTGGTCTGGTGTCCGTTGCCGATTGAGCTAGGAGAACGCTCTGAAGGAGTTGCGGCATTGTATGCCGAGGCTATGACCTTGGCAGGAGTAAAGGGCAAGCTGCGCTGGCTGGAGGGCGGGAACTTGCCGGGAGTGTATGGATCGTTGCAGCGCTTTGCCAAGGGGTTTCTGTTTGTGTTCGTTTCTGAATACGGGCGTGATGCCACTATTAAAGTAGAGAATCCGGCAAACGGAGCAAGCTATCGCTTCAAGCTCGAGCAGGAGCGTTCGGTGCTGTTTGCCACGGATGAAAAGGGGAGCATCACAGCTTCCTACCGCAACGTGCTGGTAGAGAACCTGATTTGAAGAAGGGGAGAGACCTATGTATGAGGGCTGGATTACACCTCAACCGATCATTGATTTGGATATCGTGGAACGCAATATAGCGGCGATGGCCAAGCGGCTGAAAGAACACGGCATTAGCCATCGTCCGCATATCAAGTCTTCAAAGTCTGTTTTGCTGGCCCGCAAGCAGCTTGCAGCAGGTGCGACAGGCATCACGGCCTCCAAGCTCTCCGAGGCGGAGGTGTTTGTAGATGCCGGCATCAGCAATATTCTGATTGCCTACTCTATTATTGGAGAAGTGAACTTGAAGCGATTTGCCCAGCTTCATGGGCGTGCCGAGCTTCTGACGACCGTTGATAGTCTAAGCGGTGCTGAGGGCCTGGCTCGTGTTGGGCTGGAGAGTGGAAAGCCGGTGCGCGTCCTGGTGGAGGTGGACGGAGGACTGCACCGCGGCGGACGCCAGCCCGGGGAAGATGCGGCATCGTTTGCCAAGACGGTGCATGCGATGGAGGGTCTCGAAGTTAAGGGAGTTATGAACTATGCAGGAACGATTTACAAAAATACCACCCGTCAGGGATTTAGTGACGCGGTAACCGCTGAAGCAGCCTTGCTTAAAGAGACGGTTACGCGTATGAAGGCCTACGATGTACCGGTCGACATCGTCAGCAGTGGCTCGACCCCGTCAGCTCTATTTTGTGATCTGCTTCAGGGCGTTACGGAAGTGCGCGCCGGGAATTATATCTTCTTCGACGCCAGCGGTGTTGGCATGGGACTCGCTGCTGAGTCCGATTGTGCATTGCGGGTGTTAGCTACGGTGATCAGCGTACCGTTGCCAGGGTTAGCTACGATGGATGCAGGCACCAAGACGTTGACGAGTGACAAGGCGCATGGGCGCTCCGGCTATGGCATTGTGGTGGGCAGACCGGGAATTGAAATTTCTGGTCTCAATGAGGAGCATGGCTTCCTAGCATTTGATCCGGCAAAGGAGCATCTTGCTGTCGGTGACAGAATTGAGATTATCCCGAACCATTCCTGTGTGATTCCCAATCTTTGCAATGAGATTCAGGGGGTAAGGAAAGGGGAGGCCGCTGAAGTCATTTCTATTGATGCCAGAGGCTGCAGCTACTAAACAGACCAGACCGGAGGGGAATAAGATGAGTTCGTATTCGGCATTGTTGCAGCCAGAACGCTTAGTGGAGGTGCTGCGGGAACTGGTACAAATCCCTAGCGTTAATCCGGGATTTCCCGGCGGACATGGAGAAGACGGTGTGGCGGCTTATGTGAAGAAGTTTTTACATCATCTCGGCCTGGATTCTTTCTATCAGCCTGTGGAGCAGGGGAGAAGTAATGTAATCGGGGTATTGCCTGGAGCGGATGTCAGCAGACGGCTGCTATTGGAGGCTCACATGGACACGGTTCAGGTGGAGGGCATGACTATACCACCATTTGCTGGAGAGGTGCACGGCGGAAGGCTATATGGGCGAGGCGCCTGTGATACTAAAGCTTCGCTTGCGGCTATGTTGGTTGCACTTGAAACCTTGAAAAAGGCTGGTCTGACCCCGCCGATCTCGGTCTGCTTAGCGGCGGTAGTAGACGAAGAAGTCCATTACCGAGGTGTGTCCGCATTTGCGGAATCTGTTGCAGGAGAGAGTGCGCGTTATGTCGGCGCTATCGTAGGAGAGCCGACGGGTCTTGATATCATTACAGCTCACAAGGGCTGTGTACGTTTCTATATCGATGTGCATGGCAAGGCTGGACACAGCTCCAACCCGGCTCTTGCAGATAACGCAGTTGAGCGGGCCTGTATGGTTATTTCGGAGCTTCAGGCCATAGAGCGGGAGGACTATCCCGGCCTGGAGCACCGACTTGTCGGTCCGCCTACCCATTGCATCAGCATGATTCAAGGGGGGGTGGCGCCGAATACGGTGCCGGAATTGTGCCGCCTAACTCTGGACAGACGGACCGTGCCGGGGGAAGAGCCGCTGGAGGTGTTTGAAAACATGAAGCTGAGGCTGCATACACTTGCCGAGCGTGAGCCAGGTCTACAGCTCAGCGTGCCGGAGCCGTTTATCATTGATTTTGCCTTGGATACGCCCGAAGAAATGCCGTTTGTTCAATCATTGCTTGCCGCAGCTCGGGAACACCGTTCCGGAGCGGGGCTGCTGGGAGCAGCTTACGGCAGTGATGCCAGTAAACTGGCCCGTGTCGGCATCCCAGCAGTTGTGTTTGGACCGGGCAACATTGCCCAGGCCCATACGGAGGACGAGTGGGTCGAATTAGCGGAGGTAGAACAGGCTTGTCGAGTCCTGATCGACTTTTCAATGAAACCTATTTTGAAGGGAGCTTAACACATGGGAAAAGTAGAAGAAAAGCTGGAGGAATTAGGAATCGTGCTGGAGAAGGTTCCGGTGCCGGTAGCCCAATATGTGCCTGCTAAAACCACGGGCAAATTAGTCTACACCTCAGGTTGTGATTGCCGTAAAGACGGGGTATTAAAGTATAAAGGAAAGCTCGGCCTGGATCTGACCATAGAAGAGGGCTACGATGCAGCGCGTCAGGTGATGATTAATATCCTTTCCGTGCTCAAGGAGCAGGTAGGTGAACTGGATCGGGTCAAGCAGGTTGTAAAAATGCTGGCATTTGTCAATTCATCCGCCGGGTTCGTAGAGCAGCCTTATGTGATTAACGGTGCTTCGGAATTGCTGGTAGAGGTATTTGGAGAAAAAGGGAAGCACGCTCGATCTGCTATTTCAGCCAATGAACTACCTTTTGATACGCCAGTGGAAATTGAACTTATTGTGGAGTTGGAATGAGACTAACAAATGGAAAACGGCTGGACCCGACAGATCATCTGGGGCCGGCCGTTTTTTGTATCCCTATACCTAATTTAAAATGGTTAAAGGGAGGGTATACCCTTGAAAGGCTGAAACCCTTCCTCTTCCAGGTAGATTCCAGCTTCCTCACGGGTCTCAAAGGCCATCTCCAGTTGAATGCCGGAATAAATGTACCAGATATCATCCTCATATTTTAAGGTAAGCACCTGTCCGTCCTCGTTCACCCAATTGCCTCCGCCTGGGGAGGGTTTAATGATTGAAGAAGGGGCTGAAGGCAAAGGTTCAACTGGAACTTCATCATTTGCAGTCAGCGAAAGAATGGACTCATGAACAAGACCTCGCAGCTGGGACTCCGAGAACTCGCGAATGTTCACATAGCCTTTAGCATCTTTATCGTATCCCTTCAGCAATCCGGCATAGATAAATCCGTTGCCATTAGGATGCAGGTGATAGCCGACAGTCTTCTTCTCTTGCACACTTCCCTCAAAATGATAATTAACCCGTCCAAGAGACACCGTTTTTTTCTCCAATTCAGGAAATGAGTCCAATATGTTTAATTTTTGTTCAAAGGATAGCATAATCCGCCTCCGGTCAGCGATATGGATAGGGAGCCAGCAGCTCCCATGATCAGTATAATGATTCTCCAAGCGGGAAGCAAAGGAATGCCCTCTCGTTCTTCACAGCAAGCGATTTGGGGTACAAGTACATCAACGGAAGAATTTTGCGAAGAACGGGAGGAACTTGTATGGTAAAAGGCTCGAAAGTCAGATGGGGGATCATGGGCACGGGCGTGATTGCCGAGCAGTTTGTTACAGATCTGGCATTCACCAGCACGGGGATTCCCTATGCGGTAGGATCACGGCAAAAGAGCAAGGCTGCGGATTTTGCCTCGCGTTACGATATACCAAAGGCCTATGGGAGTTACAAAGAGCTGATCGAAGATCCGGAGGTGGATGTGGTATACATCGCAACCCCGCACCGGTATCATCTGGAGAACTCGCTGAATAGCCTTAGAGCCGGAAAGGCTGTATTGTGCGAAAAGCCGATTACGGTAAATCGTCAGGAGCTTGAGGTGCTGATCTCTGAAGCCAGAGCGCGTGATCTGTTTCTGATGGAGGCGATGTGGATGTTATTTTTGCCTCCGATGCGCCGGGCATTGGAATGGATAACAGAAGGGAGAATCGGTGAGGTCAGACTTGTACAGGCGGAGTTCGGATTTGTAGGGGACGGTGAGCCGGAAGGCCGGCTGCTCAATCCGGAATTAGCGGGGGGAGCGTTGCTTGATGTCGGCGTATATCCTGTGGCCCTAGCCACTGCTATCTATGGCTCTCAGCCATCACAAATCATGAGCACTTCATCCATCGGGGAGACCGGCGTCGATGAGCAGTTTTCCGCCTTATTGACCTACGACTCAGGGAAATCTGCCTCCCTTCATGGATCGATCACGCTTGGCATGCGAAATGAAGCAGTCATTCACGGTACGGAGGGCTGTATTGTCCTTCCCTCGATGAATAAAGCACCTTCCGCTATCCTCTACAAAGAGGGCCAAGAGGTGGAGAATTATAGCGATGAGCGCCAGGGAAAGGGCTATGAATATGAAGCGGACGAAGTGGGGAGAAGTCTGCTTGCAGGCAGGAAGGAATGTGAGTGGCTTGCACCGAATTGGTCGTTGGAGGTCATGCGCTTATTGGACGCATTGAGAGCACAGTGGGGATTAAAGTATCCCTTTGAATAAGCCCATTACTCGTTTACAATGAAGAAAGAATCGAATTACGGGAGGCGATGAGGATGGACAAATCTTCTGAGAATAAAGTGAAATGGGGAATCATGGGCACCGGCTGGATCGCGGAGCAGTTTACTGGCGATCTTGTCCATACCGTCAGCGGAGTGGGATATGCCGCAGGCTCACGTACGCTTGAAAGTGCAGAACGCTTCGCTGAAAAATTTGGACTGGCCAAGGCCTATGGGAGTTACGAGGAGCTTGTCTTAGACCCTGATGTGGATGCTATTTATGTCGCAACACCCCACCCGCTTCATCGAGAACATGTATTGTTGGCGCTTGCCGCCGGGAAGGCCGTACTGTGTGAGAAGCCGATTACGGTGAACAGCCGTGAACTGGCTGAAATTATAGATGCTGCCCGCAGCCGGGGATTATTCCTGATGGAAGCGATGTGGACAAGATTTTTACCGGTTATTTCTCAAGTCAGAGCATGGCTAAAGGAAGGCAAGATCGGGGAAGTACGGATGCTGAAGGCAGACTTTGGCTTCCGCACCGACTGGAATCCCGAGGGGAGGCTGTTAAATCCGCAGCTTGGGGGAGGAGCTTTGCTGGATGTGGGCATCTATCCGGTCTCTCTTGCCTCCATGATATTTGGCGCTACTCCGCAGTCGGTTAACAGCACTGCATGGATTGGGGAGACAGGAGTGGATGAGCAGTTTTCTGTGTTACTGGATTTTGGAGCAGGGCGAACCGCTTCATTAAACGGAGCAGTCCGTCTCGGTCTTAACAACGACGCCTGGATATTCGGTACAGAGGGGATGATCCATATTCCTTCCTTCATCAATGCCAGGGAGGCGACGCTTCGGGTTGCAGGGCAAGAGGACATCAAGGTAACGGATGAACGCGAGTCGAAGGGATATGCATTTGAGGCGGAGGAAGTGGGCCGCTGCTTGCTGACAGGGGAAAAGGAGAGCCCGTTGATCCCGCTGGACGAATCATTGAGCATTATGAAGCTGATGGATGAAATTCGGGATCAGTGGGGACTTAAATATCCATTTGAATAAAGTGGCGGAGCCGCAGAGACATTAAGGCAAGAAGCAGATGCTTCTTGCCTTTACTTTGAGAGGCAGACTTTTTGAACACTTCCTCTAATGTTCTATTCATGCTCGCTGAAGCTGTCGATAAACCGCTTGGCCAAGGAAGACAAGTACCGTTCCTTGGACCAGATGGCGGCAATTTGGGTCCGAAGGTACTCGCTATTGATCGTCTTGACGATAAGCCCGGTGTGATTGGATAGCCGCAGGGCAGATTCGGGAATAATCCCTATTCCCAGTCCGGCATGGGCCCATTGGAGCGTGGTTCGGGCATCGTCATTTTTGCAGAACAGCTCCGGTTCAAATCCGGCTTTCCCACAGGTTTCCCGAATCAGGGATTCGAATCGGCGATAAATGATGAGCGGCCTTCCCTGAAGGTCTGGAATATCGCAGCTGTCAGCCGCGGGATTCCAGTCAAATCTCGGAGCCATCACAGCGATCATCGGCTCCTGCTTCATCGTGATCCAGTTCAAACCTCCGGCATGGAAGGGAGTCCTGACGATCCCGATCTCAATGACACCGCTCTGCAGTAAATCAATAATGTGGAACGTGTTTCCTTCGTGAATTTCGAATTTAACCCCCTCATAGGTCTGGAGGAAGTCGATCAGTCTCTCGGTAAGCAAGGCCGCTCCCGAAGAAGAGACGGTTCCAATTTGCAGCGTTCCGCTTAGCCCTTTGGAAATATCACGGATCTCTCTCGCAGTAGAGTCCGCCAGATCGATCATCTGTTGGGCTCTTCGCCGGAGCATCTCCCCCGCATCCGTCAGCTGAATGCTTCGAGGGCCTCGTTCGGCTAGCTTGACTCCCAGCTCATCCTCCAGAAGCTTGAGTTGCTGGCTGAGGGGAGGCTGGGCCATCCGGAGCTTCTTGGCTGCCGCTGTAATTTGTCCCTCCTCCGCGATGGTCAGAAAGTACCTGAGTTGCTTGATATCCATAGCTATCCCTCCCGTTTTGATATATTGAAAACGTATGACAGAGATATGAAAGCAATATTTTAACTATGTCACAGGGTATGTCATAATCATATTTGGCACGGAAAGAAAGTCAATACGCCGGCGACAATATTGAATAAGAGATGGTGATTCAGCTTTGTTCAAACTTGCTGTATTTCTGAAACCGTATAAGAAAGAAACGATTCTCGGTCCCCTGTTCAAGCTGCTGGAGGCTATTCTGGAGCTGCTGCTGCCCACCATCGTGGCGCTAACCGTTAATCACGGAATTGGCAACCGGGACAGCAGTTATGTTCTTAAAATGGGCGTGCTGATGCTGGCGATGACGCTCCTTGGTTACGGAAGCTCTTTAATTTGCCAATACTACGCAGCAAGAGCCTCACAAGGGTTCGGTACTACCTTGCGCAACCGGCTGTTCCGTCATGTCTCCTCGCTGTCCTTCGCGGATTTGGAACGCTTTGGTACGCCTTCGCTAATCAATCGGGTAACCAATGATGTCAACCAACTGCAAGTGGCGGTAGCGATGCTGATTCGGCTGGTGATCCGTGCGCCGTTCATTTGTATCGGGGCGATTATCATGGCGATGATTCTTGATTTTCGTTTATCCCTTATCCTGCTTGCGGCCACACCGATTTTTGGAATTGTATTATATCTGATTATTGCCAAATCCGCGCCTATGTACCGTCTGTACCAGAAGAAGCTCGACAAGCTTGTGCTTGTGCTGAGTGAGAGCCTGGGAGGGGTAAGAGTGATTCGCGCCTTTGCCAAGAGAAGGGAAGAGCAAGGCCGCTTCAAGGAAGCCTCCGATGATATCACGGTTACGGCTATTCGGGTGGGACGCATCTCGGCTCTGCTAAGTCCATTGACGATGCTGGTGGTGAATGCGGCTATCATTGCTATTCTATGGGCGGGCGGAGTTCATATTAATCAGGGCAGTCTGTCCTCCGGTGAAATTATCGCCTTTATAAATTACGTAACCCAGATTTTACTTGCGCTTATCGTGGTCTCTAACTTGATTATTATCTTTACAAAAGCAGCTTCGTCAGCAGCACGGGTCAATGAACTGCTTGATACCTATCCGACGATTATTGATGGTTCGGCGGACAAGGAGAATTCGACTGCCGCGGAGACGGACACCCCGCTAGTCGAGTTCGATCATGTCGGCTTCGGATACAGCTCGACTGGCGATCCGGCCTTGAAGGAGATCTCCTTTAAGGTTCATCGTGGGGAAACAATCGGGATTATCGGGGGTACCGGGTCGGGAAAGTCCTCCCTTATTCATTTGATTCCAAGGTTCTACGATGCCGGACAGGGTGCTGTCTATGTGGAAGGCATTAATGTGAAGGATTACTCGTTGGAGAAGCTGCGGAGCAAGGTTGCCTTGGTTCCCCAAAAGGCGATTCTCTTCACCGGAACAGTGGCTGATAACATCCGCTGGAGCAATGAGCATGCCGGAGACCAAGAGGTCGCGGAGGCTGCACGCGCAGCCCAGGCCGAGGAGTTTATCAACAAGCTGCCGGAGGGGTACCAGACCCGAGTGGCTCGAGGCGGTCTGAACCTGTCGGGAGGACAGAAGCAGCGGATTACGATCGCCCGGGCGCTTTTGGCCCGTTCAGAGATTCTGATTCTTGATGATTCCTCCAGTGCATTGGACTATGCGACTGAGGCGGCTCTTCGCCGTTCCATCAGACAATATCATGCCGATACGACGATGCTTCTGGTCACACAACGTGTAAGCACTGTACTTCATGCAGACCGGATCATCGTGCTGGAAGAAGGCAGAATTGCGGGAATCGGCACCCATGAGGAATTGCTGAAGCATTGTGAGCCTTATCGCGAGATTTGCCGTTCACAGCTGTCGGAAGAGGAGGGCGTTCAGGGATGAACATGAAGTCAACGTGGTTAAGAATTTTCAAATACATGGCAGCCTATAGACTCCTGCTTCTCGGCTCAGCGCTCAGCGCCTTGATCAGCGTACTGGCAAGCTTGGCCGGACCGCTCTTGATCGGTAAAGCCATTGACCGGATGCTCGGGCAGGGAGCGGTGGAATTCGATATTGTGTTCCGCTTGCTGAGCTGGCTAGCGATTATATATGCGCTGGGCAGTCTGTTCAGCTGGCTGCTTGCTTATCTGACGAACCGGCTGGCTTATCAGACGGTCAACTCCATGCGTGAGGAAATGTATGATCGTCTGAACAATCTGCCGCTTACCTATCATGATAATCATCCGCAAGGAGACAGTATAAGCCGGTTTGTCAACGATATGGATGCGATCTCCGATGGATTATTGCAGGGCTTCTCAACACTGCTCACAGGGGTCGTAACAATAGCGGGTTCAATTGTTCTCATGCTGTACACGAGCCCGATCATGACCTTGGCTGTTCTGTTATCCGCTCCGGCTTCTTATTATGTAGCCCGCTACATTACAAGAAGCTCACAGCAGCTGTTCCGCGATCAGGCCAAGATTGTAGGGGAATTGAACGGCTATGCAGAAGAAATGATCGGCGGGCAGAAGATCGTTCAAGCCTTCCGGTACGAAGAACGCAGCTATGAGCAGTTTTCGGATATGAATCGGCGCCTGTATGAGACAGGGGTTAAGTCGCAATTTATCAGCTCGATTTCCAATCCTTCCACAAGACTCGTGAACAATATTACCTTTTCTGTCATCGCGACTGTCGGAAGCTTGATGGTCATTGCAGTGAGAATTACGGTCGGGGATTTGTCCAGCTTCTTGATCTACGCCAATTTGTTCGCGAAGCCGTTCAACGAGGTCACAGGAGTTATTTCGCAGCTTCAGGCAGCTACAGCTTCGGCGCAGCGGGTATTTAAAGTGCTGGATGAACATGCAGAGACGCCTGACTCATCCCGTTCCGCGATCTTGTCCCACAAGCAGGAGACGATCGAATTCCGTCATGTCCGATTCGCTTATCAGCAGGACCGGCCCTTGATTTCAGATTTGAATCTGACGGTGCCTCCAGGAACCAGAATTGCAATCGTCGGGAAGACGGGTGCAGGTAAGACAACGCTGGTCAACCTGTTGATGCGCTTTTACGATGTTGACGGCGGGGAGATTCTAATCGGGGGAGTGAACATCAAGACGATGACACGCGACAGTCTCAGACGTGCCTTCGGAATGGTGCTTCAGGATACCTGGCTGAAGAGCGGTACGGTTCGTGACAACATTGCTTACGGTAAGCCCGGGGCCGCCGAGACCGAAGTAATAGCCGCTGCAAAGTCGGCGAATGCTCACTCCTTTATCATGAGGCTGCCAAATGGATACGATACAGTCATTAGCGGGACCGGAGATCAACTGTCTCAGGGGCAAAAACAGCTGCTTACCATAGCAAGGGTCATGCTGGTCGATCCGCCCATGCTTATTCTTGACGAGGCCACGAGTAGTATTGATACGTTGACTGAAATTCGTATCCAGCAAGCATTTCAGCGGATGATGCAGGGAAGAACCAGCTTCGTCATCGCCCATCGGTTGTCCACGATCCGTGAATCGGATGTCATCCTGTACATGAAGGATGGAGATGTCGTAGAGAGCGGCAGCCATGATGAATTGTTATCCCGCGGCGGCTATTATGCAGAACTGTATAACAGCCAGTTCACTGGGGAAGCAGAGGGTTCGCGATAAATGAATTATCGAATGATCTTCCTGAATGGCTTCGTGATCAAAAGCTGACTTTTTGAGCAACCTCATATAGGTGAATGTCACCGGACATACCTTCCTGGAGTATAGTAATGTAAATGCACTTCTTACAAACCAGGAAGGGAGAATGAGGATGATCCAACTTCCTCCGGGAGAGGCTTCCCAACTGCATACCTTAAATCTAACCATGATGGAGAGGGATATATTGCGGCAGATGCAGCTTAGCCCGGAAACGTATGCATATGAATCCCTTGCGGTGCTGGAATTCGAACTGACGACCAGAAGCAGGATTATAGAGGCGGCAAAAGATTTGAATAACAGCGGTGCCAGCTTTGCCACCTTCGAGGGATCCTACTGTAATGAACGCTACTGGCAGCTTCAGCCTAACGGGGCTTTCCGGCTGCGAAGCGGCGTGACGCCGGCAGAAGGAATCACTGACATTTTCCGAAACGGCCGCCTCTATGCCTTCGAGTGCGCAACGGCAATGGTTATTGTGCTGTACAAAGCTGTGCTCGGAGCGATTGGCGAAGCATCCTTTAACACTTATTTTGGCGGACTGGTACTTTATGACTGGCAGTATGACAGTGACTTGAGGATTATATCTAGGACGACAGGCACGTCTTATCCGGGTGATGTCCGCTATTTCAACAATCCGGATTTCAATCCGACCAATCCCGAATGGCGGGGAGAAAATGCGATCCAGCTTCCTGGCGGCTTATACTATGCCCATGGACTCGGTATCCGCCGCCCCGAGGAGATTCTACGCATACTTAATATGCGCAGGAGACCGGGAAGCCTCACTCCGGCATATCTGCTGGAGCAGTATGAGGTTCTGGATTATGCTTATACTTACAGGCTAAAGTCCGGTGTAGCGAGAATTGGCGGACAGGTCTTTGTGCTTGGGTGAGATCGAACGATGTTGTTCGGTCGGCCCAGGCTTTTTTTCTGAAATGCTAGGTCATTAGGGTGTATATAAGCCGACGCGGGGCCTATTCACAAGCCGAAGCAGTTATGGTTTTCTGGATAATAGCGGCATGCCGTAGTATCTATATAAGTTGAACTATCTAAACTACGTAGAAAGGGCATAAGTGTGAAGTGTTACAAGCTTTCTGTAAGAAAGCTACTTCGGAAGCATAAAGCGTAAGCGTTCGCCTTTGTGAATGGATTTCTACCTTATAATATCTTAGTTCAATAGAGAAATCCGCGAACAACAGCGATCGTAAGCACACTTCTCACGTTGCCCTCAAAACGTAAAATTCAATAGTTCAACTTCTCTAAATGCGCTGCTATTCATTGTTCAGGAGGCATTATACATGGAAAGCAAAACCATTCAAAAGCGCAGGCTCTTACCTGTTATACAGGCAGTAGTATGTCTTTGCTTGCTTGCAGGCTTGGGCAGCGGGGCTGGGGTTCGCAGCGTATCGGCCGATGGCGTACAGGCTGTATTTAAAGATACGGCTACCCATTGGGCCCGCCCGGAGATCGAAGCTATGGTAAGCCAGGGGATTCTTGACGGGTACCCTGATGGCAGCTTCAGACCGACAGAACCGGTTAAGGTCGACCAATTTGTCAAAATGCTGATTCTCTCGTTCAGCGAGCAGCACCCCAACCAGGAGCGAAGCTGGCGCAGCAGCTTTCTAGATTCGTTGACCGAAGAGAATAGAACCATCCTTAAGCAGGACTACCGTTATTTTGACTTCAAGCCTTCCATGACCGGATATTGGGCGAAGCCTTATATTGATGTTGCAAGCGACTTGAATTTCTTAAACAAGAGCCGCTACAGTGACTTCCAGGCGAACATGACCCGGGAAAATGTGGCGGAGTTGATCTATTATACACTGCAGGAAACAGAGTACCTGGAAGATGCAGATTTCAGCCTGTCTGTTGCCCGTAATTACGGGGATTTAACCAGCGGCAACGAACGAATGCAGCGATTTATTGCAGAGTCGCTGATCAAGGGAATTATGGAAGGATATCCTGACGGTAATTTTGGGGTAGGCCGTTATGTAACGCGTGCAGAGGCATTGGTTATTTTGACGCGTCTAACGGACAAATCTAAGCGGATTCCGATGAAGCCGGAGAAGGATCAACTGCAGCGTATTGTGCCGGCATCCACCGGGAGCTACAAAATTGTGGCCTTTCCGGATCAGAAGATGCTGGACATGTACGATACATTAGTGGAGGCAGGCAAACTGAGGGGAACCAACTATAATTTGCAGGATACGACACTGCGGCTGTTCAAGGATGATAAGGAGAAGCAAGCTGTGCTCAATGCCTCTGCCATGGGCAATCTGGGTGCGAGCGCCAATTCGGCTTCGGCTAAGGAAGAGGTGGCGCTATGGCTTGATCCTGCTTATAACACCTATGGGATCACGGTCAGACTGCGGGAGGGGACACTGGCCCGTAACAAGGAAGCCATCGAGTTGTTCGGCAACCGGCTGTTTACTTATGAGGCGATTGCCTTCCATCGCTGGTTCAACTCCATTTGCGAGGAGGTAGAAGCCGGCCGGCCGATCGCTTCCAAGCAGGCAGAGGTTGGCGGATATACCGTTAATCTTCTGGTGGACAGCGAGAACAAGACGGCCGTATTCTCGATCGCTGCCACAAAATAAGCAACGGTAATAGGCTGCCCTGGATAGTCTGAATGACTGGGGCGGCCGCTTTTTCCGAGAAAAATGTAAGCGTTTCAAAATAGGGATTGTATCCGGGGGTTATTTTTGCTACAATGCTTTTGAAAAGCTTTTCAAAATGAAAAGGATGAATACAAGATGAAAGCAACCATACGGGATGTAGCTAAGCTAGCAGGTGTATCCATCAGCACAGTGTCCAGAGTAATGAACTCGCCTCAGAGCGTGATAGAAAGTAAGCGCCGGAAGGTACTGGAGGCTGTGGAGCAGCTGTCGTACCAGCCTAATTCTTTTGCACGCGGGTTGATATACCGAAAGTCCTTCACGCTAGGCCTGCTTATTCCCGATATTGAGAACATGTATTATGCAGGTATCATTCGCGGAATGCAGGAAGCTTGCAACAAGCTGGGTTACAGCCTGATGATCTGCAATACCGACCGGGATTCGGCACGTCTGCTATCGTACATCGATACGTTTCATGAGAAGCAGGTGGACGGTATCGTGTTCGCTAGCGATAGAATGTCCCCCGAATATTATGATAAGTTGTCAGCCTATCGAATTCCCGTAGTGATGCTGTCCTCCCATAGTGATGAGTTCGAGATTCCGTCGATTGAGGTGGATGATGAAGCTGCGGCCTATGATGCCGTTAAATATCTAATCGGGCTCGGTCATCAGAAAATCGCGATGATGGGCTTCAACGATGTCAACTCCGTCTCCGGACCGCCGCGGCTTAAAGGCTATTTGCGCGCACTCTCCGACGGGGGAATTGATGCCTCAAGCCTCTTGGGCAGAGTTAAGCATGCCGCTCATTATTTCGAGCATGCCTACGAAGCCGCTCATGAGCTCTTTATGGAGTATCCCGATACCACAGCCGTCTTTTGCGTTGCCGATGAATTTGCTATGGGGACGATCTCTTATCTGAAGGATCAGGGGGTGTCCGTCCCGGAACAGGTGTCAGTTATCGGCTTCGACAATATCCGGATGGCCGGAATTTATATTCCCAAGCTGACGACGATTGCCCAGCCTACCTTTGAACTCGGATACCGTTCTGCCGAGAAACTGCATGAGCTGATCACAACTGGCCAAACGGAGATCATGAGGGAGAAGCTGCTGCATAAACTGATTATTAGGGAATCAGCAGGGACGGTGAGCTAGCTCACTTTCACTGTCTCATTTTGAAAAGCTTTTCACAATCAAGGTATCAATGTTGCAAGCGCATACATTTTAATAGATATACTATAAAAATTTTTCAGACTACCTCGTGTTAAACGCAAGCAACTCTGCAGCAATAAGATTGTCTAGCCTAATTCCATCATTCTTTAGGGATGACACACCCAACCGGACCCTTACCCAACGAAGCCTACCTTTACTCGCATTCGCAACATGCAACATAAAATTTTGAAAAGCTTTGCAAGGAGGTGATCCGAACCAAAGGCGGATAAGAAAGAACAGGATGTTGAAGCGCAAAATCACATGCATGAACCGATTTTGGCAGTGAAAACAATTAAAGGGGATGTAACGAGATGAGAAAAGCTAATAAGCGGAATTATTCACTTCTTCTGATTCTTTGCCTGTCGATAACCATGCTGCTTAGCGCCTGCGGGGGCAATAAAGCCGCTAATAATGAACCTCCAGTCCCGGCGCCAAGCAACAATGCCGGATCCAATAATAGTACGGATGGAAATGATGCTGCAGGAGACCAGGGCGGTTCCCCGCTAGAGCTGGCGTTTAAAGGCGAATACAAGGGAACGAAGGTGACCATGTTCGGACCGTTCGTAGATGCGGACCAGGTAAACTTCGAGACGAGCATTAAGGAATTTGAGGAGAAAACGGGTATCGATATTCAATATGAAGGCTCCAAGGAATTTGAAGCAACGATCAACATTCGCGTTGATGGCGGCAATGCGCCGGATATCGCCGATTTTCCGCAGCCCGGCCTGCTCGCTTCGATTGCGAAGACCGGCAAGGTGATCGATCTGACACCGATTCTGGATCAGGAGAAGCTGAAATCGAACTATAACCAGAGCTGGCTGGACATGGCGACGATGGAAGGCAAGGACGGTCAGATTATGGCCGGTATTTGGAACCGGAGTAATGTGAAGAGTCTCGTCTGGTATCCGAAGAAGCAGTTTGAAGAAGCAGGATATCAAGTTCCGGAGACATGGGAGCAGTTGATGGACCTCACCGAGCAAATTGCTAAGGATGGCGATCCGGCTTGGGTGATTGGAATTGAAAGCGGAGCAGCAACAGGATGGCCTGCAACGGACTGGGTCGAGGATATCATGCTTCGTACGACAACTCCTGAAAACTATGATAAATGGGTAAGCGGAGAACTGCCGTTCACATCCCCGGAAGTCAAGCACGCTGTGGAAAAAATGTCAGAGATCTGGATGAATCCGGACTATGTGTACGGCGGGACCAAATCGATCGTAACGACTCCGTTCGGCGATGCTCCCGCTCCGATGTTCGACAATCCGCCGAAGGCATGGCTCCATCGCCAGGCGAACTTTATTACAAGCTTCTTCCCTGAAGGGACGAAGGTAGATGAGGATTACGACTGGTTCTACATGCCGCCGATCGACGAGCAATATGGCAAGCCGGTATTAGTGGCGGGCGATATTTACGCCATGTTTAATGATCGGCCTGAGGTTCGCGCAGTCATGGAGTTCTTTACTACCGGGGAATCCATTAAGAGCTGGGTGCAGTCGGGCGGCGTGATCGCGCCGATGAACGATGCCCCTCTGGACTGGTACAGCTCCGAGTCTGACCGCCGGATGGCGAAGCTTGTGCAAGAGGCTTCTACACTTCGCTTCGACGGCTCCGATCTGATGCCGGGTAAAGTCGGCGCAGGCACGTTCTGGAAAGGAATGACCGACTATGTGAGCGGGGCCGCAACCCTAGACCAAGCCATGGAGCAGATTCAATCCGGCTGGAGCAATTAGAATGAATTCAGGAAGGATGGCGCCTTGCCAAGGATAGGTTCGGCAGGCGCCGCCTTCTTCATTTTCGGCTATGGCTGTGGCAGCCAGTAGCCCAAGGAGGAGTAAGACATGAGTTCACAGACGACGCCGGCCGCACCGATGAAGGCTCCTTCGTCCGGACCGTCCGAGCGGAATGTCCCGGTTAAGGCAGTTCTGATTTCCTTGCTCGTCATTCTCGTCAACATCGTGGTCCATGGAGCCATCTTTTTATTTTTCCGCGATTCGGGATTGAATCCGCTGGTGACCGCATTCCTCGCGGTCCTGTGGGGCGTGCTGGGCGTGTACGAGATTTATTATTCTCTGAACTGGGCAGCCGAGCAGTATCCGGACCGGGTCCGGCGCAAGGTACTGCCAATCATATTTATCGGCCCGGCAATACTGCTCTTGGGCTGGCTGGTATTCATGCCTGCGCTTCGCACGCTCTATTTGAGCTTCTTCAATGCGGCTTCGGACCAATTTGTCGGTCTGGACAATTATGCCGCGATCTTTAGCGACAGACTGATGGGAATTGCACTGCGGAACAACCTTCTATGGGTGTTCATAGGCACTCTTGCCTGCGTTACCCTTGGTCTGTTGATTGCCATTCTTGCGGATCGAAGCAGCTTTGAAAAGCTGGCGAAATCGATTATTTTCATGCCGATGGCCATCTCCTTCGTTGCTGCAGGGGTTATATGGAAGTTCGTGTATTATTATCAGCCGGGGAATGAGCAAATCGGCTTGTTGAACGCAATCGTTACCTTTTTCGGCGGAGAGCCGCAGGCATGGACGAGTATGCTTCAACCGTGGAATAATCTGTTCCTCATTCTGATTCTCATCTGGATGCAGACGGGCTTTGCGATGGTGATCTTTTCTGCAGCGATCAAGGGCGTACCCGAGGATATTCTAGAGGCTGCCCGGGTGGACGGAGCAGGAGAGATCAAGATTTTCTTCCGCATCATGATTCCTTATATTTCCGGTACAATACTGACGGTAACGACGACAATTATCGTATTTACACTGAAAATCTTTGATGTCGTCATGGTCATGACCGGAGGCCAATACGACACCGAGGTCGTAGCCACGCAGTTCTACCGCCAGTTCTTCATGTACCGTAACTTTGGCTACGGATCAACCTTGGCGATTGTCCTGCTTATCGCGGTCATTCCCGTAATCATCATCAATTTGCGCCAATTTCGCAAGCAGGGGGGATTCTGATGGTCGGCCGCAAAAAGAGAAAGTCCAGCAAGCTGCTTGTCAATCTGGTGCTTGGCTTCATTTGCCTGATCTGGCTTGTTCCGACGCTCGGCTTGTTCATTTCCTCCTTCCGCCCGGCGGCAGATATCCTCAGTACCGGATGGTGGAAGGTGTTTCCTCATCAGTCCTGGGTGAAGTCTGGAGAGACGGTACAGCTATCGGAGGATCTGGATCTTAGGGAGCCCATTGAAGTCGGCGGAAAAACCTTCACGGACGAGCAACTGAAGTCCGGCGTCATGGTCGATGGCGAACGGCTGATGTGGGAGAACCGCCGGGCTCGAACGTTAAGCGTAATGGAGCAGGGCTGGCAGTTCAATCCGGCCTTGACGCTGGATAATTACAAAAACGTGCTGTCCGGCAAGGAATACCGGCTCAAGGCGGCAGACGGCAGCGAGACGGTGCAGCGCGGCAGCGGATTGTCCCAGGCGTTCTGGAATACGCTCACGATTGCGGTGCCTGCGACAGTGATTCCGGTTTTGATCGCTTCATTTGCAGCTTACGCCTTCGCATGGCTTCGTTTCCCGGGGAGGAAGACGATCTTTGCGATTATTATCGCAATGCTGGTCATTCCGCTGCAGGTAGCGCTGATTCCGGTGCTTAAGGATTACACGGCATTGGGGCTGAACGGGAGTTATTTGGGCATCTGGCTTGCTCACACCGCCTTCGGTCTGCCGCTAGTGACCTATTTCATGTACAACTTCATTAGCCAACTGCCGAAGGATCTGTTTGAGTCGGCGTTCATTGACGGAGCCAGCCATTTCACGATCTTCTCCAGGCTGATCTTGCCTTTATCGGTGCCTGCGCTGGCGTCCATCGGCATTTTCCAGTTCCTGTGGGTGTGGAATGATTACCTTGTCTCGCTGATCTTTATTGGGAACCGGCCGGATGTGCAGGTCATGTCCATGAAGATTGCCGACCTTGTCGGCTCACGGGGCAATGACTGGCATCTCCTGACCTCGGCAGCGTTCATTTCCATGCTAATGCCGCTGGCGATATTCTTCCTTCTGCAAAAATATTTTGTTCGAGGGTTGATGGGCGGCTCGGTCAAGGGGTGACGATTCATCTGGTAACCGTAATATACAGAGAGGTGCCGGGCAGAGATTGCTGCCCGTACCACCGGAGACGGAGTTGAAAATGAACATGAGCTTGAATACTAGAATATATGCTTCTGGTCAGGAACCGCTGTATCGCGATGAGTGGTGTATCCGGGAGACGGGACATCAGGAAGAGGATCATCAGAAGAACGAAAGCTTGTTTGCCTTGGGGAATGGTTATATCGGGATGCGGGGCAATTTGGAGGAAGGTTACCGTGGTACGGCAGGCTCCTCCGTTATAGGAAATTATCTGAACGGTTTCTATGATACGGAACCCATCGTGTATCCGGAGGGGGCTTATGGATATCCGGACCAGAACCATGCCATGCTGAACGTACCTGACGCCAAGGCGATTCTTCTGCTAGTAGAGGGAGAGCTTTTTCATCTGCATACCGGCATTGTGCTGAAATCGGAACGGATTCTCGATATGCGCAGCGGGATGCTCTGCCGGCATATAAAGTGGGAGTCACCTGCCGGGCATCAGGTTGGCATCACAACCCGAAGACTGGTCTCGCTGGAGCATAAGCATTTGGCAGCCATGGAATATGAGGTAACGGCGCTTAATTTTTCAGGGGAGTTATCCTGGATATCCCTGATGAATCCTGTAGTTGCCGGTCCGGAGGGTTCGTCTGATCCTCGGGTAGGCGCGCGGCGGAGCGAGCCGAGCTTGCTGCTTGAGGACAGCGGCTTCCGGGAAGACGGGCTAATGTATTGGATGAGGCATCGTACCCGGCGGACACGGTTTGCACTGGTTACCGCGATGAGCCATTCCTTGGAGGTTCCGGGAGGTGAAGTTCCTGTTCAATATAGCGATGCGGGCCAGCTTGGGATTCGGTTGGACTTTCGCCTGGAAGCCGGGCAATCCGGCAAGCTGACGAAATTCATAGCTTACCATACCTCGCGGGACTATCCCGAGGAAGAATTGCTCAAACTTAGCCGGGAAATGCTGGAGTCCGCCCGCCAAGGCGGCTTCGGCTCCTTGGCGGGGGAGCAGCGGCAGGCGCTCGACTACTTCTGGGGGAAAGCGGATATAGAAATCGGCGGAGACCCGGAAATGCAGCAAGGCGTACGCTTCAATGCCTTTGGCCTGCTGCAGTCCACCGGGCGGGACGGGATGACGAATATCGCGGCAAAAGGTCTGACCGGCGAGGGCTATGAAGGACATTATTTTTGGGATACGGAAATGTATACCCTGCCGTTCTTCACATATACGCTGCCGGAGATTGGAAGAAAGCTGCTGGAGTTTCGCTACAGGACGCTGGATAAGGCTAGAGAGCGGGCTGCCGTCATGTCACAGAGAGGCGCGCTGTACCCTTGGCGGACGATAGCAGGCGAAGAGAATTCGGCCTATTTTCCTGCCGGAACGGCTCAGGTCCATATTAATGCTGATATTTGCTACGGTCTGCAGCAATATGTGCTGGCAACCGGCGATGAGGCCTTTCTTGCGGCGATGGGGGCGGAAATCCTGTTCGAGACTTCCCGGTTTTGGGTTGACCTTGGACATTACAATCCGGCGCGCGGCGGTGCGTTCTGCATTGATGCGGTAACAGGACCGGATGAATATACGGCGATTGTCAATAACAATGCCTATACCAATCTCATGGTGCAGGAACAGCTGCGTTTTGCTTGCCGAACCGCAGAACTGCTGCGTTCAAGCTATCCGGATCATTATGAGCGGCTGAAGCGCAAGATCGGACTCTTGGAGTCTGAGATTGCAGAATGGAAGCGGGCCGGGGAATCGATGTACGTGCCGAAGGACGAGGGGCTTGCTGTTTATGCCCAGGACGATACGTTCCTGCTGAAGAAAAAATGGGACTTTGAAGGCACGCCGGAGGACAACTATCCGCTGCTGCTGCATTACCACCCGCTTGTGATCTATAGGCATCAGGTACTGAAGCAGGCGGATCTCGTCATGGCTCTCTTCCTGCTTGGAGACCGCTTCACAATGGAGGAGAAGGTACGGAATTATCAATATTATGAGCCGCTTACAACGCATGATTCCTCTTTGTCGCCTTGCATCCACAGCATTGTTGCTTCCGAAATCGGCGAGACGGAGGAGGCGTACCGGTATTTCCGCCGGACGGTAAGGATGGACCTGGACGATGTGAACAGAAACGCGAAGGACGGGTTGCATACGGCCGCAATGGCCGGGGCATGGATGGCAGTGGTCCAGGGGTTCGGAGGGATGCGGATGTATGGGGACGGCGTCTTGTCCTTTTCGCCTACGCTTCCTGCCAATTGGAACAGTCTTCGCTTTCGGGTGGCCAAGGAGGGAAGAATGCTTGAGGTCTTTATCAGCCATGAGGAAGTTGCCTATTCCTTGGTTGAAGGGGAGGCACTGAGAATCCGGCACGGTGGACAAGAGGTGGAAATCCTGCCTGAACGAGGTGTGCGCTTAACTTGAAATGCGCTATAATGCCTGTATATAGCTACCTTTTCAGGAGGCATAATGGAGGCGGGAATCTTGTACAAGACGCGAGAAGAAGATATTCGCTACGTGATTTTACTAACCTTGAATACCGGTAAACAAATGTCGGAGGCGTTAATCCGGGCTCATGTGGAGCACCTAAAGCAGTTGGATGATCAGGGCAAGCTTGAACTGTGCGGCCCGTTTGCCGACTATCGGGGCGGGATGGTCATTCTTAAGGGGGTTGCGTATGATGAAGCCAAGGCGATTGCCGAAGCCGATCCTTACGTCTCATCCGGAACGGAGTCTTATGAGCTGAGGACCTGGGAGCTATCGACGGCATCCAATGGTCACATGGGCATGGGTTAAATGATTACAATGAGTTGTTGCATCATAAAGAACTGTATCCGGGACGGAGCTCATCCGCCATCGGGTGCGGTTCTTTTTTTGCAGAAAAATAGGCAGAAAAATAGGTTAACCAATGGACGCTGCAGAGGAAAAGATACAATAACACCTTGTTTCGATAAAAATACACACCGGAATGTAAGCGCTTCTATTCTAAGATGAGAAGGTAATCCATTCAGACAAGGAGGTCGCCAAATGAAACGTTGCAAAACGCTGATCGCCGGGCTCTTATCCCTGTTGCTTTTATGCGGGATATTGCCCGTCTATCCGGCGGCAGCTTCCTCAGGAAGCGGAGCCGCTGACATTCCCGCAGGGAAGGTATTGATCAAGAACAAATGGAAGAACAACTATCTGTACGAAGCCTCGAACGGGACCGTCAGGTACGGCATGACCAACCCGCAGGATGAATCGGCCCATTGGACGGTGGTCACCGAGAACGGGAAGTCGGTGATAAGAAACAGCAAGACGGGAAATTACATCACGGCAGCGCGCACCCCGGAGCGCAATCAGCCGCTCATGACATCTTCACAAGCGGATACCGATGCGGAGAAATGGTTCATTGATCTTTCCAATCGAAGCGGTTATTTGATTATCCGCAGCGCTACCGTGCCGAGCGGCAATCTGGTCATTCACGAAGAGGATCAGCTTGGGTTCGCGGAAGTAAGCGCGGATATCAACATCACCTTCGAGAGTCCGCAGTGGGCGTTTATTTCGCTTGATGAGTCGCCTGTACGAATCGAAAGCCTGATGCGGCCAGGGCATGTTATTTATGAAGAGGAGGGACGGGTCAAGCATGGAGTGATCGCAGCCGGCGATCCGCAGTCCCACTGGTTTCTGGAGGATGACGGAAACGGTCAATTGCAGATCCGCAATCAGGCCACGGGACACGTTATTTTGCAAAATGAGACCACTTATGAGGGGATCGCTGCTGGAGAACCCGATGCCGACAACCGGGCACTAAGCCTGTGGCAGATGGCAGATGCCGCTACTCCGGAGTACGTTGTATTTCAGAATGTCGGATTGCCGGGCAACTGGATGAATCCTCAATTCGAGGATGACAATGTCCGGTCAAATGACTGGGCTGGCGGAGCTGACGGGGTAAATGCCCTTTGGAAGGTCGAGCCTTATTTAGAAGAGTTGCCTTCGGTTCGAATCGGAGCTTACACGGATGAGGCGACCGCTACAGATTATCTGTATGAGGATCAGGGTCAAGTAAAGCATGGAGGTATCGGCAGCAGCGGGTCCGATCCCGATTACCTCTGGATTATCGAGGATTATGATTTCAGCAAGCGAATCCGGAACGCAGGGACAGGCCATTATCTGAAGCTTGAGGGCGACAGCCTGCTTGCAGAATCGCTGCTTGCAGCATCGACTGCTTATGAATGGTCGTTCACGGATTCAGATGCCTACGATGACTACAAGACGATCGGCAGTACTGCCAGTCAGGGGAGATATATAGCGATCGGAACATCGGGGGGGCAAGTGAGAGCAGGAACGGATGCCGAAAGCCTGGAAGCTCAATGGGAGCTTATTGATCCCTCCTTGCCGGCAGGTGAAGGAGAGCGGTATATCCGGATTCAAAACGCTTGGCAGCCTTTCTATCTGTACGAAAATATGGACAGCACTTTGAAATATGGAAATCTCCGCAAGGAGGATAAGCGGGATCAGTGGCTGGTCATTAAGCATCAGGGGAGAAAGCTGCTCCAGAACCGCGAGACCGGAAACTACATGAATATTGCTGATATGCCGGACGGGCATATTCAGGTTACAGCCCTGAGCGATCCCGAACAGGCTCCGCAGGCATACATCTGGAGCGGCAAAAATCTGGGCGGAAACACTTATCTGCTCAGCAATGCTACGGATAAAGTACCAGGTGAGCCGTTCACGAAATTCTTATCTCTGCAAAATCTGACAAAGTATGCTGAGTATAGCGTGATTAATCCGAATTGGGGCAGCCCGCAGTGGAGATTCCTGCCCGTGACAGAGCAAGCAAGTCCATACTTCCGTTTTCAGTTGAAGGACTTCCCGGGCTTGTACCTAAGAGATGCTGAGAATGAGAATTCGGTTACGGATGCGACATACGGACCCATCGATGATGCTTATTCTATTTGGTATTTGCAGCAGCCGGCGGGAAGCAGTGCCTATATGCTTAAGAACCAAGGCAGCGGCAGATTCCTGTCCATCCAGAACCTGGCGGATCAGCAGGTGGAGAGCGAGGATGAGCCGATGCTGCCGGTGGAGACCCGGAGCGAAGTATACGAGGTGTGGGGCAGTATTAAATGGGTTATAGATCCGAAGGCGGACAATGGGAATGTAACCCTTAAGAGCGGCTGGACCGGGCACTACTTATATGCGGTTACGGACGAGAACGGCCAGGCGCTCCTGAAGGTCAGCCGTGCCGAAGGGGCATCGAATCGTCCGGAGGCCCAGTGGATGGCAGAGTCTGTAACCCTTCCTGAACAGCCGATTCCGAATACGCCGGTAAGAATCAAGAGCGCAGTCGAGAATTCCTATCTCTATGAAAATCCGGGAGGCGTCGTCATGTACGGCTCGCTTGCGGACAACAACGGGTATTCCCACTGGGTGATAACAGAAGAGGGCGGTGTCCAGCAGATCCGGAATCGGGCTACCGGACATGATCTGACTTTGAATGAGGACTACATGTTCCTGGAGAGCGTGTTGGATCATCCTGCGGATCAGGGGAGGTCTGACTGGTTGGTCGAGCGCTCGGATGATGGAAAGAATGTGACCATTCGAAGTGCTAGCAGCAGTTATAACGATGAGTATATTCATTTGGAGAATCATCTCGGTTATGCGGAGCGCGGATTGCTTCCGACATCCTATGGGACGGTGCAGTGGTCGCTGGAAGCAGCTCCGCAGGATTTCATCACACCACCCATGGCAGAGGAGCGCAATTTGAACACCTCGACCCCCATTCAGAATGATACGAACGAAATTTATATTTCCTTGAAGACAAAGCCTGATAAAGTACTGGCTGATCAGGCTGGACGATTGGTGTATGCAGACGCTGGGGATACGGCAGCCGCAAAGAGCTGGCTGATGCAGGATTTTAACGGACGGCATTTACTGAAGAACACGACCACAGGCCGTTATCTGACTTTGAGTGGGCAGCTCCAGCCAGCCCTTGCTTCTCAGGCGGGATCGTTGGGAACGCAATGGACTGTTGAGACTAGGGGCGGCTTCTACACACTTGAGAATGCCTCGGCATCAGGTTATTTGTCTGCGGGAACAAGTGTGGCAGGTCCGTCCTATAGTAATAGTGAAGCTGATTATGACGAAGTGTTATGGAGTTTTACGAAGCTTAGTTCAGATGTAACCTATCCTGCGGACGAAGCGTTCCGAGGTGGCGAGGTAATCCGGTTCGCCGTACATGCGGCCGAGGCGCAGCCGTACGATGCGGTGATTCGCTACCGCAATCTCTCCGGGGCAGAGCAGCACCTCCAGCTCCAAGTGAACGGCTTGGATGCGGGCGAACTGCTGGTTTCTGGTGAGACCTCCGGATGGAGAACGGCGGAGGTGAGGCTGAGTCTGCGCGCCGGGATGAACAGCGTGTCCTTGGAAGGAGAAGGCGATGCACTTGTGAAGTCCGGAGTTGCTTCATTGATGGTAAAGAATAGTGTCAATAAAGACTATCGTGGAGCAACTACTCCGTATATCACCTATGAGGCCGAGCATGGAAAGAGTAATGCCGAGCTGATCGGACCTTCCCGGAAATACCGGTCTATGGCTTCGGAGGCCTCTGGCCGCCAAGCGGTTAAGCTTTCGGATATTGGGGATTATGTGGAATTCGAAGCGGCTGAACAGGCGAATTCACTCGTCCTTCGGTATTCGATCCCTGACAGTGCTGATGGAAGCGGGTTAGAGGAGACGTTATCTCTCTATGTGAATGGACAATTTAAGCAGCGTTTGGAGCTGACCTCAAAATATGCTTGGGAATACGGCAGCTACCCGTGGTCCAATGATCCAAGGCAGGGCAGCGGACATCGTTTCTATGATGAAATTCATGCACGAATCGGCGAGGTTCCGGCTGGCTCTGTCATTCGTCTGCAAAAGGATAATGGGGATAATGCAGCGTATTATGTGATCGACCTTGTAGATCTGGAGCAGGTTGAATCGGCGTACGACATGCCTGATGGCTTCCTGTCTGTAACGGAATTCGGGGCGGTGCCGAACGATGGCATCGATGATACAGACGCCTTCAGGGCAGCGCTCGCAGAAGCGATGCTAAGCGGAAAAGGAATATGGTTTCCAGAGGGGAGCTTTGATTTCGGTGATGATCTGCTGGGCCTGGACTCGGCCGTCATCCGGGGTGCCGGAATGTGGCATACCCGCTTGAATGGAGCCAAATTCTATGGACATGGCGGCAGAATTGAAGTTTATGATCTGTTGATTGACGGCGGCATTAACGAACGTGATGATGAGGCCTTTACCAATGCATTTCATGGAGCTTACGGTCAAGGATCGATTCTTCAGCATGTATGGATCGAGCATACAAAGGCCGGTCTCTGGCTGACCCAGCCTATTGGAGAAAGAGCGCGGACCAACGGGTTGTACATGATGGGACTGCGCATCCGCAATTTAATGGCGGACGGCATTAATTTTGCGGTTGGCACAAGCAACAGCATGATGGAGCATAGCGATATCCGCTATCCGGGGGATGACGGGATCGCCATGTGGTCCTTCACGGATGCGAAGCTGAAGGATGTAAACGGGGATGAACGCACACCGAGTGTAAATAACACGGCGCGCTTCAACACCGTGAGCCTGCCATGGCTGGCTGACAATATTGTGGTGTTTGGAGGCAAGGACAACAAAATCCAGGATAACGTGGTAATGGATACCGTAACGAATGGTGCAGGCATTGCTGTCTCTACACGTTTCAGTGCGGAACCGTTTGAAGGCACTACGATTGTTGAACGCAACACGATGCTTCGTGCGGGCAGCTACGATACTGGCTACAGTGTCAGTCTGGGGGCATTGTGGCTGTACGCCGGGGAGAGCAACATGAACGGCAACATCATAGTTCGCAATAATGTGGCGAAGGATAGCACCTACGCCGGGTTGATTCTGCACGGCGATTATGCCATGAACCAGGTTCATCTGCAAAATCTGGTTATTGACGGGACTGGAACGAACGGCATCGATGTTACAGCGAATTTGAAGGGCTCTGCCACCGTGGATAACGTAATCGTCCGTGGAGACAGGGTAAGTATGATATCGAATCCTGCTGAAGCCTTCAGCTTCCTTGAACAGAACAAAGGCTTCGCCTCGGTGAAGAAGCCTGTTGTGGATCCGGGAACGCCGGGAGAAGGCGGTGGCAACGGTAATGCAAATAATAGTGGCACATCACAGAATGGCAGCTCTCAAGGGGAAGGAAGCACGGATACGAATGATAGCAAGCTGACGCAGGGGCTGGCAACGGGAAGCTCAATGGTTGAGATTTCTGTTGGAGACAATGGGGTAGCGGCCTTTAGCTTGAAGCTGTTATCGGAGGAAGCTTCACGGCACCCAGATGCTTCGATTTTGTTGAGTGACCCGCTCACCAAAGGAAGTTTTACTTTCCCGCTCAAGCTGGTGGAGCAGGTTCTTCTTCAGGCAGGAATCACTGACGGGAGTCAGGCGCGTATTGAGTTCGGCATTTTACCTGTGCAAGACACGGTGCAGAGTATTTTGAATGAAAAGGCAGCCGGGCTTGGAATGGGCCAGTCAATACCTGCCGTGAAATTTACAGTTAGCGTCGTGCAAGGGGAGATAGTGAAGGAGCTGTCGCGGTTGCCGGTACGGGTCGAGCGGACTCTTGCGCTGGAAGGACCTTGGAATCCGGATCGTGCGGTGGCACTGCGCTTTGATACGGTAACGGGCGAGCTGAGGTATGTTCCAGCTCTGTTCCGCCAAAATAGCGATGGCAGCTTCACGGCGGTCTTGAAAACGGCTGAGAACGGAATCTTTACCGTGGCCGATCATCCAAAGAGCTTTATCGATCTGGCGGGCCATTGGGCCCGAAAGGATATTGAGAAGCTGGCTTCCCGAATGATCGTGAACGGGATATCGGAAGAGCGTTTCGCGGCCGATCGGCCGGTAACCCGCTCAGAGTTCGCCGCCATGCTGCTTCGGGCGCTTGGCGTGCATCAGGATGCCGAGGAGGGCGACAGCTTGGCTCCGGTATTCACCGATGTAGGACGGGATGACTGGTTCCATGATCCGGTGATGCAGGCTGCCAAGCTGGGGCTGCTGCAGGGCTACACGGATGGAAGCTACCGTCCCCAAGCGGCGATCACCCGCGAAGAAATGGGAGTCATTGCTTATCGGGCAATGACATTGCTGAGCGAAAGCGGGGAGCAGAAGACGGATGCTTCGCTCGAAGCGTTCAGTGATGCCGGTCAGGTCCACGGCTGGTCGCAGGAAGCGATCCGGAGCATGCTCGGAGCCGGGATGATGCAGGGGCGCAGCAACGGCACTTTTGCTCCGGCTGAACAGAGCAGCCGCGCGGAAGCGGCTGTGCTGGTAGCCCGCTTGCTCGTATGGGGACAGCTAATGAATCCATAGGATTGCAATTGTCGAGGATAGACTTACAGAACCGTGTGCAGCTAATCATGCACGCGGTTCTTTTTTGAGGGGAAACAAGTGACAAAAGGCATTAAAATACCGTGAAGGAGCAGAATGGTGGAGTAAACAAGTGCCAAAAAGCAGTAATAAAGCAGCCCGGATCCAAGGCCCCGGGCTGCTTTATTACATTCATCCAGCTGATTACTTAAATTATTTAATTAGCTGGTCTCTAAATTGCTCCAAGGAATCAGTGAGCTTGTAATTCGCTTTGGCTGCTTCGTCCATAAATTTCTTTAAATCGCCGAGAAGCGTTCCTTCAACTGCTGCATCGCCAGAGACAGCATCCGTATATGCTTTTCGAGCTTCTTCATCCATTACCTTGTTTTCGTAAGCGAACAACGGGGTGTTGTTGGCGCCTAGGAATACGGTGTTCTTATAGTTGCTGAACATGGCGGCTACGTCTTCCTTGCTGGAGGAATCCGGATAGTTGTTAAGGAAATCCTCTGCAGCAATTGCCCGCTTAAGCAGCTCTTCCCACGGAATGACGAGGGCTGCATCACGCTGTGAAGCTTGCTCCGATTCGACAGACTTTAGCTTCAAATAAGCCGCTGTATCCTCTGTAGCTATATCACTGTATTGTGCCGTACGGCGATAATCCAGCTCCGGTCCGAACATGCCTTCAGCCGTGTTCAACTGATATCCGCTGTCGAGCGTTTCTTGAAGCAGGGCCTTCAAGTCCGCATCCTTTGCTTTATTGATTAGCTCCTCCAGGCTATCGCCGATTTCATAGATCCCGGCAATCTGTTCCTGATTGTTGCCCGAGAAATACCGGTCTAACAGGCTTTGAAGACCTTCGATCTGAGCATCCTCCAGCGCCAACAGCATCTGGGAGACGTGTTCGGGCTTCAGTTGATCAGCATGCTTGTCGAGGAAATCAAACGCCGCAGGAAGCTTGCCTTCCTGTCCCAGCAAACTTTGAAACTCGCTGACAAGCTGTTCCGAAGCCGCTGCGCCGTCTGAGTTGGAGCTATTATCCGGATTCGTAGAATTCTGATTCTGTCCGGATTGGTTTTGACTATTCTCCTGAATGGCCCCCGTATTGGAATTCGGGGCAACGGAATTATTGGTACATGCGCTTAGTAAGAGAACAGAGCACACGGACATGGCCGCGAGCATTGCTTTTTTGTTGGTTGAAATCATGATAGATTCAATCCTCCTTCATGTAATGAATTACAGCATTCTAGCATACTCTAAACGCGGATCAGGGGAAAAAGGTTTCGCGCCAAATAAAGGATAAGAACCAATGGTCAATAAAAAATGTAATAAAAATAGTGACACAGATGGTTTAATAATCTATACTTATGAGGAAAATTACAATGTAACAGATAGATAAAAGTATTAATACAACAATGAATTGATGTCGGCTGCTTCTGAACTGGAGGTGTTAGACCGTGATTACCCTGCAAGAGGTTAGCAAAAGCTATTCAGGAGAAGCTTCGGCGGTTGAAGCTGTCTCGGTACACATTCGGGAAGGAAGCATTCACGGAATTATCGGACCGAGCGGAGCGGGGAAATCCACGTTATTGCGCATTATGAATGTCCTCGAACGCCCGGATCGAGGCTCCGTTCTTGTTGATGGGCAAAATCTGATGCAGATGGCCGAAGCAGATCTTCGCTCCCTGCGCAGGCAGATGGGTATGGTATTTCAGCAATTTCATCTGCTGCATAACCGAACTGTCAGCGGCAATGTGGCGATTCCGCTGGAAATGGCCGGAGAGCCCAAAAAGTCCAGAGCGGAGCGGATTCAGGAATGTTTGCGGTTCGTTGGGCTGGAGGACAAGGCACAAGAGTATCCTTCCAGTCTGAGCGGCGGACAAAAGCAGCGTGTAGCAATAGCGCGTGCTCTTGCCCCTCGTCCGCGCGTGCTCTTATGTGACGAGCCTACGTCCTCTCTGGATCCGGCAACGACGATGGAGGTTCTGAATGTCCTCAAACATGCTAATGAATCGCTCGGTGTTACCATTGTCATCGTAACCCATGAGATGGAGGTCATTCGGGCTGTCTGTAATGAAGTTACTGTGATGGACCAGGGGAGAATTGTCGACAGCTTTCCGTTGGAACAAGCCCAAACACAGGGCCTAGGCACCGTGTTGTCCTACAGAGAACAGCTGCTTGGAAAGGCTGTGATGCCGGGTGATTGATGTGGAGCTGATGCTGGAACGGGTCGCGCAATATCAGGCTCAGATTACCGAGGCCATTGCGGAGACGTTCATTATGGTAGGCATTTCCCTGACTGCGGCAATTCTGCTGGGCTTGCCCTTGGGTGTTCTTCTCTTTTTCTCGGCAAAGGGACAGCTGTACGAGAACCGTTTCTGGCACCAAGTACTGAACGGCTTTGTAAACATTATTCGCTCCTTTCCCTTTTTGTTATTCGTCGTATTTATGATCCCGGTAACAAGGTGGCTGGTCGGCACCGCGATCGGTACCCTTGCTGCTTCTGTCCCGCTGGCCGTTGTATCGCTGGCGATTTATTCCCGTCAGGTGGAGCAAGCGCTGCATGACGTTCCCCGCGGCATATTGGAAGCCGCCCGGGCAATGGGGGCTACGCGTCTGCAGATCATGTTCAAGTTCCTGCTGGTTGAAGCGCGGTCCGGTCTGATTCTGGGATTGACCAACTCCATGATCAGCTTCATCTCTTACTCAACGGTAATGGGGGTGGTCGGCGGAGGCGGTGTTGGAGATTTTGCGATTCGCTATGGCTATCAGCGCTTTGAGACGGAGCTGATGCTGGCGGTTATTCTGCTCATGATTGTGATCGTTCAGTTTATTCAGCTGTTCGGGAGCCTGCTGTCCCGCTGGCTGGATAAGCGATAAATAACAAGCCAAAGGCTTGAAAATAAAAGAATGGTGGGAGGATGTTGATGATGAAACATACTGGAACAAGAAGAGGCTCTAAGGGGTGGATAGCGGCATTGATGGTAGTTCTGATGCTGTTCAGTGCCGGTTGTGCGAAGAATAATACTTCAGGAGCGGCCGAACCGGACACAAGCTCGAATGCAGCAAAAGAAAACGCGGCAGTAGACCAGGAGGTCACCCTGAAAGTAGCTACTTTAATTCCGCCAATGACGGATATGCTTGAATTAATCAAGCCGCTGCTTAAGGAGGACGGCATCAATCTGGAGCTTGTTGTACTGTCTGATAATGTTCAGCCCAATGATGCCTTGGCTAACAAGGAAGTGGATGCAAACTTTTTCCAGCATGTGCCCTACATGAATGAATACAATGCAAGCAAAGGCTCTAGCATGGTGGCCATTCAGCCGGTTTATCACGCGATCTACGGCGTCTACTCGAAGCGCTATAAGAGCATGGACGAGTTGCCGGATGGAGCGGTAGTTGCCGTAGCCAACGATTCCACGAATTTGGGCCGGTCGCTTGTTATGCTGGAGAAGGCGGGATACATTAAGTTGAAGGACGGGGTTGGCATTAAAGCTACCGTTGCTGATGTTACCGAAAATCCACACAACTTTAAATTTGAAGAGGTCGATCTTCTGATGTTGGCCAGAATGCTGGACGATGCAGATATTGCGCTTATGACACCAGCCTATGCCAGTCCATTAGGGCTGACCCCCAAGAAGGATGCACTCTTGACGGAGACGACGGAATCCGAGTTCGCGATTACACTTGTTGCCCGTGAAGATAACAAGGATTCAGAGCCGATCCGCAAGCTCGCAGAGCGTCTGTCCGGACCGGAAGTGAAGCAATTCCTGGAGGATAATTACAGTGAAATCGCGATTCCGGCATTCGAATAGAGCGGTCCGGCATCAGTTTCATGGAAATAGAGGGTTCCATTCTGCCTTGAAAATGATATAATGTAAACATGATTTCATTTTCATGAAAAGACAGAAACAAAATGCACAGCACTTGTGATTTTTGTTACAGAGAAACGCGAAATGTCGCAGTACTATGAAATCAGCCTATAAACGATAAAAATTTAAATGAATATGGATCTTCGGGGTAAGGTGAAATTCCTGACCGGCGGTGATTGTTATCTGCGGATAGCACAGCCCGCGACTCTCCAGTCTATCTAACGATGAGATTGGCGACTGATCTGGTGAAATTCCAGAGCCGACGGTAAAGTCCGGATGGGAGAAGATCAAAGATAGGCGTGCATGCCCGTTAGCGGGCTTTGCCATGCTTATTTGATCAGCCCCCGAATGTTGACTCAGGTCAATTCGGGGGTTTTCTGCGACAGACCCCATATTCAGAAAGAGGAGCAGGGAATATGGATAATGCATCAAGTGTAAGACTGCAAGGAAGTTCACCTTTAACCGTAACAGGTTCGCGTTCGAAGAGCGGATTCTGGCTGGTCGTGCTGGGGGCGGCCCTTTGGGGTGTAGATCCGTTATTCCGGATCATTCTGCTAGATTATATTACGTCGGCCCAATTGGTTCTGCTGGAGCATGCGATCATTGGAATTATTGCGGCACCGATCCTGTGGAAGAACCGTCGGGAGCTGCTGGGCTTGAAGTGGAAGCAAGCGGGTGCCCTGCTGTTCATCTCCTGGGGCGGTTCAGCCATTGCGACGATTCTGTTCACGAAAGCGCTGGAGGGCGGCAATTTTAACGCGGTATTGCTGCTGCAGAAGATGCAGCCGTTGTTTGCAATCATTCTTGCCAGATTGTTGTTAAAGGAATCGCTGCCAAAGCATTTCTCGTTTCTGCTCACTGTAGCCGTTATCGGCACATATTTTCTGACATTCGGCTTTACGATTCCTTTCGGCCATTGGAACGAGTTCATTCAAGTCGGCAGTCTGTTATCGCTGGGTGCTGCGGCGTTTTGGGGCGGCTCGACGGTGATGGGGAGATTGATGGTTGGTCAGATGAAGTATGAGACCGTGACCGCACTCCGCTTCATTTTGGCTCTTCCGCTGCTGCTCGCAATTACTTGGAATGAAGGAGTGGCATGGAGCTTTCCAAGCAGTACATCTGGAATTGCAGGCTTTTCCTTGAATCTGCTGGGCCAGGCATTATTGCCAGGACTGTTGAGCCTGTTGGTGTATTATAAAGGTCTGACAACGACTAAAGCATCGGTTGCTACGCTTGCGGAATTAAGCTTCCCGATGGTTGGTGTGCTTGTGAACTGGCTCGCATTTCAGGAAAGAATTACTGTGGCGCAAGCGGTGGGCTTCCTGTTGATCTGGTCTGTATTGTTTATGATCTCCAGACAAAGCAAGCCTGCGACAGCGACAGTCCAGTCCTGATTGCCCAAACATAATATAATAGTTCTACGTTTCTAACCAGAAGCGGCCTTGTCTTGAAGCAGACAGGGCCGCTATTTGTATTTTCAAAATCTAATCGAAAAAGCATGCTTTTTCTGGTATTATACAGAGCAAGGTTGAAGTCGGATGTTTTATCCAACCAACATTAAATTGACAACATAAGATGAATAAGAAATGGATCTGAACCCTATGCGAATTCAAATGGATATGCAAACCGTCTTTATCCTGCTGGTTCTGGGACACTTGTTTACCGTAATCCTGATTACCGCTTATAAGCACAAGCAGGTTAAGGACCCGGCTGTCAATACGTTTTACACAGCGAAATGGCTTCAGGCAGCTACATGGGCCATGATGTCTGTTCCGCTGATCACTGACCATATCTTGCTGCTCACAGTTGCCAATATTTTATTGCTGCTTGGGGTATCTTTGGAGACCAAAGCGCTGTTAACGGTAGTTGGCGGATTTAACGCTCACGCACGTCTATTTTATAATTATTTTACAATTTTAGCGATTTTAGGATATTGCAGCATTGTTGTCTTTTACAATACAGAAGGATTTCGAATTGCGGTAGTTTCTTTTTCGACCGCCGTTTTTTTGATTCCTCCGGTACGCAGGATGATCGCTGTTTCGCGTAGATCCATGCTCCGCCTGATCATCGGATATATGTATCTTGTAATCTCCCTGGGGCTGCTGTGCAGAACAATCATGCCATGGATTCCGATCATTCCGGTATCCATGTTTGAGCCTGGGCTTTATCAGAACTTATCCTTCCTGACTCTTTATCTGATTATGATGCTAGGAAATACGGGTTTCGTGCTTCTGTCGAAAGAGCGGGCAGACCGGGAATTGCTGAAATTGGCAAGCTACGATGATCTGACAGGAGCGTTGAACCGCAGATCCTTTACGCTGAAGGCTCAAAAGCTATTGGAAGCAAAGGACCGGAAGAGTCCTGCAAGCTTTATTCTTCTTGATATCGATCACTTCAAGCAAATCAATGATGGTTACGGACATGATGCAGGAGATCGGGTTCTGGAGAATATCGCCTTCATTGTCAGCAGCAGTCTGGAGACTTCAAGCTTGTTCGGAAGATTCGGAGGGGACGAGTTCGCCATTCTGTTGCCGGAGTCGGGAGTGGAGGAGTCGGATGTAATCGCGGAACGGGTTCGCCGTTCAGTGGAATCCCTGGAAATTCGTTACGGGCTCAAGGCAAGCACGATCAGCATGGGGATTGTTACAGTTCCTCCCGATCAAGATATACCGCTGGAAGAACTGTATACGACGAGTGATCTGGCGCTCTACCGGGCCAAGCAACTCGGCCGGAATTGTGCGGCACGAATAGATATCCCATTGGAATAAAATGAGTTCTTTCTGTGATTTATACTCCTGTGCTACGATAGGAATAATTATCTTAATCCGAAATTGGGGTCAGAGAATATCATGAATTCTTCAGTAAGCGTATTTATTGTACTGGCTGCTCTATCCGGCGTGCTTAGCGTACTGCTGACCATTTATTCCTATGTCAATCGCAACCGGTATTCCGGAATCAAACTGTTCTTCTGGATTTCAATCTGCTCTGCAATTTATGCGTTCGGCTTCTCTATGGAGCTTGCCAGTACTTCGCTGGAAGAGATCATGTACTGGGTCAAATTTGAATATCTGGGCATGCCCTTTATTTCGCCTTTGAGCTTGGCGCTAGTTATGTATTATGTGGGAATGGAAAAATACGTCACCAGGCGGAATATCATGCTTCTGCTGGTCATTCCGGCGCTAACCTTTCTCTTCGTCTTGACCAATGAATATCATCATTTGTTCTACCAAGACGTCTATCTGAATCCTGATGCGCCGTCACCGATGATGGATATGAATATGGGTGAATGGTACATCGTTCATGGCAGCTATACGGTGAGCTGCATTCTGACGGGAATTTTCTTGCTGCTCCGGTACTGGAACCGCCGTAAAAATGTACTCCGCAGCCAATTGATTGCTTTGTTTATCGGCTTTGCCCTGCCGTGGGCAGCCGCATTTGTATACTTAATGGGGCTGACGCCTTATCAAATGGACCCGGTGCCACTCATTATGTGCATCACCTCTTTCTTTTATATGTGGGCGATTCGAACCTCCGGCTTGCTGGTCGCCTCTCCGGTGGCTAGGGAGTATATCTTTGATAGTATGCGGGACGGGGTATTAGTTGTTGATCCGCAAGGCTTCCTGGCCGATTATAATCCCGCGGCCGAGGTGATGATTCCAGGGCTTCAGGCAGACTGTATCGCCAGACCGGTCAACCAGATTCGGCTGACCGAGGATTTTGATGAAGAAATCTTTGAGTTCTACCCGGATTCCAATCTGATTCATATCAAGGAAGTTGGCTGGAATATCGGTCATGTGGCTTGCCATTATAAAATTCAATCCTCACCGGTCATTAACCGGAGAGGCCAGTTTGTAGGCCGTACATATACGGTCCTGGATGTGACCGAGCAAGTCCGGTTGGAGGAAGAGCTCCGCAGACTTGCTACTTACGATGGGCTTACCGACATATATAACAGGACTCATTTCATGCAGGAGAGCCAAAGAGAGCTGGAGACCGCAAATCGTAATGCTCAGCCCTTCTCCTTAATGATGATTGATATCGACCATTTCAAGCGGATCAATGACCTCTTTGGTCATGATACTGGCGACTTAGCGCTTCGGCATATCGCCTCGATCTTAAAGGGGAGGCTCGCTAATGAGTATTTATTGGGCCGATATGGAGGAGAGGAGTTCGTGGCGGCTTTGCCTGGTCTGGACCTGCGGGAGGCTGCCTTGTTTGCTGAGGAGCTTCGCCGAGAAATTGAGCTTGTCCCTCTGAATTGTGCTGCCGGAGAGATTGGAATCACGGCCAGCTTTGGCGTAGCGGAATCCCGTCTGGATGGCGCTCCGTTGGAGAGTATCTTTACGGAGGCGGACAAAGCGCTCTATGCCTCCAAGAAGAACGGCCGAAATCGGGTAAGTACCGCTTCCTAATTGTTTTTGCTATTTATATATTGAAGGGATATGAAAGTCATGAGACAATCGCAAAGCTTAAGCGGATTCACATCGGCAACGGTAGTGGCTACGACATCCAACTTTATTATGGTGCGTGAGGGGCCTTTTACCCACACTTATCGCACGGTGATCCGGCTGCGGGAGCAAGGAACATTGAAGCTGTGCTTCGGCTTCTCGAATGCCGTGGATTCGACTTGGGAGCAGGGAACAATCGCCTGGGCCGGACGCGAAGGCGGGGCATGGCGTATTGAGGCTGCCTGTATTGCAGATGGGGGAAGAGACCAAAGCTGCAGTTACAATGAAGAAACGCTGGTAAATCTGACCTTTGGAGGAGCTGGTACAAGGGACGTGTTTCCCGGAGAACAGTTCTATAGCGATCCTGTTGAAATTTACTTGCCCGACGGGCATGATTTGATGTTTAGCTGGACCCTTTCTGCTGGACCGGGTGCTTCAATTCCTTACAATACAGAGCAGATGCTGGTCACAGCCTATGATGCCCCAGGCTTCCGGGCGGCTCAGCCGAATGAGGATGGATTTCGTAAATCGGACAACCTGCTCGTGCTTCCATCCTGGATTGGTTATGAGACGGATACCGTACAGGAGCTGGTGTTCTTTGGCGATTCTATCACGCAGGGTGTACGTACGGCTCAGGATGGCTATGACTATTGGGTCGCAAAAATCGCGAATCAACTCGGCTCCTCCTGCGGGGTATGGAATCTTGGCTCCGGCTGGGCTAGAGCCTACGATGCTGCAACCGATACGGCTTGGCTAAGCAAAGCAAAGCGGGGCAAAGACAAGATCGTGCTCTGCTTGGGAGTCAATGATATCGATATTGGCTGCCGCACCGCTGAACAACTGATGGCCGATCTGCAGGATTTGATCCATCGCTTGAAGAACCACAATTCTGATGTGAAAATTATTTTGTGCACTGTACCTCCGTTCAACTTCGCGGAGGAGCGGGAACAGATTTGGCGCACAGTCAATGCACAGATCCGCGGGCTAAGCCTGAACGGCGTAGACCGTGTGTTCGATATTGCGGAGGTGCTGTCCCAGCCGGCACCGCATGAGCATCTGCTGCAGCGGCAATTTATGAGCTCGGAATTTGATCCACATCCTAACGGCCATGCCGGAACCAAGATCGCCGAAGCATTTTTACGTTGGTATTAATCCAAGCGGTTAGTAGTCAACCTCTAATAGAAGAAGTTGCCGAAGTTCTTTACTTTGAAGTTTGTATGAACGACGATATCCATGTCCTGGATGTAATTGTCCTTATAAAAGGCTTTCCATTCTTGATAGCTGACTTTATTGCGAACATACTGTCCGATCCCGATACTGTCTACGCCAAGCTGCTGTAGCTTTTTTACGACGCGGTTGCACTCCTCTTCGATATGGCGGCTCAGAATATGCTCCAGCTCAGTGCGTTCAGACGTACTCATCTTCAAGTTTCCGATGTATTCTGTAACCCCGCCGTGAATATTTATCCTAATATCCGCCCGATACCTGCCATCGGGCGTTTTGCTGATTGTTTTGCGGGTGGTATTGTTGATGGCGTGGAATGAAATGCTGTACAGCTCAGGACGGTTCAAGCCGAGCGTAAATTCTCCCCGGTCCTGATCGTGATAGATGATGGAAAAGTAAAAAATATCATTTGCGCTCAACTTGCCGACCATTCGATCCTTCTTGAAGAGGGCGATGCCGCTGACCTCAAGATCCTTTCCGGACTTCGAGAGGAATGGGGTGATCGGGTCGCGTCCTTCATCGAAGTAATCCCGGCAAAAATGATGCAGCAGCACATGAGGCAGCGTCTGAGTTTCAAATTCTTTTTTCAGCATACGGTCAATGTACTGATTCGTTCGGGAGTGACCCGGCAAATGCGTCTCGATAATGTCGCGCGCCGATTCCTCCACAACCGCGATTTCCGTCCGTTTGGATATGGTGAAATCCCGAAGCAAGCTGTCCATGTGGCTCCATAACCCTCTTCTGGATAGTTCCTCATTGAACAGGATGGTATTGATCTGTCCGCTGACCATTTTCCGGCTGGTTCTCCGTGACATTAGAATTCGTGCTTCCTTGCTGCTTCGTACGACTTTGGAGAAAATCTCCTCTTGCTGGCGAGTCTCATTCGCTTCCGCGATAATCAAGGGGATATTGACAGTCACCCTGATCATGTTGTCCTTCTCCGCATCAAATCCTACCGTACGGACATAACCTACCCGCTCTAAGATGTTCCTGTCGCTGCTGCACCCTGCTGCTATAGCAAGAAAGAATAGCGCGAGCACGCAGAGCCGTCCCCTATGATGCATGATGTTTACTCCTCCCTCTCTGAATCAGGATAGCTAGTAAGGCCAGAAGCGGTAATCCAACGGCTGTTCCGATCTCGAGCAAGCTTAATACATCAAACCATTGTTCAACGATAATCAGTGATTTTGGAATGTAGGAGACTCCTATAGCCAGTATCATGATCAGGAAGAGCAGCAGCCTCCAGGGGAGTTTGGGTAAGACGGCAGAATACATTTGCTGGCTCGACCAGAAGTACATGCCCGAGGTCATAATTATGCTAAACAGGAACAGACTGAAAATAAAATTCTGAATGCGCTCGACAAAGGGGAATTGCAAATATCCGAACATATCCAGAAGCGGAAAAGATAAATATTTTAGCTCGTGATAATTAAAGAACCCGTAGCACAGCAGGGCGACGAGCAAATAGATGAGCATCGCGATGCTGTTGCCAAGATGGACATACTTAAGCCATTTATTGTTTTTCTCCGCATAGGGAAATAGGAGGATCGATAACTCATACCCCATAAATGCTGCGTACACACTTGCAAAGCCCTTCAACCAGTCATGACCCTCCTTAAACACATAAGGAGTAAGACGAAGCAGATCAAAGTCGCCTAGCATCATAAAGCCTGAAGGAACGATCATCAGGAGTATGAATACCATCAGGAGATTGGCTTTGGACATGTTGTAAATTCCTTTGGTGACAAACAGAAAGACCAAGATATCAACAAATATCTTTAGCATTAAGTCCGAGGTGGAGGGGAAAACGATCATTTGGTAGATCAGTACGTATTGCTTGACGACAAGACATCCGATCATAGCAAAGAGGCTTCCCGCAACCAGATATACTGGAATAAGCATGAAGCGCGGCAATCCATCCTGCAAAATCACAAATAGAGACTTTCCTTTACCCAGACGATAGACCGCGTTGATCAGCATGATGTTAAGAGTGACAATCAGGTAGACCAGGATAATGACGATCCAGCCGTTGGTTCCGAAATAAGTGGCAATTGTCCTGGGAAGAATGAACTGCACGACGCCTGCCTGGGTATTGAAAATCAACATAGCGATGGAAAAACGATGAAGCTTTTCTTGTGCCAACGAGATCACCTATTTCTTCATCTTGTTCTGCTTAGTATTCGGGGAGCGCGATTGGGCGGGACGCCTGTTCAATGCCCAGAATGGACCGCGAATAAAGATATCGATCCAGTCCCGAGGTTTAACAGGTGCAGCCGGAATTGTGTAAGGGGCGCCCAGACTCGTTAATTTGGCCAAATGGATAATGATCAGGGCGATGCCTGCGCAAAATCCGAAATTCCCCAGCATGCCAGACAGAATAAGCAGGCCAAACCGGATAAGCCGGAGCGAACCGCTCATGATATAGCTAGGAATTACAAAGGAAGCAATGGCCGACATCGCTACAGAAATGATCAGAATATTGCTCGTGAATCCGGCCTGTACGGCTGCGGTACCGATCACGATACCGCCGACGATACCGATTGTTTGTCCGATCTTGGTCGGAAGACGCGCTCCTGCTTCCCGCAGCATTTCTATGGTTCCTTCCATCAGCAAAGCTTCAATTATAGGGGGAAACGGGACACGGGATCTGGATTCGGTCAAGGAAATAAGCAGGTTCTCAGGAATCATCTCGTAGTGATAGGTTGTGATCCCGACATATAAAGGCGTCAGGCAAATTGTAATCAGAAAAGCCAGATAACGAAGCAAGCGCAAGGCGGATCCTACAACCCATCGATTATAATAATCATCCGGTGTAGTAAAGAACTCGAAAAAGGAGGAGGGGGCGATAATCACGGAGGGGCTATGCTCTTCGATAACCACAAGCTTTCCCTCATTCAGCTTGGATACTGCAATATCCGTCCGCTCCGAGGTTTGGAATAGGGGAAATAGAGCGTTTGGAAAGTCGTCAATAAGCTGAGTCAGCATCGTTCCGTCATATAGAGAGCTGAACTCAATAGCTTTAATCCGGTTCTCTATCTCCTGGACATACTCCATGTTAGCTATCCCGTCAATGTAGAGCACACATATTTTGGTCTTGGAGATTTCACCGGCTGTGTATTGGAGAACCTTTAACCGGTTGGATTTTAATCTGGAGCGGATCAATCCCAGATTAGTCCCTAGCGATTCGTTGAAAGCATCATGCGGGCCGTTGATAGTACTTTCGGATTCGGATTGCTCAATGGATCTTTTCTCAGGTCCATAAGCATCCACCAGATAAACTCCCTGAGGAAGAAAAAGAGCCACATAACCATTCAGAATTCCGTGAACGGTATTGACAACATCCTTAGCAGCGACGAATTGCGAGCGCCGGAGTAACTGTTCCAATTCATCCTTGGTGATATTCAGCAAGGGACGAAGAACGTCCCTCTCATACGCGTGAGGATCCAATTGATGATCAAAGAATAGCAAATCTGCCTGGAGCTCGGGCAGGGTATAGTGGGTCAGGTCGCTGCAATCCTTGAATTGATCTTGAATATTCTGTAATGTCACGGGTCCTGAAGCTTGGGGAGAGCTCTGAGGGTTGCCACTGCGACCGCTTTTTTTGTTTTTGGCCTGCACCCATTTACTAATGAACTGGAGCATGGACAAGGCTATCCCCCCTTCAGTGATTTTAAGGTATTATGTGAAGGAGAGGGAATTTTATACAAAAGGCTCTTCTTAATCCAAGAGAAAAGCGGCGATGCCAGATCAAAATCATGGCATTGCCGCTTTTGATGTTACCGCTTATTTATCCGCGAAGGAGAGATTCCGCGCCATCGATATATACTTCTGTTCCGGTAATGTGGAATGATTCATCCGAAGCGAGGAACAGGGCCAGATTAGCTACTTGCTCGGGCTTTCCAGGGCCTTTCTCCAGCGGCTGGCTCCCCTCGGGAAACTCTACCGGAATTTTAATCTCCTCTATATCATCGGAAGGATAAGTGTTGTCGTTGATGTTAGTCTCTATCGCACCTGGACAAATGGCATTGACGCGAATCCCGTACTGAGCCAGTTCAAGTGCAGCCATCTTCATAAAAGCAACCTGAGCTGCTTTAGTCGAAGCATAGGCAGAAAATCCAGTATTGGAAAAGACACGGTTCCCATTAATAGAGCTTGTGATGATAATACTCCCGCCATGCTCTTTCATATGAGGAATTGCATATTTCACCGTAGCGAACGTTCCCCGCAGGTTAATATCCATCGTCTGGTCCCAATCCTTGATCTCCATGGTCTCGATAGGAGCCATCGTGCCATTGATCCCGGCATTGGCGAATACAATCTGAACAGGGCCCGCTTCTTCAGCAATTCGGGCGAAGGCCTGCTCGATCATTTCCGGCTTGGAGATATCGCAAGGAATGACGTTGGCCTCACCGCCGGCATCCACAATTTGCTTACGGGTTTCTTCCGCCTCCTCCGGTGTCCGGTCAAGCATATAGACCTTGGCCCCCTGCTGGGCAAATCTTATTGCTGCCGCTCTTCCGATTCCGGAGCCTCCCCCGGTAACGGCGGCGACTTGATCCTTCAAACGAACTTGCTTCATAGCCAGCTCTCCCTTCTTGATTCCGGATGGTTATAAGGTTCAGTAATTAACTACCCGAACCAGCCCCCCTGAATCAGAGACGGGAGCCGCGTCTGATCGGAATGCTCCGTACAACCTGGTTCATCACTTCGGACAGGATCAGTCCGATCGCAATAGAACCGGAGATGAGGAGCGCCTGTGCCGCCAATTGAACGGCGATGTCATATTCATTCTCTACAAAATTGCGCATGGCATCATAAGCAAGGCCGCCGGGAACCAAAGGAATAATTCCCGATACGCTGAATAAGATGACGGGCTCCTTATAGACCCGTGCGAAAATTAGGCTGACCAATCCTACAATAAAGGTGGCGCTAACGGTAGCAAAGATCGCATTGAAGGGAACGGCAAGCAGGTAATAGGCTGCCCAGCCTAGCATCCCGGATATCCCGCATTGAAGCAGCGTACGCCTGGGAGCATTGAACAGGATGCCGAATGCCGCAGCGGCAACAAAGCTGGCCAGACTATGCAGTATAAGACTCATTCTTATTCCTCCAGAGATTGAATAATGTTAGAGGATCGTGAACACGACCGCGATTCCTGCCCCAATGGCAAAGGCGGTTAGAAAGGCTTCCGCGCCTCGGGACAACCCGGAAACCAGATGTCCAGCCATCAAATCACGCACAGCATTCGTAATTAAGAGCCCAGGGACAAGAGGCATCACGGATCCGATGATGATCTTGTCTAGAGTCGCTCCTATATGGGTCTGAACCAACAGAAAAGCAACGATTCCAATCATCAATGAGGCCGTGAACTCCGCGAAAAATTTAACCCGAACCAGTCGATGAAGCCATAGAAAGGCTGCAAATCCCAGTCCTCCGCATAGAACGCCGGGAAGGAGATCTTTACCGACTCCTCCGAACATAAATGTGAAGCAGCCGCTTGCTACAGCAGCGGCAACTATTTGCAATGGCAGCGAATAAGCATGCCTGGACGTATCAATTTGAACTAATTGCTGATATGCAGCTTCCGGAGAAAGGGTACCGCTGCCTAGCTGTCGTGAGACATTATTCACAGCAGCTACCTTTTCCAGGTCGGTAGTTCTTTCGACAATTCTGATCAATTTGGCCCATTGCATTTCTCCGGATTGAAACACAATCCCGGTCGGAGTGACATAGCTTTGCGATCCGGGCAGGCCGAGCGCAACGGCAAGGCGGGTCATTGTATCTTCAACCCGATAGGTCTCCGCACCGCTCTGCAGCATGATTTTCCCTGCCAGCAGGCAGATCTCCACAGGCTCCTGATCGGGAGGAATCAGTGATTCTTCCATAGGACAAACCCCCTTAGCTTACTATGGGACATTATACATTAGCCTTACAAAAAGCGGAATCATTGAGCTGTTATAAAAGTCACAAATATTGCTAACTCCCCAAATGTATCTGAATGTCGAAAAATATTTTAAATTGTCGAATTTTAGCGATTGATATGTTATGCTTTGTGTATTATTTCCGTGCTAGAAGCAGGGTCTTATATATTGAGAGGGAAGTATTATGCTTGAAAGCTTGATTTACAATTTTACAATTTTAACGACGTTCTTGTTTTTTGGAAATATTGTGTGGGGAATATGGCAGCAGAAGTATCCCAAAAAGGAATGGGAGACTAAAGTACTGCTCGGCTTCATTCTCGGTGTGTTCGGGATTATCCTGATGTACTCGGGTTTTTACAGCGGTCAAACGGCTTACGTTGATTTTCGTCAGCTTCCGATTCTGGTGTCTGTCTATATGGGGGGATGGCTCTCCGGTTCGATTTGTGCTGTCCTGATTCTAATTTATCGGTTGTTTTTCTTAAATGGGTTACATTTTGCCTCCATATTGGGGGCTCTAAATATTCTGCTTACCTTCCTCTTCAGCATTCTGCTGATCCGGCGCCGGAAATTGTCTTTTCCCAGATGGGTGTGGGCGCTGGCGTGCTCTGCATGCTCCAGTGTCATCCTCATCTATATTATTTTTCAGGACAATCTTTGGATTACCGTCGGATTGTTCACTCCCCTTTATCTGATTTCCGGCTTGTTTACATACATGATGCTTCAATATTTGCGCAAGTCGGATGATTCCTTGAGAATTATGAGGGAAGCGGCGAACCGTGATTTCTTGACGGGATTGTCCAATCTGAGAGCCTTTGAGTTTATGATGGAGCAGAAAATATTGTCTTCCAGGCGATATAATACCCCATTTTCACTGCTCATGATCGATATTGATCATTTCAAGAAGGTCAATGATACGTATGGTCATTCCGCAGGGGATGCGGTGCTGGCCCAATTGGCGGATGTGTTAAGGGACACCTTCAGGCCCGGCGATCATATTGCCCGCAAGGGCGGGGAGGAATTTGCAGTCATTGTGGACAATTGCGCCGCGGATAAAATTTTTGGAATTGCGGAGCGTCTGCGGCATAATGTGGAGTCTAATCCATTCTTGTTGCCGGACGGCTCGGAGCTTAAGATGACGATTTCTGCGGGCAGCGCGACTTATCCGGATGTTGCGGAATATGATCTGATTGACCAGGCGGACCAGGCGCTCTACCGTGCAAAATCAGAAGGCCGAAACCGGGTATGCTGAAGAATCATTGAGAAATGCAATGGAACTGGAAAAGGCGATATAGGGAGGGATCCCTGTATCGCCTTTTTGCCGTTATGCATGAATATAAGGGCATTTGGCAAAATAGTTGCATGCACAGATGAATGTAGGAGGCTGCGAGAATGACGACTCATCGGGCGAGCAATGCTGCTAACTGGCTGAGAGAGAAGCTGACCGAGCAATCGGACTACGAAGAGATTACGCTGGGCGCATCCTCGCAAATTCAGCTTCAATACTTGAAGAGTGTGACTAACTCGAACCTGGTGTTCCAATATGTCGTAGTTCCCAGTTATGAGATGGCCGATGTGGAAGCCTATGAAGCGTATATAGCAACCTTTCCCGGAACAGGTAAAGCGGATGATTTGCAAAAACTGATTGAGGGAATTTTAGAGGGCTATACCTTAGTCAGTATTGGCCCTAACAGTTATTTGTTCAACTCGGTGAAGGTGGAGTCCAGCGGTGTCGGAGAAGCGATAAATGAAGCCATTGTTCAAGGGCCTCGCGACGCCTTTAGTGAGAATATCGAGATGAACCTGAATCTGATTCGCCGCAGGTATCAGACTTCTGAATTGAAGGTAGAGACAATGACTCTGGGGAGCTTGTCCAGAACGGCTATCGCGATCGTCTATGATCAGGAGCGGGTCGATTCGAGCGTACTCCAACAAGTAAAAGACCGGCTGAAAAGGGTTAAAATCGATATCTTGCAATCTGCCGGAGAATTAGAGAAATATATAAGTCCTCACCGCTTCAGGATTTTTCCCAATATGGTCGTGACAGAGCGTCCGGACCGGGTTGTACTCAACCTGACAGAAGGAAAGGTTGCCATTCTGATGGATACGACGGGCTTTGCCATTATTGCTCCAGCTGTATTCACCGATTTCTTCTCAGCAATGGATGATAAAATACAAATTCCTCTTGTCAGCCAGTTCTTGAAGCTGATTCGATACGTCGGATTGTTTATAACCTTGACCTTGCCCGGGTTATACGTCACCTTTGCATCTTACAATCCGGAAATCCTAAAGTCTCAACTTGTTCTTCTAATTGCAGGCAGCCGTGCGGCCGTTCCGTACCCGTCTTTTATGGAGGTCTTCTTTATGCTGCTGATGATGGAATTTCTTACCGAAGCAAGCTTACGCCTGCCCAAAGCGATTGGCCCGACTGCAACCACTGTAGGTGGGCTGATTCTGGGACAGGCAGCTACCCAGGCGGGCCTGGTTAGTAACATTATGATTATTCTCGTATCTGCCGTTGCAATCTCCAACTTCGTAATTCCGCTGAGTATGATGGGTTACACGATCCGCGTGCTCAAGTACATTATTGTTCTGACGGCGATGCTCTTCGGAGTAGTAGGCATTATGGTCTCTGTGGTCGGGATTATTATGTACTTGTCCGACGTCCGCAGCTTCGGCAAACCTTACTTCAGATTAACATTGTGGGAATCCAAGGAGAAGGTAGGACACCAGCATGGTAAGTCGTAGATACTACTATTACCTGTTTTTGATGAGTGCGGTCATCAATATTATTAACCTTGTTCCGAGAGTTCTCATATTTACCAGATTCGACGGTGTATTTTGGTCGATTTTACTTGCGGTTGCTTATGGCTCCTTAACGATGTACATGTTCACCCGTTTGATCATCAAATTCGAGGGACAAGGTTTTCCTGAAATTTTCAACACTTATTTACCCAAGGGGGTGGTGATCCCTCTCTTAATCTTGTACTCCATCTTCTGGTTTGTTGCAGGAAGTATCATGCTGTTATCCTTTGTAGATATCACGCTCCGCTTCATCAGCCCGGATATATCGGCTAGAGCTGTCATGACAGGTTTTTTGATTCTGGTGGTCGGAGCCAGCCGTTTTAAGACGACTTCGATTTTGTATGCCACAGAGATTGTGCTCCTGCTGTCCTTTCCCGCAATGGTGTTCATTCTGATCAAGGCCTTAATCAATCCTGCGTTTAATTGGGACTCGGTCCTGCAGGTGCTGACCTATCTATGGACGAAACCCAAGCTGGTTACAGTTACTGGAGCTTCCTTTGCGTTCACCGGATATGTAAACCTCGCGATCTTCAACCGCAGCTTCAATAATCTGACACTCAAGCTGCGTCATTTCTGGCTGGTCCCGGTATCGGGGCTTCTGATTCTGCTGGTTACCTTGCTGGTGCCGATTGGATATCATGGTTCGATCGGAGTGGAGGATCACGTCTATAGCTGGTTTTCAACAGCGGATTCTTTACGGATGGAGACGTTCATTGTGGAGCGGGTCCTGTATTTGTTCTACATCACTTATCTCAGCATGTCGCTTGTCATGGTAGTCATTTACTGGCATGTCGGCCTGGAATTGTTCAAAGGCTGCTTCAACGAAAAGGAAGATAAGAAGGATTCCGGGGACAAAGAGACAGATACCGGAAAAAAGTCAAGAAAGAATCAATGGATCGAAGCAATTCTTCTTTTTACGGTTTCTGCGAGCATGATCTATTTGACGGAGCGGATCAATCAGGTTCGGTTGGCTCAGGCGGGTCAATGGTTTTTAAACCTGCGTTTTTTCTCGGAAACGTTCCTGATCCTGTTATTAATGTTTCTGGTATGGAGAAAAAGGAGAAGTGCTAGAAGATGAGGAAAAGCTTATGGGCTAAGCTATGTGTGATAGGCTTGTTAATGTCGCTAATGAGCGGATGCCAGTTCAAGGATATTGATAAACGCTCCTTTGTCTTGGCGATTGGAGTGGATCGTCCTGAGGATCCGGAAGCCAAGCATCTTTATGAAGTAACTTTAAAGACCGGTTTGCCGGAAGGAGATCCTACCGCTCGCACTCAGGAGTCCATTATGATTACCCAAGTAGCCCCCAGCATTCCGGAGGCTGTACGGCTAATGAAATCGAAAATTGATAAGGAGCTGGACTTCAGCCACTGTAAGGTTGTTGTATACGGACAGGCCTTAGCCCGGGAGAACATCGGTACGGTGCTGGACTGGACGACCCGTCGACGCGACCTTCAATTGATTATGTACTGTGCGGTTGGGGTGCCCAATGCCAAGGAAGTCATTCAAATGCAACCGAAAACGGAAAGAGTGCCGGGCAATGCCCTGATTCTCTCCCTTAGTAAGGACGGCAGTGAGTCACCGTTTGTTCATACGGTATACGCTTTTGACTTGGCCAGAAAGGTGACAGAGAGCGGGATTGATCCGATCATGCCTATCGTGCACACCCAGCATCCCGATATGCTTGTTGTCAATAAGCTGGCTCTGTTCAATAAATCCAAGATGGTCGGTACGCTAACGCCTGATGAGACCCGGTTGTTCAATCTGTTAGCTACCAAAAATCTGATCACGAGCTTCCGAATCAAGACAGAAGGCAATGCCTTTGATTATAATCTGGAGTCCTCGAAATCGGAGTATAAAATTAACAATGTCAAAGCTGGAAAAGCTACGGTCAGCTATAAAATAAAAGGCGCAGGTACGATCGAATTGAATGATGAGGGGATCCCCGTTACCGGGCCGGTATTACGCGAGGTGTCCCGTGCCGCAAATGAACAGTGGGAAAAGGACGTCAAGGCCCTATGTCAGAAGCTGCAAAGATTGGGGGTGGATCCGCTGGGATGGGGGCTCCGCTATTTCTCGAGAAGTTGGGATAATAAGCAGGAGGTACAGCAGTGGAGGGAACTCTACCCGGAGCTCGACTTTCAAGTCAAGGCGAATGTGGAGATGAAGTATACCGGGCTGATTCGCTAAAAAAAGCTGCGTTGAGGGGGCAATGTGTGAAATATACTTCACACGTATGCCCTTTCCACGCAGCCTTGTTGATTAAGAGTTCTCATCACCGTCGAAGCCGTTCAGCAGATCAATCCCCGGCATCGCATCCGGATCTGGCGCACTCCCGTCAATAGGGCTCCCCGGCTGAATCACATCCGCGTCAGGCACATCGGGCAGAGCTGTATCGTCCAGCGCAGTGTAGTCCTCGTTGCGACCTTCGTCTGACTCGCTGATTCCTTGCGTAATTCGCGTATCGTGAGGCAGAAGATCATCTGCGGGTATATCATTCTCCGGCCGGTATTCGCGTTGAATCAGGTAACGGTCATAAGTAAAGTCGCTTTCTTCCTTCATGAAATCCTCATTAGGCATGGTTTGTCATCTCCTTGTGTAAGCGATGCTTCAGCTTTAGTTGAAGTTTGCCCTGATTCGAAAAAAACAACGCGCGAGAGACTCAAAATTTAGGAAATACATACTTGACGATAAAGTATAAAAAGCCGAAGAATAGAATGATGTAGGCAGCATATTTAATGAAGGTTGCTGCTACCATGCTCGGCTCGGATCTGTGCTGCACCTCTTTGCGCTCTACATCTACATTGGTTGTCTCGTTGCGTTCGTGCGGATCATACATTGCAATTCCTCCTTCATAGGGTATAGTGTGGAAGCTGTTAAATCAGCACATTTCTTCGTCTTCATCCGTTTGTCTACTTAATAAACGGGATCCCGCCCTGTGAAACAAAGTATTGACTTAGCGGAGCGTGACGTCTACAATGTCACACATAAACTCGCGGACGGATTTAGGTTTGTCTTGTTGCAGGAGGGCTTGACCAAGTGATCACGATTTATGATATTGCTAAATTAACCGGTTTTTCTCCAACCACCGTATCCAAGGTGTTCAATGATTACCCGGACGTCAGCTTGAAGACTCGCCGTAAAATTCTGGAGGCGGCGGAGCAGCTTGGCTATTTGCCGAATGCACATGCCCGGTCGCTTACCACGAAGCGCTCCTGGACGATCGGGGTACTCTATAACGAGTCCTCTGGCGCTGGCATGCTGCATCCTTATTTCGCAGGGGTTATTGAAGGCTTTAAAAAGATCGCGACCTCGCGCGGATATGATTTAATGTTCATCTCCAAGGATATTGGCGGCAAAAAGAGCGGATATCTGGAGCATTGTAAAATTCGAGGTGTGGATGGAGTAGTCGGAATTTTGCCGGATTACAGTGATCCGGACTTTACAGAGCTGCTGGATTCGGATGTTCCCATGGTCTTGCTTGATCAGGAATCAGAGATCAAAGGGACGGTCTATTCCGATAATCTGGACGGTTCAATTCGTGCTGTTCGATATTTGTATGATCTTGGTCATCGCAAGATCGGCCACATCGGCGGGGGCAACACTTTTGCCGGCGTCAAGCGTATGCAAGGCTACCTTCAAGCAATGCAGGAGCTTAGGCTTCCTATTTGTGAGGAGCACATCATACAAGGAAGCTATGACTATACCATTGAGAGCGGAAAAATTGCGATGGAACAGCTGTTGCAAGCGGTTGATTCTCCGACGGCGGTATTTGCTGCCGGGGATAATCTGGCTATTGGGGCGATGCAGGCGATCAAGGACCATGGCCTAAGCATCCCGGGGGATATATCTATCATCGGCTTTGATGATATTGCGATGGCCGGTTTTCTGACCCCTTCTTTGACAACGATTCGCCAGAACACCCATGCCCTTGGCAATAAGGCAGCCGACATGTTAATCTATACAATAGAAGGCGGTACGACGATCTCTTCGGAAGTGATCCCGGTAGAGCTTGTTGCCAGAGACTCATGCCGAGCCATTGAATGATTTTAGAGAAAATATTATTTTTTCGGCAAAGTCGAAACCGGTTTCGAAAAAAGATAAAGGAGCGATTCTTGCATGGCGAAGTGGACGAAAGTGCTAACCTCCCGGGATTCCGGAGAACGGCTGGCTTATCAAGGTGAATTGGCAGCCGGAGTAAATTCCGCAGAGGGTCAGGCTCACATCAAGCTGGATCCTGCCCGGACGTATCAATCCATTGTTGGTTTTGGAGGCGCTTTTACGGAGGCAACGGCCTATACACTTTCCCGAATCAGTCCGGAGAAGAGAGCCGAGGTCGTCTCGAAATATTTCGATCCCGAACAAGGCCTCGGTTACACGATTGGCCGGGTGCATATTCATAGCTGTGATTTTGCTTTAGGCAATTATACGTATGTGGAAGACAATGATACTGAGCTCAAAACCTTTGATATTTCCCGCGAACGAAAATGGGTGCTGCCGCTCATCCATGATGCTGTTAAGGTTGCGGGTCAAGATATCACGATGCTGGCTTCTCCTTGGAGCCCGCCTGCCTGGATGAAGACAAATGGAGAAATGAATCATGGCGGCCAATTAAAGCCGGAATTCAGAGAAGCATGGGCGCTTTATTATACTAAATTCATTAAGGCTTTCCGTGAAGAAGGGGTGCCTATCTGGGCGATTACGGTGCAAAATGAGCCGGCCGCTGTACAGACCTGGGATTCCTGTATTTATAGCGGTGAAGAGGAGCGGGATTTCGTCCGTGATCATCTTGGACCGACGATGAATCGCGAAGGACTGGCAGATGTGAACATTCTGATCTGGGATCATAACCGGGATCTGATCGTGGAACGCGCTTCTGCTGTGCTGTCTGATCCGGAAGCAGCCAAGTATGTATGGGGCACCGGCTTCCATTGGTATGTCAGCGAAGCCTTTGAGGAAGTGGGCAAGGTCCACGAGCTGTTCCCCGACAAGCATCTGCTCTTTACAGAAGGCTGTCAGGAGGGCGGCGTCAAGCTGGGCGAATGGTTCACCGGCGAACGCTACGGACGCAACATCATCGGCGATTTGAACAACTGGACCGAAGGATATCTGGACTGGAATCTGGTGCTCGATGAGACGGGCGGACCGAATCATGTGAACAATTTATGCGATGCTCCGATTATCGCCGATACGACTACGGATACGGTTCATTATAATAGCTCGTACTATTACATCGGCCATTTCAGCAAGTATATTCGTCCGGGAGCGGTTCGGATCGGCCTGGAATCGGACATTACGAATCTATACATGACAGCTTTTAAAAATGAAGACGGAAGCATCGCAGTCGTTGTTCAGAATGAAGGAGATGCGGCCCAGGACTTTACTTTAGAGCTGGGTTCCGATTCCGTATCGGATAACTTATCCGCTCATTCGATCGCAACCTATCTTATTAAACAATAAGGAGATGAACCCCATGCCAAAATATGGTTTTGAAAAAGAAACATTCGTGATTGAACAGTTCGACAAAGCGAAGCCGTTCTCCAGCTTCTTGCCGGGTCTGGCCGGGCTCAAGGGCATACCGATGTGGACCTTCTATGTAAACCGCGGTCAAGGCGTATGCAGCTTCGGAATCCGGGACAAGAACAGCCCGATCATGGAATTTTCCCCTGCCAATATCACTTATCAATCGGTATCGATGCAGGGCTTCCGGACGTTTGTGAAGCTGAAGGGTCAGGAATTGATTTATGAGCCGTTCCAAAATGCTTATCCTGACGCTTCGGCCAAGCGGACGATGCGCATTTCAGCGAATGAATTCGTGATCGAGGAGCGCAATGAAGCGAAGGGACTGCAGATCAAGGTTACTTACTTTCACATCCCGAATGATGATTATGCCGCACTGGTTCGTAAAGTGGAGCTGACCAATATTTCCGGTGAGGCGATTAGTCTGGAAATGCTCGATGGTCTGCCAGAGATCTTGCCGTTCGGTGTAGAGAACTCCGGCTACAAGGAGATCGGCAACCTGCTTCGCAGCTGGATGGAAGTCGATAACCTGGAAGAAGGGATCCCGTATTACCGCAATCGTTCCAGTACGCATGACGAAGCGGAAGTTAGTGAAGTGCGCAGCGGTCATTTTTACCTGTCATTTGACGAAGAAGGAAGACGCTTCTCGCCTATTGCAGACTTTGAATTGGTATTTGGAGCGAACACTTCGCTTGCCTATCCTGATGGATTCGCAGATTCATCGTTGGCAGAATTGCTTGAGAAGCCTCAATATTGCAAGAACAAGGTCCCTTGCGGATTTTCTGCAATTACAGCTGACCTGGCTGCGGGTGAGACAAAGCAGGTATATACCTTGATCGGCCACTTTGACAGCGTGGAGCGTCTGAATGAAAAGGCGCGGTATATCTCCTCACCGGCTTATGTGGAGCAGAAGCTTGCGGAAGCACGGGAGTTGACTGAGAACCTCACGGCCGATATTGCTACCAAGACCTCGATGCCGCATTTTGATGCCTACTGCAAGCAGAATTATCTCGATAACTTCTTGCGCGGGGGCTACCCGTTTATTTTTGAGAATGGAAAGGAAGGCTTTGTGATCCATCTCTATTCCAGAAAGCACGGGGATCTTGAGCGGGATTATAATTTCTTCTCTATTGCGCCGGAGTATTACTCGCAAGGGAACGGCAACTTCCGCGATGCCAACCAAAACCGCCGCAGCGATATTTACTTTAACCCGCGAGTGGGCACGTTCAATATCAAGACATTCTTTAGTCTGATGCAGGCAGACGGCTATAACCCGCTTGGGGTTGAAGGCACGAGCTTTCAGATAGAGAAGGAGCGGTCCGGCGAACTGTCCGCCTGGCTGGACAAGGCTGTTCAGGATCATCGTGAGGAATTGGCAGCGCTATGTCATGCTAAATTCACGCCTGGCAAGCTGATTTCTTATATTGCCAGCCATGGAGTAGGACTGAATGTGAGCGAAGAGGAATTCCTCACGGGTGTGTTCTCGCTGGCCAAGCAAAATATTGAGGCTAACTTCGGCGAAGGATACTGGTCGGATCACTGGACGTACAATATGGATCTGATTGACAGCTATCTGGATATTTTCCCGGATCGTAAGGCGGAGCTGTTATTTGAAGAGGATGACTACACCTTCTTTGATAGTCCGGCGAGAGTATTGCCGCGCAGCGAAAAATATGTGCTGAACAATGGACAGGTGCGCCAATATGGTTCATTGGTTCATGATGAGGAGAAGCTGCAGAAGCTTGGTATTACGCCTAAGGGTACGCATTGGCTGAAAACCGCACACGGCAGTGGAGAGGCGTACCAGACCAACCTGTTCGTGAAGGTGCTGTCGCTGTCCCTTGTCAAATTTGCAACCCTGGATCCTTTTGGCATGGGAATTGAAATGGAAGGGAATAAGCCGGGCTGGAATGATGCGATGAACGGTTTGCCTGGATTGTTCGGATCAGGTATGAGCGAGACTTTCGAATTGAAGCGGATGCTGAAATTTGTCCTGGAAGCCGTCCAGGAGTACGGAGCGCATACCACTGACGTTCCGGAGGAAATCGCCGATTTGTTTGACCAAGTGAAGGAACTGCTGAGCAGCCACTTGGACGGCAAGCTGGATTCCTTCGCCTATTGGGATCAGACATCATTCGCCCGCGAGGTATACCGGGATCGGATTCGCTTTGGCATCAGCGGAGTGGAGCGCAAGCTGAGCCTGTCAGAGCTGGAGAGCACGGTTCAGAATATGCTGAGCAAAGTGAATCAGGGGATTGCTGAGGCAGTTAAGCTGGGCAACGGCCTGACGCCGACTTATTTTGCCTTCGAAGCCACTGAATTTGAACCGGTACTGAATGAGCAGGGAGCAGCGGAGATCAGCGGATACGGCCTGCCTAAGGCAACCGTGAAGAAGTTTGCGGTTCGTCCGCTGCCGTACTTCCTGGAAGGACCGGCGCGCTGGATGAAGACGATTGAAGATCCGGAAGAGGCTCAAAGAGCCTATGAAGTGATTCGCAGCAGTGATCTGTTCGACAAGAAGCTTAGCATGTACAAGACCTCGGTAAGCCTTGATGAAGAGACTCATGAGATCGGCCGCATTCGCGCGTTTACGCCGGGCTGGCTGGAGCGGGAATCCATTTTCTTGCATATGAGCTACAAGTATTTGCTTTCCTTGCTTAAGAATGGCCTGAAGGAAGCTTTCTTCGCGGAGATGAAAACATCGCTGATCCCGTTCCTGGATCCGGCAGTGTACGGTCGCAGCACCCTGGAGAACTCCTCCTTTATCGCTTCAAGCGTCAACCCGGATCCCGAGGTTCATGGCAGAGGATTCGTCGCCAGACTCAGTGGTTCGACCGCTGAATTCCTCAGCATGTGGGTGATGATGATGGCTGGGAAGCATATTTTCCGTATGGCTGGCGGAGAATTGCAGTTGCAGCTGAATCCTGCATTGCCAGGATGGCTCTTTGATGATCAGGGAGAAGTATCCTTTACCTTCCTGGGAAGCACACAAGTCACATACCGTAATCCGGATCGTCGTGATACCTTCGGCGGAAACGCCGCTGCAATCCGCAGTATGACGGTAGTGAAGAGAGATGGACAGCAGGTTCATCTCGACGGTAACGCCATTACAGGCTCGCTGGCTGAAGCAGTGCGTAACGGCTTGGTGGAATCCATTACAGCAGAATTGGCCTGAGTCTTTGAATTCGGTATCATCCGCAGATAAATCAGAGAGTCTCTCAACGCATCATGTTGAGAGGCTCTCTCTTATTTTGCGGAAGCAGATTTTTTTATTCGCTAAAACTATTCATGGATTTAATATTCCATTAAAGGTAAAATAATTTTGGTGTATAAAAGCTATAAAACCTCGTAATTTTACCATATTATTGAAGTTAATAAAGGTATTTTTGGTCATATTATCGAAGTAAGAGGAATGCATAATAATTTTGGCAGGGGTGCTGGAATGAAGGGGTTTCTAAAGGCGTTTTCGATCTTTATGGTGCTTAGCATCGTTGTGTTTTGTGCAGTATTTCTTGAATTTCCCGGAAGAAATAATATAGATGAGCAGACGATTCCTGGATGGCAGATTGCTTGGACCGATGATTTCGATCCTCAAATGAGTGCAGAAGAACTGGAAGCGACCCAAAATTGGGAACATGTCGAGGCGAATGATCCGACGCCCGAGCGCCCTCAGGGGGCTCAGGCGCAATGGGTGAAAATTGATGCTCCTCTGATTTCATCGTTGTCACCGGCGATTTTGTTCGAGAAAATCTATGGAAGTCACATTGTTATTAGGATAAATGATGAGACCATTTATGAATCCCAAAGAGAGTATAGATATGGGGTTAATACGATTTTGCTTCCGCTCGACCGATCTCAGGATAAAGATTCAGTTTACATCGGAATTGATTCGCTGAAACGAATAGGTCTGCAAGGAAATGTGCTGGTAGGAGACTATAAAGAACTGCAAAAATCATATATCAAAAATAATATTGTCGACTTTATTATTGGCAGTGCCCTGATTTTTGTCGCCGTAGTAATGCTGATCTGCTCGCTGTTTCTGAAAAATGAAAACATGTCAGGCTGGTTCTCATTATGTCTTGTTATTTTATCCGCCGGAACCATTGTGCTTACCTATTCACCTTTCCTTTATTCCTTGTATGGGGCTCTGGGAAATGTTTATGTAGCTTTGTTTGACCTGTCCTTATTTATTTTATTACCTTCATTCACACTCTTTTTTGAAGGCATATTTGGTAAAGGATATAAGTCCATCATTACAAAGTATCGAAAATTTCAAGTCGGGTACTCAACACTCTGCATCATACTTTTGTTCATTAATTTGGCGTGTAATGGCAAAATAGACAAGCTTTACGGAGGCTTTTCCGAAACATTATTGGGTCTGGTTATGATTGTACAGTTTATTCTGATGATCGCGGTCTCTACAATCTATACCATACGCGGGAATCAAGAGGCGATTATTTTCTCGATCGGATTTGCCATTTTCTCTGGCTTGGGGTTAGGAGAGTTAATCTGGTTCTATTTCAAGGAGGCCTATTACGAGCTCTACCTGTGGAAATGGGGAATCGTGTGCTTCTTGATCACATTAATTATCATTTTGGGAAAGAGATTTGCGAAAAATCACGATCAGGTAGTAGAGTATTCAAAACAGCTGGAAATGTTTAATAATGAGCTGCAGCGTTCCGAAAAGATGGAGATTATCAGTGAACTGGCGGCTTCTGTTGCACATGAAGTCCGCAATCCGCTTCAGGTAACGAGAGGGTTCCTTCAGTTGCTTGTGGCCAAGCAAAACTCCAGCGATAAGGTTTATTTGAGTATGGCACTGGAGGAATTGGATAGAGCCTCCAACATCATTACGGACTTTCTGACTTTTGCCAAACCGGAAGTAGGCAAAATTGCTACCCTCAATGTATTGAATGAGTTTATCCATATTGAGGGAATTCTAATTCCGATGGCTAACTTACAAGGGGGCAGAATATCCGTACAAATTCCAAAAGATTTAAATATCAGGGGAAATTCCTCCAAGTTCAAGCAAGCCTTTATTAATATTATTAAGAACAGTATAGAATCCTTGCATGGAGAAGGGGAAATTCAAGCATGGGCTTATGAAGAGAAGGGGGAAGTCTGCATTCATATCAAGGATAACGGTGAAGGCATGGAGGAAGAGGTTCTGGCACGTCTTGGAGAGCCATATTTCTCGAATAAGACGAAGGGCACTGGACTGGGTCTGATGGTTACTTTCCGGATTATCGAGGTCATGAACGGGCGTATTCAGTTTAAAAGTGAAAAGGGAGTAGGGACGGAAGCTATTGTTCGTTTCCCGGCAGTTGATCCTGCATAAGGACTCGAAGCTTCCTGTATCCCTACTCCCTCAATTCTAGTTGCCCCAAATGACTTGCGGTTTAATGTCGGATTTGATCGCTTTGGAAGGGCTTGGTGGTAGTACGACGTAGAATTCGTCAGAATTCTCTTCAACAGCTTTAATCTTGATGTGTTCCGGTAGAGCTATTCCCAATGCCTCTTGGATAGCTTCTCTAGGATTTGCAAGAAGCTTTGCCTTAAAACTCGGGTCTTGCCACGCCTTTTCAATTACTTGTGATTGAAGAGCACTTGTTGTCATAAGATCACCCTTTCCATTAAAATGGTTATATTTTCCTATTAAGTATACCATAATACCTGCTAATCTAGCAATATTAGATGTTTTTTGCGAGCCAGTACCCAAGTCCCCCATTGAGCAGCATGCGTCTGTTATTTATAACATCTTGTGCCCCGTCATTGAGGTTCTTAACCAGATCATAGTGAAAATGATAGAGATCCGGTGCCAAGGTCCTGATGGCTTCAAGAGATTCGTGGTTGCGATTGGCCAGGGCTGACAGCTCGCTTAATGCATCATGGACCATGATGCCGTTTCTGACTTCCTCCGGAGAAGGGCGTGTCCCTGAGGGGAGGTTTAATTGGGCTTGTACAACAGAAACTAATGAATTGTAGCTGCCTTGCTCAAGGTCTTTTTCCCAGTCTTCCCAATCATCCAGAAGCTGAAGCGTCACCAAGGCCGTGTCGACGGCCGACTCAAACATGCCAATCTCTTGTTCGCGTCCCCCAAGAATCATGGAAGAAGCCACGCTCAATTTGACCGGGGCTGCTTTATGACCCATCCGCACCGGGTTCTCATAATAAAAGTCTGCAACTTTTTCGGTGGATACAGCAGCAGCCCATTCGGAGACATACTTTTTATAGTAGACCCAAAAGGCCGCATGATCCTTCAGACATTCTTGGTAGGTCTTAATGAATTCGATGTGAATAAATTCTGCCAGAGTCAGCTGCTGCGCTGCGTCTGTATCCGGATCATCCATGCAAGCATCAATTAAATGAAAATACATCATTTTGAATAAATTAGCTACCGCAATGCGTCGGCATGTCTCCTGATGGATTCCGGTCAAAGATTGAAGCCAGAACGGGAGTAAATAGCATATGTAATTCTTGGAACGATGTTCCTTCAGCGCATGGAACTTGTCTAAATAATCCACCCCCTGCTTGCTAAAGGGAGCGGGAAGCCGGGACAGAATCGACTCTGCTTCCGAGAACGCCAGGTCAAGCTCTTTCTCGTAGTTTGAAAGCCACTTCAAGATATGAACCTCCCCTCTAAATTGGCCGATCCAGAAATCTATTTTGCAAGAATAGAATACCATGAATTCCGGTAAAACTTAAATTTGTATCCGCATTCCAGATTAATGGAAGAAAAGAGCCTGCAGGAACAATCTCCTGGCGGGCTCAGAGGATTTGATGAATGCCTATAAGAATGAGGAGTAATCCGGAAATGACTGTTGCTCGGCTTCCTAACTTGTCGGCAGCATACTTCTCTCCCAGTCCGGCACAGAAGGCAAGCAGAAGATAACTGAAAACGCCGACGAATAGGGAAGTGAGCCAGATGTTCAGATGAGTGATGCCTGCATTGAATCCGCCGGCAAGCGCGTTCATTGCAAGTGCAAGGCCAAGCAGAACCGACTCTCCAAGGCTTAGCGTCTTTGAACTGTCTCTGTCGGCCTCCTCAGGGTTGCGGAGCAGCCGGGTTAATACGGAGGCATCCCGTTCTCTCATGGCCTGCTTCTTCTCGACATAGGGCTGCAGCAGTACCCAGACTCCTACGGAGACGATGACAATGGTTCCAATCCATTGGCCAATCCAGGGATGGATCCATAGAGCAAGCCAATTTCCGAACATGCCTGACAGTAAAGTCGCAAGGAAAGAGATGACGGCGATCATCAGGTTGGAGAACCAGGGGATGTGTATTTTTCGAACGCCGTAAGCAATTCCGACTCCTGCATTATCCAGGTTAGAAGCCAATCCGATAATAATGGCAGCCAACAGGCTGAGCATATCCATGTATTTCGCTCCTTTGCAAGCTTGATGCCACAGCATATGCCCAGAAGCAGGAATTGGTTTCTTGTCGACGTTATCTGAATAGTGTAGTATAATTTTAACAAAAATATGGCGAAGAGGTGACAAAGGTGCTTGAAAATTTGTTGCGACCTACTCATTTACTGTTACTGGTTATTGCCGCATTGCTTTTATTCGGACCGAGCAAGCTTCCGGAATTGGGACGAAGCTTTGGGACGATGCTTAAGGAATTCAAGAAGGGCGCTCGCGGAGATGACGATGAACAGAAGCCGCAGGAGGCTCAGCCCGTGCAAGAGACGAATAAATCTTGACCGAAAATAAAAACAGGATGTCCCGAAGCAGTATCTTCTGCTGGTTGGGGACATCCTGTTTCTATATAGCGTCATATTAAGAATACTGTCATATAAGATCCAATTTAATCATCCTTGCAGTAATAGAAGAATGATTGAAGAGAGACCCAGACAGGTGCTGATCAGATAAAGGAACATGACAGCCTGCTTGCCATTTAAACCTGCCCGAAGCAGGCGATAGTGTACCTGGCTGGCATCAGCTTCATAGATCGCCTTCCCTTGCAGGAAGCGCCGGATTACGACAAATAAATTATCAAAAATCGGAACCCCGAGTGCAAGTACAGGGATAAACAACGATAAGACAGTGGCTTGCTTGAATGCGCCGTCCAGAGCAATTACGGCAAGGATAAAGCCCAGGAAGGTTGCTCCGGCATCGCCCATGAATATTTTCGCAGGCGGCTTGTTATAACGCAGATAGGCAAGAGCCGCACCGATTAGTGTAATAGACAGCATTGCAGATGTCGTTTGTCCCTTGGTTAAGGCGACTATAAATAAGGTAGCAGCCGAGATCGCCGACAGGCCTCCGGCAAGACCGTCCAGGCCGTCCGAGAAATTAATGACCGTAGTTACTCCGAAGATCCAGAGAATAGTCAGTATAAACTGCAACCAGATCGGGAGCAGGACATAGTCTCCGCTAAATGGATTTACGAAGCCCGTAAAAGAAATCCCCGAGAAGAATACGAGTACCGCAGCCGAGACTTGAACGGCAAACTTCGGAAGGGCGGGAAAGTCTTTGCCTTTGGTCTTGTACCAGTCATCCACAGTCCCAATGGCGAGCAATAGAACTCCCCCTAAGAATAAAGCTCCGGTCTCCATGGAGAAGTCTCTTGTCAACAGCAAATAGGAAGCAAAGAAACCGATAAAGATGGCGTAACTCGCAGTCAGCGGGATCGGCTTGCGATGCAGCTTGCGCTCAACATCCTCACGAGGCTTATCTACGAAGTCCAGACGGAAGGCAAGTTTGCCAAGGGGCGGGATAAGAAAGTACACAATCAGGAACGATAGCAAGAATGAGTATAGGTATAAAATGATCAGTCACCACCACAAGCAAGTTTTTTAGTTAGCTCTATTATAAGAACATTTGGGAAAGTTGTCGAACATCCAACCTACGCGCAGGGGCATAACATCGATAATCCGGCATATTTATGGTACATTATATAAGGTATTAAGGAACCACATGCTTTAGGGTACGGAGGGATATACATGCAGGATGACTATGCACGTAAGCTGGAAGACCAGAAAGGCCTGTTCAAACAGCTCGGAATTAAATTAAATGCATTGACGATTCATGAGAAAGACTTTGACGTGAAGATGAGAGGCTATGAAAAGGAAGAGGTTGACCGCTTTCTAGATGATGTGATCGTGGACTACGAGCGTTTTTACGATATCATTACTGATCTGCTGGATAAATATAAAGAAATTCAGCGCCGCCAAGCCTACTGGGAAGAAGAGAAGAAGGCGAATGCCATGCGTAAGCCTGCGCTCGACCCGACACAATCGGTGGACAGAAGAATCGTTGAAGACGGCATACGTCAACTGGAGCGTAGCTTGGAGCAGCTAAAAATTCAGATTCGAGATTAACAATTCTGCCGCAGTCTTGCGGCATTTTTTTATACATTTGCGAGAATATGAATAGGGGCTGCTCAACAGGAGCAGACTTCATTATTGAAGATCAGCGGACAACCCTTCTTCATAGGATGTTCATCTTTTAAAGATTGCACTTTCAGAAACAAAGTGATAAGATAAATACAGGATTTAGAATTAGTCTAAATTTAAAGAAATGATTCACATGCTCTAAGCGAGCTGTTGAAAATGAAAAAATAAATGGAGGATATTTATCATGACAAATCAAAGCCTAACTCAAAATGAAGTAGCGTTGGAAAGACATCTGAATCTTCAGATTGCTAACTGGACGGTAATGTATACAAAGCTCCACAATTTCCATTGGTATGTAACAGGAGGAAGCTTCTTCACCCTTCATGAGAAGTTCGAAGAGCTCTATGATGAAGCGGCAGGCTACATCGATGAAATCGCTGAGCGTCTGCTCGCCATTGGCGGCAAGCCTGTAGCGACACTTCGCGACTCGCTTTCGATTGCGACTATTGCCGAAGCAGCAGGAGGAGAATCTCCGCAAGCGATGGTAAGTGCGGTCATCGACGATTTCAAGAAGCTTGCTAATGAACTGAAAGAAGGAATGAATGCTGCGGAGGAAGCTCAAGATGAAGCTTCCGGCGATCTTCTGCTCGGCATTCTGACTTCACTTGAGAAGCATAACTGGATGCTGAGTGCATACTTGGGCAAATAATTATTCGGAACGATAGCCGCATATTCCACGCCCCGCAATCGCCAGTACCATCTGCGGGGCGTTTCTCTATGTTCAGGACAGTTTGAAGCGCTCGATCAGCGTATGAAGCTTCTCGGACAAGCTGGACAAGAAGGTTGCCGAAGTATCCACTTCCTGCATGGCTGCCAGCTGCTCTTGAGAGGCCGCAGAAATTGTCTGAGTCCCATCTACTGTAGCATTGGCGAAATGAACGAGCTGTTCCATAGACTGAACCAGGAGCTGGGCGTTCTGTGACAACTGGCGGACGGTTTGGCGGACCTCTTCTACTGCAGTTGCAGAGGATTGGTTGGATTGATAGATCACCTCGAACGAGCTTCCGGCCTTATCCACTAAATCGGTTCCGAGCTTCACTTCCTGGGTAGCTTCACTCATTGTTTCTGTAGTAGCTTCCATTTGCTGAATAATCAGGTTGATCAATTCACCGACCTGGTGCGAAGAGGATGCTGAACGTTCCGCGAGCTTGCGAACGGAGTTGGCAACGACCGCAAAGCCCTTGCCTTCTTCTCCGGCCCGTGCTGCTTCAATTGCAGCATTCAGGGCGAGCAGGTTCGTCTCTGCGGCGATTCCGGTGATGACATCGACAATGCTTTGGATTTCCTTGGAATGTCCGCTGAGCTTATCGATGCTGGAAGCCAGTGACGTAATCTTGTGATCGATTTTGTCCATCTGGGTGACACCAAGCTGCATGGAGGTAGCTCCCTCCTTGGAGGCTTGGGCAGATACGTTGGCTTCGTTGGAGACGCTGTCGACCTTGCCTACGATCTGTTCAATGAAATTGGACATCCCCTGAAGCGCTGACGAGCTTTTCTCCAAGCTCAGAAGCTGTGTCTCTGCGCCGTCCGCCAAATCTTGAATAATATGTACAGTCTGCTCTCCGGCTTGTCCGGTCTCTTCTGCACTCGCAGACAACTGCTCTGAGGAAGCAGCAACCTGCATCGAGGTTTCATTTACTTCTGAGATAAGCTGGCGAAGGCTAGAGGTCATATGGGCGAAATCTCTGGACAATTTACCGATTTCATCCTTGCTCGTCAGCGGAGGCTCGTTCAGAGACAGATCTCCTTCGGCAACCCGGTTGACGCTGCGCGACAGCTTCTCCAGCGGACGAACCATGCGGTGGATAAATATGTAGGTTACGATGATCGCCAGCAAAAACACTCCGGCGCCAATGGCAAATGGCAAGGTGACGATTTCCCAGGTTCGTTCCTGAATGATCGACGCGTCAAAGTTAATCACCATGAGGCCTACAATTTCCTTCGTATGATCATGATCCTGGTAGATCGGACCATATCCGCTGAGAAGATCGGCACCGTCGAAGGAGTAGATTTTGGTGTATACGGAATGCTTGGTGCTTTGAATGGTCTCACGATCTGCTTCATCAAAATAAAAAGCATCCCCGGCTTGATAACCGCGCGATTTCAGATTCTGGTCAGCGGCCAGGATTGTCCCATCGAGCGACATGATGAATACTTCCTTGAACAGCGACTTATGATCCACGGTCCAGTTGAGCTGGTCCTCCAGAGCTGCAAGTCCGCTGTTGTCTCCTTGGGCAAGGCTGGCAATGACGGCCGGATCGACGAGGCCGGTTGTAATATTCGCACAACCGACAGTCTCGATACCGACAGATTCTTCTACTTGACGATAGGCCGTCTCGTAACTGAAAATGCCGATTAGTGCGCTGACTAATATTAGAACGGCAATGATTCCTGATGTTATTTTTTTAGCAAATCCCATGTGGACTATCCCCAGTCATATAAGATATGGTACTAAATGCTACATGCATCATTATATATAGGATGTGATATGAGCAAAATGGACTATATTCAGGTTCTGTGTCGAAAAATCGAACAATGTTATCATATTCACGAACTTGACATGATGCGTAAGAAGAATGTAAAACAGAATAGTTAACTTCCGGGGTAAAGTATTCAAAAGTTAATATTGCGGTTACATAAAAAAGAGAGATAGAAAGTTTTAGGATAGGTGTAGGAGGTCTAGTTTGAAATGCAAATTTTTCGACAAAATTCTTATGTCGCTTTATTACTTGGTGTGATATTGGTAGGAGCAGGATCTATCTGTTTACTGGGAGAAGATGAAGCTGTGCCAGAAAAGGCTTTGGAGTCCGGCTCGGTTCATATTTTAGTTCCTGCAAGTCTGCAAGCATCACCTGTCGGGGAACAAAGTTTATTAGTGGAGAGGCCTATACAAGGAGATAGTAGTGCAGAACACGCGCTATCCTTCATGCCCCATCTGATTACCCTTGAACTGAAAGGAATAACAGAGGAGATAGGGATCAGTCATTGTGCCATGCTCGAGGAAATGAATAGGGAACGAATATTGCTGCAAAAAAATAATAACAAGTCCCTGCAGAATGGCGAAGAGATATCTCAGCCTGCAGGTCCCCCCGACAAATTATTCTTCACCCGAACCGAGCTGCTGAGTCCAGCTGAGCAGGAGGATGCTCAATGGAGCTACGCTCTGGTTGATGAAGAACTGCTGCTGCTACAGAAAATCGTCATGGCAGAGGCAGAGGGCGAGCCGTACGAAGGCAAGATTGCGGTTACAAATGTAATTTTGAACCGGCTACGGTCAGCTAATTTCCCCGACACTATTAAAGAGGTAATCTATCAAAAGTCTCAATTCAGTCCGGTTCATAATGGCAGACTGAATAGAGTTACAGCGGATGAGGAGACAATTGCTGCAGTTAATGAAGCGTTGAACGGTAGAAAGGAAGTTACCGATGATACCTATTATTTCCTGTCTTTGAAGCTGGCCAGCGATCTGACGATCGCTAAAACCAAGGATGAAGCAAAAGCCATCGGTAACCATACCTTCTATAAATAAGCCTGGCTCAGGCTCTGTTCCTGCGTCTTCGGCATTAGAATTCCTGCAATTTGTCTGACGCAAAGATCCGGGCGATACGGGGAAGGCGACGTGTTGCGGGAGGTGAATTTGCAGATTTCCGCCAAGGGGCCGCCATCTTCATGACGCGCTCCAAAGCAGGCCTGAGCGAGCAACTGATCCAGCAGATCCGTAGAGGACAAAGTAAGACCATATCCCATTTTGACAAAGTATTCCTGGTTCTTGAGCTCTTGTCCCGGGATGGAGTCATAGAACAACATAGGTAATCTTTTAGCCATACTCTCGGTGCAGGTCATACCTCCCGCTTTGGTTACCAGCAGATCGGAGGCATCCATCCATTTGCTAATTTCTGTGGTGAAGCCAAGCACCCGAATATGGGGATGCTGCAGCTCCGAAAGTCGATTCAGCCTTGCCGCCAATTTGTCATTGCTGCCGGTGCAGCAGATAAACTGGACATGCTCCCTCCAAGCGGAGATGGTCTTGATTAATGCCTCATTATACAGCAGCCCCCAGCCTCCCCCCATTACCAGTACCGTAGGCAGATCTGCCAATTCCAATTGACTCCGAACCAGATCCTTATCCTGCTTGGTCCAAAAATCGGGGTGCACAGGAATGCCTGTCACCTGAATGGCTTCATTACGTACTCCCCGCTGCATAAGCAGACTCCGGACTTCAGGGGTGGAGACAAAATAACAATCGGCACCGGGATGAATCCAGGAGGAGTGGGCATCATAATCTGTAATTAAAGTGTACATCGGGATATCCATCCCGGACTCCTTCAAGCGTGAGACAATCGCGCATGGAATGGGGTGGGTACATATAATGAAGTCCGGCTTCAGTTCTTGGATGGTCCGGTAAGCCTGGCTGTAAAATAATTTATGTAGGGCTAATACAGAGAATCCGCCCAGCGGTTTCTCATATTGATTACGATATAGCTTGCCGATCATTCCGGGGTTAGCAGAGATCGCAGTCCGATAAGCTGCATGAATCATCGGCGCGATCCTTGGGTTTAAGAAGGAACCCAGTTCAAGCACCTTTGCCTGAATGCGTGAATCCGTTATTTCCAGGCCGGCGGCAAGTGCATGAGCGGCCTGAGTATGTCCGCAGCCAAAACCTTCGGAGAGGATCAGCGCGGTTTGCTTCTTGAGCATAGGTATCACCTGCATCATTCAAACTGGATTTGCGGAGTAAAGATTCACCCGCATTTCCAGTTTATTTTTTTGTTCAGAAATGGTACAGAGGCTGCGGGCGGGTCACGGGCTGGACTAAAGTCGGGGATTAAGCAAAGCGTTAAGTACGAGTGAAAACTAAAATGAAACTTGCATGAAATACCACTTGCAAATGAGATATAGGCGTGTTAAAGTGATTTATGACCAAATGACCAAAATTGATTTTTAGTCATTTCATGTTCTATCTTAGTAAGGAGGTGCCGATCATGGCTGTAGTAGATCGAAGGAGATTGGTCGTTGAAGCTGCTGAGAAATCGTTCGCTTTATTCGGATATAAAGCGACGACGATGGACCAGGTGGCCAAAATCGCAAATGTCGCCAAAGGGACGATCTACACTTTTTTTACGAACAAAGAAGAGCTGTTCGATGAGATTCTTCGCTCCGTCATTCTGGATATGCGGCGGATCGCAGAGGAAGAGTTGCGGGATGACCGAACTTTCTTCGATAACCTGTATCATACGGTCGATAAATTGCTGGAATATCGGGCTCAGCATAATCTGCTGATCAAGTTGTTCCAGGAGGTCCGCGATTTCGGGACACCGAAGGCGCGTGAAGGTCTGGAGACGATAGAGCATGCTATTCTGGATTATCTCGAGAAGCAGGTGACGCGGGCGATGCAGCGCAACGAAGTATCGGGGCTTGATCCCAAGGTGGTATCCTTTGTCCTGATGAAGCTGTATATTGCTCTCACTTCCGATTGGAACAAAATCCATGAGCCGCTAAGCAAGGAGCAGATTAAAGAATTCGTTCAGCGATTCGTCGCAGGCGGCTTATCTCCGGAAAGGTCATTGTGAGAATACTTATTTCACCACCCTGCCCCGGATTACAATCATTAGTTCGACTTATATAGTTACAAATTAGAGAGAGCAATACTAAGGAGAGAAGATCAACATGAAGTCAGTCTCAGTTTTTTTTCAAGACATGGTCAATTCCTTCAAGAAACCGAAGGTCATAATACCGATCATTGTCGTCTTATTTATTCCCGTACTGTATAGCGGAATGTTCCTGAAGGCATTTTGGGATCCCTATGGCAAGATGAATGAGATTCCGGTAGCCGTTGTTAATGAGGATGCGGGTGCTGAGTTTGACGGGAAATCGCTGCAGGTTGGCGACGAGCTGGTCGATGAGCTCAGGGAAGGGAATGACTTTGCCTGGGACTTTGTCACTCGCGAGCAAGCGGAAGAGGGGATGAAGTCCAATAAGTACTATATGACCATCGTCATTCCGGATAACTTCTCATCCCAGGCAACGACGCTAATGGATGAGAATCCGCGGCCGGCCGAATTGCTGTATGAGCCGAATGAAGGCTACAATTTCCTGGCAGCACAGATTGGCGGCACCGCAGTGAAGGAGATCAAATCCAAGGTGTCTGCCAAGGTCACAGAGGCATATACAGAGACCTTGCTGGATCAGGTTGAGCAAATCTCCGGTGGTCTGGGCGAGGCAGGCAGCGGTGCCTCCAAGATCAATGAAGGGGCAGTCGAGCTGGATGACGGCGCCGAGAAGCTGAAGGAGAATCTGGCGAAACTCGTGGAGGGAACAACACAGTTAAGCCAAGGTATTTCGCCGCTTCAACAAGGGGCATCCAGCCTCAATCAAGGGGCAACAGAGCTGAGTACAGGAGCAGCTTCCTTGAACAGCGGACTCCAGCAACTGTCCACAGCTCATAAGCAATTGGCGGATGGGGCTGTAAAGGCACAGCAAGGCAGCACACAATTGGAGCAAGGACTCATGGCTTCCGCACAAGGTGCTGAGCAGCTTCATTCCGGACTTACAGCTACAGAGGCAGGAAGTGCTTCACTGGTAGCCGGATTGCAATCCTCGGTAGAAGGAAGCAATAAGGTAGCTGAAGGCGCACAAGGGGTTGCCCAAGGACTGGAGCAACTGGTGCAGGCCAATCCAGAGCTGGCAAAGAATTCAGTGGTACAACAGCTGGTAACAGCCAGCAAAGCGGTAGCTCAGGGCAGCACCCAGCTTGCCCAAGGCCAGGCACAGCTGCTCTCTGGCGGACAGGAGCTGCATGCTGCCCAGCAACAATTACTGCAAGGCAGTGAACAGCTTGCCCAAGGCCAGCAGCAGCTAGTACAGGGTGCTAGTCAGCTCACGGCAGGTCAGACTCAATTGGTTGATGGGATGAGCCTGTTTGGCAGCAAGCTGACTGAAGCTGCTGCAGGCAGTAATGCGCTGGCACAAGGCGCGAGCAAGCTGAGTGCGGGCGCTGGGCAGATTGCAGGAGGTATGGGGCAGTTGTCAGGCGGTGTATCCACCTTGGCTAACGGCTCCAAGCAATTGGATGCCGGAGCCGGAGAGATCAAGAGCGGCATGGATCAGCTGGCTGAGGGATCGGGAGAATTGGCTACTAAGCTGAATGATGCGGCAGAGCAGACTTCCAGCGTCAAAAAGTCGGAGGCCTTGGTTAATATGTATGCTGAACCGATTACGATTCAAGAAGAGAAGGTTAGCGAGGTGCCTAACTATGGTACCGGCTTTGCGCCTTACTTCTTGTCCTTGGGGTTATTCGTAGGAGCTTTGATCTCTACGCTGGTGGTTCCGCTGCGTGCTTCAACGGTAGCTGGGGCGAGCGGCTGGAATCGGTTCGTTAGCCGGACCTTATCCTTTACAGGCATGAGTCTGGTTCAGTCCTTGCTGGCTGCTGCACTGGCCCTGTATGGTCTGGGGCTTGAGGTAACGAATATCCCGTTATTTTATCTGTTCAGCTTCATTACCAGTCTAAGCTACATGTTTATTATCCAGGCATTGGTTACCTGGTTGGATAACCCTGGCCGCTTCCTGGCCATCCTGATGCTGATTTTCCAACTGACCACATCGGCCGGCACCTTCCCGCTGGAGCTGATTCCTAACTGGATGAAGGTATTCAATCCGTTACTGCCAATGACATACAGTGTCAAAGGCTATAAGGCTGTCATCTCCATTGGAGACACGGGCAGTGTATGGCAGCAAGCAGGAATTTTGTGCATTTATGCATTCTGCTTCCTGGCCATTACGTTGGTCTACTTCCTGACGCACAGCAAGAATGAGGATCAGCGTGAAAGTACAAATATGGATATGGCTTTGCAGGCATAGTCTGCATCGCTTGTCCTGAACTGAGTCCGTTTCCCCGGAGGCTTCCGGGGGACGGACTTTTGTCATTTATGAGGATATTTATCCCTGATCGCCAATAATATCCTCAAAAAAAATTAAGTTTAGTGCAAAAGAAAGAGAAGATAGTGCAAAAACACCGCGACCATTTTCCGTTAGAATAAAACTACTAAATAGTGCGAGTTCAAAAAGTCAGCTTTTCAGCATCGAGAAGGTAGTGAGAATCCGAAGAAGGAGGAACGGAGCCCGCTTGGATTTCCAGGGAGAACGTAAGATTCGATGCCGAATCAGCCTCTTGAATTACTTCGTGATCGGAAGATGGCTTTTTGAATTACCTCTAAACTATGACCTGTCGTTTTATCGCGGATATTTTATCTTATAGAAAGGTTGCGCTGATCATGAAACATACCGTTATACCACCAAAGCAAGGACTCTACGATCCCGCATTTGAAAAGGATGCTTGCGGCATGGGCTTCGTTGCTCATATTAAGGGGAAGTCATCGCATGATATCGTCGCTCAGGCGCTTACTATGCTGGCAAATATGGAACATCGGGGCGGCCAGGGCAGTGAGCCGAATTCCGGTGATGGCGCAGGTATTTTACTGCAAATCCCTCATCGTTTTCTGCAATCTGAAGCCGAGAAGCTGGGCTATCAATTGCCTGCTCCCGGATATTACGGGGTAGGGATGCTGTTTCTGCCTCAGGATGAAGAAGTACGGCAGCAGCAGGAACGTGAGCTTGCACGGATTATCGAGGAGGAAGGACAGCGTCTGATCGGCTTCCGTACAGTGCCGACAGAAGACCATATGCTGGGCAAATCCGCCCGGGAGGCAAAACCGTTTGTCCGGCAAGTATTTATTGAGCGGAGTGTTAGTATAAGCTCAGAGCTGGATTTTGAGCGGAAGCTGTACGTCATTCGACGTCGTGCCGAGCGGACGATTCGGTATAGCGGCCTGGAGGAAGGAGATGCCTTCTATGTATCCAGTCTGTCCTGCCGCAAAGTTGTCTACAAGGGTATGCTTACGACAGAACAAGTAGGGCAATTTTACCTGGATTTGAATAATGAGCTGCTGGAGTCGGCTATTGCGATGGTGCATTCCCGGTTTAGCACCAATACTTTTCCCAGCTGGGAACGCGCCCATCCCTACCGCTTCATGATTCATAACGGTGAGATTAACACCCTTCGGGGCAACGTCAACTGGATGCGTGCACGCCAGTCCTTGTTCGAGACGGAAACCTTCGGAAGCGATCTGGAGAAAGTAAAGCCTGTTATCAATCCGGATGGATCGGATACCGCGATGTTCGATAATACCTTTGAGTTTCTCTACCTGAGCGGACGTTCGTTGCCGCATGTAGCCATGATGATGGTGCCCGAGCCTTGGAACAATCATGCGGAGATGGATGAGGATAAAAAGGCGTTCTATGAATACCACAGTACATTGATGGAGCCGTGGGATGGACCGGCAGCCATGGGCTTCACCGATGGTGTGCAGATTGGCGCCATTCTGGACCGCAATGGTCTTCGTCCATCACGTTATTGCGTAACGAAGAATGATTTGATTGTGCTGTCATCGGAGGTAGGGGTACTGGATATTCCTGCGGAGGAGATCCTGTACAAGGATCGTCTTCGTCCAGGACGGATGCTGCTGGTGGATACCAAGGAGGGGCGGATTATCTCCGACGAAGAGGTCAAGGCTTCGATCGCCAAGAAGAAGCCTTATCGGGAATGGCTGAACGAGCACATGCTGCCGCTTGAGGATTTGCCTGATACTCCAGAGCTTCCTGCCGATCATCATGAGGATATTTCCCTGCGGCAAATGGCCTTCGGCTATACCTTCGAGGATCTGCGGAAGGTGTTTGAACCGATGGCACTTACGGGCTCGGAAGGCATTGTCTCAATGGGGTACGATGCTCCATTGGCCGTGCTCTCGGAGCAGCCCCAGCGGCTGTATAACTATTTCAAGCAGATGTTTGCGCAAGTCACGAACCCGCCGATCGATGCGATTCGTGAAGAGCTGGTTACCTCGGCAGCGACCATGATCGGATCAGAGAGGAACCTGTTGAAGCCAGAGCCTGAGAGCTGCCGCCAAATTCGTCTGGAGGCTCCGATTCTGTCCAATCAGGATTTCGCCAAGCTGCGGCATATTCGCCGCCCCGGCTTCAAGGCCATCACGATTCCGATTTTGTTCGAGGCGGACCGCGGTGCAGAAGGACTGCGCCAAGCGCTGGATACGCTCTGCGAGACTGCTGACCGTGTTATCTCGAAGGGACATAATGTAATCATTCTGTCTGATCGCGGAGTGAATGCGGAGCATGCGGCAATCCCAGCTTTGCTTGCGGTATCCTGTCTGCATCACCATTTGATTCACGAGGAGACGCGGACAAAGGTAGCCTTGCTTCTGGAATCAGGCGAGCCTCGAGAGGTGCACCACTTTGCTCTGCTGCTTGGCTATGGGGTTAGTGCCGTGAATCCTTATCTTGCCTTCGAGACATTGGATGATATGATCCAGCAAGGCTTGCTGCAAGGAGTTACGCTGCAAAAGGCTGTTTACAATTACATCAAGGCAGCAACGAAAGGCGTCATAAAGACCTTGTCCAAAATGGGGATATCAACGATTCAATCCTATCGGGGAGCGCAAATTTTCGAGGCGGTCGGCTTGTGCGAGGAGTTTGTCGACCGTTACTTTACCTGGACGCCATCCCGGATCGGAGGAATCGGGCTTGAAGAGGTGGCCGCCGAGACGCTGGCCCATCATCGCCGTGCGTTCAACCATCAGGATGGGGACAAGGTGCTCGATTCCATTGGAGAATACCAGTGGCGGAGCGACGGGGAGGAGCATCTGTTCAATCCGCAGACCGTTCACCTGCTTCAGCAAGCTGTGCGGACCGGAGATTACGGGCTGTACAAAAAGTTTACGGGCCTTGTGCTGGGAGAACATGAAAAGTTCCTTACGCTTCGTTCTCTGCTGGAGCTGAAACCGGCAGGCCCGAAGGTGCCGCTGGAGGAGGTTGAGTCCGCTTCTTCGATTATGCGCCGCTTCAAGACGGGAGCCATGTCCTTTGGCTCGATCAGCAAGGAAGCGCACGAGACGATTGCAATCGCAATGAACCGGATCGGCGGTAAGAGTAATACGGGGGAAGGCGGAGAGGACCCGGCCCGGTATGTTCCGGATGCCAACGGGGATCTGCGCCGCAGTGCGATCAAACAGGTTGCCTCCGGCCGCTTCGGCGTCACCTCCAACTATTTGGTCAATGCGGATGAGATTCAAATCAAGATGGCTCAGGGCGCCAAGCCGGGGGAAGGCGGTCAACTACCGGGCCGCAAGGTGTATCCATGGGTGGCTGAGGTTCGCGGATCGACACCTGGTGTCGGTTTGATATCCCCGCCGCCGCATCATGATATTTATTCCATCGAAGACCTGGCTGAGCTGATTTATGACTTGAAGAATGCGAATCCGCGGGCAAGAATCAATGTGAAGCTGGTCTCGGAAGCTGGAGTAGGCACTATTGCGGCAGGCGTGGCCAAAGGACGCGCGGATGTTATTCTGATCAGCGGTTATGACGGCGGCACAGGGGCTTCACCGCAGAGCTCGATCCGCCACGCCGGGCTTCCTTGGGAGCTGGGGCTGGCCGAGACGCATCAGACGCTGATGCTTAATCACCTGCGTGACCGGGTTGTGCTGGAGACGGACGGTAAGATGCTTACGGGACGCGACCTTGCAGTAGCCGCCCTGCTGGGAGCCGAGGAGTATGGCTTCTCCACAGCCCCCCTTGTAGCGGTTGGATGTATTATGATGCGCGTATGCCAGTTGGATACTTGCCCGGTAGGGGTGGCTACGCAAAATCCTGAGCTTCGCAAGAATTTCACCGGAGATCCGCAGCATGTGGTCAACTTCATGACCTTTGTGGCAGAGGATCTGCGTGAATGGATGTCAGAGCTCGGCTTCCGCAGCCTGGATGAAATGATCGGGCGGACGGACTGCCTGGATACCTTCAAGGCAGTCGACCATTGGAAGAAGAAGGGCGTAGATCTGTCGGCTCTGCTGCACATGCCTGAAGTGCCGGAAGGCAGCGGCCGTTATTGCACGCGCCAGCAGAATCACGGGCTGGAGGAGACGCTGGACGTGACGGCACTGTTGGGTCTGGCGAAGCCGGCGCTGGAGCGCGGCGAGGCGGTCAGTGCTGTGCTGCCGATCTGTAACGTGAACCGGGCGACAGGGACGATCCTTGGCAGCGAAGTGACCCGCAAATACGGTGCGGCAGGTCTGCCGGAGGATACGATTACGTTCCGGTTTGAAGGATCGGCGGGGCAAAGCTTCGGCGCCTTCGTGCCGAAGGGGATGACGCTAACGGTAGAAGGCGATGCCAATGATTACACCGGCAAAGGCTTGTCGGGCGGGAAGATCGTTGTGAAGCCTTCGCCGCGTGCCACATTCACCGCTGAAGAGAACATTATCGTCGGCAATACGTCTTTCTATGGAGCTACCGGCGGGGAAGCGTACATTCGCGGTATTGCCGGCGAGCGGTTCGCGGTCCGGAACTCCGGCGCGAACATTGTTGTAGAAGGTGTGGGCGACCATGGGTGCGAATACATGACAGGCGGCCGGGTTGTAGTGCTCGGCGGTACGGGGCGTAACTTCGCGGCCGGGATGTCGGGCGGGATCGCCTATGTGCTTGATGTTACGGGAGACTTCGTGAAACGCTGCAATCTCGAAATGGTACTGCTTGAGCAAGTTAGTGAGCCGGCCGAGGTGGAGCAGCTTCGCACGCTGATCAGCCGCCATACGCTCTACACCGAGAGCGCTGCCGGACAGCGTGTGCTGGACAACTGGAGCGAGCTGCTGCCGCGTTTTGTCCGCGTTATTCCGAAGGATTACAAGCGGATGCTGGAGCAGATCAGCAAGGTTGAAGCTGCAGGGTTGCAAGGCGAGGCTGCCTTGCTGGCCGCCTTTGAAGCCAACACACGTGAGTTGGCTAGATCCGGCAACTAGCGGTAGCTGAGGGCCGCTAGGGCCATTAGGCCCACTAGAGCCGCTAGCGCAACTGAGAGCCGCTAGGGCCTCCAGAGCCACTGGCATCATCGTTTGCTTGCTCGCGAGAAGATCTAGGGGGCTAGCCTTGGTCGGCCGGGCACTCGTGCGTTGGGAGCTCATGTGACGATTGGCGATTATAGTGCAGAAAGTCATTAAAAATGCTGATGTGGTCGCTCGTTTGGCGATTATGGTGCAGAAAGTCATTAAAAATGCTGATGTGGTTGCTCGTTTGGCGATTATAGTGCAGAAAGTCATTAAAAATGCTGATGTGGTCGCTCGTTTGGCGATTATGGTGCAGAAAGTCATTAAAAATGCTGATGTGGTCGCTCGTTCGACGATTATAATGCAAAAAGTCATTAAAAATGCTGATGTGGTCGCTCATGCGGCGATTATAGTGCAGAAAGTCATTAAAAATGCTGACCTAGTTGCTCGTTAGGAAAAAAACTACCAAGTAGCTACTTGGAAATTACTGAGAAAACTAATATAATGAAACTATGACGAAGAACGTCCTTTCCTTTTGGAGAGGACGTTTTTTCTTGTTAAAGGCAGTCAGCCAAATAGAAGAGAAGGGAGAACAGGTGTATGCCGTATGAGGAAGCGCATTGCGCGTTTATGAAGCTTCATTTGAATAGCAGGAGTGGAGAGCGTAAAGGCAGATTGGCTAGAGGGCATAAATATGCCGAGCAAAAGTTCCTGGAGCAAGTTTGGTGGCCTGTGGTAGGCAACTTCGATCATCTACATCCTGAATATGAAGTTAGCGACTGGAACCGGAAATCGATTTACTTGGATTTTGCCTATATTACGCCTTTATGCAGGATTGCGATTGAATGTGATGGCTATCAGAGCCATGTGAAAGATATGGATCGAGAGAAGTTCAGCTACTCTTTAAACCGGGATACGTTTCTGACAGGTATGGAATGGAGAGTAGTGCATTTTTCGTTTGATGATATTGATCAACGCCCGGAGTTGTGCAGAATGCTGCTTAAGCTGGTATTGGCTCCCCATTTGATGCATCAAGCTGCTAACAGAAATGAGAAGAAAGACTTGCACCATATTGAGCGAGAGATTATCGCATTGACCTGGAGGCTCGGAGCAAAGATAAAACCTAAAGATGTAAGTGTTTTTCTGTCGATTAGCTATAGAACTAGCAAAAAATGGATTGAGGTATTGTGCAAAAAAGGGATGCTGTCACCCATTCCCGGAAAAACAGGGACACGAGTGGGTAGATATCAGCTTAGTTCTAATGCAATTGAGTACCTGGCGGGATAGTAGGAATAAAAACAGAGAGTGGCAGACATATGAGTTAGTAAGTGATTGGAAAAAAGTCAGGATGAGGTGTCCGTAGTCTTTAGTAAGACTAAAGGAATAGGGAGTAAAGAGGGACTAAGCAAGAGAATCGTTTCGGGAAATGGAGGGGAGTGAGGAGATAACAATTTCTAAGCTATTTGCGGCTTTGTAGTAATCAAAGGTTCATGCCCAAAGATAAATCCTAAAAAAGCCATGAGTACATCCTATTGTATTAAAAAAAATAATATAAGTCTATTTCTTTATTTGAATAAATTGTATTGTTAAATACGCAGCCGCGGTGCAATAGGAAAGATGAAGGGAGAACATCCGTATGATCTCGTTAAGAAAAATTACGCTGGAAAACCGGCGTGCCATGTTTAATTTGGAGGTAGCCGAGGAACAGCGGCAGTATGTGGCGTCGAATCTGTCGAGTGTGGCGTCCTGCTATGTTCTATCGGTCAATGGGGGACATCCTTATCCATTGATTATTTATGCAGATGAACAACCGGTGGGATTTGTGATGATAACCTATGGGATTACAGGATATGAGGAACCTTCTCTGGCAAAGGATAATTATTGCATCTTACGGCTGATGATTGATAAGCAACATCAACATAAGGGATATGGACGAGAAGCGATGGGCAAAATTCTGGAGTTTATTCGCACCTTCCCGGCGGGAGGCGCCCGGTATTGTTGGATTTCCTATAAAAGAGATAATACCGCTGCTAAAAAGCTGTATGAAAGCTTTGGCTTTCGTGACAATGGCGAAGTCTTTAACAATGAATGCATCACTGTTTTGGAGCTTTGAGTGGTTGTTATGCTGAATTGAACTGTTGAGCGTACGCTGGAGCGACGTATCTGGAGCGACGTATGAAGTATTATGCTGTTCTAAGTTGCGTCGCTTCTGCAGCTCAACTAATTAGTGTTTCTCCTCCATTTTTGTCACACACGGCATCTATGATAAAATGGTTGAGATTAGGGGTGTGAAAATAATGGAAAATCAACCAGTTGTACGGATTCAGGGAGTCAGTAAGATCATCGGCGGCAAGAAGCTGATTGATTCCTTGACCCTGGATATTCCTTCGGGTCAGGTCTATGGGTTTCTGGGGCCTAACGGGGCCGGGAAAACAACGACCATTCGGATGATCGTCGGACTGATGTCTATTACGGAGGGCGACATTCTCATTCAAGGCTCAAGTATCAAGCATGAATTTGAAGAGGCGATTGGCCATGTCGGAGCCATTGTGGAAAATCCGGAGATGTACAAGTTTCTCTCCGGCTACGAGAATCTGCTGCATTATGCCCGGATGTCGCCGGGCATATCCAAAGCGCGGATCATGGAAGCCGTCGAGCTTGTCGGCATGGAGCATCGAATCCATGATAAGGTGAAGACCTATTCGCTTGGCATGCGGCAGCGGCTAGGTGTGGCGCAGGCCATCCTGCACCGGCCGAAGCTGCTTGTACTGGACGAGCCGACAAACGGGCTGGACCCGCAGGGGATCCGGGAACTGCGCGATTATTTGCGCCGTCTGTCCCGGGAAGAGGGGACAACCGTGTTTGTCTCAAGCCATCTCCTGTCCGAGATGGAATTGATGTGCGACACAGTCGCTGTGATCCAACAGGGCAGACTGATCGATGTGAAGGAGCTTGGACACAGCGGGAAGGCGGATGGGCCGGGAGGAGCCGATCAGATACAGGAGACTGTGTTTGAAGTGAATGCGCCTGCAGCAGCACAGGATCTGCTCGTCAGTCTTGGATTCAGCTCCAGAGCGGAAGAGAACGGGGTTATTCTATCCGTTAACCGGACTGACGCGGCGCAAGTGAATGCGAGACTTGTCAATCACGGAATCGCGGTCTATGGGATCCGGCCGCTCACACGATCGCTAGAAGATCAATTCCTAGAGATGACGGGAGGCGGACGCATTGACTGATTTTTTCAGACTGGTTCAGAATGAAAATATGAAAATCTACCGCAGACTCCGCACCTGGATCATGTTCGCCATCCTGTTGGCGTTAAGCATCCTGTTTGGCGTCCTGTTCTATCTGGGGAGCTCCGGCACCATGCAATTGACCGTATGGGATGCGGTGGACCAATTGTCGTTCCTGTATTACCTGGCTTCCATCTTTGCCGTAGTTATCGCCGCGGATAGCGTAGCCAGCGAATTTACATGGGGAACGATTAAATTGTTATTGATCCGGCCGTGGACCCGAACCAAGGTTCTGGCTTCCAAGCTGCTGTCGGTGTGGCTGTTCACGATTGCTATCAGCGCCGGGTTCCTGATATCAAATATAGCTATAGCTTTTCTGCTCTTTCCGAATGAGGCATCTATGCTGTTCCCGCAGGGAACGAGCCCGTTCACATCCATCATGGAGAGTCTGATGTACAGCTATATTGATCTGCTCGTCATCGTCGTGTTCTCATTTATGCTGTCGACCGTCTTCCGGTCAAGCGGGCTGGCTATCGGATTGTCTATGTTTATCCTGTTTGCCGGCAACATCTTCACTATGCTCTTTCACCCAAACCGGTATGAGTGGGCGAAATACATGCTGTTTGTCAACATGGATTTGAGCAAATATAAGGGAGGGGCCCTTGGACCCGCGGGAATGACAATGGGATTTTCAGTTGCTATCCTGTCGGCCTATGTCCTGTTATTCCTTGTAATCAGCTGGCTGGTCTTTAAGAAGAGAGACGTTGCTGCATAGTTTCGTGCGAGTGCGCAGCAGCAAATATAAAACAGGCTAACGTTTCTGCGTGTCGGGGGCAACGTATGAACTGTGCTTACGATCGCTGTTGTTCGCGGATTTCTCTGATTGAAATAGTAGGGTAGAAATCCACTCTCAAAGGCGAACACTCCGTTTCTTCAGCACACTTCACACTTATGCTCTTTCTACGCTGTTTCTTTTAGATCGGCTTTATAGGTGCCTGATGCGCTATAGTGCAGTTGTTCATACGGGTAGCCATATGATAGCATCCTCGTATCCCTCGACATACATATATAGGCTCGTCATCCGACATATAAAGCGCCGAATGGAGATTGTAAGAGGAGTAATTTCACTGGAAGTGAACCCTGTGACCCGTGACAGGAATGAGGCTGATCAGGTAGGACGAGTGAAGTTCGGTGCAGGGCCGAAGCATCGAGAGGCCTGGACAAAATTCAAGGCACGCAGTATCTTGTTTGCATGGTGCAGACGGCAAGCGGAAAGCTTAGTGTAGTGAAGCTTACGGCGCAGGCACGTGCAAACTGCATATCAGTAAAACAGCAAAGGCGAAGTGATTAGGGCATAAGTGTGAAGTGTGCTGTAGAAGCGTCAGCGTTCGCCTTTGTGAGCGGATTTCTCCTTTGGTAGAACTTAGTCCAATCATAGAAATCCGTGAACAACAGCGATCGTAGGCATACTTCACACGTTGCCCCCTCTAACTCGCCCTTCAATGTTTTAACTATATTCCGCTGTTACGCATTTTCCTGCTTTCATGAAGCAGGAGGAGAGATAAGCTGAACTACTTACATATTTACTTACCCCGCTTCGGGTCTTGGAGCCTGCTTTTTGACAGTGGACTTGTCGGCTTGCTTGTCGGGGCTTTTTTCCTTTTCCTTATCCTTGCTGTATGCCTGCACGGCAGCTTCGCGTTCCATATGGCTTGACCCGTTCAGAAGCCCGCCCTCCACAATGATCAGCTTGGTCACATGCACATTTCCGTCCACTTGACCGCTTCCCGTGATCGTCAATCTGCCTTCACTGACAATATCGCCGATGACACGTCCGGCAACGATAATCTCTGCCCCGTGGATGCTGGACTTCGCTTCTCCGGTCTCGCCGATAACGACCTGTCCGGCACAATCAATTTCACCCTGAAAATGACCTTCAATCCGCAGATTGGCTTCGCATTCAAGCTTTCCCTGTGCGAAGGAGCCGAGTCCGATTAAAGTGTAGCGGGTGCCTGCGGGCAGTTTGTTCTTTCTTCTCATAGGGTTGTAGCCTCCTGTTTATCCATCGTTTGATTTAAGGTAAGGCAGCGGATCAATCGTCTTACCCTTCTTCAAAATCTCAAAATGCAAATGAGGCCCGGTGCTGCGTCCGGTATTTCCCAGCTTGCCGATCTGTTGCCCCTTGCTGACTTCATCCCCCACGGATACCGTAATCTTGCTCAAATGCAGATACCAGCTCTCCAGGCCTTCCGGATGCTCTATCACAATATATTTGCCATGGGAGCTGTCGCTGGCGACGGTGACCACTTTGCCGGCCCCGGCTGCGTAGATCGGATCGCCTGTCTTGCCCGCAATGTCGATTCCGGCATGGAAGGCAGCGCGCCCTGAAAAGGGATCGCTCCGATAGCCGAAGTTGGAAGTAATCCGCTGGGACAAGGTTGGCCATTCGGTCGGTGTGCCTGCAAGCTTGATCTGGGTCTGCTCTGCAATTTGAAGAGTCGCGGGCATATTTTGCTCCATCTCATCCAGTAATTTGCTCATTTCAGTAAACTGTTCTCGGGTATCCTCGGCAAGCTGTTCAATTTCAGTCTCGTGAACGGCAATGAATTCCCCGCCAACACCATCGCTAGCATACCAACTGTTGTTATCCATGGAGAGGGAGGAGAGCTTGCCAGACTCTTGACTGCCGCTGCTCTCGGACCCGTATTTATCAATAAATTTCTGCAGCTCGGTCTCAAGCTCGGCCATTCGTTCCATCCGGTCCATCATGTCCCGGGATTGTCCTGACAGGGCAATCACTTCATTCTGCAGACGCTCGATGGCAGCATCCTTATCTGTAACAGTAGCTTCAAAACGCAATTGCTGGGCTTGCAGCATACTTTCTAGATTATTGACCGTTCGGTTGGATTGGATTTGAAGACTGACGATCAATCCGCTGATGGACAGCAATGCGATAAGCGGGACGGCGACGACCAGCGGCTTGGATACCTGAACTTGCTTGACAGGCTGGTTGGCATCCCTGAGAACAAGCAGGGTCATCCGCCTAGGATTAGGTAAGCCTATGCTGGCAGTTTTCATGTCGGCTCCTCTCTTAAATCGGATTTATAATTATCTATTCCTATGACTCTCAATTCATGTCAAAAAACCGTCTTGTCTGATATACATGACCCTGCATGAATAAATTGCTTGCATGATGGTTAATGCTGATTTAGAGGGAAAGGGGGACGGTTATGATCTGGCTGAGCCTGCTGCTAATTGCGTTTATTTTTCAAATTGCTACGATTCTGGTCCTCGAGTTCCGAAACCCGGGCAGAGCAGTAGCCTGGATGCTGATTTTGTTTGCGGTGCCTTTAATCGGATTTGTCCTCTATTACTTTGTGGCGCAAGACTACAAGAAGCGGAGAAAGCTTCGCAGAAGGGGAAGCCCGTTATTTCAGGAGATGAAGGCCAAGCTTTGGCAGCAGACAGAAATTATAGATTCAATCGAGCAGATGAAAAACAAGGATTTTCAAGAACAGGAGAGACTGTTTGGTCTGTTGACCCGGCTGTCGGAGAGTCCGATCACAGGCTGTAATGAAACTGAAATCTATAGCAGCGGAGAACCCGCGTTCCATGCCATGTTAGAGGCAATGTATCGTGCTAGGCACCACATACATATTGAGTTCTACATATTCAGGGATGACGGTATCGGACGGCAATTCAAGCAAGCCATGATTGAGAAGGCCCGCCAGGGCGTAAAGGTGCGCCTTGTCTGTGACGGACTGGGAAGCTACCAGCTTCCGCAGGCATTCGTTAAAGAGCTTGAACAGGCCGGAGTCGAGGTGTATTTCTTCCTGCCTCCATTGATCGCCATGCTGGACAGAAGGGTGAACTATCGAAACCATCGGAAGATTCTTGTCGTGGACGGGCAGGTTGGTTTTGTCGGGGGACTGAATATCGGTGATGACTATCTGGGCCTGTATGAAAATATGGGGTATTGGCGAGATACGCATCTTAGGATTAGCGGTGATGCTGTTTATGATCTTCAGCGCACTTTTCTTGGGGATTGGCAGTTGGCCTCCGGCAGTCTGGTATCAGAGTCTGGCCTTTTTCCGGAACATTGCTGCAAGGGGGAGGAGCAAGTCCAGATCCTGACCAGTGGTCCTGATCAGCATTGGGATGCCATTCAGGAAATGTGCTTCGGGGCCATTGCTGTAGCTAAAAAAAGGGTGTGGATCACTTCGCCGTATTTCATACCTGATCCAAGTATTTATGCCGCCCTGAAAACCGCTGCAGTGGCCGGTGTAGAGGTTATTGTCCTGCTTCCCTATCATTCGGACAGCCGACTGGTGAAGCTGGCTTCCTTGTCTTATGTGGAGGAGCTGATGCAGGCAGGAGTCCGGTTTTATGAATATACCAAGGGCTTCGTACATGCCAAGGTATTAATTGTGGACGATCTTGTAGGTACGGTGGGAACAGCAAACATGGACATGAGAAGCTTCTTTTTCAATTTTGAAATGCTCGCTTTGCTGTTTGACCGCGAACCCATCAAACGGCTGGAGAGGGATTTCCTGCAGGATCTAAGCGACTCCCGTGAAATCCAGCATGAGGAATTTATAACACGGCCGCGCAGACAGAAGGGAGCAGAGCTTGTTGCCCGGTTGCTGTCCCCGCTCTTATAGCTCAAGCCAATCAGCCCTTGCTTACACTGCTTGTCCCTGAACGCTGCAAATGGCTGATGATGACATCGACGGGCTGCGGCGGGATGGCGGAGAGCAGATCACCGTGGCTGGCCAGTCTTTCCCCAATATTCAGCAGATGGTAATCGGCAGGCGAGGGATTCCGCCGGACCTCCTCCCAGAGGAGAGGCGTAGAGACACTGGCAGCTAAGCGTGCTCTTGGGGTGTAGGGAGCAGCAAGCGTCTTGCCGGCGTAGTGCTGTAAGTAATCAAAGTAGATTTTGTCTTCGCGATCCTTCTTCATCCGTTCAATTGTAAACAAGTCGGGCCGTTTCTCCGTCACATAACGGGCCACAAAGTGGCCGATAAGCCGCAGCTCATCAAAGGTAATCCCGTGGGAAATCGGTATGATAATCTGAACCCCGGTGGCCCCTGACGTCTTCGGCACAGAAGCAATTCCCAGGGAATTCAGCACTTCTCCGACAAAGGCGGCGGCCTCCATGATTCGCGGCTCCTCCTCAAGCGAGGGATCCAGATCGATCATCCACTCGCAAGGCAGATCCTCTCCGATATAGTGCAGGGAAGGATGGAACTCGATTGCAGCCAGATTGCCAAGCCAGAGCAGTGTCGGGAGATTGTTCAGCACAACATAATGAATTTCATCATGATGAACGGTCCGGACATAATCCGGCAGCGGCTCGGGAGCATTTTTCTGATAAAAAAAGGTGTCGTGAATTCCGCCAGGATAGCGGATCGTTGTGAGCAGGCGGTCCCGGCAATAAGGGAGCAGGTACGGCGAAAGCTCGGTCAGCTTCTGCAAATAGATAAGCTTGGTGATCCCGGCCTCCGGCCAGAGCAGCTTGTCCGGATTGCTTACCTGGATCTCTTGTCCTTCGATAACAATGCTGCCTGTGATGCTCTTGGGCATGTTTTCACCTCAATTTCTTAGAAGGTCAATCATTTAAGGAGGGTTACGCATGGATCTGCAGCCGGTTATTCCGTTTGAGCCGATATTGGTCAAGGAGCTTCCATCCTCCGGCGATCCCTGGATCGCGCAGGTGAAATGGGACGGCGTACGGATGCTGTCCTACTACGACGGGCAGAGTCTGCGGCTAGTCAATCGGCGCGGTAATGACCGGACCCTCCAATATCCGGAGTTTGCCGGATTGAACGAGAGCTGCCGGGCAAGCTCCTTTATTTTGGATGGAGAAATGATCGCATTGATGGACGGGAAGCCATCCTTTCACCGGATTATGGGCCGGGATAGTCTGCGGCGGCAGATGGAAATTACGTTCGCTGTAAGGCGTATTCCTGTTATCTACATGGTTTTTGATCTGCTCTACTGTGATGGCGAATGGGTAACCGAGCTTCCCCTCCGGCAGCGGCAGGACAAATTACGTCAACTGATCACTCCCAATGAACAGCTCCAGCTTGTCCCGAATGTGGAAGACCCAACAGCCCTATATCGGGTAATGGAGGAGCGCGGTTGGGAAGGCATCGTCTGCAAAAATCTGGACAGCAGCTATGCCATCGGCGGCAAGGATGCCCGCTGGCAGAAGCTGAAGCTTAGTCATGATCTTCATGCGGTCATCGGCGGGGTAACCTACCGGGATGGGCAGGTCAATGCCCTGCTGCTTGGAGTGTATGACGAGGACCGCAGGCTGATCTATATTGGCCATGCCGGGAGCGCCCGCTGGCGTGCCGAGGATTGGAGCCGGGTAACCAGTGCGGCTTCCCGGCTTACAGCTGTCGGGAGGCCGTTCCTGCATCCGCCGGCCCGTTTGAAGGATGCGGTATGGCTGCGGCCGGAGCTGACGGTCAAGGTATCCTTCATGGAATGGACCCCCGGCGGAACGATGCGCCATCCGGTCATTCAAGGCTGGAGTCCGCTTGAGCCAATGAGATGCCTGCTGTCCCAAAGCATGTAATCGATTCTATATCGATACGATGTCGATCAGGAGATGGTTTTCTGAGCTTTCTTGGTGCTCTTGCGCTTAGGCTTAGGTTCGCCTTCGGCTTTGGCCTTGGTGCCGCTTTTGGTTCGCTTGGCAGCGGCTGGTCCCGGATCGGCAGGGATAGGCTTCACGGCTTCAATGCTGGCCTGCAGAGCGGCCATCAGGTCGACGATATTATGCTCCTGCTTGGCCGGGGCAAGGCTGATTTCTTCTCCCGCTACCTTTTGCTCGATTAACTTCAGCAAATTGGTACGGTAATCATCGTTATATTTACCCGGCTCAAACGGCGTGGAGAGCTGCTCAATCAGCAGCTTTGCCATTGTGAGCTCCTTATCCTGAACCTGGATGTTCTCCGGCAGATTCGGAACCTGGGTGATGGGGCGAATCTCATCCGGATAGAAGATTGTCTCCACCGCCAAGCAATCATCCATCACACGGATGGCCGCAAGGCTGCTTTTAGAGCGGATCGCGACCTTGGCAACTCCGATCTTCCCGGTCTGCCGCATCGCTTCAAGCAGAAGGGAATAAGCATTGGCTCCTGCCTGATCGGGTGACAAATAGTAGGTTTTTTGAAAATAGACCGGATCGATCTCATGCAGGTCCACGAAATCCAGAATCGTAATAGTCTTCTCCGTTTGAGAAGATAATTGTTCAAGCTCCTCCTTGGTAAACAGGACATACTTGCCCTTCTCGTATTCATATCCTCTGGATATTTCCTCCCAATTTACGTCTACCTCACAATTCGGGCATCTTCGGACATAAGAGATGGGACTGCCGCAAACCTGATGAATGTATTTCATGGAGATGTCTTTGTCCTCCGTGGCAGAGAACATCTTGACTGGAACATGAACTAGGCCGAAGCTGATCGCGCCTTTCCATACGGTGTGCATCACAGGCTCCTTTCGTTTTGGCAGCAAAGGGAATGCTTCAGACAAGCTGTACTGCTATCCGCTGACCTCTGCTGTGATTTCTTGTCTTTTTGAAACAGCCTCTATAGTATGGGTGAAATTGCATTTTCTATGAATCCATCCCCCAGCACTGGACGCAGGTGCCTTATTGCGGGGGGGAGGATGGACCGATATAATGGGGACAGACGTTTGTTGGTTCCGGTGGATGAACAGGAAGGATAAGTTATCATGAGACTAGCTAAAGACAGGGCGAACGCAGATTATGTTTTTGAGGCAGGCAGCCTGGAGGCGACAGAAATGCTGGCGGCTTATTTGGCGCGCAGATCGAAGGCGGGAACTGTGATTGCGCTGGACGGAGATCTCGGCGCAGGAAAGACAGCCTTCTCCCAATTGTTCGCGAAGCACCTTCAGGTGCGGGATACAGTGAACAGCCCGACGTTTACGCTGATTAAAGAATATGAAGGACGGCTTAAGCTGTATCATATGGATGTGTATCGCCTCTCCTTGGAAGAGGCCGACGAGCTGGGGTTGGACGAGTATTTTTATGGGGATGGAGTCTCGCTGGTGGAGTGGGCCAGCCTGATTGAAGAGATCCTTCCGCCAGAGCTGCTGGAAATATATATTGAGACGGAATCTGCTACAGCCCGGAAATTTTATTTGATTGGCCATGGACAGCCCTATGAGGCATGGGTTCATAGCCTGCGAGAGAATGGAGTCATGCTGCATGAATAATATACATCAACCGGCTGCGGAGCCCGCTGGAGCCCGCCGCCTGCTCGCCTTCGATACCTCGACCTCCTCTTTGGCGGTCGCAGTGATGGAAGGGGGAACCTTGCTGGCGGAGCATCATCTTCACGCCGAGCGCAATCACTCGGCGGTACTGATCAGCGCGATCCAGGAGGCGCTGGACAAGGCCAGCATCCATAAGTCGATGCTGGACGGCATTGCCGTCGGCGTTGGCCCCGGCTCCTATACAGGAGCACGGATCGCCGTAACGACGGCGAAGACGCTTGCCTGGGCGCTGAAATTGCCGGTCTACGGCATGTCGAGCCTGGAGGCGCTGGCGCTTGGCGGCTGGGCGCGTGCCGCGGGCCAGACTGTGGCGGCGCTGGGCGCAAGCGCCGCTAGCTGCGGCGGGCGGCCTGCTGCGGATGCATCGCAGGACGCCGCCGAGGAGCTTGTCAGCGGGGACTGGATTGTCCCGCTGATGGATGGGCGGCGCGGCCAGGTATATACCGCGCTGTTCACAGCGAAGCCGGACCGGATGCCGGAGCGTCTGGCATCCGACGGCATTCGCCTGATGGCGGGCTGGATGAGCGAGCTCGCCGGACGGCTGGAGGCGGCCGCGCCAGTGGAGCGTCCCGCCCGAATCTGGATCGTGGGCGAGACGGAGACGGGGAAGGTGCAGCACCACGCTGAGGTGGCCCGCGAGGTATTAGGTCCGCATGCAGGTGAAACGCTGCGGGTGTTCCCTTATGAGCTTGAAGGCAGCTGGGTCGGACTTGCGGGCTTGCGCCGCAGCCTCCTTGGAGATAGCGACCAGCTTCATACGTTGGAGCCTAATTATACACAGCTTGCAGAGGCTGAAGCCAAGCGCCTTGGCAAGGGATAGGGGGACGTTGCAGATGGCGATCCATAACGAGAACGAGACAACACCTGCAGGCTCCGTGTCGATTCGTAAAATGACCCTGGAAGATATCCCGGACATTATGATTATTGAGCACGAGTCCTTCACGCTGCCCTGGAGCGAGGAAGCTTTTCGCAACGAGTTAACCATGAATCATTTTGCGAAGTATTTGGTCATGGAGCTGGACGGAAAGCCGATTGCCTATGGGGGAATGTGGACGATTGTGGATGAAGCGCATATTACAAATATTGCGGTTCGTACCGCCCATCGCGGACAGGGCTTGGGGGAAACGTTGCTGCTTCAACTGATTCAGCTGGCGATGGAGTACCGTATTGAACGAATGACGCTTGAAGTGCGGAAATCCAATCTGGTCGCTCAAGCACTTTATTCCAAGCTTGGCTTTGAACCGGCAGGCATTCGTAAAGGCTATTATTCCGATAATCAAGAAGATGCCATCATCATGTGGTACGAGCTGCCGGAGCAACAGCTATGGGAAGAGGAAGGAAGCGAAGAGATCGATGAGTGAGCAACAACAGGATTGCTATATATTGGCGGTAGAGACGAGCTGTGATGAGACTTCCGTTGCCGTGGTCAAGAACGGCACAGCGGTGCTGTCCAATCTGATCGCAAGCCAAATTGAGACCCATAAGGCATTCGGAGGCGTTGTTCCCGAGGTGGCTTCCCGCAAGCATGTCGAGAATATTACCATCATGCTGGAGGAAGCGGTTGATCAGGCAGGAATCGCTCCGGAGAAGCTGTCAGCCATAGCGGTGACAGAAGGGCCAGGTCTGGTTGGTGCTTTGCTTGTTGGGATTATGGCAGCCAAGAGCCTTGCCTTTGCCCTCGATAAGCCCTTAATCGGAACACATCATATCGCAGGACATATCTATGCCAACCGGCTGGTGGGAGAGATTCACTATCCTGCTCTAGCTCTTGTCGTCTCAGGCGGTCATACCGAGCTTGTGCTTATGGAGCAGGAAGGAAGCTTTAAATTGCTGGGCCGCACCCGGGACGATGCCGTTGGGGAAGCGTACGACAAAGTCGCTCGGGCACTCGGCTTTCCATATCCCGGCGGTCCGCATGTAGATAAGCTGGCGATGGAATCCCAGACATGTGAGGAGATGCCACGGGCTTGGCTTGAGCCGAACTCATATGATTTCAGCTTCAGCGGGCTGAAGTCAGCGGTGCTGAATGCAGTGAATCAGCATCGGATGAAGGGTGAAAAAGGCTATGAGGCAGGGATTGCCAGAGGCTTTCAGGAGTCGGTGATCGAGGTTGTAGTTGAGAAGGCCATTCGGGCCGTGAAGGCTTGTGGAGCCGTGCAGCTCCTGCTGTGCGGCGGAGTGGCAGCCAACAGGGGACTTCGGGAGGCTTTGACCGAGCGCTGCCGGAAGGAGCAAATACCGCTTACGATCCCGCCTCACCGTTATTGCACGGATAATGCCGCCATGATCGGCGCTGCCGCCTATCTGAAGTACAAGCAAGACTCGTATTCCGGTCTGGAGATTAAGGCTGAGGCTTCAATGTCGCTGGAGGCATGGGCGTTAAGATGATCGGGAACATTCTGCAGAATGAGCTGCTGTCGAGCTAAATAAGGGCCAATTCTCTTTAAAAGCAAGCAAACAAACAAAAGTCGGGCGGAAAACCTTGCGTTTTCTCGCGCGACTTTTGTTTTGGACTTAATTGACGCCCCTTTATGCTGTTACCAAGACTTAAAGGTGACTTCTTCCTTTTGAGTATTCTGCCCTTTAGAGGCGGGTGGAGTGCTTGGGGTTTCGGCCTTGAGCTCCAGTCCTGCCGCGGCTTCTTTTTTGGATGCTTCGTCTTGTACGGGGGCTCCGCTTCCGCCGGCCATACGGCTGGTGCCTTCAAAGATACTGCCTTCTTCAATCGAGATCGAAGCGGCGGACATGTTTCCGAACAGCTTGCCCTTTGCCGTAATCGACAGCTTGCTTCGAGCCTGTATGTTTCCATTCACTGTTCCGGCAATGATAACATTTCTTGCGATAATATTGGATTGAACGACGCCCTTTTCACCAATGGTAACATCACCTTCGCATTCGATGTCGCCGATGATTTGGCCTTCAACCCTTACGCCAGCCGCAGACTTGATCTTTCCTTCGAATACGCTTCCTTCGCCAATCAAGGTATCTGTAGTGTTAGGATCGACTTTAGCAGCTTTATTACTTTTAAACATGGTTATTCATCCTCTCCCGGAATGGTTAAATAGTTAATGGGGTCAACAGGCGTTCCTTGTTTAATGACTTCAAAATGAAGGTGCGGGCCTGTGCTCCGTCCGGTGGAGCCAAGCAGTCCTATGGTATCCCCCTGCTTGACGCTTTCCCCTTTGCTGACGCTGATTTCCTTCATATGCATATAATTCGTCTTCACTCCTGATGGATGGGAGATGGTAATATAATTGCCTCTGGCGGAGCTATAGCCTGTATCCGTAACGGTTCCGTTCGCAGCCGCGTAGATCGGATCTCCGGATGGACCGCCTATGTCGATTCCGTTATGGGACGTTAGGGTGCCATTGAACGGATCTCTGCGTGTGCCGAAGGTAGAGGTAATACGGACAGATTTGGTCGGCCAGTAAGTGGGCAGAATCGTCATCATCTCTTTATATTTCTTCAAATTGGTCTTGGTTTGCTCCATTCGGCTCTGCAGCTCGGGCATTTCCTCCAGCGAGGAACCGATGCTCAGCTTGGTTTTCTCAATGAGGGTGCTGACCTCTTCGTCTGACAGCGGGATCGCTTCTCCGCCTACACCGCCTTCTGTATCTGCATGCTCCATCGATTTATCGGAGTCGGTCAGAGCATTGCCGGTGCCGGATGACTTGCGGCCTCCGCTGGTAATGGCCTTCATATCGGCTTCGAGCTGTTCAAGCTCCGCCATCTTCGATTCAATCGTCTTTGACTTCTCGGATAAGTCCATGAGTTCAGTCAGCAGTTCGTCGATCGCTTGCTCTTTATTGGCAACGGTGCTTTCCAGTCGATTCGTCGAGGTTGATAATTCGGCCTTCAAGCTTACAATTCGGCCGGTGTGCTGGCGGTTCATGATCATCAGCATCATCAGCATACCAAGCAAGACGAGCAGGATAGCCCCCAAAGTGATCATGGAAAAAGAGCGCATGCTGAATCGGAATACCGGGCTAGTTCCTTCGGGAACGATGAGCACGGTATACTTCTTGTTCTTAGGTCTTAACTTGAGTTTCATTGGGTCCTCCTAAAATCCTAAAATCCTCCAAAAAACATCCCCGATCAATAGTCCAAAGGTATTTATTCGGCAAAACCATCCAAATCCCTCCTAAAATCAAAAAAAATGTACTCAAAATCACATAATCTAGAAGGAATCTGTCACATAGTAGCGAATTCAGTTGTATCGTGTCTTCCTTGGCTTGATTTTGATATGGATATTTTTTAGGTTGATAAGGAGGTAATTATGATTAAAATTGCCGGTATTGATGTTGGTAATGATAGCGTCAAGGTCGTCGTGGACGGCTCGGCTCGTCCGATATTAATCCCTAGTATTGTTTCTCCGGGATATGAGAGACATATTTTGCAAGAAGAGGATTCGCCGTTAAAGGCATTGGACGTGCAGATTCGCAGTCCGAAGCTGAAAAGAAGTAATCAACGCTACTTTGTCGGGATGTTGGCTATGGAGGATCAGGATAACTCCGAGCTGGAGGAAACAGATAACAAGGCAACCAGTGACCAGGCTCTGGTGGTTGCACTCACAGCTCTTGCTTATGCGGCCCTGGCGGATCAAACCTACCCGGCTGCAGGGAGTCTGGAGGAAGTAGAGTACATTATCGGTACTGGTCTTCCGGTACGTTCATTTGTGGCTTTTCACAATGCTTTTGAAGAGCGCCTGACCGGTGAACATGAAGTAGCGTTCTTATCTACGCCAGGTCTTCGCGGACGTACAGTCCGGATCATTATCCGACGTGTGGTGGTATCGGTCGAAGGGGCTGCTGCCCTGTATCATCTGGCTACAAATGATCAACTACAGGTGAATAGTGACGAGATACATAACGGCTGCATCGGAATTTGTGAGATTGGTGCGTTAACCACTGATTTTCCAGTGGTCAAACGGATGAATATCGATAACCAATTTAGTACAGGCGAACAGTTTGGACTTGCCGCCTACCTGGATTCGATCATTCGTGATGTCGAGGATCAATTTGGCTATCGGTTTCCTAGCCGTGCCAAGCTTATCGGCAGAATCCGCAACCGAGAGTTTGCAATTCAACGGGTGGGTGAAGGCAAAGCCGACATCCGTCCGATTGTAGATATGTATTTTAGCCGTGCAGCACAAAAGCTGGTTGATCTGATCCGTAAACGGTGGAAGAAGTATCCGGATATCGAGTGCTTCTATGTTCTTGGAGGCGGCGCATCTGCCTTGCGCTCCTATATTGTTGATGCAGCAGGCAGCATGAGGCTGAGATTTGAGGAAGACAGCGAAATGTTGAATGTTCATGGATATTTGAAGCTTGCAAAAAGTAAGTCTGGCTATTCCCAGAACGGGGCACCTGCCAATTAATGAATTGAAGATAAGTCTTAACCAAGGAGGACGGGCCGCAATCGCGGCTCGTCTTCTCGTATATATAAGGGAAAGGTTATAATAAGTACCAGGCAAGGAGTGATTGATATGCAAGAGATACAAGGTCAATTATTTACTCAATCAACAATATTGCAGGATTTAAAAGAGCTGGGAATTGAGTCAGGCATGGCATTGATGGTTCATTCTTCATTCAAGTCGTTAGGCTCATGGGTAGCCGGCGGGCCGGTGGCCGTCATTCTTGCACTGGAGGAAGCGCTTGGGGAGACAGGCACCCTTGTCATGCCGACGCATTCCAATGACCTTAGCGATCCGGAGAACTGGATGAATCCGCCGGTATCTCCGGAGTGGTGGGAGGAGATTCGCGAGCATATGCCGCCCTATGATCCTCACTTGACACCGCTTTGGTTCATGGGGATCATTCCTGAACTGTTTCGCAAACAGGAGGGGACTCTGCGAAGCAGTCATCCCCATCATTCCTTTGCGGCAAGGGGGCCGAAGGCGGCTAGCCTTATTACCGGCCATGCTCTTGCCTTCAGCTTGGGGGAGGATTCTCCGCTGGCCAGATTCTATGACGAAGAGGGCTGGATTTTGCTGCTTGGTGTCGGTCATGGGAATAATACCTCGATTCATTTGGCGGAGTACCGGGCTAAGTTTTCGGGAAAAAAGCAAATCCCTAATAAAGCGCCCTTACTTGTAGATGGGGTTAAGCAATGGGTGGAGTTCCCGGATCTGGAGTTGAACTCGGATGATTTTGAAGTGATTGGAAATTCATTTGAAGCCGAGACAAAGCAGGTCAGACGAGGGAGGGTGGCGGGCGCTGAAGCAGTACTTGTTCCGCAGCGTGCATTAGTCGATTATGCGGTAGACTGGATGGAGCGAAATCGGTAACTAAGGCCCTAATTTATTTGTCAAGATGTGGACAAAGTTATCCACATATCGTGTATGAATTTTATGAAAAACAGATGAAAGCTTGTCTATCAGTAAGGGAAGCACTTTCTCGAAAAACACCTCATTTTTTTCAGAAAACTGTGGATAGTGTGCATAAGTCAGTGGATAAGCCGTGAAAATTAGTTCATTTCCGGATAAAATGCGGAAAAAAGCGACCTCGCAAGGTCGCTTTTGTTGTGAATAACTACTGCATAACTGTAGATAAGTCTTTTTTGTCAGCTTCATGTTTTTTTCTGCGTGCTGACCAAAGCCGGAGCCCAGTGAGCAATGCGGCAACCAAGCAGATCACTGCTGAAGTCGTGTAAGCAGCCTTCATACCGAAGAGGAAGATGTCAGGACGGCCAGGGATCAGATCGGTAACCCGATAACCAGCCTTTGTACTCATCGTATGAAACAGGACGGTGGTTGCCACGGTAATTCCGGTGACCATACCGACGTTACGGACGAGCGAGTTTACGCTTCCTGCTACACCGAGTTGGGATCTGGGAGCCTGCGACATGATCAGTGAATTATTGCCCGGCTGGAAGATCCCGTTGCCAAGGCCGAGCATGGCGATGAGCAGAATGACAATTGAGAGCGGACTTCCATCATGAAGGGATGCCAGGCCGATGTGGGTGGCGAACATCAGGAGGAGTCCGACGAAGGTCAACAGCTCGGAGCCGATCTTATCGGAGAGCGCCCCGCTTAACGGAGATACGATAACCATGATGACCGGGAAGACCATCAGAACCAGTCCGGCATGAAAAGGTGACAGATTCAAGATGCTTTGCAGGTAGAACGGCGACAGGATGTTATATGCGAAATTTGCTGCAAAGGTAAGAAAGCCGCACAGTATGCTCAATGAGAACAATGGGTTTTTGAATAAATTCAATTGCAGTAAAGGCTGTGCTTTTCGTGCTTCAACACTTAGGAAGGCAGCTAGCACGAAGACGGACGCGATAAAGGATGCGATGATCCACGGGTTGTTATATCCGGTCTGCTGGCCGAGCAGCAACCCTGAAAATAAGGCGAGAATGAACAGCGTGAACAGGATGCTTCCTGATGTATCAATCTTGACCTTAAGCAAGCTGACATCCTTAGGAAGAAGACGCCAGGCAATAATCACGGCCGCAAGACCGATCGGAACATTTACCCAAAATATATATTGCCAGCCTAATCCGGATACGATAACACCGCCAAGGCTTGGACCTGCTATACTTCCAAGGGATACGAAGGTGCCTACCAGCCCCAGGGCCTTGCCCCGTTCATTCTTCGGAAATATTTCGGTTACAATCCCCTGGTTGTTCGCCATTGTCATCGCTGCGCCGAGTGCTTGCACAGCTCGGGAAAGGATAAGGGTGACCAGCGTGTTGCTAAGTCCGCAAAGCAGCGAGCCGATAAGGAAGAGAACCATGCCCCATTTGAATACGTTGATTTTGCCGAAAATATCGCCGAGCTTGCCGAAAAATAGAATTGCTGCACAGATCACCATTAAATAGCTCGTGACGACCCACTCAGTCTGAGCGACGGGCAGCCCCAGGGTCTGTGAAATCGAAGGCAATGCAATGTTGACGATGCTTCCATCCAACGTCGACATAAAGGTAAATAAGTTAAGGATGATGAGAAGCGTCCAGCGTCTCTTTTGGATGGACGGGTCGTCCACAAAGGAACGTGGAGCAGTTAGGGTATCTTGGGGTTTCATGCTATGAAGCACCTCTCTTTAGTCGTATGAAGAATTAGTTGCACACGCAACTACATGATGCTCACCTATTGTACTTCTAATTAGTTGCATGTGCAACTAATTTAAGGTACTATTTTTTACATGAGCCAGGGAAAGGGAGTACCTTTGATATGAATTCCATCGGCAAGCTAATTTCTTATAGTAATCGGATTTATCAGAAGCATTTATCCAAACGATTAAAGCAAATTAATTTTGGAAGCGGGGCCCATCAGAGTTATCTGATTCTGGTCCTGAAACGGCCCGGGCTTACTCAGGAGCAGCTCACGAGTGAAGTGAAGTTCGACAAGGCAACGACAGCGCGGTCTGTAAAGCAACTAGAGGAGGCCGGGTATGTCGAGCGAAGGGTGGACGCAAAGGACCGCCGCTCCTATCGGCTCTACCCCACTGCGAAGGCAAGGGAAGTTGAACCCGAGATGTATAAGGTGTTGGCAGACGTGAATGAGCATCTGACTCGTCATTTGGCACCGGATGAGCGCGAGCAATTGTCTGCATTGCTGGAGAAGCTGTATGAAGGGATTAAGGAAGAGAACGTTTGAATATAGCAAAACCTCGCCATTGGCGAGGTTTTTTCTAATCCAGGTTTAGCTATTCATTCTCGGCAGCTAAAGCTTCCCACTCTTCATAAGCTTCAGCCAAAGCTGTCTTCTGCTGGTCAATGATATTCTGGCGTTCTTGTACAGCCTCATAATCTTGATAGACTTCAGGCAGCGCTAACTCGGCTTCCAACTCAGCAATTTGGGTTTCTATCGCTGAGATGGTCTCCTCCAGCTGTTCCATACGCCGCTTACGTGCGCGTTCCTGCCGTTTCATTTGCTTGTCAGCCTCATAGGAAGTAGCGCCTGACTTACTCCCCGCAGCCTCGCTCTCTCCGGCGAGAACAGGGGCTCTGTTTTTTGCCGATTCTGTATTTGCCAATTCAGCGGCCAGTTCTTCAAGCTCCTGCTTTTTGGCGAGGTAGTCGTCATAATTACCCAGGAAATGCTCGGCACCCTGCGGGTGAAGCTCGATGATGCGTTCGGCCATTTTATTCAGGAAGTAGCGGTCATGGGAGATGAACAGAAGAGTTCCGTCATATTCGAGCAGGGCCGACTCGAGCACTTCCTTACTAAATAAATCCAAATGGTTCGTCGGTTCGTCAAGAATCAACACATTGGCCCGTTGAAGCATCAGCTTGGCCAGAGCGACACGCGCCTTTTCTCCCCCGCTCAATGAAGAGACCTTCTTAAGCACATCCTCGCCGCTGAACAGGAAATTGCCAAGCACGCTGCGAATTCGAGCCTCCTCCATATAAGGGTAGGTGCCCCAAACCTCTTCCAATACCGTATTCAGCGGGTTCAGATGACTCTGTTCCTGATCATAGAAGCCGATTTTGACCTTAGCGCCCCAGGAAATACTGCCTGACGAGGGAGCAAGATCATGGGTCAGCATCTTCAATAGTGTCGATTTGCCGATTCCATTCGGTCCAATGAGCGCGACAGTTTCGCCGCGACGAAGATAGAAGTTTACATTTTGAAACAGAGGCTTGCTTGCCTTATGAAATGAAAAGGATAATTGATCGACCTGGAGCACATCCTTGCCGCTCATGATCTCCGCCTCAAAGGAGAAGTTGGCCTTCTTGAGATCGCCTAGCGGCCGATCCATCACGTCCATTTTCTCCAGCGCCTTTCGGCGGCTCTGCGCGCGCTTCGTGGTGGAAGCACGTACGATATTGCGGCGAATGAAGTCCTCCATCCGGGCAATCTCGTCCTGCTGCTTTTCATAAAGCTTCATTTGGCTCTCGTATTCTGCGGCTTTAATTTCAATATAACGGCTGTAATTCCCGGTATACCGCTGAGACTGATGCCGTTCAATCTCCACAATACAGGTGACAAGACGGTCGAGAAAATACCGGTCATGCGATACAACCAGCAGGGCGCCAGCGTAATTGCGAAGATAATCCTCCAGCCAGGTCAAAGTTTGGATATCCAGATGGTTCGTCGGTTCATCCAGCATAAGCAGGTCCGGTGCCTGGAGCAAAATCCGCGCCAATGCCAGACGAGTCTTCTGACCGCCGCTGAGGGTAGAGACGATTGTGGATGGGTCAAAGGAGCCGAAGCCCATACCGTGCAGCACGCTTTTGATTCGGGTCTCGATTTCATAGCCGCCATGATCCCTGAACCAATCGGATTTAACAGCATACTTGGTCAACAAATCCTGATAGGCCTTGTCTTCGTGATCCCGTGATGGATCGGCGATCTCGGCTTCCATTCTTCTTAGATCCTGTTCGGCATCTGTCAGCTCGGAAAATACGGCCAGCATTTCTTCCCAAATGGATCGATCAGATTGAAGACCGCTGTTCTGGGCAAGATAGCCCACCCGAGTCTCTTTTGCCTTGAATATTTGTCCGCCGTCCGGCGAGATTTCATTCGCTAAAATTTGCAGCAGGGTGGATTTCCCGGCTCCATTCACACCGACGAGACCAATCCGGTCCCGCTCCAGAACTTGCAGATTAACTCCTCCAAGGATGGTGGTTACACCATATAGCTTGGTAATTTCAGTAGCTTGAAGCAGCATATTGCGTGACATCCTCCCAAATGAACTTGCACTCTATGCCTAGTGTACATGAAAATACAGTGAAATGCATCGCTATTCCCGCTAAATGAGCTTGTTTCTGTAATAGTGAAAGTTTTCATTTTAACCTAAGAATGATACACTAAGAAGTAGAATCAAAAGAGGTTGATGGCCCGAAAAAGGAGTCTTTCATGGAAAGGGTACAGGACAAGCAGGCACTTAGAGATAAGATGAAGCGAATTCGTTCACAGGTTCCTGCGGCTTCAAGAGAACTGCAGTCCAAGGCGGCCAGCCTGCTGGCCGAGTCGGAATGGCTCGCTCCGCTTCGCAAGGCAAGAGGCAGGGAACTGAATGTATGCTGCTATCTGTCCTTTGGAGATGAACCGGATACGGGATACTTGCTTGAAAGCTGCAAGGCTCGGGGGGACCGCCTGATCGTGCCTCGCCTGGCTGGCCGGACCATGAAGCTGCACCTGCTGGAGAAGCATCAGGAGCTGGTGCCGGGACTCTGGGGGATTCCAGAGCCGCCTGGAGATGCGAAGGAATGGGACAGTGAACGGTACGGGGAGATCGATGCGGTCATCATTCCGGGACTAGCGTTTGATCGTTGGGGTGGAAGGATCGGCTTCGGAGCAGGGTATTATGACCGGCTTATCGCACGGATCAGAGCTCGAGAGGCATTCCGCTTACGGGATCATGAAAGCAGTAATTTCCCTGCAGAGCTGGGAGCCATCGCGCTGCGGGAGCAGATTCTGAAAGATCAGGTGCCTATGGAGGCTCATGATTTTAGAGTGGACAAAATTTTTACTCCTGATGGGATCATGGAGATTAATGATACGTAAGTAGCACCAAATTTATTTGAATTACTGCACTTTTAAGCTGCAGACGAACATAGATAGCTTTGCTATAGAACTGGAGGGTGACTCATGGTTTGGAAGACGGCGATCCTAACGGCAAGTGACAAAGGAGCCAGAGGCGAGCGTGAAGACACGAGTGCCCAGGTAATCCGTGAACTGGTGGAGGAAGAGTTGGGCGGTGAAATTGTTGAATACCGGATTGTTCCTGATGAACCGGATGAGATTATTGCGGCATTGATTGAGATGACGGACTATTTTCAAGCGGATCTGGTGCTGACTACGGGGGGAACGGAGTTGGCAATCCGGGATGTGACTCCTGAAGCAACGCGGAGGGTTATTGAGCGGGAAGTACCCGGAATGGCTGAGGCAATGCGGCACACGGCTATGCAGAAGAACCGGGGGGCTATGCTGTTTCGGGGAATCGTCGGCATTCGCGGCCGTACCTTGATCGTGAATTTGCCAGGGACGCCGAAGGGGGTTCATGAGAATCTTGCCGCTATCATGGATCAGCTTCCAGAGGCTTTGCTCATGGTGACAGGCCAATTCAGATTATAACCCTGGTTTTCTGACATAAAGTTGTCACGCCGATGGACTAATTCTGTGATATAGGTTATGTTATTACTATATTGATGAAAGGGTTTTCGGAGGGGGCGAACAATCATGTCAGGCGGACTCCTACTTATTATCATTGCGGCACTGCTGCTCTTTGGACCGAATAAGTTACCGGAACTGGGGCGGGCTGTCGGTCGTACATACCGAGAATTTAAAGAGGCTACCCGTGATCTTGCAGAGGATTCACCTGTCGCCAAGCCAGAGGCGGACGCAGTCTCAACAGAAGCTCAGAGCGAGAAGCGTGATTCCCGGCACTTACCTGAATAGCCGGTCTATATTGTATTTGAGTGTCCCTTCCTGTTACAGGGAGGGACATTTCCATGATATTGCTTGTTGCGGAGACAATTCCTGCTGAATAAGGGAGGTAGTTGGATGAGTGATGACAAAGTGCATAAACAGCAGACGGTCGTAGATCATCTGACAGAGCTTCGGCGCAGACTCGTTTACGTATTAATGGTGTTTGTATTAGTGCTTGTGGGAGCCTTTTTCATCGTTGATCCAATCTATCATTACATGACCATGAATGTACTTTCCGGGGTCATTATTGAGTTGAACGCCTTTTCATTCTGGGATGGCGTCGGCGTTTATATGAAGATCTCCATGCTGGTTGCATTAGCTGTTACCCTCCCGTTTACCTTGTACCAAGTCTGGGCCTTTGTCAGCCCGGGCCTGAAGCCTAAGGAGCGTAAGGCTACACTACGCTATATTCCTTTCGTGTTCCTCTTGTTTATCCTGGGTCTAGCCTTTGGATATTTTGTTGTCTTTCCCTTGGCCATGACCTTTACCGGAACTGTAAACAAGGAGCTGGGCCTTGTCGAAACTTACGGGATGGCAGATTATTTTACATTTCTAATGAATATTGTTCTTCCGATCTCTCTATTGTTTGAACTGCCGTTAATTATTTTATTTCTTACACAGCTTCGACTATTGAACCCGGCACGCCTGAAAAAGATGCGGAGAGTTGCTTATTTCATTCTTGTGGTGATCTCGGTTATGATTACGCCGGCCGATTTTTTCTCCGCGTTTCTGGTTCTGATCCCGCTCATCGTTCTGTATGAATTCAGCGTGGTTTTATCCGGTAGAGTATATAAACGTCAGCAGGCAAAGGATGCAGAGAGAAACGGAAAGGCTGCTTCTTCCAATTGATCGATCCGTGCTGGTTATGAGGCTGTCCCAAAAGTCATAAACAATGATGACTAAGGGTAAGCCTCCTTTTAAAAAAATGTAAAACAAAA
>NZ_JAHLQJ010000030.1 GCF_018919145.1 Paenibacillus brevis
GTGTATTTCGTGACTATACTTAAACTTCTTGCTTAGGCTGTCCCGAAGTGTACTTTTGGGACAGCTTCTTTTGGTTTCATTAGGGGATTCAGACCCTGCAAGGTATAATAAGGATATTGAATCAGTGGAGGATACATAAATGAATGAGAATACAATTCCGGGCAGCAAGCGCTGCATCCGGTGCGGAGAGCATAAGCCGCTCAACCATTTTCTAAAAAGAACCGGAAAGCGTTACGGCAAGGGAGTCCGGCGCGGAACCTGCCGCAGCTGCAGGAAGCAGGTGAAGCAGGCCGAAGCATTAAAAGGAATTCCTCCGCTCGAGCACACGGGACTTGCGGCCGTTTCCGCTAAGGATAAGTCATTACGTCATGTGTCATTACCTGTACCGCCCATATATCCGCAAGGCCAGCCCGATGCCAGTCTGCTGAGACCGAACCGTCAAGGAAAGATCAGAATGCGGGGGCGGACAGACAAAGGCAGCCGATGGCATCAAGAGATCGAGCTTGATTTAGCCGTCACACTTGTGAAGGAGTATGCCGCGGTCGTCGTTAACCGTCATACGATTCGCAGACTGTACAGCAACAAGGACTTCCGCCGTTACATTCTGACGCGCGATCATCACACCTGCTTCTTTTGCGGCGGGTATGGAGATACGATTGATCACTTGCTGCCGAAAGCGAAAGGCGGGCATACTACCCCACTCAACTGTGTCTGTGCCTGCAATGAATGCAATCAGTTCAAGGCGGATCGTGATCTCGATGAGTTCTCGCAGCGCAAGATGCCGGCCGATGAGGCATAACGACCATGCCAAATACGCCAGATGATTATTCGGCCGCGGAATGAACGTATTGCGGCAATTCTCTGCCATGAAGCAGCCATAGCTCGTGCAGCGCACGGGTACAACCAACGTAAAGAAGTCTCGCGTCTTTGGCTCCATAGTGAGCTGTATCCACATCCGTCAAGATGACCGCATCAAATTCTAGTCCCTTCGATAAGTAAGCCGGCAGCACGGAAATCCCTCCCGTATATTGCCGCTGTTCTCCACCGATCAAATGAATATCGAAGCTCCTGGCGGCAAGCGCCCCATGGAGCTCACGGGCCTCATCCATCGTCCTCGTCAAGAGAGCGACAGTCCGGTGGGAGCCCTCGAGCACTTTCGTCAACGTCTCCGCAATCACCAATTCCCTGTCCCTCTCCACTATCTTGAGCAGGTTGACCGGCTCGCCGCTGCGGAATACCGGTACAGCCAGCAGATCCGTTCCGACTCCCCGTTCCAGAATGCCGTTCGCAAAATCAATAATTTCCATCGTGGAGCGATAGCTGCGGGTCAAGGCATAGTAAGCTTTATCCTCAGGTTGAAATAGAGTCTGCATTTCCTCCCAGCTTTGAACGCCTTTATAATAATGAATGGCTTGGGACAGATCGCCCAGAATCGTGAAAGAATGCCCCTTGACGAACTGGTCAAGCACAACCACCTGAAGCGGACTGAAGTCCTGGGCTTCATCGATGACCACATGGTCAAAGGTCATCTCCCCCTCAATCTCTTGGATTCTGGAAAAAATATATAATAAGGCAGCAAGGTCTTCTTCCTTTACCTGGCCTTCCTTCAAATAGGAGCGGGTCTCCTTCAAAATGGAGGAAGGCATCCCGTCCGCTTTGTCCTGCATCAGTCTCTTGTAAATAGCAAGCGAGTCCAGTTCCGGCCATTTCTTGGCATAGGACTTCTCCCGCTGCTGCGCCTTCTTCTTCCGCTCCTTCAGAGCTGCTGCTGACGGGGATTTCTTCAGCTCCATTTCAATCCACCGATGAATCCGTGCCAATACCCTTTCCTTGCGCCTTGCAATCGGGTAATGTCTGTATTCGCCATTGAACCAGTCGGCGATGACGCTAAACGGCAGCCTGGCCCCATCCCAAGGCTCAAAATCCTGCTCCGGTACACATGCAGGCTCAAGACGATCCAGATAGCTGTCGAGAATAGACTTAAACTCCATCGAGCCTTTAAATCTGCCTGGATATTCTGGATTTTCCTTACCAGAATGCGTAGCGCTTTGATGATTATCCAATGAATCAAACCAGCGTGTCAGTTCATTTGCATCGTCCTGCGGCGCATTCTCCAAATCAAGCAATCGCGCAGCCCAATCCGCAAACGTGCTTTGCTGGATATCTCCTACGCCAAGCTCAGGCAGTACCTCGGAGATATAATCGATAAACATATGGTTGGGGGCGAAGATGACCATTCGTTCGGCCTTGATCTGTTCCTTGTACTGATAGAGCAAGAAGGCAAGCCGATGAAGAGCAACGGTGGTTTTTCCGCTCCCCGCAACTCCTTGAATGATCAGTGCCGTATTTTTGGCTGCTCGGATAATCAAGTCTTGTTCCGCCTGAATCGTAGAGACAATATCTCTGAGCCGGTTGTCCTTGTTCTCGCCAAGCCGATAGACGAGGAATTCGTCGGATACGGCCGGGCCTTCGCTCTCCCGGTTATACGTATCGGCAACCCGCTCCAGGATGCCTTGCCTGATCACCAGGTTCCGCTTCAAGTACACAAGTCCTTCTATCTCACCCTCTGGTGCCTCATACGAAGCATCATCACCGCCCGTAAATGAATAGAACAAGCTCGCTACCGGAGCCCGCCAGTCGATGACGACCGGCTTGCTGCTCTCCGGATCATATACCCCTTGCTTGCCGATATACAGCTCGCTCTTGCTCTTTCCCGCCTCTGCAAAATCAAGCCTCCCGAAGTAAGGCTCCCGCACCGACCTCGCAAGCTGTTGCCTGCTCTCTTCCCGATGCGCCTCCAGCATCTGTTCGGTGAAATCCTGGCCCGTATAAACCGGAATGCTCTTTAACCGGGTCAATTGGCTGTCGACCATCTGCAGCATATCCTCCAGCCGCCGCTTCTCTTCTTGATAGGCACTTTGAAAATCTTCCATCTTTTCAGTTACCTCCTAAGGTTTTATTTTTTGCCCCGGCCATCAATTTCTTAAATCTGAGAATTCCGAAGTCAAAAGGAGTTTTATTATAGCACTCGTTATTTGAAAAAGCGAATACCGTTCCGGATGGCTATGAACACAAAAGCGCAGCCCCGGTCTTACGACCGATGCTGCACCTTTTAGCTGATTACAATTTAACTCCGCCTGCTTCCAGTAATTCACGTACCGCTACACTGACCATGATCAGACCCACGACTGGCGGAACGAAGGAGTTACTTGCCGGCGGCTGCTTGGCTTTACGGATTTTGGCCTCGGGAGACACGATCTTCTCCGTAACATCCTTACGCGGTCTTACTGGCGGCTCGGTTGAGAATACCACCTTTATGCCCTTCTTGATCCCGTCTTCACGCAGCTTCGTACGGATGACGCGGGCCATCGGGTCCATATGCGTCTTGGAAATGTCGGCCACCTGGAATTTGGTTGGATCCAGCTTGTTCGCGGCCCCCATACTCGACAGAACCGGAATATTCCGCTTGCGGCATTCCTTTATGAGATGAATCTTGTAAATAATCGTATCAGAGGCGTCCAAAATGTAATCGATGTCGTATTTGAACAATTGCTCATAGGTCTCTTCCGTATAGAACATATTCAGTGCGATCGTCTCGCATTCCGGATTGATCAGTTTAACCCGTTCACACATCAGATCGGCTTTCTTCTGTCCGATTGTAGTCGTCAAGGCATGAATCTGACGATTGATGTTAGTAATATCAACAGCATCCTTATCGATCATAATGATGCGGCCGATGCCCGTACGGGCCAGGCCTTCCACTGCCATCGCTCCGACACCGCCGACGCCGAGAACGGCTACAGTGCTGTTCTTCAGAATTTCAAGCCCTTCTTCTCCAATAGCAAGCTCGGTCCGTGAAAATTGATGAAGCATCCTTTAGCCTCCCAGTTATTTCTCTTGTCCAGGCTTCTTCGCCAGCTTGATGTGAAGCTGCTCAAGCTGCGGTGTGTCCACCTCGGAAGGAGCGTTCATCAGCAGATCTGTCGCACTCGCGGTCTTCGGGAACGCGATCGTCTCGCGCAGGTTGGAGCGCCCGGTAAGCAGCATGACCAGACGGTCGAAGCCGAAGGCGATCCCGCCATGCGGCGGTGTGCCGTAGTCAAATGCATCCAGCAAATAGCCGAATTTGTCCTGGGCTTCTTCCGGACTCAAGCCGATGGCCTTGAACATTTTCTCCTGAACATCGCGCTTGTAGATCCGCATGGAGCCGCCGCCTACCTCGTAGCCGTTCAACACGAGGTCATAGGCTTGCGCAAGAATCTGACCCGGATCGCTCTCGAACAGGTGCAGGTCTTCTTCACGCGGACGAGTGAACGGATGATGCTCCGCCACATAGCGTTTTTGATCTTCATCCCAGCCGAGCAGCGGGAAGTCTACGACCCAAGCGAACTTGTACACACTGTCGTCGATCAGGCCAAGATCGCGGCCAATCTTTAGACGAAGCGCACCCAGAACGTCGGCCACCACCTTCTTGGTGTCGGCAGAGAACAAGAGCAAATCTCCCTCTTCAGCATCGGTACGGGTCTTCAACGCTTCAATCTCTTGCTCGCTAAGGAATTTCACGATCGGTCCGCGGAATTCGCCTTCCTTAACCTGAATCCAGGCCAATCCCTTCGCACCGTAACGGGCAGCGTATGGTCCAAGGTCATCAATATCCTTACGGCTCCATGTGCCGCAGCCCTTTGCGTTCAGCACCTTCACCTCGCCGCCCTTATCAATGACAGAGGCAAATACTTTCGCACCGCTTCCGGCAACGATGTCGCTGACGTTAACGAGCTCCAGGCCAAAACGCAGATCCGGCTTGTCAGAGCCGTATTTACCCATAGCATCTGCATAAGACAGACGCTGGAACGGTGTCGGAATCTCGATTCCCTTGGTCTCTCTGAACAAACGAACGACGAGTTGCTCCATCATGTCTAGCAGCTCATCCCGGCTCAGGAACGAAGTCTCGATGTCGACCTGCGTGAATTCCGGCTGGCGGTCTGCACGAAGATCCTCGTCCCGGAAGCAGCGTGCGATCTGATAATAGCGTTCAATGCCGCTGACCATCAGAAGCTGCTTGTACAGCTGAGGGGATTGCGGCAACGCGAAAAATTCTCCCGGATGTACCCGGCTTGGCACGAGATAATCCCGCGCGCCTTCCGGCGAGCTCTTGGTCAGGATAGGCGTTTCCACCTCGATGAAGCCTTCCCCGTCGAGGAAATCGCGGAACACTTTAGCTGCTTTGGAACGAAGCCACAGCGTATTTTGCATCTCCGGACGGCGCAGGTCCAGGTAACGGTATTTCAAACGCAGCGATTCATCCACCTCTACTCCGTCTTCAATGAAGAACGGAGGCGTCTTGGCTGCATTCAGCACTTCAATCTCTGTAATTCGCACCTCGATTTCGCCGGTCGGCAAATTCGAATTCACGGTTTCAGGGTCTCTTTTCACCACGGTGCCGCTGACAGCCAGCACGTATTCGCTCCGCACCTTGTCAGCAATTTGCAGCGCTTCTCCGGAATAAGCCGGATTGAAGACAATCTGTACAATCCCGCTGCGGTCACGCAAATCGATGAACAGGACGCCCCCCAGGTCGCGGCGGGTTTGCACCCAACCATTCAATGTTACTGTTTCTCCAATATTCGCGGGACTAAGTGTGCCGCATCGATGAGTACGCTTCATACATTGACAATCCTTTCATTGGTAAAATAGTGTAGTTGTTATTTCAATGCGTCAACCAGCTCGTGGAGCTTGATCGTCCGCTGTTCACCTGACTCCATTGACTTCAGAGCAATTTCACCGCGCTCCAGCTCATCATCGCCCAAAATGGCGGTATACCTCGCCTGCATCCGGTCAGCAGATTTCATCTGCGCCTTCATTTTGCGGCTCAAATAATCCTTCTCGGCAGAATAACCCGCCTTACGCACCTTGAACAGCAGCTTGGATATTTCCTGATCCGCAGCTTCTCCCAAAGAGATCAAGTAGACGTCCAACGGCTTCGCCGCCGTCAGTCCGACTTCCTGCTTTTCCAGAATCAGAGCAATCCGTTCCAGTCCGAGTGCCATGCCAATGCCTGGCTGATCCGGCCCGCCAACATCAGCGACGAGTCCATTGTAGCGTCCGCCGCCGCCAATGGTATCGATCGCACCAATGCCTTCCGCCTTGTACTCAAATGCGGTGTGGGTGTAGTAGTCAAGGCCGCGTACCAGGCGATGGTTGATGACATAATCAATCTCCATCGCGGTCAGCAGCTCCTGCACCTTGGCAAAATGCGTGCTGCACTCCTCATCCAGACTGTCCAGAATTGATGGTGCACCGCCGAATTTATCCTGATCCACCTTGCAATCCAGCACCCGAAGCGGATTACGCTCCATCCGGGATTGGCAATCCTTGCACAAGGTTTCCTTCATCGGCAGCAAGAAGGCCAAGAGTTTATCCCGATAAGCTGCCCGGCTTGCCGGATTGCCTACGGAATTAATCTCTACTTTCACGCCCTTCAGTCCCAGCTCTACGCAGTATTGATATCCCAGCGCAACAACCTCGGCATCAATGGCCGGATCCGTGGCGCCAAAGGCTTCCACGCCGAATTGATGGAATTGCCGCTGCCGTCCGGCTTGGGGCCGCTCGTAGCGGAACATAGGCCCGATATAGTACAGCTTGGTCAGATCCGGATCTCCATAGAGCTTGTTCTCCACATAGGACCGTACAACACCGGCCGTTCCTTCCGGTCTAAGGGTCATCCAGCGCTCCCCTTTATCCTGGAACGAATACATTTCCTTCTCGACAATATCAGTAGTTTCTCCTACCCCGCGTTCAAATAGCGAGGTCTGTTCAAAGATCGGGGTCCGAATCTCGCCATAATTAAACCGGCGGCACAGATCCCGCGCTTTCTCCTCGATAAATTGCCATTTCTCAACGGTTCCCGGCAGCAAATCCTGCGTCCCGGTCGGTTTTTGAAAAGCCATATCCTTTTCCTCCATCCTCTATGCTCATCCAAATTTTGGACATTAAAAAAACTCCCGCCCCTGTCAACAATAACAGGGACGAGAGTCTGGAATTCCATTCACCCGCGGTACCACCCAAGTTCCGAATGTTCATCTAGGGAACATTCGCTTCATAACGGATAACGCCCGCATGCGCCTAACGTCTACTGGACCGGGGAGGAAGCTTATCAAGCTTCTTCTAGCTGTTCGTCGTCGGTTCTCGGGGAGGTCCTTCCTTCAATCATCACCAGAATCCTTCCAGCCTCATGGGATTCCTCTCTGCGGATGTGGGGTTGAAGTACTTTGTCCCGTCATCAAATCAGTATCAAACTGTATATTCCATGATTTTAAGCAAGTACAGCGACAAAGTCAAGCCTATCTGTAGACAGACAGAAAAAAACCTGTACCAACGGGGCACAGGTCCAAAAGTTAAATATATTAAAAGGGGGTCATGCTGTTATTATAAACAACCAATGTTAAAGAACGATGAAACGAATATTACAGTTACATTACAAAAAATCTGTCAATCAATCTAATCGTTCGACAAATGCCCCCATGCCTCGCAGTTTGTGAATGATCATTTCATAATCCTCATCCTTAGCTTTCAAGCTTAGCACATATTTCAGGTTACTGTAATCTTCGTCGCTGTAGGAAGAAACATTCAGCACCGGATCCATGACCCCGTCCTCCCGCCGTTCTGGCAGTTCATCCCTGACCGTTCCTTCTTCATTAACGGAATCTTGTTTGGAGAGAACCGGAATCACGCCCTGTGCAGAAGCCGTGCTTGGCAACCCGGCAACGCCGGCAGTACCTCCTCCATTGGATACGCCTCCGTTAATGGGCATAAATGGCACTAACAAATTGCCATTCCGTCCAATCGAGGTATCTAATGCACCGACCTCCACCTGCTCCGTCTCAAAGGTTAGCAGACTTGTTCTTGCCCCCTCTGCTTCATCCTCGCTCCTGAAATAGGCCTGAATATGCTTTGCCATCCCTTTTACCTCCCTTATTCCTGTTTTTTTGGTTTACAGCTTCTTGAGCAATTCTCTGACAAACGCCGGTTCATCCTTCGGCGTACGCGAGGTCACGAAATTCCCGTCGACAACAACCTCTTCATCCCGAAACGTAGCACCCGCATTAGTCATGTCGTCCTTCAGCGGCGTGAAGGAAGTGATTGTTCTGCCCTCCAACAGCCCTGCACTGATCAGAATTTGAGGACCATGGCATATTGCTGCAATCGTCTTTCCCGCCTTGTTCATCTCTGTTACAAAATCCTGGACCGGCTGACTGCCGCGCAGACCCTCGGGAGACGAGCCCCCTGGAATCACGACGGCGTCAAAGTCAGAAGCCTTCACATCCGCAATAGCCGCCTCCGTTTCATATTCTGCCTTTCCTTGCTTGCCCTGAACCTTCCGTCCTGCCAGAAGCCCGATAATGACCGCTTCATGTCCGGCTTTTTTTACTTCTTCATAAGGAACCTGCATCTCGGAGTCTTCAAACTGGTCTGCCAGTAAAAATGCAACTCTGCTCATCTGACCATTTCCTCCTTACTCAATCCTTTAGTATGTTAGAGATCCTCTAATTTCCTGAGTCCATTACTTGAGTCGTGCTCGTCTTGTTATTACCCGTTTACTTCTCTTTTATAACAATGCTCCTCCCCCACAACTCCGGTTCGCTTCATACTCTCAACAAAATGACGCTGCATGAAGAAGCACCAAATTATCAGCGGCATCAGCGCATTGAAAAAAGCGCCAATCCAAGGAAGACTCCCTTGGAGATTGGCGCTTGTGTGTTTACACATCCCGTGCTTCTTATTCGGCCCGAACCAGCTTTCCGAATAAGGCATATCTCGCATTATTGAATTCATAAGAGCAGGTGCATAGGGCGACAATTCGTTCATTGGCAGCTACCGGTACATCGCTCATAAAGGTTGAATCCTTTTTTAATGCATCGATATAGGTCAGAAAATCCTGGTCATCATGAAATTGGTGCCGGATAAACTCGTAGTCCCCATCCGCGACGATTCCGGCAAAAAACTCCAACGTATATACCCCGGACGGGGTATATAGTCGCATGGAAGGATGTTTATCGAAATACTCCTGGTCCTTATATTTCGCTAAGGATGAGAACATGGAACCGTCTTTCATATTGTGACCGTAAACGATCGTAGTCTGCCCCGAGAAATCACCTGCAGTCCGATAATCAACAAAGAGACTGCCAAGCTTGTTCTTCTTGCCACTAAATAAATGAGTCAAATAGTACTCGTTATCTGTCCCCTGCACGATGGGGTAGTCGATGATCCGGTCCTCTGACGAGATCCAGGCTACCACCTCCGAATTAACCTGTATCAGGGCAGAAAAATTTATCTCTCTTACCGGATTCACAGCGATCTCTGCAGGAACACTAATGACGTCTTTTTCTGCTGTCAATTGATTCTCTGCCTGAATCCGGAGCAGAGCATAAGCTTCATCTCCCTGACTATATTCATGCTTCTCATCCATAAGGATATAGCAGGAATACAGGAGACCCAGAAAACAGATGACCATCAAAATGCGCAGCAGCTTATGAATCCCGGCAAAGCGGTTTAAAGTTACTTTGTGTCTGTTTTTGCTCATGCTCATGCTGCTTAAGGATTGATCTCATTTTTCGGGTATCTTCTGCTTCGCAGAATAGAATCCGTCAAGAATAATGCGGCCAACGCCAGCAAGAAGAAGATGAATCCGAACTTAGCTGCTTGCTGGAAGGAAGTGTCACCCGTTTTCGGTGTTCCTTTCGTTGCCCCCTCATTGTTATTATTTCCCTCACCGCTTTGATAGCCGACAGGCGTGGCGACATCGGAATCTCCTCCGATTGAATCCTCGCCGGCGGGCTCTCCATCCGGCAGACCTTCACCGTCATTACCGTCTAGGTCTCCATCGTCTCCGTTCGTAGGCTCTTCATGGCTTGCAGTGTCCTTTGTGTTGATAAAAGCCGCACGATGCGTCACGCCGGATTGGATCACTCCCGAGGCACCCGCACTGGAGGTCGCATATCCTTCTCCAGAGTAATCCTCTTCCGTTACAACATAATTTGTACCTTCGGGAAGTCCAGAAATGGTAATGCTCTCTCCATGGGCCAGCGAGAAGCTGCCTCCGCTTTGAATGGAACCATGAGATGCGCCTCCGCTTCCCGTAAAGCTGTAGAAGCCTGCTGCACCGTTTAGAATGATGGAAAAGTTAAACCTCTTCCCGCGATCGCCATCATCTCCCGCCACAGACTTGGCGATAGACAAGCTGCCCAGACCAACTGAATCGTCCGGTACGGAAGGACCTGGACCCGGCTCCGACGGCACATAAATATTCTTCGTATTTACGAACGAGGCAGTCCATACGGAATCGGTCAGGATGATACCCGTGTCGCCTTGACTCGATTGGGCATAGCCCTCAGCAGCGTAATCTGCTTCTGTCACGGAATACGTTGTATCCTTGGGAAGGCCAGCGATCGCAATACTTTCTCCATGAGCCAGGGAAACAGTGTCCCCGCTCTTAATTCTGCCGTCAGCCGCACCGCCGTTTCCGAAATATTCATATTCCCCCGAAGCACTGAATTGAACTGTAAAATCGAACTTTTTGTTCTGATCACCCGCATTACCGGCTACAGTCTTACTAATGACCAGACTTCCCGGCTTATCCTTCGTATTCGTAAATGCGGCAGACTGAGTATCATCCGCAGTAATGATGCCAGCAGCATCAATACTTGTGGTGATGTAGCCTTCCGGGGAATAATCCGTTTCCGTTACCGTATATTCCGCGTCCTTTGGCAAGCCGGTAATGATAATTCCTTCCCCATGGGCTAGAGCGATTGTATCACCGCTGCTGATCGTACCATGGCTTGCACCGCCGGTTCCAATGTAGCTGTATGTGCCTCCGGCTCCGGTGAATGTAACCGTGAAATCAAACCTTTTATTTAAATCTCCGTCATTCCCGGCAACCGTCTTGCTGATGGCGAGATTGCCCGCGGTATTCTCAAGGTAGTTGGCTACCGCCAGCAGGTTAGAGCCAGTGCCGATCTTACCGTCAATGGAAGTGACGACAGAAGGGCCGGAAGTATCCACGCTGACCGTATGGGCCGTATCATCCAACGTATAGCCGAAAGGAGCAGCCGTCTCTTTAAGCACATACTGTCCGGCCGGGATCGCTCTCAGCGTCAGCTTGCCGTTTGCAGCGCTGACAGCCTTGCGGATGACTGTGCTGCCGTCCTCCGAGAACAGGGTGAATTCAGCGTCCGAAAGCGCAGCGGCTGTTGCTCCATTCGTCTTGGTAATTTCCAGCCAACCGCCTCTTTGCATTGTCGCCAAGCTATCTGCATTGCTGATTGCATAATTCACAGCTTGATTTTCTGCGTTGACATTACCTTTAGACAATCGCACCTGGTTGGTAACGGAGCCCGGCTCACCAGTAATGTCTGTGACATAAGTAAAGCGATAAGCCTTACTGCTATCTGGAATGATGAAGGTAAGAACACGGGTTGCATTGTCGTATGAGATATTGCCGTCCAATACTAGAACAACGGGATTCCCTTCCTCAAGCGTTCCATTCTCCTTCAGCGTCAATTCCGTAGCAGTAATATTGCTGTCCAGCAACAATACGCCCTTGGAATCAGTGCGCAAGTCAAGACCGATTGGCAATGTATCTTCAATTCTCTCTCCGATATTTGTCAGAGCATAAGGGTTATAATCCACGGTCCAGTTCAGTGTACCCTGCTGAGGAACTGAGTAGGACTTTTTAAGAATCTCGCTCTTAATCGAAACGTTCTGATTTCTGGATACTCCAGGCGTCCATTTTTCAGCAAGAAGTTGCAAGTTATTTGTGATGTTTGTAGTCTGGTTTCTGTTAAAATAGCCGTCAAGCGTACTTTCGTTCGGTTTAGCTTTCACTAAAATAACATAAGGCTTGTTCAGCGGACTGAAGGTGAAAGTAGCTTTGCCCGTCTCAGTGAAATCGGCTGTCAATCCCGCCACAGGATCCGGCGTGATATCAACAGCATTCACAGAAGAGCCTGAGCCTGCCGTTCCCTCGAATACAAGGTAGTTCTGGCCAGGTGCAATCTCCGTGAATTCCCAACCCGCCGGCAGGGCATCCGTGACCGTCACTGCCCCCAGCGCCTCATCGTCCGCATTTTTCACGGCATCGAAATCCAGGCCGTCCGCGTTGATGCTGAGCCGGAAAATAACCGACTTGTCGGTATAATCAAAGCCTTCCGCAGCGTTGACCGTGCGCTGAATGTTAACGCCTGCAGCCGGATCGGCTTGCGCTTCGTGCTTCAGCAGCTCCTTCTCCAGCGTTCGGCTGTCATAATTCACAGTGCCAGTAGCTGCATTCAACTTTTTGATCCCGTCAAATAGGGAGGCTGTGTTAGATACATTGGAAGGCTTGTTGCCTGCAAAGATATCCGGATCTACCACAAGTGTCTTAAAGGAAAAACGATTGGCCGTACTCGTCGAAAGGTTCGTGATTTCCAGCAGATCGGCAACATGCTCGCCTCCCTGCTCGATCGCAATAGCATTCAAAATCCCGTCGCCCGTATAACTGCCGGTTACATATTTCAAGCCATGGCGCGGAGTAAGGTCCGTTTTATTAATGCCTGGCGGGAGACCCGTTACTGCATCAAGGTCAATGCTGTTTTTGTAGACGAGCAGGTCATACACCTTCATCCCCGGAATGCTTTGCCCTTTAGCATCCACATTCACCGTCCAGGTAATCTCGCGGTTGGCTTTATCCAGAGTGCCGGACTTAGTAATAGCATTATAGCCGATGCCCACTCCGATGCTGCCTGTGCTCGGATTCACTCCGGCCGGCTTGCCATCCCAATCTAGCGTCGCTGAATTGTAGAATGTTGTAGTGCCCGTCGTAATATCAGTGTCCGTCACTTTGCTCGTGATAATCAGGCGAGCCATATCACTGGTAGTTCCTGAAAGTGTATATTCACTGTTAATAGGCTCTGAGGAAACATCACTATAGTGAGTCCAGGTCGATCCGTCCGTTGAGGTCTCCCACTTGGCCGATACAAAGTCCAGACCATTTGGCAATTGATCCTTGATCGTCAGATTTTCCAGGTCGGCCATCGCACGGTTGGCCGTAATCGTCCAAGTAATTGTACGGTTGCTTGGATCGTAAATACCCCCAGGGGTTTCATCACTTTTATCCCCGCTTTTTTCAATCGATTTCGGCGGAGTAAATGTCACCGTGGTTGATCCTTCCTTGACGGTGACATTGTCCTTAAGCAATTCCGCAGTATTGCCTATAGATTGATTATTGTTAGCATAGTATTTATTTTCCGGAATTTTCGTCTGGAAAGTCACGGTCTGCGGGCTCACCGAATTGTCAGAAAAAGTATATTGAATTACATTTCCAGTTATAGGATCAGGCGTAACAGGAGTTCCGCCCATTTTGAAGGACCCTGCCACCAATTCTCCTACCCCCGCTAAATTATCGCTGAATATGTAATCCTTAAGGTCCAGCGAATTACCGCTCTGAGTCGCACTAATATCCACTTGCCACTCAACCGTCCGATTGGACAAATCCACAGTGCCGCTTTTCCCAATATTGTACACGATCTCAGCCGGAGGAATATTTACGGTATAGGTCTTTCCAAGGATCATTACTGTATGATCGCCTTCAGATCCCGCGCTTCCGCTGTCGTCATATTGCAGTTTCGCTGTAAATTCTCCGCTAACATCATAATAGCCGCCAATTCCATCGAAAATATCGGCGTCCCCGTTAAAATAGACATCCGCAGTTACGGTGTTTCCCGCTTGTGACAAACTCGCATCAGCAAGCTGCTTAGATCCGAATTTAAGCGGAGGAATCGATTCCGGTAAGGCGGAGAAGCCTTGGCTCAACAGAATGCTTGCAGTATCCCCGTATTCAACGATCTCTGGCGGAACCGGATCATCTCCCGCAACCGGAACACCGAAGGAAACTATAACCTCGATCGGTTCCTTCCCGTTAATTTTATCTGCTTGCGTAATTACCTTGCCGTTTTGTATAATCACTGCCGACAGGTTTGTCAGTATCCCTGTCTTATCGCCCGCTGCTGTCGCCGTCCTGCCAACGGGGGCCACGGTGCCGATCAGGACGACCAGAACCAGCAGCCAATTCATAAGCTTAGATCCCATTAAAACATCTCCTTCTTCAGATCAATCTGTATCTCTCAGCCCTTACTAATCTGTAATTATTCTAATTTAAAGGCTTCTTTACGAAAGCATATCAGAGTAGATCTTGAGTCGCTTGAAGAGGAAGATAAAAATTTGATATAAATTTTCCTTTGAAAGAAAATGATTTTTTTATAAAGTGGAATACGCATATTGACGATAAATATGAGGATGAAACCACGGGAAGGAGAGTTATGGCTATACGTTTTTCTGGACGTATGTCATGCACAATAGACATGCACTTAGGGAGATTACTAGAAGAATTGATCGACATAGCAAAGAAACCAAAAACGGATTTTGCAATTAGCATGAATATGACCCCTAGCGGATTGAGCAAGATTTTGACCGGAAGCAGACTTCCTGTGACAAAGGAAAAAAAGCTGTTCATTAAACTGGCCGCCGACTACTTTTCTGAACATACTTACTCTCATGCGTGTTATTTAAAATTCAAGGATTTATTTCCCGTCATCTATGATTTTAAATCTTTGGAGGATTTACGCTCGTTTTTAACTTATGCGATTGAGTATGCGCTGGATAAAGATCTGGCGACCGCCAATCAAGTGAATTTGGAGTATGTAGAACGGGGATTTTACTTTTTGGGACGGAAGCCTGTCCTTAATCTGCTGTGTGTCATGCTATCCGACCATCTCGTCAACGATTCCGATGAACCTTTAGAAGTCTACAGCACAATTCCTACCTATGATCCGGCCTACTCTGAAGTTCTCTTGAAATCACTGATTGTGAACCCGGAAAAATGCGCTCATGTTGTCTTCAATCATTTTTTTAACGGGGCGCTTCACGAGTCATCCAGCAGTGGAAAGGGAGTCTCGCTAAACTTTATTTCCGTCACGCAAAGAGGCTTTAATCTAAACCTGTGGTCGACTGCAAGCGATCTGGGTCAACCCTTCCTACTGTTAAAGGGAAAACTTCTATTGATGTTTGATTCGCAAATCGACGGAACGCCGTTATTGATCCCCATTGCTCATAAGAGCTACTTGAGCTTGTTTTACAACAGCCTTATGAATAAGGACATCCGGAAAATCAGCTACAGTAGAAGCGAAGCCATTGCATTTTGTGAGGAGAACCGTCATATTGTGTCAGCGTTATTTAATCAAGGAGTCGATGCCGTATTTAACTTTACTTCCATTGGGTACTTGCTGAAGGAGGAGGAAATCAGCTCCCTGCCCGGCAGTGAAAAGATAGGCAAGTGGGCTTGGCTGTTGTTCCAGCACATTATGAATGAAGGCACGGAATTTTATGTCTCTCTTGCCGCGATGGAACGCTTTGCCGCAACCGGGAAGGCTGTCGTTCCTTTTATTGGCGCCTATTCCTTCCCTGCCGGGCACCGTGCCCCCTATATGCAGCGCTTCAATCAATATCTGATGGATGAGGATAGCTTCAGCAGGATTAAGTTGTTGGATAGCCATCTTACCAACATGGCCATTCTTTATGCAGGGAACTTCTGTCTTATTTATGCCATTGACGATGAATATGCCCTGGAAAGAATTCATATTTTCGACAGGGACAAGGTCAGTCCTATTCTGGAGAAGATGATCAAGGGCAACAAGTTAGTGGATCTCAAATTTTCAAGCGAATTATGGAATACCTATCAAGAAGGCTTGTTAAGCAACGTTTAGGCAAAATAAAAAGGGCAGCGAATGGAATCTCTCCGTTCGATTGCCCTTTTTATTTATTCTTTCAGGTTCTTTTTTTTCTGGGATTAGCCATGCCTGAAGACGGCTTCATCTCTCTGCTGATGAGTAACTCCTCATCCTGAGCGGACCGGGCGAGGGCCAGTGTCTCTGATCTCTCACCGGTTACGAGCAAAGGATGGCACTGCCAAGCACGGTCATTCGCGGTTTGACGCATTGAAGTTTCGGCTCCTTAGGCGAAAATCTCTAGTGAATTTATAGAGATTATCCCCCAGAAGACCCCGCTCTATTCCATAACCGAGCAAATGGCGATAGGCTAAAAGTAATTACGCGAACGGGTGCTCAAGCATAAGCGTGACCGGTCCCCAATTGACCAGTTCCACATCCATATCAGCGCCGAATCGTCCGGTCTCAACGGAGATTCCCTTTTGTTCCAGCATTTGATTGAACTTCTCATACAGCGGCAGAGCCTTCTCCGGCCGGGCCGCTTCAATAAAGCTCGGACGTTTGCCCTTCCGGGAATCACCGTACAGAGTAAACTGGGACACCGACAGAATAGAGCCGCCAATATCGGTCAGGCTCAGGTTCATTTTACCCTCGGGATCTTCAAATATCCGAAGCCCTGCAATCTTATCAGCAAGATAGGCGGCATTCTCTTCTGTATCTTCATGGGTAATGCCAACCAGAAGCACGAGCCCGGCACCGATAGAGCCGATCGTGTCTCCGTCAACGGTTACCCTCGCTTGCTTGCAGCGCTGCACAACTACTCTCATGCTTGTCCGTACTCCCTTACTTATTGCATTATCCGGTGAACTGTATATACATCCTTCACCCGTTTGATTTTTTCCACTACAGATTGCAAATGATCCGTGTTGCGAATCAGGATCGTCATATGAACAAGTGCCATCTTGTTCTTGTCCGAACGGCCTGAGACCGCTGAAATGTTGGTCTTACTCTCCGATACAGCCTGTAGCACCTCGTTAAGGAAATTACGGCGGTCATGCCCCGTAATCTCGATATCCACGCTATAGTTCGCTTCGATGGCATGCTCCCATTCTACATCAATGACCCGTGCTGCCTCTTCGTCATCCGAGCCGTTAGGGATGTTCGGACAGTCACTGCGGTGAACGGATACTCCGCGGCCACGCGTGATATAGCCGATAATATCATCTCCCGGGACCGGGTTACAGCATCTTGCAAAGCGAACAAGCAGGTTGTCGATTCCTTTGACCACAACCCCGTTCGTCGGTCTCGGCTTCCGCTCCTCGGCTGCCTTAACCTCCTTGACCTCGGATGTCAGTTCCGTAATGCTGCTCTCCTCTTGCTCCTTGCGCAGCTTCTCGGTCAGCTTGGTTGCAATCTGCGCCGCTGTAATTCCGCCAAAGCCGACAGCCGACAGCATATCATCAATGTCATTGAAGGCAAACTTCTTGCACGCCTCCATTAGCTTATCATCCGTCATCCATAACGGAGCATCGATGCCGGCACGCTTCAGCTCCCGTTCTATCGCCTCACGGCCCTTCTCGACGTTCTCCTCACGCTTCTCTTTCTTGAACCACTGCTTGATCTTACTGCGTGCATGAGAAGATTGGGCAATCTTTAACCAGTCCTGGCTAGGACCATAAGAATGCTTGGAGGTGAGAATTTCCACAATATCGCCTGTCTTGAGACGATGATCAAGCGGGACAATTCGTCCGTTTACCTTGGCTCCAATCGTCCGGTTGCCGACCTCCGTATGAATCCGATAAGCAAAATCAAGCGGAACCGATCCAGACGGAAGCTCGATAACTTCCCCGGAAGGCGTAAATACAAATACAAGATCCGTGAAAAAGTCCATTTTGAGCGACTCCACGAATTCCGAAGCATCCTTGGCCTCATGCTGCAGCTCGAGAATTTCATTGAAAAAGGTCATCCGTTTCTCCGGTCCCCCGGATTCAGGTCCTTCCTTATATGCCCAGTGAGCCGCGATCCCGTACTCGGCTGTCCGGTGCATCTCCCAAGTACGAATCTGAACCTCCGTAGGCTCGCCATTTGGTCCAACGACGGTCGTATGCAGGGACTGGTACATATTCGCCTTGGGCATAGCAATATAATCCTTGAACCGCCCAGGCATGGGCTTCCAAAGCGTATGAATAATGCCTAATGTGGCATAACAATCTTTGATATTGTCCACGATGATCCGAATGGCCAGCAAATCATATATTTCGTTAAATTGCTTGTTTTTCGTGGTCATTTTTTTGTACACACTGTAAATATGCTTCGGACGGCCAGACAAATCGGCCTCGACGCCCATTTCATCCAGCTTCTCGGAAATCCGCGAGATGACGCTGGCAATGTATTCTTCACGCTCGGCCCGCTTCTTGCGCATCAGATTGGCGATCCGGTAATATTGCTGCGGATTCAAATAGCGGAGAGCGATATCTTCCATCTCCCATTTGATCGCCGAGATCCCCAGACGGTTTGCAATCGGACAGAAAATCTCCAGTGTCTCGTAAGCAATGCGCCGCTGGCTCTCTTCCGATTGGTATTTCAAGGTTCGCATATTATGCAGACGGTCCGCCAGCTTGATCACAATGACACGGATATCCTGAGCCATAGCGATAAACATTTTGCGGTAATTTTCGTTCTGCTGCTCTTCCTTGGATCTGAACTTGATCCGTTCGAGCTTGGTAAGACCGTCAACAAGCATCGCGCAGTCCTGGCCGAAATGCTCATGGATTTCCTTCAGGGAAACCGTCGTATCCTCTACAACATCGTGCAGAAGCGCAGCAATGACGGAAAGTGCATCCATCTGCATATTAACGACAATTTCAGCCACCGCCAATGGATGCAAAATATACGGTTCTCCGGATTTCCGCACTTGACCATGATGTGCCTGCTCCGCAAAATCGTATGCATCCCGGATGCGCTGAAGCTCCGGTTCTTTTATATAGGCAGACGCCTTTTCAAGTACTCGATCTATGCCCATTGAATCCTGCCCGATTCCTTTCTATATTCCCCAAATTAGATTTCCTATAATTATGACTCTTGCTCTGGTATACGTCAACTCTTGGCTTATAGCATAAAAAAAGCGGAGTTTTAAAATGTTCGAAAAATTCTTGTTGAAAAAAGTCGGTAATCTATATAATCTAGTAAGGATGGTCTTTTGATAACGTGAAATTGAAGAGGAGTGAACCTGCTTGCAACGTGAAATTCAGGTCAATGAAAAAGTTCCTTTTGGACAAGGCACACTGCTGAGTATCCAGCACTTGTTCGCTATGTTCGGCAGTACGGTATTGGTGCCAAACCTTTTTGGCGTCGATCCTGCGATGATTCTGCTGATGAACGGTATTGGCACATTGCTTTACATCTTTATTTGTAGGGGTAAGATTCCGGCCTATCTCGGGTCCAGCTTTGCTTTCATTTCTCCCGTGGGCGTTGTGCTCGCCAGTAACCCGGGCAATGGGTATTCGCTTGCATTGGGCGCATTTATCATCACCGGCGTCATTTTCATTCTTGTCGGTCTGCTGGTCAAATATGCCGGCACTTCTTGGATCGATGTTGTATTTCCTCCCGCTGCGATGGGCGCTATCGTCGCATTGATCGGTCTGGAGTTGATTCCGATAGCTGCTGAAATGGCTGGTTGGATTTCGCTGGACGCGTCGAATCCATGGACTCCTGATCCGCAAACCATCCTTCTCTCCCTTATTACCCTCGGCGTTACCGTACTTGGAGCTGTTCTCTTCCGCGGTTTCCCAAAAATCATTCACATTCTGATCGGTATTGTAACTGGATATGTAGTTGCATTCTTCATGGGGGCTGTAAATACGGAAGCGATCGCAGCAGCAAAGTGGCTCTCTATGCCGACTGTAACCACTCCGCAATGGAGTACCTCAGCGATCATTACCATTATTCCAGTCTCGCTGGTTGTCATTGTAGAGCATATCGGCCACTTGCTGGTCACCAGTAACATCGTAGGCAAGGATCTATCTAAGGATCCCGGGCTGCATCGTTCCCTCTTTGGGAATGGCTTGTCTACAATTCTCTCCGGTTTTGTCGGCTCCACACCAAATACAACCTATGGGGAAAATATTGGTGTCATGGCGCTTACGAAAGTATATTCCATCTTTGTAGTAGGCGGTGCGGCAATTATTGCGATTCTGCTGTCCTTCTCCGGTAAATTCTCAGCATTGATTGCGTATATTCCAACACCGGTTATGGGCGGAGTATCCTTGCTGCTGTTCGGTGTCATTGCGGCCTCCGGGCTTCGGATCTTCGTAGAGCAGAAAGTCGACTTCTCCAAGGCAACAAATATGCTTCTCGCAACTGTCGTATTGATTGTCGGCCTCAGCGGAACCAAGCTGACCATGGGCTCGGTTGAACTGAAGGGCATGGCTCTTGCCACGATCATAGGCATCCTGCTTAGCCTGTTCTTCAAGCTGATTCAAGTGCTTGGCTGGTCAAATGATAAGGATGAAGCAGCTCACTAACATTCAAAAAAGAAGCCTGCCGGCAAACAATATCGTTTGCTAGCAGGCTCTTTTTCTATAGCGTTCCCTTAGTTGTCGTACTGAACTAACGAGTAAACATCAATTCCTGGGAGCTTCGCACGGCCGTTTAATTCACCAAGCTCAATCAGAAATGCCGTACCTACAACATTGCCTCCAAGCTGGCGCACGAGTTCTACTGAAGTGGAAATCGTCCCTCCTGTAGCCAGCAAATCATCAGCGATCAACACATTTTGCCCCGGCTTGACCGCATCACTATGCATGGCCAATACGTCTGTGCCATATTCAAGGTTATATTTCACCTCAATGGTGTCATAAGGAAGCTTGCCTTTTTTACGAATCGGTACGAATCCAACGCCAAGGGCGTAAGCGAGCGGAGCCCCTACAACGAAACCGCGCGCCTCCGGTCCGGCAATCAGATCAATCTTAAGGTCTGACACAAGCTTTCTTAGCTCATCAATAGCCAGACGGTACTTCTCTCCGTCATTCAGCAAGGTCGTGATGTCCTTGAAGCTGATTCCCGGCTGCGGAAAATCCGGAATGACGCGAATATAATCCTTGAAATCCAATACAATCTCCTCCTAAAAATAATCCATACGATACGGCACTCATTAAGAAACTCCCTGAATTTGCGGCTGAAGCCACTGCGAAATTTGCGGGATTTGCCCATGAAGCAGGATTTGCTCCATTTCTGCCAGTCTGGCAAGCTCAAGATAACGCTGCGAGGTTTCCAGCGGTTTTTTGGATGGAGATTCATTCACCAGCAGTTCTCCCTCTTGACGGGATACGAATTCAAGTTCCTCGAATACATCCAAGACCATTTCCAGCATTCTTCTGGACAAGGCTGTCCGTGCTTCAAGCAGCGGAAGAAGCTCTGCCTCGGGAATTCTCCTTATCGTGAGCGCTCTCAGCAGTGCATAGACCTCCTTGAACAATTCACGGGAAGGCGGCCTTAACACCTCTTGAGCCGTTATATTCGGGTGAAGCAGGTAAATCCTCTCAAGCCCCTTGAAGATGGACAGCATCCTGTTCCATTCAACCGGAGAATCCGGCAATTCAAGAACGAACAAGGAGCGCACTTGCTCCGGATGGACGGTACATTCCGGCAGCCCTTCCAGACGAGCGCCGATTCTCCTATCATATACCCAAACGGGGAGTTCATTCAATTGATTTTCAATCTCTTGCTGTACAGGAGAATTAACAAGCACAGCCTCTGACTCGGCGGCCTCATTCTGTATACGTCCCAGACCTCCGATGAGCTCCAGCAGCTTCGCAATCGGATGTCTAGTTCCCCGGAAATCAAATACCTGCATATGCGGAACTCTAAGATCCTGTATCAATAGCTGCGGCTTACGCGAACCATTCCATTCATTAATTCCTGCCTCTGCGATCAGGTCCACTTCCGCCTTCTCGGAGAGGCAACACGCCAAATCGCCTTTGCCAAAGCAGACAGCCTCCACGAGGATATCCTGCTGCCGCAGGAGCACCCTTAAATGCTTGCCTTCTTTGCCAATCTGCTTTGCTTCTTGCAGAGTAGCGCCTCGAATCATCAGGCGCGGATTCGGGTTTCCCATTCCATAGGGCGCAAGAAGCTCAAGCTGTTCCAGCGCCGGCAGCGTAATGTCGCCCAGAGCACACTCCACATCACTTTCCATCCAGGGGACGAGCTGCTCTGGTGTCATTTTAAGTTCGGCATAACGATTTAAACTCTGCTCGAATGCTCCAAGCTCTCTGCGATGCAGCGACATCCCGGCAGCAGAGGGATGGCCGCCGTAATGATGGAGCAGGTCGCTGCAGTCCGTCAATGCTTCATAGATATCAAAGCCCGGAATGGACCGCGCCGAGCCCTTGCACTCCCCGGTCTCCGGGTTTATGGCAAGAACAATGACAGGGCGGTAATACCGCTCGAGAATTTTGGAGGCTACAATCCCAACTACGCCGACATTCCACCCTTCTCCCGCCACAACAATCACATCCGGACGCTCTGGATCGCGCTTCTTTTCTTCTACCTGTTCCAACGCCTGCTCCAGAATATCTTCAACCAGTTCCTGCCGCTCCTTGTTAAGCCGGTCCAGTGCTGCCGCTCCCTGCTCTGCTCTCTCGCCGTCACTCTCGGTCAGAAGCTCCACCGCAAGATTGGCATGGCTCATTCTTCCGCTTGCATTGATGCGCGGGGCAAGTCCGAAGGCCACTTGAGTTGAAGATACCTCGCCCCCCTTCCAGCCGGCAATTTGCAGTAATGCTCTGACGCCGGGAAAGGCCGAACGACTCATGGATTGCAGTCCATGCTTAACCAGAATTCGGTTCTCATCCGTCAAAGGCATCAGGTCTGCAATTGTACCAATAGCCACAAGCTCAAGCCACTCAGTTGGCACTTCATGCTCTAACAAAGCGGCGGCAAGCTTATACGCTACACCAACCCCGGCTAATCCCTTGAACGGATAAGAACAATAAGGAAGCTTCGGATTAATGAGTGCATAAGCTTGCGGCAATTGTGCAGGCGGTTCATGGTGATCCGTCACAATAACATCTATTCCAACACGGGAAGCAAATGCGATTTGCTCTACAGCACTGATACCGGTGTCGACTGTAATAATCAAGGATACACCCCGAGCCTTTGCTTGCTCAAGGGCAGGGATATGTAGTCCGTAACCTTCCTTGGAGCGATGAGGAATATAATATTCAAAATCTGCACCCAGTCTACGCATCAGTTGAATCATTAAGGAGGTTGAGGAAGCTCCGTCCGCATCATAATCTCCGTAGACAAGTATGCGCTCGCATTGTTCAAGTGCTTGCCGGATTCGCGGGACGGCTTCCTGCATACCGCTCATTAGAAAAGGGTCATGCAGTTCTTCAAGATGACCGCGCAGCAATTTGGAGACATCATCTGCATCATGAATGCCACGAGCAGCTAATATCGAGCCCACCAAGGGAGAGAGATTCATCTGCCGTGCCAATTCCTCCCCTGTACGTTGATCACCAGAAGAGTTTCGCCATTCGTATTTGGAGTGAAGCACCCCTTCACCTTCTTTCCAAACCATTCTGATCCAGAACAGATCATGACAGTTCATTACTGCAGCAAATTGGGCAGATCATCTCCTGAGCCTTCATAATTACTCTTGTAAGGATATCCCGGATCATACGGCATAAATTGAATGCTTACCTCGCTAATATGCGTAAATCTGCTCATGAGTAATGTCTTGGCCCGTACTGCAATATCGTTGGCTTCCATAACAGTAATCCGTGGATTCACGGTGATAGTTGCCGAAATCAAAATATAATGTCCATTTTCCCTTGCCTGCAGATGATCTACAGTGATAATTCCTTGAACACGCTGAATAGTCTCTACAAACGGCTGAGCATCCTCTTCCTGGAGAAGCGGGAACGACAACCGGCTGAAGGAACGATTAAACAGCGTCCAAATCTTCCAGCCAACAAGACCTGTTACGATGAAGGCAGCAGCAGGATCCAGGTAGAGCAACACCGGCATACTGAACACATATCCTGTCATTGCTCCGATAATACCGATTAATGAAATGACGGACGACCACAAGGACAGCCGGTGATTCTCGATCAGCAGAAGAGCTTCCTCGCGGCTTTTCTTGAAGGCTTCCTGATGTCGGTAACGAAAATAAGCTTCCTTGGCGATAAGCGCAAAAAGAATAACAGCACCCGCCCAATAAGCCGGGGCCTCTGTCTCTCCATCCGAGATATCTATAGCGGAAGTGATCACCGTCAAGAGGCTTCCTAGCATGACCACCGTAATCAATCCGATTCTGACGGCCATTCTTCCTCCTGCCAGCCTGAAGAATCTCCGGTCCTCCGGAATGACTTCAGCCGCTTCGGATGCCGAATACAGCGCATCCGCCACTAAAGCCCGGCTATCGAACAATAGTCCGATGATTCCCTTGAGAAGCGACATCGAAAGATGATGCAGCACTGCCCATGAAGCGGTGGGATTAGCTGCTGCGGCTTGGTTGCGTGACATACTCCATCCCCCTGAAAACCTGTTATAGAGTCATAGAGCCGCGTCACCTTGTCCGACGCGGCTCTATATAAACCCAGCTTAAGGCTACCTGTCTGGCTTGTCCTAAGACGCCGCACGGGCAGGTTTATTTTTTTGTCTGCTCTTAAGCAGGAACCAAATCGGACTTGCAATGAAGATCGTCGAGTAAGCCCCGAAGATCAGACCAATGACCATGGCCAAGGAGAACATACGAATCGATTCTCCACCCAGCAGGAACAGGAACAATGCGGCAATGAACACCGTTACGGCCGTATAGATCGACCGCATAATTGTCTGAGCCACGCTCTTGTTGACGAGATCGATCAAATCCTGGCGGGTCTTCAGCTTGGCGAACCGCAGGTTTTCCCGGATCCGGTCAAAGATAACAATCGTATCATTTATAGAGTAACCGATGATGGTCAATACAGCGATAATAAATGTCAGATCGACTTCGAATCTAAAGATCGAGAATACGGCCACAACAAGGAATGCGTCATGCAGCAGGGCCACGATAGCAGCAACAGCAAAGCGCCATTCAAAACGGATGCTTACATAGATGATAATCCCGATACAGGAAATGAGGACGGAATAAATCGCATTGCGCGCCAATTCCTTAGCCATTTCCGGATCAACTGTATTGACTTCGAAGGAAGCCCCTGCATCCAGCTTCGTGATTTCCTCTTTCAACTGCATTTCCTGATTCTCATCCAATACCTTTTCAAAGCGGAGGGTCATACGATTATCCCCCGGATTGATTGTGGTGCCTTGATCAACCGAGATGCCCTCAAGAATCGGATGAATCTGCTCTTCGGTCAAATCTTGAGTCAAGGTAATATCAACGCTGGAACCAGCGCGGAAATCGACACTGTAGTTAAGTCCGAATATCGCCAGCGAGATGACACCGACAATAGTAAGGATAATCGAAATCGTGTAGCAATATTTACTGATGTGAACGTAATCCATCTCTTTCTTAAAGCGCATTGATGTCACTCTCCTTTACGCCGAAATACTTCGGCTTCAACAGCTTGCCCGCCTTCAGCAGCAGGTTCAGCAAGAAGCGTGAGAGATAGATATTCGTCAGGATACTAAGTACGATCTCGACGATGAGCACCAATGCAAAGCCCTTCACAGCGCCTGTACCGAACCAATACATAACTACTGCTACGATGATCGTTGTAATGTTGGAATCAAGGACTGTACGGAGAGAATGCTTATCTCCCGCCTTGACGGCAGACATGATGCTCTTGCCGAGCTTCATTTCTTCATGTATCCGTTCATTTGTTATGATATTGGCGTCTACAGCCATGCCTACACCGAGAATTAATGCTGCGATCCCGGGAAGCGTAAGCGTGAAGTCCGCCCACACAAAGACCAGGATCAAGAGCCAGGTGTGCAGGATCAACGTAAACGAAGCAATCAGGCCTGGTACCCGGTACATCCCTATCATAAAGATCAGAATGAATACCGACGCAATCAGACCGGCTTCAATCGTTGAATCAAGGGACTGTTTACCCAGTGTCGCTCCTACGCTCTGTGAGTATTTCTCCGTTAACTGAAGGGGCAACGCTCCCAGATTGATCTGGTCACGAAGCTCTTTCGCTTCATTCAGATCCCCGCCGACACTAATGGATGCCGTCCCATCGGTCAGAACCGCCTGCACGACCGGTGCGGAAATCAGGGTCTCATTCATATAGATTGCAAGTGGCTGGCCCAGCAAGCGCTGGGTTACCTCTGCAAATTTTTCTTTACTGTTCACTTTGATGCTAACCAGAGGCTCATTCATATTATTGAACTCAAGCTTTGCCCCATTTTCAGCAAAATCCGTACCGATCATCTCAATCTTGTTATACTGATCATTCGCTGTCTCTGTTCCGTCTTTACTGCGGAAGGTCAGAGACGCAGGCTCCTTCATTTGCTTGCGGACTTCAGCCTCATCGGTTACACCGGCCAGCTTCAAGCGAATCCGGTTGGTTCCTTCGGTTGTAACTTCAGGCTCGCTGGTACCGAGCTTATTTGCCCGCTCCTCCAAGCTCTGAGCTGTCTTGAGCAATGATTCCTTCGAAACTTTGGCCCCACCTTCGATTGGCGTTGCTTCATACAAAATTTCAAATCCGCCTTTTAAGTCAAGGCCGAGATGCAAATTGTTCAGCAGGCCCGGGGTTGTCCATGCCATAATTGCGGTTGAGACAACCACGACGGTTATGAATGCGATAATTCTTTTCATCCCGTACTTCGATCCCCTTTCAAAATTCTCAATATTCCTATTATAGCGATGCATGAATTGAGCGTCAATTTATCAAATGTTGTCGTTTTTAGAATTCACGAACACTTTATGTCGTCACAAAAAAGACCCCTTTCAATCGAAACGGGATCCACGATATGCGGAAATCGTCATATAGTTCATAAATTGGGTTACTTTCAAGGAAAGAATGTCATTCACCATTTGGTGCAAGGGCGGGTAGCCTTCCTTCTCGTACTTCTGGCTGACGCACTCCCAGATATCAAGCCCGCTCACATGCTCGTATCCGATCAGCCGGAATTCTTCCGCTTTACTTTGGCATAAACTTTCGATCGCCTCGTTCAACTGCTCTTCGCCAAAATCGTCTCCAGCCATTCTGGTGCCTCCTTCCTTCTCCCGTCTTATACCATTCTACCTTAAATTAAATATTCCTGCATGTGATGTTGCATCTTGCAAAAAGACGAGTCATGAAGGTGGACAGGATCTGCATATGTTAAGTATCGGATCGTCTTCTGAAGAATATGACTCTTTCAGAGAGAGGGAAGTACATTGAACAAGCAAACTTTTATCCAGGGTACGATGATTCTACTGGCGGCAGGCATTATCAACCGGATACTGGGCTTCATTCCCCGAATAATGCTTCCCCGGGTTATCGGCTCGGAGGGCGTTGGTCTATACCAGCTCGGCTATCCATTCTTCCTAGTGATCGTAACGCTTATTTCCGGCGGCATCCCGCTTGCGGTGGCCAAACTGGTAGCGGAGGCAGAAACCTCCGGTCATCCTGAACGTTCCAAAAGTATTTTACGGACGAGCTTGATATTTGCTGCGAGCGCCGGTATCTTATTCACCTTGTTATCCATTGTGCTTGCTCCCTGGGTAACCCGCAATTTACTTACCGATTCCAGAGTCTACGAAACCTTTATCGCAATGAGTCCCATGATCGCAATTGTATCTATCTCCTCCGTATATCGCGGTTATTTCCAGGGCAAGCAGGATATGATTCCTTCCGCCTTATCTTCGATTCTGGAGACGGTGGCTCGCATTATCGGTGTTCTCTGGTTCTCTTATCTTCTCTTGCCAAAAGGAATTGAATACGCCGCGGCCGGCGCCATGCTGGGGGTTGTAGCCGGGGAGGTCGTCGGACTAGCCGTTTTGCTATGGCAATACCGCCGGCTGCGACGCAGTGAACGAAAGTCAAAGCCCGCTACTTCTGAAGCGCTTGAACAGCCCGCCTTACCCTCTGGTCCAGAACCGTTTCTTCGAGGGTTAAAAAGACTTATGCAAATCGCCGTCCCGGTCACCGGCGGGAGATTAGTTGGCTCGCTTTCCTATTTGCTTGAATCCATTGTCACGGCCAGAAGCCTGCTCATCGCAGGAATTGCAACCGGAGTGGCCACTTCCCAATACGGGGCCCTTCAAGGGATGATCATTCCTTTGCTGATGCTTCCGGGCGCACTCACTTCGTCGCTCGCAGTATCCCTTGTCCCCTCCCTTGCTGAGGCTCAGGCGCGCGGCGATTCCAGAACGATTCAGCTGCGACTGCATCAATCGATTAGGCTCGCTTTGGTTACAGGTGCTCCCTTTGCCGCAGTCATGTATGTACTTGCCGAACCTCTATGCCTGTTCATCTATGATAATGCGGAAATCGCCGGCATGCTAAGAACAATGGCTCCCTTTGCTTTATTTCTGTATGCACAGGCTCCGCTTCAAGCAACACTACAGGCACTCGATCAAGCTGGCAAAGCTCTGATGAACACATTAGTAGGAGCCATCGTTAAAATAGTACTCATTTTCTATCTCGCTTCCAATCCGTCCTTTGGCATCTACGGGGCAGTTATTGCCATCATTATCAATATCGTCATTGTAACCCTGCTGCATAGCTTCAGCGTCAAGAGACTGTTGAAATACAGCCTGCCCTTTGCCGATCTGTTTAAAGTATGTGCGGCAATGGTGATTATGGCTGGAGCTGCCACCTTACTATACAATGAGCTCAGCTTTGGCAGCCCCGCCATGCTTCTGATTACTTCTTCTGTCCTTTCCGGTCTTGTGTACATTATCTTGTGCGCAGTAATGGGCATGTTCGACCTACATGATTTACGAAGAATCCCCATTCTTCGCAGGCTGTTCCGTACTTAGGAATTGTCCTTGGCATTAATATACAGCCGTCCGTTATGGTCGATGGAGCAAAAGAACACTTCCTTAAATTCCAGATATCCCTTGGCCTGGATTTGATTCTTCAGCCAAAACCGTGTCTTCCCGACCCGGGCCAGATTGTCATCGTCTACCTTGCCGTCTACGATCAGCGGCAAAGGGAGCGCTTCAAATTTTATCTTGGAGATGAGTGACGAAATATCGCCTTCCCGTTTCTTTCCGGGCTTAACAGTGCTCGAGCCTTGCTTTACCTTCTCTTTAGTAAACACACTCAGCTGTCCGCTTGTCTCCAACACCGCGAATTCTACATCCGAGACACTCGCCACATTCTGGGAACGAAGCTGCATTAGCAGGTCATCTATATTGTATCTCTGCTTTCTCATTTCTTCTTGGTTGATCTCGCCATTCTGAACGATTACGCTTGGCTTCCCGTCAAAAAGCAATCGCAGTCTTCGTGATTTCATAGAGCTGTAAGCAATCCCGATCTGGATCAGCAGCAGCATGAGGATCGGTAAAATGCCGTCGTAAAGAGGCCGTTCGATATCTTCCAGTGCAAAAACGGCGATCTCGGCAATCATGATGGAGATGACAAGATCAAAGATGGATAACTCGCCAATCTCTCTTTTCCCCATAATTCTCATGACGGTAAAGACCAAAACATACATCAATATTGTTCGAAACAGAACGACAGCTATATGCTCCACCATCGCAATCCCTCCTTGACGCATTGGCATCCATACCCAAAAGCCAGAGTGTAATGGATATTCTGACCTTGTCTACACGGTTCCATGCGAAGGAAGAGCACAACAAATTATTCCTAATTCATCAGGTGCTTGTCATAACTGCCAGTGCTTGCCCATAGATTGGTATTAAAAAGTGATTGGAGGCCAAGCCATGCATATCATTCGCCGCCTGTTTTCCTTGCGAATTACTCATCCGACCCTATCCGGGCTGTGGTACGCGTTCTTCTGGATGATGTTCGGTGCCCTGATTCTGTCGTTGCTGCTCCATGCAAGCCTCATGGAAGAAGAGCAACTTTCCTTGTACACTTACATTGTTCACAGCATCGCACTCCTGTTCGGAGGTCTTGTCTCGGGAAAACGTTCCGGAAAGAAAGGGCTCTATCAGGGGGCAATTACCGGCCTTTTCTACAGTATTCTCCTCCTGCTAATCAGCTTTCTGGCTCTCGATCATTCCATCGGACTCACCAACCTTGCTCTTATCCTGCCGGCTACCCTGATTGCCTCTGCCGGAGGCGTATTCGGTGTGAATCTGCGGAAATAATGCTGTATAAAAAAAAGAGAGCTATCCTTCCTGGATCAGGAAAGGGTAGCTCTCTTTACTTAGGCTGATTCTAGCCTTCGGATTCCGTGTTGACACGGTGGCTGATCGCGCTGCGGTCAAATGTCAGCTTGGTAGCATCGTTGACGAGCAGGACTACAGTATCATCGGCCAGTTCCAGAATTTTCCCGTGCAAGCCGCCGATCGTTACGATCTTATCGCCCTTTTGAAGGGCATTGAGCATATTATTTCGGGTCTGCTGCTTCTTCTTCTGAGGACGAATCAACAGAAAGTAGAACACAGCGAACATGATGATAAGCGGTACAAGGAACGAGATCAAAGAACCTGTACCTGTTGGGTTAGCATTTGCTAATGGAAACATCCCTTTTTCCTCCTTTCACTGTATCAGCGTGTCATTAAAATCCCTTGTCATTGCCAAACAGACCATATTGCTCGAAGAACTCATCCCGGAAATCCAGCAGTCTGTCATCCATAATCGCCTGACGAACCTTACCCATCAGCGTGACCAGGAAATGCAGATTGTGATATGTAGTCAATCGAAGTCCGAAGGTTTCATCCGCCTTGATCAAATGACGAAGATAAGCCCGAGAATAATTCCGGCAAGTATAGCAATCACATTCCGGATCGAGCGGCCCGAAATCATTGGCATACTGAGCGTTGCGGACAACCAGTCTGCCTTGACTTGTCATCGTCGTACCGTTGCGGGCAATCCGCGTCGGCAATACACAGTCGAACATATCCACACCGCGGATCGCACCTTCAATCAGGGCATCCGGCGAACCGACACCCATCAGATAACGGGGCTTGTCCGTTGGCAGGAGCGGTACTGTGCTTTCCAACATTTCATACATCAAGTGCTTGGGCTCGCCTACACTCAGTCCACCAATAGCATACCCCGGGAAATCTAGTGAAGTCAAATCCCTGGCGCTCTGCTTGCGAAGATCCTCGTACATGCCGCCCTGAACGATTCCGAACAACGCCTGATCATGCGGTCTGGCGTGACTTTTAAGGCAGCGTTCCGCCCAGCGCGTCGTCCGCTCCATTGATTTTTTCACATAATCGTATTCGGCAGGATAAGGGGCACATTCGTCAAACGCCATCATAATGTCCGGACCGAGCGCATTTTCGATTTCCATCACCACTTCAGGCGACAGGAACAGCTTATCTCCATTCAAATGAGAACGGAAATGCACGCCCTCTTCGGTAATCTTCCGCATCTCGCTCAACGAGAACACTTGAAACCCGCCGCTGTCAGTCAAGATCGCCCGATCCCAATTCATGAATTTGTGAAGTCCGCCGGCTTCGCGTACAAGCTCATGACCAGGACGAAGGAACAAATGGTACGTATTGCTAAGAATGATCCGCGCATCCATTTCCTTTAATTCCTCTGGACTCATCGTTTTGACTGTGGCTTGTGTTCCTACCGGCATAAATACCGGAGTTTCTATGATTCCATGCGGAGTGTGAATCCGGCCCAGTCTGGCTCCGGATTGCTTGCATGTTTTTATGTGTTCGTAAGTAATCGCTGCTGTCACGATCATCATCCATTCTTTATTAAAATGCGAGTTATTAAAATGCGAGTTCAAAAAGTCGTGCTACCTCTTAGAGTAATCTTGGTTAGTAGATCAGCATGGCATCGCCGAAGCTAAAGAACCGGTACTGGTGATCAATTGCTTCTTTATAAGCCGACAAAATATGATCCCGCCCTGCGAGCGCACTCACCAGCATAACAAGGGTAGATTTCGGTAAGTGGAAATTGGTAATCAAGGCATCCACTACTTTAAATTCATAGCCAGGGTAAATAAAAATGCCCGTCCAGCCGCTGCAGTACGACAATGGCCCATCCCCGAACTTCTGTCCGACGGTCTCTAACGTTCGCGCAGAGGTCGTTCCGACGGCAATTATACGTCCGCCTGCAGCTTTGGTTCTGTTAATCAGATCTGCCGTCTCCTGAGGCATAACGTAATATTCCTCATGCATCACATGATCCTCGATACGATCGACCGACATCGGCCGGAAGGTTCCCAATCCGACATGCAAGGTTACAAAACCAACCTGCACTCCCTTGCCCTTAATCTCCTCTAACAAGGCTTCGGTAAAATGCAGCCCTGCTGTGGGCGCGGCAGCCGAGCCCTCATTCTTCGCATATACGGTCTGGTATCTCTCCCGATCATCCAGCTTCTCCTTAATATAAGGCGGAAGCGGCATCTGACCAAGCCGATCCAATATCTCATTGAAAATTCCTTGATAAGAGAAGCGCAGAACCCGTCCGCCCATCTCCCCTTCGGATTCAATGGTCCCCTTCAATTCTTCGCCGAACGTAATGACAGTTCCGGTCCGAAGCTTCTTGCCCGGCTTGACCAGCGCTTCCCAGCGATCTTCACCCAAGCTTTTCAACAGCAGCACTTCAGCCTTTGCACCGGTATCTTCCTTGATCCCGAACAAACGTGCAGGAATGACTCGCGTATCATTCAGTACCAATGTATCGCCGGGGCGAAGATAGTCCACAATGTCCGAGAACACGTGATGTTCTGTGCTTCCGTCCTGTTTATTTAAGGTAAGCAGCCTGGAAGCGCTCCGGTCCGCAAGCGGAGTCTGAGCAATCAATTCTTCAGGCAGCTCAAAATCGTATAAATCCACATTCATTCCAATTCACGCCTTCATCTCTTGTCAATGGTTACATTTTGATAATAGTGTTGCAGAATTTGCCGGTAGTCATACCCTTGGTCCGCCATTCCCTTGGCTCCCCATTGGGACAATCCAAGTCCATGTCCATTTCCTTGACCAAAGAATAAGAATTTCTGAGTCTGATTCAGAACTCGCGCTTCTTGGGATTCATTCATTACAACCAGATTGCCGCCGCTCCAATCTTGAAGTCCGGAGGCTGTTTGAATTTTCACGCCTGCACTTACAGCCGCAGATTGCGCAACTCCGCCAGCACTCTGTACAGTATACCTTCCGGTCGGAACGATATCAAACAAGGTGCTTGGAAGGCCGTTCAAAGCGGAACGGAGCGCGTCTGGATATTTCACATCAATGATCTGTCCGTTCGCCTTCACCTGGATCACGCGGCCTGAGGGGCCTCGCTGCGTAATTTCCAGGCTCAAGATAGGCCCGGATACTTCAGTCGTTGTCTTGCCTTTCAGTGCGGCTAGAAGCTCTTCTGAGCTGTAAGGACCACGGATCCAAGCATAAGAGCTGGATTCGCTAACCTTATCTAAAATGATCGCCTGGTCCCCAGGATTCAGCTTGGCTACAGGATCTACATTTGATTGGATCATCGGAAGCTGTCGTACCATTACCGAGCTTGTCGTTACCGAGAGCTTTTTCAATCCGGCGGCCGTGGCGGTACCTGTCATTGCTGTGTTGTCTTCCCGAACGTATCCGGTTTGTCCATTATTAAGCAAAACATAATACCAATCATAGAGCGCAGACTCTGCCGACTGATCGCCGGAGCTCGTAACAGCCGCATACGTTGGACTTTGATTGCCCCAAATTTCCGTAGGGTCCGCAGTAATACCGCCGCTATTCGAAGAGAAAAGCCCTTCGATAACTTGTCCGTTTGCCATCAGCACTTCACCGGAAGTGCTGTCCACCGCTGAAATCACGCTGGCAACCTCTTTCTCGGCTCCGTTATACACTTGGCTCAATGTGGTATCCACGAGGCCAGCAATCTTGAATTTGTTCAAATTAGCATTATATAGCGCATAGCTTCTCGCGGCTACTGCTTGTGCTTTCAAGGATTCCTGCGGCCAGGAGGAGGGGACCTCGGCAGCGACGACGGAATACAGATATTGATCCATCGGAACTTGATTCACCAATGCAAAGACTCCATTATAACGGCTCACCTCAAAGCTTCCTCTATAACTTCGGCCATTGCGCTCAGCGACCTGAATCAGCGAGTCATCACTATCCTGGATAGTTACGCGAGGGTCTGAGCCTGCAACCTGAATATGCTTGACTGGGCTTGGACTCTCCAAATTCAGCGTTACATCCTGGCGCAGTAAAAGTACCGTAGAAGTCAGCCCAGACTCCACTTGCCATGATACTTGAGGATAAGACTGGGAGAGCGTGGCTTGAACCGAAGAGGCCTCCGCCTCACTAGCCGCTCCGCCTACCCAAACCGCATATTGTCCCGGTGAAGTCATCGCAACGGCAGCATTGCTCCCGACAGACGAGCGGACCGCTTCCGCCTCTCCCTCGGTCGCAAAGGCTCCCCCTGCCGCGTAGAAGCTTCCTTGTACTGCAGGAGACTGCCCCTTTAGATAGGAAGCGACACTCGTTGCAACACGAGCTGCTGCCGTTTGTGCTTCTGAAGCAGTAGCATAGGGTCCCGTATAAACCTCGTACAGCTTACCGGACAAATTATTTTGCACAAAAGCTACCGGTTTGTCCGCGGTTCCTTGCAGTATCTTGACTGCGGCCGAAGCTGTATTCCAGTCCGCACTTTCCAGCGCCTTGACCTTGTAACCATCCACACTGAATCTTACCGATTGTCCGGATTCAAATTGCAGCCAAGTACCAGCCGCCTCCGTTCCGACATGCCATTGCGAACCCGCTTGCAGCGTTACCGCAGGAGTTGTTGATTTATAAGTGCCGCCAAAGTCCAGGTACATGGCCACTCGTACTTCATCCTGCAAAACCGAATCTGCCAGGGCAGGCACTTGAAGCGAACCTGCGAGCAGCAGTCCGGCAATGATTCCTTTTCCCCATACAAGCCAATTTCTTGCAGTCGATTTCTTAGTCACTAGTTGACCTCCTTCTTGTTGGTTTCAGAATGCCGGTTTAATTCTTCTCAGGCATAGGCAGCCCAAGATGCGCATAGGCAGCCGGGGTTACGACACGCCCTCGCTGGGTACGCTGCAAAAATCCAATTTGCAGCAAATAGGGCTCATATACATCCTCTATCGTTTGACTCTCCTCACCTATCGTTGCAGCAATCGTGTCAACCCCGACAGGGCCTCCACGGAAGCTCATTATCATTGCACGCAGCATCTTATGATCGATAAGATCCAGGCCCATCGGGTCAACCTGAAGCCGCTGAAGCGCCTCACGGGTAATCTCCGGGGTTACCATGCCATCTCCTTGAACCTGAGCAAAATCCCGTACCCGTTTCATCAGCCGGTTCGCGATCCGAGGCGTTCCTCTGGAACGAAGCGCAATCTCGTCAGAGGCATCCCCCGTAAGCGGAATTCCTAGAATATCTGCTGTCCGAGAGACAATAAAGCTCAGTTCATCCTGAGCATAGAATTCCAGACGACTCACTACGCCAAAACGATCCCTTAATGGGGCCGACAACAAACCTGCCCGCGTCGTTGCCCCTACCAGAGTAAATGGAGGCAGATCCAGCCGAACCGAGCGCGCACTCGGTCCTTTCCCAATCATAATGTCCAGCGCAAAGTCCTCCATCGCCGGATAGAGGACTTCCTCCACGGTACGGTGGAGCCGATGGATCTCATCAATAAATAGAACATCGCCTTCCTGCAGGTTTGTCAGCAAGGCAGCCAAATCACCCGGCCGCTCGATCGCAGGCCCGGAGGTCGTCCGTAGATTCACACCAAGCTCATTCGCAATAATATTGGCGAGCGTTGTTTTTCCCAGCCCAGGCGGTCCATACAGCAAGACATGATCCAATGCTTCCTTACGCATTTTAGCAGCTTCAATATATATCTTCAGATTCTCTTTGATCTGATTCTGTCCGATATACTCCGCCAAATAACGAGGACGCAGGCTTAGTTCAACCGCCTGGTCCTCCATCATCAAATTAGCAGAAATAATTCGATCTTCCATCATTGTCGATCAGGCACCCCTTTCCTTAAGCTTCTATCATCCTGCGTACAATAATTTAAGGGCCTTTTTCATGACCGAATCCACAGGCTCGTCTATCCCCACCTGATCCTTCAAATTCTTCCAGACCTGATCCAGCTCCGCATCGGTATATCCCAGTGCCCGTAGACCTTCTCTGGCTTCTGGCCATCCTGGAACGGAATCCTGCAGCGCCGAAGCTCCTGCCGGAACAGGATCGAATAGCGAGGCTGTTCCGCCCAAGCCCTCAAGCTTGTCTTTCAAATCCAAGATCATACGTTGAGCCGTTTTCTTTCCGATTCCCGGCAGTTTCGTTAGGAACGTGATGTTCTCTTGATGAATGGCGGCTACTACTGTGTCCGGATTTCCGCCACTGAGGATGCCCAGCGCCACTCGCGGTCCGATCCCCGATACGTCAATCAGCTTCCGGAACAGCTTCTGCTCCTCACGGCTGGAAAAGCCATATAAGAGAATGGCGTCCTCACGAACGTGATGATGAATATAGACCGTGAGGGTCTCTTCGGATTTGCCTGCAAAAACGTATGGATTCGGGCAAAAAACACGATACCCGATACCTTGAACCTCAAGAACGATATATTCTGTCTCCAGATGAGCCAATTGCCCGCGTAAATAGTCTATCATGACCGAAGCACCTCATTCAGCTTGGAATTTAACGTATAAGAGTGAGCGTGACAAATGGCAACTGCCAGCGCATCGGCCACATCGTCCGGTTTCGGAATCGCTTGCAGCTTCAAGAACATTCTTGTCATCTCCTGAACCTGGCGCTTCTCTGCCTTCCCATATCCTACGATAGCTTGTTTCACCTGCATTGGAGTGTACTCCGATATCGGGAGCCCCCGTTGTGCCGCGGCAAGAACCATGACCCCTCTTGCCTGTCCTACCGACATCGCGGTGGTAACATTACGATTGAAGAACAGCTTTTCCAGGGCAACCGCATCAGGCTTATACTTATCAATCAGTTGCACGATTCCCTCATAGACATGCAACAGCCGCTCCTCCTCAGGGGTATGAGCCTCCGTCTGAATGCATCCGTACTGTACCGGAATACACTTGCTTCCTTGTTTATCAATAAAGCCGAAACCGACAATTGCGATTCCGGGATCAATGCCTAATATCCGCAAAGTCCACCCTCTCCTCAATCAGCCACTCGATGTATTATATCATCTAGTCTGTCTTTAATTTCATTTTTTGTCCAGCACACGTTTTCAAGGATATCCCGTTTTATCCGAATCAACAGAATCAATAAACGAACATTCGTTTGTATTATATGCGAACACTCCCTCTCTTTCAAGGAAAAGAAGAAAGCAGCGCTCCTTATTCTTTATTCGGAAAATCCAAAGTGAACTGTTACAGAAAAAGAAGCTGCCCTGATTCGCTTATTTGCGAACTGGAACAGCTTCTTTCTGGACCTAACCTATTTATTGTTTTTGCTGAAGCATTTGCTCTGATTCCGGCAGTGCGTAGTCGCTAAAGGTAGATAATACACTATTGTACTCCTCTACATCCTGAATGCGGATCCCAGCCTGAAGCTGATTTAATACTTCGCTAGGAAGAGCGCTCTCCATCGTCTCCACATCCAATTGAAAAAAAGTACGGATGACTTTTTCCTTCTTAGGAGGTCCGTCGAACAGGCTTAAATTTCCGTTGCGGTCGATTCCAATATAACCCTCTCGCCCGCACAGCTCTGACAGCCCCTCCACATGTTCATCAAACCATACATCTCCTCCCGGAGCCAGACGTCCCTTCCATTCCGCATGAGACTTTGCCAATTCAGTAATCTCCCAAGGTCTCATCAGGCCAAGTACGACATTTTCTTCCCCACAGGTATATATTTTATTGAGGTGAACAATCCGCACTTGTTCCGTATCCCGAAGCTGCTCCAGCCATGCCATTGATGATTCTTCATCGTCCCGCAATTCTTGCAACTGCCCCCAAGTTTCCATGGAGATAGGCTCTTCGGTCATCAGCGTCTTCATTTCTTCCGACAGCAGCATCCCTGACCATGCCATCAGCGTGATCAAGACAAAGGCGCCGAACGTCCATACCGCTCTTCTCCATCTTCTCCACCGTCTTCTGAGCTGTTTTTTCGTATGAAAAATATTCACGTTTATCCCCTTCTATCGGAGTTTTATGTATATTCTGACCGTCGGCTTTCTGAAATATACAGTAAATTCTGAATCTGTTCCGATAGAAGGCAAATAAAAAAAACAGTCATCATAGATGACTGTTCATGGATCGGGACGACACGATTTGAACATGCGACCCCCTGGTCCCAAACCAGGTGCTCTACCAAGCTGAGCTACGTCCCGATAAATGCCGGTGAAGGGACTCGAACCCCCACGGTTTCCCTCACGATTTTGAGTCGCGCGCGTCTGCCAATTCCGCCACACCGGCTTATTCAATTTCCAAAAAAAATGGCGCGCCCTAAGAGATTCGAACTCCTGACCTTTTGATTCGTAGTCAAACGCTCTATCCAGCTGAGCTAAGGGCGCGTATAATGGAGCGGACGACGGGAATCGAACCCGCGACCCTCGCCTTGGCAAGGCGATGCTCTACCGCTGAGCCACGTCCGCATATAAAAGTGACTTATAGTGGTGAGCCATGAAGGATTCGAACCTTCGACACCCTGATTAAAAGTCAGGTGCTCTACCAACTGAGCTAATGGCTCATGTATGCCGATTCTAAGATGTAAATGGCGGAGCCGACGGGATTCGAACCCGCGGTCTCCTGCGTGACAGGCAGGCATGTTAGGCCTCTACACC
>NZ_JAHLQJ010000031.1 GCF_018919145.1 Paenibacillus brevis
TGGATATAAACCTTTGGTTAAAAGGCAAAGGAATAGGGGATTGACAAAAAACGTTCATAGCAGTGAAAAAAGTTACTCTAAATTTAGGTGAAATGATGGAAATACGGATATAGTGAAAATTTTTGCGCTTAAAGTTGGCTAAACCGTGGGTTTTTACAAGTTACTGGAGATCTAAGGTAAGTTTTTTCACTACAGGTGGGTTCGAGCACCGAGCAGAGAATGAAGGGAAGTAATTTGTAATTTCACTGGAGCGTGATCGAAATGTGGCTGGCCAAGTGAGGAAAGTTAGGTTCAGAGCAAAACTGGAATTTCTGTGGGATAGGCGAAGTTCTACGCAAGCCGGAGCATCATGAAATGAGGCGAAACTCCAGATACACCTCGGTATGCCATCACGTTCGCGCGTAAAGCGAATTGCGCAAGCTGCCGCAAGCGCGCTTTGCCCAAGGCTTGCGCTCAGTATCACCTTACTTGCACGCCGCAGGAGACAAGCTTATTGCAGCGCAACATATTGCAATGCAGTTTATGCCGCAGGCATGTGCAAATTGCATTGCAGTTAAACTTCAAAGGCGAAGTAACCAGGGCATAAGTGTGAAGGGTTGTGAAGAAGCGAAGTGGTCGCCTTTGTGAGCGGATTTCTCCCTTGTTAGAACTTAGTCCAATCATAGAAATCCGCGAACAACAGCGATTGTAGCAACTCTTCACACGTTGCCCCCTCTAACTCGCCCGCCAACGTTTAACTGTCTTCCTGCTTTTGTACACTTCTCTGCAGGTTTACAGAAATGACAGCTTGCCATAAGAGGGAACGTATATTCCTATCGAATGAAGGTATGTTATACTGATTTACAGTTAGAAAAAACGAGCGGGCAGGTACACCGTCATCATAAGGGAGGCAGCCTCATGTCATTGCAATTGATCATTGGCCGTTCCGGAAGCGGCAAGAGCCATCAAATTCTGGAGGATATCACATCACAGCTGCGCGAGGATCCGACAGGCCCTCCGATGATTCTGCTTGCCCCGGAGCAGGGGACATTTCAAATTGAACAGGCGATTTTGAATGCCCCCGGCATCTCTGGCACGGTTCGCTTGCAGGTACTCGGCTTCCGCCGGCTTGCGCTCCGGGTTATGCAGGAGACCGGCGGGGCAGCTTTGATTCCGATCAGTGACGAAGGCAAGAAGATGCTCCTATACAAAATTATGCGAAGACACAAAGAAGAACTTCGTTTATATGGGAAGGGCGGCGATCAGCTCGGACTGATTGATGAGTTGAATTCACTTTATACCGAACTGAAGAAGCATCAAGCCGACTTCAACCTGTTAGGCGGCTACCGAGAGGTACTGACATCGGCCCCTGTTACTCAGGGAGAGAACGCGTTGTTACAGGACAAGCTGCATGATCTGAGCCTGCTGTACCGCGAATTTGATGCTGAGCTGTCCGGGCTGTACATCGATGCAGAGGACCATGTTGTCAAGCTAGCCGAAGGAGCGAAGGACTCGGCTTATTTTCGTGGGGCCAAGCTGTGGATTGACGGATTCCATTCGTTTACTCCTGGGGAATATAAGGCGCTTGGTGAATTGCTGAAGACGGTTGATTCCGTCACTGTAGCGTTAACGCTGGATCGATCCTATGATGATGGTGCACAGCCTCATGAATTGAATTTATTTCATACAACGGCCTCCACCTATATCAAGCTTCGGGAGCTGGCGGAAGCGGTGGGTGTGGAGATCAAGCCGACAATCATCTTGAATTCACGTCCGTACCCGCGGTTTCGAAGCAGTGAAGCACTCGCCTATCTAGAGGAGGCTTACGAACGAAGAAAGCCTTGGCAGGGCGCAAAGACTCCGCAAGGATTGGAGCAGGACATTGTTCTGTTAAATGCCGGAAGCCGGCGGATTGAAGTCGATGGAGCCGCTAGGCAAATTCGCCGCCTTGTCCGCGAGGAAGGCGCCAGGTATAGAGATATTGCCGTTTTTGTACGAAATATCGACGACTATGCACAGGTGCTGGGACCGGTATTTGAGGATTATGGAATTCCTTATTTTATGGATAAGAAGCAAAGCCTGCTTCATCATCCTTTGGTTGAATTTATCCGGGCATCGATGGATATTGTGCTGAAATTCTGGAGGTATGAGGACGTATTCCGCAGTGTGAAGACCGGATTTTTGCTGCCTGCGGATCATAGTCTAACCCGGGAAGATATGGACGAATTAGAGAACTACGTGCTTGCCAGCGGCATTCAGGGTTACCGCTGGACAGATGGCCGTCCATGGAAGCCTAAACCGAGCGAATCGTTGGAGGAAGCAGAGGGGAAACAAACCAGTACCGCTGCGGATAAGCTGAAGCTGCTCGAACGCTGCCGCAATGCGGTTGTCACACCGCTTGCAGCCTTTGACAAGGCGCTTAAGCAGGCCAAGTCGGCACGTGAGATGTGCCTCGCAGTTTATGGACTGCTTGAGGCAATCTCGGCAGCGGACAGGCTTGATCTTCTGTCGCATCAAGCGCTGGAGAAGGGACGGCCGCAGCAAGCAGCAGAGCATCGTCAATTATGGGGGGCACTGCTGGATTTGCTTGATCAGATTGTCGAGATGATGGGGGATGAGAAGCTCGCACCTGAAGCATTTGCAGGCGTGCTGGAGACGGGAATCAAATCGCTTAATCTGGGCCTGGTGCCTCCCGCATTGGATCAGGTTCTGATCGGAAGCACGGATCGCACCCGTACAAGCCGTGCGCTGCATGTTTTTCTGCTCGGAGTTAACGAAGGCATTATGCCTGCGGGGATTCAGGAGGAGGGGTTGCTGAGCGACCGAGAGCGCAGCTTGCTTGGCGAGCTTGGATTAGAGCTGGCACCGGGCCTGACGCGCAGGTTGCTTGATGAGCGGTTCCTCATTTATGGCGCGCTATCTTCGGCAAGCCGTTCCCTTTGGCTCAGCTATCCGCAGGCAGATGAGGAGGGCAAACCCTTGCTTCCTTCCGAAGTGATCCGCCAGATGAAGGCTATCTTCCCTGGAGGCATACTTCAGGAGCGTAAAATGGAGGGCGAGCCTGTATTCGATGATGCTAAGGTGCCTGCGCTCGACTATATAAGCAGCCCTGTGCCTACTTTACCGCGCTTGATCAGCCAGCTTCGTGTGTGGCGAACCGGCCAGCCCATCTCGGCGGAATGGTGGAGTGCGCTGGATTGGTACAATCAATCGCCGGAATGGAGCGGTGTGTTGAGAAGGCTCGTAGGCTCGCTCGATTATCGTAACCGCGCACACAGCCTGGCTCCTGCGACGAGCAGGAAGCTATATGGCAAAGTGCTGCGGACAAGTGTGTCGCGGATGGAGAAGTTTTCGGCTTGTCCGTTTTCTCATTTTGCTTCCCACGGTCTAAGGCTTAAGGAACGTCAGCTATATCGGCTTAAAGCTCCGGATATTGGACAGTTGTTCCACTCCGCGCTAAGCCAACTGGCAGTCACTTTCAAGGAACAAGGCCGCAGCTGGGGGAGTCTGACTCCGGAGGAGTGTCTTCAAGAGGCAGATGCAGTCGTGGAGCGCCTCGCTCCCAAGCTCCAGGGCGAGATTCTGCTCAGCACGAAGCGTTATGGCTATATCAAGCGTAAATTAAAGCAAATTGTTGGCCGGGCATCGGTTATTCTCGGCGAGCAGTCTCGAAGAGGCAGCTTCGAGCCAATCGGACTCGAGCTTGATTTTGGTCCGGGCCGTCCGCTTCCGCCGCTGACCTTTGAGCTTCCGAACGGCTGCGTGATGGAGATTGTAGGACGAATCGACCGGGTCGATATGTCCGAAGGGGAAGAAGGCGTGCTGCTCCGAGTTATTGATTATAAATCCAGCCAGACGGACTTGAAGCTGCATGAAGTGTATTACGGACTATCCCTGCAGATGCTGACCTATCTGGATGTGTTGCTCAGCTCGGCGGAAATGTGGCTCGGCCGGCCGGCGCTTCCGGCTGGAACTTTGTATTTTCATGTCCATAATCCGTTGCTTCAGAGCAGTAACGAACTTAGTGAAGAGGAAGCCTACAGCGAAATGCTGAAACGGTTCAAAATGAAAGGCCTGCTGCTTGCAGATCGTGAGGTCATTGCCCGGATGGACGGCCAGCTAGAGAAGGGGTATTCGGACATACTGCCTGTAGCGGTTAAAAGCGACGGCAGCTTCTATAGCACGGCCTCCGTGGCAACGCTGGAGCAATGGCAGGGCCTATTAAGCTCTGTGCGCCATAAGGTTGTGGATATCGGAACCCGAATTACGGACGGTGAGGTTCAAATAACCCCGTATAAAATAGCGGCAGAAACAGCATGCACTTATTGCCAGTTCAAACCGGTATGCCGGTTTGATGAAGGGCTGGACGGCAGCTATAAAGTGCTGAACAAGCCCGGCAAGGAAGAGCTTTGGAGTATGCTTGGACAACCCGGGAGAGAGGAGGAGCAGGGCCAATGAACAGGATACCGAAACCTCAGGGGAGCTATTGGAGTGATGATCAGTGGAATGCGATCTCTCTCTCCGGTGGAGATATGCTCGTTGCAGCGGCAGCCGGTTCAGGAAAGACCGCTGTGCTTGTCGAACGGATTATCCGCAAGCTGTCGGCTGCCAATCAGCCCTTAAGTGTGGACAGGTTGCTAGTGGCAACGTTCACCAAAGCTGCGGCCTCGGAAATGAGGCAGCGCATCCGTGAAGCGTTAGAGCGGGAACTGGAGCGTGACCCGGGAAGCGAGCATTTGTCCCGGCAACTGGCCATGCTTGGCCGAGCCTCGATTACAACGCTCCATTCCTTCTGTATGGAAGTGATTCAGCGGCATTACACGCTTATTCCGCTTGATCCCGGCTTCCGGATTGCGTCAGAGAGTGAGACTGTGCTGCTTCGCCAAGAAGTGCTGGAGGCCCTGTTCGAGGAAAAGTATGCCGAAGAGGAAGAGGGCGGCGACTTTCTGACGCTGGTAGATTGGTTCAGCGGAGAGCGCAGTGATGCCGAGGTGTTCGTGCTCGTTCAGAAGCTGTATGAATTTTCCCGCAGTCAATCCTGGCCCGAACACTGGCTGCGTCAGGCTGCAGCTGCATTTCGCCCGGCTGATCTGTCCGAGCTGGAGGATAGCGGCTGGCTGTCGAGCCTGCTGAAGGATACTTTGATCGTTCTGGACGGTGCGGCCGATGTGCTTCGACAGGCTGAAGCGCTGGCTTTATCTCCCGGCGGGCCGGCCCCTTATGCGGAGACGCTGCGGGAGGATGTGGCTCTCATCGCCAGCCTGCAGGCTGCGGCTTCGGAAGCTAACGGATGGACTGGATTGCAAGAAAGATTTCTTGGAGCAGGCTTCGGCAAGCTAAAGCCTTGCAAGAAGGATCTGACAGATCCTGATTTGCAGGAACGGGTGAAGAGGCTGCGGGACGATGTCAAGAAATCTGTAACCGAACTGCGCGGACAATTGTTCTCCCGCTCGCTTCAGGATTACTTGAAGGAGCTGTATCTTGCCGCTCCGCTAATGGATGGGCTGGCTGAGCTGGTCATTGAATTCGGAGAACGTTACAAGAAGGAGAAAACGGAGCGAGGCTGGCTTGATTTTTCGGATCTGGAGCATTATTGCCTGCAAATTCTGCGGCACCCTGATTCGACGCCGGCAATGACGATGCCTTCCGAGGCTGCAAGGGAGTATCAGCTCCAGTATGAGGAAGTGCTGCTTGATGAATATCAGGATACAAATACGGTTCAGGAGGATATCGTGCGTCTCATTTCACGGGAGTCTCCTGGCAACCGGTTTATGGTTGGCGATGTAAAACAGAGTATCTATCGTTTCCGTCTGGCGGAGCCAGGGCTGTTCCTGGAGAAATACCGCAGCTATGGCGGTGATTTCACCGGCTCCGGACTGCGAATTGATCTGGCCAGGAACTTTCGCAGCAGACGCGAGGTTGTCGATGCGGTTAATTTGCTGTTCCGGCAGATCATGAACGAAGGTGTGGCTGAAATCGCCTATGATAACAGGGCGGAGCTGGTGTATGGGGAAGGTTATGAGAATCTGAACGAGGGCAGTGATTACCGACCAGAGCTGTTGCTTCTGGATCGGACGGCTTCAGCCTCTTCCTCATTCGGAGAAGCGTCTGGCGATCTCGCAAACGCAGGATCCACAGTCAGCGGATCAAATGACAAGAGCGGGGAAGAGAATGATGTGGAACCGGAAGCCGTCCGGCTGGAGGCGCGGTCAATTGCCCGGCGAATCCGCGAACTGACCGGGCAGACCGGACAGCCTCCGCTGCAGGTCTATGATAAGCAGCTTAAGCGGCTCCGTCCTGTCGAATACAGAGATATGGTCATCCTGCTCCGTTCTACCCTGTCATGGGCTCCCATCATGATTGAGGAGCTTCGAATAGAAGGGATACCGGCATACGGTGAACTGAATCAGGGGTATTTTCAAGCGTCCGAAGTGGAGACGATGCTAAGCTTGCTGCAGGTTATAGACAATCCGTTGCAGGATATTCCGCTTGCGGCCGTGTTGCGCTCGCCTGTCTTCGGATTGAGCGAAGAAGAGCTTGCACAGGTCCGCTTGACCTTGCCGAGCGGCAGCTTCTATGAGGCTGTTCTCTCTGCGGCTTCCGGGGATCAGATGGATGCGGTAGCCCAGGATAAGTTGAATTTATTTCTGGAACAGCTGGATGACTGGCGCAATCTGGCCAGTGAGGGAGATCTGGGGCAACTGATCCGCGCAATATACCGGGATACCGGTCTCCAGGATTGGGCATTGGGGCTTCCCGGCGGACATCTGCGGCAGGCCAATCTTCAAGCGCTGCACGATCGGGCTAATGCCTATGAGAAGGCGACATCATCCCGCGGGCTATTCCGTTTCCTCAGATATTTGGAGCGACTGCGCGAGAATGGCGGAGATCTGGGTGCGGCAACGGCTTCCGGATCACTGGAGCAAGCTGTGCAGATCATGACGATCCATAAGAGCAAAGGACTGGAATTTCCGGTCGTCTTTGTCGCCGGCTTATCGAAAATGTTCAATCGGCAGGATTTGAATGCCCGTTTCCTCATTCATAAGGAGCTGGGGTTTGGTCCGAAGCTCGTGGACAGCATCAGGAGAGTCAGCTATCCCATGTTGCCAAACCTGGCGATCCGAAGACGAGCGTTAATGGAATTGTTGGCGGAGGAGATGAGAGTGTTGTATGTGGCCCTCACTCGTCCTAAAGACAAACTGATCTTGATATCTGCTGTAAAAGACCTAAGCAAGACAATTGAAGGCTGGGGCTCAGTGATGGATATCCGCGAGGAGCAGCTGCCGGATTATTTGCTTGCCGGTGCCCGCTCCTATCTGGATTGGATCGGCCCTTCGCTGATCCGTACCCCTTCGGCAGTTGAATTGCGCCGCTGGGCAGGCTTGCCGGAGACAGCTTCCGGTGTGCTGGCCGATACCGCGTCCGAATGGCTGATCCGGGCGGAATCCGGTTTAACGGATTCCGATTCTGCCCTTGCTGCGGTAGATCACCAAGAGGCTGCGGCCACAGCTGAGCTGGGGGATGGGATAGCAGCTCCTTCAGATCAGCCGTTCATGCCGGGAGAGCATTCGGTCCAGGAACTGTTATTATCCGACGAAGCCCCGTTCTGGCTTCATCATGTAAACCAGGAAGCAGACGGGCAAGTGAAGGCTGCGTTAAGCTGGACGTATCCTTATCGTGAGGATACGATGCTTCCGGCGAAGACAAGCGTCACGGAGCTGAAGTCTTACCAATCTCTGTACTCGGACGAGTCTCCGGCTGTGGATATTTTGACACCGCCTGCACTTTCTGCGGAGGATGGCGAGCCGTCTTTACCGGAGTTCCAGCTGCATCTGAGAAGACCAAGGTTTATGGAACAGAACAGACTCACACCTACCGAACGTGGAACAGCCTATCATACCTTGATGCAGCATATTTCTTTTGAAGGGGAAGAAACGGCAGAGAGCCTGCGCTCCTTGCTGAATCAACTGGTAGAACGCCAGATCATGACTTCGGAGCAGATCTCAGGAATTAACCTCGAATATATTATCCAGTTCCGATATAGTCCGCTCGGAATGGCGCTGAGACAAGCCGATTGGATCCGGCGCGAGATGCCTTTCAGCTTCGGACTGCCGGCTTCCCGGGCACACCGCCGTTTGCATCATTCACAACCGCAAGACAGTATGGACGAGGAGCATAATGAACGGGAAGAGACTGTACTGGTACAGGGGGTTATCGACTGCCTGTTCCAGGTGGATGGACGGGTAATTCTGCTGGATTACAAGAGTGACAAGGTGCTTTCGCACCGCGGCGGCACTGCCGCCCTGACCGAGAGCTACCGCTTCCAGCTCGAGCTGTATGCGGAGGCATTGGAGAAAATAACGGGTATGCCTGTCGATGAGAAGTGGCTGTTTTTCTTCGATAGCGGGGACGCCGTCAAGCTGTAGCAAGGACTGATATAACGTACAGTCCGAACCAAAGTTCGAGGAAGTGGGCCAGAGATGAACATTCGGGTCATTATTGCGGATGACAATTCGTTCATTCGGGAAGGTATGCGGATCATATTGAACACCTATGGAGACTTTGAGGTGTTGGCGGCCGTTGCAGACGGCGCTGAAGCGGTTGATTTTTGCCGGGAGCATGAAGTGGACGTTGCATTGCTTGATGTCCGGATGCCGAATATGAACGGAGTGGAAGCAACACGGATTCTTGCGGAGGAAACGAAGACAAAGCCGCTTATCCTGACGACATTTGATGATGATGAATATATCGTGGATGCGGTCCGTTATGGGGCGAAGGGGTATTTGCTCAAGAACAATGATCCGGAACGGATCTGCGATGCGATTCGAAGTGTCTATCACGGCCATAATGTTCTGCAAAATGTGATTCTGGACAAGCTGAAGTTAAGTCTGGGTGAAAACCGTCAGCATGAGGAGAGTCCGGCAATCGATAAGACGCTGTTTACCGAGCGGGAGCTTGAAGTGATGTCGCGTATCGCCAAGGGGCTCTCCAACAAGGAAATCGCCAAGGAGCTGTATATTTCGGAGGGGACTGTGGCGAATTACATCACATCGGTGTTAAGCAAGACTTCGCTGGAGCATCGGACGCAGATTGCTATTTATTATTTGACAGGAAGGATCCGCTAGATCATGGAGCGGTGGAATCTCGTCAATAAGCTGATTGTGCTTCTTCTTATCATCGCTGTCTCTTATTTTGGAGAGGTGCAGCCGTCACCCTGGATGGTGCTCTCTTTGCTGGCTTACATTGCAGTGATGCTACTGGCCCAATTAGTCCATCCGCCCCGTCTTAAACTAGTGCTGAACGCCTTTGCCGGCTATGTCCTGTTGCTATGTATGCATAGCGTGAATCCTGTGTTCATACTGCTGCTTCCGCTTACTTTGAGGGATCTCCTTAACGGTTATCTTCGCAGTCCTTATGTGCTGCTAAGCGTTATGGCACTTCCGTTGTTATTCCTGTCGGAATTGCAGTTGCAGTTAGGGTACGCTTTTATCACCGCGTTTTTTGCATTTAACGGAACCTATGCGGATCTTCTGCAAGGCAAGATCAGGCGGCAGGAGGAACAGCTGGATAAGCTCAGGGGGACACAGGAAAGGCTGATGAACAGACTTCATGAGAATGAAGATTTTATTCGTGCTGCTGAATATACCTATAAGCTGGAGGAACGAAACAGACTGTCCCAAGAGCTGCATGACGGGGTAGGACATGCCATGACGGGTGCACTGATTCAGATGGAGGCGGCCAAGGCCTTGCTATGGAAGGACGAACAGGCTGCAGAGAAGTTGCTCCAGAATGCCATCGGTATCTCTCAGGAGGCAATCGAGCAAATCCGGCTGACTCTAAAAAATACGAAGCCTCCAACCCAACAGCTGGGCATACATCGGTTGAAGGCCGTGGTCGAAGCATTCGGCAGCAGCTCGGGTCTGCTCACAACCGTTGTGCATGAAGGAGAAATTGAACGAATCAGTCCGCTGCATTGGAAGGTCATTCACGACAATGCAGCTGAGGCGCTCACGAATACGGCCAAATATGCCGGGGCGACAGCCGTTCATGTGGAGGTCAGAGTACTGGGCAAGCTGGTCAAGGCGGTAGTGTCTGATAACGGGCGCGGGCAGGCTAAGATTGTCAAGGGACTCGGACTGGTTGGCATGGAGGAGCGGGCAGCAGCCGTAAACGGAACGGTGATCGCTGATGGTGCAAGCGGATTTAGTGTAACTACCTTGATTCCGCTAAGCGAGATGTCGTGATGCTAACCTGAGGAAGGGTGAAATTTCTCTGCATATTCATGAAATTATTCATATCAAAAGGATGAACTTATGCACTACATGAGGTCATCCTTTTTTCTTACAATGAATACATAATCAAACGCTAGGGAGGGAGTTGAGCTTGTGAACGTACTGGATATCCGCGGGTTGACCAAAAAGTTCGGCGAGTTTATTGCTGTCGATAACATGTCTTTATCGGTAAGGGAAGGGGAAATCTTCGGATTCCTGGGTTCGAACGGTGCCGGGAAAAGCACGACGATCAATCTGGTGGCTTCTTTATTAAGACCGACAAGCGGGGAGATCCGTATTTTGGAACGCAATATTGCGAAGCACCGGCGATTTGCCAAGACGAATCTGGGTATCGTGCCGCAGGAGCTGGCCATTTACCAGGATATGACCGCTCTGGAGAACGTAATTTTCTTCGCTGGATTGTATGGCCTTCGGGGCGAAGAATTGAAGGAACGGGCGCTGGAGGCGCTCCAATTCGTCGGATTGGAGGATAAAGAGAAGAGCTATCCTAAGAACTTCTCCGGCGGGATGAAACGGCGGCTCAATATCGCTTGCGCAATTGCTCACCGCCCCAAGCTGATCATTATGGATGAGCCTACGGTTGGAATTGATCCGCAATCCCGCAACTATATTTTGGGTTCGGTACGCAGATTGAATGAAATGGGCTGTACGATCATATACACCAGCCATTATATGGAGGAGGTCGAGGAGATCTGTACCCGGATTGCAATCGTCGATCACGGCAAGATCATTGCCGATGGAACCAAGGAACAGTTGATTGCAGCCATTACCGATATGAAGAACATTACCATTGAACTTAAAAAGGCAGATCCGGAGCTGGCTGTAACATTGAAGCAAATCGCCGGGATCAGAGCGATTTCTGTCAGCGACAACCTGATTACGATTAGCAGCGATCTGGCTGTCGATAATCTGGGGACGATTCTGAAGCTGCTGATCGACAGCGGTTCTGAAATCAAGGCGTTGGAGGAGCAGGCCCCTAATCTGGAGACAGTGTTCCTGACGCTGACAGGAAGAAACCTGAGGGATTAGGAGGGGACGACTTGAATCTATTGCGTATAGCAGTTAAAGAGCTCAAGCATGATTTTCGCGATCGCTGGAACTTGATGTTCATGTTGGCTTTCCCCCTCACTCTCATGCTGATCTTGGGATTTTCCCTAGGGAGTACATTCGGAGTGATCGCCCAGGTGGGTGAGATTCGCGTGCTTGTCCGGGATAGCGGTGACAATCCTGCCTTGTCGGATAGCTTCGCGGCATTTGCTGCCGGGGTGACGGAGTCGGGAGTTCAATTTGATGATTGGCAGGAAGGGACAGAGGGCCGAACGGAGGTCGAGCAGGACCTTTATGACAGCTATGTAGAGTTAAGCTCATCAGGCATCCATATTTATAGCAGCAGCCGTAACAGTCTCAAAAGCGATATTTTTCAAGGGATGATGCTTACGTTTGGAGATCGGTATACAGCAGTCCAGACCATCTCCCAGACTAAAGACGCTGCCAGAGCACTCCAGATCCTGGACGATGCAAAGGGAAGCTCTGACTATGTCCGTGAAGTATCGGTGGTTGCAGAACGTCAGCCCGGTGCGCTGGATTATTATGCGCTAGCTATGAGCTGCATGGTGGCATTGTGGGGAGCATGGTCTGCAAGCAACTTGATAGGCGGTGAACGCAGATGGGGAACAGCCAGTAGGCTGACCGCTGCGCCAATCACAAAATTCGATATTTTCACTGGAAAAGTACTGGGAAGCTTGGTCACGAATATGCTTTGCGTCAGCATCGTGGTGTTCGTGAGCAAATATGTCTTTGGTGCCTACTGGGGTGATCACATGCCCGCTGTACTGACTGTGTTGTTCTCGGAAGTTGTATTGGCCGTAAGCTTGGGATTAACCGTCAGCTATCTCTTCAATCAGGCATCAAGCCGAAGTGTTCTTATGATCATCACTCAACTGGCAGCCTTTTTCGGCGGTGCTTATGTGGCGATAGGCGTAGATGAGGATCTCGGCATTTTTCACTGGGTGACCAATCTGTCTCCGATCCGCTGGGCCAATGTCGCATTAACCCGGATCGTATACGCCGGTCAGATAGCTTCGATGTGGCCGGTCGTATTTTTAAATCTAGGGCTGGCTGTTATCATGCTGGCAGCCGCTGCCGCAATGATGCGCCGCAAGGAGGGGCTATAGATGAACAATAATTTGAGCTGGCTGATCCTGTTTACATTGAAAAGAGAGTTCCGCAAGGCTAGTAACCTGATCATCTATTTCGGCCTGCCGATTGCGGGGATACTGGTCTCCATGCTTCTATACGGAAACAGTGATCAGGGGGGCCTTCGCTTGGGGATTGTCAATGCTGAAGGAAGCGAGGTCGCAGCGGCAGATACGGTCCGGTTCATCAGCGGATTAGACCATGTGCGGCTTGAAACGATGGGGGAGAAGGAGCTTCATCAGCGACTATACTCCGGCAAGCTGGATGGAGGAGTCATTATTGAAGAAGGCTATTCCGCAAGCTTGCTTGATGGAGAGCCGGAGCATATTGTGATCGAGTCCGTTAAGGGTGCCGAGGTAACGGCCTATCTTAAGGCCATGTTGAACGGACATATCGGTAATATGGTTCTGCTCGCCGAAGCTGCGGACGGTGATCCCGAGACGTTCAAGCACTTGCTGGAGACCAACCTTCAAGGGAATTTCCAGGTGGAGACCGAGACGGTGAACGACCATTCTGACCAGAAGCAGATGACCTATCAGTCCATCGGATTCCTGATTCTGTTTATGATGACCTCGGCAGTCAACTTATCGGAGTTGATTTTGAACACCAAGGAGGATCGGACCTATTTCCGGATTATTTCATCGCCTGTCAGCTCCAGGACATATGTTGCGGCTAATATTGCTGTGAATTTGTTCGTCATGCTGGCGCAGACCGTGTTCACGCTGATATGCTTACAGTATGTATTCCGAATTGATTCCGGGATTCCAGTCCTCCAGCTGATGGGCTTGATGATGCTGTTTGCTCTAAATTCGGTTAGCATTTCGCTAGTTATTGTCGCAATCTCTAAAAACAGAGGTGTTTCCGGGTCTCTGCAAAATTTAATTATCATTCCAAGCTGTATGCTGGCGGGATGCTTCTTTCCTCCTGAGGTGATGCCTTCCGCGATTCGCAAAGTATCGGATTTCATGCCCCAGAGCTGGGTGCTGAAAGCGATCCAAGCCCTGCAAAACGGTAGAGGTTTCGCTGAAATTGCGCTTTATTTGGGGATCCTGCTGGCTTTTGCGCTCGTCTTCTTTCTGATCGCAATCTATCAATTTGGAAGAAACAATGATATCCGAAGCTTTAGATGATATTTTCTTCACAAAGCAAAAATAAGTGATGTTGATCACAGATACAGTATCAACCCGCTGTTATACTACAGTTAGCCGACATCAATTTTGCAAGCACCCCGACGGACGTATTGCTGACAGAGAATTTATTATTTTCGGTCCAATACGTCCGTGTGAGAAGCGAACTCGCTGAGTACGCTAGGGTGCTTCTTTTTTTTGCCATTTTTCTGTATGATAGAGGGAACTATATGATAATGGAGGCTTACCTATGGAAAACTGTTTGTTTTGCAAAATTGCGGAAGGCTCGATTCCGTCCAATAAAGTCTATGAAGACGACCGCTTTCTTGTATTCCACGATATTGAGCCTGCGGCACCGACACATGTACTGATTATCCCCAAGAAGCATATTGCTACGATGAACGATGTGGAGCAAGAGGATGCAGCGCTTCTTGGCGATCTGCATTTGGTTGCGAAGGAGGCGGCAAAGAAGCTTGGCGTAGCAGAGTCCGGTTATCGTCTGATTAATAACTGCGGGCCTGACAGCGGACAAGCGGTCTACCATATCCATTACCATCTGCTTGGCGGGACGAAGTTAGGCGCTTTAGTCCAAAATTCCAGCTCGCACGCTTGATAAAGAAAACATTCTTCTTCCATATATTAAAAATAGGGTGCTCAGGTTGACACCCTATTTATTTTTCCCCTATAATGAAGTTTGATGAACCGTGTTAGGCTCTTGGACGGTCTGGTCGGAGGGAGGGAAAACTGGTGTCTGAAACTAAAGTTCGCAAAAACGAGACAATTGATGCTGCACTTCGTCGCTTTAAGCGCTCAATCGCTAAAGATGGCGTATTGGCTGAGGTGAAGAAACGCAAGCATTATGAAAAGCCAAGCGTAAAGCGCAAGAAAAAGTCTGAGGCTGCTCGTAAAAGAAAGTTTTAGGAGGAAATTGCTACCATGAGTCTTAGCGAGCGATTGAACGAAGATATGAAGCAAGCGATGAAGAGTCAAGACAAGTTCAAACTCTCCACCATTCGAATGGTTCGTGCTACGATTAAAAATCTTGAAATAGATTTGAAAAGAACTTTGGACGATAGTGAAGTGCTTGATATCCTAAGTCGTGAGATCAAACAGCGCAAAGATGCCCTCCAAGAATTTGAAAAAGCAGGTCGTGACGATCTTGCCGCAAATGTTAAGGCGGAAGCCGAGATTATTGCCGAGTATCTTCCCGAACAGCTGAACGAAGATGAAATTAAAGTTATCGTACAGCAGACCATCCAGGAAACCGGTGCTACTTCGAAAGCCGATATCGGGAAGGTAATGAGCGCGCTAATGCCTAAGGTCAAAGGCCGGGCAGACGGCAAGCTGGTTAATCAGGCAGTTCAACAGTTTCTGCAATAGTTAGAACACAGCAACACCCTCTACTTTGGTAGAGGGTGTTTTTTCTGTCTTTCATAAATAAGCCGCTCCTAGCATACTGTGTAAAGTAAAAGAAGGAGGTTTGCCTCAGTATGAGCCGGATGATTCGAAAAATACGGAAATGGACGGTCGAAGCTCTGGATCTTCCGAATGATCTTGTGTTTGATTTGCCAAGGCTCACCTGGGTTGGCGGCAAGCAGTTATACATAGAAAACCACCGCGGCATTGTGCACTTTTCCCCCGAGGCCCTTCATTTGCGCACAAAGGAAGGAACCTTGGAGGTATATGGGAGCGGATTGCTGATTAAGGAAATCATGCCTGAAGAAATTGTGGTCGAAGGAAAAATCAACGGTATTAACTATCGTGAAGCGGAGGGATCTTCATGAAATCATCGATATTGTCAAAGTGGAGCGGGGCCGTAACGGTCATTGTCCGTGGGGGAGACATCGAAGGCTTCATTAATGAGGTGACCGCTGCGGGAATTCAGGTCTGGGATATCAAGCCTCGCAATGATCGGAAGATGGAGCTGTGCATGAAGGTGGACAGCTTTTTTACGCTTCGCCCGCTGTTAAAGCGGACAGGCTGCCGGGTCTCCGTGAAAGAGCGGTTCGGATTGCCGTTCATGCTGCTTCGTATTTGGCGCCGCAAGTGGTTTGCCGCCGGGTTTATTCTCTTCGCGGCGGTCCTTTTTAGCTTAACCAGAATGGTCTGGGATATCGAGGTAACAGGCAATGATAAGATAGCGAAGCAGGATATCTTGCTTGCTGCGAAGGAAGAAGGGCTGTATCCTTTTCAGTGGACCTTTGCGCTGCCTTCACAGGACAAGCTGTCAGCCAATCTGAGCCGCAAGCTTCAAGGAATCTCCTGGGTTGGTGTTTCAAGAACCGGAACCAAGGTTCATATTCAAATTGTAGAGGCGACCGAGCCGGAGAAGAAGCTTGTCAGCCCGAGTCATTTAGTCAGCAAGGCCGATGGCGTCATTACGTTCATTTATGCAGAAAAGGGTCAACCTGAGGTGAAAAAGCATGACCGGGTCAAGAAGGGGCAAATTCTGGTGTCCGGATATCAAGGCGGAAAGGCCGTTGTATCAAAGGGTCAAATTCGGGCCAATGTATGGCATGAATATGAGATAGAAGTTCCGCTTATCCGCAAGCAGAACGTGTTTACCGGGGAAGAAAAGGAGCGCGGCTACCTGTACTTTGGACGGACAGCAATTCAGTTGACCGGATACGGCGCTGACGGATTTGAATCGTCTCGGGTGACCACAGAGTTTGATCCATTGACCTGGAGAAGCTTCCAGCTTCCGATCGGCTGGATGAGCGAAAAAATTCAAGAGACAGCAGAGCTGGAATTTAAGCTGAGCGAGGAGAAGGCTGCCGCCGATGGGATCGAACGGGCAAAAGAAGACATTTTAGCCAAAAACGGCGCTGACACAACGATTTTGAATCAAAAAATTTTGCATGAGAAGACAGACAATGGTAAAGTTTATATGAAAGTGCTTTTTGAAGTGGAACAATCCATCGCGGAAGAACTCCCGATAGTATATGATCAAGGAGAATGAGTCTATTTGTCAGAACAACTGTACAGCATAAAAATACCGCTCCAGAATGCATCGGAAGGTCTGGCGCTCTTCGGTCCGCAGGATGTTTTTCTGAAGTTGACCGAGCAAAGAATCAATGCAACCATTGCGCTTCGTGAATCGGAGATTTCGATTCGCGGCGAAGAACAGGAAGTAGAGAAAATCAAGCAATTGTTCGAGGTATTACTTGAATTAATCCGGAACGGGTATATTCTAACCGAACGGGATGTGCTCTATGCGATTGATCTGGCGAAGGATTTTCGTGCCGATCAATTGCTTGATTTATATAGGGGAGAAATTGCGGTCACCTATCGCGGCAAGCCGCTTCGGGTCAAGACGATTGGCCAAAAGCATTATGTCACGACAATCCGGAAGCGGGATATTGTATTCGGTATCGGTCCTGCGGGCACGGGGAAGACCTATCTTGCCGTTGTTATGGCGATAACAGCATTGAAGGAAGGCGCAGTCAAGCGGATCATCCTGACCCGACCTGCTGTGGAAGCAGGGGAAAGCCTGGGCTTTCTTCCGGGAGATCTGCAGGAGAAGGTAGATCCTTACTTGCGGCCGCTCTATGATGCCTTGTATGATGTGATGGGGCCTGACCAGACAGCCAAGGCGCTGGAGCGGGGACTGATTGAGATTGCACCATTGGCTTATATGCGCGGGCGTACGTTGGATGATTCCTTTATTATTTTGGATGAGGCCCAGAATACAACCCCTGAACAAATGAAGATGTTTCTGACCCGTCTGGGCTTTGGCTCGAAGATGGTCATTACAGGAGACGTAACACAGATCGATTTGCCGCGCGGCAAAAAGTCCGGTCTGGTCGAGGCGGGAAAGATTTTGGAACCGATCGAGGAAATCGGGTTTGTTCATTTCGATGATTCTGATGTCGTAAGGCATTCCTTGGTTCAGAAAATTATTGTTGCGTATGATCGCGCTGCCGAACAGCAAGGTCAGTAAGTTAATTACCGGAGGCCTTTACCCGGAAATTATCCGGGTGAGGCTGCTTTGGGTTTATAATTTCGCGGGAGGGCTGTCTCTATGACTTCAAGCAACCAACAAGGAAAGAGCAAGCTCCAATCCAAGACGGCAGGCTGGAAGTACAGCTCCTCAGTACGATATGTACTGTATGGCGCGCTCATTGTCATGCTGTATTTAAGTATGTCGCCCAAGCTGTTGCCGGAAACTTACGACATTGCCGTAGGCTTGCCGGCGGATAAAGAAATACTGGCTCCTATGGATATACCGAATACAAAGGCGACGCTAAAGGCGCAAGAAGAGGCTGCCGAGAAAGTGGGACAAATTTATTCTATCCTGCCGCTTCGCAACGAGGCGCTGGTTGGCCAATTGCTTGATCGCATCTCTCGGCTGAATCAGGACGATCAGGTATCGACCGATGATAAGATTAATATTTATCGTGAAGAGCTTCCGCAGCGGGTGAAGGATCACGTGCAGAATTTTATTATGAATAATCGCTCCAACAGTTCTTATTCAGCGACCCTGTTTGAGGAAATTACCCGGAAGGTGGATGAACAGCAATATTCCATTTCCGAGGAGACCTTCATTAAAATTCCCCGCCTGACGGCAGAGGATATTAATGAGATGAAGCCGGTTGCTGCCGATATCGTGGCCAGGCTGATGACGGACCAGATTGTCGACGCACAGACCGCCCGGGCGAAAGTGGCGGAAATGGTCAGCACCAGCTCGCTAAGCAAGCGGACCTCCCGTGAGGTTGTACAGGAACTCGCAAGACTGTCGATCACCGCGAACAAGTTTTTCGACGATGAGGCCACAAAAGCTGCGAAAGTAGAAGCCAGAGAGAATACCCCTACAGTTTATATCAAGCAAGGGGATGTCCTGATTCAAAAGGGCGAAAAAATTTCCGAGGAAATGTATAGTCTGCTGGAGAAAAATGGACTATTGAAGGATGAGGTTAATTACTGGCCGCAGTTGGGGCTTGTCCTGCTGTCTGCCTTAATGGCGACCGGTCTGATCCTGTTTATGCGTCAATCCCAAGGGGTAAACCGTTTCAAGTACAACAATTCGCAATTTGTTATGCTGCTGTTGATTCTGCTTATCACGCTGCTATCACTACATATTACTTCTATCCTGCAAAATGAACAGCGTCCTTATATGGGTTATTTGGCGCCGGTAGCGACGGGAGCCATGCTGATCACCTTGCTGATCGACCTGTCCTTGGCTTATACCTGCTCCATTCTGTTAAGCATTATGGCAAGTATTATTTTGAATGTTCATCAGGGACAAATCTTTGACTTTGAATTCGGGCTGTTTGCCCTGGTCATTTCGTATGCATCGATCTTTGCCATTCACAAGGCCAGCCAGCGGTCAACCTTGCTCAAAGCAGGTATTATGATTTGCCTCTTTGGGTCCTTGGCCGTCTTCTCGTTGATTGTCATTCATAACAACGGATGGGCAGAGAATGGTGAAACGCTGTATGCCATCGGCTTTGCCATTGCCGGAGGGCTGTTGACCACGATTCTGGTGATCGGATTAATGCCATTCTTCGAGGTCACTTTCGGCATCCTGTCTGCCCTGAAGCTGGTGGAGCTGTCTAATCCCAACCATCCGCTGCTTCGGAAGTTGCTGACCGAGACACCGGGAACGTATCATCATAGTGTCATGGTCGGGAATTTGTCCGAGGCCGCTGCTGAAGCGATCGGAGCAGATGGTCTACTCTGCCGGGTAGGCTCATATTATCACGATATCGGCAAGACGAAACGCCCGGGCTACTTCATCGAGAACCAGAACAATATGGAGAATCCGCATGATTTTATAGATCCTAAACTTAGTAAATCAATCATTATTGCCCACGCCCGGGACGGGGTGGACATGCAGAAGGAATATAAGCTGCCGAAGCCGATCCGCGATATCGCGGAGCAGCATCATGGTACTACATTCCTGCACTATTTCTATCACAAAGCACTCTCGCAGGCCGAGGAGCAGGGTCTGGAACCGGACTTCACCGAGAACGACTTCCGCTATCCTGGTCCGAAGGCACAATCCAAAGAGGCTGCTGTGGTAGGTATTGCCGACAGCGTAGAGGCTGCTGTGCGTTCGCTTCGCAAGCCTACAGTGGAGCAGGTTGAGACCATGATCGAGAAGATTATCAAGAGCCGGCTTGATGATCATCAGTTTAATGAGTGCGATTTGACGATGCGCGAGCTTGATCTAATTGCCCAGACATTGAAGGAAACAGTCATGGGAATCTTCCATTCCCGAATCGAATATCCGGATCAAATCAAGAAGAACAAGGCGACCGAAGAGAAAGACAAGGGGAGTGCTGTGAATGAGCCTAACACTGGTTTGGAACAATGATCAAGACAAAATGGCGGTCGAGGACAGCCTGATCGAACTGCTGGACAAGCTGCTTCAAGCGGCTGCCGAGATGGAGGGCATTGCCGACGGAGAGGTTGATCTGACTTTTGTGGATGATGAAGCTATCCACGAGTTGAACAAAGAGTATCGCGGCATTGACCGTCCTACCGATGTGTTATCCTTTGCTATGAACGAATCACTTGATGAGGAAATGGATATCGTGTACGAGCTTGAGGAAGGCGAAGAGCTGGACGAGCTGACCGATGTGCTCGGCGACATCATCATTTCCGTCGAGCGGGCGAAGTCGCAGAGTGAAGACTACGGTCATTCCCTGGAACGTGAGCTGGGATTCCTGTTTGTGCATGGATTCCTGCATCTGCTTGGCTATGATCACCAAGATACCGCCAGTGAACAGGTCATGATGGGGAAACAGGAAGCAGTCCTGGCCCAGGTAGGGTTGGTTCGGTAATGAAGCCCCGCCGCAGCTGGAGCAGAGTCTTTCGGGATGCATGGTCAGGCATTAGAGAAACAGTGATGCATGAGCGTAATATGAAAATACATGCAGCCGCCGGAATTGCTGTGCTGATTGCCGCACTGTTGCTGCGTCTCCCTGCAAGAGATATGGCGCTGCTGCTGTTAACCATTGCGATGGTTCTTACAACGGAAGTTATCAATACTGCGATTGAAGCTGCAGTGGATCTGGCAGCACCGGAGTGGCACGAATTGGCGAAGAAAGCCAAGGATGCTTCTGCCGGAGCTGTGCTGATCGCCGCGGCTTTTGCCGTCTTCATCGGACTTTTAGTGTTCTGGAGGCCTGTGATGACATTACTGGGATTGTAGTACAGCGGTTCATTTAGAATGGGGAGCTGATAGAATGGATTACAAGGCGTTACTTCAAGAAGCGGTTGAGGCACGGAAAAAAGCATATATCCCTTACTCAGGTTTTGGCGTTGGAGCCGCGCTGCTAGATCAGTCGGGAAAGGTTCACCATGGCTGTAACATTGAGAATGCGGCCTATGGACCAACCAATTGTGCGGAGCGGACGGCAGTATTTCGCGCGGTTGCTGACGGCTTGAAGCCGGGATCCTTTCAGGCCATTGCGATTGTTGGCGATACCGAGGGGCCGATCTCTCCATGCGGGGTGTGCCGGCAGGTGCTTCTCGAACTATGCGGCCCGGAAATGCCGGTTATTTTAGGCAACCTGAAGGGTGATGTCAAAGAAACTACGGTAGGGGAACTGCTGCCATACTATTTTAGCTCCGTGAATCTGCAGGAACAGCAGGAATAATGCAAGTACTTCCAATAGTTATGAAAATATAGCATAAAGATGCGAAAGGAACTTTCACTACATGGCAAAATCCAAATTCAAATCGGGCTTCGTTGCCATCGTCGGCCGGCCGAATGTCGGGAAATCTACGTTGATGAATCATATCATCGGCCAAAAGATCGCAATCATGTCTGATAAGCCGCAGACAACCCGTAATAAAATTCATGGGGTCTATACATCCGAAGAGATGCAAGTGGTCTTTCTGGATACGCCCGGCATCCATAAGCGGCAGTCCAAGCTTGGCGATTACATGAACACGACAGCTCTGAACACCCTTGGGGAGGTTGAGGCGGTCCTGTTCCTTGTTGATACCGCGGAAGGGCTGGGAGGCGGAGACCGTTTTATCATTGAACGCCTTAAGAATGTCCGCACTCCTGTTATTCTTGTATTGAACAAGATCGACCGGATTCAGCCGGAGGAATTGCTGCCGATCATCGAGGAGTATCGGAAGCTGTATGATTTTGCAGAGATCGTACCGATCTCCGCGATGCTTGGAAGCAATGTGAATACATTGATCGAGCAGATCGGAAAATATTTGCCGGAAGGCCCGCAATACTATCCGGAGGATCAGGTGACCGATCATCCGGAGCAATTTGTATGTGCAGAGCTGATCCGGGAGAAGATACTTCATCTGACCCGGGAGGAAGTCCCTCATTCCATTGCCGTAACTATTGAAGATATGCGGGTGGAACAGAATGGGGTCGTCTATATATCTGCTGTTATTTTTGTGGAGAGAGACTCCCAGAAGGGAATTATCATCGGTAAGCAAGGCGCCTTGCTTAAGGAAGTCGGCAAGCTGGCCAGACAAGATATCGAGAATCTGCTGGGATCCAAAACCTTCCTGGAGCTATGGGTAAAAGTAAAGAAGGACTGGCGGAATCAGGAACGGATTTTGAAGGATTTGGGCTTCCACCGCGACATGTAGACGGATTGGGAGGATTTGTATCACATTAGTTCGTGTTTACCCGAGCATCCTATCCTTTGAACATGGTAGTTCAAAAAGTCATCACTTTTGAGCACTAATTTGAAAGGCGTCATTTCGAAGGGAAGGGTGAATACGAATGCGAGATTTTTCGTGGAAGTATTTTTCAATGACTGGAGATGTCGATGCTTACATGCTCTATAAAGAAGCTGTCGGCAATCCAGAGGACGAGATGACTGAAGCCGCAGAGGAATGGGTTGTTCCGGAGGAACAACAGGAATTATAACAAGCTTCACACATGGGGGAAGAGACATGCTATACAGGGTGGAAGGCATTGTCATCCGCAGCATGGACTATGGCGAGGGGAACAAGATCATCACGCTGTGCACAGAGGGCAACGGTAAAATCGGAGTATTGGTCCGGGGGGCAAAGAAGGTCAAGAGCCGTCATGCGGCACTAACGCAGCCTTTTACGCTCGGAGAGTTTGTGTTTTACCGTCCTAACCATGGCCTGGGCACATTGAATTCAGGTGAGATTATTGAATCTCACTTTTCTTTACGTGAGGATCTTTTCTTAGCGGCCTATGCCTCCTATGCTTGCGAATTGCTGGATCGGACCTTGCAGGATGAAGAGGTGGGCAGCTTCTGGTACACACAGCTGAAGGCTTGTCTTGAATCGCTGGCTTCGAAAAAAGATCCCGAGGTTGTCATTGCGCTGTATGAGATGAAAATTTTGCAAGCGGCCGGCTATGGACCCGTAATCTCAAATTGCGTATCCTGCGGACGTTCGGCCGATACTTATAAAATAAGTCCCCGGCTGGGAGGCTCGCTCTGTCCTTCCTGCGGACATCACGATCCGGCTGCTCAAAAAGTGTCTGCAGGCACCTTTAAGCTGCTTCATTATTTTGAACGTATGGATATGCGCAGGCTGGGCAATGTTGAAGTTAAGGATGAGACCAAAGCGGAGCTCAAGAGGATCATGCGGGATTTCATGGATATGCAGCTTGGGCTTAAGCTGAAGTCGCGCAACTTTCTGGACCAGCTTGATAAATACGAGATTTGACGTGGCATGTGAAATCGGATATTATAAATAAGAATTTCTCCTTTCTGGAGACCTATGCGTTGATCGGGAAAAGTAATGATGTTTCGAAGCGGCAAGAACAGCGAGTCGGGGGTAGTGGAAGCCCGGCCGGAGGAACTCATGAAGCGGCGGCCCGGGAGGATGGGAATGGTACGTGAAAAGCGGATCTGTTGGTGGGCGGTATGCAATTCAGCTGCCAGGCAGATCAAGTAGGGTGGAACCGCGGGACAATAGCTCTCGTCCCTACGTCTGACAACAGACGTGGGCGGCGAGAGCTTTTTTTGCGCCTCACCACCCCGAATGTTGCAGACTCTCATTTATTCAGCAAACAAGGAGATGAGGTTCAATGAATTTTCAACAAATGATTTTGACCTTGCAGCAGTTCTGGGCCGAGCAAAATTGCATCGTCGTCCAGCCGTATGATGTGGAGAAGGGTGCTGGGACGCTGAATCCAATGACATTCCTGCGCTCCATCGGGCCGGAACCGTGGAATGTGGCTTATGTGGAGCCTTCCCGCCGTCCGGCAGACGGACGGTACGGTGAGAACCCGAACCGATTGTATCAGCATCATCAGTTCCAGGTTATTCTGAAGCCTTCGCCGGACAACATTCAGGAAATCTATCTGGAGAGCTTGAAACGTCTTGGCATTAATCCGCTGGAGCATGATATCCGGTTCGTCGAAGATAACTGGGAGCATCCGGGACTTGGCGCTTGGGGACTCGGCTGGGAAGTATGGCTGGATGGCATGGAGATTACACAGTTTACTTATTTCCAACAAGTCGGCGGAATCGAGACGAATCCGGTAGCCGTGGAAATTACCTATGGCATGGAGCGGCTGGCTTCTTACATCCAGGACAAGGAGAATGTATTCCATTTGGAGTGGGTGGATGGAACAAGCTATGGCGATGTATTCCATCAAGCTGAGTTTGAGCATTCCAAATACACATTTGAGCTTTCCGATGTAAAGATGCTATTTACGTTGTTTAATATGTATGAGCAAGAAGCGGCGAAAGCAATGGCCGAGCACTTGGTATATCCGGCATATGATTATGTGCTGAAATGCTCCCACACCTTCAATCTGCTTGATGCTCGGGGGGCTATCAGTGTGACTGAGCGCACCGGTTATATTACAAGAGTCCGGAACCTTGCACGTCAAGTAGCGGCTACGTACCTGGAGGAGCGCGAAAAGCTTGGATTCCCGATGCTGAACAAAGGAGGCGAGATCCATGGCTAAGGATTTATTGTTTGAGATTGGACTCGAAGAAATGCCCGCGCGCTTTATCCGTGCGGCTGTGGAGCAATTGAAGGAACGCACAAGCAAGTGGCTGGGAGATTCGGTCATTTCCTATGACAGCATCGAAAGCTATGCTACTCCGCGCCGTCTTGCGGTATTGGTAAAGGGCGTGGCTGAGAAGCAGGAGGACGTTCATGAAGAACTGAAGGGTCCTTCCCGTAAAATCGCACTGGATGAGAGCGGCAACTGGAGCAAGGCTGCCCTTGGATTTGCCCGCAGCCAGGGCGTGGACCCGGATCAATTCACCTTCCGCGAATTGTCGGGAACCGAATACATTTATGTCAGCAAGAGCCGTGAGGGTGTTGAGACGAAGTCCTTGCTGTCTGAAGGCTTATTAGGTATACTGCATGCCATGAATTTCCCTAAAAATATGCGTTGGGGCAGCTATGACTTCAAGTTTGTGCGTCCGATCCGCTGGATGGTTGCTTTGTTCGGAAGCGAGATTATTGATCTGGAGATTGCAGGAGTCAAATCCGGAAATGTCACTCGCGGGCATCGTTTCCTTGGTCAGGATACACTCATTACATCTCCTGGAGAATATGTGGAGGCACTTCGCGCTCAGCATGTTATTGCTGATATTCAAGAGCGGGAAGCCATGATTACCTCGCAGATTGAAGACCTTGCCAAAGAGCAAAGCTGGAATATTGCTGTAAAAGAAGATTTGCTGGAGGAAGTTCTGTTCCTGGTAGAAACACCGACAGTCCTGTTCGGGAAGTTCGAGGCATCGTTCCTGAATATTCCGCAGGAGGTGCTGATCACCTCCATGCGCGAGCATCAGCGCTACTTCCCGGTATTGAATGCAGAGGGAGCGCTGCTGCCCTTCTTCGTTACCGTCCGCAACGGAGACAACCGTTCCCTCGACCTTATCGCCCGCGGGAATGAGAAGGTTCTTCGCGCACGGCTGTCTGATGCGAAATTCTTCTATGAAGAGGATCAGAAGCTGGCGATCAAGGATGCCTTGTCCAAGCTGGAGAGCATTGTATTCCATGAGGAGCTGGGCACGGTAGGAGACAAGGTGCGCAGAATCCGCCGCAACAGCGAGAAGCTGACCGCATTGGTCGGCGCTGACAGCGGCACTGCAGAAGCCGTAAGCCGTACGGCTGAAATCTGCAAGTTCGACCTGGTTACTCAAATGGTCTATGAGTTCCCGGAACTTCAAGGAGTGATGGGGGAAGACTACGCCCGCAAAGCCGGGGAGTCTGATGCTGTTGCCAAGGCGATCTTTGAGCATTATCAACCTCGCTTTGCCGGAGATGATGTTCCGGCTTCGCAAGTCGGATCCATTGTCAGCATTGCCGATAAGCTGGACACGATTGCAGGCTGCTTCTCCATCGGGATTATCCCGACAGGCTCACAGGATCCTTACGGATTGCGCCGTCAAGCTGCAGGAATTGTCCAGATTATTCTGGAGCATCAGTTGGAGGTACAGTTATCACAGCTGTTCGAGCTTGCGATTGAAACTCATGCCCATTTCCATGAGCTGAAGCGGAGCAAGGAAGAAATGCTGAAGGATTTGATGGAATTCTTCGGGTTGCGCGTAAGAAAGACCCTGTCCGACCACTGCCGCTATGATGTGGTGGATGCCGTTATGGGGGCAGGCTATGATGACGTGGTCTCAGTCGTATCCCGGGGCAACGGATTGATGGAAGCTGTTGAACGTCCGGAGTTCAAGACCGTTTGTGAAGCCTTTGGACGTGTAAGCAATCTTGCCTCTAAGGCTTCGGCTGTGAAGGTACGCTCTGATCTGCTCCATGATCCTGCGGAAGCCAAGCTTTATCAGACGTTGACGGAGATCACACCTGAGTTCCGCCGCAAGCTTGAGGGTAAAGATGCTTCTGGAGCGTTGGCTTCACTTTCTTCCTTGCAGGAAGCGATTAATACTTTCTTTGATGCCGTTATGGTTATGACCGAGGACGAGCAAATCCGGACAAATCGTCTGGCGTTGCTCTCGGCTATTGACCAGGAATTGAAGCAATTTGCCGACTTTAGCAAGCTTGTTTGGGCATATTAAGCAAACGACTAAATGAAAGGGGGTCCCCGTATGTCTTCGAGAATTGTTGTTGACGGGGACTCTTGTCCTGTCAAATCCGAGATTATCGAGATTGCCGGCCAGTTCGGCATTTCCGTACTGATGGTGTCTTCCTTCGACCATGTTCTGAAGGAGGCATCAGGTGTAGAAGTCGTGCAGGTTGACCGCAGTCAGCAAAGCGCCGATCTTTATATCGTCAATCATATCCGGCGCGGCGATGTTGTGGTTACCCAGGATTACGGTCTGGCCGCGCTTGTACTAGCCAAGGCTTGCCAGGCGCTATCTCCCCGGGGCGATGTATTTCACCCGGGGAATATTGATTACTTGCTGGAACGAAGGCATGCGCAGGCCAAGGCAAGACGGTCGGGCAAGCATTCCAGGGGGCCGCGTCCCTTTTCCGAAGAAGATCGGCAGCACTTTCGATCGAGCCTGATAAATCTTTTGCGGGATTTGCAGGAGAATGTACAAATTTAGCGAATTATAATTAAATGTGTTTTTATGAAAGATGAAGGTGGTTAGATGAATACGGGGCGAGGCATTCCTGAGGAAGTCATCGAGGCCGTCCTGCGGCAGCATGATATTGTCGATACGGTCAGCAAGCACGTTCATTTAACAAAGCAAGGCAAGTATATGAAGGGGCTTTGTCCGTTTCACTCGGAGAAGACGCCTTCATTTACTGTTACGCCTGACAGGCAGATCTTTCACTGCTACGGGTGCGGAAAGGGCGGTAATGCGATTAAATTCCGGATGGAGCTCGAAGGGCTGACATTCCCGGAAGCCGTGCGGCTGATGGCCGACGAAGCTCATATTCCGTATGATGCGGGAACGGGCGGTTCAACCGGAAATTCTCCGCGAAATCTGGAGCTGGAGCAGCAACTGCAAGCGCACGAATGGACGGCGAAGCTGTATCATTTCCTGCTGAAGAATACGGAGCATGGAAAGCCTGCAATGGACTATTTAAAATCAAGAGGATTCAGCGAAAAGGCAATTGACACTTTCCAAATCGGCTACGCGCCTGCACGGTGGGATACGCTTGTTCAATTTTTAGAGAAGCGTTCTTTTAATCTTGATGTCATGGAGAAGGGTGGACTTTTATCATCCAAACAGGACGGCAGCGGCTACGTAGATCGATTCCGTGATCGTGTCATGTTTCCGCTTCATAATCGAAGCGGCAAAGTGATTGCTTTTGCAGGACGGGTTTTGGGAGAGGGTCAGCCGAAATACCTGAACTCATCCGAGAGCAAGCTGTTCAGTAAGAGCCGGACTTTATACAATCTTCATATGGCCAAGGGCGAGATACGAAAATCACGTCAATTTGTATTATTTGAAGGCTATGGTGATGTAATCAGCGCTTGGGAAGCTGGGGTGCATAACGGAGTAGCGACGATGGGCACGGCGCTGACCGAGAGTCACGCCGCAATGATGCGGGGATTGGCCGATGAGGTCATTGTCTGCTATGACGGAGATCAAGCCGGACAGGCTGCTGCGCTGAAGAGCATACCGATTTTGGAGGACGCCGGATTTCAGGTAAGAATTGCAGTGTTGAGCGAAGGGCTCGATCCGGACGACTTTATCCAGAAATACGGAGCAGAGCGGTTTCATCGTCAAATTTTGGATGGAGCTGTTTCATCTGTAAAATTCAAGCTTATATATTTGAGAAAAAACCATATACTGCTAGAAGAAGACGGAAAGGTTGCCTACATCAAAGATGCGCTGGAAGTAATTGCTCCCTTATCGTCACCAACCGAACGAGAGATCTACTTAAAGGAATTGTCAGCTGAGCTGCAAGTTTCCTTCGAAAGCCTGAAGCAGGAATGCAATGAGAAGCGCCAATCCATGCAAAAAAACAACTACGCAGGGGATAATAAGGCCAAAAGGTGGAATAATGGTAGGCATAAAACGGGGCAGGCCTCCATGCCGGAGCTGTTGCCTGCTTATCATGTTGCCGAACGCCGGCTTCTTGCATTTATGCTCCAGGATGATGAGGTAGCCCGTTATGTGGGAGACTCGCTTGGAGACCAATTTAACATCGAAGATCATGCAGCCATTGCTGCTTATCTATACGCATACTACGCACAAGGCAAACCGCCGGATGCAAGCCGCTTTATTGCTTCGTTACAGGATGATCGGCTTGAGCAATCCGTCATTGGAATCGCCATGATGGAGCTTCCTGCAGAATGGAGCACCCAGGAACTTGACGACTGTATCCGGGAAGTCAAGAAGGTGCCTCAGATGAAGCAAATCAGACGAAAGAAAGAAGAAATGGTATCGGCTGAAAAAGCCGGGGATTTTTTGCGTGCAGCACAAATAGCCAGTGAGATTATTGCCCTAGAGAGACAATAGACGTTGAACCGTGGTGAGTTTCTAGGGAGGAGGGAGCCAGAAATGACGAATGAACAACATACTGAACTAGAAACCGAATTGACACTGGAACAGGTCAAAGATCGTCTGATTGAGCAGGGCAAGAAGAGATCTTCTTTGACCTATAAAGAAATCATGGAGAAGCTTTCGCCATTTGAACAGGATCCTGAACAGATGGACGAGTTCTATGAGCAATTAGCTGATCTTGGCATTGATATTACAGGTGACAGTGATGAAGAGCTTACGACTCGCCGCAATGATGATGAACATGGAGAGCATGAGGAATTCGGCTTCGACGATGATCTAACACTTCCTCCCGGTATCAAAATTAATGATCCGGTCCGTATGTATTTAAAGGAAATCGGAAGAGTTCCCTTATTATCCGGTGATGACGAGATGGAGCTTGCCAAGCGGATCGAGAATGGCGACGAAGAAGCGAAGCGCCGTCTGGCCGAAGCGAATTTGCGGCTGGTTGTAAGTATCGCCAAGCGATATGTAGGTCGCGGCATGCTGTTCCTAGATCTGATTCAGGAAGGCAATATGGGCCTGATCAAAGCGGTCGAGAAATTTGACCACAAGAAAGGCTTCAAATTCAGTACTTATGCTACTTGGTGGATTCGCCAGGCGATTACCCGCGCGATTGCCGACCAGGCAAGAACGATTCGGATTCCTGTGCATATGGTGGAGACCATTAATAAGCTGATTCGAGTCTCCCGTCAATTGCTTCAAGAGCTGGGGCGTGAGCCTGCACCTGAGGAAATCGCCGCCGAGATGGAATTAAGCGTTGAAAAAGTACGGGAAATCATGAAAATTGCCCAAGAGCCGGTCTCGCTGGAGACGCCGATTGGTGAAGAAGATGATTCCCATCTGGGTGACTTCATCGAAGACCAGGAGGCGCTGGCCCCTGCCGATGCAGCGGCGTATGAGCTACTCAAGGAACAGCTCGAAGATGTTCTGGATACGCTGACTGAGCGTGAAGAGAACGTGCTTCGACTGCGCTTCGGACTGGACGATGGACGCACCAGAACGCTGGAAGAAGTCGGCAAAGTGTTTGGCGTTACCCGTGAGCGTATCCGCCAAATCGAGGCGAAGGCCCTTCGAAAGCTGCGCCATCCGAGCCGGAGCAAACGGCTGAAGGACTTCCTAGAATAGTCCAAGGCTCCCGACCTTCTGCTGATGAGAGCAGCAAGGTCTTTTTTTTGATGAAAGAGGTAGTTGAAAAAGTCATTTTTTGATCACGAAGCGTTCCAAGGGGTTGATTCGGCGTCGAATCTTGCGTTCACTCTCGAAGTCCGGTACTCATGTAGGCCTTTGCCTACACTCCGTTTCTTCTTCGGGTTATCGCAACCTTCTCGGTGCTGAAAAGCTGACTTTTTGAACACGCACTAAAAGGGACTCTCCCAGAAGGAAGGTTATCATGTGAATCCGGATAAAAGAGATGTTATTCTCCGAGAAATCGCTCATTGGCGGCGAAGTCGGTTGCTGCCTGAGCAGTATTGCGACTTTCTAGAGAATTTGTATCGGGATCATGACGAGTCGCCAGCTGCTGCCCGTCCGATGCTGTCGTTGAGCTCGTTCAGTCAAGGCAGTTGGAAGGCCTGGTTACTTTCTTTTGGAATTATTTCCTTCTTTTTCTTTATTTCTTTTTATTTTAGCCTTTTTGCCTGGCCATTGCAAATCGGAATTACGTTATTGGTCCCGGCTATCTGTTACGTCATCTCTGGATTTTATCGTGAGCGAAGAGACTTGTTCTCGTTGGTTATGGCCGGTGCGGGGAGCTTCATCCTGCTTGGCCTCGGAAGCTGGATTCTCCTCCTTCAAGGGTGGAGCAGCGGTCTCGCCTTCATGACCTTGATTGCGGGCTGTGGCCTGGTCTGGCTAAGTGCAGGAACTGTACTAAAGATCGGAATTCTGATGTATTGCGGTTTTGCGGCCTTCATACTCGTCTACGCTTTTATGTTTGATTATTTGCATCCTGAGTATTCATGGATCTGGTTACAGGTCGTCTGGCTTCCGATCAGCATCATTGTTTTCTGGGTGGTATGGCTTGTTCATCAGCGCTCGGTTATGGTGTCTAGAGTGCTCTTCGCCCTGTCTGTGACTCTGTGGTTCATGCCGGAGGCAGACTATTTCCTGCTCCGGCAGCAGCCGGTTCAAGGAATGGAGCTAATTCTTTTATTAAAGATTGTACTGGCCCTGGGCATTTTGTTTGGATTACGAAAAAAATGGGTGGTGTGGATTTCTTCATGAAATTATCAGCAAGATTGATACAGATTGCGGAGCGGTTGCCAAAGGGCTGCAAGTTGGCTGATATTGGCTCGGACCATGCGCTTCTTCCGGTGTATGCCGTGAAGAATGGACTTGCCTTAAGTGCTGTTGCCGGTGAGGTGAATGAGGGACCGCTGAAGGCGGCACAGCAGCAGGTAGCTCAAGCGGGCTTGACTTCTTCCATTGCAGTGCGAAAAGGAGACGGGTTAGCGGTTGTCGGTCCTGGAGAGGTGGACACAATTACGATTGCAGGCATGGGCGGGGCGTTAATTGCTTCTATCCTTGAAGCCGGTCAGGAGAAGCTTGCAGGGGTCCACACCCTTGTGCTTCAGCCGAATGTAGGCGAAGATTTGGTTCGGCGTTGGCTGCTTCGTCATGAATGGGCATTAACCGAAGAGAGCATTCTGGAGGAGGACGGCAAAATTTATGAAATTCTGACGGCAAGACGTCTTCCTGACAGTACAGGATTTAATGCACAGCTGTATGCACCCCGAGCACTGCCTGGCAGTGAAATGAAGCTAACGGAAGAGCTGTTGCTATTGCTCGGTCCCTGGTTGATTAAAGAACCGGATGCAGTCTGGTTTGAAAAATGGCATGGAGAAATCAAACAGCTGGAGCGGATTCGCAGCTCTGTGTCCTCCTCCTCTCATGAAGCCTCGAGGGTCAAGGAGCAGGAGCTGGCAGAACTGGCCCGGCAGTTGACGGAGGTAATGGAATGCTTGCAAAAGGACAAACAGTAATTCAGTATATGGAACAATTGGCTCCCAAGCATGTTGCCATGGAGGGCGACAAAATCGGTCTCCAGCTTGGCAGCCTGCAGAAGGATATCAAGTGTGTACTGACCGCATTGGATGTGAATGAAGCAGTAGTAGACGAGGCAATCAAGCTGGGTGCTGATTTGATTGTAGCGCACCATGCGATCATTTTCCGTCCCCTTGCTCAGTTGCAAACCGATACGCCGATGGGGAAGGTGTACGAGAAGCTGATCAAGCATGATATTGCCGTCTATATCGCTCATACAAATCTTGATGTTACGGACGGAGGAATGAATGACTGGATGGCTGAGGCGCTGGGAATCGAGTCTGGCGAAGCTCTGGAGGATATTCATACGGACAGGTTGCATAAGCTGGTCGTGTTCGTTCCGAAGGACCATCATCGTCAGGTGCTGGAGGCTATCCTGAATGCGGGAGCCGGAGCAATCGGGCAATACAGCCACTGCAGCTTCAATATGGAAGGTCAGGGAACCTTTGTTCCCGGTGCGGCGACAGATCCTTATATCGGCACCCCAGGCAAGCTGGAGACCGTAGAGGAGATGAGAATCGAGACGATCGTTCCCGAGAGCCTGCAAAAAAGAGTGATTCAAGCCATGCTTAAAAGCCATCCCTATGAAGAAGTGGCTTATGACCTCTATCCAATGGATCTGAAGGGAAGAACCTTTGGACTCGGACGTGTGGGTAAACTAAGTGAACCGGTCACTCTTGGTGAATTTGTGGAGCGGGTCAAGGAGAAGCTGGACGTGCCTTTTGTACGTGTTGTCGGTGACCTGAATCGCCCGCTCCGCAAAGCGGCAGTAGTCGGAGGATCTGGAGGAAAGTATTGGAAGGCCTCGATGTTCCGGGGGGCAGACGTGCTGGTGACGGGAGATATTGATTACCATACGGCACAGGATGCCCAGATGGCGGGTATCGCTTTGATCGATCCAGGTCATAATGCCGAAAAGATTATGAAAGCCAAGGTGTCGGAATGGCTTGAGCTGAAGCTGAGGGAAGGTAAATACGAGACAAAGGTATATGCTTCCGGCGTAGATACGGAGCCCTTCCGATTTATTTGATCATTACGACTTCTTCCTGTAGTTTCATACTTGCGATCTCAGGAAGATGCCTGTATACTAACATGTGTTGCTATTGAAAGTTTGTCAGACAATCGCCGGCGGCCTTGTTGCCGCGGGAGGAAAGTCCGGGCTCCATAGGGCAGGGTGCTGGATAACGTCCAGTCGGCGCGAGCCGAAGGATAGTGCCACAGAAATGGACCGCCGATGGCCGCAAGCAATTGCGGATCAGGCAAGGATGGAACCGAGGTGTAAGAGACCCCGAGGAACGCTGGTGACTTCGTTCCTGGTAAACCCCATCTGGAGCAAGACCTAATGGGACGCAGCTTCCTTCGTGAAGCAGCCTTTGCCCGAGGCGCGTCCGGGTTGGTCGCTGGAGCTGCCCAGTAATGTGCGGCCTAGATAGATGATTGTCACTCCTAGCGGGAGGGTTGTTCCCGTGATTACCGCCAAGAGTACAGAACCCGGCTTACGGCAAACTTTCTTCACTGCAACCACCTAAACTATTAAAGAAACTTGTGAAATGAGGCTATTCCCCAGAGATCATGAATCTGACGGGATAGCCTCTTTTTCTTATGCAGATTATTTGTGTTTGTCCAGAATCCGGTTAACCTTGCGCTGAACAGCCTGCGGCCAGAGCTGAAGCGCCGAATCCCCTGCCCCTGCAGCAGACAGGGCGGCATAGACATCGATCTGTCCATAGCCATAATCCTTGTCACGTCCTGACGGACCGAGATCAATTACATTGCTGCGGATCAAATCCATCACCTCGGTATTTCGCAGATCCGGATTGACGGAGCGAATCAGAGCAGCCAATGCGGTGACATGCGGACAGGCCATGGAAGTGCCGGACAAAGCGGCATACTGGTTGTCCGGGTACGTGCTGGCAATGCTCTCGCCCGGAGCCATGACGTCAACATAATCTCCGTAATTGGAGAACGAGGCGCGCTGGAGCTGATAGTCTGTAGCCGATACGGCCAACACCTCCGGATAAGCCGCCGGGTAACCGGGCCGCTCGGTATTGTCATTTCCGGTAGCGGCGATCAGGACTACGTCCCGGCCATAGGCATACTTGACTGCTTCATGCAGGAATTCGGCATCCGCATAATTTCCCAGACTGAGATTGATCACCTTGGCTCCATGGTCGGTTGCCCAGATAATGCCCTCAGCCACAGAGTAGGTCGTTCCGGCTCCGGTATTGTCGAGCGCTTTTACAGGTAAAATCTTGCCTCCCCACATCATGCCGGCAATGCCCTCATTGTTATTGACATTCGCTGCGATAATTCCGGCAACATGAGTTCCGTGGCCAACATCATCATAGGGCTCCTCCTCCTGCTCGATGGCGTTATAGCCTTCCAGCAAGCGCCCGTTCAAATCGGGATGCTTCAGGTCCACCCCGGTATCCACCACGGCAACAATGACATCATCGCTTCCCTTGGACAGTTTCCAGGCTCGATTAGTCTCTATAACCGGAAGATTCCATTGATATTCAGAGAATAATAAATCATTCGGAATTACCGGAGATTCATCGGTTAGATTCATAGCCGTATTGTCATTTGTCATGTACAAGTAATGGGGCTCCACATAGCTCGGTTTCCATTTTGTCTGAAAATAATGTTTCAACTGCTTCATATTCATCGTTTCAGAACGAAAGATATAGGTATTTGCAATCCGCTTTGGTTGACTGCACTTCAATTCTTGGGTCATTTTATTCAGCTCTTGTGTCGAGGGCGGCTCCGCAAAGGTCACAACGATTTCATTTTCGTAATAGTGGCTTGCTTTTTCGTTGTCATGGCCTGTCTTGACGGTGATATCCTTGAGGGTGTCGGCGTGTACGGACTCCACCTTGTAGTTCCCCTCTTTAGGATAAGGAATCAGCCGCAGATTCTTATCTTGATGCTCTTCCACCCGTTTCAGGATACCCATATCCATAACGGCAATCGCGCCGGACTGCCCTTGGCCGGATGGCTCCGCAACGACATAATACTTGGGTTGATCCTGAGGGAATGAAGGTGATTCGTAGGATTGCTTCCGCTGGATTGCCTTTCGGGCATACTGGAGATAACCTCGCAACTGCTTCTGCTCCTTTTGCTCAAGCTTATAGGCGGCGGCCTTTGTTTCCCGCTCCTGACCGTCCTTTACCCATATGATCGACAAAAATTGACCGTGATCCTTTTGCAGCTCTTGGGCATAGGCTGGGGATTCGCCGTTCTTCCTGACGGCTGCATATTGTTCGGCTAACAGCCGTACATGGCGCTTTGCATCCAGACGCGCCAAGCGCTCGGTAGCTGTCATGTCACGCTGCTTCATCATTTGTTTCAGCTTCTGTTCCTGTTGATTCCCAATCTTCTTGGGCTCGGTGGCTGATGCAGTTTTGGGTTGTGAAGCGTTGTTCGAATGTGCATTCTGCTGTGGATCAGGTACAAGTGCATACAAGGCAATGACTCCGGCGGCTAACAGCCCTATCAGAGCCCAGCTTTTCCGCTTCATTAGGTAGACCTCCTCATAACTAGTCTGAATAGGCTTAGAATGAGGAAAATCAGATGATTTTATTCTGGGATGCCGAAAGGCATCTTTTTTGCATTCATTTAACAGCAGCCGCTTCGCATACCAAACCGGCGGGACGGAAAAAATGTAGCTTGAGGTGATTATAAATGGCTAAAGAAGATAAGCCGATTGTAAAATGCAGCGTCTCCAATTGTACGTACTGGGGTGAGAAAAACCTATGCCAAGCGGACATGATCATGATCGACATTGACAGTCATGCCTCTCGGGACTACAACACGGAATTTGCAGGGGAATCATTCGATTCGGAGCATCAGGATATTGCCGAATCCTCATCAGCAACTTGCTGTCACACCTTTAAGCCCAAATCGTAAATGCAAAAGGCAATATGCATGATCCATTCTACAGGAGGTGCCAGTTATGACTAACTTAGATCCGAATGGTCATTCCGGAAAGTTTGATGATTCGAACAGTCCGGATAATTCATTAAAAAGCCGTACTGATTATCCAAGAAGGGCCCCTGAGGAGCACAACGAGGAATATGCAGCTGAATTTGCTCCGACCCGTGCGGCCTTTACGGAGAGCGAACGGCAGGACATCAGCTCGGATAATGGAATTAAGAGGAGAGAAGCTGGGAAAACGGTCGGCTATATCGGCGTCGGTCTAGGCATTGCATCCTTGTTCATGTGGTCCATAATTTTAGGTCCCATTGCAGCCGTATTGGGATTCTATGCGTATAGCCAAGGCCGGAAGGCTTCAGGCGCATGGGCCGCGGGACTGGGCATTGTAGCGACGCTCAGTTATTTCGTACTCATTCCGTTTACTCGGTAAACTCCATATTCGATCTGCAAAAGGGCTGTCCCAACAGACTTGATCTGGCGGGCGGCCCTGTTTGTGTTAGGCGGCGCTGCAACAAGCATTCCGACTACGGCATTTAAGCAGGAAAGTGCGTAACAGCGGAATATAGTTAAAACATTAGATGGCGAGTTGGATGGGCAACGTATGAGGTATGCTTACGATCGCTGTTGTTCGCGGATTTCTTCAGTTGAACTAAGTTCTGACAAGGAGGAAATTCGCTCACAAAGGCGAACGCTGACGCTTCTACAGCACACCTCATACTTATGCCCTGATTACTTCG
>NZ_JAHLQJ010000032.1 GCF_018919145.1 Paenibacillus brevis
AGCTCCTTTCGCATGTAGCTCTGAAATAGTGGTTTCTCACCTTCTATTTTAACCTACGATTTGCGAATAGGAGCTGTACTACGTTCATCATAACTACATGCGTACGATCTATATTGCGGTCGTTCAACCGTCGTCATGCTGTGAAGTACCGTACGTTGGAGCTTTGCGCAGTGTGAGATCTGCATGATGCGAGGTGTGTGTGCGTATACGTACTTTGTTGCCATTTTACAGAATCTGCTTGAGCTATCCTTGTGCGGGTAGTTGTCCATCCATCTACCCCAAAGGTGCAATGACGCGCAGTTGCTGTTTGTATTGCATCGGCATCGGCGTCATCCGGCCCCTCAAATGCCGGACGAACGAGCCCGTAGGTACATGTCGAGGGATTCGAGCATGTGGGCTACTATCATGCATCCGGCACATAAAAAACCGAACTGAGAGCCTGCATAATAAGGGTATAAGTGTGAAGGTTGCTGCAGAAGCGAAGCGTTCGCCTTTGTGAGTGGATTTCTTCCTTGTCAGAACTTATACAATAAGAGAAATCCGCGAACAACAGCGATCGAAAGCAACCTTCACACGTTACCCCCGGCACGCAGAAGTCATTCTTTGTGCGGCTTTTTTTCATGCGCTAGGCACTCTGCGCTTGACATCTACGTTCGTTAGTTATATGGTTAGTTACATAAGTGATTAACCGAAGTGGTGGTGAGCAAATGAATGGGATTCACGATGATTCCCGGCCGATTTTTCAACAAATCGCTGAGAAGATTGAAGACGACATTATCGAAGGACGCCTGTCCGAGGAGAGTCAGGTTCCATCCACCAATCAATTTGCAGCCTTTTACAAGATCAACCCTGCTACGGCGGCTAAAGGGGTCAATCTACTGGTGGAGCAGAACATTTTGTATAAAAAGAGAGGGATAGGGATGTTTGTTGCGGAAGGAGCCAAAGAGAGGCTGTTAGAGAAACGAAGACATGAATTTTACGAGCAGTACGTGGTCACCATGCTTCGGGAAGCAGCCCGCCTCGGTATCTCAACCGGCCAGATTGCCGAGATGATTACAGCCTCAACCAGGAACAATGATTAGCGAGGGAGATGAGACCATTGAGTTCGATACTGGAATGCAGACAAGTTAGTAAGAGATTCGGCAGGAGTCATGCCATCCTGGATGCTACTGCATCCTTTGAACCGGGAGCCGTACATGGCTTGCTTGGCGCAAACGGAGCAGGTAAGACGACGTTGCTCCATATTCTGGCCGGGATGATCTATCCCACCCAGGGAGTTGTCACCTTTGGGGGGCAGCAAGTGCACGAGAACGCTCCGGCTATGTCTAGCATTTGTCTGGTCAAATCGGATGAACGCTCTTGGGCGGATTATAAGGTGAAGGATATCATGAAGTTCTGTTCCCTGCTCTTGCCGGGGTGGGACGAACGCAAAGCGCTCTCTCTGCTGCAAAGATTCAACTTGCCTGCGAACAAGCGCTATAAACAGTTATCCCGTGGAATGCAGTCCCAACTCGGGATTGTGAAAGGCTTGGCCAATCAGTCCTCCCTAACGCTCTTCGATGAGCCTACACTTGGCCTGGACGCAGACATGCGCGAAGCCTTTTATGAGTTGATCATTCAGGAGTGCAGCGGAAGCGACCGAACTATCATCATCTCAACCCATCTGATTGATGAATCGGCCAATCTGTTTGAGTACATCGCGCTGCTTGAGGAAGGCGTCATTACGAAGCATCAGGACACCGACTCCTTTCTGGAGCATGCCTATTACCTGCAAGGAAACAGTGTCGATCTGGAACGGTTCTCGGGAGACCCTCGTGTACTGCATGCCGATTCCCTTGCAGGAACGACAATACTGGCCTGGTACGGAGATTTAACGAAGGAGCGGGCAGGACTGGAACAACAAGGAGTCAGAATCAGCCCCCTTCCTCTGCAGAAGCTGTTCGTGTATTTAACGCGCAAGGGACGTTCCAACAACAGGGAGGTGATGTAATCATGGCAACCTATCGTAATACCATGCGATTTATGTGGCAGGACTCCTACAAAGCATTGCGCGTCTTTCTGGCTGTGCTGTTGTTAGTTGACATCGGCTTGCTTGTATTCCAGATCAAATGGCCCCATCTGGTAGACAATCCATCGAATAACTTCTATTCCCCCAATTACGGGGCAATCGGAATTTTCACGCTGGTCAGCGGGCTGCTTACTGCTACGGTCACTTTTCCGCTGATGCTTAGCCTTGGGTCCACACGAAAGAACTATATTGCAGGCGTCTTATCTTACGGGGTCATCTCCTCCGCAGGATTAGCCCTGTTCCAGACTCTGGTTGCATATGGCGGTACAGCGCTTCTTGAACTGTGGGGACAGTTGAGCGAGAGTGCGCCGGCATCTTTCCTGACGCTTTGGTACACGCAATTTACTATCTATTTGCTGATTTTCCTCTTGTTCACGTTGCTGGGCGCTATTTTTTACAGGTATGGTACCATGCCGGGATTGATCGCTATCGCCGGGTTAATATTTATCCTGTTTTTCACCGCTAATACTTCCGGCGGAACCGGATTAACGGATAAGGATATCTCTGGCTGGATCTTGCTTCAGGCGGTGCACTATCTATTGGGGGTCTGCGTGCTGCTCGCCGCCCTGCTCTGGCTCATCATCCGTAGAGCCACAGTACGAACTTATTAATTAGATTGCTGTTCATAAAATAAGGGTGTCTCCAGGGTATGCAAGCCCAGTGAGACACCCGCTTCTATTCGGAGATCATTTCCTCGAATTCCTCCAGATTCTTCTTCGCCCCAATGACAACCATAATATCTCCCTGCTCCAGATGATCCATGGCAGTAGGTGCGATGATGATTCCCTGCTTCCGCTGCAAAGCCACAATGCTGCATCCGTACCGGGCGCGGGAATTCAGCTCGCTAAGACTCTTCCCTTCAAGGCAAGAGGGAACCTTCAGCTCCACGATGCTGTATTCCTTGGAAATTTCAATATAATCCAGAAGGTTCGGAGATACCAGCTGATGCGCCACGCGAACTCCCATATCCCGCTCCGGAAAAATCACCCGGTCAACGCCCAGCTTCTCCAAGGCACGCCCATGCAGGACTGAAATCGCTTTTGATACGACCGTCTTTAACCCCAGCTCCTTCAACAGAATCGTCGAAAGAATACTCATCTGGATATCGTTGCCGATCGCTACGATCCCGCAATCGAAGTTGCGGATGCCCAACGATTTCAATACCTCTTCGTCTGTGGCGTCTGCCGTTACCGCATGAGTCAGTTGGCTGCTCAGTCCATCCACAACCTCTTCATCGCGATCGATGCCAAGCACCTCGTAGCCAAGATCCATTAGCTCAAGCGCAAGACTGGCTCCAAACCGCCCCAGCCCGATAACGACAAACTGCTGCTTTTTCATTTCAAATTCCCCTTATCCTATAATCATCTTACCTTCCGGATGTCTGTACAATCTCTTACCCTTTTTCGGGCCTAGCGCATAAGCAAGCGTCAGCAGACCAAGCCGTCCCGTAAACATCGTAAAGCTGAGAATCAGCTTGCCGGCGGTCGTCAGGTCACCTGTAATCCCCATCGAAAGCCCCACAGTTCCAAAGGCGGAGGTCGTCTCGAACAGAATGCTGAGAAAGGAGGCCCCCCTCTCCGTTGTCGACAGGATCAGCGCAACACTAATAACCAGGAACAGAGCCAGCATCGTAACCGTTACGGCCTTGAAGATGCGTTCCTGTGCAAGCCGGTATCGGAACAGAACCAGTTCACTGCGTCCCCGGATCATCGAGGCCACCGCACCAAGCAGGATCATGAAGGTTGTTGTCTTGATGCCGCCGCCCGTCGAGCTTGGCGAAGCCCCAATGAACATCAGGATCAGAATGAAGAATTGGGTGGCCTGCCGAAGGGAACTAATATCCAGCGTGTGCGCCCCCGCCGTTCGCGGAGCCACTGATTGGAAGAAGGCGCTCCACAGCTTGCCGCTCCAATCCAGAGAGCCCAGTGTATTCTTATTGGTGAATTCAAAGACCAGAATGACCAAGGCCCCGGATATAATCAAGAGACCTGACATGGTCAGAACCACCTTCGAGTGCAGCGAAAGTCTCCGCCGATTTCGGTAATCTACCAGGTCTGAGATCACAATAAAGCCAAGACCGCCGGTAATAATTAAAAACATTGTAATCAGGTTCACCGCCGGGTCGTCAGTATACATCATCAGACTGCGGTAATTTCCGAACAAGTCAAATCCCGAGTTATTGAACATAGAGACCGCATGGAAAACGCCAAAGTACAATGCCCGTCCAAAGGGCATGTCGAAGGCAAAACGGACGGCATACAGCACGGCTGCGACGCTTTCGATCGCCAAGGCATAGAACAGAACCCGCCGGATCAGCCGAACGATCCCCTCCATGGAGCCTTGATTCATCGCCTCCTGCAGCAGGAGCCGTTCTTTAAGCGAGATTTTTCGTTTGAATACCAAGGCGATCAAGGTCGCCATCGTCATAAATCCTAGTCCGCCGATTTGAATCAGAAGCATGATGATGACCTGTCCGAACCAGGAGAAGGCGGTTCCCGTATCTACGACCTCAAGCCCGGTCACTGTGGTGGCCGAGACCGAGGTGAAGAAGGCATCAATGAACGGCAGGAATTCTCCATTATTATTGGATATTGGAAGCATCAACAGCACGGCTCCGAATAAAATAATGAGAGCAAAGCCGAGCACAATCACCTGAGGCGGAGAAAAGTTAACCCACTTTATACGCAAGCCTATTCACCTCATTACATTTTGCCAAAAGAAAAAAAGCACTGGAAATCCAATGCCCTTCGATTGGTCCCTGCAGCAAGCAGCCTACGAGGTTAGCTGACGGATTCGGACATGCAAGGCTTGCCCTATTCGCTGTGCCGCAGGCTTGCGCCTGCCGGACAGCAAAATTCACCCCGGACTGATCGGGTCCCCCGTTTTCTGATGAAATTCGGCTGGTCTATTCATTTCATTACTTTCATTTCATTTTCGTCAAATGGATTATAAGCTTTATTACCCTTCATCACAATGATTTGTATCTTGAGAAAAGTTTGAAAAACCTTTGAATTGGGTTAAATGATTGGATAATTCTTAGCCATTCTAAGCCTGGCTATAATTTGCCCCGTTTATGATCGCTTTTCGCTAATATATGAATTGATCTGGCGCGGCTTCCTAACCTTATGTTATCTTTACTGTGACATTCTAAACCGAAACTCATGCATCAAATACCGGTTTTACTACAAAATACTGATAAAGGAGTTATCACATGAATTCTGAAGTCCGCAAGGTCCAGCCGCGAAGGCTTGGGCTTAAAACACTCTGGATCATGGCCGCGGTCGGGCTGGTATTATTCGTGGTTCTGCAGATTCTTCCTGCTTCGCCTGAAGAGACCAAGCAGGTTGAGCAGGCTGCCAAGATCATAACCAAGCAGGAGGCGGCGGAAGCGGCGGCGGAATTTGCTGTCTCGGCATTGGGATTACAAGTCCAATCAGGGGAAGGCCTGGTTGTCTATGATACGGATTCCGATCTTTACGGCTATCTTACCCGTGATTCATTATTAGAGCCTTACTTAAATGACTATGAGGCACAGTTCCCTTATGACAAATTTCAGGTTCGCTTTGATCTGGTCGCCGAAGCTTATGAAACCCTGGCGGTGGATGTACATATGACCTCAGGGCAAGTAGTTGGCTACGAGCTGCTATCCTCCCTGTTCAGTATGACGCCGGCAGAAGAGGATGTAGCCGATTGGGAAGGGGCAAAGGCTCAGGTCACCCCGATTCTGGAGGCCGTGGGCTACTCTGCTGACCAGCAATGGGTTGTAGAGGAGCTTCCTAGCAGGTTCCTGCTCTCCGATCCACAGCAGCAAATTGGGGAGGCCTATCCTAAAATTGAGGTTTCTCTAGACCAACAGACCGTTACAGGTATCCACAAGGGATTCGCCCTTCCGGACAGCTTTACAAACTATGTGAAGCAGCAACAGACCTTTGCTAACTGGATGACCTATCTGGGATATGCGCTTCTGACCTTTGTACTCGGTATTCTTGCCATCGTCTATAGCGCTTTGACTAAAGCACATACTTCCTTCAAGAGAGGCATCGTACTGGCTTCCGTATATTTTGTGCTTTCTATGGGCTCCGCTCTGAATATGCTTCCTTACTTTGAAAAAGAAGGCATGACCGGCGGGCTCTTGGTATTCGCGCTCGTATTCCAAGGGGGCGTAACCCTAGTCCTAGCCGCCTCGGTCTACTTCTCCCTGGTAGGAGGAGACGGCCTGTGGCGTCAGCAGGGCACGATTCTATGGTCCCGTTCCCGGGAAACCGGATATGGGCGGCATGTTCTTCGCTCTGTCTCGGAAGGATATGCCTGGGCATTGATCATTATGGGCGTACAATCCGTCCTCTTCTTCCTTCTTGAGAAGACCATTCATACCTGGTCAACGACGGATGCTTCCCAATCGGCTTACAATATGCTGTATCCGGCACTGCTACCGGCGCTGGCATGGGTAGCTGGAATCGGGGAAGAAGCCGTGTATCGGCTGTTCGGGATTCCCATGCTGAAGAAGATGTTCAAGAGTACGATTGCAGCAAGCATCATTACTACGCTGATCTGGGCATTCGGTCACACGCTGTATCCGATCTACCCTGTCATTTCCCGTCCCATTGAATTGCTGTTTATCGGCTTGATCTTCAGTTATATTTTCCTGAGACACGGCTTCATTACCGCTGTATTCGCACACGTGATCTTCGACAGCCTGCTCATGTCGATCAGCATTATGTTCATGGGCGGAACTCTCAATATTGTATCGGGTCTGTTCTTTATCGTGCTGCCATTACTTGTCGCTTACCTGATCTACTTGTTCAACCCTTCCAACAAGGAGCGGCCGCCGGTCTTGAACAAAAAAGAAGAGGAGCCGCTGTTTACGACTCCTCATCTCGGAGGGCATTTATAATTTCATTTGCTAGCTTGTCACCAATGGAAAGGGGCCGGAAGTCTTCGACTGAGGCCTCTTTTATTTTTTTGAGGGAGCCGAAATGCTTCAAGAGCAGCTTCCTCCGCTTCTCGCCGACCCCAGGGATGGAATCCAGCTTGGAGACCACCATGGATTTACCCCGCAACTCACGGTGGAACGAGATCGCATAACGGTGAACTTCATCTTGAATGCGTTGCAGCAAATAAAACTCCTGGCTGTCCCTCGGAAGGGAGACCGGCCGGGGAGGATCTCCAACCATTAACTGGGCCGTCCGGTGCTTGGCATCCTTGACAAGTCCGCCTACCGGAATGAACAAGCCTAGCTCATTCTCAAGCACATCTATCGCCGCCGAAATCTGTCCTTTGCCTCCATCGACGACAATCATATCGGGACGAGGCAAATCTTCCTTCAGCACCCGTTCATACCGGCGCCGGATCACTTCTCGCATCGTCTCATAGTCATCTGGACCTTGTACGGTCCGAACCTTGTATTTCCGATACTCCTTCTTCGCGGGCTTGCCATCGATAAAGACAACCATCGCCGATACAGGGTTGGCTCCCTGAATATTGGAATTGTCGAATGCCTCAATCCGTGAAAGGCGTTCCAGACCGATAGCCGCGCCAAGATTTTGGGCAGCGCCGCTGGTCCGCACCTCATCCCGCTCAATCAGGCGGAATTTCTCTTCCAGTGCTACCCGTGCATTGTCCTCGGCCATTTTCACCATTTGACGCTTCAATCCCCGCTGCGGGAGCAGGGTCTTGACACCGAGCCACTCGGTCAGCGCATTCGCTCCGCTTACCGCTCCCAGCGTCTCAGGCGATTCTTCATTCACAGCATTAGCCTCGGTCTGCAGACTCTCCGCAGACTCCCAAGACTCGGCTGCCCCATCTGTTACATTGGTTTCACCAGATGTGCCAGGAAGCAGAATCTCCTTCGGAAGGGCCGGATTCTCGCTGTAATATTGAGTGACGAACGACAGGAAATCACTATACGGCTCACCGAAGAACGGAAATACAGAGGCATGGCGCTCGATCATTTTCCCCTGGCGCATATAGAGAATTTGCACGCACATCCAGCCCTTGTCCACCGCATAGCCGAATACGTCCCGATCCTTGGCGTCCTTAGTAGTAATCTTCTGCTTCTCCATCAGGGCATCAATATTCAGGATCTGATCCCGAAGCTCCTTGGCCCGCTCAAAGTTCAGTTCCTCTGCGGCCTCATGCATCTTCCGCTGGAGCTCCTTCTTGATCTCCTCATGCCCGCCGCTAAGAAATGAGCTGATCTCCTGGATCATCTGATCATAAACCTCATTTCCGACCTCCTTCTCGCAAGGAGCCAGGCATTGGCCGATATGATAATACAGGCAGACCTCCTTCGGCATCACATTACACTTGCGCAGGGGATACATGCGGTCAAGCAGCTTTTTGGTCTGCTGGGCCGCATAGGCATTGGGGTAAGGCCCAAAATATTTTGCCTTGTCCTTTAGCACCCGACGTGTAACCTCCAGGCGCGGATGGCGTTCATTCGTAATTTTAATATATGGAAATGTCTTGTCGTCCTTCAGCAAGACATTGTATTTAGGATGATGGGTCTTGATCAAATTACATTCTAGAATAAGTGCTTCCATATTGCTGCCGGTGACAATATACTCAAAATCCCGAATAACCGATACCAGCCGTTGCGTTTTTCCGTCATGGCTGCCGGTAAAATAAGATCTTACCCGGTTTTTCAGAATTTTGGCTTTTCCGACATAAATAATGGTGCCTTCCCGATTCTTCATCAGATAACAACCTGGAAGATCAGGAAGCAGCGCGAGCTTATGGCGGATAGCCTCCATCGCTTTCTCTTTTTCCCGCTCCTCCTCCAGATGTGGGTTCAAGCAGACAACCTCCTTTCAAGGCAAATGATTCCCCGACTTACGCAAAAACGCCCCCGGGACAAGCCGGAGGCGGTAGACCAAGCCTGATCGAGACTCAATCTTATTGGTGCTTAGCAATCAGATTCTTGAGCGAATCCTTGGAGTTCAGGCCGACGATCTTGTCGACCGGCTGTCCGTCCTTGAACAGGATCAGAGTCGGGATGCTCATCACACCGAAGCGGGATGCAGATTCCGGATTCTCATCCACATTCAGCTTAGCAATCTTTACGGAATCACCCAGATCACCGGACAATTCCTCAAGAATTGGAGCAATCATTTTGCAAGGGCCGCACCATGGAGCCCAAAAGTCAACCAGGACTGTGCCTTGGCTTTCTACTTCATTATTAAAAGTTTGGTCAGATACATTAACAATTGCCATCGATAACATCCTCCTTATCAACACGTGTTGACCATTATACCACATTTATTCCACAAATGAAAAACCCCAATAGGAACGCCTTCTTTACAAAGTTCTTCATGGGTGGTTATACTATTATTAACCCGAATTCGGTTTGTCAATGATGTATTATATTGACAAAGTGAATTTGATCATCTAGGAGGTCTGCCGCAATGGATGCCAATCCTCATGTTAATGATCCCAGAGAGCATATCAACGAAGAACCGCGTAATGACTTGTTTGACTTGATGAACGGCTTCTTCGGCATGTTTACCTTCATGGCCGTCATCTTCTTCGGCATGGTCATCATCAAGTTCATTGCCGGATAACCCTGTGACTGTCTCTACACTGAACAGGCTGTCCCTCTAGGAACGAAATTACCGGTTCCCAAAGGGACAGCCTGTTTGCTTGTTACCTAAATAAGTGCGAGTTCAAACTATCTCTGTCCCCGTTTGTTCGTGCCGCTGACCGAGACCACTTCCACAAAAGGAGCTATCCGATCCATCAGCCGCTGCCCTTTGTGTGTCTCCTCCCCGTCTTTGCTGGTGAAGCTTAGATGCTTCTCCAATGCATTCAAGGAATAATTCGAGGTATAGAAGGTAGGCTTGCGGTTCATCCGGTAATTCAGAATCGAGCCCATCACATGATCCCGAACCCAGGGGTTCAGATTCTCTGCTCCGATATCATCAAAGATAAGCAGGTCCGCCTGCTTCATCATTTCGGTCGTATCCTTAAGCTTCTGACTATCCTGGAGCATCGATTTGAGATCCTCCACAAATTCAGGCATATAGACAATCACACCGGAGTAGCCCTCTTTAGCCAGCTCATGCAGCAGATAGCACATCAGGAAGGTCTTCCCTGTACCAAAATGCCCCTCCAGATACAACCCTCTCGGTTGAAGCCCGGAGGCCTTTGTCTCGTTGATATATCTGAACACCTGGCTCACAGCCGGCACCCTTGCGCCGTCCTTGGATAAAATTTCAACCTCGTCATATCCTTGCTGTAAAGCACGCTCATCAATATAAAAGCTGTGTATCCGTTTCTTCACGCTGGATTCATGCTCAAATTGCAATTGCTTCTGGCAAGGAATCTGGCGGTCGACCACCTGCGGACCAAGACCATGGTCTTCCACGGTAATCTTGGTATAATGCCCTTGAAAATCATTGGGACAACGCTCCAGTCCCGGGCAGTTCGCACAGTGACGATTATCGTTAATATAGTGATACAGCTTGGCCATATCCCGGATCAGCTGCTCTTCCTGCAATTCCGGATGACGCTCGCGCAATTCGCGAACCAACGGGTCATTCATAAGCCTTGCCGTCAGTTCTTCCGTTCTGCGTCTAAGCTGCGGGCTTTGCAATTGAGTTATTAGCTCTCCCAACGACTCCATCTGTGATCACCACCTTTCTGACGGGGAACGGTATCTGTTCCCGTTATCTTTTCTTATGAGCCTTCATCTGCTCGGCCATTTTTAACAGCTCCGCATACTCTTCCTCCGATACGGCTTGCGGAGACTCGCCGGTTCGTTCCACGATCGGAATTTCAGGCTTTGCTTTTGCGTTTCTAGAAGCATAGCTTCTCGAACGGCTGTCCCGAGACTTGTCCTGCTGCGTCGAGAGCTTGTCCTTCAGACTTGCCTGATCCCGAATATATTGCACAGCCTTCTCGTAGCTGTCGATTTGCTTCATCAGCATATTTGAGGCGATAGCATCGATAAAGTTGCGGTTAATCCGCTGCTCCTTCCCGGAGGTAAGCAAGGTCATCAAATAGTGGATCAGAACGTTAATGACTTCATCCGGCAGCTTATAGTTCAGATCAATTTTCTCGAATATATCAAGCAGATTATCCGGCACCGAGCCCGGAAAGAACGTCTTTAGCAACCGCGTATAAGGCTCGTTCCGCAGCATCATGTTGTATTGGTGGGCATCACACTTGGATTGGAACTGCAACGGCACCTCGACATAAAATTCCATCTGTACCGCGACCTCTTCCGGGTGACTCGCCGCCGTCTGTCCCGCTCCGCTCTCCGCGTGAACAGCCGCAGCCTTGGCGTAGGCAATCTCCCGTCCTTCCTTCCGACGCTTACCTTGACGGAAATGAAGATTAGCCTTGTGCTGAAGCTCGTCCAGGATCAGTCCGCCTGCAGGATCGAAGACGTCATCCTCATCCAAGAGCCGGCACACATCCTGCACGTTCAGCTCGTATTTGCGGGCCACATAGTTGAGAATCCCCATTCCTTCCGGATCAAAGCGAAGCTTCTCGACAAAGGCCCGATTCATTGAATCCCTGGGATAGCGGATAATAATGTCGGCGTAGTTAATCTTATCTTCCTCATCCAGACCTACCTTCATGGCAGGCTGCCTGGCAATCGCGGTCTCGGCTATAGCCTGCTCCAATTCATAATCGATCGAATGGGCATTCAGTTCAAATATCTCATAGAAAGGCAGTGAAATATTTTCCTTATTATAGGTAAGTCCGTACATGTCCCCCGGCTCGACACAGAAAAAGCGTTCCTGCAAGGACAACACTGCAAACTTTCCAATCTTGTCCCTCAATAGGAGCGTCAAATGCTGTGTCCGGAAAAATTCTCCCGGCGACAAAGGAGCCTGGAGCTCATATTCGTACAAATAATCATCACTGTCCGGTATATACAGACGACTGGTCTGCAGAAGTCCGACCGCCTCCAGCTTGGATGCTTGCTGAACCAGCACGCTTCTCCCCCGTTCTCCGGGCTCCAAGCCAAGGGTCAGAAACAAACTTCTCTGCTGCTCAATAGCCGAGTAGCCGATTTGATCAATCGGAACCTGTTCCGCCAGCAGCCGATAAAGAGCCACAGCTACAGCACCGATCATCGGCTGATAGATGAGGCCCAGCATTTTATCATCCACAGGACTAAGAGAGAAGTCGCGGTATACGCAATATCTGTGGTTTTCGGTAAAATGCAGCATGTTGTTGATGCGCACGGCTTGATCTCTCCCTCTCCTCATCGTTCCTTCAAGAACCTTCTCTATTCTATCATAAAACGGTTCGATCCGAATTGTTAAAACTCTGCAAAAACCGCTAAATTCCCTCCTTGCCCGCCATATTAAAACCATATGCTTCTATTTTTGTATTCAAAAAAATAACGGAGCCGAACCAGTCCGCGGCAGCCCCGTTATATTCATTGAGTTATCAAGCAAGATTGCGTATAGCCGGCTCTCCCGCGTTCGCATGCCTTAAGAACTGCCTTACCTCCTCCACGGATAGCCCGGCATCCCTTGCCATCAAAAGCAGATGGAGCCATTCCAATTCACTTTCCTCCAGCACATTTCTATCCATACTCATCCGGGCAGACTTCTCCAACATAACCTCCTCCTAAAAGATGATTACTCATGTCCACCAGGCAGTCCAGCCATCCTGAAAAGCTTCCCGGATCTGAGACTTTGCGCCCCTGCCTTTCTGCAGGTTTACCTTTTACTGGTTCTTATCCATCCCTTTTTTTGTGAGACCCTCTTGGCAATAACCACATTATAAAGACTGCCAATCAAAAAGTATGTCACAGCATGAACGTTGTCTGATTAAAAAAACTCGTTTTTTTTCGTCGATCATGTCGCATTTAGTATGCAGTTGTCTATTTCAAGATAAATCCATGCTGAAACGAAAAATCAGGAGAATTATTCAGTATATTCAGGGAAATGAGAGGTATTTGGTTATTTAATATGCATTTCTGTCTTATTTGACTCAATTTCAGGGTTTTCAATCTTTCCTAAATTCGTTATATTGAACTCGCAAGTTGTTCTTTATTAAGAACGATACGAAGAACAATAAACTTTGTAGAAAGAAGGGCCTCATTTGCGAAGAAGCAGAAGCATCAGAATCCAAAGACAAAGAAAGCTGAAGCGTCAAAAGACGATGACTGCTATCCTTCAATCCAGTCTGCTGATTTCTTCTCTTCTTGCCTACTCCACCAAGCAAATTGGCACCACCTACGGAGAATTCAACAGCACTCAGGATACGGAGGGGTATTTCCAGACCTGCCGCGTCTTCCCCGGCAAAATCGAGGAGTTGCTCTCAAGTGTATCCGGACATCTTGAACTAGCGGCTGTACATAAAGCAAGGATTGCCCCAGTCACTGTCACATGGCAGGTCTATGGAAATCCAACCGCCGCTTATGAATCGGAGCAATCGAAGCCAACACCTCCTTCGGTGACAGATAGCGTATATGGCGAAGAATCAAGATACTCTCCTCCGTCTGTAACCGGCGATGTCTACGCAGGCGGCGGTAAAGAAGGTTACACGGACAGTTGGGAATTGCAGCTCTCAGAGCTTGCAAGCCAGCTTCAGGCGCTTCAGCTGCAATTCGATGTCAACCAACTAGCCATGAATCTAATCGGCAGCGAGGTCGCGGAAGGAGACCGGCAGCTGCAGGAACTGCTCTTGATTCTGGAGGAGCTCCATTCAAATTGCGCCGAGATCACCAATATTGGGCTGCTGGATGAACTCACCCGGTTAAGCAGACAGGAGCTGTTATCACTTTCTATGCAACAGCAGATCGACGCAGCAGTTTTCTATTTACGGAAAGTATCACAAGCCGGCCTTCCGGCGGAAGTTGACCCATCCAATTCAATTAGTTCCATCACCTTTATGAAGCCGCAAACCTCTGGAGAGCCGTTAAACCGAACCGCCTTCCATCAATATATAGAGCTGCAGGCCTCCATAGTAGAAACGATGTCCGGACTGATGCGTTCGATTTCGTACCTTGGACCTTCAAACAGTACCCCATCCGAACCATCCGTCGCTGAAGCTGCCGAGCAGATCGAGACCGAATCAGAAGCTCCCAGCGAACCGCCGTTGCCGCAGCAGCCCGAACCGGCTGCAGGAACTCAGGAATCAGGGGATATAGAGGTGAAAAGCGATGAAGCATAGACGAGTAATCAGCCATGCATTCACTTTCATTATGGTCATGTTATTTATTGTGGTGTTCGGTTCCTTCATCACATCGAAAATATCGGGAGGAGAACCTGGCTTTTATGGCTATCAGGTAAAGACCGTTCTCTCAGGTTCGATGGAGCCTGGCATCAAGACCGGATCCATCATTGCCATCAAGCCATTCAACGATACAACCTCGTTCCTGGAGGGGGATGTGATCACCTTTCGGGAGAGTGAAGACCGGCTGATTACCCACCGGGTCATAGAGGTTGTCAAGAATGAGCTTACTGGTCAAGTCATGTATCGGACTAAAGGCGATAACAATGACGCCCCGGATTTGAATGCGGTTCTCTCCGCGAATGCGATCGGGAAGTATACCGGATTTACCGTCCCGTACGCCGGTTATGCAGCTAGCTTTGCGGGCAGCAAGATGGGGAATGTAACCCTGTTGATCGTACCTGGAATTCTATTAGTGCTATACGCCATGTTTACGCTTTGGAGGGCTATTTCATCTCTGGAGGAAGCCGGCAAGCAGCCGAAGGAGACTCTTTCCGAGTAGCACTACGGTTGTATTCCTTATGCAACCCATAAGGATTCAATATATATTCTATTTTAGGGAGGATTTTAGGAATGGGAATCAAAAAAACATTAGGATTCGGCGTAGCAACTGCAGCACTCGGTTTGTCACTGATCGGAGGAGGAACTTTTGCTTACTTTAGCGATTCCGTGCAAACTACTGGCACGTTTGCTGCAGGAACGCTGGATCTGGATGCAAGTCCAACCGCAATCATTGATGTCTCGAACCTGAAACCCGGTGATGGAGCTACCAGAACCTTCAAATTGCTGAACAAAGGCACACTGGATATCAGCAAAGTGAAGCTGGTTACAACTTACGACGTGATTAACCAAGCAGGCGCTTCCGCAAATACGGATGACTTCGGCAAGCACATTCTCGTCAAGTTCTTGACGAACGTAGACAAGACAGATGAAGTGATCTACCAAACGACACTTTATGATCTTCAGCAAAAGACTCCGGATGCCGTTGAGAACAGCTTCTACCTTCCATTCATTGACGAGCGTGCCGGACTTAAAGCAGGCGACTCCGACAATCTGATCGTCAGATTCGAATTCGTGGATAATGGTCAAGACCAGAACCAATTCCAAGGGGATGCCTTGAACTTGAAATGGACGTTCAATGCAGTTCAAGGAAATGGATCTGAAAAATAATCCGTTGCGCTGATTTAGTCGCAATATAAATAGCGAACACCTCATTTCGTTGCAGGAAATGAGGTGTTCGCTTCTATTTTCGGCTTTGTCCGCCATCTTACTTTTGATATAATAACTCCAAAGACACAAACAAAGGACGAAGATGACATGGCTGAACTAATTGGAGAGCGCATACAAAAAATCCGCCAGGAGCTCGGATTATCCTTATCCGAATTGGCGGCTAAAGCGGATGTCGCCAAATCCTACTTGAGCAATGTTGAGCGAAATATCCAGATCAATCCCTCTATTTCATTTATCGAGAAAATATCCCATGCCCTAAACGTATCCGTCGGAGTGCTCCTGTACGGCGATCAGCCAGATCAGCTGCTCGACCCCGAATGGTCCTCGCTGCTTCATGAAGCCATGTCCTCCGGAGTCAGCAAGCAGGAGTTCAAGGAATTTCTTGAATATCAAAAATGGAAGCGGGATCAGAAGAACTGATCCACGCTCTCTTCCATAACTTGAAGGGGCTTCCTAGAACATTTTGTAGCCGCCCTGACGCAGCTTCTGAATGGTCCAGCCACTCAGAATCGCACCAGCCAGTCCCGCAAGCGCTGTCAAATAATCCACGATTCTAAAAGATGCCAGATAGGCTCCAAACCCTTTTTCATGATCCCACAGCGTGTACACTACGATCGGCAAAATCACAATAACGAATATGTATGCGGGAAACCAGGTTGTCTTCATAAGCATATTGAGAATAAAACCGATGCCGAACATCATGACAAAGAACAATACCATCAGCACCAAAACGATGAGCCACCCCATACGCTCCCCTCACCCTCCTGTATTCCTTACTATAATTATTATCACATGAACATGAACTAGAAGATAGTTTACTAGAAAAAATATTGCAAATCAATGAACTTTCCAAGTTTAGTTCCTAATTCCGTTTGCTCCTTTGCTGATTATTGAGATACAATAAAGGAAGCGTTTGTATCCAAGGAGTGATTAGATAATGAATGAGGCAGCTTTAACTTTGGAAGGCTGGTATGCTCTTCATGATTTTCGGTCTATAGATTGGTCAGCCTGGAAGGCAGCGGACGATGAAGAACGCGCCGGAGCTTTGGAGGAATTGCACCAGTTTTTGCAAGAGTGGACCGATATCGAGCTCAGCAAAAAAGGCAGTACAGCCGTGTACTCTATCGTAGGGCAAAAGGCAGATATTCTGTTCATGCATCTGCGGGAGACGCTTGAAGAATTGAATGCGCTGGAGAATGCCTTTAACAAGACGACATTTGCCCAGTATACAACGAAGGCTTATTCCTATGTAAGCATCGTAGAGCTTAGCAATTATCTGGCTTCCGGTGACGGAGACCCTAAGGCCAATCCGGAAATCCGTGCCCGTCTTGAGCCGATTCTTCCTAAGTCGAACCATATTTGCTTCTACCCGATGAATAAGAAGCGCGATCTGAATGACAACTGGTATATGCTGTCCATTGAGGAGCGTCGGGGAATGATGCGCAGCCATGGCATGATCGGCCGGAGCTATGCCGGTAAGGTGAAGCAGATTATTACCGGGTCCGTTGGATTGGATGATTGGGAATGGGGCGTCACCTTGTTCGCTGATGATGCGCTCCAGTTCAAGAAGCTGGTCTATGAAATGCGGTTTGATGAGGTAAGCGCCCGCTTCGGTGAGTTCGGTTCGTTCTATGTCGGCAATCTGCTGAACGAACCCTTGCTGGAGCAAATGCTTAAGCTCTAAGCCGGTTAAGGGGAACAAAAAAAGTTGGACGAAAACCTTGCGGTTTCGTCCAACTTTTTATTTTGGAGCCTTATTATGGATGGACAGCCCCATTTTTATGGTGTTAAGAACTCATTCCTCTTCTTCTTCCTTAAGCTTCCTTAGCGACTCCAGAAATTCCTCCGTCGCCCGGTCACGGTCCCTGCTCTTTTCCTTCAGCCGTTCTATAGCCGGCATAATCAGCAGATCCACTTCCTTCTGCACGATATAGGACAGGTCGTATTGCTTCTGTCCTTCCAGATAAGAACCTACTTCCATCAATGCGTTGTACCTATCCAATTCCTCACGCGTCAGCAGACCTCTTACCTGAACACTGCAGTGACGCATTTAGAAAAATCTCCCTTTCCGGAGTACAAGAGGGATCCCGCCAATGGTTAACAAGTAACGCAGGTCGACGACCTTCTTCAATTGGGCGGCTACCCAGCCTGTATATTTCTTGCCGAAGGCCGAAGCGATGGCTTCTCCCTTCCCAAGCGAAGCCACAGTTCCTTTATGACTGAAGATGAACTTCTTCAGTTCCTTTCCGCGAATGGCAGCCACCACGTTCTGAGCGCAGACCACACCTTGCTGCATGGCGATCTGAGCCGTTGGCGGATATGGCCGGCCTTCCGGATTGAACATCAGGGAATTATCACCGATGATGAATACCCGCTCATGCCCCGGTGCACGCAAATACTCATCCACCTTCACACGGCCGCGCGCTGTCTCAAAGCCTGCCGCCTCAACAAGACGGTTGCCACGGATGCCCCCGGTCCATACCACTGTTGCGGACTTGATCTCTTCTCCGGTTGCCAGTACTACGCCGCTTGGCGTACATTCCTTGATCGCTGTACCAATCTTGAACTGCACACCTTTCTTGCGCAGCACCTCCATCGCATATTCCACGAGATCAGGATCAAAGCCCGGCAATACGGTCGGAGCTGCTTCGATGTTGTATACATTCACCATATTTGGATCAACGTCATATTCCTTGCACAGCTTAGGAATCCGGTCAGCAAGCTCGGCTACAAACTCTACGCCGCTGAAGCCTGCTCCTCCGACAACAAAGTTGAGCCGGTCTGTACGGCTCTCATCAGCTTTGAACATCGCGAATTGATATTCGATATGCTGGCGAATCATGCGCACAGAGTTAATGCTGCGGATCGTCATCGCATAGTCGGATAATCCTGGAATTCCAAAGGACTCCGGCTCACCGCCAAGGGCGATGATCAGATAGTCATAAGATAACGTCCCGTCCTGGAGAACAACCTTTTTATCGGAAAGCCGAATCTCCTGAACATTGGATTTCACGAGATCGATTTTAAATTCATCAATCAGCCTGGAGATTGAAACACGCGAATGATCAATCGAGTCGGTCCCCGCTGCAGGCATATGCAAATGGGTCGTGAAGTAGTGGTAGTCATGACGGTTAACCAGAGTTACATCCGCCTCATTGTAGTTCAACTCTTTCTGCAGTCGCTGGGCCGTCAAAATCCCGCCGTAGCCCGCTCCGAGGATGACGATTTTCGGTATGGTGCTCATTTGGTTGTTCTCCTTCCAGGTGTATCTCTATATTTGATAGTGTGTCCTGCTGTCATGATTCAATGTGAAAATAGCCACATATAATAGTAGTTTTCTAAAAAAATATGGGAAGTCTTGCGACATTGATCACAGTCATTGTAAGGCTTTGAGCAACCTTTTTCAAAACCAGGGGCCTAAGATTTAATAAATGTACTCATTTCGTCACATATAAATGTGCATACATTTGAATGATATCGACTTTTCTATAAAAGATCAAGTCTTATTTTACGCGCATTCCCGCGTTTTTTCACGGGTATACTAAGAACAAATTTGCAAGCAAGCTCCTCCTTGCAATCAAAATTGTGACAGATATAATAAAGTAGAAATGACATTATAAGCTTTCTTGAAAATTTCTGGAGGTGTTTGCATGAGTTCCCAACCTGCAAGCGGCGAGTTTACCGACCTGCTTATTATCGGCGGCGGGCCGGCTGGCATGTTCGCTGCATTCTATGGCGGAATGCGTAAAGCATCCGTCAAATTGATCGAAAGTATGCCTCAGCTGGGAGGGCAAGTCGCAGCTCTCTATCCTGAGAAATATATTTACGATATTGCCGGTTTCCCCAAGATCACCGGCCAAGAATTGGTCAACAACCTGAATGAGCAGCTTAAGCTGTTCAACCCGGATATACGTCTGGAAGAGAAAGTATTGCATATTGAGAAGAAAGAAGAGCGCCACTTCGTGGTCACGACGGACAAGGATGTCCATCACGCCCGCGCCCTGATCGTTACGGCCGGAGTCGGAGCCTTCGAACCGCGTCGTCTTGAAGTCGAAGGGGCAGCACAGTACGAAAAGAGCAATCTTCATTATTTCGTCAGCGATCTGAGCAAGTTCCAGGGACGTCGTGTGCTGATCAGCGGCGGCGGCGATTCCGCAGTCGATTGGGCATTGATGCTTGAACCGATTGCTGAACAGGTCACCTTGGTCCATCGTCGCGATAAATTCCGTGCCCATGAACACAGCGTGGAGAATTTGCTTGCATCCAGCGTTCAGGTCATCACGCCAACCGAGATTGCCGCGCTTCACGGGGAGAACCGGATTGAGCGCGTTACGCTGGCTCATTGTAAGACCGGCGAAACCCAGGAGCTTGAGGTGGATGATGTTATCGTGACCTTCGGCTTTGTATCCTCTTTGGGCCCGATTGCCGAATGGGGATTGAACATTGAGTCCAATGCCATCGTTGTCGATTCACGCATGGAGAGCTCCATCCCGGGCATCTTCGCTGCTGGTGATATTACTACCTATCCCGGCAAGCTCGATCTGATTGCTGTCGGCTTCGGCGAAGCTCCTACAGCGGTGAATAATGCAAAGGTATATATTGATCCCGAAGCTAAGCTGTCACCTGGACATAGCAGTAATATGAAGATCTGATTACATGAGTGGACACAAAAAGGGGTATCTTAACTTTACGCAGGAAAAACATGCTGTAAAGGAGAGATACCCCTTGTCTTATATCTGCCCGCTATGCAACGGACTTGCCTCATTCACGGCCTCATGTCCGGATTGTGGACATGTGCTGGAGGATGCGGGAATGAAAGGCGACTATATCGGCCCCTACAGTCCCTATGGATCTGCAGATCAATACACCTCTGTCTATTCCATCCACATCAGTTCCGGCTGCGAACATGTCGTGCACTGTCCGCATTGCCATGAAGGTTATATCTATCATGTAAACGCCTGGAAAGCGCCTTAATCATCAGCTTGTCCATCAAGTAGCGATAAATAGCGATTTGTGACCTTAGTGCAATACGGCGGGATCGCTAATCAGATTACGTCTATGGATCTCTGCCAACAGCAGTGCTATGAATTCCCGTTCCAAATCAAGTAAGGTTGCCATTTGGTAGGACTCGAGCAGCATCTCATCTGTTAACATCGCCATCATTAACACTTCCCTTCTATATTTTTCCTAATCATATCAAGAATCCCTTTCCAGAACAAGCGTTCTGTTATCCACACAAGTCTGTGGAAATCCTGTGAATAAGCTGTGAGTAAAACTCCGCAGTTATTGTAAAATAAGCTGGGATAATGTGGATAAAAGTTATTCACAGGATTTGACCACAGGAAAATGCACAAAAAATATTTTTCATAGATTCATATTTTTTATTTAACCTGCCAATAAAAGGATCAAACGCCAACTACTTTATTGCGGACGGGTATTTACCTCAAAAATCCACAGCTTGCCTCGCGTATCCACGCCATAGTCAAAACCTAACTGATCAATTCCCGGAAACGCATTCTCCAGGATAGAGATACATGTGTTGGTCAAATTACGCATTTCCTTTCTTTTTCTCGTGCTGACCTTTTTATTGCGGAAAGACAAAGCAAGACCCTCCCGCGCCGTCATCATCGATCCTCCCTTGCACAGGTTCGTGACGAACAAACCGGGTCTGGCGAGTCTTCCTACCATGGATCGATATCCCCATGTGCCGTTTTCCTTTACAACCTTAACCCTGTAGTCAATGGGACGCCCGCCGATCCGAGCCAGGACTATGCCTTGCTGGATCATGTACTTCCTCTTCGTCCGCGCTTTTTCAAGCGCTGTGAACATGGCTTCAAAGCTGCCAAACACCCTTGTCTTCGACATGTACGTGAATGCATAGCGTCCATTTTTCCAGACGACTCGTATGACGCCGTAGCCTCCTCCGCCCCGGAGCGGCTTGATCACGACCATGCCATGCTGGTGCACCATGCTTCTCAGTGTATCAGCACTGTAAATTTGGGTATGTGGTATATGGGGGGCCACGTCGGCGTTGCTGAGGAGCGCTTCCGTTTTGAGCCATTTGTCAGCCAGTTGTCTTCCTGCCATGACACCATCCCCTTTCCGTTATAAATTATTCATACTCATCCTCCTGTACGGTTTCTTGGATGATTGTCCACGGCTCGCGCCTTTTTTGAACTGTAACCGAAGTTGCATACTGGACGTATAAACATATATTATTGTCCTAATAAACCTTGGAGAGAGGGGGATGGCATTGGAAAAGGAAGGGGCAATTATCGAGGTATTGTACTGGTTCGGAATGGTCGCCATGTCATTGATGCTTGCAGCCATTACGGTGCTGCTGTTCATCACGGGCATCAGGTTCACCAAGAGCAATCGTAAGGGGCTTGGAATCGGGAGCATTATTTTTTCGTTGGTGGCGGCCGTTATGGTTATTCTAATGATCAACCGACAATTCTTAACCTAAATAGATTGAAGTTGGATACAGGAGGCAATTTTTATGGAGAGTGCATCTACCTGGGGCGGGCGATTCAAGAAGTTTTTTCTAAATAACCGATTCGTTCTCTTCTTGCTGATTCTACTGCTCATCGGCCTGAACATTATGGTGCTGGGCAAAATCTCATACATATTCACACCGATCGCCGTGCTGCTCAAAACTGTGATGCTGCCGATCTTGCTCACTGGCGCTATCTTTTATCTGCTCAATCCTCTGGTGGATTGGCTGGAACAAAAGGGCATCGGGCGAGTCTATACAATAGCGGCCCTGTATCTTCTGATTGCGGGATTAATTACGATTGTCATTATCTCTATCGTTCCCGTCGTCCGGGATCAGATTACGGATTTGATCTCCAATTTTCCGCGTTACAGCTATCAGGTGCAATTGGAATTTGAAGCCCTGATCGGAAGCGACTTCTTCCATCAGATGCAGGAATCGACTGGCTTTAGCCCGACCAAGATTGCTGAATCGATCTCCAGTCAGGCTACTACATTAATAGACGGTGCCTGGTCCGGTATTGGCGGCTTCCTCGGCGCCTTGAAGGATATTGTGCTGGCCGTGATCACCGTGCCGTTCATCCTGTTCTACCTGCTGAAGGACGGCAAGAAGCTTCCTTCGTTCATCCTTCGCTTCGTACCTGTACGGCTTAGAGGACAGACCAAGCATGTCATGATGGAAATGAACGGCCAGATCAGCTCATACATTCGCGGACAGATCATTGTCAGCTTCTGTATCGGCGTACTGCTCTACATCGGCTTTCTGATTATCGGACTCGATTACTCGCTCGTATTGGCCATCATCGCCTCCTTTACGAGCATTGTGCCTTATCTCGGACCGGCAATTGCCATTACGCCTGCCCTGATCATTGCGATTGTAACTTCGCCATTCATGCTGCTGAAGCTGATTATCGTATGGACGGTCGTACAGCTCGTTGAAGGCAAGTTCATTTCTCCGCAGATCATGGGTAAAACACTCCGGGTCCACCCGATTACTATCATCTTCGTCATCTTAACCGCAGGCAATCTGTTCGGGATTGTGGGGATCATCCTCGCCGTACCTGGCTATGCCGTGTTAAAGGTCATTGCCGGTCATCTGTTCAAATGGTTCGAGCTGCGTTCTCATCTGTATGAGGCCGAGGAGGAACTTTCGACAGGAGATTCCACCGAGGTTGAGGTCACCGTAACTGTGAAGGAAGAGGAATAGCCTATGCTGGTCATCATTCTGCTGCTGCAACTTGTGATTATAGCCTACCTGATCTCAATTCATGGCAGGCTTCCCAAGCGTGATTATGTAAAAGAAGCTCTCGAAAGAGATAAGAAGTCCCGGCAAGAAAGCGGCGACAGCTAGTAAAAAGCAACATCCCGTCTAACCACTTGCTCCGTTTATCAATTGAGACAAGTGGTTATTTACAATTCAAAATATTATTTCAAATCAAATCGTTTTATTAATCTCATTGGATAAGTGTAAACTTCGAGGGCGGTGATTTCCGCTTCCCCAAAAATATCTTGCGAAAAGATAAGCTCTATCATCTCTTGCATTTCACTTACCTTTACGATCCCTATTGTCGCATGAATGACAGGATCGTCATTCAGAATCGAATTGAACCGCCCAATACCAGTGCAGTATTCCTCATATTTTTCATGGAAATCGTAATAAAAATCGACGAAAGACTTTAAATGTGCTGGTTCGAGGCAGATTACAGCCGTTTCTGCATGCTCACCGCCGGGCGGGAGGATGCTTATAGAATGAAGCGAAATTCTTTGTTTGGTATGCTTAGATGCAAAATTCGAAGTCCATTTGCACAGAAGCTCTTCATCCATGTTCTCATATGCCGAGATTGTAATATGCGGAGGCCATTCAGGAACGGAATATCCTTTACTCGATAATTCTTTTTTCAGCTTTTTTAGTTGCATATCCTTTTCTTCGTTAAATCTTGCCAATACAACATAGTTACTCATTGCCTACCCCTCCCTTTATACTATTTTCATTCTATCTCTATAGAGTGCTTGAGGCGATACATTTCATTCCTTATGAGTAGAGTATGACATAGAAAACGGCCTCCATCGCGTACTATTTACGCAATAGAGACCGTAATCCATAACCCATAAACGCTCATTCGCGTCGGACTTCATTTTTTAATCACAAACTTCCGGACGGCCTTCCTCATTCCGCATTTTAAATGACTGGCCGCAACCGCAGGAGGCGATGGCATTCGGATTATTAATCGTAAAGCCGCCGGACATGCCATGCTCTTCGAAGTCGATTTCAAGACCATTCAAATACCGCATGCTCTCCTTGGCAATCACAACCTTGATCCCCTGCACGTCCAGGTAAACATCTTCCTCGCTCTCTTCATCATCCAGGCCCATGCTATATGAAAAGCCGCTGCATCCTCCCGGATTGACTCCCAGCCTCAGGAACATACCAGGCGTCTCCTCCTCGGCGATCATATCCTTGATTCGCCCCGCAGCGCTGTCAGAAATAACAATCATCGTTACCCCTCCTTTATACCAAAAGTATACTCCACATGACGCCTGCGCTCAAGCGGGTGTGATTTTTATTGTAGCAAATTCCATATATCTCCTTTACACTTGTTGTCCCTTTTTCCACAGAGGTTTATAATGAAATAGGTTATGAGAAATGGAGGTATTATCATGATTACTACGGTGACACCGGGTATCGACCATAGAATGGCCGAAATTATAGAAAAGGTAAGACATGGAGAACGTTTAACATTAGAAGACGGCGTTTATTTGTACGAGAGCGATGATTTGTTAACTATCGGTCAGTTGGCCAATGAGGTCAATTTGCGCAAAAATGGCAAGAAGGTCTATTTTATTGAAAATATGAGCCTGTATTTCACCAATATCTGTGAATCGCATTGCGCCTTCTGCAGCTTCCGCAAGGACCAGGGCGAGGACGGCTCCTACACCCTGTCCGGCGAAGAGATGGTCACCTATGTGAAACAGCACATCACACCGGGCGTGCGTGAGTTCCATATTGTCGGCGGACATAATCAGCATGTTCCCTTCCAATACTATGTGGATTCCTTGAAGGCTCTGAATGAGAACTTCCCGGAGATCACGCTGAAGGCCTATACCGCAGCAGAGATTGAATTTTTCACTCGCTTGAGCGGGCTTAGCACCAAGGAAGTACTGCTAGAGCTGCAAAAAGCCGGGCTGAAATCCCTGACCGGGGGCGGCGCGGAAATTCTATCTGATCAATATCGCCAAAAAATGAAGGTGGAAAAGGCCAATGTCGATCAATATCTGGAGGTGCACCGTACCGCTCACAAGCTTGGCATGAAGACCCATACCACCATGCTGTACGGGTCCATCGAATCGCACGAGGACCGGATTCGCCATATGCTGCAAATCCGCGAGCTGCAGGATGAGACCGGCGGGTTCATGGTGTTCATCCCGCTTTCGATGCAACCGCGCAACAAAAATGCCGGCATTATGCGGCGCAACTCGGCTTACGAGGATCTCAAGACGATTGCGATCAGCCGCTTAATGCTTGATAATATCCAGCATATCAAAGCTTATTTTATCAACATTGGTGTTCAACTGACTCAAGTTGCCCTGACATTCGGCGCTTCCGACGTCCACGGCACGATCGTGCGTGAACAGATCAGCCATGCAGCAGGAGCTTTAACCCCTGACGGATTGACGCGCAAGGAGTTGATCTGGCTAGTCAAGGGCGCAGGCCGGATTCCGGTGGAACGGGATACATTCTATAATGAAGTCGAGGTTTACGAGTAATCTGTTCTTTTGCTCCAGGCAGCATAACAATATAATTATTCAGATACGAAAGGGCCCCTTCGAATGACACGTCTCGTAGTATTAGGTGGAGGTTATGGCGGAACCACTGTAATTCACGAAATATTCAAGGGACGCATCCCCCTTGATCTCGAAGTAACGCTTGTAGACCGGCAGCCTTGTCAGAGCTTAAAGACCGAGTATTACGCATTAGCTGCGGGAACCGTATCAGACCATGAACTGCGGGTGTCTTTTCCCGACTACCCCGGTCTTCGGCTAAGATACGGAGAAGTTGTGAAGATTGATCTTGAGCAGCGTCTAATTGTATTCGATCATGCGGACCAGCCTCCCTTGGAATATGACCAGTTGGTCATCGCCTTGGGGTGTACGGATAATTATCATCAGATTGCAGGAGCCAAGCAATTCTCTTGCAGTATCCAGTCCTTTGCAGCCACACGGCAAACTTATGTGAGACTGAATAATGCAAAGCCTTACAGCCATATTCATATTGTTGGAGGCGGACTCAGCGGAGTAGAAATTGCTGCTGAATTGCGGGAGAGCCGGCCGGATCTCGATATTTCGTTGATTGATCGCGGCACACGCTTATTATCGGCTTTCCCAGCCAAGGTGTCTGACTATGTGACGAAATGGTTCGAGGAGCACGACATCCGGATCTTGTCGCAAATTTCAATTCACACCTTGGAAGAAGGCGTAATCCGCCATGATAGCGGCAGCATCCTTTCGGACGTAACTGTATGGACAGCCGGGATTAGACCGGTCGAGCCCGTTCAGCGGCTTGAGCTCCCGAAGGACCCGCAAGGTAGAATCAAGCTTAATTCGTACCATCAAATTCCTGAATATCCTGAGGTTTTTGTGTGCGGTGATTGCGCCAGCCTGCCCTTTGCTCCAAGTGCACAAGCAGCCGGCGTCCAGGGAGAGCAAATTGCCCAAGTGCTCCTGGCCCAATGGTCCGGCGAGAATCCCCGGCTTCAGCCAATGAGGCTTAAGGGCACCCTTGGCTCGCTCGGCAAAAAGGCGGGGTTCGGTCTGATGGGCAAAGCCCAAGTAACCGGCAGAGTACCGCGCTTACTAAAAAGCGGAGTTTTATGGAAGTCCAAACGCCACCGGGGATAAGGATTTAAATTTAAAGTGTTTTGTACTATAATGAATTGAGAAAGGAGTTGAGAATGATGAGTGAACATGTACAGGATAAATTGTATGATGAGGTACTTGAGGTACTGGATAAGCTTCGTCCGTTCCTGCAACGTGACGGCGGTGACGTTGAATTGGTTGACGTTGAAGACGGCATTGTTAAGCTGAGACTGATGGGTGCTTGCGGCAGCTGCCCAAGTTCCACCATTACTCTGAAGGCAGGGATTGAACGTGCTCTCTTTGAAGAAGTGGACGGCGTTCAAGAGGTCGTACAAGTATTTTAATATACGAGAAGAGGCTGGCCATTCGGTCAGCCTCTTCCTCTATCTTCAATGCTTATCCGGGATCAAGGATCAAATGTCCTTGGCCCGCTTGCTCCACGGGCGAATCGGATCCAACCCGCCGGAAATATCCATAATATTACCTGTTATAAAGTCCGAATCCACGTCACACAGGAAAGCAATGACTCTGGCTACATCCTCACCGCTTCCAGTTCGTCCAAGCGGTGTATCGCCATCCGAAATTTCACGGGCTTCCGAGATCAGAATCTCTTTGTTCCTTCCCCGGATATCGCCCGGACAGACCATGTTAACTGTAATGCCATTGGAGGCTTCCTCTACTGCCAATGTCTTGGTGAACGAGACCAGGCCCGTCTTCGCTGCAGCATAGACCGCACGGTACGGCCAAGCTCTCGATTCAGCCGCATGTCCAAAGCCAAAGTGAATAATTCTTCCCCACCCTTTGCTGCGCATGCCCGGCAGAATCAGATGATCAAGCAGTATGGTGCCCACCAGGTTTCCATCAATCATCGCCAGAATATCCGCATCCGTATAATCCGCGAACATCTTCCGCTCCCGAATGAACGGCCCTGCATTGTTAACAAGAATATCTACCGTTCCCAGTTGCTTCTGAACTTCGTCCGCCAAGCCTGCTATATCCTCGCGTTTGGAGATATCCGCTTGCACAGCGATGCATTTTACACCTTTCGCTTCGATGGAGGAGCGGAGGAGCAATGCATCAGATTCACTATGTACATAATTCAGAGCAACATGGCAGCCTTGCTCCGCCAGCGTCAATGCGGTCCTTTTCCCCAGTCCCTTGGCACTTCCGGTTATGAGTGCAACCTTCCCCTGCATGTCCTTCCTCCCTTGATTCGAGATCATCAAGCACTATCTTAAGTATAAAAGATTTACGGCATCCGGACAAACCAAGCATCAAAAAAATCCCGCTGCCCAATTTCGGACAACGGGATTGCAGCATACGCAGTCGGCTTAGAATACCGGAACAAGCGCGCCTTTGTAAGTATCGTTAATGAAGGTTCTGACCTCTTCGCTTGTGAGCGCTTTGGCCAGCTTCTGGATCGCCTCGGAGTCCTTGTTGTCCGGACGGGATACCAGCAGGTTGGTGTACGGGGAATCCTTATCTTCAATGAACAGCGCATCTGTCGTCGGATTCAGTCCAGCTTCAAGCGCATAGTTCGTGTTGATCAAAGCCAGGTCCACTTCTTCAAGCTGACGCGGAAGAATAGCTGCTTCCACTTCAATGAACGCGAGGTTCTTCGGATTTTCAGTAATATCCTTCTTGGTTGCTGCGATACCTGCGGCTTCGTCGAGCTTGATCAAGCCTTGCTTCTCAAGCAACAACAGAGCACGGCCGCCATTGGTAGCATCATTCGGAATTGCTACTTTTGCGCCATCTTTCAGCTCATCGATCGATGTCAGCGTCTTGGAGTAAGCACCAAATGGCTCGACGTGCACGCCGACTACAGGAACCAGATCAAAGCCGTTTTGGGCGTTTTGATCATCCAGGTAAGGCTGATGCTGGAAGTAGTTCGCATCAAGCTGCTTCTCATATACTTGAACGTTAGGCTGTACATAATCTGAGAATTCGCGGACTTCCAGCTCCACGCCTTCTTCTTTCAGAGCAGGAGCAACAAATTTAAGAATGTCTGCATGTGGTACTGTTGCTCCAACAACCAGCTTCACAGGTTCTGCAGATTCAGGTGCCGGTTCAGTTGTATTGGTCGACGTATTTTCGCCAGCCGAAGTGTTGTTGCCAGCCGTCGAATTGTTAGTGCTGTTGTTGCCGCAAGCTGCCAGTACAAGCACCAGTGCAAGCGTCAAGATTGAAAATGTCCATTTCTTCATAGTAGGTAACCCTCCCAATGTTTTTTGAATAAGGATTTAAATGTGGTTGTTCAAAAAGTCATCTTTTGAACTCGCACAATATATATTTTGTTTCCTTATTTCCGCGTGAAATAAATGACAAGCCGGTCGCCCAGCATTTGCAGCACCTGCACCAGAACGACCATAAAAAATACGGAGATAATCATAACTTCCGTCTCGTACCGGTAATAACCATATCGGATCGCTAGATCACCAAGACCGCCGCCGCCAATCATGCCTGACATGGCCGTATAGGATACGAGCGTAACCGCCGTAATCGTCATGCCCGCGATTAACCCTGGCAGAGACTCCGGCAGCAGCACCTTGCGGATGACCTGGACAGTTGACGCCCCCATCGCATAAGATGCCTCGATGACTCCGCGATCTACCTCCCGCAGCGCCGTCTCAACCAGACGGGCAAAGAACGGAGCTGCCCCGATTACGAGCGGCGGTATCGTGCCTTCGACCCCGGAGGATACGCCCATAATCATCCGGGTAAACGGGATCAGAGCGATGATTAGAATGATAAACGGTACGGATCGAACAATATTTACAATGAAGGACAGAACCCGGTAGATCCAGATGAGTACAGGTGCATTAGACTTTGAAAAAGTATAAAGCAGAATCCCCAGCGGCAGCCCGATCAGAAAAGTAAATAAGGTGGAAAAGCCCATCATTTGAAGGGTGTCTCCGGAGGCGGTCGCCATTTCCGACCAATCAATCTTTGAAAAATCCAGCTGATCCATTACCCGATCACCTCCACATCAAGTTCCCGTTCCTTAAGAAGTGCAAGAGTCTGTTCCACTTGCCCGCTGTCCCCTTCAAAGGAAACAGTCAGTTTGCCGTAGGGAACATCCTTGATCGTGGAGATCGTACCTTGAAGGATCGCAAAATGAACGCCGGTCTCTCTGACTACTTGAGACAATACCGATTCATAGGTTTTCGCGCCAAGGAAAGTAATCCGTACCAGCTTGGCCCAGGTCGGCCGGGGAACGGAAGCGGCTAAGTGAAGACCATCTTCCCCTTCAGCTCCGGAGGCATCGCGGTTGATGAACTCGCGGGTGACCGTGTGCTGCGGCTTAAGGAACACTTCCGTAACCGGTCCTTCCTCTACAATGCCGCCTTCATGAATGACTGCAACCCGATCACAGATGCTTTGAATAACATGCATTTCATGGGTGATCAGCAGGATCGTCAACCCGAAGCGTTTGTTAATGTCGAGCAGCAGCTTCAAGATGGAGTCTGTGGTCTGCGGATCGAGCGCCGAAGTCGCCTCATCACAGAGCAGCACATCAGGATCGCTTGCCAACGCCCGGGCAATGCCCACCCGTTGCTTTTGGCCGCCCGATAACTGGGCCGGATACTTGCTGCGGTGATCCTCCAGGCCGACAAGCGAGAGAAGCTCATCCACCTTCTTGCGGATCTGATTCTTCGGTATTCCGATCAAGGTGAGTGGAAAAGCCACGTTATCATATACCGTCGCCGAGGATAACAGATTAAAGTGCTGGAAGATCATCCCGATTTTCCGGCGTTGCTGCTGCAGCTCCCGTTTGCCCAAGCCGGTAAGCTCGATGCCTCCTACCCAGACCTCGCCTTCGCTTGGCCGCTCCAGTAGATTGATGCACCGGATCAAGGTGCTTTTCCCTGCCCCCGAATGTCCGATAACTCCGAAGATTTCCCCCTTCTCTACCTTCAGGTTCAATCCGGATAGTGCGGTTGTCCGCTTCTTTTTATTACCGTAAATCTTGGTTATTTGCTTAAGTTCAATCAAACCGTGCACCTCCAGGGATCCCGCTATCTCATAGCATGTCCCAATCCTACAGGATAAAAATAAAAAAGAGAGCTCCACAGATTCAGAGGGCTCTCTTTACGTAAAGACAATGCCTTCTCATCTGCCAAAACCTGCATTAAGGTTTTGAAGGATTTAGCACCATGGCATTTGCGGCTGTACAGCGGGAGAACCCGTACATACAGACTCAAATCGGTTGCTGGGCTTCATCGGGCCTTTCCCTCCGCCACTCTCGATAAGAAATATGAAGTTAAAGTTAACTGATCAATTTACTATGAATTAGATTCGAAACTTATTTTTGAGTATAGGGTCTTTTACAGCGTTTGTCAAAGGAAAAATTTTTATTTTCGGGAAAGCTTCTTCCAGCGCTGATTTGTGTATGTAAACACGGCCCTTAAGGTTTCTGTCACCATGCGGAGCCCCTGCTCCAAATCCCGCAAATATTCATCCAGATCCTCCAGCTTGATCTTGCCTTGAAGCGCTTGATGCCGCTGCCACAAATCATCCTTCAGTTCAGAATTCATATAGTGAATTTCCATATTCCGCCGTCCCCGCAATACCCGAAGCGTATCCTTGTACTGATCCTTAATCTTCTCCAGCTCTCTGGCTAAATCCGAATGAGTCTTCTTATAATTGAATTGCCGCAGCACGGTAAAATAAGAGAAGTGCTCCTTCACCTTGGAGGTCTCCAGGTCAAACAGCTCATTCAATACGGTTCCGAGCTTGTCCAAGGTAGCGAAGACCCGGATAAAGCCATCCTTATAGAAAAATACATGTCGTGCATAATCACCGCGCTCTGCGGGATCCATATCGTCCACGGAAACATTCGAGACTTTCCCCCTGAAAAAGACCGATGCAAACAAGCACTGCTCCAGCTCATCCAGCGAGGTGATCAGACCGAGCACCCAGATTTCCAGCTTACGAAAATCGTGAGTCGGGTCTTTGGAAATCTCCATCTCTTTCCGAAGCAGCTTGGCGGTTCCTGCCATTGCATCAATCGTCTCTCCAAGCAAGCCTTCATTCTTTCTGGGCGGCTCGCCCAGTAAAGTTCGCAGCATATAGATTCCTCCGGTATCATCAAGATTGACCCGATCCATTCATACAGGAAAGGTACCTTTATCACTGCCCGAAAAGGCCCTTCCTCATTCCGATTCTCTAGTTAAGCCTCCCGACGCGAATTTACTGCTTCGGACTCTGCGGAGGAAATGGAAGTGTCCTCCAGTCTCTTACCGCTTCCAGGGCGGCTCAACTGCCAAGTTCTCACACTCAGATAACAGAGCACGCCAAACAGTCCTGCAATCGCGAGCATATGAGATAGTGAGGCAAACAGATAAACCTCCAGGTTATCCAGCGTAAGCACGATGGAGGCGCCAGTCAGCACCTGAATCGCGGTCAACGCTGTCGCCGCAACACCCAATAGTCGGATCTCACGGTTCCCGGGATGGCGCCAAAAAGCCAAATGTCCTAGTAGCGCCATCAGTAGAAAAAGCAGCGCCGCAGCCACCCGATGGAAGAAGGCAATGCCCACTCCGCCGGATAGCTCAGGTATGAATTCGCCATTACAGAGCGGCCATCCGCTGCAGCCGCCGGCAGAATCAGTGTGGCTGACATAAGCCCCGATATATACAACGATATAAGTGTATACGGTTGCAAACCAGGTCAGATTGCGGAAACCTCTGGTCACGGTGTAAGCTCCCTTTAACGGAGCCTCCTGCTGTTGTCTTTCTTCCTGACGGATGCCCAAGGCAAGCATCACCGAACTGGCAAAAGCAATCAAGGAGAAGCCGAAATGCAGGGCCATCACCGCTGAGGAGGACGGGCTTTTGACAGCCATAGCTCCCATAAATGCTTGAACCATAACGAAGATCAGAGCAAGCCCGGCATAACCGACCAGGTCACGGCGCCTCTTCCGGTAGACGCGGAAGGCGATGTAAGCCCCTAGCGCCAGCAATCCCGCAGCTCCGCTGACCGCCCGATGAGAATACTCGATGATGGAAGCGACAGTATGTGCGGGAACGAATTTCCCATTACAGAGCGGAAAGTCTGTTCCGCAGCCAAGTCCGGACTCGGTCTTCGTAACGACAGTGCCTCCAAGCGTAGCAAGAAACATAATCAGAACGGACGCATAACTGAGCCATTTTAATTGCTTCGTATTCAATAAGATCACCCATTTCATCCGGAAAGGAGTATGTATTCGGTCTGGAAAACAGGACACAATTACATCCATTATAACCGATCAGCTATTCATCTTCATAGGTTTCTGCAACAAAATGTTCACAAATACCAATGATTCTGCGTGCCGGGGGTAACGTGTGAAGTATGCCCTTATTACGCAGGGCTCTTCAGTCCGGCTCTATAGTTGCCGGATGCACTGCACCCCTCTATGACG
>NZ_JAHLQJ010000033.1 GCF_018919145.1 Paenibacillus brevis
AGGAGACTCCAACAAATAAGTGACATTTTCATAGCACAGTTAAGGTGACATTTTCACAGACGATTGACAGACCTATTCAAGCCTATAAGCAAAAAAGCCCCCTTTCTAAGGGACAGATTCAAATTTACGCTTTTCCTGTGGCCCAAGCAATACGGGGATCAATGTACCGTACCTGAAAGCAGCGACTCCACTAACATTCTCCTTCTCTAGCAATGCATCGATTACTTGTCTGGTATGCAGCGGTTCTTCAAATAATTTCGGCAAGCTGGGCGTCTTTTCTCGTTCTTCAGCGTGGCGTGCTGACAGAAGCATCCCGGCCGCTTCTACATGAGCGCGTTGAAAAGTAACCACCTTTATCTTCTCTCTTCACATTCACCTTTCCCCCTTCAATCCATAGACTCTGCCGAAATCGTCTCGCAGCCGTTGAATAAGGCAAACTTTTGGAGACAACGGTTCAAGGCTGTTCGTAATTGCGTTGTTTGCTTTACACCATTCTCGTACCAGATATTTTTTACAAAGAGTGTTCCCGTTTTTCGCTCCGCGATGATCTCTGCCCGTCCAATGAAGCTCTCTCCATATAATAGAGGGAGCGCATAATAGCCGAATTTCCGTTTGATTGCAGGGGTGTAAATCTCCCAGGTATAATCGAAGCCAAACAATTCGTTGATCAGCTTTCTGTCCCATATGAAATTGTCTAGCGGAGCAATCAGCTCGCAGCGAAATTTCGGCTTCGGATTTTGTAGGACGGCTTCAATAAGCGGCAAGTCCTCAGCGCGGCAGTATAGCATATCTTTCATATATTCCACGGAGACAGCAACAATGCGAGCTTCGTGGAATAGCCGGCGAAAAACCTCGTTGCGCTGATCTGCTTTCAGCCCCCATATATTCAGCCATGCATCTGACGCACGATTCCATAAAAGGCCGACAGCACCGATCCGGCGCAGTACCCGCCACTTATGATGCTCAAGTTCATCCTCCAGCGGCTCTGAGGCATCCAGCAGATTTGGATGTATGTAATTCTTGGCAAAGTCGTAATATTTACGTGTTCCTTTTTTATGATGAATTATCAACTCACCTGTCGAATACATCTGCTCCAGCACCGATCGAGATGAATTGGTTCCGCTGCTCCAGTGGATGGCCGATTGCCAAGAGAAATCCCCATCCAATTTTAAATCATCCGAACTTAGTACACCGTGATTTTGGATATGATCCCGCACCTGCGTTATTAACGCTTCCATTTCCGGATAGCGTTCGGCATGCCGCCTCGCGGCTTGCCTGTATCGCTCAAAATACGGCCAGTCCTCGACGGGGATAATGGCCAGGTTCTTATCAGGATAATCAACAAGGCTTCTATCCTCATACAGCAGCTCGGCGAGCATTCCCTTGGTAAATCCCTTGATTCGCGACTGCAGCACCAACTCGGCATTTTTTCCGCAGACATCGATGGGATCGTATTGAATGCAGCCGACCTGCCGGGCAAAGTCCATTACGCCCTGCTTCCCATTAAATTTATATTCGCCCAATAGTCCATGCTTCAACAACAGAAATTGCCGTGCCTGGCGGTTTGTTAATTGAATCATGTTCGCACCTACCTCTAATTTAGTACAGGCTGAGTCCAAGGCAATACCGAACTTCACGTCTCTTTTTTTATCATACAAAGTATTTTCCCAAAAGAAAAGGAGAAATGCAAACATTTGTTCCTGCCTTGAATGCCAGATAAACCACAATCCTTAGCTATTCCGAATCCTGTGCGCTCATTTTAAAAATCAAGAAAAGCCCAGGCATTCACGCTTGAGCTGCCTCTATTTGTACAATAGGCAAATTCGTAATAATAAGCCAATCCTTTTGTGAGGGATGGCCTTAGTTCAAACTCTTATATTATGCCGTATGCAGATAACCTGCAAATGGCCTCTATAGTCACTCGACCACGCCACTCCAATTCTGAAGCAGGCCCGGGAGCTTCCCAGCTTATTGGCCACCCGCCATCCGGCAGTTGTTGTTTTGTAAGAACTTCAAGATGATTGTCGATCTGGCTTTGGGTGAACAATGGTCGGCTTATTGATCCAGGTTTACGTGCGAAATGAAGAGGCGTTAGTCCGTAAGCATCTGAAGCAGCATCCAGTTTAAAAAAACTAGCACGCGGAAGAGCAGTTGCGATAACATCCAGCAGATTTTCTGCCATGGCCTTGTCGGGTATGTATTCTGCCAATCTGACAGCGCATAAAAGTGCATGGGCTTCAAGAGGAGGCTCCTTGACAAACATTTCGCAACAAGTTTCTGTTGCTACTGAAAGCCACTCATGTTCGACCCCCTGGTAATGAAGAAGTCCACAAAGCTCGGCGGTAGGGTTAAAACCCGGTGATACTGTTGAATGCATCCAATGACTTGCAAGAGGTGACTGATTAGCTGACTTCAGAAAAAATGGGACAAGGCCTTTCTTGTCCGACACGGATTGAAGATAGTTACATATAGATGTTGCAAATTCCAAGTTCCGATACCCCGCCTCTTCTAATGCTCCAAGGCCAAAAGAAGTGAGAAGCGGTTGGCTTTCCGGACAACGAACGTCAGGCTCTAAAGCATGGCCGAGGCCGCCATCAGAATTTTGATAGGCACGTACAACATTACCGACCAAAGCAGGATGAGCACCTTCAAAGAGAACTTCAAATAATCGGCGTTCCAATAAACGGGCATGTGTAAGTAAGAATGAACGTGCTGTCGCTAAGGTTTCACTCATATGCACTCTACCACCATCCAAATAGAATATGATACTAATATCCAAAATACCAAACATACGTTCGTAAGTCAATGGATCCATAGAGTCAAGTTCATATTCAGGAGGTATAAGATGCGTTCCCCATGCTGTCTGTAACAGTAGAACTTAGGGCCATCGCGGGATGGCCCTTTCTTTTTATCGTATTGTTCTATGCGTTATTCTTTGACTACCGGAAACCAAAGCTCATACTTGAAGTTAGCTTTCGGCATATCAGGTTCCGGGTAGACCTCAATATCTGGGACACTCTCCTCCGCACGGCGGTAACCTGACGAGGGCAGCCACTCTTGAATATAGTAGAAATGAAAGCCGTAATCCTCTCTCTGAATACTGAAATGTGCGAGGGCGAACCCTGCAAATTCATTTTTACCTCTTATAAGTCCATTATGATAAGTTTCAGCACATCATTCTTCAAATTCTGGATGTAGCTCATGAATTTTGGAGATGAGGTCTTCCACATTCGAATGCGGGACGTGATTCTGATCCATCCAGGACGATTTGAGAAAATAAGAAGCATGATATTGCCATCCCAAGTTGCCCGGATTGAAGTCCAGCTGGATGTCCAGCCCAGGCTTTCCGCAGTATACCCGGGAACCCGGCCTGCGCCAGCTGCCGATCCGAGTAATCCGGTCCGGATTCCGACCGCTGATATAGGTGAAACGCTTGTTGAACGGGATATCCTTCAAGTGGAATTTAGGGCTTCCAACAGCTACAACCCGCACCTGCTCTTGTTCATACTTCTCGGCAAGAATAAGCCCGGAACGATACGCGACCACTCCGCCGGCACTATGCCCGATCAGGAGAAGCTGATCTGGAGACACGATGTGCTCACGAATGATTTCCGATACAAGCCGCACCCTCTGGGAAGGGCCGTGAATCAGATCATATCCAACCTGTGCCAGCTGTCGGGTTAGCAGACGATGCAGTACAGAACGGCTGGTTCCACTTGCCATCCCGTAGGGAAAAATGACTACGATTTTAGCGTCGGGATATCTTTGGGCAACCTCGTACGCTGCGGCTTCAAAATTGTTCCGATATGTCAGAATACCGGCCAAAAAGCAAACCACCGTTCGGCATTTGTCCGTACATCTGCTATGGGGGGAGACAAAAGCTTCAATCATAACTTTAGCTCAGCCCCTTTGGGAAGAACAGATCTCACTTTTTCCCTCACCTCGGGATGAGTCCGAATCTCTTCGCCCATCAGCGCGACAATGCCTGAGTCGTCCCGTGAACGGATTAGCCGACCGATGCCTTGACGCAGCCGCAGCAGCATATAAGGCATGTCTACCTCCTGAAAGGGATCGGCAACAGCTTTTCGCCGAGCATTGAATACAGGATCAAGCGGCGGAAATGGCAGCGACCAGACCATCACGTTCATTAGCGATGGCCCGGGAATATCGAGTCCTTCCCACAGGCTGACCGCACAGAGAACGCTCTCCTCCTCCTGCTGGAATGCGGAGATCAAATGACTGATCTCACTGTCGCCTTCATAGTAGAAGGACATCCCCTGAAGCATCGGCTCGAACTTCACGCTTTCCTTGAACTGACGAAGCTCTTCACGAGTCGGGAAAAGAATTAGCGCTCTGCCGCCCGTTTGCTGCAAGAGCCGCACCGCTTCCTTCATTTTTCCGTTGAATCCGTCAGCAAGCGGCCATTGTGGAGCTAGTACCTCCATCTGTTCTTGATACGCATAGGGGGAATCTACGGAAAAGGACAGGAAGCTTTCAATGCCAAGACTGTCTGCAAGATAACGGAAAGAACTCTCCACGGCCATCGTCGCTGACGAAAATACGACCGGCATCCGAAGGTGGAACACCTGGTTTTTTAGCATTTCCTTAACCGTACCCGGCATGACAGAGAGCATAAGCCCTTCCGGACTGTCCTCTACCCAACTGATCACTGTCGACTCCGTCTGCTCGAACAGGAGGAGCGCTTTTTGCATCATTTCCATATGCTCCTCAACGATACGAAGCTGGTAGTGATCCAGCGTGTACAGCTCTCCTTCAAAGACAAGCTCCTCTTCAATCGCCGAAATGATGTCCCTGAACCGGCGCACTGCGCCAAGTAGCGCCTCGTTCAAGACGATTTCTCTGCGGTCCGAACCCGTTATGGAAAGATTGCTTCTCTCGAACGCCTCAAACATCACCTCGCTCTGCTCGATTGCCTCATCGATCAATACGGCCAGAGCTTCACGAATCTCATTTTGCAGGAGGCGCGTAATTAATTCCTCGAAGGTCGAATGCTTCATTTTATAGCCGAACGCCTTCATAGCCGCCGATTCCAGCAGATGCCCCTCATCGAATACGACGGAGGAATGCTCAGGCAGGAGCGGCAGTTGCCCTTCCCGTTTGCGTCCTTCATAGGTCCACACATGCTCCAGATAATAATCATGCGAGCAGATGATGATATCGGCAGCGCGCCGGTAATAATCCCGGGACAGCGTCTGCCCGCACCGGTGGCGGCGGTCGCAGGTGAAGCAATCCTGAAAGGGATCCCAATTGACGATATTCCACTGTTCGTCGTTAAGCTGCGGATAATCTCTCCGGTCTCCGTAGGCATGGAAGGCCTGCATTGGCGCAGAGGAATTAACGAAGCTGGGCAAGCCTGCCGCAATTTCTTCCCCATTTAGATCTGCCGTTCCTCGGATTCTCGCTTGATCCAGCTTCTTCAAGCACAGATATTGATCCGGCGATTTGCCGAGCCGCGCATCGATGGTCAGCTCCAAATGCTTGACCAGTTTCGCGATATCCCCCTCCGGTTTGACAAGCTGCTCAATCAAGGACTCATCCGCGCAGGCAATGACCGCAGGCTTGCGCATGTACCTGGCATAACATACCGCGTACAGAAGATAAGCCAGCGTTTTCCCTGTACCTACTCCCGCTTCGGCAAAAATGATTTGTTTGTCGGCAAATGCCTTTTCCAGTTGAAACGCCATATAGATTTGCTCATCCCGAACTTCAAAGCCCGCTTCCGGCAGCAGCTCGTAAAATACATCCGCCACCCAATCCGCTGCTTGTTGCATGAATGGGATGCCAGGATCATAAGTAAAAGGGTAAGATTCCACGTTATAAAAGACCTCTGCTTTCTTGCTGTTAATGTTCGATTATCGTTCATAATCTTTCGATCTTTGAAATGACCAATCATATCATGTACATTGTTTTCGTGCAACATTTCGCGCAGGGATTCCCGACAGCGGTGAAACCCGCGGGAATATTTGCAAAGATATTAATTGTATAGGTCTTCCCATTCTTCTTTAATCATGGAATACCTTAGACTGTCGGATAAATTCTTGCTATACTTGCGTAACGTTCCTTCATATGTAAAACCGCATTTTTCAATCACACGCTTGGATTTAATATTAATAGGATAATGGCAGGCAGCAACCACCATTAAATCAAGCTCGTCAAAAGCATAATGAAGAATTCGCTTAACTGCTTCTGTAACATACCCTTTGTTTTGGTAATATTCGGATAAAACGAACTCTACTTCCTTATACTTGTTATGTCTATTAGTATCATAAAGACCGATCCAACCTATCGGTTTGTTGTTCTCTTTTAAGGCAATTGCCCAAGTATCTTGACTTTGGATAAAAGAAATAACACATTGAAGGCTTTCGTCAATACTCTCATGCACTTTCGCGCCCGCCATCATTACATTTGGGCTTTTAGAAAACTCATACAAGTCAGCGACATCACTTTCTTGCCAGTCTCGCAGTATCAAGCGTTCCGTTACAAGCCTTTTCATACCCCTCACCCTTGCTTTGTCTAGGTTAATTTTCCTAAATTAATCATAATTCTGTTACCCATCTTAGTAATAATTTTCACGATCATAGGTGAAGCAGTATATTACATAATATTATCACAAAGGGTGGGCCCGGTTCATGTTCAGTTTATATTCATGTGGTACGCTATCCTCCATTACACAGATCATAGATTATTAAAGCGGATAGGAAAGGCAGGAGAAGGATTATGCTTCAGTTGAAAAATATCAGTAAAAGCTACACCACCGGCGACTTCACACAAGTTGCCCTCGACAATGTCAGTTTGAATTTGCGAGCGAATGAATTTGTAGCCATTCTGGGTCCCAGCGGCTCCGGCAAGACCACCTCTCTCAACATTATAGGCGGGCTGGATCAATATGACAGCGGTGATCTGGTGATCAACGGCAAATCGACACAGCAATTCTCGGAAAGCGATTGGGACGCCTACCGTAATAACAGCGTGGGCTTCATCTTCCAAAGCTACAATCTGATCAACCATCTCAGCATCATGGACAATGTAGAAATGGGCATGACGCTGAGCGGTGTCCCCGCAACTGAGAAACGGGAGAAAGCCCGGATCGTGCTGGAGCGCGTCGGCCTGAAGGATCATATGCATAAAAAGCCAAATCAGCTCTCCGGCGGCCAAATGCAGCGCGTCGCCATTGCTCGTGCGCTAGCCAATGATCCGGATATCATTCTTGCCGATGAGCCGACCGGTGCGCTGGATACCGCCACAAGCGAACAAATCATGGAGCTGATCAAGGAAATCGCCAAGGACAAGCTGGTCGTAATGGTAACGCATAATCCTGAGCTAGCTGCAAAGTACACAGACCGCACGGTGGAATTCCGCGACGGTCGAATCATCTCTGACAGCAATCCACTGCCCGAGCAGAAGGTCAGCTCAGACTACCAGTTGAAAAAAACGTCGATGAGCTTCCTGACTGCACTTAAGCTGTCCGGCAAGAATATTCTGACCAAGAAATGGCGCACGACACTGACCGCCTTTGCTTCGAGCATCGGGATCATCGGCATCGCGCTGATTCTGTCATTATCTAACGGCTTTAACAAGCAAATTACGAATTATGAAGCCGGCGCTTTGTCCAATTTTCCCGTCATGATCAATTATTCGGCCGTCAGCATGGACTTGACTGAGGCCATGGCTGAGGATCCCGAGGATACCCTGACAGAATTTCCAGACAGCACAAATGTCTATCCATATGACCCAAGCGAAAATACAATCGTGCACAATAACGTGATTACCAAGGATTATCTTGTTCATCTCGAAGGGCTCGACCCGAAACTTGTCGACGGCACCTCGTATGTACGATCAGTGAATATGAATATTCTGAAATCTGACGGCAATACGGCCACTGCCGTTAACGCAGCCGGTTTTACCTCTTTCCCTAGCAAGAACGGAAGTGATCCCGGCAGCTATCTGGAAAAATACTATGATCTGCTTGCGGGCTCCTTTCCTTCTAAAGATACTGATCTGGTGCTGATTTTGGACAAGTATAACCGTCTTGATGTCGCAACTGTAGAAACGCTCGGTTTGGACTATGAGGCTGATCATATCAGCTTCGATGAGATCATCGGCAAGGAATTCCGTTTGATTCCAAATGACGTGTATTATGTGAAGTCCGGCGACCTCTACACGGTTAACGGCAGCGCCTCTAACCTGATGGAGATGTACAACAGTCCAGATGCCGTCTCAGTCAAAATAGCAGGCATCGTTCGGCTGCAGGAAGAATCGCCCATGTCTACTCTGTCAGCCGGCATTTCTTACTCTGACGGATTAGCCCAGAATTTCATCGAAACCGCGCAAAATTCGGAAATTGTCAAAGCTCAAGAAGCTTCGGATGATATTAATGTGTTAACTGGGGAGGTATTCTCCAAAACCGCCGGACAATCCGCTGGTGTAGGACCATCTGCGATGATGCCAGGTGCAGGCGGAAGCAGCATCATGGAAACAAAGGAAGGCGTTCTTACCCTTCTGGGCGCAAGCAGTATCCCGTCGTCCATCTCCATCTATCCGGTAGACTTCGATGCCAAGGAAGAGATCGTCGCCTATTTGGACAAGTGGAACGAAGGATTATCCAGTGAGGACAAGATTGTCTATACTGACATGGCCGCGCTGGTTACCAGTCTATCGGGTGGAATTATGAACGCTATTACATTGGTACTTATCGCGTTCGCTTCCATCTCCCTGGTCGTCTCCATGATTATGATCGGGATTATCACCTACATCTCTGTGTTGGAACGAACGAAGGAAATTGGCGTGCTGCGTGCACTCGGGGCCCGTAAAAAAGACATCACCCGCGTCTTCAATGCCGAAACCTTCATCATCGGCTCCTTCTCGGGTCTGCTTGCCATAGGTATTACCTATTTGCTGACGATTCCAACGAATATGATTATCAAATCGCTCACGGACCTCTCTAATGTCTCATTGCTGAACCCGCTGCATGCGATATTGTTGATCCTTCTGAACGTTCTGCTGACGATTCTCGGCGGATTTATACCTGCCAAGCTCGCCGCGCGCAAAAATCCGGTAACGGCGCTGCGAAGCGAATAACCGCTATAATGGATACAGATTTTGAAATACGCTGATAATAGAGAAGCCCACCTTCGGCCTCCAGCCTTTGGTGGGCTTTATTATCTCTTAAAATCAATTCAGCGCTTTCTCAGCAATTCGGATATAGAATTTCAATAGGTTTTTGGCAATCCGTTACCCGCTCATTGCTTATAGTCCAGTAACAGCTTCCCTGCTTCCTCTTTTGTAAGGTTGGCCAAATCCCGCTCCATGTCAGGCAAATTGCGAAGCGCTTCAAGCTGCGTGTCTGTTGCGGGCTGGATACGAATTAACTCTTCAAGGTTACCGCCAGCAACTTGCTGAGCGATTTGGCGATCATCCAAAGCATCCATGAGGCGATACATTCCTTCGATAGCCTTCTCTTCTCCACCGGACAAACCGTACCCGGAATCCGTGCTTAATAGAAACCGATCCGGGAACTTCTTAATGACTGGAATGAAATCGTCAAGCTCGTAGGCGCTCTCCGGATTAAATGCTGTAAAACCGGCAAAAAAATCTGCATACAGATTAGGATGCTTCTCTAATAAAGACTCGACATTGTACGGTGAATTATGAGCATTGATATGAGCAAATATGAAGGTCGTATCGGGATAGGCCTCGAGCGCTTCCTCCAGTTTGAAGACGGGTGCGCCGTTCGGAGGGTCGATATGTAATAACACGGGGGCCTTATATTCTGCGCAGAGCTTGTAAATGTCCGGTAAGATTCCATCCATTGGATCTTTGGTTTTCCAAGCAACATTGGCCAAAGCGGGAGAATAGGTCGAGGCCGCGGCAATTTCCCCGATCCCGAAATACCCTTTCTCCAAATTGTCCCGAACCGTCTGAAGTCCAGACTCGTCCAGAAGATTGATTCCGGAGAAAAATGGGATGAACCGATCCGGAGCTTCCTCGTAAGCACCCCAGGCAATTTCGTCCGTCTTGATTGCTGAAGGTTCGGACACATCTCCAAAAAGAACAATTCGGTCGACACTGGAGTGCTCCCAGCTTCTCTGCATCTTATAATAGGCGAGTCCGCTGGCATCATGATTATGCGCGTCGACAAGCTGCAAATCGCCGTACTCGGTAACCAGATCGTACAGACTTTTCACTTCCGTCTCTGTCGAATCGCTCTCCGTGTCCGTCTCTGTTGTATCAGAAGTAGTGAGGGATGAGTCCGTTGGAGAAGAAGTCGTCGTGACCGGCACATTATCAGACGGCTCGTCCATCCTTTTCCACAGGCTAAAAGTAACCATTAAGATAACGACGACGGTAACGAGCATATAAACCATCGACCTTTTGGTCATTTGAATCTCCTCGCTTCATCTGAAACTTTTCCATAAATTATACCACATTCCATACTTGTGCAACTAAGACAAAAAGCCAGCGACCCATTAAGGGTTGCTGACCATATAGCTTCAGATATAAAAGCCTTCAACCTAGAACCTATTACTTGGAAAAGTACCCCTCCAGCTTTAAATCCGGGCCTAGCATTTCAACATGCATCTCCCGCAAAGGAATGGCCTGATCCATCATACTGACTCCCTGTCCCCCGATAAAGCCCGGGGCCAACGCTCCGCCCACCAGCTTGGGTGCTATATAGAGCACTAATTTGTCCGCCAATCCTTGGCTAATAAAGGAAGCATGCACCTCGCCGCCCCCTTCTACCAACAAGGACGATATCTCCTGACTTCCCAGCACATCCAGCACCTCTGCCAGATCAGGCCGTTCGCCCGGGGTAATAAACACCTTTGCTCCCCGATCCTCAAGCGCCCGCTTCTTTGAGAGAGCCGCTTGAGCGCCAGCAAAGATATACACGGGCGCCCCTCTATCGCCAAGCATACGGGCATGCTCCGGAATGCGCAGCGTGCTGTCGAGCACAATACGAATCGGACTCCGTCCGCCCGGAAGCCGAGTATTCAACTGCGGATCATCTGCAATCACCGTTTGAACACCTACCAGAATCGCCTGGTTAATATGCCGCAGCTGATGTACATCCTCCCGTGCCGACTCCGACGTAATCCACTTGCTGCTGCCTGTGCGGGTTGCAATTTTTCCGTCCAGCGTTGAAGCAGCCTTGAGAGTAACGAAGGGACGTCTGGTGACAATGTATTTGTTGAATACCTCATTCATCCGAATGGATTCTTGCTCACAGATTCCTTTAATTACCTCGATCCCGGCGTTTTCCAGCAGGGCAATACCGCGGCCGGACACTAACGGATTAGGATCCAGGGCAGCAATAACGACACGCTTTACCCCGGCATGGATAAGCGCTTCGGCGCATGGGCCGGTCCGTCCATGATGAGAGCAAGGCTCCAAGGTGACATAAGCTGTCGCTCCCCTGGCCTTCTCCCCTGCCATTTTCAATGCGTGAACCTCAGCGTGTGGTTCTCCCGGCTTTAAATGGGCTCCTATACCGACAAGGCGGCCATCCTTAACAAGGACGGCTCCCACTTGGGGATTTGGCGACGTCTGCCCTTCAGTTGCTCGCGCATTTTCGAGGGCAAGCCGCATATACTTCTCATGCTCAATCATGATACATGATCCTCCAGGATCAGTTCCGCCACGCTCAACTGCCGCCCTTCTCCCTCTTGCGAGGCAAGATGGCCTGAGCGCTGAACCTTTGTCTGCAAATATTTAAGATTGAACTCCGATACATCTCCCCATAAAGGCACTCGTCCGGACAGATTCATACCGGATTCCTTCATCGCAGCAAGCTTCTTTGGATTGTTGGTGATCAGGGTTACCGGTCTTTGTCTCAAATGAGCCAGTACTCCTATGGCGGCATCATAATTGCGGGAGTCATCCGCAAAGCCCAAAGCCAGATTGGCTTCTACCGTATCCATACCTTCCTCCTGAAGCAGATAGGCCATCGATTTGCTGAATAGCCCGATGCCTCTTCCTTCATGGTTCGCTAAATAAAAAACGGCTCCCGCTCCGCGTTCTACAATCATTCTCATCGATTGATGCAGTTGATAACCGCAATCACAGCGCTTGCTTCCAAAAATATCTCCGGTATGGCAGATACTATGCATCCGAATCAGGGCATCCTCGGCATGTTCGAAGTCGCCATAGACCAGTACACTGGACTGTTGCCCCTCGGCCAAACTCATCGTAGGGAGCTTGGCGATGATATGCGCAGCCATTTCGTCTTCTCGAATCCCCTCTATTTCATGCTTGCCCAAGGTAAGCCAGTTGTACCATTGAAATGTTACTGTCTGACCATCCAGATTTACCGGAAGCTTGACCGGACCTACCAGAAATTGAACTTGATCCTTCGTATATACAGGCTGAATCTTATCCTTCAAGACCGCCAAAGCTTGTTCGTTTATCATGATATACTGTCCCTTCTCTTTTAAAGGTTGTTCAAAAAGTCATCTTTTGATCACGAAGTATTTCGAGAAGTTGATTCGACATCGAATCTTGCGTTCACCCTCGAAGTCCAGTACTCATGTAGGGGCTGCCTACACTCCGTTCCTCCTTCTTCGGGTTCTCGCAACCTTCTCGGTGCTGAAAAGCTGACTTTTTGAACTTGCATTTTAAACTGCGGAAAATTGATAGGCATACTCTGCTTCCATGTCCAATTGCCGGCGCTGCAGCTCTTCCGCAACCGCTCGCCGCTCCTGTACAAATACGTTCAGATGCAGAAGCGATAAACCTCCGTTGATGAATGAGGAGCCTAGTTCCTCAGCCAGCTGCTCCGCATCCCGCAGCGCTTCATTCAAACCGAAGGCCCCTGTCGGTGTCATCGTATGAGCCGCATCTCCAATGAGTACTAATCCATCCTTTATCCAAGTTTCGCTCTGTCTGCTGAAAATGTCTAACAGAACAAAGTCATGCCAGGATCGAATATGCTCGCGGACATGATTCTCCAAGTCTGGAAAAGCCGCAATTAAACGTCCGATAAAGGGTTCGAAGCTTTCTTTTCTCAGCTTTCCATAGCTGCCCTTGGCAATATTCCATCCGATTTGGATGAAGCCTCTGGCTTGCGTAAACAAATGCAGCTGCTGTCCTTCTTCTACAGATGAACGGATGATTGGCTCCCAGCTCTCCGGAGCCGGAATTCGCGCCCACAGCAGATCGTATCCATGGTCTGTTGTAACGGTCTCAACCCCAGCAAGCTTGCGCACAGTAGAATATCTTCCATCTGCCCCTACAATAAGCGAGCTGAATATCGTTTTACTTTGCCCTGTTTTTTGACAGGCAGCTACAATTCCGATCGTTCGTCCGCTTTCGTCCGTCACGAGCTCCTTAACCGTGTGTCCAAGCAGATACGTAAAGGATTCATGGTTCAATGCCTCTTCGAGCATGGGCTGAAGCAAATCCTTCTGCGGAACGTGAACGCCGACATTCCCTTCCGTCTCTTCAGGAAATAGCGTTCTGGTCAATAGGCCCTGCTCCCAATACTCTATCCTTTTCAGCGGCAATACCGCCTCTTCAGCAATCCGTTCCAAGAGATCGCGGCGCTCCAATACAGCTACGCCGACATCATTCAATATTTCTCCGCGAAACCGGGGTCCAAGCTCATTCAGCTTCTCCACAAGCGTGACTCGCATACCTTGACGAAGCAGCAGACAGGCTAACAGCATTCCCGCTGGTCCGGCACCCACAATACATACTTCCGTCTTTAAATTCATAGAACTTCCTCCTAGACAAATCACAATCAGAATTCAGAGTAATTGAGTTACTTTATGTAAGTTAGTTTATAATCATTACTATGTTAAGTCAAGTAATTAATTGTATTTTATTTAGGTTGTTGTTTTATGATAGTTGCTGTATAATGTTGATCACAGAGGTGATACTCATGCAAGTACCTGAAGTTTGTCCAAGATTTGAAAAAGCTGTAGATATCCTTAGCAAGCGCTGGACGACCCTAATTCTGCATCAGCTGCTCCCGGGACCTCAGCGGTTTGCGGCCATTGAGGGCTCACTGCGCAACCTGAGCGGGAAAGTCCTTTCGGACCGTCTGAAGGAGCTTGAAGAGGAAGGCATTGTTACACGTACTGTTTATCCCGAGAAGCCGGTTCGGATTGAGTATTCTCTCACCGACAAAGGAGCCGAGCTTGCCCCTATACTAGATCAAATCCAGCATTGGGCAACTTGTTGGATTCAATTGTCCCCCGAAGAGGATCGCATTCCCTCCTGAGCTTTCTACCCGCTTTAAAGTTAGTCCATTTCTCTACCCAAAAGCAGCACTCTCCCAGACACCGTAGCCGGGGGGAGTGCTGCTTTTATGATGCATGAACGCAATTCATTCTTAAGAATTCTTAAGTCTCTTAAGGAGCATAGCTTAATCGAATATTCCGTACTATACTTGAGGCATATTGAAGTGCCGGGGGTAGAATTGATGAGTCTTTCACAGAAGATACTTATAGCCGATGATAACGACGAAATCAGGGAAATCGTCCGCGTACTGTTAGAGAGTGAAAATTACGATGTCATTGAAGCCGAAGACGGCGATGTTGCGGTAGCAAAAGTGGATGAGAGTGTGGATCTAATCATACTTGATATTATGATGCCAGGAAAGTCCGGTTTCAAAGCGTGCATGGAGATTAGAGAAAAATCAAGCGCCCCTATTTTGTTTTTGACTGCCAAAACCAATGATTCTGATAAGTATCTGGCGTTCTCCTCAGGCAGTGATGACTATATGTCGAAGCCATTTTCATATACAGAATTGGTAACCCGAGTGAAGGCCTTACTGAGAAGATATTATGTATATAAAGGGAAAGATAAGCCACTCTCTGCCAATACGATTTCAATTGGTGAATTAAGCATCAGCACAGCTTCAAATGAGGTATCCATTTCTGGCGAGGAGATCACGTTAACGGAAATAGAGTACAAAATCCTGATGCTGCTGGCTGAGAACAGGAAGAAGATCTTTTCCGCTCAGAATATATACGAAAGCGTCTGGGAAGAGCCTTACTTTTACAACTGCAATAATACGGTAATGGTTCATATCCGTAATCTTCGCAGTAAATTGGAGAAGAATCCTCAGAGCCCTGAATACATTAAAACCGTATGGGGAAAGGGTTACCGAATTGAATAAGAACTTTTTTATCGGAAGGTTAAAGGCAAAGCTGATTTGGGCTCTTCTCCTCTCTCTTGCGCTGGCAGCAGGACTTTTTCTATTGCTCCAAACAGCAAGCGAAGGACTATTGGAAAACTATCTCATTAAAACTTCGTTCATTAAAAATCAGCAAAGCGATGCACTCTCTGCATTTCAGGATTTTGTAGCTGAGAATCGCATAGCAACTACGGATCATGAGAAAATGGCCGCCTGGGTCCGGAATGAAAAATACGTCAACGTATATCTTTTCAAGGATAACCTGCTGCTCTTTGCCACAGACGGGTATAAGGCAGCCACCCAAAGCAGAGAATACCTTTTTAATGCGACGATAAACGATCAGTTGATCTATAATCTTGAGTTTTCAGATACCAATGCAAGAGTCTATATGGAATTCTTTTTTGAATACAAATACTACTACATCGTTACGATTCTTAACGTCGCAGTCAGTGTGCTGGCATTTATAGTGCTAATCCTGATCTTTATCAATCAGAAAACATCATATATCAGCAGGCTTGAGCAAGAGATCAAAATACTGGAAGGCGGCAACTTAGATTATCCCATTTCTATTAGAGGAAATGATGAGCTCTCTTCTCTGGCTGCAAGCATCAATGAAATGAGAAGATCCTTTATCGAGCGGCTGAACAGTGAGAATAACGCTAAAGTCGCGAATCGCGAGCTGGTCACTGCCATGTCTCATGATTTACGGACCCCTCTTACTGCCCTTCTCGGCTACCTGGATATTATAAAATATGAAAAATACAAGACTCGCGAAGACTTGATCAAGTATATTCATAACAGCAGAGATAAAGCCTATCAAATTAAACAGCTCTCGGACAAGTTGTTTGAATATTTCACGGTCTTTAAAACCGATGAGGATGATCTCGAGCTTGACGCCTTCAATGGTAACGAATTAATCGACCAGCTTATAGACGAGCAGCTGTTGATCCTGCAGAATAACGGATTTCAATTTCATCTTGACACCTTCGAACAGCCCTTTACGATCCATGTCCATCTTGTTTCCATTCGCAGGGTCTTCGATAATATTTTCTCCAACATTATTAAGTACGGCAACAAATCCATCCCCGTCAATATTAGAAGCGATATATCCGAGCGGCTCTTAAGCTTAACCATAGAGAATCATATTAATACCGATATAAAAAAGGAAATTGGCACTGGAATTGGAATCAAAACCTGCGCGAGGATCATTGAGAAACATCACGGGCATTTTTCAATTTCACGGACCAAAGAAGTCTTCACTGTACACATCAGCTTTACTATCCAAGAAAGGTTGAACTAAGAAGCCGGTTCAACCTTTCTAGTCATGCTTATATTTTTCTGAGTTTAAAATTCGAGACCATGCATAGGGACAGGATCAATAATAGAACCATCGCAGCAATGAAGGAGCCTCGCGTGCTTGGTACGGCTAATGAATAAATCGAGAGCACGAAACCAGCTACAGTAATGGGCAGCCCCCGAAAGTCTCCATCAAATTTTTGCACGTTATATCGGCCTAATCTGTAGGACCCCGCAATCACGAACAGCAGCATTAGAACAATTCCAAGAACCTCATAATATCCATAGTCAGGCGAATTAAACTTGTGATGCAGCAAAATGGCTGGTGCAACGCCGAATGAAACCAAGTCGGCTAATGAATCCAACTCTCCTCCAAATTCACTGCATACATTAAAATGTCGTGCAATTCTCCCGTCATATCGATCGATAAACGCTGCAACAAGTATAAATACAGCACTTAACATGTAGTGACCCTTAGAAACTTCAAGGATCGAAAGCACACCCAAGGACAGATTGGCGAACGTTAGTAGATTAGGCACACTTTTTATAAACATAATCTTCACCTGCTATCCGTGGAGTTTATCAGTTTGTCCTTATAGATAATACCCAATAAAAATGCCGTCACCGCTACAATGACTATGACTACCGTGGCAACGTAGTTTTTATGATAAATATTCGAACCGATGCATACCGAGGCCAGCAGCCACGGAAAACGAGCGACTAACAGAATGGTGAAAAATTTCAAGGGTTTTATTGGCGTTAGCCCAGCTGCATAAATGAACATATCCTTGGGCATCCCTGGAATGATAAAAATGAGAAACAAAAAGATAGCAAACTTCTTATTGCCAAGCAGGTTTGCCATCCACTTTAACTTGTTCTTGTTCAACAGCTTCTCAACATAAGCTCTTCCTAAGAGTCGAGTAAAGTAAAAGGCAGTGATCGCACCGATCAACAAACCTAATGTGGAGTACGTCGTTCCTAAGGTTGTCCCATATATATACCCGCCTGCAATCTGGATAACCTCACCAGGGATCGGGGCGATGACAGTTTGAAGAATTTGAAAGAATATAAAGATGATAGGGCCGGATTTCCCCGTGGATAAGATATAGTCCCTAAAGTCATCGATGGAGACGGTCAATTTAAGAATTTCAGGTAAATAGATCAGCACAGGTATAAGTACGGCGGCTGCAAGCAATATGAGAAGGATTCTGTAAAGGTTCTGTTTTGTTATGGCTCCCAACGTTAGCGGTCCTTTCAACTTAATTTCCTCTTCGGTCCGTTTAGTCTACCGAATTAATCTTAAGAATGGGCCACGTTGAATCTTAATAATTCTTAATTGTTCTACTCTATTTGTATAAAAATTTAGGCACGACTTTGATATATATGAGTTCTGCAATGAGTTCTACAATCGTTTGAGTAACAATAACTGCGGCCGCTATGGTTGCCATCTCACCCGGCAAGATTAGAGCAAGCGGAAGCACGACTAAAGAATTGCGCGTCCCGGCACTAAATAGCAAGGCTCTTCCATCAGATGGTTCAATCTGAAATACTAATGCGGCAAAGCGCGCAATCAGCGGCGCAAAGAAGTGAAACAGGACATAAATAGGAATCACGGAAATGATCATGGCAAAGTCATTGATCACCCGGTCAATCTGAGACCCTATCACCAGAAAGAGCACTAGGGCCATAAATGGAACAGGGAGCCAAGCTGTAAAGTCAAGCACCTTGCTTCCAGGCCCGCTTTTCTTTGCTGAAAATTGTAAAGCCAGAGCCAGCCCCAATGGAAAGAGAATCATATATACAAAGGCCTCAACGAAGGGGCCGATTCTTACGACTTGGGATGCTTCAGTGCCTATGAACAGCCATAGGTAAAGAGGCAGCAGCAACATTTGAACAACAAACAGCACCGGCGTAGACGCTAGGATGAGCTTTTCATTTCCTTTTCCCAACTGTGTAAAAACAATGACATAGTCTATGCACGGAGTCAGGAGCACCAGACATACCCCCATCAGAACGGGACCGGGCTGCGGGAATACTTTGATCAACAGGAATACAAGTATAGGAATGAGAACAAAGTTCACAAGCAATAACGCCCCTATGAAACGGCCATTATGAAGCGCCTCTCTCAGTTCGAGAAACGGGATCTGGCAGAACATGCTGAATAACAGCACTGCAATCGCAATGGAAACAACCGGCTCCAACAGACCTCCTATCTTTGTGTGGATCAGCCCGGCAATACCGCCAAGGATAATTGCAATTATGTATACAGGAATTTGGTTCTTCTCTAATCCTTCTCTGGATAACATGATCTCACTCCTTATTTTTACTCGAATTATATCACAGACAACTCGTCATGAATTTCACCCGCCCCCTTCCTGCACAGGTGAAAATCTTGCTCCTTGCAACCTAATATGTTATTGTGAGGACAATAGCGGCTTAATTGTAATGTTTTCGTTTAAAGAGGTTGTTCAAAAAGTCATCTTTTGATCACGTTTTGAACTCGCATTTTAATAGGCCTAACAGAAAGGTGATTGCCCATGGTACAGCCCATAAAAACCGTTGATGATTGCGATACGACCTGTTCAGGAACGGCCGTGGACCTGAATGCGGTAAAGACGGAGCTGATCAATGACCAGGCTGCGGTTCAGGTAGCCGACTGGTTCAAGGCCTTCAGTGATCCGACACGGGTAAAAATCATTAGCGCTCTGCTAAAGAGAGAACTGTGCGTGCACGATTTAACCGTGCTCCTTGAAATGGGACAATCTGCCGTCTCTCACCAGCTCCGCTATTTGCGCAATCTTAGAATCGTAAAGCGGCGCAAGGTTGGAAAGACTGTCTACTACTCGCTGGATGATACGCATATCGAGCAAATATTCCTGCAGACGCTTCAGCACACGAACCACGGGTGAACAAATTAATATGCGCAAAATACAAGGACTGCCCCGTTCGCCATCAAAGTGGCTTGCGGGACAGTCCTTATTTCATCCAACCGATTCGTAGCAGCTCTATTCAGTTGTCTCTTAATTCAAGTTAGGTTTAATCTTCAATACGCGCATGGCATTTAAGACGGCCAGCAGTGTAACACCTACGTCCGAGAATACAGCCTCCCACATCGTTGCGATTCCGAAGGCCCCCAGAAGCAGGAAGACCGCTTTTACCAACAGGGCGAACACGATGTTCTGCCATACGATTCTCCGGGTTCTCTTTGCGATATAAATCGCGGAGGACAGTTTCGAGGGCTCATCGGTCATAATGACGATATCCGCTGCTTCAATCGCCGCATCCGATCCGAGGCCGCCCATCGCCACGCCAATATCTGCCCGGGCCAGCACAGGCGTATCATTGATGCCGTCGCCGACGAACACGATCTTCTCCTTGCTTCCCTTTTGCTGGTCAAGCATCTCCAGCTCCTCGACCTTATGCTGCGGCAGAAGTTCAGATCGCACCTCATCCACGCCGAGCTGTTTACCAACCGCTTCCCCTACTGCTTTGATATCCCCGGTCAGCATAACGATCTTCTTCACGCCCAACTGTTTCAGCGAGGAGATCGCCTGCGCCGAATCCTCCTTGACTTCATCCGCAATGACTAGATAACCAGCGTATTGCTTATTCACTGCAATATGGACGATCGTTCCCAATCCAGAAGGTGCCGAGAAATGAATGTTATCTCTCTGCATGAGTTTCGCATTGCCTGCCAGCACCTCCTTGCCTTCGAACACAACCTGAATACCGTGGCCCGATATCTCATTGTAGTTAGAAAGCAAGGCTTCATTCAGTTCCTCGCCAAAGGCTTCCCGAATAGACTCTGCAATCGGATGAGTGGAATGCATTTCAGCAAACGCTGCATAACGCAGGAGTTGTTGCTCAGTCCAGCCGTTTTGAGGATGAATGCCATTCACTTTGAATGCACCCTTGGTTAACGTGCCTGTCTTGTCAAAGACAACATATTTAACATCATTCAATGCCTCCAGATAGTTGCTGCCCTTCACCAGAATTCCATTCTTGGATGAAGCGCCAATACCGCCGAAGAAGCCTAACGGGATCGATACGACCAGGGCACACGGACAAGAAATGACCAGGAATACCAATGCCCGATATACCCATTCCGAGAAGGCTTCACCGCTGAAGAGAAGCGGCGGGACCACCGCCAACAAAGCGGCGACAATGACAACCACCGGCGTGTAATAGCGGGCAAACTTCGTAATGAAGTTTTCCGTCGGCGCCTTCTTACTGCTGGCGTTCTCGACCAGGTCCAGAATTTTCGCAACGGTAGATTCTCCGAATACCTTGGTCACCTCGATGGTCAGGACGCCATTTTTATTGATAAATCCACTCAAGACCTCTTCCCCCGCGGTCACCTCGCGAGGTACGGACTCCCCGGTCAGTGCCGAGGTGTCCATAGCTGAATTTCCTTCGATCACTTTTCCATCTAACGGTACCTTCTCTCCGGGACGAACGACGATTAAATCACCGATCTGTACTTCATCCGGATTAACTCTTTTAATCTCATCATTGAATTTTAAATTTGCGAAGTCGGGCCGGATATCCATCAATGCACTGATCGATTTCCGCGAACGGTTGACGGCAATGCTCTGGAACAGCTCGCCGATCTGATAGAAGAGCATGACGGCCACACCTTCGGGATACTCCCCGATTACAAAAGCGCCTACGGTCGCGATGGACATGAGGAAGTATTCATCGAATACCTGTCCTCTGATTATATTTTTCAGCGCTTTTAAAACAATATCCCCGCCTACGATCAGGTAGGAAATTATAAACAGAATCAGTTCCAGTTCTCGGCTTAAGGCAAACGCAAAGGCTGCCGCACCGATAGCCAAGCCGGCGATCAGCCGGATGATCATGACTCTGGTGTTCTTCGCCCCATGGTCATGGGAGTGGCCGTGAACATCCGCAGCTTCTTGGGCACCATGATCATGATGATCATGCGGGTGGGGATGATTATGTTCTTGACGTTGGCCTTGCTTATGTCTCAATTGTGAATGGGGCTCTACGACTCTAATATCCGGCTCAAGCTTGCGAATCTTCTGCTTGGTCTGCTCAAGAATCTCTTCAGAACGATCCCCTGAAATTTCTATCGTTAACGTTTTGTTCGCAAAATTAACCGAGCAAGCTGCAACCCCGTCAATCTTCTGAACTCCCTGCTCAATTTTCAGGGCACAGTTTGCACAGTCCAGTCCTTCCAGGATTAATTTCTGCTTCGATGCTGAATTGCTTTGTTCCATGTTTATCCCTCTCTTCGCAAAAGAAGATTATATATGATCACTTGTTCATATATAATATATTCCTTCCTGGTTCTGATGTCAACAAAGTACGTTAGTCATTTCTCTTGATTCCAGCGAATGGGAGTTCGAATAGAATATCTATCAGCTTCTATTCCACGCGTGAAGCTCACGGATAAATAATTGAAGGGTATTGGTGATATATGTATCCTTCCGATGGATGAAGACAGTTGTTACTTCATTAAACGGCTCAGGAACAGGATAACCCTTGAGCTTGCCCTCCCGAAGTAACGAGCTGACTGATGATTTCGGAACAATCGTCATCCCGATTCCCGCTGCCACACTTCCGATAATCGTGTCAAAGGTGCCGAATTGCATGATCTTTTGCGGCACGACGCCCTCCTCCTTCAGCCAGCCTTCCAGCCTTTCCCGATACCTGCAGCCCTTGTTGAACAGCAAAAGCGGGATCTTCGCCGCATCCTCAATCGCAAATGATGGGTTTTTCGTGGCAATGATTAATTCCTCGCGGAAGACCTCACAGGAATCGATCAAAGGATGTTTGACCGGCCCTGTAACAAAGGCGCCATCCAGCTTAAAGTCCACTACTTCCTGGCACAGATTTTCACTGACTCCGACTTGGAGATCCATGTTTACATTAGGATGCTTGTCAATAAACGAGGATAATATTCCTGGCAGGCTAATCATCGTCTCAACAATTCCTAAATGCAGGATTCCCAATGGAGCATGCTGATTCAGAAATTCCCGCTTGATCTCATCGCAACGCTTCAGAATCTCTTCTGCATATTCGAGCAGCCGCTTCCCTTCGGAGTTCAGAATCATTCCCCGCTTGTGCCTAAAGAATAACTCTGTATGGAGTTCAGCCTCCAGCTGTTTAATTCTTGCGGTTACATTGGACTGCACATAGTTTAACTGAACTGCTGCTTGGCTTACGCTGCCTAGCTCAGCAACCGTTTTGAAAATTCGCAGATCTTTGATATCCATGGCTCTATCCCCATATCCTTAGTAAATTATCTATCATTTTAAATGATACATAAGTTCATTTCCAATCATTTTACTGCCATCCTTCTTATCCCTTATGATAAGGCCAGTTAATTCATTTGATTGGAGATACAGCCATGAATAGCAGAAGGATAGGATTGGGAACACTGCTTTGTCTGATTGCCAGTATGTCATGGGGAGCGATGTTCCCGGTGGCGCACCTGGCCTTGCAGTCCATTGATCCGCTCTATTTTTCGTTTTTACGTTACTTCTTCGTCACCCTGCTGCTTGTCCCCCTTCTTTTCATCAAAGAAGGGAAGTCGGCTTTTCGTATGGAGGGTAAGGGGAAGCAGCTTCTCTTCTATGGAACGATGGGCTTTACCTTGTATAACTTTATGATCTTCTCCGGTCAGCAGTTGATGGGTGAAGCAGGTACGATTATTGCTTCAATTATGGAAGCCTTAATGCCGATGATCTCTATCGTCCTAATCTGGGTGAGTACGAGAAAATCACCTTCGGCCGCAATCTGGATCAGCATTCTTACCGCCTTTGCCGGTGCGATGCTCGTCATTACAAATGGGAGTCTATCCTTCTTTTCCATGATCCAGGATCACTTCTTTCCAGTAATGCTGATTTTCCTCGGTGCGGTGGGATGGGTACTGTATTCAATGGGAGGAAGCAGCTTTCCGCGCTGGTCGGTCTTGAGGTATTCCACAATAACCTGTTTACTGGGAACGGTCGTCTCCTTTGTGGTGGTTGCCGCGGCCTCTCTGTTTCAATGGCTCCCCGTCCCGCAATGGGAGGATGTCGTCTCGATTAAATATCATCTATTGTTTATGGTTCTATTCCCCGGCTTAACTGCCTTGCTCAGCTGGAATGCCGGCATGAAATGGCTGTCACCGGCCAACGGGATTTTATTCATCTGCCTGGTCCCGGTTACTACTTTCGTGCTCATGGCTGTTCAGGGGTATGAGATTAGCTTGAATGAGTTCTATGGTACGCTGCTCGTTGTATTTGCATTGATCCAGAATAATTTCTATCAACGGAAAGCGCAGAAGTTACATAATTAAAGCTGGCTCATTTGCTATCTCAGTACACGTGTCCTGACATGAACGAAGCGGGTCAAGTTGCGCTTATGTTCAATGGCGGAATACGAAAAAGGCCCGTTTCGCACGGGCGGCTATGATGATGAAAGTTGTTGAACTATATTTAAGATTTGGCAGGCTCATAGTGAACATGCACCTCCAGCACCTCGGAGGATTTTTTCAGCTCATTCTCCACGTTGGTGGCTACATTATGAGCCTCATGGAATTCCAGATCTCCCTTGACCGAAAGCACGACATCCACTACCGCATTACTGCCGTAATTCCGTGCTCTGATCTCCTTGACCTCCTCCACGCCCTGAACCTGGCTCACCGTCTCCTTGAAGGCTTCGATCGCACCTTCATCGAACCCGTCAGATAAATGATGCGAGGCATCCCGGAAAATATCCCACGCCGTTTTGCAAATGATTATCCCTACGATGATCGCCGTAACCGGATCGAGCCATGGAATACCAAATTGGGATCCGACAATTCCGATCACGGCACCGACACTAACCAGGGCGTCCGAGAAATTATCCTTAGCAGCAGCCATGACGGCTTGACTTTTGATCGTATCGGCCAGCTTCTTATTGTAACGATAGACGAAGTACATCACCACCGCACAGAACAGCCCTGTCCATACAGAGATCAGGTCTGGAGATTCATGTTTGCCTTCGAAGACAGAGAATATCGCATTGAACAGAACCTGCAGGCCGACGGCCATCATAATGAAGGAAGCGATTAATGAAGCGATCGTCTCGGACTTCCAGTGGCCATACGGATGATCTTGATCCGCGGGACGCTGGGCAAACTTCAGGCCAATCAGAACAGCGATAGAGGCTATAATATCTGTCGCATTATTCAAACCATCCGCCCGAAGCGCTTCTGAGCCGGACAGGTTTCCGATAAATAATTTCAGAGCCGAAAGACAAATATAAGCAACAATGCTTACAATAGCTCCCCGCTCCCCCATCTTCAACTTTTCATACCGCTGCTGCTGTTCCATTCTCGCTTCTCCCTCCGCTCGACATTGCATGTTCCATACTATCAGACACAATTTGAGTGGGTCTAGAGAAACGTTTTTTTACTAGGGACGAAATATGTCACTGGTCAAAGAAGGTTGCATTAGGTCAAAATAATAGAACTGTTTGGCTGGCCTTGTTGTTAAGCAATCGGCGTTCCGTCCGGCAATGCCATATCCGGCTTCAATAGAATCACGTCGCCCTGTTCCGGTACTCCCCCAAGCACTAATACCTCCGACTTGAACCCTGCGATCCGTCTTGGAGGAAAATTAACAACGCAAACTACTTGCTTGCCGATGATCTCCTCTGCTTGGTAGCGTCTCGTAATTTGCGCACTGGAAGCTTTCAATCCGATGTCGGGACCCAGATCAATCTCAAGCTTGATCGCCGGTACCCTAGCCTCTGCAAAAAACTCCGCTTTTCTAATCGTTCCCACACGTATATCAAGCTTCAAGAAATCCTCAATGGTTGCCATCTCTCGTTCTCCTTTTTCTCTGATTTGTTATTGGACCAAAAATAAATTCCTACGCCGATCAGCGTCATCATCCCGACTATGAACTGTGTGACTAAAATGCCTTCTCCTATAAACAAATAGGCAAGCAGGATGGCAAGTACTGGCTCGCCAATGATGCCAACGGAAACGGTAGTAGCTCCAAGCAATTCCAGCAAAATATTGGAAATATACTGTCCGAAAATCGTCGGAATGATTACTTGGCAGAATATCGGATACAACGAAGCTGTAAACTGCTGAAAGAGACAGAATATCCGATACTGAAATCGCGGGGAGCGTTGGATTTAACCATGTAAATCATTTTATCCAGTCGTTTAAGAGATACCGTCATATAACGCCCAAGGAATTTCGCAGGCAGAGAAATGAGCAGATATGACAAAACAGCAGGGATCATGAAGATCTCCTGCTGTTTCCTTTTACTTGTTGGCCAAAATGGTGGAGATGGCATGCTTATAAATCAAGCTCTGCTTCCCGGCAGAAGTACGAACCAATACGACAAACCTATCGTACGCTTCGATGACTCCTTTCACAGGAACACCATTCGTTGTAATAATCGTACATTCAAGCTGCTTTTTTCTCAGGTCATAGAGCTGACTCTCCTGCCCGAGCTCGTTTTTCTTTTCACTCTCGTTATTCGTCATGTTATCCCTCTCTCTCTCTAAAGGATTTTGTACGACCTATTTTAATGGGCTGCCGCTTTGTTTAGTATAGCACAAGACGGTTCAGGAATAGAAAAATTCGCTTTTGAACCTTCAAGGTTTCCTTACCCGTCTCATATACCATCTTTCGTTAAAGCCGCTCTTCTTATCGAAGAATCCCGCCTTTTTGCGCTTGAATACGGTGAATCCAAGCCGTTCATACAGCCGGAATGCGCTCACGTTTGTATCCACGACCTCCAACAGGAACTCTTTATACTCTAAGTGCTCGAACAAATATTGTATCAGCGCGGTGGCTACACCCTGCCCTCTTGCTTTCTCCGAAGTTGTGACAGACTCAATGTAGCATTGTTCGGGATTCAGATTAATGGGTTTTTCCAGTTCCTTTTTCAAAAAATAATGAACCAAACTTCCTTTCCAAAAACCGAATTCCTGCTGAAATATACTTTTATTAAAGGCATGAGAACGTCCTTTTCTGCTCGAGACAGCCAGCAATCCTAACACATTCCCGTCCTGCAGGGCTACATAATAATGCTCTTTTATAAAAGAATGCTTGAAAGCGTCGGCACAAGGCTGCAGGCCCACCTTCATCAGATCAGCTGCCTGCTTAAAGAAGCCCTCAACGAACAACTGTACAGTCTGATTCAGCATACGGCCATCAAGCTCGGCCAAACTCGAGATCGTAAAGTGATTCACTCGATTCATGTACGGCACCCCCCCTTCCTTCAAGTGGAACAACTGTCGTAAAATTCATCTTAATTATATAATAGCTCGTTGAACCGCCGCCCACACCCGCCTGAAGAATGAACTCACTTGATACCCGGGACGGATTTGATGGTAGCGCCTATCCTGGACCATAGTCGAGACCCATTACCTCCCATGGTCTGTGTTGTATTCCGAACCAATTTGTTACAATATGACAAAGTCTTTCGGAGGAGCGATGCTTATGAATTACGAACAAAAAGTACTGAGAGATATTACCGAGTGGGAGCTTAGGATGTTTAAACCGCCCGGATGGCTGGAAAAAACGTCGAAAACGATCGGCAGCCAGATCAATCAATGGCTTCCTCCGAAGGTGCATGAAGTAATTACGACAACCATTCGCACGATTGTGCGTACGGCCCTGTTCGGGGCCGAATATACGCCCGGGCGTCCGGTGCGGTTCACTCCTGAGCTGGAGGGGGCTGACGAAGAGGCGAAAGAACTGTTCGCCCTGTATCAGAAAATCGCAGTAGCCGAAGGTGCCGGCACGGGAGCGGGCGGAATCATGCTAAGCATGGTAGACTTTCCGGCGCTAATTGCGATCAAGATGAAATATCTATTCGAGCTGGCTCATGTCTATGGCTATGATACGAAGCATTTCTCGGAGCGGGTATTTATTCTCAAGGTGTTTCAAATGACCTTCTCAGGGACGGAAAACCGCGCAAGGCTGCTGGATTCCATCAAGCACTGGCATATTGAAAAGGAGCAATGGCTCTCCGACGCCGAATATGCTCATCAAATGGACTGGGAGACCTTCCAGCTCGAATACCGCGATGCCATCGACTTTAAGAAGATACTGCAAATGGTGCCGGGAATCGGTGCGGTTGCCGGTGCATGGGCGAATTATACCATCCTGGAGGAGCTGCGCGAATTCGCCATGAACGCTTATCGGATTCGGAGACTGCATGATGACTTCGCGTTATGGGACTAACCTTCCACGGGTTTCTCCAATATATAATCTCTTTGCTCCTCTTCACCCATATAGAAGGAATGAGCTCCGGTTTGTGCGAATCCCCATTTTTGATAGAACGCAATGGCCCGCTTATTCTTCTCCCACACGCCCAGCCAGAGCTTTTCCTTCTTCTCTTCTTTGGCAATGTCTATGGCCAGCTGGATCAGCGTTTTGCCGAAGCCTAGTCCCTGAAAACCCGTACGGACGTAAATTCGTTCAATCTCCAGCGATGCAGGACCCGTATTTTCAGATTGGGCTTCCTCTCTATTCACCTTTAAATACCCTGCCGCCTCTTCTCCTGCATAGACAAAATAGAATGTGGAATGGGCCTGGGCCAATTCACGAGCAAGCTGATCGCGGTTGAATGCTCGATTCATGTAGGCGGTCATATTTTCAGGCGTGTTTTGATGCTTGAATGTATCGTTAAAGGTTTCAATGCTAATGGCTTGAAGCAAGCTTAGATCATCCATCGTACAGGTTCTTATGGTTGTATTCATCGTTCCGTCTCCTTTTGATTGTTAATGCCATTAATATTGTCGTTTATGTCCCTTCTTCACAAAGGTCCAGTCCTTTTCGACATTCTCCCGGACCCGCCGAAGTAATTGCAGCAGGGTGTTCTCTCTTGAGGACGGGATACACTTGATCCCCCTTTTCAGTTGTAAATAATCTCTTTATTTTTTTATTCGTTTCATCATCTTTTTTTTGAATAAATCCCTGGGCTTCAAGCTTTTGGATTGCGCGCGCAGCGGTTGTCCGGTCCACCATGATCATCTCTGCGAGCTTCTCCTGAATGATGCCGGGATGCTCATAAACCCGGACAAGGTATAAATATTGCCCCTTGGTAAGGTCCATCTCCTTGAACTCTATATTGCTTATAGAGTCTAACGCTCTTGCAATCATTCCTACCTCGCGAAGGATTTCCTTCATGTCATCCCCTGCCCAATCTTTTTGTTGTATTTACAACAATAATAATAACCGATATACTTGACTAAAACTAGAGGAAAGTGTGAGCGAACCTATGAACAGCATCCAAAGAATATCCCGGCAGGAGGAACTGGAAATTGCCTTGGCCATCAGAATAGCCGTCTTTGTCACCGAGCAAGGCGTGCGGCATCGGCAAGCAATTAGTACTGGCCCTGGAAGAGATCGCCTTGGAAAAGGGATGCCGGAAGGTGAAGCTGCACGGCCAGTCGCAGGCACAGGCTTTTTACAGCAAGCTTGGCTACCAGAATTCCTCGGATGAATTTATCGAGGACGGGATTCCTCATTTGCTCATGATAAAAGAGCTGGCCGCAATCAAATAAAAAGCAACAGCGGTAAGCTTCCTTAGAAACTGCCGCTGTTGCTTCATTCACTGCCTTTAGATGATGACACTTATCTGGAGACTTCCTCATATAAACCGGCAGGCAAAGTCTCTACGAACGGTGACCAATCACTAGTCGTATAGAGGTAGAGCCGGTGCATCGCCCGTGTGCACGCCGTATAAAGCAGCTTTCGTACGTTCTCCTGGGCATAGGCCTGCGATGAAGCATCGTATACCAGGACAGCATCAAATTCCACGCCCTTGGCCAGATACACCGGAATCACCATGACGCCTTTTTCAAAGATAGGTGTCTCCTTCGTAACATGCCTAAGACCTTCGGCTCCATAACTCCGCAAAGCTTCATAGGCTTCCCTGCTCTCTGCTGCAGTCTTCGTAATGACGGCAATCGAATCAAAGCCCTCGGCCTTAAGCGATGCAATGTCGGCCCGAATCTGACGCTCCCGTTCTTCCTTACGGTGAACCTTCGCCAGAACGGGCTTGAATCCGTGCCGTTCAAACGGCATAATTTCATCTCCGCCCGGCAGCATAGCTCTTGTAAACTCCACGATCTCCTTTGTAGAACGGTAGCTGCGAACCAGGCGAATGAGCTCGGTATCCGCTTCGCCGAACAGCGAGATCAGCGGCGAGTCCTTTGCATCCAGGATGGTCGATTGCATGAAGATAGCCTGCCCAAAGTCCCCTAACACCGTCATGCGAGCGCGCGGGAATAGCTTCTTCAGATATTCATATTGAAACGGAGAATAATCCTGGCCCTCATCCACGAACACATGGCGGATTTCCGTGTTCGTCCGCACGCCTTCGATCAACTCCTTGACATACAGATACGGAGTTGCATCCTCGTACAGCAGCAAGTTCTGCTCCAGCGCCTGTTTGGATTGCCGGCATATATCATCCCAAAGCGGAGGAACGGCACCGCTGTTCGTTCGCTTCAGATACGCCGCTTCGTCAACGAATAATTGATCGTAAATCCCCTTGAAATCAATGAAGTCCAGCTTCTTTACTATTTTCCTTAACGGCATGAAGTAACCCTTCACAACCTGGACACGAAGCAGCTCTTCCTCCTTCTGGGCGAAGTCAAAGTCGCCTTCATCTTCCCTCCGCTTTTTGCTCAGCTTTTCGTAGACCGTAGCATACTGCTCCGCCAGATCGAGCACCTCCCGATCCTTATGCAGCATACCGAAGACCTCGGCGTACTGCTCCTTATCGAGATAATTCAGCTCATCCTCAACCCAAGAGGCTTCCCGCTCCCGACGTTCCAACGCAGAAAGCTCCTTCAGCAGCCATTCCTGCAACAGGATCATCCGGTTACGAAGCGGCAAGCTGCGGTCATAGCTGTAAAACTGCGATCGGATTTGCTCTCCCGTCAGCATTTCACGATCCTGAAGCTGGATCCCGTGGAACTGCATCCCCTCATGTCCCAGCCACTCGCCATAATGAACCAGCGCCTTCAGGAAATCCTCGGATGCCTTATAGCGGATTCCTTGAACACGCGCTTCATATCCTTCTTCGCTTTGCCCTGTCAGCACATATTCCATCTGGTCAAAGGGGTCCTCAGCCCTCAAAGAAGAGCCTAGCCAGTAATCGAGATATTCCTGAAAGGTCGCCTGCTGCATATTCTCCTCTCCCAGCTCCGGAAGAACGGTGGAAATGTAGCTGGAAAACATCGGATTGGGCGAAAAAAGCACAATCTGATCCGCCTTGATGGTCTGACGGTGCTTATACAGCAAATAAGCCACCCGCTGCAATGCCGCCGACGTCTTGCCGCTTCCGGCAGAGCCTTGCACGATGAGCATCCGGCTCTTTTCGTTGCGGATAATGGCATTCTGCTCCTTCTGGATCGTTGCGACAATGGTCTTCATTTGCGAATCTGCGCCTTTGCCGAGTACTTGCTGCAACAGCTCATCCCCAATCGTTTCACTCGCGTCGAACAGATTGCGGATTTGCCCATTCTGAATCTGGAACTGCCGTTTTAACTCCATCGTTCCTTCAATAACTCCGCCTGGCGTCGTATAAGCAGCCCGCCCAGGAGCGTGATCATAGTACAGGCTCGCAATAGGCGTGCGCCAGTCATAGATCAGAAAGCTCAGCCCATCTTCTTCTATAAAGGAGGATACACCGATATAAATTTGCTCCGCGAAGCCAAGCCCGTCTTCGTTAAAATCAATCCGCCCAAAATAAGGGGACGGAAGCAGACGCTTCATATTCCTGCACTGCTGCAGCAGTAATCTGTGTCCCCGTTCCCGCTCAGCCAATAACGCAGACTGTTGATTAATCGTATGGAAGGTCTCCTCGAAATCTTCATCCGTACTTGTATTAATCGTAACTTCTTCCCAGAACCGCTTGCGAATATCTGCCGCCTGATCGCCAAGCCCGGCAACCTCCGGCTCCAATTTGGCGATTCTCTTGCGCAGCTTGTCTCTGACCTCATCCAGCCGCTTCTGTTCCAGCCGCCACTCCTTGGATTCCATAATTAACCAGCACTCTCCTCTTCCGTATTTTGGGTAAGAAAGTGTGTTGACAAACGGAAATGTTTGATGTATTATTATAGTAGGGATAAAAATAAATACATTTTCACCTCAATTGTCAACACGCTATTGATTTTATCATAGCGTAATTTTTCGTTCAACTTATTTTTTTTCATCACAGCACATGCACTCAGCCGTAAAGTTAAAGAGGCTGTCCCAAAAGTCATAAACAATGATGACTAAGGGTAAGCCTCCTTTTAAAAAAATGTAAAACAAAA
>NZ_JAHLQJ010000034.1 GCF_018919145.1 Paenibacillus brevis
CGAAGTAATCAGGGCATAAGTATGAGGTGTGCTGTAGAAGCGTCAGCGTTCGCCTTTGTGAGCGAATTTCCCCCTTGTCAGAACTTAGTTCAACTGAAGAAATCCGCGAACAACAGCGATCGTAAGCATACCTCATATGTTGCCCATCCAACTCGCCATCTAATGTTTTAACTATATTCCGCTGTTACGCACTTTTCTGCTATTGCACAGCGCAAATCGTCCGCACAAAGTGGACAAAAGTTCATTTTTTCCAATCCAGGTTGACTACCGTATGTATTCAGGATATTATGATAAAGATAAATACTGGATAACATATAAGGTAATGACTTGGATTGGGAGGAGTAGGCAGTAAGCCCTTCAGAGAGCGGATGGATGTGCTGGGAATATCCGCAGGATGCTGCTGGCCGAAGTCGCCCGGGAGTCGCCCGTTTCACCCGCAGCATATTTGGATTGCTGTGAACAGGATGGGCCGGATCGCACACGTTACGTGTATGAGTGTTGCAGATGACATTTCTTTGGATTTTCCGTTTGCTTTAGAGCAAGTGTGGGAATTTCAATACTGGTGTTGCTGTGAAACAAAGGTGGTACCGCGAAAGTAAAGCCTTTCGTCCTTTGAGACGAAGGGCTTTTTTTGTTTTTAAATTACTATTGTTGACGGAGGCTTGGAAAACATGTCAGATCAAAACCATCAAACACCTCAATCGACGTCGGCCGACATGCCGACGACCTATGATCCGAAAGCCGCAGAACAGAAGTGGTATAAGTATTGGATGGAGGGCGGCTTCTTCAAGGCCGGTCAGAAGCCCGATGCACAGCCGTATACAATCGTAATTCCTCCTCCGAATGTTACCGGTATGCTGCATATTGGCCATGCACTCGACTTTACGCTGCAGGATATTCTGATCCGCACCAAGCGGATGCAGGGTTATGATGCACTTTGGCTCCCAGGTTCGGACCATGCCGGAATTGCCACGCAGACGAAGGTAGAGCAGAAGCTGCGTGAGCAGGGCGTAACCCGTTATGATCTGGGACGTGAAGCATTCCTGGAGAAGGTATGGGAATGGAAGGAGCTTTACGCAAATACGATCCATGAGCAATGGGAGAAAATGGGCTTTTCATTGGACTATTCCCGCGAACGCTTTACTTTGGATGAAGGGTTATCCGAAGCTGTACGAGAGGTGTTTGTTAAGCTGTATGAGAAGGGCCTGATCTATCGCGGAAAGTATATCATTAACTGGGATCCGGCGGCACGCACAGCCCTGTCGGATATTGAAGTTGAGTATAAAGAAGTGAATGGTCACCTGTACCATTTACAGTATCCGCTGAAGGACGGCAGCGGCTCCATTACGGTAGCTACAACCCGGCCAGAGACCATGCTTGGGGATACCGCGGTTGCTGTTCATCCGAAGGATGAGCGTTATCAAGGCCTGATCGGAAAGTGTCTGGTTCTGCCGCTTACTGGCCGCGAAATCCCGATTATCGCGGATGAGTATGTCGAGAAGGAATTCGGCAGCGGTGCGGTAAAGATTACGCCGGCCCATGATCCGAACGACTTTGAGGTTGGTCTTCGTCATAACCTGCCACAAATCAACGTGATGGATGAGACTGGAACTATGAATGCAGAAGCCGGCAAATACCAAGGCATGGACCGCAGTGAATGCCGCAAGCAAATCGTTAAGGACTTGCAAGAGCTTGGCGTATTGATTAAGATTGAAGACCACGTGCACCAAGTGGGTCATAGTGAGCGAACAGGCGCAGTTGTAGAGCCTTATCTTTCCACGCAGTGGTTCGTTAAAATGCAGCCGCTGGCGGAAACGGCGATTGAGGCTCAAAAATCAGGAAAAGGCGTTAACTTTGTACCGGATCGCTTTGATAAAACTTATTTAAACTGGATTGAAAATGTCCGCGACTGGTGCATTTCCCGCCAATTGTGGTGGGGCCATCGGATTCCTGCCTGGTATTGCGACGCGACAGGCGAAATGGTTGTAGCCCATAGCGAAGAAGAAGCACGCGCCAAGCTGGGCCGAGATGATTTGAGACAGGATGAAGACGTACTCGACACCTGGTTCAGTTCCGCACTCTGGCCGTTCTCTACGCTGGGCTGGCCAAACGAAGAGGCCGAAGATTTCAAACGTTATTTTCCAACGAATGTACTCGTAACGGGCTATGACATTATTTACTTCTGGGTGGCACGGATGATCTTCACCTCGCTGGAATTCACAGGTCAGCTTCCATTCAAGGATGTACTGATGCACGGCTTGGTACGTGATAGCGAAGGCAAGAAAATGTCCAAGTCACTCGGAAATGGGGTCGATCCTCTCGAGGTAATCGATAAATATGGTGCCGATGCCATGCGCTATATGTTATCAACCAGCAGCACACCGGGACAGGATTTGCGTTTCCATTGGGAACGTGTGGAGCAGGCCCGCAACTTTGCGAACAAGATTTGGAATGCTTCCCGTTTCGCTTTGATGAACCTTGAAGGTGTGACTGTAGAGGAAATTGATATCACTGGTGATTTGACGACAGCGGACCGCTGGATTCTTCACCGTATGAATGAGACAGCACGGGAGATTACCCGTCTGATTGATGCATACGAATTCGGAGAAACCGGACGCCAATTATATAACTTCATCTGGGACGATCTGTGTGATTGGTATATTGAATTTGCTAAGCTCTCGCTGTATGGTGAAGATGCGGCGGCGAAAAAGAAGACCCAGTCCGTACTTGCCTATGTACTGGATCGGACGCTTCGCATGATTCATCCGTTCATGCCGTTTATTTCCGAGGAAATATGGCAGCATTTGCCGCATTCTGGCGATACGGTCACCTTGGCCGAATGGCCGAAGTATGATCCGGCCTTTGAAGCTCCGCAGGCTGTTGAGGAAATGGGTCTGTTAATGGACATCATTCGTGCTGTTCGGAATATTCGGGCTGAAGTCAACGTGCCGATGAGCAAAAAGATTGATCTCCTGGTTAAGCCGGTTTCGGCAGAAGAGCTGCGCATCGTAGAGAATAACGCGCATTACATCCGTCGCTTTTGTAATACGTCTGATTTCGGAGTATCTTTGGATACGGCCGTTCCGGATAAAGCCATGACTGCTGTGGTGTCCGGCGCAGAATTGTATCTGCCGCTGGCCGGACTGATCGATATCAGCCAGGAAATTGCCCGTCTTGAAAAGGAAGCGGAGCATCTGAACAAGGAAGTTGAGCGGGTAGAGAAGAAGCTTGCCAATGAAGGGTTTGTCTCTAAAGCGCCTGCTAAGGTAATTGAAGAGGAACGTGCCAAAATGGCGGATTATTCTTCGAAGCGTGATAAAGTACTTGCCCGGATTCATGAGCTGAAGGGATAGTAATAAATATAACGATCTGATGAAGGTGACGGATATGGAGGCAAGCAATCAGGAAATCGAAGTGGCGCTGCATAGTTATAGCGAGGCTGTAGACTGGATTAACGGACTGATCCCCTTCGGGATCCGTCCGGGCCTGGAACGAATCGAGCTGTTGATGGAGCGGCTCAGCAATCCTCATCGCAGACTCAAATTTATTCATGTGGCCGGTACGAATGGCAAGGGTTCTACCTGTGCCTTTTTAACCAAAGTTTTGCTGGAATGCGGATACCATACAGGGACGTTCACTTCTCCCTATATTACCAAGTTCACTAACCGGTTTCAGTATGACGGGATGGATATTCCGGAAGAAACACTTCTGGCTCTATCCAACCGTCTGCTGCCTCTTGTAAAGGAAATAGCGGAGAGTGAGCTAGGCTCCCCGACGATGTTTGAGGTCAGTACGGCGATAGCCATCCTTTATTTTGCCGAGGTGTGCTATCCGGATGTGGTGGTATGGGAGACAGGACTTGGGGGAAGGATGGATGTAACTAATATCGTGACCCCGATCGTCTCCGTCATTACGAATATCGGGTATGATCATACCGATGTATTGGGAGATACGATTGAACTGATAGCCCGTGAAAAGGCGGGAATCATTAAGCCGGGAGTTCCCGTAGTCAGCTGCGTGGATCAGCCGGAGGCGATTTCTGTCATTAAGGAGCAAGCAGAGAACTGCCGAAGCTCACTCTATTTGCTGGGCGAGCATTTTCAGTTTGAACGGATGTCTGTTCACCAAACGGAGCAGAAGATAAGGTTCCAGGGACCGTTTCGGGAATTGGAATTAAGCCTCACGATGGCGGGAGAACATCAATGCCGGAATGCGGCCGGGGCCATGATGACACTTGAGTTGCTTCGCCAATATCTGGCGTTTGTGCTGGAGGATGATTCATTGGAGCGTGGATTCAGGCTTACAAGCTGGGCCGGGAGACTGGAAATGGTGTCCTCCGAGCCTCGCATTGTGCTTGATGGGGCTCATAATCCGGAAGGAGCAGCCAGCCTGGCCAAGGCGCTTGTTGATTCTTATTCGTACAGAAAGCTTAATTTGATGATGGGGATGCTGTCCAACAAGCATCATCGCAGTTACTTGCAGCATATATTACCCATAGTGGATACACTTATACTGACCGAGCCCGATTTTAGACGCAAGCTGGATGCCGATTCCCTATTAAGTCTTGTAGAAGAATTGAAGGCTCTGTATGCTAAGCCGGGTTTGGAAATCATCGTGGAACGTGACTGGAAAGAGGCGCTTGTCCTGCTCGAGTCGCGAACGGAACCGGAGGATCTTGGGGTAGTCACCGGCACGCTATATATGATTTCTGATGTGCGGGCAACCCTTCTGCATCAAACCGATTCTGAAAAAGGCTGGTGACTTGTAAATTGGTAAATTTGACTGAACAACATGTACATTTTATTGGTATCGGCGGCTATGGTATGAGCGCCATTGCTCGTGTGATGCTGGAGATGGGGTATACGGTTACCGGCTCCGATGTGGCATCCCAGGAATTAACCGAGAAGCTTGCGGCTAAGGGGGCGAAAATCTATATTGGCCATACGGCAGAGCAAGTGCACGGGGCTGATCTGGTGGTGTATTCAACGGCGCTGCCCAAGGACAATGTAGAACGGGTTGAGGCGGAGGAGCAGGGAATTCCGATTCTTCATCGCTCGCAGATGCTCGCCCGGCTGCTAAATGAACGCCTTGGCGTGGCTGTGGCCGGAGCCCACGGAAAGACAACGACCTCTTCGATGATCGCGTTGGTGATGGAACAGTGCAATACTGATCCAACTTATATTATCGGCGGGGAAATTATGGATATCGGTACGAACGCGAAGGCGGGAAAAGGTAATTATGTGGTAGCTGAAGCGGACGAAAGCGATGGCTCCTTCCTGCAATATCACCCTTATCTGGGAGTCGTTACGAATATTGAGGCCGATCATCTTGAAAATTATAATGGAGATTTCGGCAAGCTGAAGGAAGCTTATGTCCAGTTTCTGAATCAGATCAAGCCCGAAGGCAAAGCCGTGGTATGCGGTGATGACGGTATCATTAATGAGCTTCGCCCGCAGCTTGCATGCCAGGTTATAACGTATGGTATTGATGAGCCGTGTGATTATTCAGCCGAGGAGATCAAGCTGGGCGACAGACAGGTCTCTTTTACAATGAAGCATGGTGCTGAGACGCTGGGTACGGTAGAATTGTCGGTGCCGGGCAGACATAATGTTCAGAATGCGATGGCTACCATCATTGTATGTCTGGAGGCAGGTATTCCGTTCGCGGAAATTGCCCGTGGAATTAGATGCTTTCATGGCGCAAAGCGCAGATTCCAGGTACTGGGTGAACAGAATGATATCCTCGTTATTGATGACTATGCGCATCATCCGACGGAGATTCAGGCAACGATTGCCGCAGCCAAGGCTACAGGCAAGCGAATTATTGCCGTGTTCCAGCCGCAGCGCTATACACGGACCTTCTTCCTGCTTGATGCTTTTAGCAGAGCTTTTGGTGAAGCGGACGAAGTAATCATTACGGACATTTACTCTCCGGCTGGCGAGAAGCAAATTGAAGGAATCCATTCTTCAAAGCTCGTTGATTTGATCAAGGAGAACAGCAACCCGGCAGCGAGATATTTGTCATCCAAGCAGGACGTGCTTGCTGATTTGCAGGGTCGTCTTCAACCGGGGGACCTGGTGCTGACGATGGGAGCAGGGGACATCTGGAAGGTAGGCAAGGAACTGGCTCACAGTTTATCCTAAATATACGCAGTTAACTTTACTGTGATGTAAAATGGGCTATCCCAATCGATCTTGGATCTGACGGGGTAGCCCTTCTTATGTTATAAAACCCTCATTCGAGCGAATCAAGAGCGTAGTTGCAGGAAAATGTGCAATAGCGGAAAACAGTTAAACATTTAGAGGGCGGGTTAGAGGGGCAACGTGTGAAGTGTGCTTACGATCGCTGTTGTTCGCGGATTTCTATGATTGACCAAGTTCAAACAAGGGAGAAATCCGCTCGCAAAGGCGAACGCTAACGCTTCTTCAGCATACCTCACACTTATGCCCTAATCACTTCGCCTTTGCTGTTTAACTGATATGCAGTTGCACATGGCTATTCCTAAGCAGCATAACAATAACTGCACTCCTATTACCTTACCTCCCTACGGCATACAAGCAGGATACTTCGCGCAAGCCTCCTCCCATCTTCCCCTTGCTGCCAGACTCGCCTTAGGCTAGGCATCACAAATGGAAGCCTGCACGATTCGCTTTACGCACAGCCAAAGGAACACTGAGCGCCTGGAGTTGCGCCCAGTCGCACGTTGCTTCGGCCTTGTGCGGAACGCGGAACTTCGTTATCTGACTAGGCGTTCCAATCTTGTTCCGAGCTTTACTCATCCCGCTTATTCAGCCTCATTCCGGTCATGCTCCAGTGAAATTACTTACCTTAAATACTTCATTCGGCGCTCGAATCCACATGTAGTGAAAAAACTTACCTTAGATTGCCAGTCACTAGCCAAACCCACGTTTTAGTCCACTTTAAGTACAAAAATTTCACTATATCCGCATTTCTATCATTTCCACTAAATTTAGAGTAACTTTTTTCACTATATGAATGTGATCTGTATTTGCATGGGGTCTGCCAACCGTCGTCATGCTGTGAAGTACCGTACGTTGGAGCTTTGCGCAGTGTGAGATCTGTATGATGCGAGGTGTGTGTGCGTATACGTACTTTGTTGCCATTTTACAGAATCTGCTTGAGCTATCCTTGTGCGGGTAGTTGTCCATGCACCTACCCGCTGAAGGTGTAATGATGCAATTACTGTATGTAAATGCATCAGGCTTCAAGATGCTATGCTGAATGAACGAGTCTGTAGGCTAGGAAAGTGATTCTGGCGCATTCTGCCATGCCTCGGACATACGGAGGGGGAGCTACTATAGTGCATTCGGCACCTGTAAAGCCGAAGTGCCTGCGTAATAAAGGCATAAGTGTGAAGTGTGCTGTAGAAGCGAAAGCGTTCGCCTTTGGGAGTGGATTCCTACAATTTCAGATTTTACTCAATCAAAGGAATCCGCGAACAACAGCGATCGTAAGCAACCTTCACACGTTGCCCCCAGCACGCAGGCAGAACCATTGGTCGGTTTAAAATTGGCTGTTGTTGCTCTATTGCACGATTTATCGCAACAAGCAATCAGCAGCATTAGTGCGGAGGTTATTAAGGTGTTTCTATGTAGATCCGGCATATATGCCTGTCTACCTTCATATTGTAGTCCTAGAAGAATGGACAAGGAGCGTGCGGAACGTGAACAATGCCAAGATGACATTCCGCTTTAATGAGCAAGACAGGGAAATGCCGCGTCAATCGATGCAAGAGCCCGTTAGGAGGAGTAATCCTCACGAAATTTCGAACCCGTCCGCGGATAATGCGGATTACGTCCGAGCAGACGCCAATGACGAGTGGCTGACTTATGGTCACCGCCCGGATCGTGAACCAGATCGAGAAATCTATGAAAATGCAGACTCTGTGCCTGTATATCAGGCGATTGATCAAACAGAGGAATGGGGGGACCCCTTTGCAGACTACACCTCAACAGGCGGGATAGTATTGCCATCCTATAGCAACAATCACAAGAATGCTCCCCGCCGGACCTCCTGGTGGAAAGTGGCAGGTTCTGTAACGGGAGCTATCGTGACAGGAGGCTTATTCGGGGTAGTGGTGTTATCCATGTTTAATCAAGAACTGACCTTGCCTCTCCCTGGTGCTAATGTCCCTGTGCAATCAGCCGCAGTCCAGGATGCTGATATTCCGGTGATGGGGAGTATCGAAGAGGAGCTCTTGATACCCGCGGAAGAGGAAATGCTGGTCAATATCGCCTTGCCCCAGCAAACCTATCATTTCCTGCAGTATGGCGTATTCAGCTCGGCTGGAGGAGTGGAATTAGCCCAGCAGGAGCTAAAGGAATCCGGAATTGCTGCCGCTAGAGATACGGTGGATGAGAAAAGAGTTTACGCCGGGGTTTCCTCGGATCGTGAACAAGCAAAGCTGCTAAGCAGTCAATTGAAAGCGACCGGGGTCCACCTGATCCTGCATGAGGTATCATTGCCTTCATCGGCAGAGGTTCATTTCGACGGCGATGTGACAGCGTTGGAACATTATCTGGCTCAAAGCGCGGAGCTGGTTGAGCTGCTGAGCTCGTTATCAGCTTCCCGATTAAGCGAGCTATCTCCATCCGCGTTGACTAATGAAGAGGTTGCGGAATTAGGAGAAAAGCATCAGTTATGGACGGAGAGTGCAGCCGCAGTCCGAGGGAAGCTGCCCGATAGCCTTGCGGAAGGGAATATCGTGCTGGAGACAGCGATGAACAGTGCTGTAGAGGCGGTCAATGAGTACCATAAGAAGAACGCAAAGACCCTGCTCTGGGAAGTCCAAAATGAGATTATGAGATTTGTTCTGGAGGAGTACAAAATGATGGGTCAACAGGCCCTGTAGACTTAATTGGGTCTTAAGAACGGCAGAGGGCTGGTAATATTCCCCTTGCCGTTTTTGTGTTTGTATTGGGGCATAAATAACCTTATAATAATGAAGTGTCAAAAAATGGCGAGGTTGACAGCTGGAATCTGTCGAATCCGAAGGAGGACCTTAATGAATACTGCAGCGCGGCATCTTATTCTCGCTTCCACGTCACCGCGTCGGCGCGAGCTTGTCGCATCGTTGAATATTCCTTTTGAGGTGATCCCTAGTCTGGCGGATGAGCACTATGAAGCGGCGTGGAAGCCTGAAAAAATCGTTACCGAATTGGCTGAACGCAAAGCAGAAGCTGTATACCACACACTCGAAGAAGAACAGCGCACCGGAATTATCGTAGGAAGCGATACGATTGTTGTCCGTGACGGATACATACTGGGCAAACCAGCGGATCAACAAGAAGCAGCAGAGATGCTTCGGTCGCTTCAAGGACGCAGCCACGAAGTGTACTCGGGAGTCGCTTGCGTTGACAGTGTGACAGGGAAGAGCCTTGTTGACTACAGAAAAACAATAGTTTGGATGAGAGAATGTTCAGAGACGGAAGTATTGGCTTATGCAGCCAGCGGTGAAGGCCTTGATAAGGCCGGAGCCTATGCTATTCAGGGATTGGGCGCAACTCTTGTTGCCGGCATTGAAGGTTGTTATTTTAATGTTGTCGGCTTGCCGTTGTCTTTGCTCGGCGAGATGCTAGAAGCCTTCGGGATAAACATTCTCTGAGGTGATGGGAAGAGGTAAAGCATATCCTTCTGAAATCAGGATTGTTAATAATGATGGAGGGATATGAATATGACAAATTCAACGGCTTTAGCTATGCTTAGAGACATTCCTGGAGAGGATCGGCCGAGAGAACGAATGCTGGCCTCCGGAGCAGGTGCATTAAGCCATAGTGAACTGCTTGCGATTATTCTGAGAACGGGTACACGTCGGGAATCGGCATTGCATCTGGCTCAACGTTTATTGCGTGAAGCAGGAGACATCAGAGGAATCGTCGATTTAAGTCTGGATGAACTGATGGATATCAAAGGAATCGGTCCCGCGAAGGCGGTTCAATTGAAGGCCGGGATCGAGCTGGGGCAGCGCCTTGCACGGGCAAGACTGCCTGAAGCACATGTGATTCGAAGTCCGCGAGATGCCGCGGAATTGTTGATGGAGCAGCTTCGGTATTTGCAGAAGGAGCACTTTGTATGTCTTTTTTTGAATACAAAAAATCATGTTATTGCTCAAGAGACCTTGTCGATCGGAAGTCTTAACGCTTCGATTGTGCACCCGCGCGAGGTATTTCGTGCGGCGATCAAATGCAGCAGCGCCTCAGTTGTCTGTGCCCACAATCATCCGAGTGGTGATCCGACGCCAAGCCCGGAGGATATTCGCATGACGGAACGACTGTGTTCTGCCGGCGAAGTGATCGGCATTGATGTGCTGGATCATATCGTCATAGGTGATGGTGTATTCGTAAGTTTGAAGGAGCAAGGCATGATGTAATATAATAGATTAGATGCAGAAGGAAAGGGAGATACAGCATGTTGGGTGGTTTCACGAAGGATTTAGGAATTGACTTAGGGACAGCTAATACACTTGTATATATTCGCGGTAAAGGCATTATCGTCAGAGAGCCTTCCGTAGTCGCAATTCATACAGATACTAAGAATATTGTTGCTGTTGGCGAATCGGCCAAGAAGATGATCGGCAGAACTCCGGGAAATATCCGGGCGATCCGTCCGATGAAGGATGGCGTTATTGCTGACTTTGATACGACGGCTACGATGATCAAATACTTCATTCGCCAGGCACAGAAGCAGCGCTCGCTGTTCCAGCGCCATCCGAATGTGATGGTATGCGTGCCTTCCGGCATTACAGCTGTGGAACAGCGCGCCGTAGAGGATGCCACCAAGCAGGCTGGCGCCCGCGAGGCCTATACGATTGAAGAACCGTTTGCCGCTGCAATCGGGGCGGACCTTCCTGTCTGGGAACCGACCGGAAGCATGGTTGTTGATATCGGCGGCGGAACGACAGAAGTGGCTGTGATTTCCCTCGGGGGGATCGTTACCAGCAAATCGGTTAGAGTAGCCGGCGACGATATGGATGAATCCATCATTCAGTATATCAAGCGTCAATATAATTTGATGATTGGCGAGCGTACTTCCGAGCAATTGAAGATGGATATCGGATCGGCATTGGCATTGGAAAAGGTAGAGACTCTGGAAATCCGCGGGCGCGATCTTGTATCCGGCCTTCCGAAGACGATCACGATTACTTCGGATGAAATCTCTGAAGCGCTAAGCGATACGGTCGGTGCCATTGTAGAAGCGGTGAAGGTTACGCTAGAGAAATGTCCTCCGGAATTGGCCGCGGATATTATGGACCGCGGGATCGTGTTGACAGGCGGCGGAGCACTGCTTCGCAATCTCGATAAGCTGCTTGCAAGTGAGACGGGAATGCCTGTTATTGTGGCGGAGAATCCGCTTGATTGTGTCGCAATCGGCACAGGCAAAGCCCTGGATAATATTCATATGTTCAAGTCGAAGAGCAGTTCGGCCCTGCGCTCCAAACGGTAAATGTTAGGGCGCGCAAGTACCTTTAGATAAAGCGGCGCCGCCTTTCCCGGGCGGCCAGGCCGTTTTTTCTCATTTTTAATACGCAAGGTTGGAGGGTGCTTAAACTGTTTAAGCTGCTTAGCAACAAACGTTTGTTTATTATGCTCATTGGACTCATTTTGTTTATTGCGGTTATGGGATTCACCCTCGGACCAAGAACCAGCCTGTCCTGGCCGGAGAAATTCGTCAAGGATACGGTTGGTTTTGTGCAATACATTTTTTATAAGCCCGCTGGCGCAATAGCGGGCTTCTTTGAAGATATCTCGAATCTGCGTAATCTTCAGAAGGAAAATGAAGAGCTGAAGATCGCGCTGGCCCACTACACCCGGGATAAGGCCCGATTCAACTGGATCGAACAAGAGAATGCCCGGCTGCAGAATGATCTGGACTTCACGAACGCCCAGAAGGAGCAGTATAACTACACCTGGAAAATCGCCCATGTTATTAGCGTGAACGATGACCCGGTAAACCGGACGATTGTGCTTAATATTGGCGGCCGTGAGGGCGTCAAGGAAGGCATGGCCGTCAGCTCGGCGGAAGGACTGGTCGGAGTGGTAAGTCATGTCAGCAACTTCACATCCACCGTTAAGCTGGTGACCACCATGGATGCGCTGGATCCCAATTCCAACGGCATCGCAGTAACTGCGCAAGGAAAGGAAAATGAAGTGTTTGGCGTCATCGAGACCTACGACCTGTCCAGCGGAACCTTCCAGATGAGCCGTATCGAAGATCCAAAGCCGCTGGCTAAGGATGATTTAATTGTATCCTCGGGGATTGGGGGCGTCTTCCCTCGCGGTATGATTATTGGTAAGGTGCTGGATATTCAGGTTGGCGAATACGGACTGACTTATACAGCTACGGTTAAACCAGCCGCAAGCTTCACGGATTGGAAGGAGCTGTTCGTCGTGTTCGAACCGGAGGCGGAGCAGGAGTGATAAAACGTAAATATGTTTTGATACTGCTGCTGTTCGTTCTGTTTATTATGGAAGGGACGATCGTCCCTTGGCTCGTACCTTCTTCTTGGGAGACAAGAATTACTCCGCATTTCGTGTATATAGCCATTATATTTTTCTCTGTTTACGAGAATCGTCATACAGGACTGGTACTCGGTCTTGTGTTCGGTTTGCTTCATGATGTTGTTTATTATGGCTCCATGATCGGCGCCTACTCTTTTGCAATGGGGCTGTCCTGTTACTTGCTCGGGCTCTTGTCCCGCTCCAGACAAGCCCCTCTGCCGCTTCTCATGATTTTCGTGTTGACCGGCAGCCTGCTGCTCGAGACGATCCTGTACGGAAATTACAAGCTGTTCGGGCTTCTGCACGAGCCGCTCTCTTGGGCTATGCTGCATCATGGCATCCCCAATACACTCGTCCAATTTTTGTTCGCGCTCGCCGTTTATGTCCCTTTGCGCAAGCAACTGGAGATTATTACGAAACGGCGCAAGCCCGATGAGAAGTCCTGATTTAGCGACATTCGTCAGAATCCAGCAGGAACTTTCCGCCCTCTGCACGAATTGAATAAGAAGGAGGGACAGGCTTATGACAGTGAAATCGAATCACGTGACGATCAAGGGCATCAAAGATGGCCTGGTTTTCCTGCTTGACGACAAATGTGAATTCAACTTGCTGCTTGAAGAGCTGCGGTATAAATTAGAGCATAGCCATCAGAATATTCTGACCGGACCGATCATTCATGTCGATGTCAAACTGGGGAGCCGGAATGTGACAGAAGAGCAGAAGCAAGCTATCCTGGATATATTGGGACAGAAGGGCAATCTGCTTGTCCGCTCGGTCGAAGCACCTGAGCCGGAGACGGCGGAAGGAACGAACGGGCTGGCCACGCTGAGTGGAATTGTCCGATCCGGACAAATTCTGCATCATGAAGGCAACCTTTTATTTCTGGGGGACGTTAATCCAGGTGGAACGATATGCTGTACCGGTGACATTTTTGTGCTTGGCTCTCTTAGAGGGATGGCGCATGCAGGCTTTGGAGGCCAGGAGGAAGCGGTTATTGCGGCCTCTTATTTTGCTCCTACCCAGCTGCGGATCTCGGAGACGATCAGCAGGCCGCCGGATGAGTGGGAGAACCGCGAGACAAGCATGGAGTTTGCTTTTTTACTAGACGGGAAGATGCAAATTGATAAGATCACGAATATTTTTCGGGTCAGACCGGATTTTAACGTGTTTAAAGGGGTGTAATCAATGGGAGAAGCTATCGTTGTCACCTCCGGTAAGGGCGGTGTCGGGAAAACAACTACCTCCGCGAATATCGGAACAGCACTTGCTCTGCTGGGGAAAAAGGTTTGTCTGGTCGATACGGACATTGGACTGCGCAATCTTGATGTCGTGATGGGGCTTGAGAACCGGATCATTTATGATCTTATTGACGTGGCCGAGGGACGCTGCCGGTTGCAGCAAGCGCTTGTAAAGGACAAGCGGTTCGATGAATTGTATATGCTTCCGGCTGCACAGACGAAGGATAAGAACGCCATTTCCCCGGAGCAGGTCAAGGATATTATTCTCGAGCTGAAAAAAGAGCACGAGTACATCATTATCGACTGTCCGGCTGGCATCGAACAAGGCTTCAAGAATGCTATCGCCGGGGCCGATCAAGCAATCGTCGTAACTACACCGGAACACGCGGCTGTTCGTGATGCCGACCGGATTATTGGCCTTCTGGAGAGCTCGCATGTGCATTCTCCCAAGCTGGTGGTCAACCGGATTCGGACGAATATGGTCAAGTCTGGAGATATGCTGGACATCGAGGATATTCTGCAAGTGCTGAACATCGACCTGATCGGCATCGTGCCGGATGATGAGCATGTAATTAAAGCCGCGAATCTGGGTGAGCCTACGGTGATGAATCCGGAATCACGGGCTGCAATCGCCTATCGGAATATTGCCCGCCGCATTCTTGGAGACACAGTTCCTTTAATGCTGCTTGACCAGAAGCCAGGCATGTTCAAACGCTTCAAAAAGTTTTTCGGAATGGGTTGATCGTGATTGTTCTTTAAATTAAAAAAATTGGACTGGGTAATGGTAGGCATCCTTGGCATATTTATGGTATTTAGCACCCTGCTCGTCCGCAGTGCGATCGCTCCTTACGAGAACCAGTTTGTTGCATATGACATCAAGACGCTTACGTTTTATATCGTCGGCTTTATCGTAGTGTTCGCCATGTCTTTGGTGGACTACCGTTCACTGCTTAAATATAGCTGGTACATTTATGGCGGGGGCTGCCTTATGCTGGTCCTCGTCTACTTGTTTGCTCCTGAGATCAACGGCGCTCGCAGCTGGTTTATGATTCCGGGCGGCTTTCAGTTCCAGCCGGCTGAGCTGGTTAAGATCATCCTGATTATGATGACGGCTTATTTGCTCGGAGAGCGCGGGGGGAAGCCTCTTCGTTTTCGCAGGGATGTGCTGCCGATTGGCTTTATAACGCTGATTCCATTTGTTTTAGTGCTGATCCAGCCCGATCTTGGTAATGCAATCATTTATCTCATTATTCTGGTAGCGATGCTCTGGATCGGAAATACGAAGTACGCGCATGTATTGATCGGACTTAGTGCTGTTGTGGCAGCACTCATTCTGTTTGTGACTTTGTTCAACACCTATAATTCAGATATCAAAAGTTATTTAGAAGAACACAATAAGCAGCACTGGTATCAACGGATTAATACCTTTATTAACCCGGAGCAGGCAACGAGCGATGACAAGCACCAATCCACCTATGCCAAGATTGCGATCGGTTCTGGCGGGCTGCTGGGCGACGGTTATATGCAAGGGGAGCTGAAGAACAAGAAGTTCGTTCCTTACCCTTATTCGGACTCCATATTTGTTGTGGTCGGAGAAGAATTCGGTTTCCTGGGATCCGCGCTTCTGCTGCTTGTTTATTTCCTGTTCATTTACCGGATGATCCTGATCGCGCTGCATTGTATCGATAAGAGGGGCGCTTATATCATCGTCGGAATAGCCGCGATGTTTCTGTTTCAGATTTTTGAGAATGTCGGCATGATGATTGGTTTGATGCCTATAACGGGGATCACCCTTCCTTTTATTAGCTACGGCGGGACTTCCTTGCTTATAAACATGCTCTGTATCGGGCTGGTGTTCAGCATCAAGCTGCATCAGGAAAAATACAAGGTAGAGTGACTAAGAGAACGGATAGTAAGCAGTTTGGCATATCGAGCTCTTCAGCAGCAATGAAGACCTTTCGATGCGGCCGGCTGCTTTTTTTGTACTCTCAAATCCGCTGATCCTCAGCTTGGTCAGAGGCTCATATTATGGTCAAGCCGTTCATACATTTATAGCATGAGACAAGACCGGGAGGGTGCTTGGCATGGATGTGAAAATGAACGTTAAAAAACGCCGTGAGGAACGGATCAGACAGCTGACATTAGGTGAGCTGGCGAAGGGTCAAGCCAATGGAGGAGCGAATTTGCAGCCAGCATGGCGCGCGGATCAGACTGCTGGAAGCCAGCGTGGGCAGAAATTGCCGCTGCTTGAACAACGGGATCAGGAAGAGCCTGATCCGGAACTCCTCTGGAAGCGCGGACAGGGAAGATGGAATGAGTTGAATGATTCTGGTCATGGAAATAATGATATCCCGGGTCATGGCCGTCCAACATATTGGACGAGACTGTTTCTTCGCATCATGATTAGTGCGGTGCTGTTCTTATCCATTTGGGGGATGAACCGTTTTGAGCCGGAGTGGGCTTTCCCTATCCGCGTCTTCGTGGCGGAGTCCTTATCCACTGAAATGGATCTCAGTGCTGCCGAGGCTTGGTATGAACAGATGTTTGGTGGTGCTCCCTCGTTCATTCCCATCTTTCAGCATACCGGAGAGAAGGGGGTTAAGGTGGGGAGTTCTGCCAGCTTTATAGCCCCGATCGAAGGAACATTGGCAGGCCCCTTTGCACTTAGTCTAAAGGGCGTAGAAATTGTGCCGATTAACGATTCGTTGCTTGGAGAACAGGTTAAAGTCGTAGAGACGGGGCGAATTCTTTCTGTGAACGAGGATGCGCTGACAGGCATCACGGTTACCGTCCAGCATGCCAAAGGATATGAATCCGTCTACGGACGATTGATGCAGGCGTTGGTCAGTAAAGGGGATTGGGTGGAAATCGGCGATTCGATTGGAGTTCTGGAGGGCTCGGGGAACAGCGTGCCTCCAACGCTTTATTTCGGACTAAAAAAGGATGGTTTCTACATTGATCCTGCGGATGTGATTCCGTTTGATTAGATGGGGAGGCATCAGCTTTTCATTTCACCCGCTGTTTGTACTTGTCATGCTGACCTCGGTATTTACCGGACATTTCCTCGAATTGCTTGCGCTCTTTGCCATAGTGTTCGTTCATGAGCTCGGACATGTGGCTGCCGCAAGACTATTCGGATTGTCGGTGATCTCTGTTCAATTGCTTCCCTTTGGCGGAGTGGCAGTGATCGAGGACCATGGGGATTTGAGCTCTTCTCGAGAAATCGTCATTGCATTGGCCGGACCGCTGCAAAATTTGCTCCTGATTATGATCTCGACCACCTTTCATGTGATGGGATTATGGGACGGGGCTTTCTTTTTCTATTTTATCCAATGTAATCTGTTGATTGCACTGTTCAATCTTCTTCCGGTTCTGCCGTTAGATGGAGGAAAGCTTGTCCAGGCCGTCTGTGCCATGCTTTTGCCTTATCACACCACTTTGGTCTGGACGCTGCGCATCAGCTTGCTGTTCAGCTTGCTTATGGTGCTTTATGCTTTGGTGCCGTTAGTGCTTGGAAAAGGAGGGCCTCAGCTTAATTTGCTCATGGTCGGAGGTTTTTTGCTGTATTCGAACTATACGGATTACCGGAATATTCCTTACCGGTTTCTCCGCTTCCTGATGAGCCGTGAGGCTGCTTTTACCCGTCATTTGCTCCAGGGGAGCCTTGCTTACCCGATTATCGCGGAGCATTCGAAACCTTTGGATCAGATTCTACGTCTCCTTAGAAGAGAAAAGTATCATTTTGTTTATATTATGAATTCCCGTGGAGTGATTTTTAGTGTCATTCCTGAACAGAGAATCATCTCCTCTTACTTGCGGGGGAATCCCGGAGGCTGATCTGCTTCGGCCATGATATAATGAAAATGGTGTTGAGTCTGAAACACGAATTGAGGGTGAGATCAATGAAACAATTGATTATTCACTGCGGTGCTGATTCCACCCGAATGGCGCTGATGGAGGATAACAAGCTGGTGGAATATGCAGCCGAACCATCGCAAAAACGCGGAATAGTAGGCAGTTTTTTTAAAGGCAAAGTCATGAATGTGATTCCCGGCATGCAGGCGGCCTTTATCGATATCGGTCAGAAGAAAAATGCATTCTTGTATATTGATGATGCGTTGCACCCTAACCTGGAGAAGCAGCCCAAACCAAAGCCTTCGATTACCGAGGTGCTTAAACCCGGAAAGGAATTGATCGTTCAGGTGGTTAAGGAGGCATACGGCAATAAGGGGGCCAGAGTGACGACGCATTATTCCTTGCCCGGGCGGTGGTTGGTCTACATGCCCTTTGCCGGATATGCGGCAGTCTCGAAGAAGATTAGTCCGGAGGAGCTGCGTAGCAGGCTGAAGGATATCGGTGACGAGCTGCGGAAAGAGGAGGAAGGTCTGATCATAAGGACCGTGGCCGAGGAATCGGATACGGAATCCATCCAGGAGGATCTGCTGCAGCTTCGCAGTGTCTGGCAGAATATTGTTGAGAAAGGCAGCCGTGTATCGGCCCCTGCGGTGCTTCATCAGGATCTCAGTATGGTTCAGCGTTTGCTGCGCGATGCATACAGTCCCGAGACGGACGAGCTTATTATGGATTGTTCGGAGCAAGCCGAGGAGGCTTCAACATTCCTGGGCATGATGCTGCAGAAGAGCCCTCCGCCTATTCAAGTGTACCGGGGGACCGAGCCGATCTTTGACCATTTTGGCATTAGCAAGCAATTGGACAAGGATTTTCAAAGGAAGATTTGGCTCCCCGGAGGAGGATATCTGGTCTGGGATATCACGGAGGCTATGACGGTCATTGATGTGAATACCGGCAAATTTACCGGAGGAGAGGACCTGGAGGATACGGTATTTCAGACCAATCTGGAGGCAGCGGCAGAAATCGGAAGACTGGTTCGTCTGCGAGATCCCGGGGGAATTCTGATTATCGATTTTATCGATATGAACCGGGAGGATCATCGTTCATCCGTATGCGACAGGCTCGAGCGGTCCTTGGCCGGCGATCGGATGCAGCATCATATATTGGGCTGGACTCGGCTTGGACTGCTGGAGTTAACGCGCAAGCGGATGAGGGAACAGACCGTATTGTGAACTTCAAATCAATGATTGCTTTTTAAGGTTCCTCATGCTAGTATATTAGGGTATGTGTTATGAGTTAGCCTTGTACACATGCTGCAACCGCTCCAATCGGGTATGCAAGTTCGATGGTTTATGGACCATTGACACCTGGATTAGGCGAGTCTGAGACATGAGGAGGTGCAAGCAAATGTACGCAATTATCGAAACTGGCGGTAAACAATACCGTGTTCAAGAAGGCGATGTTCTCTACATCGAGAAATTGAACGCTGAAGATGGCGCAAGCGTGACGTTCGATCGCGTGTTGGCAGTATCTAAAGGTGAAGGTTTGGTGACGGGCGCTCCATTGGTATCCGGTGCAAGTGTAACGGCGAAAGTCGAAAAACACGGCAAAGGCCAAAAAGTAGTCGTTTACAAATACAAGCCTAAGAAGAACTACCACAAAAAGCAAGGTCATCGTCAACCTTACACAAAAGTAACCATCGAGAAAATTCAAGCGTAAGAGGGCGATCAGATGATCAGCGTCTCCATTATGCGTGCAGACCGTAACACTATTACTGGCTTCAAGGTATCTGGTCATGCCGGATACGCCAAGTCGGGTTATGACATCGTATGTGCCGGTGTTTCTGCAGTCACTGTAGGCACGGTCAATGCGATTGAAGCTCTGACGGGGATTCTGATGGATGCCGATATGAAGGATGGATTCCTGAGTGCCGATCTTCCAGGGGAAATAGAAGCAAATCAGGCGGAACAAGTGCAATTGCTGCTTGCTTCAATGGTCGTTATGCTGCAAAGTATCGAAGGTTCATACGGACAGTATATTGAAATACATGATGCAACCAAGATTTGAAGAAGGAGGTAGATGGACAATGTTGAAATTGGATCTTCAGTTGTTCGCTTCGAAGAAGGGCGTAGGCTCCACGAAAAACGGACGCGACAGCATCGCGAAACGCCTTGGCGTTAAACGTGCTGACGGCCAAACCGTTACCGGCGGAAGCATTCTCGTTCGCCAACGCGGCACGAAAATTCATCCGGGTACCAACGTGGGAATCGGTAAGGACGACACTCTGTTCGCGAAAGTGGATGGCGTTGTTAAGTTCGAACGTTGGGGTCGCGACCGTAAAAAAGTGAGCGTCTACCCGGTAGAAACCGCTCCAGTAGCGGCTGCAGTAGAAGCTTAATAGCTTGACTGACATGTGAAGCTTTCGAAATCCCTTGGCAGAGTGCCAAGGGATTTTTTTTGGGGCATAATTAGGACATCGTTGTGAATTATTTTTAGCGTATTTGGGACAAGGTTTATGATATACTTTGTAGTTGTGAGGGTGGAAGGATCACCCAATTTGTTAGAGGAACGGGGAAACTCATGAAACATCGGTTAATGATGCCCGGTGCAGCTGTGTTGTTGTCCGTGGCCCTTCTTGTCTTAATGTACTTTTTGCGTTCGCCTGTATTCTATGGCCTGCTGGGATCGTGCCTGCTGCTGGCATTTGCCGGGTACATCATTGTGGAACAGAGAAAAGCGGCTGAGGAGCGGAAGCAGCTTCTTGAATCCGTGCAGCGGATGGCTGCGGCAACATTGGGGCATCACCGCCATGATTGGATGAATGAACTGCAGATACTTTATGGATATATTCAATTGGGCAAATATGATAAACTGAAGGACTGTGTGGAAAGAATAAAAGAACGCATGGCGGCGGACAGCAAAATATCAAGACTGGGGATACCTTCGCTGGTCTTTTATTTATACTCCTTCCGGGAGATGAACGGTTCGATCCAACTGGACGTGCAGATTCAGGAGGATCTTACCTTGGGAGATGCACTTGCTCCGCAGGATGCCGAGCAATTTACAGAAGCGATTATGGAGACGATTCGTTTCTACCAGTACACAGGCCGCTCATCTTGGGGAGAACTTCCCAAGCTAAGGCTCGAATTGTCGCGGCTGGGCGGAGAGATTGTTGCTGTCTTTGAACGGGAAGACTGCACGGCCGCTGATCCGGATACCCTATTACAGCGGTATTTGGAAGAATGGAAATGCGGCAATTCTGTAACTGTGGAACTGGCAGATCCGCCACCGAACTCACTTCGGCTGCGTGTCGCCTGTGCAAACTAAAATGAGGTGAATTCATGTTCGTAGATAAAGCGAAAATCTATGTTAAAGGCGGAGATGGAGGCGATGGTATCGTCTCGTTCCGCCGGGAGAAGTACGTTCCGGAAGGCGGACCCGCTGGCGGTGATGGCGGAAAGGGCGGAGACGTCATTTTCCGTGTCGATGAAGGCTTGCGCACACTGATGGACTTCCGTTATCAACGCCATTTCAAGGCGGAGCGCGGAGAGAAAGGCCGCAACAAGAGTCAGCATGGGGCAAATGCGGATCATATGATTGTTCGTATTCCTCCTGGAACGGTCATTATTGATGATGATACGCAAGAGGTGCTGGCCGATTTGACCCGGGACGGGCAGCAGGTGGTCGTTGCTCGCGGCGGCCGCGGAGGACGAGGCAACATTCGCTTCGCGACCCCTAATAACCCGGCACCGGAGCTTGCGGAACACGGGGAGGAAGGTCAGGAGCGCTGGATCGTCCTTGAATTAAAGGTGATGGCTGATGTGGGCCTCGTGGGTTTTCCGAGCGTTGGCAAATCAACCTTGTTATCTGTCGTATCTGCTGCAAAACCGAAGATTGGGGCATATCATTTTACGACGATTACCCCGAATCTGGGAGTGGTCGATGTCGGTGAAGGACGCAGCTTTGTCATGGCGGACTTGCCTGGACTGATCGAAGGCGCTCATGAAGGCGTCGGCCTGGGACATGAGTTCCTGCGGCATGTGGAGCGTACGCGCGTTATTGTTCATGTAGTCGATATGGCTGGATCAGAGGGCCGGGATCCATTCGAGGACTGGATGAAGATCAATGAGGAACTCAAGCTGTATAATGCTGACCTCGAACAGCGCCCGCAAATTGTGGCAGCCAACAAAATGGATATGCCTGATTCAGAAGAGAATCTGGAGCGCTTTAAAGAGCAAGTGAAGGAAGTTCGGCCGGACATTGAAATCTATCCGATTTCTTCCTTGACCAGACAAGGTGTGCAGGAACTTTTGTATCGGGCGGCGGATCTGCTGGATGAGATTCCGGAGCTCCCTGCGATTGAGGAAGTCACCGAGCTGGAAGAACGCAAAATCTATAAGCTGGACAAAACAGAGGACGAGAGCTTTACCATTCGTCGCGAAAATGAAACCTTCGTCGTTGAAAGTGTGAAGATCGAACGTATGATGAAACGGATGCAGCTTAACACCCATGATGCCATTCTCAAGCTTGCCCGCACACTGCGGCATATGGGAGTGGATGACGAACTGAGAAACCGGGGCGCGAAGGACGGAACGATTGTGCGAATCGGGGACTTCGAATTCGAATTTGTCGAGGGAAGCAGCTACTATTATTAAGTATAGGAACTTTATGGAAACGGGTACCTTCCTTTTGCCGGAGATGGTAGCCGTTTCTCTACATAAGCAAGCCGGATTCCGCGGAAATGGATTGCCACCTTGCAAGCTTTCCGTTATAATGTCCACTATATGAAAACAGAAGTCTCTAAGGAGAGGACGTTTGTGAAGGAGAAGTATTATTTAGTACGGGAGGATATTTTACCTGAAGCTGTATTAAAGACGCTGCAAGTGAAGCAGCTTCTCGCCAGCGGTGTTGTGAAGACGGTCCATGAGGCCGTCGCGCAAATTGGAATGAGCCGCAGTGCTTTTTATAAATATAAGGATGGTATTCATCTGTTAAACCAGATTGAGCGGGAGAGCATTGTAACGATCTCATTTGATCTGGAGCACCGTTCCGGAGTGTTATCCAAGGTGATGGGGCTAATTGCCGGTTCGGGAGGAAACGTACTGACCATTAACCAGAGTATTCCCCTGCAAGGGATCGCCAATGTTGTCATTTCAGTGGAGACTTCCCGTCTGACAGAGGACCTGGATGAAATGCTGGATTTGATACAGAAGGTTCCTGGCGTTCGCAAGACGCAGATCGTCGGTCAGGGATAAAGACAAGATCATTACGGAAGGAGGGGCCAAGGGATGAAACCAGTCAAGGTAGGCTTATTGGGTCTGGGCACCGTTGGAACAGGAGTAGTTCGTATTTTGGAAGGACATCAGGAGGACCTTAGCAGTCAGGTAGGCTCTCCGATCGTTATCGAGAAAATTGCTGTCAAGCATGCTGATAAACAACGAAGCGTTGAGATCGATCCCGCGAAGCTGACAGAGGACCCTTGGGAGGTTATTCGCGATCCGGAAATAGATGTGATCGTTGAGGTTATGGGCGGGGTGAATGGCACCCGCGAATTCATGCTGGAGGCGCTCAATTGCGGCAAGCATATCGTTACCGCCAACAAGGACCTTATGGCCTTATACGGCTCGGAGATTCTGGCCAAGGCGACGGAGAAGCAATGCGACGTATTCTATGAAGCAAGTGTTGCCGGAGGCATCCCGATTATTCGTACACTGATCGAAGGATTCTCTTCGGACCGGATTATTAAAATTATGGGTATTGTAAACGGGACGACGAACTATATTTTGACCAAGATGAGCCAGGAAGGCACAAGCTACGAGGATGCGCTGGCAGAAGCGAAGCAGCTTGGTTATGCCGAAGCCGATCCTACCTCCGATGTGGAGGGTCTGGATGCCGCCAGAAAGATGGCGATTCTGGGTACGCTCGGTTTCCGCGCAAATGTGGAGTTAAGCGACGTTCAGGTGCGGGGGATTTCTTCTGTAACCAAAGAAGACATCGCTTATGCGAAGCGGTTGGGTTATGAGATGAAGCTTCTCGGTATTGCTGACCGTGACGAAGAGGAATTCAGTATTAGCGTCCAGCCAACGATGGTGAAGAAGAACCACCCGATTGCTGCTGTGAACGGCGTGTTTAACGCTGTGTATGTATTCGGCGAGGCTGTGGGAGAGACGATGTTCTATGGAGCAGGCGCGGGCGAGATGCCTACCGCTACTTCTGTAGTTGCCGATATTGTCGCCGTGGTCAAGAATCTCAAGCTCGGCGTGAATGGCTTGAAGTCCATTGTTCCTTACAAGCCGAAGAAGCTGAAGAGCGATGATCAAATCTGTTACAAAAACTTCTTGCTGCTGCAGGTTGCGGATAAAGCAGGGGTATTGGCCCAGATTACGCAAGCCTTTGCTGAATATAATGTGAGTCTGGAATCGGTCGTACAGTCTCCGAATGCGGATACGCCTGATGCCGAGATTATGATTGTAACTCACCGTGCCAGCAAGGCGAACATGGATCAGGTGTTGAAATATTTTGAAGGCCTTGAAGTGATTCGCCGGGTGAAGAGCGTATATCGGGTCGAAGGATGAAAGGAAGAAGCAGCATGATTCGTGAAGAAGGAGTTTGCGTTAAAATTCCGGCCAGCACGGCCAACCTTGGACCAGGATTTGATACACTCGGAATGGCATTGGAATTATATGCTTGGCTTGAGTTCAAACCGGCTTCAGAGACGGTCTTTCGCCTGTATGGAGATCATCTGGACGGTCTTCCTTCCGATAAAAGCAATCTGATCTACCAGGTAGCCCAGTCTGTATTCGAACGTGCGGGTGTGAAGGTACCGGAGCTGGAAATATCCATGTATTCGGAAATTCCGTTAACCCGCGGACTTGGAAGCAGCGCTTCGGCCATTGTCGGTGCGCTGTATGCCGCTAATTTACTGATTGGCGAGCCGTTGACCAAAGATGAGCTGTTTGATATGGCAACAGCATTAGAGAATCACCCTGATAATGTAGGAGCTTCTTTATATGGCGGCATTATCGCTGCCGTGTGGGATGGAGCACATGCTACAGCATTGGAAATTCAGCCTCCGGCCGGCCTCCTTACACTTGTGGCGATTCCTGACTTTCAGTTGTCTACCTCACTGGCCAGAAAGGCGCTGCCCGAAACATTCCGTATGCAGGATGTTGTATTCAATGTCAGCCATGCCTCCCTGCTAACCGTTGCTCTGGCCTCAGGCAGACTTGATCTAATCCCTACCGCAATGAAGGATCGAATTCATCAACCCTATCGGGCCCAATTGGTTCCAGGAATGGCGCGGATTTTGGAAGAAGCACCTTCGCACGGTGCGCTTGGGGTGGCTCTAAGTGGAGCAGGACCAACGCTGCTGGCGCTTGTTGAGGAGGATAGCTCCCGGCAAGCGGAACTGGAAAACTTCCTGACAAAGGTATTGGCTGAAGAGGGTATCTCTGCGAAGACTTTATGGCTGCGTCCCTGTGCCGAAGGAGTCACAGAGCTTGCCATGTTAAATAATGTTTCATTTATGGAGCGTATAAAAGGAGAATAAGTTCATGAAGCGAATTGCCTTGCTGCCTTCAGGCTCTGTATCTCATGAGGCCGTGCTGCATCTGTTCCGCGATGAGCCTGTCGAACTGCTTCATTATAAGCAGATTTCCGATGTATTTCTGTCGACAGCCAAAGGAGACAGTGATTACAGCGTAATTCCTATAGAGAATACCATTGAAGGATCGGTTACCTTGCATATGGATTGGCTCGTGCACGAGGTGGAAATACCTATGCAAGTGGAATGGGTCTATCCCTCGATTCAAAATTGGGTTGGCCGCAGAACTGAATTTCTCGGTGCAAGCGATCAACTGGATTATAGCCGGGTTAAAAAGGTACTGTCCCATCCTGTAGCCATGGCGCAGTGCCTTCAGTTCATTCGGACCTATATGCCGCATGCGGAGCTGGAGCATGTCGGCAGTACTTCGGAAGCGGTAAAGCTGGTGCAAGAGCATCCCGGCGAAGGGTGGACGGCTATTGGTACTGCATTGGGCGCCGAGAGGTATGGGTTGGATATTATGGCTAGTCAGGTCACGGACCATGATAATAATTTTACACGCTTTGTATTGATCGGGCCCAAGCCTGTAGTACTCCCTCAAGCTCCGATAGAGGACAAGACAAGTATTCTGGTTACGCTCCCTGAGGATTTCCCGGGGGCGCTGCATCAGGTGCTGGCGGCATTTGCCTGGCGGAGACTGAACTTGTCACGGATCGAATCTCGTCCGACGAAGAAGCGGTTAGGCAGCTATTATTTCTACATGGATGTCTTGGCGCCTATCAGCTCCGTGCTGCTTCCATTAGCGATCGAAGAGATCGAGGCTTTAGGATGTCAGGTTCGTATTCTTGGCAGCTACCCAAGCTATTCTTATGAAGGATTAAAATCGGAGGTGTAATAACGATGGCAGAGCAATGGATTTATTTGGACGGTCAGTTCGTTACAAAGGAAAATGCAAAGGTATCGGTATTCGACCACGGATTTTTGTATGGGGACGGTATTTTTGAAGGAATTCGGATCTATAATGGCAATATTTTCAAGTGTAAAGAGCATTTGGACCGGTTATATGATTCGGCAAAATCCATTATGCTGAACATTCCTCTTACCTATGAGGATATGCAGGATGCGCTGGTTGAGACACTTCGGAAAAATGAGCTGCGCGACGGCTACATCCGCCTTATTGTTTCTCGTGGCGCAGGCAATTTGGGCCTTGATCCAAACCGTTGCCCGAAAGCCTCGGTAGTCATTATCGTTGAACAACTTGCTATTTATTCGGAGGAAGCTTACAGAACCGGCCTGAAGACAGTCTCCGTGTCCACGCGCCGCAATATTCCGGATGCCTTGAATCCGAAGATCAAATCTTTGAATTACTTGAACAATATTCTCGTTAAAATTCAGTCTAATCTGGCTGGAGCAGGCGAGGCCATTATGATGAATGCCCAAGGTTACGTGACAGAGGGCTCCGGAGATAATATCTTTATTATTAAGAACGGTGTAATCACAACTCCGCCGTGCTACCTGGGAGCACTTGACGGCATTACCCGTCAGGCGATCATCGAGATCTGCCGCAAGCAAGGCTATGCCCTGAAGGAAGAACCCTTCACGATGCATGATGTCTATGTGGCGGACGAAGTCTTCCTGACTGGAACTGCCGCAGAAGTGATAGCGGTACGCGAGGTGGATGGCCGCATTATCGGAGAGGGCCATGCGGGACCGATCACATTGAAGCTGCTTGAACAATTCCGCAGCATCGTTGATCAAGACGGCTTGAAGGTCTGGTAGCTAGTGAAATCCTGTTTTTCCTTTTTAGGAAAAATGGGATTTTTTTATAGAGAGGATGTCAAAAAGCTGGGCCTTCGCATAGGATGTATTAATTGGGCCCCGGGCGGGAGATTCGCGTACCGGAGAAGAATCCTAGGAGGTCTTTGTCACTGTGAAAATCCACATTGTAAAACAAGGGGACTCTTTATACGAAATTGCCAAGAAGTATAATGTTCCTCTTGAAAAGCTGATTGAAGCCAACCCTCAAATTACCAATCCCGAGGTATTGAATCTTGGCGACAAGATCAAAATCCCGGCAAATGCGGTACCTGTAAACGGGGGGGCAGGAAAGGTGTACGATCACACCGTAAAATCGGGCGATTCATTATGGAAATTATCCAAAGCTTGGGGATTGCCGTTGCAGGCATTGATAGAAGCCAACCCTCAGCTCGTTAATCCCAATGAGCTCAAGGTGGGTGAGGTGATTCATATCCCTACCAAAGGGACACAGACATCGCCAGCACCATCTAGCCCATCTAATCCAGCCAACCCGAACACGAATATTTCGCCTATTGCTACAGCCCCTTCAGGTAAAAAGAATACAGCCCCCATCACTACCACGCCGGTTGAGAAGAAGAACACCGCTCCTGTGGCTGAAAAGAAAAATACGGCTCCTGTGGTTGAGAAGAAAGAGGAGACCAAACCGATTGTCAACGAGCCGGTAAAGAAGACTCCGATTCAGTTGGAGGTAGAAGTCGAGCATTTCACCTATGAGACTGTCAAACACGAAAATAAGATGCATGTTCAACCTGCAAAAGCTGAAAAGTCGGCATGCCCGCCTATTGCAGAATATCCGGTGCTTCCTTCACCTTATGCGTACCAATTCGATGTGCCATCTAATATCGCACCGATTTCAGCTTCACCAGCTTCCCCGTGCGGTTGTTCAGGAAATGTCTCGAACCAGCCTAATATGCCGCATCAAAATTTATTCTATCAGTATCAGGTACCTGCCCAACCCGTGAATGCTTATTATGAGACCCCGCAATATACTCAAGTTCAGCCCGCTTTTGCAGAGACTCCTTGGACTGGCGAATATCCTGGGATCTCAAATGCACCTGCTTATCAGCAAATGGATAATAATCCGAATATGTATGGAGTCTCGAATTATCCTAGTAATCTTCCTAATCAACCATTCCCTGCGGAGATCAGTCCGATGTCTATAGCAGAGAATTCGGGATTTCCTGCAACTTGGGGAATGCCAGCTGGCAACGCTCCGTTTCCTGGTAATGCGGGTACTTATCCTGCCAATGCCTATGGAGGAAATGCACCATTTCCGGCGGCACCCGCATGGGGGGGGATGCCGATGCCGTATGGATACCATCAATCGGCTTATGGTGCAGTAATGCCTGGCGCTATGACAGGTGCTGTCCCTGCTACTCCTGAAATAGCCGGAATGACTGGGGGGCCTGCACTTCCTCAAGGGAATATTCCAGCAGCTCCACTAGGGGGATTTGGCGTAAATAATAATGCCGGCCATGTCGGTGTAGCGGATAATGTTTCACCGCAAAGTTTAGGCGCCGCCAAAGGGAAATCGAATGCCAAAGCTAGAAAGTCAGCGAAGATTTCATCAAGCAAGAAATCCCGCAGCAAATCCCGTAAACGCACGGCGTTGAAATCGGAAGGGGATCTGACCAAGAATCCTTGGATTAATCAATAATTATGATAGAAGCGGACCTCCTTAGAATAAGGGGGCCGCTTCTTGATTAAATAAACTTCTTGCGTGCCGAGGTTGAGCAGAGAGAAATAATATGCTATATTTAATACCCCGATAATATAGCGCTTTCTTTTCGGGGAAATGGACAAGCCGAATACGATTAAAAGTTTTTCGAAAAAAAGGCTTGCACTTAGTTGCTCAGCATGATATATTATTTGAGTCGCCGCTGAAACGCAGCGATGTGCGAAACGAAGTTGATCTTTGAAAACTGAACAACGAGTGAGTATTATAAGAGAATTAATCATTCTCGTCAGTATTGAAATGAGCAAGTCAAACACCTTAATGGAGAGTTTGATCCTGGCTCAGGACGAACGCTGG
>NZ_JAHLQJ010000035.1 GCF_018919145.1 Paenibacillus brevis
AGCGGGCTATCTTTCGATAACCTGCTCTTTTTCTTGATTTTTTGAACCAGCACCCTAACTTAATGACATTGCCCTTGCGGGAGCTTCTTCTGTATATAACCAATGGAGGTTTGCAGCCTATTCTTGAGATTGAACCAATTCATTATAGGCTTCTTCGACCTGTTTCCATTCCTCTTCGTCTTCGATATTGTAGAGCACCATTTCTTCGTTCTCTTCTTCCATACGAAGAATAATGCCGTCTGCACCAGGATTGTTACGCTCAAGCAATAATGCATAGAGCTTCTCGCCTACGTCGAAGGTTTCGACAAGAACCATTTCTACGTCCTTACCTTCTTCGTCTGTCAGCGTTAATACAAATTCCTCATGCTCGTGCTCATGGTCATGATCATGTCCGCAGCCGCAAGCGTCGCCATGCGCGTGATCGTGATTGTGATCGCTCATTAAAATACCTCGCTTTGATTTATTAGATAGTTAACCTGCTAACCTGCCGGTTTCTCTCGTATCGTAACATTTTCAGAGAAAGAGGTCAATTTGAAGGCTTATTTGAGCACATTGATGATCTTCTCGGAGACGAGGACAAAATCTCCGCCGTCCGAAGGCTTCATATAGAATCCGACCGTGTATTTGCCCGAGCTCTTGAAGTCATAGGTGTAGTCTTCCGTGCGGAACCAGAAGTTATCCCTTTGATCCTTAATTTCGCTGCTTTGAATCACTTTCGAGCTGCCATCCGGCGACGTAATCGATACGCGAACCTCAGAAATATTCGTGCGCAGATTATCAACTTGAGAGAAGACGTTGAACTTCAGCTTCCCGGTTTTCTTAATTTCACCAAATACGGTATCGTCCGCAAACAGGAACATGTGTACATTAGGTTTATTATAGGTTACTGTCTTGGCACTCTCATCATATTTAACCAGTCCTTCAAGCTGACGAACCGGAACATAGGTCTTTCCATCAATCACATAACCGCCTTCCTCCAGCTCACTTCCATTTAATAGAAGCTTCACTTTCTGGGATGCGGAATCCGCAAACAGCAGCGATCCTCCCATTAAGGAGAAAGCAACGACTAAAATTGCAACTCTTCTCCATTTCATTATTCAAACCCTCCAATTGGTTTAATTCATGTTGATGTAAATGTATACTCTATAGAAGAAGGCAAGTTGCGCTATTTTCACGAAAGAAAAGAAGATTTTTAACTTATATTGCCCTATTTATTATTGTCCCGATAAAAGGAGGAAGTAAAAATGGCGCTTCATTTACAGATGCTGGGTACAGGCGGTGCTTTCGCTAAGAATTATTTTAATAATAACGCGCTGCTCTCGACAGATGATTTCACCTTATTGATCGACTGCGGGATTACGGCTCCGATGGCCATGCATCAGCTTGGGGTCACCCCGGAGAAGATTGATGCGCTGCTCATTACTCATATTCACGGCGATCATGTCGGCGGACTGGAGGAATTTGCATTTCGGATGAAGTACGGCGCAGGGCGCAAGCCCGTGCTCTATGTGGCGGAGGCTTTGGCAGGCCCACTATGGGACCATACGCTAAAAGGAGGACTGGGGCAAGACGGGATAACCTGTCTTGAGGATGCCTTTGATGTTCGGCTGCTGAAGGAAGGAGTTCCATGTCAGATCGCTGAGGGCTTGAAGGTGGAATTGATCCGGACTCCTCATATCCCGGGAAAAACAAGCTTCTCCCTCTACATTAATGAGGAAATCTTCTATAGTGCAGATATGGTATTCCAGCCTGAGCTCCTGCAACAGCTTGCGGACGAGAGGGGCTGCCGCAAAATCCTGCATGAGGTTCAGCTTACAGGACCGGGCGAAGTCCACACCACGCTGTCCGAGCTGCTCTCGCTTCCCCAGAAGCTGCGGGCGATGATCTCGCTCATGCACTACGGGGATGAAATGGAGTCATTTATCGGTCAGACCGGAGAGATGGACTTCCTTCGCCAGCATAAACTCTATACGCTCTAAGCGCAGTACAGAAAAGGCCGCCTCCGAAGATCCATCATTTCCGGGAGCGGCCTCGTGCGTGCTATTCAGTTTCGAACCCTGGCAGAGAATCCAAGTTGTTAGACGGATCTCCATCGGCATCGCCCCGAATATAGAGCTCGCCGTCTTTTCCTTTAAAGAGATTCACACCCGCAATGGCCCCGGCCTGAACCTCCTGCTTCGCTTGCTCATAGTCCAGAATGCGCCCGCTTGATGTCTTGAATGCTCTAAGATCACCGTCGCCATTTTTTTGAACTGCGATGAAGGTTTCTCTCGAATTGAGTGCCATGACATTCTCATCTCCTCCGTATTATTTCCCGCTGGGGATAGAGATAGTATGTCCTGCTTTTCAAAGAAACATGACCCCACTTATAATGCGAGTTCAAAAAGTCAGCTTTTCAGCACCGAGAAGGTTGCGAGAACCCAAAGAAGGAGGCACGGAGTGTAGGCAGAACCTACATGAGTACCGGACTTCGAGGGTGAACGCAAGATTCGATGTCGAATCAACCCCTTGGAACACTTCGTGATCAAAAGATGACTTTTTGAACAACTTCTTACAAAGACTTGGTCATTCGTACATGGGGAATTCCGGCATCATCGAACGGTTCCGTCGAAATCGTCTCATAGCCCAGCTTGGCATAGAATGCTTCAGCATGACATTGAGCATCAAGCACGGACTTGGTTAGTCCGAGTTCACGGGCCAACGCCTCCATGCCAAGCAGAAGTACGCTTCCTATTCCTTGGGAGCGATATTCCTTACGCACAGCAATCCGCTGCATTTTGGCGGCATTATCGACATAATAGATCAATCTGCCGGTCGCAGCAGGCTCACCGCCGACTTCGACAAGGACATGATGCACCTGATCTCCAAGCACATCATATTCATCGATCTCCAGATCCACTGGCACCTTCTGCTCTACTACGAATACCTCTTTGCGAATCTCCAGGCATTCCTTTAATTGTATATCGTTCTCTACGTGAATGATGACTGCTGCCATAGCTGTCCTCCGCCTCCTTTACATCGTAGCATTATACAAAAAAAGTATTATCGTGTATAGTTGGGACAGAAAAGGACCATGTAGTGAAGGAGCCGATCTTTCGTGGGTATTACAATTGCCGCCTCTATTGTCATCGCGATTTTTCTTATCTCATCGATGTTCTATGTAACGAAAAAGGGCTACTCCCGCAACTGGGACGAGGAGCAGGAATAGCCGGTTGCCGCCGGGTTATGGATGTATCGGTGCACCCGGATAGACCTCTTTCAGCACCTCTTTCGGGTACACCTCATCCGCCAGCGCCGGCACCAGCCACCAAGGCTCGCTTTGCTGGCGGTCCAATGTAGCCTGGCTGGATGAGAACGTGCAGCCTGCGGTCAATATGGACATCACGAAGAGCCCAGCCACAAGCACGCTTATCTTTTTCCAGATCGTCATAAGTCGAATATCCTCCCTGTACCTATCTGTCTGTCCAGTATTGCCAGGGAAGATAGGGTTAAACCGCCTTGGAGCGGACACAAGCAAAACAACCCCGAATACAGAGATATCCGGAGTTGTAGATGGATCAATTTTGTTAGGGCAAATCTCCATTCATTTAAGACATTAAGAATCCGAGGGCGGTTTCTTTGTCTTGTCCTTGTCTTTTTTTGAAAAACCAGCTTCGAATGCAACTCCCAAAGCCACGCCCAAAGCTATCCCTATAGCAATATTGTCAAAAACAATCCAATAAAGCACGCCAAAGCTTATTCCCATAGCTATGCCTGATCCAGTCGATGAGCTTTTCTTCTTCAAAATTGCACCTCCCGCTGTTTCTTACTATTTACGACTTAAGGAAAAGAGGGTTTCATTCTACTGTTCTCATCGTACCATATGGATCATAGTTAGGCTAAAGGGAGATTCTCACTAGATACTTTCTTCTTTGCAACGCTTACCCACAGCTCGGCTACTTCCTAAGCATGGTGAAGCCCCCTCTGGCCAAACCTAAAGCTGATAACCTGTCGGTTTATATTGACATTCCTCTGGGTCCCTGATATTATCTACTTTATCTCCACTATACAAACGATCTGCTAGCTCAGCTGGGAGAGCACCATCTTGACAGGGTGGGGGTCAGTGGTTCGAGCCCACTGCAGATCATACTTGAAGAACCCTTACAGCGCAAGGGTTCTTTGCTTTCTCGCTGTTTTTCCAGACACAACAAATAAACCATTTTGATTCAAATGGTCAAGATTTGGTCAAGAATGTCTTGTTTTGGTCATTTCGTCGGGATTTTCGAACCTCTGACTAGTTCAAAACAACCTCTTCAACATCTTCCTCAAATAGCATTTTACCAAACATAATTGCCGTTTCTTTTTGCATACTCAGAAGTAGGTGCGAATATGTGTCAAGGCTTATTCTAACGTCTGCATGTCCCAAACGTTCGCTAACGATCTTAGGATTGACCGTTTCGTAACTTAAGGAACAGTATCCTCTCTTGGAGACCATGTTGCGCGAAGATTTTGGAAGATTAATAAAGAAAACATAGGCGAGTTTTTTGATTTAGATAAACTCACAGAACGAATCAGTAATTTAAAAGGGGATGCACTTTATTCAGAATTAAATACAGAAGAAATACAGGCAATTGAACTGTTTTTACAAGAGAACAGCGATGATATTTTTGGGTAATGGTCTAAATAAGGGTCAAGATTTTCTTTATTTTATTTTCTGTGTTTTCTAAGTGTTAGTAGCTTTTATTCAAAGAACCCTTGTCCAACTTAATTTTCTATCGCATTTTCTTTGCAGTGCATAAACGATTTTCCATCTTGGCAGGGTCAGTGATTCTAGCCCACAGATCATACTTAAAGAACCCTTACGGTGTAAGGGTTCTCTGCTTTTTGTTGCTTTTTTGTACATGGCCCGAAGCTCCTTGTTTATGTGAGAGTATCGGGCTGGATTTATTCTGAGTCTATGCTATGAGAATTCTTATATTCTTTGAGTAAATTATTCTGAAATTCTTCAAAACCTTGGATATCACCTATTACCTTTTCGCCAATTAATTTGTTATATAATTTGTCTATATAAAGTGTATTTTCATATTCTTTAAATACTAAATCACTGTCCCAAAATTCCTCTTCAGAAAGTCCAGTTAATTTAATTCTCTGGTCCATTATCTCTCTAATAATAGCTTGATTTTGAGCATCAACCTCTTCACTATTAAGCATACTTTCTTCTCGATTTATTACCTCTTTAACTTCACCTTCTGTTACGGTAATACCTATTTCTTTAGAATGTTGTACCGAAATTCGTTTTTTCAGCATCTCATCTATTAATTCCTGATCTGTAGGAAGACTAGCTATTGTATATGATGTGCTGTCTAATGTTGCGTTCAATTGATTTATCAGTTTAATGTTTACTTTGTAAAAATAAAACTCCGATTTGCTTATTTCAATGTCGCCCCCCAAGATAATAAAGTTGCTTTTGCTCATAGTACTATTCTGATCTTTCAACTCACCAAATGCATTTTCTATCAGCTGTTTTTGTTCATTGGTAACTAATTCTTTATCAGTTGCTGATGCGTACAGAGAGGAACTGACAGCAACAAGTAATACTATAAAAGATATTATAATTAATCTCTTTCTATTCATTTCGTCTCCTCCTTAATATTAATTACTAAATGTTAGTGTATTCGACGCTGTCCCACCACCAAAACATTTACTAGGAGTTGGTTGTGCATATCCTTCATTCTGGAACGTTGCAGTGAACGTACCACCAATTTGTCTAGACCAATCGCTACCGCTATTTTTTCCTGAAATAGCTACTGTACCTGGCTCAGTCCAATAAGACGAAGTATATGGTAAATTAATCGTACTATTTTTAAATGGATCACTCATACTCGTGTAATTACGAACATTTATTTGAGTTCCACATGCAGAGGCCCCGTATGAACCTCCAGATGGAATTCTAACATTGCTATCAGACATTGAGAATGTGATTGTTGAACCCGAAGAACCTGAGTAGGTTATGATGCTTTGGGTTACTTTACTGATTGTGAAAGTTATTCCTCCATCAGGTCCGTATTGTAGGATTCCTTTAGCAGTTTCGCTAGTCTTAGTTGCTGCAGAAGCTATTACTGGATTAAAGATGGTTAGAAGAAGACTACTTACTAAAGTGAAAACTAGAGTGAATCTGAAGTGTTTTCGATTACTCATCATAAATAAAATCCCTCCTAAATATAATTTGGTAAGGTAACCCATTTAATTTCCTTACATTTCCATTATACTCATATTTGGGAATCGTCTACAAGTTTGTGTTATATTAAGAAAAAAGGGGGTGATAGGTTTGAAAAGAGTTATATATATTTGTCTAGTTGCTGCCTTTTTGGTGGCTAGTGGCTGTGGGACTGGAACTCAGAATACTATACCGCCTACTGCTATCGATCAAAGTCCTCAAAACTATGCCGGACTATCAATAACAAACGGAGTAGTAGAATGGAACGAAGGCTCAGATTGTTGCAAATCTTTCGAAGATACATTGCTCGAAATGCCTTTTGAGGTTCGAATTCCTAAGGTTCCCTTTCAAATTACTAATCAAGCTGCCGAAATTGTCCCAGCAAACTTCAATTTGATACGCCTTACTTTTGCAAATGTGGAGCATGGAGAGCAACTAATATTGTCTATTTCAAATTCGAAAGATGAATCCAAGCCAGAAGGAAAAAAGGGTCCTAAATTAAACGACGGGACACAAACCTGGATACAAAGCAATCAGAACTTAAGCGGGTTATATTGGAAAAGTAACGGATTAAACTATGCTTTAGCATCGAGCAAAGCTGAAGGTGGTGACTTCCTTCCTTTGTATGATATTTCTGAACTTATTCAAATTGCCAACTCTCTAGAGAAATAGTTCTAATGGTAAATTCACTTTCAATTGGTATTCTTGAAGGTGTTAAACTGCCTCATCAGGCCCCTTACAGGCAACACCACACAGTTCCTGCCATGCATGGATTCCCCCTCCTTGCTGCACAATAGTTGAACGGACATCCCCACATCCGATCCGGATGCCAATGTAAAGTGCAATGGAGGAACTGTATTAATGAGACTCAAGACTGCAAGCTGTATAGCCTTATGCCTGTCGTTCACGTTTTTGATCCAATCGGTACCAACGGATGCCGCCCCAGCAGCCAACTTGAGGGGAAGAGAATATTATGAGGAGCGCGGTGATATCGTCTGGGAGGTCCCTACGGAAGAGAAATATATCGCACTGACCTTCGATGACGGTCCGGATGAGAAGCAAACGCTGCTCATTCTGGATTTACTTCGCCAATATCATGCCAAGGCTACCTTCTTTGTGGTTGGTGACCGGGTGGAACGATATCCCGAAATCGTCCGCAGGGAACTGGCGGAAGGCCATGAAGTGGCAAATCACTCATATACTCATCCGGCATTCCAGCGTCTGTCAAGCGGGTCTATGGAAGAGGAATTAAATCGCACTCAGGAAGCGGTCTTCAAGGCAACAGGGACAAGACCGATTTTGTTTCGTCCCCCCGGAGGTTATTACAATGAGCGCCTGATCTCCCTCTCGAAGCTGCACCATCTTCAAATGGTCTTGTGGTCCTGGCATCAGGATACGAAAGATTGGCGTTCACCTGGCACACAAGTCATTGCAAACAAGGTGCTTGATAATGCACGGAGCGGCGACATTGTGCTTATGCATGATTTTGTGCATAGAAGCTCCCAGACTTACGAAGCCTTGCGGATCATTCTGCCTGAGCTGAATCGCCGGGGCTATTCCCTGGTGACAGTGTCCGAGCTGCTTTCACATAAAGTCGCCCCGAAGAACCACATCAAGGTAAGCTACTAATCATTCTATAAAGTGAGGAGTTAGCCGCTATGGATAGCCATGTTTCTTCAAAAGTTTCTAAGCAAAGTAAAAAAGACGCTGAAATGGGCCCCGGTGTTGATCCTATTCCCACGCCCAAGCACCCGCTATCTCCCACAGCTAAACTCGAGGACGTTGTCGATGTGCTTATGAATGGAGATGCAGACTCTCGGGAACAAGATAAATCCCTGGAAGAGCATTGAATAGCCGAATCCAATCCCCTCAAAAAATTAATAAAAAAGCCGCGTGCACCTGAGAAGCGATCTGGCCCCTCACCGTGCATGCGGCTCTTCTTTTGTCAGGTGTTCAGTTCTTCACCAGATTCCAGCCCGTCAAACACGCTGTTCTCAGGCATTGACTTAGCAGCCGGGTAGCGCTCCCATACCAGTTCAAAGGTCTCGAAGCGGTATTGCGGCAGCATATCCGGACCTAATGGACCGAATACACGCTCAATGCTGAACATCTGGGATTCATGCGCTTCAAGTGCCCGACGCTTTATATCCCATTTTCCTTCCCCATTTATTCTCAGAAGCCCTGACGTATCCGACAGAAGTGACCCGAAGCGATTGTAATACAACTTTTGTACAGAAGGAGCCTTTCCCCCATAGATAACACTGTTTACCGCATGATGGATTACAATATGGTCCTGATGACCGGAAATGCCATCTTCCGGGAAGGTGACCACGACATCTGCCTGATGAAGATTCAGGAAATCTGCAATCTCCTGCTGAAGCCGCTCCGGGTCAGCATCCTTCAGTTTTCCGTCTCCTAGATCCAGCTGCTTGACTGTGGAAATCCCCAGCACATTAGCCGCCTGCTCCAGCTCTTGATCTCGCTTGGTTGCCAGTTTCTCCCGGCTCATCTCACCTAACCGCCCAGTCTTCCCCGCCTCCCCGCGGGTTGCTGTCAGGAGCACCGCTTGGCCGCCTTGATCCGTAATATCCTTAATTAAATATGCACAACTGAATGTTTCATCATCTGGATGAGCGTAAATAAACGCCGCTGTAAAATTTTTACGCATATCTATCCCTCCAATTATTTCTATACTTACTATACTTCCTATACTTCAATATTGACTAAGTGCTTAAAATTCTCTACAATTCAGTAGAATCTACTATAAACAGGTGATCTGGCATGAGTCAACCCAAAGAAATGCCCACGCGGAATAAAATTCTGCAGATGATGAAGACTTCCGGACCCATGAGTACCCGGGAGATAACAGCCGAGTTGGGAATTACGGAGATGGCGGTGCGCCGTCACCTGGGCGTGATGGAGCGCGATGGGCTCATTGAGTCGAAAATGATCCGTCAGACGCTGGGTCGTCCCACCGCGGTATTCGGACTTACTGAGCATGGAGAGAGTTTGTTCCCTAAAAATTACCATTCCTTGACATTGGATTTGCTTGGCGAACTTGAGCAGGAGCTTGGCGAGGATACGGTGAAGCATCTGTTCGATCGGCGCAAAGTGAAGCTGAACCATCAATATGAGCCGGAGATGCAGGGAAAAGACTTTCATGAGAAGGTATTGCGTCTGGCTGAAATTCAGAACGAAAATGGTTATATGACCGAATGTGTGAAAAAGGATGACGATCATTATGTACTGATGGAGTACAATTGCCCGATCTCCCAAATCGCTAACCGGTATAACCACGCTTGCGATTGTGAGCTCAAGCTGTTCAAAAGTCTGCTTGATGCCGACGTCGAACGAACGGAATGTCTTGCCCAGGAAGGGCGAAAATGTGTCTATATCATCAAAAATAAATAGCACTTATTCATATTGAATAGCCGGTAATCCGTCACATGTTGGTGGATGCCGGCTATTTTATTCAGTGATCTACCCCATGAAACGCCGCAAGTTCCGCCTGAATCTGTTGACGTATTAACTCAAGGCATTCTTCAGAGGTCTTGGCAAATACTTTATTTCCATTAACCATAGCATAAGGTCTTGCTCTACAAAGCCCGCACAGGTTCAGGCAATCGAGCCGCAATACGGCGATTTCTGGGAACTCCTCCTCCAACTGCTCCACATCCAGCAAGGACAGCAGGTTCGCTTCACAGATCTCAACGACAACTATACCTAATCCCATGTTTCAAAACCTCCTGTAACGGGTATAATTTATCCGATCAATCATTATGATAAATACGTGGGCTTTTGTCAACGAATGTTCTAAATCAGCATCTAGATAAGCATACTTACTATACATGTATGTTGACTAAGTTCCTAAGGATAATTATAATAGATTGTGTTGAGACTATCATACATATTCCATTTGGAGGTTGATAACTATGGCACACCAATTACCGGCATTGCCTTATGCCAACAATGCACTTGAACCGCATATCGATGAAACAACGATGATGATTCACCATGATCGTCACCACAATACGTATGTTACAAACCTCAATGCTGCTCTGGAATCTGCTCCTGAGCTCCAATCCAAATCCGTTGAAGAACTGATCAAAGACTTGGATAGTGTTCCAGAAGGTATCCGTACTGCTGTCCGCAACAATGGCGGCGGGCATGCCAACCACTCCTTGTTCTGGGAGACAATCGGTCCTAACGGCGGCGGAAAGCCTTCCGGCAAGCTGGCAACAGCAATCGATAGTGAGCTTGGCGGCTTCGACAAGTTCAAGGAAGATTTCACAAAAGCAGCTACAACCCGCTTCGGCAGCGGCTGGGCGTTCCTGGCTGTAGATGCTAACGGCAAACTGTCCGTATACAGCCTGCCTAACCAAGACTCCCCGATCATGGAAGGCAAGACACCGATCCTGGGTCTGGATGTCTGGGAGCATGCTTATTACCTGAAATATCAAAATAAGCGTCCAGATTACATCAGCGCATTCTTCAATGTTATTAACTGGGCTGAAGTGGAAAAACGTTACGAAGCTGCCCTGTAAGTTATCTTCGTAAGATAAAATATCTAATAAAAGCCGTTCTTGGTGTAATGATCAACTCATTGCTCCAAGAACGGCTTGTTTTTATGGCTTCAAATGTGAGGTGCGGGATATCAAGGTTGGGCGAACGTAGATCCGAACTGCTTCCCGGAGACTTTCAGTCAAGGAGAGCAGCAGGTCGGCCGCCGCTTCACACATCCGCTCCTTCTCCACCCGCATCGTCGTTAAAGCAATATCAATGCTTCCTTTATATTGAAGATCGTCAAACCCGACTAATGCAATATCTTCCGGTACCTTTAATCCCCGCTGCTCCAATTCTTTAGCAAGCAAATAAGCGATCCGGTCATTTCCGCAAAAAAACGCCTGCGGTAATGGACTCATTCCCTTTAGAAAGTCGTGAATCTCCTGTTCCGACTCCTGATAACTCACTGAATGCGTAAGAATATCTTCCCTTTGGATCGTCAAATCGTGATCAAACATCGCCTTCCAGTAGCCTTGCCACCGCTCTTCGTGGCTCGATGCCAGATTTACCGGGCCAATAAAGCCGATCTCCCGATACCCCGAAGCAATTAACAAGGATACCGCCTCATAGGCACCTTCTACATTCGCGGACACGACTGCCGGGCAAGGCAGGCTCCGGTGATACGAGTCCAGCATAACAAGCGGTACATCCAGCTCCCACACTCGTCTCACATAAGCTTCTTTAAGCGCGCCAAACAGAACAATTCCCCTGTAGGCAATCTCGGCACAATGGCGTGGAAGCTCCAGCCGCTGTTCCATATCGGCGGTAATTCTGACCAACACAGCATTAAGTCCGCGGTTTCGGATGCTGCCTTCAATTCCCCAGATCATGTCGTGAAAGAACTGAAAGTGATCGTTATCCTCATAGTCCATAACCCGCTCCGGTACTAGCACCAGAATATTTCCGCGCTCGGGCAGCCTAGACTCTCCGAACCGACCGTAACCAAGCTCCTTCGCCGCTTCAATCACACGTCTTCTTACCCCTTCACTGACACCCTTTTTATTCAGCAGGGCAAGCGATACCGCATTCTTCGAAATTTGTAAATGGTCAGCAATCGTCTGCATCGATACTTTCTTTTTCCGGGCCATCAGCTTTTCATTCCTTCCAAAACATGATACACTTGGCCTAACATTACTTTACAAAATTAATTATGTCAAGTTTGTCAAGTAAATCAATGAAACATCGGAGGGTTAAACCATTGAATTACGCAATTGGTATCGACATTGGCGGCACGAAGACCGCCATCGGACTCGTGGATTCCGAAGGCAATGTTAAGGATAAACTATCCTTGCCGACAGACCAATCTGTAAGTCCGAGCGAAATGGTGGACCGCATGGCTTCTGCAGTGCGACAGCTGGCTGATCAGGCCGGATTGTCTATTGAATCGCTCACAGGCATCGGAATAGGTGCTCCCGGCCCGCTGAACACGAAGCTGGGACAAATCTCCGAGCCGCCCAACTTGCGCGGCTGGTGGGGCTTTCCTGTCGTTGAAGCCGTAAAGCGGCACTTTGATCTGCCGATCTTCTTCGAGAACGATGCTACAGCTGCTGCGCTGGCGGAGAAATGGATCGGTGCGGCCCGCGACTCCCAGCATTTTATCTACATCACGATCAGCACAGGCATTGGGGCCGGCATTTACAGCCATGGCCGTCTGATTACTGGCGCTACCGGCAACGCCGGAGACGTCGGACATTTTGTTGTTGCTCCGGAAGTAGGCCGATGTGTCTGCGGTCAGGAAGGCTGCTGGGAATTCGTTGCTTCCGGCACAGCCATTGCAAGACAAGCCGGCGAACTTCTCGGTCGTCCTGTGTCTACCAAGGAAGCTATTGATCTGGCAGCCTCTGGCAATCATCCTGAGATGACCGCATTGATTGAGCGAATCTACAAATACATTGGGGTGGGTTGTGTAACCCTGATCAATACGCAGGATCCTGAAATGCTCGTGCTCGGTGGCGGAGTCAGCCAGGTAGGAGCACCATTGTTCAATGCAGTCAAAGATTATGTATCCCGCTATGCGCTTAATCCGACCGGCCGCGAGACGCGAATTGTCCCTGCTGCGTTATCTCAAGATGCCGGCCTGATCGGTGCCGCAGCGTTGGTGCACGTATCATATTAATAATGAACCACAAACGAACCACATAGGAGGAATTGCACAATGAATCAACCCATTTTTTTAGAGCCTGTATTTCAAGAACGAATCTGGGGCGGTACGAAATTGAAGGAGCTCTTCCAATACGACATCCCCAGTGAACACACTGGAGAATGCTGGGCCATCTCCGCACATCCGAACGGACAGAGTATTGTCAGCAGCGGAGCCTATCAAGGTCTTAAGCTCGGCGAACTATGGAGCCAGCATCCCGAGTTGTTCCGCTCCTCTTCCTCTGTATTCCCTCTGTTAACGAAGCTTCTGGATGCTTCTGATGACCTGTCTGTACAGGTTCATCCTGATGATGAATATGCCGGCAAGCATGAGAATGGTGAATTGGGCAAGACAGAATGCTGGTATATCGTTGATGCCGAGCCGGGAGCCGAGATCATTTATGGAATTGAAGCAACTACCAAGGAAGAGCTTGTACGTATGATTCGTGAAGGCAAGTGGAACCAACTCCTCACTAAAGTACCTGTTAAAGCCGGTGATTTCTTCTATGTACCTAGTGGTACCGTGCACGCATTAGGAAAGGGCATCGTCGTGCTGGAAACGCAGCAAAGCTCTGATACGACCTACCGTGTATATGATTATGACCGGAGAGATGCTCAAGGAAATCTGCGTGACCTGCATCTAGAAAAAGCGATCGACGTAACAACAGTCCCTCAAAGTTATGTCCCTGTATCGTATACCGTATCCGAGGAGGAAAGCCTTAAGAAAACCTCCTTCGTCTCGAACTCCTTCTTTACGGTAGAAAAATGGGAAGTGTCCGGTCAGGCAAAGGCAGCTGAACAAGCCAAATATACCTTGTTCAGTGTCATTGAAGGAAGCGGTGAGCTTCACCATCAAGATTCCTCATACCCATTGAAAAAAGGTACGCACTTTATTGCACCGGTGGATTTTGGAGCATTTACATTGTCCGGGGAATTAACAATGATCGTTGCTCATGAATAGAGCGCATAAAAAAGGCCGGGTCGCTGTTCACAACGAACACGACCCGGCCTTTGCTTTTATTGATCTTGTATAGCCGAAAGATAACGGTCTTTCATAATTCCCATATGATGAATAGCATGTCCTGCGATAATATAGGCAATTGCTCTTGCCGTAGTATCATGCCCCGAGGCATGGCCGACACGCATCCAGGCCTCATCATCCAATTGACGGAACAGAGAAAGTGTAGCAATTCTTACAGCGGCAAAATCCTGAAGCAGATCATTAATTGAGCGGGTGTCGGCCTGAGAATGAGCAACGAACAAATTTTCCTCAAACCCAGGAAGCGGGGTCTTATCCCCTCTGGCTACCCGCAAAAGTCTGTAGCTCATGATACGCTCCGTATCCGCAATATGCCCAAGCACTTCCTTCAGACTCCATTTGCCCTCTGCATAACGGAATTTAGATTGTTCCTCAGAAACGCCTGACAACAGTTGAATGCATTCTTCAATTTGCGATTCCAGCAAGAAGGCTAGATCGACATCCGGAACTTTCTCAACATACGGTTCAAAATGACTTCCATATTCTTCAGCTAACGGGCGCTCCAGCATATAATCACACTCCTATTACGGTTCATATCATCATTTACAGCTTCAATCTTCCCATACTTGCTCCATCAGTCGGCGGATCTTCGACGACCTTTCTTTCGTTAAGGCAAGATCCACATTCCACTTGTGTCCATCCCATACAACAACATCTCCAGGCTTCACTTCCGGCGACACAAGCGCTCGCGGCACGTCCTGCTGGACCCCGCCAATCTCCAGAATACATATTTGCTCTTCCATTCCCTCGACGATGGCTGTCAAACGCCTCACCTCCCTGTCAATACCTCGATCTGTTCCCCATTTGTGGAAATCTCGATGGAACCGTGCAGATCATTACGATAAACCTTTACTCCAGCCTTCCCTAGGCGGTTCAGAATTTCTTCCTTGGGATGCCCATAGGAGTTCTCCCCCACTTGAATAACCCCCACCTGAGGGCGAACACGCTCTAGAAAGCTGGCTGAAGTCGAGGACTTCGATCCATGATGACCAACCAAGAGAACATCTGCTTGCAGATCGGCACCCGATTCCAGCATTAGTTTCTCACTTTCGCGCTCCGCGTCTCCGGTCAGAAGGAATGATACTTCTCCGTAAGTAACCTTTAACACTGCACTCATATTATTGCTGTCATCGCTCGTCTTCACCGGGGCAAGCATCTGAACCTGAACTTCCTCGTCCCAATTAGGGACCACCCCTGCCTTGGCTGTCTTCACCTTCAAGCCCTTGCGCTGAATGGATTCCAGCAAGGACTCGAACGTCTTCGTATTGGCCTGGATCTTCGGCATATAGATAGCACCAATATCATGTTGGTCGATGACACGGTCCAATCCGCCGATATGATCCGCATCCGGGTGTGTTCCGATCATCACGTCGATCCGGCCTATTTCATACTTCTCCAGATAATCCAGCATTACCTGCTCCTGATTGTTATTCCCTCCATCAATCAGCATCGTTTTTCCCGAGGGACTAATTAACAGCTGGGAAGCCCCTTGGCCTACATCCAGAAAAATAACCCGCAGATTCCCGTTCTGCGCTTCGAAGGATGTATTCCAAACCTCATGTTCTTGACCTGCTTCCGAGAGAAGCTCTGTCCAATCCACTGAACAGCCGGCCAATCCTAACATCAGGCATAAGCCCAATACATAAGTGCCGATTGTCTTGCTTAACTTCTTCAATTGCTTAAACCGATCATGTCTACCCATAGATGCTCTTACCTCTTCTTCATAAATCTTTATCTACTATAGCATAAATGATTGCCGTCCTTGCAGTCCGATTTGCAAATTAATCCAGCTTATTCACATAAACATATAAGCTCAGCTATTTCCAAAGCAAAAAAAGAGCCGCTCCGTTGGATCTGCGATCCTTCAGAACAGCCCCGATTGTAAGAATTGTTTATTTTACAGATACGCGAATCGTCACTGTCTTACCGCCATAGACCGCCTTGATTGTTGTGCTGCCCTTGGCAACAGCTTCAATCTTGCCTCCAGTTACTTTTGCAACAGAAGGCTTTGAGCTTGTCCAGACCGCACTTCCCGTTACAGTCGCCTTGCTGCCTGTATCGTATTCTGCTGTCAGAACAACCGTCTTGGCCGAGCCTGGGGACAGAACCAGGGATTTCTCATCCACGGTAACCTTGCTTAGCTTGGCTACAACACTAACATTAATACTTACCTTATGTCCTTGGTAGGACCCGGTCAGCGTCGTAGTTCCGAGTGCCACTGCCTTGACTGATGTCGAAGAAATCGTAGCCACTTCGGGATTCGAGGATTCCCAACCCATCTTGCTGGACAGGTTGACTGTCTTTCCATCGCTATAGAATCCTGTTACTTTGATCGACTTTGACTTCTTAAGGTTCAGTACAATACTGGTCGGATCCACAACGACCTTTGTAATCTTCTGTTCGATGGTTACTGGAATCGAAATGGTTTTATTGGAGAAGGTACCTTTCAGTGTAGCAGATCCCTTCGTCAAGCCTTTAATCGTTTTGCCTATTGCAGAAGTTTTAATTACGCCATTCGATCCGGAGAGTGTCCATTCTACTGTAGCCGAAACATCGCCCTCTTCTCCATCTTCCCAGACAGCTGTAATTACCGGCAGCTTCGTCTCTTCACCGATTACCACGCTTAACTTCTCTTCATCCGCTAGCAGGGTGAGTACCTTTTCAGTTACTTCCAGAGTAACACTGATTTCGGTATCACGAACGCTTAAGCCCGTGCCTGCAAGAGAAGGAAGTTTCGCCGTAAGTGTCACAGCTCCCTTGGCTACAGTAACAACCTTGCCGTTCTCAATTTTGGCAATACTCTCATCAGCAGAGGTCCATTCCACGATACTGCTAACATCCAGATCCTCATCATCCAGCTTCGTTGCCGTTATCTTCGGCAGGCTGGATGAATCTCCCTTGAACAGCTCCAGCTTCGTCTTCTCAGCTTTCAGAGCGGTTACAGTCGGATATACCGTTACTTTGATCGATTTGCTGATCCCCATATGGCTAACCTTGATGGTAGCCGAACCAGCCGCTCTTGCAATAATTTTGCCATCGGTGACCGTAGCCACCAGCAGATTGGAGGATGTCCATTCCGCAATAGACGTAACATTATCATCCCGGTTCGCACCGCTTCTCATTCTTGCTTCCGCATCAATCTGCTCAGCGATGAACATCGATTGGTCTGCAGATGGATTCATAATAATGACTTCATAAGGTGTACGAACATAGACATCCGTTTTCGCCGTTACTCCGAGGTAAGTTGCAGTTACAGTTGCTTTCCCCAAACCAACCGCTTTGATCTTCCCCTTCTCAACAGTCACTACAGAACTGTCTGAAGTACTCCAGGTTGCTTTTTCTGTAACATCCGTCTTGGAATCCTTATCATCTGTATGCGTAGATTGCGCATTCACCTGCAATTCGTCGCCAACGACAAGCTCCAAATCCTCGGCCGTTTCCGTTGTTCCATTCGGAGTGTATTGCAGCTCCAGCTTGGAATAAGGCAAGGTTACCGTAACTTTAAACGTCTCAGTCAACCCTGCATATTTGGCCGTTACCGTCGCCGTACCTTCGCCAACCAGAGTAAGCTGGCCCTTTTCAACGGTGAGCACAGAAGTATTGGAAGAGCTCCAGGTTGCATCTTTAGTAACATCCGTATCCTTCGATGTTCCCGCTCCATCCACAACGCTCGTCACCAACGCCTTGACTGCAAGATCGCTTTCCTCTGCATCGAGGCTGTATTTTCCTTCAGAACCGTATTCCAGTTTCAATTCCTTATAGGATTCTTTAATGGTTACCGTAATTGAAGAGGTCGCACTGTTGTAATCGGCACGAATTGTTGCCGTACCTACCTTGATCGCAGTGAGCGTTCCCTTCACCACTGTAACAACCGAATTATCGGAGGAACTCCAGGTTGCACTATTCGTCAAATCTTGCGTCCCTGTGGAGCCTTCAAATGTCCCCCACACCTTAATCTCTTTAGAGCCGCCTACCGTCATCTCCAGCGTGGTTCCTTCTCCATCAATTGCAATGGATTTAAGATCACCCGTAGCCGCCATCGCTCCATGAGGCAGTATAGTTGTAAGCAGTAATGTGAGCATCAGGAGCCAGCCCGTCATTTTTCTCTTCACCATTCGTTTTCTCCTTTAGTTCCATTATTTGCCGGAGTCCATTCCAGGCCTATAGGTTGTTTATCGGAAAAAGCAGTGTCAAAAGTAACCTTCATCCCAAAAAACATGACCATTGTCCTAGGAATTTATTTTCCAGAATTACTTAACAGATAAATCCAGATGGAGTGAGCTATGGGGCGGCCAATTTTATTTTAACGAATTAAGGATTGCAATGATGGCAAAAACATGGTATATTCATTTTTGCGCTGATATTTTGCCGGGGTGGCGGAATTGGCAGACGCACAGGACTTAAAATCCTGCGGTAGGTGACTACCGTACCGGTTCGATCCCGGTCCTCGGCATAGATCGATTGAATTAAAACAGCCAGTTTGAATCATGTAGATGATTCAAACTGGCTGTTTTTCGTTGCAGTAAAATGACTGTAACTGAATTTATACTAAAGCTAATGCGGCTTATGCACGGTCGCTTTCGCGTCTGCGCATTCCTGCCAGACCAAATAGTCCAAGCAGACCAAGCCATCCCCAATTGGATCCTGTCCCGGTCGTAGCATGGGCACGGACCGTATTGGTCCGGTAGTTGCCTGTTCCCGTCGTATTGTAGTCCCGAGTCGATGAACGGTTATACATGGAATTGCTTCTCATCGTACCTCGATTATTGTTCATATTCGAATTCATTCCATTGTTTGTACCATTATTGAACGTATTCGGGCTATTGTTCAACATATTGGTACCCGTATTGGTATTTGGAACATTCATCCGGTAACCATTGCCGGAATAGCCGTTAGTCGACAAATCCCGATCCAGATTATTCGTCATTCTTTCAATGGGATTGTTCGCCATATTTCCCCGCATGGGAGCTCCGCCGGTGGTCGTGTCGCCATAGGTACTGTAAGCACTTGCTGGAACAACTAAAGCTGCTGATAAGGACATGGTTGCAATAAGTGCAGTTAACTTTTTGTCCAACCGTAACACCTCCATCGATATTTTTGCTTACGATGGTAAGCTTCCCGGAAGCCAAAGCACTTATGCAGTCCTAAGATTGCAGCATTTTGCCAGCCTGGAGAAGCAGCTTCATTCCTTCAGCGAGCTGCTTTTCATTCAGATAAGAATAACTGAGACGGATGTACGGAGTGGACGAATCCCACGGATCGCAGATTGCTCCCGGCAGGAAACTGACCGATGCCTTCAAAGAATGACGGATCAGCATATCTGCGTCCCAACCAGAGGGAAGCTTCGCCCAAAGATTGAGGCCTCCCTTCGGACTAATCCATGTTAGCCCGCTGCCTTCTAATTGCTGTTCCATACACGCTTTACGGAGTTGCATCGCTAACCGGAGCTTTGCGATATGCCCCTGCATCCGATCTGTAAAGAAAATATGCCGGAATACCACTTGATTAAACAAGGGACTTCCATTGTCTGTCATCACTTTTATCCGCAGCACCTTGGCAATCCGGTCTCCCCGGGCCATCATAACTGAAATTCTCAGTCCTGGTGAAATATATTTACTGAAGCTGCGAATATAGACCACTACTCCTTCGGTATCATAAAAAAAGCATGGAGGAGGGGGCGGTGCATCAAAGTAAATATCATGGCAAACATCATCCTCCAAAAGAAGGCACATGTACTGTTCAGCCAGTTCCACTAATTCCTTTCGCTGGCAGGCTGATAAGGTAAAACCGGTTGGGTTATGAAAGGTCGGATTTATATAAAACAGGACGGGCTGGTGTGTTCGCATCAAATGTTCCACTTGATTCATATCGTACCCATTTTCCGTGAAATCAACAGGATGAAGCGTCGCATTTTGCTCCTGGAAGGCATCAATCGCCGGACCATAGGTAGGCCGCTCAATCAGCACATGATCCCCCGGCTTCACGAATGCTCGCGCGGCAAGATCAATGGCTTGCTGAGCACCGCTGGTTATCAGCAGTTCGTCCGCTGATACCGAGAAGCCGGATGTCTTAAGCAAATAGTCAGCCAGGCTCTCTCTTAATTGTAAATCTCCGGCGGTTGACGAATAGGTTCCTAAGAGCCTTGGCTCCAAATCCAGCAATTGTTTGACATCGCTTGATAAATGCCTGTTTGGGAGTAAATCCGGGGCAATCAGGGCACGGGACATCTGATACAGGATCGAATCATCTTTATAAATCGAAGACTCGATATCACGCTTCTTTGTCTCCTTAGACTTCTCACATACATAGAAACCGGACTTGGTTCTTACCTCAATCCATTTATCCTCCTGCAAGCGCTGATATGCCTTAAGCACAGTCAGCCGGTGAACACCAAGCCTGCTGCCCATGCAGCGGACGGACGGAAGCTTGTCTCCCGGCTTCCATTCCCCTTTCAGAATGCCTTGAACTACTGTTTCATACACCTGTTCTGATTTCGACATTGGGATCCCTCTGTTCTATTTTTGGCAACCTGTTCTATTCTAATTCTATTATAGTAAAAGAAAAGGAGGAGACCTCATGAAATATCACGTAGTGGATGCGTTCAGCGAACAATTATTTAAAGGAAACCCCGCAGGTGTCTGTATTTCCGATTCATTTCCAGACGCACGCCTTATGCAGAACATTGCCATGGAAAATAGCCTTTCCGAGACGGCATTTGTCGTCCCGAGAGAACAACAGGGACATTTCGACCTGAAATGGTATACGCCGGAGCTCGAAATTGAATTATGCGGACATGCCACGATCGCAAGCGCTTATGTTGTCCATCATCATGTTGATTCCAGCCTGAAGGAGATCTCATTTCACACCTTAAGCGGTGTGCTTACCGTCAGTGTGCATGAACCGCTGTATGAGTTGGACTTCCCGTCTCGGCCTCCTGTATACAACAATGCCTCTGAGCTGCTTGAAGAGGTCTTGGGAAGGACACCTATAGAGACCTTTATGACCGTAAATGACATAGGAATTCGTCATTATGCCGTACTTGAGAATGAGCTGCAAGTCCGAAGCTTTGCTCCTGATTTTGCCAAGATTAAAGCTATACCCGGCAATTTTGGTCTGGTACTTACGGCAAAAGGAGACAAGGAGGACTTCGTGTCTCGCTTTTTTGCTCCTGCAGCAGGAGTCGATGAGGATCCGGTGACCGGGTCAATCCACACGACTCTGATTCCTTACTGGACCGATAAGCTGGGAAAATCAAAGCTCATTGCACGACAGGTCTCCAAGCGTGGAGGCGTGCTGTATTGTGAACATAAGGGGGAAAGGGTCAAAATCGGAGGTCATGCTATTCAGTATCTTGAAGGAGAATTATTCGTAGACCCAACTCCATAAACCAAGCTTGCCTTTGCAAGGAGTCGGTAGGGTCAACTTATTTAGGCCAAGAATTTCCCATGCATAACGCCCTTCGGAAAAATCGCCAAAGCGGATCTCGAAGGCATCTCGTTCAGCGCTAAGATAGACGAACTCATCGTTATGTGCCAAAATTACATCTTGTTCTCCTTCAGAAAAGGATTGAATTTGATAGCACGCTGTAAGCTCGCCTACAGCAATTACGGCCCCGGTAGGCAAATCCTCCGGGGAGCCGTACCCGTGCTTTGCAAGTACAGAGCTTATCTCTTCTGACATGCACGCAGTTTTATCTGCCTTTTTGCCAGCATGAATGGCAAGTTGTCCCCGGTATCGGGTAGGCCAGCTTCGAGTCTCAAACTTCTTTTCCCCCACGGCAATTAAAGTGGCCCAGGGCTGTTTTATAGTGATGGCCTTCATTTCGCCCTTCATATCGAAAATCCTTTCTAGATGAATTAATGGTGAAATATAGACTTTATGTCCCGTTGCAGCACTTTGGACGTCGCGTTGATTAGCAGTTCTTCTAATGCCGAGATACTTGCGACAATGCAAAGCACCAGAATCGTTATGCTCAGCGGAAACATCGAATAAAGAAATGGAAAGAGAAATAGAGCGAACCCCGTTGCCTTGTTACTATATGTATGTAAAAATGTCAGCTTACCGTATTTTCCAAACCCTACAATGATAGATAAACATCGGGCAGCAGCAATCAGAATAATCCATGGGATGGACCAACCTGGAAGTGCTATATATATAATGTAGATGAAAAGCATAATGCCAATGAAAAGAAAATCAGAAACACTGTCAAGCGCTTGACCAAAATTGCTGGTCGCACTCAGCCTTCGCGCCAAATAGCCGTCCAGCACATCACTTAGACCACAGATTATATAAAGTGCATAGAAAAGAGGAGAGAACGGATCCGCAAATAACAAGCTCACAGCGCCAAATACTCTTATCAACGTTATAAAATTGGGTATGAATGAGATGCTGCTCACCCCGCTTGAGGTTTTCATGCTTGTTATTATACCATAGAGTCCCCCCTTGGCTCACAAGAGGGGCGCTCTATTCTCCTTTTCGAGCATCTGCAAGGCCGACTTGCCGATGCTAAAACACTGAATTATAACCCTCTCCTTATCAGGCTCTATGATGCAATCAGCCTCGGTCTGAGCAGTAAAGCTGAAACCGGGGATACTGGAGCCCCCGTCTGGATATTTCCGGAGCCTATATAAGTCCACGTTCCTGTGTTAAAGAAATAATTCCTGCCGTTATTGCTGTCCCATTGCCCGTTTCCATTATTAAAGCAAGCCTCCAGGCGCGCTGCTGTTCCAATATCAACCGTAAGCTTACTGTAGCCGGGAACTTCCGAGACTTCCATCGCTACTCCCGGCACGGCTGTCCATGTCCCGCCTTCCGGACGGTAATGCAAGTAAGGTGTGCTGAAACCATGCTTATAATATACTGTCACTGTATTGGCAGCTGCCGGATCGGGTGCTCCTTCTACGATTTGACCATTCCCATTGTACGTCCATGTACCCGTGCCGAAAAAGTAGTTTCTCTGATTGTTGCTGTCCCATTGCCCGGTCCCGTTATTAAAGCAAGCCTCCAGGCGCGCTGCTGTTCCAATATCAACCGTAAGCTTACTGTAGCCGGGAACTTCGGAAGCTTCCATGGCGACTCCCGGTACGGATGTCCAGATTCCTCCTTCGGGACGATAGTGCATGTAGGGCGTGCTGAAGCCATGCTTATAGTATACTGTCACTTTGTTGCCCGTTCCGCTAGGTTCCGTAGCGGCTTCTAAAGCTTCACTCGGGTCTGACTCATTGTTGGCGGCATCACGGGCTTTAACGATATATGAATACGACGTTCCCGGGGAAAGTCCTGAGTCCGTAAAGGTAGTGGCAGTGGAACTCCCGACCTTAACTCCATTCCGATAAATATCATACCTTGTTACTGCAATATTGTCGGTTGAAGCATCCCAGACTAATGTAATAGTCTTATCCGTCGCCTTAGTGGAACGCAAATTTCCAGGTGCGCTTGGAGCAACCGTATCTCCTTCTCCATCCGGGTTGGCATCATGCCAAGCGCCATCATACCAGCCTTCGGCACCCCTTATGAATCCGGCTTGATTTTGCCCAGGGTTTTGCTTGCCGGTTCCGTCCCGGAAAATCACCGAGGCAGTGTCGACGCCGTCGATCTTATAAGAATACCAATCTCCGGCTTCGTGGACCATGGCCGGGGCAGTAGCCCAGGTTGGCTCAGCAACTTTGGGTGAGGTGCCATAGTAATACAGATACGGACTTCCCCAATCTGCCGGCTTCTTGAAATGGATTATCAGTCCGGCATTAGGATCTTTCTTGGTATATTGATATTGCTGCGTCGATACTCCTTCTTCATTCTCCGCATACAATCTCAGCGTGGCCACTTCATCAAAACTCATATCTTCGCCGATCGATAATAATGTTCCATCCGTAAATTCGATACCCCGGCGCGGATCCGTGCCATCCAACGTATATTTCCCGCTTGCTGCCTTATCCAAGAACAGCTTAATCATCAATGTATCGGTCTTGAAGGTTCCTCCGGCAGGCGATGCCGACAGAATCGGAAGCTTGGTCTCCGCTCCCTGCTCAATTAAGATCAACCCGTTCTCCCCCGGCGTAAAAGCAGCCAGGCCGCCGCTTACGATAGTCTCATGTCCAGTGTAAAAGTCCCGGACCATGGTTCCGTCAGGGAATGCCGAAGCCACATTCACACTAGTAGATCCCGCCGCCCCGACAACGACGACTACCTTGTCCTCGATCCCGTCCTTGCTATACGACCGTTTAAACGTATAGGGCGCGTCACTGATTTTTTCATGACTGCCTGCCCCTACAGAAATATGATTATTGCGGAACTGCCCTACTTTCTGCCAATGCGACAAAACATTCTGATTCAAGTTATTCCAGTCCATCGATGATCGCGTTCCTTGCTGCGGATCGGATCCGGTCTCCCCAAAAGCTCGCCCTGATTCATCACCATAGAAGGTTTGAATCCCGCCAGGCAGAAGAAGCAAAGCGGTTCCGGCCTGGATTAAGCGGCTTCGGTCGTAGAGTCGCGTATCATGCGAGGAAATATAGCTAAGTACATTAAAGTCAGGATCACTGTTGATTTTTGAGGCATAATCCGCATAGGTCCCTTCCAGCGAATTGATATTGGCATCCTGGAACGAGAAATTGATGATCGAGTCAAAGCCGTTGTTGAAATATTCACTTTTCCCTACGCCATGGCCCCATACCTCTCCGGTCATCCAGAAGTTGTCCGTCCAGTCCGCTCCAGGCTTAGCCGGATTGTTTTGTCTCCACCGCTCGAGCGCAGCGCTGCTATCGTTCTTAAGCTGCTTCCAGCGGTTTAATTCTACATGCTTTGCCGTATCTGCACGGAACCCGTCAATCCCGAATTCTTCGACCCATGCTGCCAGCCACTTACTCAAGTAATCTGCCGGCGCGATACCCAAGTCTTTACGCAAATTTTTAGCCGCGGGAACAATCCACGGTTCATAACCGCTGTTCTCCTTCCCCCATTTCGTTACAAGAAGCGGTGGCAGTCCGATGCTGCTCGTCACATTCGTGCGAAAATCCGGCAAGTCGCCTACGCACAGCGTCAAATCACTTCCGCCGCAATTTTCATACCCGGCAATTCCTGCACGTACCCATCCCCCCCACCAGGAGGACCAAGCGGAAGAATCATTATAATTAATATAGTCATGATAGCTGTGCCATGTCTGACCGCTGACCGGTGTCCAGTTGGCACCAATCCCGTTCCTTGCGCCGAAGTTATATTCCTCCATATCCTTCAAGGTCGCGTATCCCGGGTGATTCATGACCACGTCGAGCACAACCCGAATCCCCTTGGCATGCGCCGTGTCGACAAACTCTCGCATCTCTTCCACAGTGCCCATATTTTTGTCCATCATCGTGAAATCAAGCGCATAATATCCATGATAGCCATAATGCGCGAAGTCACCGCCAGTTCCCCCGCCGACCCAGCCATGCATCTGTTCATAGGGTGCCGTGATCCAGATTGCGTTCGTTCCTAGCTCGGTAAAATACCCTTCATTCAATTTTTGTGTAAGCCCTTTCAAATCACCTCCGTGGAAAGTCCCAATACTTTTTCCGGATGCATCGACACTTAATCGACCGTAAGAATTGTTGTTGGTCGGGTTTCCATCCTTAAATCGATCTGTAAGTACAAAATAGATGTTGGCGTTATCCCAACTGAAAGTTTTATTTGTAAGCTCAGTTGCTTGCCCTGTCGCAGCAGCAGCCTTTTGAGGCTCAAATCCTTGTAGAACATAGATGGAGGTGACTAGAAAAACAATGCTAAGAAAAAAGGAACTTATTTTTTTGAATTCTCTCATCACATAATTGTCTCCTCTCATTTTTTGTGCAAACGTTTGAATTTTAGCTTATAGTCGCTTCTCTGCCGTTTAATTAATAATAACTACGCCAGGAATCCTTGTTAGATCTTGTTCCAACTTCCCTCCTTTCTATAAGTTACAGGCGAAGACCATTGGAAGCACTTACAATAATCAATATGACATGATTGTTTAATATTGTAAAATGCTCAAAGGAATTGTACCAGACAATATCCCTTCCTGTACACTCTTTTTTGTCCGTCATTCTATTTAAGCCAAGCATATTGGCTTGAAAAGATTCGGAATGTCGCATGGAGAATCATAACCACCCGTCAAACGGGTGGTTTGCTCTAAGGCTATAAGCCTTTATTACCGGCTCGCGTCTAAA
>NZ_JAHLQJ010000036.1 GCF_018919145.1 Paenibacillus brevis
CTACACCACCCGCATAGCGGGTGGTTTTCTGTTTCGCACGCTTCGCGTACTCAACTGGCTTAAGCCATTAATAAAACAAAAACCCTCTTGCACGGCAAGAGGGTTTTTGCGTTATGGGCCCTACAGGACTCGAACCTGTGACCGATCGGTTATGAGCCGAGTGCTCTAACCAACTGAGCTAAGGGCCCCCGATTCCGGGTAATAAGATTGCGGGGGCAGGATTTGAACCTGCGGCCTTCGGGTTATGAGCCCGACGAGCTACCGAGCTGCTCCACCCCGCGTCGTAAATAGCGACATTTATTAATATACACGACCTTGACGCTCGGCGTCAAGGTCCTTAAGGGATAAATCTTACTCCGTACTTTCCTCTTCTGGAACGAAAAATTTCAATGACCCGCATTTCGTCAAAACCGTAAATCCAGCCGTCATGCTCAAGCCGCTTGGCAAGACAGCCAGCCTGGAACTTCGTTCTGTATAACTTATTGAAATATACCCACCGCAAGTTTGAGTCACCTCCCGTGCATGAATAAGAATAAGCTTTGAAACTTACCTATAGATTACCCAATTAAACAAAAAAAAGCCGCCGAATGAAAATTCGGCGGCTTTCTTCATATTAGTTATAGATAACTCCTGTATTCCCTGTATCCTCCGGAACAAAAGGCGTTCCATCTTCCTGAAACATGGTTTTTGGATTAAGCTTAATTTCCTGAAGCATGGTATTGCCTTTCTCGGACCAGGCTTTTAGAGCTTCGGCCGGCGTCTTCTTGTTTTCAAGCACCTCTTGGAAGTAATTACGGCCCATATTGGTCACACTATACAGACCCTGCTTCTCCATCATCAGACTATCCAGCTTTGAATCGGTCGGCGGTATCGGCTTCAACAGGTAGAACGCCTGAACGTTGTAGTCAAGACCTTGTTTAGGCTGGATATAGGATTTACGTGATACCATCTCATAGCTATTGCTGCGGGATTTCAGCTTGGCGAACTCTTCGCCATTGATGAACTTGATAAATTCCCATGCGGAATCAGCATTTGGTGCGCTGCTATTAATTGAGAAGGTGTTGTTCAACCAGATGTTCCCGCCCACATCCGGCTTCTCCGGATGCACAGGTACGGTAACTACATCCCAATCGACCGCCGTGAAGTTTTTAATCTTTGATACATTGTTATTAGCATCTGCAATTTCATTGATATAGTAGCTCTCTGCCACCGTCATGGCTACCTTACCGGACAGGAACAAATCACTGCTGATCGCAGTCCATGGCTCGGAGTAGTCCATATTGTTATTGTTAGGGATAATTTCATCCTTGGCCAGCTTGCTAACCGTCTCCCAAACCTTTGTCCATTGCGGCGTATCCACGGTCATTGTCTCCGCTTTGTCATCGAATGTCTTTAACTGGAGCGTATTCAAATAGTTATTTTGCATATCCCAGTAAGGATCATTTCCTTTGTAACGGTTAAACGCAAATCCGTATATACGGTCATTTCCTTCGCCTTTTGCCACTAATCGCGCTTTATCAAAAACTTCGTCCCAGGTCATTTTGTCCGTAGGAGGCGTGACTCCGGCATCCGTGAACAGCTTCTTATTATAGAAGAGCGCTGATGAGGAGAAGGAAGGAGTCAGGGCATATAAATTACCGTCTCCTAAATCCTTGATACCCTCGATTACCGACGGAACATAGTCCGTTGTATCAAATTTATCTTCCTGTACGAGCGGATCCAGCTGCTTCAAAAGATTCTCGGCAATCAATTGCTTCAACGTAGAGGTGTCGGCAACGACCACATCAACCGGATTGCTGCCTGTCATAATTTTCTTCATGCTTTCCAGGTAATCTGGCTGCACGTAAGGCTCCGACCCGTCATTGTAGCGGTATTGGTTCTGATCAATTGCAGGAACGATCTCAATCGTAATATTGGAGTTAGCATATTCAAAAATGTCCGTGTACTGCTGGCGGAAATAGGAATCATCCGTACTGCCGTAGAGAACCCCGATTCTCAGAACCTTCTCTTCTTGTTGTTGTGCGGATTTGCCGCCTGTACATCCGGCTAGTAAACCCATCACTACCATGGAGCTAAGCAATACAGAACCGATTTTTTTCAGCTTGCCGAATCCCTTATGACTCATTGTTGTTCTCCCCCTCTAAAGTTTTTGGTGCTGTAATAATGATCTTATCCCCATCAAATTCCATGCTTGCGCGTCCGCCGATCCCAACGGCATCAAGGTATTCCTTCGGAACCTGCAAGCGTCCGACGCGATCGACCACGACAAAGGCCTCGTGCACCTCTTGCAGCGCACCTACTCCCGAATCGATGGAGGCCAGATCCAGATTCGGATTCCGCTTGACGAACTCGGTGCTTGTAAGTCCGTCACGGATGGCTACCACACGGTCCACTTTGCCGGCCAGAGCCAGATCGTGGGTAACAATGACGATAGTAATGCCAAGCTCGCGATTAACCTGCCGGAAAATGTTCATAATCTGGTCAGAGGTCGCTGTGTCGACCGAGCCTGTCGGTTCATCCGCAAGCAGCATTTTCGGACGATTGGAGAGCGAGATCGCAATAGCTACACGCTGCTGCTCCCCCCCGGACAGCTGGTGCAGCTTATTGTGCATTCTGTCCTTCAGTCCGACCCATTCGAGCAATTGCCTGGCATAGGCACGGTCCAGCTTCCCGGTAAGCAGCATCGGCATTTCCACATTTTCCAGGGCTGACAGATACGGAAGCAGGTTGCGGGCATTATTCTGCCAGACAAATCCGACCGTATTACGTTTATATTCCACCAATTGATCATCGCGGATCTTGAGCAGATCCCAGCCTCCGACATTAACCTGGCCGGCAGACGGGCGGTCAAGCCCGCCCAGAATGTTGAGCAGTGTTGACTTGCCGCTGCCGCTGTTGCCGATAATCGCCATCATTTCACCTTGCTGGACATTCAGGTTCAACCCCTGCAAGGCCACAACCTCGAGATCTTCTGTTTTGAAAATTTTAACTAGTCCTTCGCAATGGATCATACCTTACCGCTCCTCTCCCATCTTCACGGCCTGATGCACGCGCAGTCTGCGGATTTGCCAGAACAGGAGCCCTGCTCCCATCAGCAGCATCACGAACACGACGACATACAATTTCAATGTATCGGAAGAGTTGAAGATAATTCGGAACGGCGGCACCTGTGTGGTCACATTGTCCGCTGTCTGCAGGAACGGCAAGTATAGCTTGCCGGCAACCTTGCCGATGACAATCCCGAGTATAATCGATAGTCCTGCTGTGAGCAGCTGTTCTGTAAGCAGCATGAACGTCAACTGTCTGCGGGATAAGCCCATCGCCCGCAAAATACCGAATTGTACGACCCGGCCAGACAGATTGAAGAACCAATATAATACGTATCCGATCAGTGATACGACAACGGATACCATAAACCCTAAACTTAGAATTCCGAATACCCCGCCTCGGGTCGGGTGCTTGCTCTGGGCCGCGAGCTCGCTGCGAACATCCTTCACGGAATAGAGGTCTACCCCCTCCTCGGCGAGCTTCGTAATCAGCGGAGCCACCTTGGCATCCGGCTCCATCTTCAGCCACACCTCATAAGGAATGAGCGGTGACTGATCGTAAATATAGTCAAGATTGGCAATAACAAACGGCTGTTCATCCGGATACTGACTTGGCCAGTAAGGCAGAATGCCGTAAACTGCGAATTCGAGCGTAGCTTCTCCCAGCGATACTGTAAACACGTCGCCTGGCTTGAGCTGATATTTCTCAGCCAATCTGGATGGCACCAGCGCTGCGCTCTCATTCATCCCTAGCAAGTTCAGATATTGATAAGGGTGAGCCGGGAACAAGTCATTGCGGAACCATCCTACCTTGGCGAAATCAACGTTATCGATCCCCATTAAATTCCCTTGCCCGGCAGATTTCCCCGATATAATGATGTTGGCCTTCGTCTGCAATACTCTTGCAGCATGCTCCACTCCTTCAAGCTTGCGGAACACCTCGAACGGAGGCTCCGAGTAGATCAGCTTCGTCGGCTGCTGCCCCTGTCCTCCGCCTTGACCTCCTCCGCCTTGGCCGCCACCGCCGCCATTACCACCGTTGCCGCCATTACCGCCTCCATTGCCTCCGCCGTTATTTCCACCCTGCGAAGGGTTCTTGGACAGCTCCGGAGTAGCCTCCCATACCGTCTGCATAACAACGTCGGCACCGTATTTGTACAGTGTCCGCTCGGTGGAGTTCAAATCGATCGTTCTAGCTGCAGAGGCGTTGTAGACACCTAGCCCGAGCGTTAGGACGAGCAAAATCATAAGCGGATAGTAGGAAGATGAGGAACGTGATAATTGCGTCAAGCTTAAATAGTAAGGAACCGGAAGCCACTTCTTGCCGATCCAGCCGATCAGCTTCAGAATCCACGGGAACACCCGCAGGAAGAAGAGTCCGATCGAGAAAATGGCCAGTGCGGGTACGAAGAATAGAAACGGTTGTACCTGCAGTTGATCTGTCGTCATACCTGTCTGAAAGGTCAGCATTTGCCGTTCATAGAACAAATAGTAACCGTAACCCGCTAGGCCCATCAGCACAATATCGATGAACCAGCGCTGCCATCCCGGTCTGCGATCGGATCTCGCCTGCTTCTGCTTGGCATTCACGATCGAAGCTCTTGCATAGGATACAGCCGGCAGCACCGTAGCCAGAATCGCTATGATAACTGCGGCAACCCCAAGCAAGAGAGCATCGCTATTAAACCCGACCGGAATCGATTTGCGGTTGACGAAGGCCAGAAACCCGTCCGCCGAGCCGATGCTTTTGGACATAAACCATCCAAGAAGCGGTCCGGCGATTAGGGAAACGGCTCCGAGAAGCAGCCCCTCCAGCAAATATATGAATATAATCTGCTTTGTGGAAGCGCCCCGGCTGCGCAAAACGGCAATATCGCTTTGCTGCTTATCCAGGGACTGGCGGGCGTTCATGACAATAAAATAAAAGACCATGGCAATCATCGGTGCCGCCAGTGTGAACAACAGGGTTTGCATTTGGAGGCTCTGCCTCCGGAAATCATCCAACAGGCTTCCAAAGGAAAGATCGACCTTGGTATCCTTCAGCTTCTGGTAAAGCTCGACATTCAGTCTCTCCAATGTGCCTGACAGCGGAGAGAGCTGCCCCGTCTTGATCTCGCGAAGATCAAAGGCGTAGTACCAGCTTGAATTATGAAGCGGAATGCCAAGCTCCTTGAGCAGCTTGCCGTTAAAGGCCTGCTCGCTGATATAAAACGTATTCATCATACCTTCGTAGCCTTGATACCAATAAGGATCGCTCTCATTTTCCGGAACGAAGGAGCCAACGATTTTTACTTTCAAAGTAACATCCACACCGCTATATACCGGGTATTCCATCACATCGCCGACGTGAAGATCCTGACGGTACATCGCTTCTTCAAGCATCAACGCCTCAAGTACGTCTCCGCCTGCTGCCTCTGAGAACAGCTGTCCTCCCGTTACCGAGATCCGGTCACTCAAGCCGCTCATCGAGACGATGCCCATCGTACGAGTACGGCTGGCATCCACCTTGGTCGGATCCTCCGGATATACCTCAGTACCCCGGATCGACCGTGAGTTAACATAGGCTTCATAAGGGAACCCAATCTGCTCAGGCACCTCCGAAGCTATGTATTGACTGACGGCTTCCAGTCCGGACAGGTCCGTCTTGGTTCCGCCAGGAGCCTGATAGCTCATAATAAGCGAGCCGGCAGGAAGCCCTTCGCTCTCCGCCTGAAGCGTACTGGAGACTACTCTTTTCAGCGACCCGTCCGAATACATCGGTATACTCACCGTGAACGAAACAGCTACGATCAATCCCAATAGCGTACTGAGCGTCAGCCATTTCGTATTCCACATTTTTCGAAATAATAGCCGAAGCAAAGGAACTCCCATTAGCGACCCACAACTTTCTGTCCCGGCTCAAGCCCTTTAATGATTTCGACATCTGTCGAGGTCTGCATGCCAACCTCCACATCCGCCTCCCGTTTCGAGCCGTCAGGCTCTGCCACCTGGACGTAGGTTCTTGATCCGATGGAGCGAAGCGCAGAGATCGGAATCAGCGTTGCATTCTCCTTCCGCTCGGTCACAATGGATACGCTGAGCTGCCGCCCGCGCTCGACGTCAGCAGGCCATTTATCCAGTTCCACAATCAGATATTTATCGGTTGTGTCCTTCTCGGGCTCCCCGCCGCCCTGGTTTCCATTATTATTCGAGTCGCTCGTCGTAGCAGGCATGGCTTTAATCTTTCCTTGGAACAACCCGGCAGCATTAATATCCACCTGTGCATTCATTCCGACGGCCAGCTTGGTCAGATCCTCTTTAGCAAAAGAAGCCGCTACAACCAGAGAAGTCGTATCGGAAATAATGCCCAGCGACTCATATCCCTTGATCGTTCCGCCCTTCTGGGCAGTCATGGAGACAATCGTTCCCGAAAATGGCGCACGCAGTGTAGCGTCGGCAATTTTCTGCTCCAGATCGACCAGTTCCTGACGCTGCTCTTCAAAGACGATGGATGCTTTTTCGAACTCGATCTCATCCATCTCATCCTTCGTCCGAAGCGTTTCCTTCATAGATAGTTCCTGCTGACGAAAATCGAGGCGTTTCTTGCGAAGATCCTTCTCCAGGTCCTTCACATCCAGCACTACCAGAACATCGCCCTCGCTGACTTTATCGCCGGCCTTTACCTTCACTTCCTGTATATGAAGCCCGTCCTCTGTAAAATACAGCGGCTCTTCGCGCTGGCTCATAATTTTGCCGACTGCACTAACCTTCAGTTCGATCGTCTCGGACCGTACCTCGTACTCTGGCTTCTTAGAGATGGTAGGCGGCGTAATGACCGGGAGAACCTCCTCTTCATCCTCGTTCGGGAGCAGTGAACAGCCTGTAGCTGCCGCCGCAACGGCCAGACAGATTGACATCACTCCCAGCATTCTGCGGGCGCCTTTCCTACTTCCCGATAAATTTTCCATCCACCATTTCGTAAACATGGTCTGCTACCTCCAAAATTGTAGGATCATGAGTTGTCATGCAAATTGTCATGTGTTCGGTATGAATGATATTTCTGAATACGGCCATGACCTGAGCACCCATCTGAGAATCCAGATTCGCCGTCGGTTCATCCGCTAGCAGCAGCTTCGGCTTATGAGCGATCGCCTTGGCAATCGCAACCCGCTGCTGTTCCCCGCCCGACAGCTCAAACGGCCGATGGAACATACGCTTGCCCAGACCCACCAGTTCTAGACAGTGGGCTACCCTTTGCTTCCATTCACTCGAAGGAACGCCAGCCATCCGCAGCGAGAGCTCTACATTCTCCCAAGCCGAAAGTAAAGGAAGCAAGGCATACGCTTGAAAAATAAACCCGATATCATGTCTGCGCATGAGCGTGCGCCTGTCATCATTCAGCTCATGCATCGGCTGTCCCCGGAACAGAATCTCCCCCGAGGAAGGCTGATCAAGGCCGCCGAGCATATTCAGTAGTGTCGTCTTGCCGGATCCGGACCGTCCCTTTAGCATGACGAGCTGGCCGGGTAATACTTCCATGTTGATGCCTTTCAGGACATGGATTTCTCCACCGCCAACCGGAAAGGATCGATGAACCTCCCGCACAGACAGAATCGGCCCCGTCTCAAGAGGAACCGGAACTGTCTTTTCATCTGGTTCATGATCGACGGGTTCATCGGAATGCTCCTCCTCGAGCAATGCTTCCTCTTCCGTCACGTCTCCCTCCGAAGATACGGACAGTGAAGCTTCATCCCCACGCCTTGTACTTTTGCGAAGCCACCCTATCATCTTTTATCGTTCTCCTTTATGTATCACTCATGTCATGCATTATAAACGAAAAAACATGCCAAAAAGTTACAACGTATTTTACGATATTGAGATTTAATTTCCATATTTTTATCACTGATAGAGTCTAGCATTTTTGGTAGAATTATGGAAGTTATTTATTTCCTAAATGAGAGGCGGACTTTATTCATGAAATTTTTTTGCGCGGCACTGCTGACTGCACTGCTCGGCTCAGCATTCCTTCCTTCACAGACCCCGGTGCTTGGCAGCGGCCTCTCTTTTCGAGATCTGGATGGCAGCTATGCCAAAGAAGCTATTATTTCATTAACTGAGAATAACATTATGAATGGAACCACAGCATCTACTTTTTCTCCTGCTCAATCTATTACCCGTGCAGAGTTTCTGGTTACCCTCAACCGGCTGCTAGGACTTGAATCGGTCTCATCGGCAGTTGCAGCGTACAAGGATGTACAACCAAGCGACTGGTACTACTCAGCCATTCAAGCCGCAACCGGGGCCGGGCTTACCGAAGGCCTGGGGGATGGCCTTTTTGCGCCCAAAAATGCGTTAACGAGGCAGGAAGCGGCCATTTGGCTTCAGAAGATCACAGGCACACCTTCAGCCTCATCGTCAGATATCCAACGTCTGGAATTCCGGGATCATGCAGCAATCTCATCCTGGGCCAGCGGGGCTGTATATGCGATGGCCAAGCTTCAGCTCATGCAAGGAAACGAAGGGAAATTCGAGCCGCAGCAGGCGCTGTCCCGGCAGGAGACCGCCGTTATCTTGGACAGATTGCTTCAGAATACGGCCTGGTCAAGTAAGCTTGCCGCCAAGGGACCCGATAGGATCCAGCTTGGCTGGCAATACCAGCAGAGCAACGCCGAATTCAAGCAATCCGTGCTGACATCGAATGTGAATGTACTGTCGCCAAGATGGTTCTTTCTCGATGCGGACGGCGGAATCTCGGATAGCGGAAGCAACGAGCTTGTCAGTTGGGCGCATCAGCAAGAAAAGAAGGTATGGGCCATGTTCGGCAACCGGCTGAGTCAGGAAAATACCAAAGCTTTACTAGCCTCTTCCGCCAAAACGTCAGCCGCAATCACAAAAGTGGTTCAACTTGCCCAAAAATACGGCTTGGACGGAATTAATCTCGACTTTGAAAATGTAGCCCCCTCGAACCGCAAGGCCTTCACCTCCTTCGTGACCGAGCTTGCCAAGCAGCTTCACGATAAGGACGTTACATTATCCGTCGATGTCTCTCCGGATCTTGGTACGGATTGGACCGAAGCGTTCGATTATGCAGCTATCGGCAAGCAGGCCGACTATGTCGTTCTAATGGGGTATGACGAACACTGGAGCGGAGGAATAGCAGGCTCGGTCGCTTCGCTGCCTTGGGTGCGCAGCGGCTTGGATACACTGCTTGAGAAGGTTGATGCTTCCAAGGTGATCCTCGGCATGCCGCTCTACACAAGAGATTGGACGGCTAACCTTTCAGGAGCTACGCAGAGCTCCGAGGATCTGAGACTCGGGGAGCAAATGCAGCGAATCGCAACGTTTGGCTTGCGTCCTAGCTGGAACAGCAATCTGGGCCAATACGTATCAAGCTATGTCTCTGGCGGGAAGACCCATCAAATTTGGCTGGAGGACAGCCGCTCCTTATCTTCAAAATACAACATGGCCCTGGAACGAAACATTGCCGGATTTGCCTACTGGCATATTGGGGGGGAGACGTCCGACATTTGGCCTTCCCTGAGAAATGCAGCCAAGTATCACGATCTAAAAGCTTGGAAACCATAGGGAGTCTACAACCGGCATGCACTTACACTTGCTGTTTCGACTCCATACCGGCTCTCCGGAGGGCTTGTCCCCACGCTTTTAAAGCACCCGTAATCAATAAGAACAAGCCCGCGCATAACTGACGCGGGCCTGTTTTGGTATAGTTGCTATTTCGGAATAACCGGATAACAGACCTCTGTCACCCAATTCTCCGGGTTGGGATCGATAGCCGGGCTGACATGATAAATCGAAAACATCGACTCGGCCAGGTTGTATTGATTATCCCGAATCCAGGCAGCTACCGCCTGATTGACAGGGGTAATCTGCTCGTATCCGCCTTTGTAGACGGCCGATGCAACTAAGACAGGCGGAACCGTCTTAAATTTGACATTTTCCGTATCTTGATAGCTGCCGTCCACCGAGATTTGAATTTCCACATCTACATCGTTTTCCTTATAGCCCTCGTCGTGAAAGATGGCCAGCGAATAGCATGGATTAGCAAGCTGAACCTGTTGACCTTCAAGCTCCTTTGTTAACAAACCCCAGAGCAGTCCCTCCTGATCATAAGCGGGAATGATCTTTCTCAAGCTAGCCACAGTTCTTTGCGGCATTTCTTTAAGCGTTACACTATATTCCATAAAATACTCTTCCTCCCCGAGCCGTCGAATCGTCGTCTCAAGAAGCAGCAATTGCCTGTCGATCTTCTCTGCTTGCTCCATCATTTCCGCCTGCTTCAAATCCAGGTATTGCTTCAAATCACCAGGCTCCTTGCAGGTCATCATGATTTGAGCAATCATGGATAAGCTGAACCCCATGCTCTTCAGAGCATCAATCCGGTTCGCCAGCATAAGTTGTCCTTCGGAATAATAGCGGTAGCCCGATGAACAATCCACGCTCTCCGGCACAAGCAGGCCGATCTCGTCATAATGACGCAGCATCCGGATACTGATTCTTGATAATTTAGAAAAATCGCCGATTCTTAGCATCTAGTTTATCCTCCACATATATGTGTTACCGAGCTCATTTTTATAGTGGAGTATACCATAGTGTGAGAGTCAACAGCATTTTATAAAATGCATGATTTACTGTCCGAATGAGCCTGGATCTTCCCGCCAGGACTTCAGCAATGCCAAATCCTCCGGCTTGATCAACCCTTGCTCCGCCGCTACCTCGATCAGGGCTGAATAGTTGGACAGTGTCTGCAGCACAACCCCTGACTCTTCAAAAGCCCGCGCAGCCTTATCCAACTGATAGCTGAAAATGGCCAAAACCGCCAACGGCTCGGCTCCTGCCTCGCGGATCGCCTGTGCTGCTTTAATAGAACTGCCTCCGGTGGAGATCAGATCTTCGATGACGATCACTTTCTGCCCCGGCTTAATCAACCCTTCGATTTGATTCTCCTTGCCGTGGCCTTTGGCCTTGTCCCGAACATAAGCCATAGGCAAGCCAAGCTTCTGGGCTGTGAAGGCGGCATGCGGAATTCCTGCCGTTGCTGTTCCGGCTACAACCTCCGCTTCCGGATAACTCTCCGAGATCACCGCTGCAAAGGATGCTGCGATCAGATCACGAATCTCAGGATAGGACATCGTTAATCGGTTATCGCAGTAGATCGGAGATTTAATGCCTGATGTCCAGGTAAAGGGCTGGTGCGGGCGCAGGGCTACTGCCCCAATTGAGAGCAGTCTTTCTGCGATTTGCCTTGCAATATTTTCCGTATTCATCATACTTCCATCATCTCCCTGATAATCTGTTCCGCCGCTTCGCGCGGTACGGTTGCTCCAGTAATCGGACGCCCGATTACCATATAATCGGTGCCTGAGCGTACGGCTTCCGCCGGCGTCAGGGTACGGGACTGATCTCCCCGGCTGCTGCCAGCAGGACGGATGCCCGGTGTCACTGTAATAAAGTCTTTGCCGCAATGAGCCTTAATTGCGGGCACTTCCAGCGGCGACGCCACCACGCCATCAAGCCCGGCCCCCTTTGTCAATGAGGCATACGCCAATACGGCTGACTCCACGCTTCCCGGGATACCGATCTCACGGTTCATCGTCTCTTGATCCGTACTGGTCAATTGGGTAACGCCAATTAGCAAAGGTCTTGCCGCTGAGTGAGTTTCAAGCGCTTCAAGCGCACCTTCCATCGCGGAAGCCATCATGTTCGTCCCTCCGGCGGCATGAACATTGAACATATCTACCCCTAGGCGGGTGATGCTGTTTGCGCCTCCCTTCACCGTGTTCGGGATATCGTGGAGCTTTAGATCCAGAAATACCTTGTAGCCGCCTGCTTTCAGTTCCTTGACAAAGTCCGCTCCGGCCGCATAGAAGAGCTGCATTCCCACCTTCATATAGCAAGGAATTCCTTCCAACTCGCGGATCAAAGTCTTTGCTTGCTCAGCCGAAGAATAATCCAGTGCCACCATCAGCTTTCCCGCAGCCTCGCTATAGGATAACGACATCTTTTCTCCTCCTGTCACACCTGCGGCCCCGATGCTTCTGATAGCTTCGGAGCCGCAGGACCTATATTTGGTTTTAATTTACTATCCGATAGATTACAGGCTCGGCATCGCTTGGGACGAGAAGTTGATCGTCTCCAGCATGTTCAACAATGCCCGCACCGTATCGAGCGAAGTCATACATACGATGCCATTCTCCACCGCTTCCCGGCGAATCCGGAAGCCATCGCGCTCCGGTTCCTTGCCTTTGGTCAAGGTATTGATGACAAAGTGAGCCTCGCCGCTGCGGATCAGATCAAGAATATTCGGCACGCCTTCGGTCAGCTTGTGAACCGTAGTCACGCGTATGCCTGCTTCTGTGAGAGTTGCGGCCGTACCTTCTGTCGCGATGATTTTATAGCCCAGCTTGTAGAAGCCCTTCAACAGCTCTACCGCTTCATCCTTATCTTTATCCGCAACCGTGGCAATGACAGCCCCGGTGGCCGGAATCTTCATCCCTGCGCCGATCAAGCCTTTATAAAGCGCCTTCGCATACTGGGGATCACGGCCCATAACCTCGCCCGTTGATTTCATCTCCGGCCCGAGTGTCGGCTCTACTCTGCGCAGCTTAGCGAAGGAGAATACCGGTACCTTAACCGCCACCTGCTTGCTCTCCGGCCAGAGTCCATCATGATAACCCAAATCCTTCAGCTTCGTTCCCAGAATACATTTCGTAGCTACATTCGCCATCGGAATATTGGTTACTTTGCTCAAGAACGGTACGGTACGGGAGGAACGCGGATTCACTTCGATTACGTATACTTCATCTTTGTAGATGACGAACTGGATGTTGACCAGACCCACGGTCTTTAGTTCCTTGGCTATCTTCATTGTAATTTCGGTGACTTTGCTTTTCAGCTCCTCTGACAGATGCTGAGGCGGATAGACCGCAATGGAGTCGCCCGAATGGACGCCCGCGCGTTCCACGTGCTCCATGATACCCGGGATCAATACGGTCTCGCCGTCGCAGATCGCATCAACCTCAACTTCTTTACCGAGCATGTACCGGTCAATCAGCACCGGATGCTGCGGGTTGATGTTCACCGCTTCTTTCATGTATTTCAGCAATTCTTCATCGGAGTAGACGATTTCCATCGCCCGGCCGCCGAGTACATACGATGGACGAACCAGCACCGGATATCCGAGCGATTGCGCGGTTGCGGCTGCTTCCTCTACCGAGGTAACCGTACTGCCCTTCGGCTGTGCGATGCCCAGCTTGGAGAGAAGCGCCTCGAATTTCTTGCGATCCTCCGCTTCATCGATGCTGTCCAGACTCGTTCCGAGAATCCGCACACCTGCCGCCTGCAGCGGAGCCGCCAGATTAATTGCGGTCTGCCCTCCGAACTGTACGATCACGCCGACCGGCTGCTCCTGTTCAATGACATTCATGACATCCTCGAAGAAGAGCGGCTCGAAGTACAAGCGGTCCGACGTATTAAAGTCAGTAGACACCGTCTCCGGATTGTTGTTTATAATTACCGCCTCATATCCGGCCTTTTGAATGGCCCATACGGCATGAACCGTTGAGTAGTCAAACTCGATGCCTTGCCCGATTCGGATCGGGCCGGAGCCGAGGACTAGGATCTTTTCTTTATTCGTATGAATGACTTCATTTTCTGTCTCGTAGGTCGAGTAGTAGTAAGGCGTCGACGCCTCGAACTCGGCCGCACAGGTGTCCACCATTTTATAGACCGGCTTCAGCCCCCGCTCCTTGCGGAATTGGGTTACGCTTTGCTCGGTCAGATGGGTTCCCTGCGGTTGTCCCGCCGCCCGAAGCTCTGCGATGGCACGGTCGGTAAATCCAAGACGCTTCGCTTCGTACAGCGTCTCGTAGTCCAGCTCGCTCTCAGCAGCAATGTTGCTCTCGAACTGTACCAGCCGCTCGATTTTGTCCAGGAACCACCAATCCACTTGCGTCAGATCCTGAATTTGCTGGAGTGTATAGCCTCTGCGGAACGCTTCGGCGATCAGGAACAGCCGCTCATCATCCGCTTTAATGAGGCGTTGATTCAGCACCTCTTCTTCAAGCTGGTCGGCTCCCTTGAGATACAGGCGGTGAGTGCCAATCTCCAGCGAACGAACTGCCTTTTGAATCGACTCTTCGAAGGTGCGTCCAATCGCCATCACTTCCCCGGTCGCCTTCATCTGCGTGCCGAGCTTGCGGTTGGCATGGACGAACTTGTCGAACGGCCAGCGTGGAATTTTGCTGACAATATAATCAAGGGTTGGCTCGAAGCAGGCATAGGTCTGTCCGGTTACCGGGTTCACGATTTCATCCAGTGTATATCCCAGTGCTATCTTAGCCGCCATCTTCGCGATCGGGTAGCCTGTTGCCTTGGAAGCGAGCGCCGAGGAGCGGCTTACCCGCGGATTCACTTCAATCACATAGTACTGGAAGCTCTGAGGATCCAGAGCAAACTGTACATTACAGCCGCCTTCAATGTTCAGAGCACGAATGATCTTAAGTGAAGCCGAACGAAGCATTTGGTACTCCCGGTCAGACAGCGTCTGGCTTGGCGCTACAACAATACTGTCCCCGGTATGTACGCCGACCGGATCAAAGTTCTCCATATTGCAGACGACAATGCAGTTGTCATTTGCGTCCCGCATTACCTCATACTCGACTTCTTTCAAGCCTGCGATCGACTTCTCGATCAGACATTGCCCGATCGGACTATAACGGATGCCTGAGGCAACCGTCTCCTTAAGCTCGGTGATATTTGCGCAGATTCCTCCGCCTGTTCCTCCCAGCGTGTAGGCCGGGCGAACGATAACCGGATAACCGATCTCTTCCGCAAATGTCAGGGCTTCCTCCACCGAGGTAATAATTGTGCTTTCCGGAACCGGCTGCTCCAGCTCACGCATCAGCTCGCGGAACAGGTCCCGGTCTTCCGCCTTTTCAATGGAATTCAACTGGGTTCCGAGTAACCGGACATTTTCGCTCTCCAGAACGCCTGCACGGGCGAGCTCAACAGCCATATTCAGACCTGTCTGGCCGCCAAGCGTTGGCAGAAGTCCATCCGGACGCTCCTGGCGGATGATCTGGGTTACGAAATCAAGTGTGATCGGTTCGATATACACCTTATCCGCCATATTCGTATCCGTCATGATCGTTGCAGGGTTGCTATTGATCAAAACAACCTCTACGCCTTCTTCTTTCAAAGCCTGGCAAGCTTGCGTACCGGCATAGTCAAATTCAGCGGCCTGACCGATCACGATCGGACCGGAGCCGATGACAAGAATTTTCTTTAGATCTTTATTTATAGGCATGTACTTGTTGCTCTCCTTTCGCTGTAGATATCCATTTCGCTTGACGCGGCTTATGCGGATAACGGAGCTTATGCTCGCGAATCATCTCGATGAAGCGGTCGAACAGATATCCGTTATCATGCGGTCCAGGTGCGGCTTCGGGGTGGTATTGCACCGAGAATGCCGGATGCTTTGTATGCTTGACGCCTTCTACGGTCTTGTCATTGTTATTGATATGGGTAACGACCAGATCCGTCCCTTGCAGTGAAGCCTCGTTGACGGTGTAGCCGTGGTTTTGCGATGTAATGTAGCAGCGTCCGCTCTCCAGCTCTTTAACCGGGTGATTTCCGCCGCGGTGTCCGAATTTCAGCTTTTCTGTATCTGCTCCGCAGGCCAGCGACAGCAGCTGGTGGCCCAGGCAGATGCCGAAGATCGGATATTCACCAAGCAGCTCGGAGATCATTTCCACGGCATAAGGAACGTCCTTCGGATCGCCAGGGCCGTTGGACAACTGAATGCCATCCGGATCAAGCCGGCGAATCTCCTCGGCTGTCGTGTTATGCGGGACAATGACCACATCGCAATCACGCTTGTTGAGTTCTCTCAGGATTCCGCTCTTGGCTCCAAAATCCACCAGAACAATCCGCTCTTTTGCGCCCGGACTGCTATATACATGCGTGGTCGAGGTACGAGCCACCTGGTTACGCAGCTCATCAATGCTGGTTAACTTCATTTGCTCCTGTAATTCCGCCACCGACTTCGCCGAGGTTGTGATAATTCCCTTCATCGTGCCGTGCTGGCGGATAATCCGGGTCAGCATACGGGTATCGATATCGCTGATACCGGGAATACCGTATTCCTTAAGTAAATCTCCAAGGCAGTACTGCGCCCGCCAATTGCTTGGCGAAGGCTCGTAGCGGCGGACGACAAACCCGTGGATCGACGGGGCAATCGACTCGAAATCGTCGCGGGAAATACCGTAGTTGCCGATCAAGGGATAGGTCATGGTCACGATTTGTCCGCAATAGGACGGATCGGACAGGACCTCCTGGTATCCTGTAATTCCGGTATTAAATACGACTTCGCCGGTCATCTCCGCTTCTGCGCCGAACGATAGTCCGGTGAACAGCGTGCCGTCTTCCAACAACAATCTTGCCTGCATCTTGCAGCACTCCTTTACGTGTATGTTCTATATAAGCCCATGCTTTCTTATTCAACTTAATTTTCTCTGAAAATAATGCGGCCTTGGACGACCGTCATAACAGGCCAGCCCGAGAGCTTCCAGCCGCCAAACGGCGTATTGTTCGACTTGGATGCGAATTGCTCCGGATTGACTTCCTGCTCCTTCTCCAGATCAACCACCGTCAAATCTGCGGGTGCGCCGGCTTGCAGGCGGCCAGCGCTTAGCCGGAATACATCGGCCGGCGTTTCCGTCATTCTTTTGACCAGAAAATCCAGGCTCCATCGGCCGGTCTTGACGAATTTTGTATATAGGAGCGGGAAGGCCGTCTCGAAGCCAACAATTCCGAACGGCGCTTGAAGCATCCCTCTCGCCTTCTCTTCCGCACTATGGGGCGCGTGATCTGTAACGATCATATCAATGGTTCCGTCCTCCAGCGCCTGGATGCAGGCCTCTACATCACGCCGTGACCTTAGCGGCGGATTCATCTTCCAATTGGTATCCAGCCCTGGAATATCCTCTTCTGACAGGATCAGATGATGAGGACATACCTCTGCGGTTACCCGAATTCCGATTTCCTTGGCTTGCCGGATCAACCTGATCGACTGCTCTGTGCTGACATGGCACACATGATAGTGCACGCCTGTCGCTTCAGCCAGCAGAATATCTCTTCCGACATGAATGGCTTCGGATTCATTCGGAATCCCCTTCAGCCCATGGCGCTCGGCGAATGAGCCTTCAGCGACCGGCGCCCCGACCACCAGCGAGTTATCCTCGCAGTGCGCGATCACCGGCATATCCAGTGAAGCCGCTAGAGCCATGGCATCCTTCATCATTTGGGCGCTTTGCACCCCTACACCATCATCGGTATAGCCGATTGCACCGGCTTCTTTCAGGGCGGCAAAGTCCGTCAGTTCCTGCCCTTGCTCCCCTTTCGTGATGGCCGCATAAGGCAGCACATTCACTAACCCGGCTTGCCGGGCCTTCTCGCGAACGAAGCTTACAACCTCAGCATTGTCGGTAACTGGCTTTGTGTTCGGCATGCAAGCGATGGTTGTAAACCCTCCCTTAGCCGCAGAACGCGCTCCCGTCTCAATCGTTTCTTTATGCTCGAAGCCCGGTTCCCGAAGATGGACATGCATATCAATGAAGCCCGGCGTAACCAGCTTGCCGGCAGCATCGACAACCTCGGCTTCGGTGTTCTGCGTCAGTTCCGAGACGCTCTCTCCGAACTTGACCTCTTGAATGACTCCGTCTTTCACTACGATATGTCCTGTAACCAATTCGCCGGCTCCATTCAGGAGTCGGGCATTATTTATGATGAACAGCACCTTATATCACCCTCGCTTTCGAATTGCTATTTTAACGCTCTCTCCATTACGGCCATCCGGATTGGAACCCCATTCGACATTTGCTGGAATATCCTCGACTGTGCATGCTCTACAACCAGATCGTCAATCTCTACATTTCTGTTCACCGGCGCAGGATGCATGATAATCACGTGAGGCGGCAGCAAGGCAGCACGCTCTTCTGTGAGACCATACTCCAGCCGGTATTGATCCGCGGATTTCAATAATCCCTCGGCATGCCGCTCAAGCTGAACCCGCAGCATCATGACCACATCAGCGCACAGCGCTTCCTCCATGGGCACATATGGAGCGTGTACCGCTAGCTCCGCTGCTTGCATGCTAGGCGGAGCACAGAACTTCACCTCGGCGCCGAGTTTTTGCAAGGCCCACAGATTGGAGCGGGCGACCCGGCTATGCTTGATGTCACCGATGATCGAGACCTTCAGTCCCTTTAGCTCGCCAAAATGCTTGCGCATGGTGTACAAGTCGAGCAGTGCTTGTGTCGGATGCTCGTTATTTCCATCACCGGCGTTGATCAGCGGTACGGATACACGCTGAGCCAAATCAGCCAGCAGGCCGTTCGGCTTCAAACGGATGACTCCGGCGTTAATGCCCATCGACTCCAGGGTGCGGACAGTGTCATAAATGGACTCTCCTTTTTCTACACTGGATGCGGCCGCCGCAAAGTTCAGCACTTCGGCACCGAGTCTTTTCTCGGCCATTTCGAAGGAGAAGCGGGTACGGGTGCTGTTTTCAAAGAACATATTGGCTACAAAACGATCTTTTAAAATCGGTGTCTTCTTCTCGGTCCGGCTCTCCCAATAAGCTGCGCGATCCAGGATGGAACTGATCTCCGCAGCGCTCATTTCTTTCAGGCCAAGGAGGCTGTGCTCCTTCAAGCTAGAGGATGTGATCGTCATGCTACTCATCCCCCCGCGCCTGCAAGATTCTGACCAGATCCGTTCCGTCCGTCTCCTGCAGCAGAACCTCAATTTCCTCCGATTTGGAGGTTGGCACATTCTTGCCGATGTAATCCGGTCGGATCGGCAGTTCCCGGTGGCCCCGGTCAACCAGCACGGCGAGCTGGATCGAATCCGGACGCCCCGCATCCATAATCGCATCCATCGCAGCCCGGATCGTTCTGCCTGTATACAGGACATCGTCCAGGAGAATGACCTTCTTGCCTTGGACGGATACGGATAATTGAGCTGATGCGCTATTCTTACCATGTTCTGCCCGATCATCACGATAGGAGGTTACGTCAAGCTCCATCCATGGGATCGCTGTTCCCTCAATCGCCTCTAGGCGTTCAGCCAGGCGCTGTGCGAGATATACTCCTCTTGTCTTGATTCCGGCCAGAATGCATCCTTCAACACCGCTGTTGCGTTCAAGAATTTCATGGGCAATCCGGGTCAATGCCCGTTTCATTGCCATTTCATCCATGATCATATGACTCTCGTTGTTCATTTGAATTAGCCTCCCCAGAGAATTCCTCATCCAGGTCCGTGATTGGCCACAAAAAAACTCCTTGCCGCATTCAGGCAAGGAGTCGCTGGTCATAGTGTCCCACTATGACAGTCATGTAGGTTCAAGACATAGCATGCCGCTCTAGGCATAACTATCCCAACCTCATTCACGTTACCTTGCCAGCCTCACGGGACTGAATTAAAGGTTCTTATTGATTTACATGAATTATGACAGACCCGTGAGCGCCTGTCAAGCAGACCCTTTTTGGCAATATGGCTACGTACTCCCTGTGAAGGCTATAAAATTCATTAATGATACTAATAAATATACATTACAATTAATATTTATTCAATCCATCATTTATTTATTTTTGCTTTCCGTATAGATTCTCTCCAAAAAAACAAAAAACACCCTAAGGATCTTGATCCTTAGGGTGCCCTTCTACTCAGCTTAAGAAGCTGCGAAGATAACGATCCATCGTCACAGTTTCAAGAAATTGTGCAGCAACTGCCAATATAAAACCAACTAATGATTTTGCCGCGTGCCGGAGGGCAACGTGTGAAGTATGCTTACGATCGCTGTTGTTCACGGATTCCTTTGATTGAGTAAAATCTGAAATGG
>NZ_JAHLQJ010000037.1 GCF_018919145.1 Paenibacillus brevis
CCAAAAGCAAACGGCACAGGGGTTATCCCCGTGCCATTTTAAATTTCATTGACTTCTTGGTTTTGAAATTAGCTTAACTTAATGACATTGGTCCGCGGACAGCTCCTTTTGTCGGTTAACCTCATTCAATTCGTTCCAAATTTCCGTTTGCATCCATCTTGAATCGTTTCTTCAGCTCTTCATCTTCCTCATTAAGGAAGGCGAGTCTTCTGGCACGATCCATAATCTGAATCAGCGCCTTGTAATCATCGTTTACGACCCGGTAATCGGTCTGAACCTCGCTAACCTGAGCATTCAAATGCTCATTCTCGACACGCAGCCTGGCGAGCTGTTCTTCTTTTTCCCGGAGCTCTTTCTCCAAGGATTTCATATGACGATTACTCTCAACAATCGTGTTCTTCCATCCGCGCAGGAATCGGATAACAGCATCAATGGAGATCGTCTCTTCACTAACGCCTTCTCCCTTATAACCTCCTGCATCTTCTACTTCCGCCTGAGCCAGAGACGAAATTGCCGGATTCCCCGAGAGAACCCCCTGCTTTTTCATATAGTTCCGCTTCTGCCTCTGTGCTTTGGCGATCCCGATTGCAGCTTCGTATTTTTTGCGGACACAGCTATTCCACCGAAAACCGCAAGCTGCCGCCGTTCTGCCAATTCGCTCACCGACTTCCTCGAAAGCGGTAAGCTGAGTGCTTCCCTCCCGAATGTGGCGCAATGTTACCTCTGCCAGAATCAAATCATCTTCAGCACTCCATGCGTCTTGTCTGACTGCTGCCATGCTATAAAAACCTCCCAACGACTTCCTGATATCACTGTAAAGACTGCTTACTCCATTACTATGCCTCTCATAGAGTTCATAGAATCTATTTGATACTAAAATGTATTTCCAAAATAAACCTTCTCCATACCTTAGGAAGCTCGAACAAGAAATTAGCATCCACGACCACAGTGTGTACAAGAACAAAAATCACAATGAAATTGCAAATTCAAGCATAATTTGTGTCTTTTCATTTACACTTTATATTGTTGAGGGTATAATGAGAAATAGTAAACGGTTACGTTATACATAGGAAAGGGGGCAATATTCTTGGCTCGCATGTTCCGTGTTCTCGGGTTCTTTACCTTGGCAATCGGGTTAATGGCTTTTGCGGGAAACCTCATTGAAATGGCACTGTTGTTCTTTTTGCAGACCGCCTTTTTCGTACTGTTCGGTTATTTGAAATTTACGGAGAGAACCTATATTCTTTTGTTCTGGGGATATATGATTGTTGCTTTTACCGGATTTAGCTACTGGACGATTTTTCAGATGGGTCTTCCCCTCTAATTGCAAGTGTGCAAATACTTTAGCTAAAATTCGCAGACGTTTGGTTATTACGCCAGCGTCTTTTTTTTGCATTTATCTGGAATGAAGAGGACTGATAATTAACTTCCTGTTATCATATATATGAACAAGCAGTTTAAGACAAAAGGGGGCCGATCGGAGTTGAACAGAAACTTTATGGCTATTTTTCTCTCCGTCTTGCTACTGTTTAATCTGCTGCAGACACACCAGATCCATGCCGCCGCGATGTCCGATGAAGAACTTCGCATTTTACAGGACAGTCTGTCTATTATCGAGCTTGACAGAGAGATTGCCAGAATCGAGATCCAGCAGGAAGAAGCGCATCGATCTGCAAATAAATTGCAACTGGAGCTCGAGCAGAAGAACGAACAGATCCATCGAAGCCGTGAGCAAGCCGGAAAACGTCTCGCCGCCTATTATATGGGAGAACGAGAGTCTTTGATGGCTGCCATACTGTCCGTGAACAGCTTGAAGGACTTCTTTGCGGTTATGGACTACTACCAGATCATCGCGGAACGGGATCGTGATATCCTTGATGCCTATAAATCAGAGTACGCCGGAATCAAGGCAACAAAGAAAAAAATAGACAATTTGTCCATCGAACTCGCAGGGATGAAGGAAAACTTGCTTAAACAGAAGGCGCGGATCTCCGAGCTGCAAGATAGCGTTCAGGGTGTCCTGAGCGCCAGCAGCGACCCGGAGAAGCTGGCTGCCCTTATTCGCGAGCTGGGGATGTACTGGGAGAATGTCGGCTTGTACGAGGTTCGTCGTTACTTTCGGGAACTCGCTTCCGCGATGGCGGATTTCCCGGACTTCTTACAGGATCATAAAGAAAGTCTCACTTCGGACAGAAGCGGCTATACCTTGACCGTCCGAGAGGAAGACTTGAACAGCTTTCTGCATGGAAAGAGTCAATTGTTAAAGGACATGTCCTTTCAATTCGAGAACGGGCTCATTATCGCCAAGGGAAAGCGGGATTCGCTGGAACTTCAGCTTGAAGGAAGTTATTCGGTAGAGAATGATCCTGAAAATTGCATCAAATTCCATGTAGAGCGGCTGATTTTTAACGGTTTGGAGCTTCCTGACACCACGCGTAATGAACTGGAGCAAGACTTTGATCTCGGATTTTATCCCAAAAAAATAGTTCCTTTCGTTGAAGCCACCGAAGCGGCTATCAGCGAAGGAACTTTGAAGGTCAAGCTAAAGCTGGGATTATAGATCAGACTTCCATTCCATGAGAAATGCGGATGCATCCTTCTCATTTGCAAGAAATGGCGCAGCAATCTCCGCAAATTTCTGCAGCCATTCCGGAAATCGGATATCTGCGGGAATTAACCCTGAGTTATTGACAAAGGACGCGGGAATCCAGGCAGGCAGACCACCGCGGGTCGATTGATAATATATGGTCTTGAGGACCGGCAGCTTGCCGGTTTCTTCATACCATTGCCGCTGCGCAGACTGATCTGTCATAGCTGCAATCCATTGTCCAGCGGCATCTTTATTGGCTGATTGGGCTGATACGACATAACTTCGTCCATCAATCCACATCCACCCTGCTGTTGGATCGTCAAGGTTCGGGTACACAATATCCATCCCCGCATCCATTAGAGCGGCAACATCACTCCAGCGAACCAGAGCAAACATAGCCTTCCCCTCCATCAGACTGGAGGACAGCTCTTTTAGTTCCGCACCTTCCAGATCGAGAAGCAGATGACGTATCCCTTCGATAGAAAGTACCGCTTGCTCCATCGTATCTTCGGGCAAGAACGCTCCGCCAGTCTTGTCGTCCTCGTCATTGCCGGACAATTGCCACAGCAGAGAGAGCACGGCATAAGGATCACTGAAATCAAGAGCAAACAGATAGGGTATCCCTTGCTTCTCTTCATAGGCTAAGATCAGCTGCTTCCATTTCTTTGCATTATCAGGCAACGATAAGCCAGCGTCCTCAATACGATGCTTATCGACTACCCATACATATGTATCCGCATCCATTGGAACGGACCACATATAACCATTCCATTCTCCAGGGGCCAGAGAAGCAGTTAACAATTCCCCGGTCAATGACCCTGAGTAATAGCTTTCGGTTGGGGACAAAAAACCTTCTGCTGCAAATCGGCGAACCCAGATGTTATTAAGAAGCAGTACATCCGGCGCTTCACCAAGTCTGAGCTCGTTTTGAACAGAAGTATAATCCGATTCATACGGAAAATTCGTCAATTCCACATCAATATCAAGCTCATCTGAAATTTTACTGTTCATTTGCTGGAGTCTGGAAAATTCCGACTCTGTCATTTGAACGGCTACCTTTAATGACTTTGGCTCCTGCTCTGTCTCCAGCGCTTTGGGCTGGGCAGGCTCGAACTCCCCCGTCCGATCAGAATGGGGAGGAGTTGATGTATTGCTGGGTGATAAGTTGATCAAGGCAAGCAAAAGGATGGCAAAAAGGACCCAATGGTTTTTTCGCTTCACACCAGTTCTTCCTCTCCGGATGATAACCCTTTTCCTATTGTAACAACTTTCCCCCTGCTTGTCCTTACAAATCACAACAAAAAAGCTGCCTTTCGGAGAGTATCCGTCAAGGCAGCTTCTTACACAGTCAGAAAGCTACAACAGATCCGCGGCTACCTGTGCCAATTTGGATCTTTCGCCCTTCTCCAGGGTAATATGTCCGCTAATTCCCTGTTCCTTGAAGCGTTCAACCAGATAGGTCAAGCCGTTGCTGACGGAATCCAGATAAGGGTGATCAATCTGCTCCGGATCTCCCATTAGTATAATCTTGCTTCCTTCTCCTACCCGGGAGACGATCGTCTTCACCTCATGCCGGGTCAAATTTTGCGCTTCATCAATAATGATAAACTGCCCAGGGATCGATCTGCCGCGAATATAGGTCAGCGCTTCAACCTGGATACTTCCAAGGCCCATAAGTATCTTGTCAATATCACCCGATTTTTTGGTATCGAATAGATACTCCAAATTGTCGTAGATGGGCTGCATCCACGGACGAAGCTTCTCCTCCTTTTCTCCCGGCAAATAACCGATATCCTTCCCCATAGGCACTACCGGACGGGCAATGAGCAGCTTTTTGTATTTATGGTCATCCTCCACCTTCATCAGGCCCGCCGCAAGCGCAAGGAGCGTCTTGCCCGTCCCTGCCTTGCCCGTAATTGTGACCAGTGGAATATCATCATTCAGCAATAACTCCAGCGCCATTCTTTGTTGAGCATTCCGTGCACTAATCCCCCATACCGGATCATTGCTCAGAAAGAGCGGCTCCAGCCGTGTAGCTTCCTTGTTCACCCTCAGCAGCGCAGATTTCCCTGTCCCCATCTCATCCTTCAGAATTACAAATTCATTCGGATTCAGTGAGTAGGACAGCCCAAGAGGCTTAATCGCCAAGGTGCGGTAGCTATAGAATTCATCAATCACGGAAGGGTGAACTCTGATTGTGACATAACCCGGATAGAGTTCATCCAATCCCGCCGTCCGATCAGACAAGTAATCCTCGGCAGCCAGACCAAGCACATCCGCTTTAACCCGAACCAGCACATCCTTGCTTACCAGAATAACCGAAGCCGGTTGCTCCAGCTCTGCCTGCTCCAGATGATAATTCAAGGCTACCGCCAAAATCCGGTTGTCGTTCGATATCTCACCGAACATCTCCTGAACCTTGAGGAAGCTGCGATGATTCAGTTCCACCTTCAGCGTACCTCCATGCTCAAGAAGAACACCGTCATGAAGATGTCCCTGATCTCTTAATCCGTCAAGCAGCCTCGACACTCTGCGGGCATTGCGCCCGATCTCCTCTGCATTCCGTTTCTTGGAGTCAATTTCTTCAAGCACAATCGCCGGTATGATAACCTCGTGTTCTTCAAATGCGAATAAGGCAGTCGGATCATGCAATAGAACATTGGTATCGAGAACAAAGATTTTTTTCATGGCTATCCCCTCCACAAACATCATGCAGCCTCTAATTCACATACATAGTTTTCTTCCATTCGGGAAAAATGAAGCCAAATCCCGATCGAAAGGATGAACATCCCACATGCGAATATGGCTGTGTTTAGGAATGACGATCTTACTGCTTGCAGGCTGCGGAACCAATTCTAGAACGGCATCACCCTCTCCACAGGATCAAAACAACACGGGTGGATTTAGGACCCAGAGTACCACAGAGAATGTAGAACAAATGAATACAGAAAGCACCATGACAGCAGAGCAGAGACAGATTTATCTGGAAGAACTGGCTCAGCGTGTCCCCGGAGTTAACGGAGCCCATTGCATCATTATGGGAAAGACCGCAATCGTCGGTATTGACGTTGATGCTAAGTTGGAGCGGGCACGTGTCGGCAGCATCAAGTATTCAGTGGCCGAAGCGCTGCGTAAAGATCCCCAGGGTGCCGGCGCCGTGGTTACGGCGGATATCGATATCAATCAGCGACTCGTCGAGATTGGCAACAAAATCAGGGAAGGGCATCCGGTATCCGGCTTTGCAACCGAGCTGGCCGATATGATCGGAAGAATCGTCCCTCAGCTCCCAAGTGATACGGTCCCTCGCACCAAGGATCAAACCGGCAATCAGAAGAACGACAGCTTGGAAATTGCTCCCGGCAGCAACAGCAACAATCAAGACTCTGAGCATTTGTCCGAGCAGCCTCGCGGCTGACAGAATGTCCCAAAATAAAAAGCCCAGCGATAAATCGCTAGGCTTTTTTCATGGCTGAAAATACTTGATTGTCCAACAACTCTGCTGCACGCTGGTCATATACCTTGGCATAAGCCGGCGCAGAAGCAAGCTGCGCTCCGTAGAAAAGCGCATTCCGCACCGCATCGATCTTCAGATCGAAGCAGCACATTTTAAACGGAACGCCCTCAAGAGGATCCTGGACCGTCACAGCCGTTCCATTAATGGCGTAGATGGTATCTTCACCGAACACAGTAATCGTAACTCTTGGCTGAAGCTTGATGTTGTTGACAAGCCTTGAACGATGATCCAATGCAAAGCGAAGGGTGTAATGATCCTGCGCATAGATCCAGGAGATCGCACTGGATGTCGGTCCGCCGGACTCCTGATCGACCGTGCCTAGCAAAACGAAGGTCTCAGACTGAAAGGTTTCGAATAATGCCTCTGATAATTGGGTCACAAGTTCAGACATACAGCCAGCCCTCCATTACATGATCACTGGATTAATTAATTGTATTATACCATGTTCAAAAACTTGCCTTCAATCGTCACTCGCCTGCCGTTTCCTCAGTTGAAGTCTCCGGCTCTATCTGCTTGGTTCCGGCAAGCTCATTTTTGAGCGCTAATTTGGCTTGTTCCAGCTCCGAGTCGTTAAGATAGACGTAAGGACTCTTCCACTCGCCGGTCACCGGCATGAAATCTACATCCTCCTTGGAGATGCTCCAGTAGGCAGAGATCATATTTTTCATCTGTTTGGATTCCAGATCGGTCTCCATATTATCGCCGACAGCCTCAATTACTTTCCCGGCTCCAAGCACACCATTCAAGGATTTAGCCTGTTCAATCAAGCCGTGAAGCACTTCATTCTGGCGCTTATTCCGCGAGAAATCGTCAGAAGCCTTCGTTCTCGGCTTACAATTGGAAGATGTCTTCCGGTAACGAACATATCCAAGGGCATCCTCCCCATTCAGATGTTGGGGACCTTCCTTCAGATTAATATCCGTACCGTCAGCCGTATCGCGGTAGCACATGTCGGCATCCACATTCACGTCAACACCGCCAAGCGCGTCCACAATATCCCTGAATCCTTGGAAGTTCAATACGGTAACATAGTCAATCGGTATATCCATATATTTCCCGAGCATCGTCTTCATTTCATCCTCGGCGGAAACTCCTGATTTCTTCTCGGCAGCCAGAAAGTTCGGATAGAATGCATTGAGCTTATTCGTCTTGTATCCGTCCATCGAGAAACGCGTATCCCGAGGTAAAGATACTACGGTGGCAGATTTCGTATCGGGATTCATCGCAATGATCATCACGACATCGCTCAGATGAGTCCCTGTTTCAGGCCTGTAGTCAGTCCCTAACAAGAGCATTGTAATCGGCTTGACCTTGGCAGATTCCTCAGGAGCCACCTCGACGTCACTGCCTGTCTCTTCAATAACCTTGTCCAGCGTAAGGTACAAATAACCAATATAAGCGCCTACACCAATAATAGCCACGATGATGATGCTTAGAAATATCTTCAGAAATGTTTTTCCTGCTGATTTTTTTCGCTTTTTCGATTTGGAAGCTTTATTAGCGGGAGCATTTCTTTGGCTTTGCCCCCGGGGAGGCAAGCCGCTGTTGGAAGAACTCATGAACCTCAACACCTAATTTCATCTGGAATATGTCACATGAATAAGAACGTTGCAGAAGCCTGCAAGGTTACAGCATGTACCACAGACAGACAAGCATTAGTCCTGCTTGCTCTCAGCTGTTGACGCCGAAAGGGATTCCTTCCGCTTGCGCCGGCCCTCTACAAAATAGCGGATTCGAACCATCAGCATCAGGATAACCGCTACTAACAGGCACTGAATAATCGGCAATTTGTCGATTTGAAAAATAAGCAGAAGGAATGAACCGATTGCCATGATCACATACAGCACGATTTCTTTAAGCAATGGCAGCTTTTGCTGTGCCCGAAAGACCTTGTTGTATACGAAAGCCACCAACACAAAAATGAGAATATACGATATTACCGGATTTTGCGCCAGCCAAGCTTGCATAGCAGATTCCCTCCTTCTCTCACTTGCCTATATTTCCATTATAGATTGGCTTCTGCCATTTTGCGATGTTTTTCGGCACGTTCCCGTTCGCTCTTGTTCAAAATTTTCTTTCTCAAGCGAATAGACTTCGGCGTAATCTCGCAATATTCATCATCATTCAAATATTCCAGCGCCTGTTCCAGCGAGAACAGACGAGGCGTCTTCATCTTCACGGTATCGTCCTTCGTTGCGGAACGAATATTGGTTACCTGCTTCTCCTTACAGATATTCACAACAATATCGTTATCTCTTGTATGCTCGCCGACGATCATCCCTTCATAAATCTCGACCCCCGGTTCCAGGAACAAGATGCCCCGGTCTTCGATCGAAAGAATCCCGTAAAGCGTCGATACACCATTTTCGCTAGATACCAGAACCCCTTCATGACGTCCGCCAACCTGCCCGCCAACTCGAGGTCCATAGCTGTCAAAGGCATGATTCATGACTCCGTAACCCCGTGTCAGTGTAAGAAAATGTGTCGCATATCCGATCAAGCCACGCGCAGGAATCAGAAACTCAAGACGCACTTGGCCTGTTCCGTTATTAATCATGTTCACCATCTCGGCTTTGCGTGCTCCGAGACTCTCCATAACAGCGCCCATGTTTTCTTCTGGGACATCAATCAGCAGACGTTCGATCGGTTCCATCTTGACACCATCAATTTCCTTGATAATTACTTCAGGCTTCGACACTTGCAGCTCATAGCCTTCACGGCGCATATTCTCAATCAGAATACCCAAATGAAGCTCTCCGCGTCCCGATACAATGAAGGCATCCGGGCTATCGGTTTCATCCACACGAAGCGACACATCCGTCTCCAATTCCTTGAACAACCGCTCACGCAGCTTGCGGGAGGTTACCCATTTCCCTTCCCGGCCAGCAAAAGGACTGTTATTTACGAGGAAGGTCATTTGCAGGGTCGGCTCATCAATCTTGAGCACCGGTAAAGCTTCAGGGTGATTCGGATCGGCAATCGTCTCACCGATATTAATGTCCTTGATCCCGGCGATGGCCACAATATCCCCAGCACCGGCTTCTTCGATTTCTACACGACGAAGGCCCTGGAATCCAAATAACTTCTCGATCCGAGCAGACTTCTTACCACCATCGCGCGTCATCACAGTGACAGGCTGTCCTTGACGAATCACACCGCGATTGACGCGTCCGATCGCAATCCGTCCCAGATATTCATTATAATCCATCAAGGTCACAAGAAATTGCAAAGGTTCATCCACGGTTTCAGTAGGTGCGGGAATTTTTTCAATAATGGTCTCATACAGGGCCAACATATTATCGTCCTGTTTCTCAGGATCCAGACTGGAGGTTCCATTCAATGCGGAGGCGTAGACAACCGGGAATTCCAACTGCTCGTCATTTGCTTCCAGCTCGATGAACAAATCAAGTACTTCATCGATAACTTCTGCCGGACGTGCTGCAGGACGGTCGATTTTGTTCACTACGACGATCGGGGTAAGTTGATGCTCAAGTGCTTTGCGGAGTACGAATTTTGTTTGCGGCATGCAGCCTTCATAGGCATCGACCACAAGCAATACGCCATCCACCATTTTCATAATCCGCTCTACCTCGCCGCCAAAATCGGCGTGTCCCGGGGTATCGACAATGTTAATCAGGTAGTCCTTGTAGGTGATCGCTGTGTTCTTAGCCAAAATGGTAATCCCACGTTCACGCTCCAGATCGTTGGAATCCATCGCGCGCTCTTGCAAGGCTTCATTTTCGCGGAAAATTCCGGACTGTTGAAGCAGTTTGTCTACAAGCGTTGTCTTGCCGTGGTCTACGTGAGCAATAATAGCGATATTGCGAATGTTTGTTCTTTCATGCATGGTCTTTTCTCCAAATCCTTTCGTCTCTATATGTGTTTACTGAAAACAGCTAATCTCAGCCTGAATCACCATTAAAACAAGCGCCGGTAGTTTGACATAACCGACGCTTGGACATATCCCTTATATTATACGCAAATCATTGAAAAATTCAATAACTTTCCAAACATCACCAACTTCGGCGCGTATTCCTGCGTCCACGTGCAGCAATCAGCCAGATTCCCGCGACAATCATCAAGACCGCAAGCAAGTAGATAAAAGCCATCGAGAATAAAGTGAAGCCGAATAAAATAAGTGAAACAGCCGTCAGAATCAAGGTGACAATCCATAAGCCGTTATGGCGCGTACCCGACAGCAGTAAATATTCATACAGCCCGGCCGCGATTCCGAGAATGAATCCAGGCCATATATGCTTCATCGTCTGCCAGCCCCAGATAATGGCGATAAAAAACATGATGCTGTAAAGCACAAGCATGGCTCCCGGGACGAGTAATTCTGCCGGTCCTTTCCGCCAAAAATATAGCAAGTGGAGTAACAGGCCCGGGATCAATAACAGAAGCGGCCAGAACGCTCTCCCGAGAAAGCCGAATACGCCAAGCTTACCGAGCAGGATGATGATCCCCGCAGCTAAAATCAGTATCCCTGTTGTTAGTTTGTTGTTGTCGGACATCCCATCACACACCTTCCAGTGGACAATGAGGGACAAGCCGCATCAAAAAACGACATTTCCCTTTGCTTCCAGTTTAGCTGAAAACAGCACAAAAAACCACTCTCAACCCCTGCTCTGAGAATGATTTTTTGAGGGAGATCAGCGCCGCCCGATATTATATTTCCTAATCCAGCCGAACATAATAACCAACACTGCGAGGATGAAGGGAAGCAATTGCGCAAGCGAGGGCAGTAAGGAAGCAAGCAGCCTGCCCATCTTCGGATCATTCATTAGCATTTCACCTGCAGTATAGGCAAGGATTCCGGCTCCCGCATAGTTCAACAACGGTACCTTGTGCAGTAAAGTAGCAATCAGATTACTTCCCCAGATGACGATGGGAATGCTAAGCGCAATACCGATCACAAGAACGGCTACATCGCCTTTTGCCAATGCGGCTATTGCAAGAACATTATCCAGACTCATGACAAAGTCGGCTACAAGAATGACTTGAATTGCCTTCCACAAGGTGCCAGCCTCGCGTGCGTCGCTCACATCATCGTGAGGCATCAGCAGCTTGAAAGCAATCCCGGCCAGCATGAGTCCCCCAGCAGCCTGAATGAACGGAATTTTCAGCAGAACAAGGGCAATCCAGGTGAGGACGCACCGAAGCATGATGGCACCCAACGCTCCCCACCATATAGCACGCTTCCGCTGCTTCGCGGGTAAATCCTTGCTTGCCATAGCAATGACCAGCGCATTATCACCGCTTAGCACCAGATTAATAATCAATATCTCAACTAATAGCAAGAGCTGCTCCAAGCTTATCCCCCCTCGATCATAATTATGAAACAAAGGGTCAAGCTATGCCTGGCAATAATAAAAGGCTGGACAAATGTTGGCATTAGTTTTTTAATACGTTATATACCGAATAAGGAAGTGACATCAATTGGATTTATTTCATGCAACATTCTGGTTCTCTTTACTCAACATCATCTTTATTGATCTGATTCTTGCCGGCGACAACGCGATCGTAATCGGAATGGCTGCTCGTAAGCTCCCGCACACCGTACAGAAAAAAGCAATCATTTACGGGACTGCCGGTGCGGTCATTCTCCGGATCCTGGCAACGCTCGTAGTTGTATGGCTGCTGGGTATTCCTTGGCTGCTTGCCGTCGGCGGCGTCATGCTTATATTTATAGCTTATAAGGTCCTAGCCGATGAGGGCGACCATGATAGCATTGAAGCAAAGGACAAGCTATGGCCTGCAGTCCGAACGATTGTCATTGCGGATGCGGCTATGGGACTCGACAATGTCATTGCTGTTGCAGGCGCGTCGGGGCAGCATACCATTCTTGTCGTAATCGGGCTGCTGATCAGTGTGCCGATCGTTGTTTGGGGAAGCACCATTTTCATTAAGATTTTGGGCAGATTCCCTTGGATTGCCTATATTGGAGCTGCGGTTCTGGCCTATACAGCTTCCCATATGATTACTGAGGAGCCTCATTTCCTCCCCTTCTTTGAAGAGCACGTCTTCCTTCGCATTCTGTTCATCGCCCTCGTGATCGCCGCGGTTCTTATCGCGGGATATCTCAAAAAAGAGAAGCAAAAGAAGATACGGAAAGAAGCCGAGGCCGCTCAACGTTCAAGCTCAAGGCCAGCCACCCGGTAATACAAACCAAATAAAAGGTCAACCGCGAACAAATGCGGTTGACCTTTTACCTATATGACTTACCTATTTCCAATCAACTTTTAAAACCAGTCATCCGAAACAGCTGCAGATTCCTCGCTTTGCCGAACCACTTCTTCATCCGGACGGATGACCAATGTCTCCGTGCCCGTTACCGCAGCTTCGATCAGATTATCCAATCCGGCAATACCAGCTTCGATTCGCTCCACAACCCGCAAGTTTGGGTTTGTAGTAGGCGACTTGGGGACAAAAAGCGTGCAACAATCCTCATAGGGCAAAATCGAAATATCGTACGTGCCGATCTCTCTCGCTTGGCTAATGATTTCCTCTTTATCGCTCATCACAAGCGGGCGCAAGAGCGGAAGATCTGTTACCCTGCCGATTACATTCATGCTTGCCAGCGTCTGGCTTGCCACCTGTCCCAGACTATCACCGGTCACAATAGCCAGTGCTCCGTTGCGCTCCGCAAGCAACGAAGCAATCCGCAGCATGGATCTGCGCATCAGGGTGATCGTCAGGTTTTCCTGTCCAGTTCCTGCAATTGCCGTCTGAATCTCTGTGAATGGAACTAGATGCAACTTGATTTGGCAAGCATAGCGGGACAAGACCTTCGCAAGCTCAATCACTTTCTCCTCAGCCTTCTTGCTTGTAAAAGGGTAGCTATGAAAATGTACACATTCAATTTCCAGCCCCCGCCGCATGGCAGACCAGCCTGCTACCGGGCTGTCGATGCCGCCAGACAACAGCAATAAGCCTTTGCCATTTGTACCCAACGGGAACCCGCCGGCTGCCGGAACCACTTCAGAGTACAGATAGGTGCCTTGTTCCCGGATTTCCGCACGCAATTCCAATTCAGGATTGTGGACGTCTACCTTCAATTGAGGGCAGAGGTGCAGGATCGGGCTGCCGATCAGCCGATTCATTTCCTGGGTGCCGTGGAGGAACTCCTTCCATACCCGCCGGGCACTCACTTTGAATCGCGTCTGACGATCTGTCGGCAGATCGCGAACAAAGAGCTTAGCTGCTTCGATAATATCCTCAAGTCTGGAAGGAACGACAACTACAGGGCTAATCGAGGTTACACCGAAGATGTGCTTCAGGATCGAAATGATCTCATGCGCGGGTTCGCCGTTCAACACGACATAAATCCGGCCATATTCCCTGATAATTTTAACTGCGGGATACTCCTTAAGCAGCACCTTGACATGGGACAGAGCTGCTTTTTCAAAACGGGAGCGGTTCTTCCCTTTAATCGTTATCTCTCCGAAACGGAGCAGAAGCATATCGTAAGCTATCATTTTTAATTCTCTCCCTTTAATCTACGCACGCGGTCCACAGACTTTCCGATTGCCGCGAGCAATTCCTGAATATCACCTGTTGTATGCTCCTCGGATAGACTGATGCGAACGCCGGACTCGGCCTCAGCCTTGCCGGCTCCCATCGCCAGAAGTACCCGGCTGGGCTCGGCTTTCTTAGAAGAGCAGGCCGACTTTGTAGAGACAAGAAATCCTTGCTCTTCCAGCATATGCAGAAACGCCTCAGCCTTCATCCCGGGATACGAGAAATGTACGATGTGCGGAGCTGCAGCCTTACCCGAATGAACGATCAGCTCTGGCCAGGCAGCTAAGCCTTGAATCAGTTGCTTTCGAAGGGCATTTAGCAGATCTGCGCGTTGTTGTTCACCCTCCTTGGCAAGGCGGATCGCCTTTGCCATCCCGACAACGGCCGGGATATTCTCCGTTCCCGGCCGCAGGCTATCCTCCTGCCCGCCGCCGGACATCAGCGGAACAAGCGAAAGGCCTTCCCGCACCATGAGCAGTCCGGCCCCTCTAGGCCCCTTTAGCTTATGTGCAGAAAGGCTATACAAATCAATTCCGCTGTCCATGAGAGACAGCGGAACTTTACCAAAGCCTTGGACACCGTCGACATGAAAAATCACGCGAGGATATTCCTTTTTAAGTCTGCGTCCCAGCTCTTCTACTGGCTGGATGCAGCCTGTTTCATTATTCACATGCATCACGGACAGAAGGACCGTATCCTTGCGTACAGCATCAAGCGCATCCTGTACAGAGATTTGTCCGTTTTTATCCACGGGAAGAAAAGTAACATCCCAGCCCTGCTTCTCTAACTGAACATAGCATTCCCACACTGAGGGATGCTCGATCTGAGTCGTAATCAAATGCCGACCGCGGCCAGTGTACTGCAGCGCTGCTCCCTTTACGGCGAGATTATTGCTCTCAGTGGCTCCGGAAGTAAATACGATCTCTCCGGACTTTACGCCAAGTGCGGCGGCGCATACCTCCCGAGCCTTCATGAGCAGTCTTCCACTCTCCTCTCCAAGCTTATGCAGGGAGGAAGGGTTGCCATAATGAGCGGCCATCACCTCTGCCACGGTTCGCACTACATCCTCATAAGGCGGGGTTGCAGCGGCATGGTCAAAATATTTCATATTCTCAGCTCTCATATTTAGCCCGAGCTGCGGCGATCTTTACAATATACCGTTGAGTCTCGCCCGGCAACAGCTCCAGCTTCTCCATCAATTGCGAATCCCCGGAAATACCGAGCTTGGCAAGCCGTCCCGGTCCTGCGTTATACGCTGCCAGAGCGGTATTCTCATCTCCGCCGAAGCGCTTTAACTGAGCAGCCAGATAACGGGTACCGGCATCGATATTTTGGGCCGGATCAAATGGATCTGTTACTCCAAGTCCCTGGGCCGTACCATCCATCAGTTGCATCAAGCCTTTAGCCCCGGCAGACGATACTGCCTGAGGATTAAAGGAAGACTCCGTCTCAATAACGGCTTTAATCAAGCTGGCAGATACGCCATACTTTTGTGCAGCTTGCATAATGAGCGGCTCTAGTTCCCCGGCAGCTGCCGGGGAACTCATGCTTGACTGGGCGGCAAGCAGTTGACTTAATGCCGCCAACGATTCCGCATCTAATCCGGATAGGCCTTCCCAGGCGCTGTCATCGCTCATCATGCCCGAAGAGAGCATGCTTAGATCTCCAGCTGTCCACGGAACGCTGCTCAAGATATCCTCTTGCCCGGCTGTATCGCCACTCTCTGCTCTCATTAACTCCTGCAATAATATATCAAACAACGAACTGTCGGTTTCTGCTTTTGCGCGGCTTTCCGTATTGCTGAGATCGACAGCGCTTTTCGACTGTGTCTGAATCAGCTGTACCATTGTTCTTGGATCAATTTGCATGACAGTAATTCCTCCATCTTGTTATGGACAAATTCTTATATAACCTTTATTTTACACTTGATCCACCAGCTTGACCAGCCGTAAGTCAATTTCAAATCCGAAATGCAAAAAATCGTGCAAGTGCGCAGCAATACGAGTACACCAACAACCAAAAAAGCCGTCCAATGAAACTGCGTGCTGGGGCAACGTGTGAAGGTTGCTTACGATCGCTGTTGTTCGCTGATTTCCTGGATTGAACTAAGCCATTAAGCTGATTTCCTGGATTGAACTAAGCCATCAAAAGGTAGAAATCCACTCACAAAGGCGACCGCTCCGCTTCT
>NZ_JAHLQJ010000038.1 GCF_018919145.1 Paenibacillus brevis
CCGCGAACAACAGCGATCGTAGCAACCCTTCACACGTTGCCCCTCTGACGCGCCTTCTTATGTTTTGCACACTTTCCTGCAAAAGCGGCAGCACAAAAAAGGCTGGGCGAAAACCTTATGGTTTCTCTCCCGGCCCTTTTATCAAGCTATTTGGACAGTCACTTCGCGCATCGTGTCCGTCGTCTATTCTTTGCGTTCCGCCGTATCATGCAAAGTATGATACACATCCAGCGCCTTGCCTACAAAGTCTTCAATTTCCTCGCGGGATTTGCGAAGCTTGTTCACAAAGCGAACCAGCTCCCGGCCGTCCGCATAGGCAACAAAGCTCGGAATTCCCATAATGCCTTGCTCCTGGCTGACGTCGCCAACCTTGTCAACATCAACCTCAATAAAGGTGAGGCGGTCCTTGTACTTCTCCTCCACCTCTGGCATGAATGGATCGATATATTTGCAATCTCCGCACCAGTCTGCCTTAAACACCGCAATGATCAGATTGCTTGATTGAATGCTAACCTGGAATTCTGCTGCATTTTGTACCTGCTTCATCCCTATCCATCCTTTCACTTATGAGGATTACAATCTTCTATTCCTAGTCAACCAAAGCCAAGCCCGGAAGTCAAATCGGCGGCCCGCTCCAGGCTTATTCAGAGGCCTTGGAGCGTGGTCTGCCCTGAAGACGCATGAGCGGCCCAAATACCTTGCGAAGCGGTGCAGGATAGCTCGACAGCTCATCCCGTTTGACAACGCGCAGTGCAATCAGCAGCACAAAATAGAATACAACCACGACTAGGCCGACGATGGCGCAAGTGATCAGGAAAGCAAGACGATCGGGCAGCAGTGGAAGCAGCATATTGTTCGAAGCCGTATTCAAGGCATATCCTCCCGCTCCAAGCGCGGCGCAGGACGCCAGGAATCCAATCCAGCGGCTGCCAAGAATCGAGAACGGGACAATACGCTTCATCGTCAATACATTCAGCACCGTAATGACAAGAAAGCCCAGCCCGGTCGCCGTGATTATCCCGTATATCCCCCATACAGGGGCCAGGATATAGTTGGCCGCCAGCTTGACGCCGATCCCGATCGCTACATGAACCATCGAGCGGTTCGCCTTGCTAATCCCGAGCAGGATCGAATTACTCGTCATCATGGTAATCTGGAAGATGGTCATGACGGTCAGCAGCCCGACGATGGCACTGCCCTCTCTTGTACTAAAGAGCAATCCGTTCACGGAATAAGCCGCTGCTCCGAGTGCAAGAATAATAGGTGCTCCCGTCAGGATAGAGACTCTCATCGCCAGCGTCACCTGACGCGTCAAATGCTCCGAGTCTCCTTTGGCATAGGCGGCCGAGATGATCGGTACCAGAGATTGGCTAAGTGCAATCGCCAGGATAGGCGGAATACCAGCGATCATTTGAGCTTGATTCGTCAAAATCCCCAGAATGTTCTCTGCTTCAAATGATCCTACTTGTCCACTAAGCAACGGCTTAATGAGCGTACCATCAATGAAATTGACCGCTGGCACGGCCAGTGCCGTCAGCACGATCGGAATAGACAGCTTGAAAATATCGGCATAAATCTTTCTATACGATATCTGGAAGTTCTCGGTTGGAGTCGAATCTGACTTCCGGACCGTGATCCGGTCCTTGCGTCTAACCCGGGTGCTGTAGATGATCATCACGATCAGCGCAGCCACACCGCCAAGCACAGCCCCAAAGGTAGCTCCTGCCGCCACCTTTTCCTGGGAATAACCCCAATAGTAGAACAGAAAGGCCAGGCCAATGCCTGTCGCAACGCGGACAATCTGCTCAACGACTTGGGATACGCCGCCGGCAATCATAATATTCCGTCCCTGCAGATAGCCGCGGATCATGGCGATCAACGGAAAGAGAAGCAAGGCTGGGGCCAGCGCCCGAATCGCTATCGCCGATTCCGGTACTTGAGCGTACATAGCATAGTGTGGGGCAGATATGTAGAGCATAGCAAACATAATAACGCCGGCTACGACGGCAAATATCAATGCAGCCTGATACACCTTGCGCGCCTCTTCCGGCCGATTCAGTGCATGCCGCTCCGAGACCATCTTGCTTAGGGTACTGGGAATACCCGCCGTAGCAAGGGTTAACAGCATAAAATAAACCGCATTGGCCTGACCGTAGGCAGCTTTCCCAGTAACTCCAAGAATATGCTCCAGAGGCACCCGCTGGAATAGTCCCAACAATCTGGCAAGCAGCGCCGCTCCTGCTAATATTAAGGTACCTTGGATGAATGATTCCTTTTTTTCCTGATTGGACACGAAATAATTCCTTCCTTCTCTCTAGAACAAGACGATCCAGATGATAAAAATAATGATCATGGCAAGCTGCAGAATAATCTTGACGACCATGCTGCTAAATAGCCCAACGACCGAGCCGACCCCGACCTTGAAGGCTTTTTCCAGCGATTCTCCCCTGAACAGTTCACCAAGCATGGCGCCAATCAACGGACCCAGCACCAGACCGAACGCGGGGATCACGAACGGACCTACGATAATGCCGATGGTGCTGAGCCAAACGGACAGCTTGCTGCCGCCGAACTTTTTCACGCCCCAGGCTCCGACCGCATAATCCGCGATCAGCAGCACCACGACGATTAACGTCTGAAGCGTCCAGAAGAACCAGCCGAAGGATTCAAACGAGAAGAACCATCCATACACAAAGAAAGCAAAATAAACAGCCACCACGCCTGGCAATACCGGATATACCGTTCCCGCCATCCCGACGACAAACAATAGGATGACTAAGAGCCAACCTACAATTTCCAACATGAACGGCTCACTCCTTCGGCAAAATATAATCCCTGATGATCCATGCAATTCCATCATCATTATTGGATGCGGTCACCACGTCGGCATTTTCCTGAACCGCGAGCTGCGCATTGCCCATGGCCACGCCAAGGCCAGCTGCTTGAATCGCTGCCAGATCGTTCAGACTGTCTCCAACAGCAACCGTCTCCGACATTTGAATGCCAAGCAGCTCGCATACCGTACGGATCCCGCTCGCCTTATTCACACCAGCCGGATTGATCTCCAGATTGTAAGGCGATGAATTCGTAATTTCCAAGCCGCCCATATTCTGCAGCTCCATCATAAGCTTATGGCGGATATCGTCATCCTCGGTGTGATAGCCGAATTTGACCCATTGATTCACGTCCAGCAGGGCCGGATCCCAGTTTTTCTCATTGTAGCTGCCTTCTACAGAATAAGCCCAGAACCATACGCCATAACGCTGGGCAAGACCGTGCATCCGGGCAATAATCGCCTTATCAAGCAAATCCCGGTGATACAATTCATACGGAGATTTCCAGATTTCACTGCCGTTCGCAGTAATCATCGGCGTGTTGAGTCCCAGTTTCTCTCCAAATGGCACCGCCTCGTCAAATCCTCTCCCCGTCGATAGACAAACATGGACTCCGGCCTGCATAGCCTTGCGAATCCACCGCTCTGTCTCCGGAGAAATATCATGCTGATCCGTCAGTAAGGTTCCATCCATATCCAAGGCAAGTAATTTATATTTAAGTTCCACTTTATGTACCCTCCTATCCCAAGCCATAACGCCATTTTATCACAACCAGGTGACTAGCACTAGGCAAGGCGGGCAGTCAAGACCTATCATTGGTCATAGGTTTCCAGATTCTGCCGGCACGCAAAAAAGCAGCCAGAAGACCTGGGAGATGAATCCCTGCGGTCTTGCCTGACTGCCATACCCTGACTGCATCCCCAACTGAATACCCTGACTACACACCATGCTTCACTCATCGGCTCTGCCTCGAAATGACTTTACGCTCAGGCTATCCCCGCCTCAGCCTTCAAGCGGCGGCGCTTCAAGTAACGTGCAGCAAGACCGTGCAGCGGCGAGAAGATAAAGGCGAGTACGAACAAAATCCCTGCCACACTAATCATCGCTCCTGCAATAGAGGCATCCAGCCATTTAGCCAGGTAATATCCTCCAGCCGAGCTCAGAATACCGATCAGCACACTGTACAGCAGCATCCGGCTAAGCCGGTCTGTCAACAGATAGGCTGTCGACGCCGGTACGATCAACATGCCGACAACCAGAATCGCGCCTACACTTTCAAAGGAGGCAACCGTAGCTACCGATACCATTCCCATCAACAGGTAGTGGAACAGAGCCACGGGAATGCCGACTGCCGCTGCCAATGCAGGGTCGAAGGCGCACAGCTTGAACTGCTTGTAGAACAGCCCGATCAGAGCTAGGACCAGAAGGAGGGCTCCCCCCAGCATCCAGACAGCGGCAGGTCCCATATCATATCCGTTCAAAATCCATGTATCCCAGGGAACATAGGCAATCTCTCCGAATAATACGCAGTCGAGATCCAGATCGATATGAGAGGCGTTCAGACTGATCAGGATCACACCGATCGCAAACAGCGCTGTAAAGACGATCCCGATAGACGCATCGGATTGGAGTCCGCTTTGTTGGAGCATTTGAATGAGAAATACGGTAATCAGGCCCAGCACGGCAGCACCTGCAAGCATCAGTACAGAATCCCGGGAGCCGCTGATCAGGAAAGCAATTGCAATCCCCGGCAGAACCGAGTGACTGATCGCATCACCGACCATCGCCATTTTTCTCAGGACGAGAAAACAACCAAGCACTCCACATGTCGCGGCCACAAGTGAACCGGTCAGAATAATCCAGAAATCCATCATGAGTCTGCACTCCTTTCCCCGGCATATCTTCTGGAAGCTGCAGCTCCCAATCCAGACTCAGGTGTTCCAGCCCATTGTCTGACTTCTACACGCTGACGGCTGCGTCTCATCAGTTTGGCGATAAGCCCGCGATTGGGTGCAAAGAGAGCGGAAACCGCAAATAGCAACGTTGCTGCCAGCACGGTCACAGGGCCGGTGGGCAGATTCGACAGGGTTCCGCTGATCATCGTCCCTACCGCTCCGGACAAACCGCCAAACACGCCGGCGAATACCACCATAACTCCTAATCTGTCCGTCCAGTATCGTGCGGCAACAGCCGGCGTAATAAGGAGCGCAGCAACCAGCACAACGCCGACCGCCTGAATGCCGATTACTACCGCAATGACGGTCATAAGCAGGAGCAACTGCTCCAGAAACGCCGTCCTCATCCCCATTCCGCGGGCAAACCCCGGATCGAAGCTGACCAGCTTGAATTCCTTAAAGAGCAGCGCACAGATCAGGATAAGCACCAGCGATACCGCCCCTACCAAATAGACGTCCGACAGCATCATGGATGCGGCCTGCCCGAACATGTATTTATCAAGTCCGCTCTGATTGCCGTTCCCGCTATGCTGAATCTTGGTCATCAGAACAACACCGATGCCGAAGAATACAGACAGCACAATCCCCAGAGCCGCATCCTGTTTGATTCTTGAAAACCGGGTTATGGCATGAATTCCGAAGGTGGCCAGAGCACCCGAGATAATAGCGCCCAGAATGAATAGCCCCATCGATTTCACACCGCTTAGCATAAAGGCGATACAAATCCCCGGCAGAGCGGCATGGGCAAGCGCATCGCCCAACAGGCTTTGCTTGCGAAGATACGCGAAGGAGCCGATCACTCCGCTCCCCAGCCCCAGTAACAGTGAGCCCATAAGTATCCATTGCAGATTGGGATCTGCGAACCAGCTTGTGAAGGAGGATAGCATATCATTACACCTGCCCTGCTGAAGCGGAAGCAGAAAAGTCCTGCAAAATCGCAATACGTCCGCCATAGGTTTTCTGTAGGTTATCCGGCGTGAAGACTTCCTGTGTCGGTCCTTCAGCTACCAATCCGCCATTAAGCAGAAGCACATGGTCAAAATACTGCTCAACCGTCGCCAGGTCATGATGAACAACCAGGACGGTCTTCCCTTGCTCCTTCAGCTCTTGCAACAAAGCCACAATCGCCTTCTCGGTGGTAGCATCCACGCCTGCAAAAGGCTCATCCATAAAATACAAATCTGCTGTTTGAGCCAAAGCTCTGGCTAAAAATACCCGCTGCTGCTGTCCGCCCGACAATTGACTGATCTGTCTTCCCGCCAGCTCGGACATGCCCACCTTGGTCAAGCACTCCAGTGCAAGATTACGCTCAGCCGCACCCGGGCGGCGGAACCAGCCCAGATGTCCATAGCGGCCCATCATGACCACATCGAGCGCATGCGTCGGGAAATCCCAGTCGACCGATTCCCGCTGCGGCACATAGCCCACTCTCTTACGCTGTTCATGATAAGCACCGCCAAATATTTTCACATCGCCATCCACAACCGGGATGAGACCCAGCATCGCCTTAAGTAAGGTTGACTTCCCCGCTCCGTTCGGACCCAATATTCCAATCAGCTTGCCGGCTGGAATATTGAACGATACGGAATTGAGTACCGGCTTCTTCTGATAAGCGACGGTTAGCCGTTCCACTTCCAACGGATATGTCGTCATTCCAATCTCCTTCTTCCTTGAGCTATTATAGTTCAACTTATACATTAGCTCTTTCTGTTTTATTTCAACGCTTCAACAATCGTGTCGGTATTATGCCGGACCATCTTGATATAAGTATCCGCATCGGAGCCCGGCTCGCCCATAGAGTCCGAATACAATTCTCCGCCAATGATAACTTGGTGCCCCATTTCCTCCGCCCCTGCAATGACCGCTTCCATCGACTTGGTCGGAATGCTTGATTCGACGAAAACCGCCTTAATCTGATTCTCCACCAGATAATCACGAAGCTTGGCGACATCCTTGGAGCCATACTCCGCTGCCGTACTGATGCCTTGGAGGCCCATTACCTTGATATCATAGGCGTCTCCGTAATACCCGAATGCATCGTGAGCGGTAACGAGCACCCGTCCCTCCTCAGGAATCGAGGCAATTTTGGTTCTTACCTCTTCATCCAGATCATTAAGTTGACTAATATATGCCTCCGCATTCTGCCGGTAAGTATCGGCGTGGCCCGGATCAAATTCGATCAGAGCATCTCGAACCGTCTCGGCAGCCGAGATCCAGTTGCGAACATTGAACCAGATATGGGGATCGTATTCGGTCCCTCCCGTATCCGCCCCGGACCGCAGTTTTGAAGAATCCAGGTTTTTCGATACCGCCACCGTAGGCTTGGTCCGCTCCAGCTTCTCGAAGATTTCTGTCATTTTTCCTTCCAGATGAAGCCCGTTGTAGAACACAATCTCTGCTCCGTCAAGCTTTGCCATGTCTCCTTGCGAGGCCTTATAAAGATGCGGGTCTACGCCCGGGCGCATTAACCCGGTGACATGAACCTCTTCGCCCCCGACCTCCTGAATCACATCGCTGATCATCCCCGTCGTGGTCACCACTTCAATCGGATGATCATTCCCTGACCGTTGCCTGCTCTCGGGATTCACCTCAACCTGGGAACAACCGGCGATCAATACAAACGCAAGAATACTAAGAGTCATCTTAGCCCGTTGAAACGGGCTCTTTTTGATTGTTGTCTGATTCATGTTAAGCCTCCTCTAAAAAAGTCGATTGATTGTTGTACGAGTAAACACTTGTTTCCTTGATCATCAAATTATAGCTACGGACAATAATGTTTCCCTAGTGCAAATTCTATATCTTTGCAAATAAAAAAGCAAGAGGAAAATTCCCCTTGCTTGGTCATGCTCACTTTCTATGCAGTTTAATTACTGTCCATCGGTAGTTGTGGTATCTGCCTCATTATTTTTCACTGAGTTTTTCTTTGGTACCCCGTCCAGACCGTATTCCTGATCATAAGCATCAAAGATTTTGCGTGCGACAGGCGCGGCGCTGGAGCCCCCGAAGCCGCCTTCCGGAATAATGACAGCTACGGCAAGCTTGGGATTCTCACGGGGAGCAAACGCTATAAATACGCCGTTATCCCGGTTAGCACCTTTCCCCCATTGCTCCGAGGTCCCCGTCTTCCGTGCAAAGTCATAAGGAAAACCCGAGAACGCCGAAGACACATTTGTAGACATGCCCTTGATCACTTCGTCCCAATAAACATCCTTGAAATCCACTTCATTCAAGACTGTCGGCTGGAATTCCTTAACGATATTGCCTTGTTCATCCGTAATTTTGCTTACTAAATGCGGCTCCATCCGCTTCCCGCGGGTAGCAAGCGTCGTGGCATACTGAGCCAGTTGCATCGCAGTATACCCGCCTTTTTGGCCAAAAGAGGCATATACCAAGTTGGAAAGAGTCGTCTCGGATTCTTCAAAATAACCAAGCTTCCCAAGGAATTCATTAGGCAAGTCAACTCCTGTTGAGACGCCAAGTCCAAACTGCTTCATATAATTATCCCAGACTGTGGGGCCTTCCGCATAGTATTTATAATACAGCTTCTCCCCAACCATATCGACCATGAACGCATTGGATGAGACACGGATTGCCTCAGCTGGTTTGATATTTCCGTAGACGTGTCCCTGGGAGTTGCGGACCCTTGCCGAATCATTTTTACCGAAGTAGGCCACACCGCGGTCCGTATAGGTAGTGGTGGTCGTGAACAAATTTTCATTCAAGCCTATCAATACTGACAATGGTTTAACAGTCGATCCAAGCAGGACGGCAGAATCGAAATCATGACCCGAACGGCCGGAACTGATCGGGGTTATTGTCCCGTTCTGGTAGTTCGTCATAATCTTGCTCCAATCATCATTGGAGATGCTTCCATTCTGCCATAAGTTCGTATCGTAATCCGGCATACTTGCCATAGCCACAATATTTCCTGTATCCACTTCCATAGCTACAGCGTAACCCGTCTTAGCATTAGGGTGCGTTTTACCTGACACGGGGTTTTTGTGCACCCAATCTATCTGGTCAAGGATGGCTTGCTCCGTAATCATCTGAATATTTTTATTGATCGTTGTATGCAGGTCATATCCCTTAACCGGGGCGGTGACCTCCGGGATTCCAGTCGCCATATTTCTTGGGTCGATGGGCACGCTCTTGAAGCCGTTCTTTCCACGAAGCTCCTCCTGGTAATAGAGCTCCAATCCATCGTAACCTACGAGTTCTGATTCTGTGTATTGGAGCGCCGGATCGGTCTCCGTTTGCTCGCGAATATCCTTATAATACTTAAAATCCGAACTATCCGTCGTCGACGCGCTAGAGAATTTCTTCAGATAACCGATCGTCTGAACGGCAACCGTATCCGTATCATAGTGGCGAATACTCTCCTCCACGATTTCGATTCCAGCGAACTGGTCCTTTCGCTCCAGGAAATAGGCCATTTCCTCTTTGGTTAAACCAACCTTGATTCGCCGGGGAGTAAAACCGTTATTCTGACGATAATCAAGGTCCATGGCCTTGATGATATCTTCCAGTGTCATGGGATCTTGCTCGGGATCCCCGTACTTATCGAAGACCTCCTTCAATTCGCTCGCCAGCGCCAGCGCTTCGGGACGGTTCTGCTTGCCGCGATCTGTGGTTTGGCTGTAATCCTTCTGCAGAGTAATATACAGAGACTGGACAGGCGTCGAGTAGGCAAGCGCTTCGCCCCCCGCAGCCAGAATGCTGCCTCGAATCGGCGTCATGGGAACGGCTCTTACCCGCATATCGCTCTCCTGCTCCGACAGACTCGGACCCTCAACAAATTGCAGAATGGCCAGCCGGACAATGATGACCGTAAAAATAGCAAACGCGCTGAAGAAAAATAAATTCAGCCTGATATTAAAATGGCGCTGCATTGCCGCTTCTTGCTCGCGCGGATCATCTTTATAGACACTTTTCATTACCTGTTCTCCCCACTGCTCTTAATCCTTAAAACCTCTAACCATTCTATATTAGCATAACGAATGGCAGCCTGACGAAGTTACAGCCTGCCTCGAATTTTATACCGCTTTGTCAGGGATATGTGTCTCCGCAAATGCCGGAGGATCAAACCAATCCCCGCTCCCCGCCCAAGTAGAATCCAGTGGAATCCAACGACCCTCCTCCGACAAATACACTTCATTCCAGGCATGAGGTCCGTAACCGCCCCGTCCGTCATATCCCAGTCCGGTTACGACGCGGACGTCCAGGTCCTGCGACCTCGCCATGACCGCATAAAGCCGGGAGTAATCAATACATACCCCGAGCTTCGTATCAAATGTCATTTGCGGAGTCTGTTCCCGCCAATTGCCATTCTCTTCGTAATCTTTTACCTTATCGTAATCATAACTGACCTGGGAGCCAACCCAATCGTAAAGTTGCCGGGCCTTCTCTTTATCTGTAGAGGCGCCTTTGATGATTACGGCAGCCGTGTTCCCAATATCCGAAGGGATATCGGCATCAATCACTTCATATCTGCGCTGCAGAATTCCGTTTAACTCAGCTTCAACACTGCGCGTGAATACCGGCAATTTCTCTTTGATCAGGTTACCGGTAAGCGGCTCTATGACACTGCGTGCCCCCTGCTGGTACACTGGCGATGACTCGACATACCGGCTGAACCCGCTGTCCGGGTTCAGCGTGACCACGATAAACAATACCGCAATGACGGTCAGACAGCGCGCACCGCCAATCATTCCGCCTAAGACGGCCCCGGCAAGTCTGCTTAGCAGAGAGGAGGGGCGTTCTCCTCGAACCATTATACGTCCAAGGAAAGAGCTTCCCCCCAGCAAAAATGCAGCGGCCAGGCCAAGAAGCGTACGCAGCAGCCAGTAGCCGAGCAGAAATACAACCGCAAACCGCATAAGCGGAAAATCTGCCACTGCCGTGAGCAAGGTGTAGTAAACCTGTTCAAAGCCGGACAACTCACGCTGGGGCGGCTTCACCCCGGAGAGCCAGGTCTGAACCATGGGCGACAGCCAAAGCGTCAGCGGGATGGATGCAAGCAGACTTAAAGCCGTAAGCACACCGCCGCTAACCAAAGATACCAGGCGTCCCGCCGAACGGGAAGCCCCCCGAAACAACCCTTGTACCACCGAAATAATCAAAATGCCTAGCAGCAGCAAGCTGATCAGATTTAGATTTTCCAGACTTAATCCTTCCACACTCGGTCCCTCCATCCTTCCACCTCCTCTGGTTGTCTATTCCATCATCCAAGTTGGCAGTAGACCGCAGGCTGGTGAGTTTACTTGGAATTACGCGACGCCTCCTGGATGAAGGCTTCGAGCGTATCGTTCATTGACCATTCACCCAAAGGCACTCCATGGAAGGAAACCTTCACCTTATCGGCGCCTTGGCTTCCTGTAACCTCCAGGTTAGGGGTAGTAATCGTAAAGGTTCCATCCGCATTGCTTGTCATCTTGGCCTCGCCGGCCTCATCTTTGAGCATATTCAACGCTTCATTCTTGCTGATGGTGACAGCCTGATCCTTAACGGCGGTCACAGCTTCTCCAATATCCTTAAGCTCAATTCCGCTGTAAATAATCACGAAGGCGGCGATAACCAGCACAAGCGCCCATTTCACAACCGTCTTCACAAAATTCAGGACGACAAACAGCACGACCAAGGCCACCACAATGACCAGCCAGTTCGACTTCAAAAATTCAACCCATACATCAACATTCAAGTTCAGACCCAAATCCATTCTTCCACACTCCCGAATCTCAATATCATCATTTCTCCGCACCTCTGGATGTCCTTTTCATTATACATGATGGCCCTCCCCAGTGACAGTTTAACCATGGATTGTAATAAGTTCGTCCGATAAAACGTACAAGTAGAAGCATAACACTCTTTTATTAAGGAGGCTGCCCCATTGAAAATGGCATTCTGGCTCTATTTCTTCTTGTTCCTCGCGTTCTTTGATTTGCATGCCCAATATCCGATTCTAACTCCGTTCGCATTGACCCTGGGAGCTACCCCAGCTTTTATCGGCTGGATGATGGGCATATACGCTCTTACGCATCTGCCGGGAAATTTGCTTGCAGGGCAAGGGGTAGACCGCCATGGGAGCCGTCGATACATGATCTTCAGTCTGATCAGCGCAGGCATTATTTTGCTGCTGCAAGCCCATGTCACCGAGCCATGGCAGCTTCTGGCCCTGCGCTCTGTCAGCGGATTCGTACTGGCCTTTCTCGCCCCCGCCTGTCTTGCCATGCTTGCCTCTTTATCCAGCGATCCGATACGCCAAGGAAAATTTATGGCCGGTCATGGCGTCGTCCATACCCTGGCTTCCGTTGTATCTCCAGCAGCCGGCGCCTTTTTAGTTGCGCAGACAAGTTATTCCTTCACGTTCCAGTCGCTCGGGTGGCTACTGATTGCAACAGGTATCCTGGCAATATTTACGATTCGGGAACCGCAGGGAGCTGCATCCAAGCTCACGCTTCAGGAGGCCGCGAAGACACCGGTCAAGCTGAATATCATCCCCTTGCGCTTCTATATCCTTCCGCTTGCCGTATCCTGCTCACAAGGGATCCTGTACTTTGAGCTTCCATTCCAGGCAGGCGGTGCATCCGGTATTGTAAATACCGGAGTTTACTTCTCCATTATCAGTCTGGGAGCTCTTGTAACCCTTTCTATGCTTTTTCTAAGCCATTACTCCCCTTATATCCGAGCAGCCATGGGCATCCTGGGCATAGCTCTCTCGTTCTTTGCGATGGCGGCTCTGGACTTTGTTCCTTTACAGGTATCTCTCTTCATGCTGGGGATGGCAAAAGGCGTAACCTTCCCCGCGATTGCGTCCATGTTCATTGATCTGAGCGGAGGAAAAAGGCTCGGAACCGTATTCTCCCTGCAGTCGATCTCCATGTCCATCGGTTCGTTCATCGGTCCCATTGCCGGAGGAATGCTGCACGGCAAGATTACCTCTCCTTATTTTGCCGCTTTTCTGATTCTTATGGTCGCGCTTCTCCTCATCCCGCCGAGAACGGGCAAGCTGAAATCCAATCCAGTGCCTCCTGTTACAACTTAGTACCCTTGCACATTCATTCACTTATGCGGTTGACCAATATATTTGCACCAGTTAGGCATCCGTACAATACCGAGGCTCACGTCCCACATAGTATATTGTGTAGTAAACACCGAACGATTTGAAAGTGGGGTGAAACTATGGGCGGCATCGATCCTTGCGGACCAGGTCCAGTAGTTCCTAATTGGACATCTACAGGCGCGATCCTCGTATTGTACATTTTGCTGGTAATTATTTTGCGCTCCCCGTTCTTTGTGTAACAACAGCAATGAGAGCTACGGTCTGCCCATCCGGGCGGGCCGTTTTGCATGAAGAGGACCTGCGGTATACACTATATAAGTTAAATAATCTGTAGCCGGGAGGAGCCGTCTTGTCCATCAGCATTATTGTCGAAGGAAAAAATGACCGCAGCAAACTGCGCCGGGTACTCCGGGACAATGTGAATATCCACTGTACCTTTGGGACGCTTAACAGCTTGAAGCTCGAAGCACTGCGCAAGCAGGTAGCTGACGACGAGGTATTCCTGTTCTTGGACAATGATTCGTCAGGCAAAAAAATTCGGGGTGTGCTGCGGGATTTATTTCCGGATGCAGTCCATATCTATACAAGGAGAGGCTATGCGGGCGTGGAGGGCACGCCGGAGGAATATGTGATCGCCCAATTAGAAAAGGCCGGCCTTGAGGAATTGATCATTTATCCTCCGGCCAGCCCGTATTAATCCTGTTCTATTCTTTTGCCAGATTAGCTACGCCCTTTGCGATTTCTTCTGCCGTAGCCTCTGGCCGGTATATTTCCCGCAAATTTCCGTCGCGGTCAACCAGACCGATCAGATCCGCATGCACAAAGTTCCCGCTCTGATCTTTCGTAATCAAGGTCTTGAAGGAATTGATCGCCAAATCCATCGTCTGCTGCTGGTCTCCTCTAAGAAAATACCAGCCATTGTAATCCACCTTAAACTTATCGCCGAAGGCTTTCATATTCTCAAGAGTATCCCGCTCTGGATCAAATGTCACCGAGATGAAGGAAGCATCCTTGCCGAACAACCCTTTCTCCTTCAAGATATCCTGAACCTGAGAGAGCCGGAAGGTCGTCAAGGGACAAACATCAGGACAGTTGGAGAAGAAAAAATAAAATAGTCTGACTTGTCCTTGAGTATCTGCGAGCGTAATTGTTCTGCCGTCCACATTCTCCATACTGAAGCTTTCAACCGGCCCGATGACCGGAAGCTTAGGCTTATTCAGACTGGTTAACAGCAAATATCCCGCCAACAAAATCAATATGGCTAGAAACAGCCAGGTCCATTTATATTTTTTCAGAAGAGACATGCCTCGCCCTCCACCATTAAATACGTACAGTATCCAGAATCATTACAATCAAAGCTATGGTCAGGTAGTTCACGGAGAATAAGAACACCTTTTTGGCCCATTGGTCATCATTCTTCGAACGGAATCCCTTAACAGCCATATATAGCCATGCTACCGATAGGATTTCCCCGATAACGAGGAACCAGATCCCGGTATAGTCGAATACATACAGGAGGATCGGAACCGGAATCAGCAAAGCAAGATAAGGCAGCATCTGCCATTTGGTTCTCCGAATTCCCTTCACAACCGGAAGGAGCGGGAAGCCTGCTGCTCTGTATTCTTCCACGCGACGAATGCCAAGTGCCCAGAAATGGGGCGGCTGCCAGAGGAACAGCAAGGCAAAGAGCAGAACAGCACCGAGATCCACTTTACCGGTAACTGCGACATAGCCGATAACCGGCGGCATCGCACCGGAAATGGCGCCGACCGATGTGCTCCAGGTGGAGCTTCTCTTCAGCCATAAAGTGTATACCAGCACGTAGACGATCATGCCTACGATTCCGAACACTCCTGCGAGCCATCCTGAGAAGGCGAACAGAATGCAGAGGCCAAGAATCCCTAGTATGACTGCATAAATGAGTACCGTTCGGGGAGACAGCTTGCCAATCGGCAGTGCCCGATTCTTGGTTCGTTCCATCTTTGTATCCAGATCACGGTCGAAGTAGTTATTAAATACGCAGGAGGAAGCCATGACCAGCATCGTCCCAAGTAATGTGAGTATTAGGCTGCCGTAATGCAACTGCCAGTGTGAGGCAACCCAGAATCCGGCAAACGCTGCGATCAGGTTGGAGCGCAGTATTCCCGGCTTCGTCACGGCAACAAAATCTCTCCAGGTCGCCGCAGACTCGCCAGGCGGAGAAGTTCTTGCAGCAGCAAGAGCCGCAGACTCGGCTGGAGCGTGGTAACGAAGTTGTTTATCCACTTGTCGTTGTGCCTCCCTATTCTTCAATGATGTCTATAAAAAAAATCACAGAAAAGTCTAAAATACACCTCTTGCTATAAACTTTATCATATCAAACCCGAAAAGTGTTTGACAAACATATGATTAAAGTTTGTTCTTGTGACAATTCAGTGACACGAAGTCAAATTCAGTGACACGAAGTCAGGTGATACCAACGTTCCCTTCGTCGCAGTTTCGTGCGGTGCGCAGCAATGCGAATACACCAACAACAAAAAAGCCGACCAATGATTCTGCGTGCCGGGGGCAACGTGTGAAGTATGCTTACGATCGCTGTTGTTCGCAGATTTCTTGATTGTATAAACCCTAGCAGGGTAGAAATCCGCTCACAAAGGCGAACACTCCGTTTCTTCAGCACACTTCACACTTATGCCCTTATTACGCAGGGCTCTTCAGTCCGGCTCTATAGTTGCCGGATGCACTGCACCCCTCTATGACG
>NZ_JAHLQJ010000039.1 GCF_018919145.1 Paenibacillus brevis
CCAGCGTTCGTCCTGAGCCAGGATCAAACTCTCCATTAAGGTGTTTGACTTGCTCATTTCAATACTGACGAGAATGTTTAATTCTCTTATAATACTCACTCGTTGTTCAGTTTTCAAAGATCAACTTTGCGATGTTATTCGCTTTTTCGCATCACTGCGTTGTCTCAGCAGCGACCTTTATAATATAACACGTTCGCCTCTTTTAAGTCAAGAACTTTTTTTCAAGCCTTTCAAACCAAGTTCGAAACCGCTAATTTAAAGCACCTTGTCTTTCAGGGGCGAGTTATAATTTATCACAGAATGAACTAGCCAGTCAACACCTTTCGCTGCAATTATCAACTGGAAAAACATGACTGCAAATTTAGGGCTACAGCCAATAACGAATTTCACGTCCTTCCCCCAATCGTTCTTCTACACGGGCAGAGGTCTGTCTGACGAATGAACGGTATACCAGCTTCCTAATCAATAGAGGGATGTCCTCGCGAATATACTTTAATTCAGGGTGTTCTGTCAGCTCTTGAATTCTCCATGGTTCCTTCCGGCTGCCAATAATGTGCAGCAACGCCTGACAGCACTCCTTCATTCTGGACGTCACAAAAAAATCGCACGCAATCAAGACAAGCTCAATCCGTTGTTCCAGACTCTCCTTGCTGTCTGTCAGCTCATCGAAAAGCTTATACACTTCCGTGTTAAGCTCCCGGATTTGTTCCCATATACTGTTCTCCGGTATAATTCCCCGGCTGATCAATTCAATGCGTGCGTAATGCTTCAAGGATTGCAGCATGTTATAGTAGGCATCCATATAGTCGTGTTCCCGAGCATACTGCTTCGCTTGAACATAGGTTCTTAAAAATCCGGAAAACTCCTTCAATTTCCGATGGTCCCACATATCCGCTTCCAAGGCGATCATGCGGCTGCGCAATTCTGTCACCTTGCCATGCTCCTCCCAAAAGATTTCACCGTGAAGAAAATATCGGATAAGCTCCCGACTTTCCCCGGAAATGCTCCACTGGAGCAAATCTTGCTGAGCAATATATTTAATCTGATAACGAATGCTTCCGCTGATACAATGCTCGATCTGGACGGAATAAGGATCCAGTCTGTCGCAGATCACCAATACGATCAACTCAAAGTCATGAAGCAAGGGACCATTGAAGCTAGAGCCTTGCTGTCGGTAACCCACAGCTCCAATAACCTGATGATTGCTCGTCTCTCTGTCCGGAATTGAAAAAACACTCTGCTTCACAGCGCCCTCCTGCCTTGGCGTACAACCGCCAATTCGTTATAATATAGTTCTACACAGCCAGAACGTTTCCTTCTTCATTTGCGATATGAAATTTCATAGAGAATTGAGGTTGTTATGGATGCTCTTTAAATCCAGCAAAATCAACGAATTTCGTCTGTGGGGGCTGTTGCTTACCATGGGTGGAATGGGACTGATGATCTTGGGAACAGCAGGAATCGTATTTTGGGGACAAGCTGGCAAGGTGGCAGCCGGTATTGGTCTTGTCATCGGCTTGATCCTCATGCTTGGGAGTCTGGCCATCTATTTCTGGGCCGGGATGCTGTCCACCTCTGCCGTCCAACTGGATTGCCCGGAATGCGGGAAGCTCACCAAAATGCTGGGCAAGACAGACCGCTGCATGTTCTGCAAAACCATCCTTACCCTGGATCGGGAACAAGCTACCGTGACGGTTGATGAGTTGGAGCAGAACCATCTTCAACAGAATTCCACAGCTTCAACTCCGAAACAATGAATACTAATGAAGCCCCAGACGATTTAATCGCAAAAATATCCGCAAAAAGGCAGACCGTTCATTCGGTCTGCCTTTTTGATTACTCTATGATTTGTTTAAGCACGTCCCATGCTTCTGCTGATGCAAAGCTGCGGGTCCATGTAGCGACTCCGGCAAGGCCCAGCTCTTCCGCCAGGTCCACTCTGCTTTGCAGTGAGACGGCATCCTCCAGCCAAATCCGGTTCAGGACATCTCCCTCTTTATACTCCACATAATTTTGGCCCGTATCTGCTGAAAATTCCGGTGTAAGCTTAAAAGTTTCAATGATTTCTTTTGCCTTTTTCATTCCGATCGCCTTGGACTTCACTTCAGTCTTTCCGTCCACTTCGGTTTCGCTCCATACCCGGGTATACAACGGGATTCCGAGAATCATCTGGTCAGGATCGACTCCATCCTCCTGCAAAATCCGATTGACAGATGCTTTCACCCATGGCAGAGAAGCTACCGAGCCTGATTTCTGGCTAGCTGCCCAATGCTCGTCATAAGCCATCAGAATCAAATAGTCCACCACGGGAGCCAGCGCTCGGCGGTCCAGAAAGGCCGACCACATCTCACTAGTTGATTTGGGGGTTACGTCAATGGATACAACAAGACCATATTCGGATGCCAACGGACGCAATTCCCTCATAAATTGAGTCAAATTCGGTCCATCCTTTGTATAGACATTTTCATAGTCGATATTGATTCCATCCAGATCATATAACTCGGCGTAATGGAGCATCTGCAAGATCGTTGTCATTCTTTTATCAAAACTGGACAGCGCCTCAGTGGTTAGATCGGGCTCAAAGCTATTGCTGAACAGCCCCCATACCTGCATGCCCTGATTATGGGCCCAGTTCACATAAGCAGAATCAGCCTTCGATTTGACATTCCCTTCCCCGTCTATCAATGAGAACCAGGTTGGACTCACCACATTCACACCGGGCAATTCACCGATCGAAGCCGGCTTTGGCGCGACCTCGTAGACTGCCTCCCAGGTTAGATTCACCTTCTTGGACTTCCATTTCTCTTTTCCTGGAGATAAGGCCTGTTCCAATTCCGGCACCTGCCGGCTGCCGCCTTCCACGGTAGAAGCCTTCTTCACAAAACCTGTATATCCATTATATAGCTGCACATAGTACCATTCTTCCTGCTGTTCTCCCAGAATACGCAGCTTCGTCCCTGACTTCATATCTTGAAGAATTGGAGCATGAATATTCCCCTCTTCCCGTAAGGCAACCGTAAAATCCTTCTTGCTCGACTCCTTGACCGTCACATGATTCAACTGCTCTCCCGGCGTCATAAGCAATACCGCCCCAGATGCGCTATCCTCATGGACTTCGACCCCGTAAAGCTCGGTCAACAGGTCAGCAGGAAGATAAATCACCTCGTTTTGCTTCTCGGGGGCAAACCGCAATTCTACGGGCTTATTATTGATTTGACCGGTTTTTTCATCTGTTTTTAGAAGAACCAGCTTGCGCGGAGTCGTAATAATAACAGATTGCGTCTCCTCTTCATAAAGAATCGTATCATCAATAATCTGCTGAATGATGGGAAGCGGCAGCTTAAGACTTTCTCCTTGGCCGATCGCTGATCCCTCCAACAATTTCCCATCAGAAAAAATCGGCTTTTCATACTTCCCCAGCCATTCCGGATCCGTATGCTCCCGGTTAGGCAGCACCTCCGTAGATACCCACCACAATCCCGCAATCATTAAAACCAGGAACAGAAGCCAGCCTTTCTTGCTTTTTCGCCTCGCCTTCCCGTGTTTCATCCTTCTTGTATCCAAATATGTTACCTCCGTCACGAGTAATCTATTTCATCTCTGATGCCTAATAATCTATATAAGCATTAATCTAACGAATGAAGCTAGAAGATAGTTTCATATATTATAGCATACTAGTAAGCGGCTCCAGGGCAACCAACACAAAGAGACCCCCCTTTCCCATGAACCGGGTTAGAGAGGTCTTATGAATTAAAGTGCGTGTTTGAACTACCTCTAAAAGAGGAATCAGGCCTGCTCCTGGCAGGATTTACATACACCATGCAGTTCGAGCCGGTGTCCATGAACGACGAATCCGGTCTCCTCTTCTGCTCTTCGCTCAATATCCTCCAAGGAAGGATAAGAGAAGTCCTTGATTTTGCCGCATTTCTCACACACGATATGATAATGATCCGATACATCCGCATCAAATCTGCTGGAATTATCACCGTAAGTCAATTCATGTACCATACCTGCTTCAATTAGCATCTTCAAATTATTATAGACCGTAGCCACACTCATATTAGGAAAACGAGGCTCCAAGGCACGGTAAATTTCATCTGCCGTAGGGTGGTTCATCGTCTCCATCAAATAGGAAAGAATAGCGTGACGCTGGGGCGTAATCCGTACACCAGTATTTTTTAGCTGATCCAATGCATGCTGTACGCGAGTAGCCATAAAGTCCACCGCCTTTAAAAATGTAAATTAGAATGTTTATAATTTCATTTTACGTTTACCCATTTATTTTTGTCAACGAGTGAACGAGCCTCGATCCAATCCATTCATGACAATCATAAGAATTTTAACGATAATTCACGATAAGGTTACTGTTCCCATCTACTTTTATCATATGCTCTCCATTCCCCTGAATACCTGTTATTACCTTATCTTCGATGGTAAAGGGCAGATCGGATTGAATATCGCCGTAGCCGCTCGAGCCCTCAAGTGTATAATCACCCATCACGGGGATTTCCAGTGTGACTTCCCCCACTCCGCTGTATACATCCCAGTCTCCTCCAACCAAATTGCTCGATACCCTGATCTTTCCATTCAGGGATTCTGCATGCAACCCTTGCGGTACGCCGTCGATGACAATATTGCCGTTTCGCGTTCCGGCCGTGATCTCCCCTTCGGCATTCACCAGTGAAATATCTCCTACCTTCGAAGACAGGGCAGCATCTCCGTCAATCCCGTTTGCCTTCAGATTCCCTCCCTGGGTATCGATGGTCAAATTCCCAAAGATGCGATAGAATTCAGCATCCCCGTTCAGCACCTTGGCTGTCACATTGCCGCCGATCTCCCAAAGTCTCAGATTGCCGTTGGCCGTCTGCAGCTTGATCTGCTTCAGAGCCTGCACCTTGGTCAGCTTAATCGAACCGTCTGTCGTACTGATATCCAGATCGAGGAAGCGATTCTCCGGTAATAGTATCGTAAGATTCACTCTTGGATGGCGCTTGCCGGAAGCTCCGTAAAGTTGACTTTTCACAGTCAAGGTCAGAGATTTCCCCACCGTCGCGGCAATTTCCGTCTTCTCGGCAATAGATGCGGCCTCTTCCTCAGACAGTTCATCCACCCAGACCGTTCCCTGGATCTGAATGTCCTCCGTCGTTGCACGCTTTATATCGATATCCCCGTTCACTCCGTTAATAACTACTTGCTCCGTATCCAGCTCAATAGGCACCCGGACAACCGGCATCTGCAGGTGATACCCTTCCGCCTTGCTGAATTCTGCGGCTGATGATGCCAAGTCAAGGCTCACCCGATTCCAGAGGTGCATGTAATGATCCTGCTGGGTCACAGCAAATACTGAGAATGCAATCGCTACTGATAAAATAATGCCTTTAATATCGACTCGAATCCGATATGTTCGCCGCCCGGACGATTTGAGATGCCAGAATAGAACTCCGATATAATCCACGCCGAGCAGCATTAGCACCAGCGGCCACCACTCTGGAAGCTTGAAGAGATTATTCTGACCCGTTATTCGGTCCGATAACAGTACGAGTCCTACTCCAACAATTAATGCCGCAGCTGTAAAGCGGCCGGATCGGATGAACCGGCGCCGCCCCTCACTCCCGATCATAAACAAGCCGCCTATGGTCAGGGCTGCCGAGACGAAATAGCCGGAGAACCAATCCAAATAGGATTCCAGCCAAAACGGATCCATACGAAGTAAAAAAATGACGGCTCCGCTGCCGATCAGCATGAGTCCAGCAATTAGCCCTTCACGCACATTTGCATCCTGGGGCTGAGAAGCGGGAGCGTCGATGGACGCTTCTCCTGCTTCCCTGTATGCCTCTTCATAGCGAATTCTGGCATTGATCAGATCAACCGCTTGAAGAACAGTATATATACTATAGAAATAAATGATCGGAATCATCAGTCCAAGCAATACAAGTAGCGGGAGGTTCAAGGCAGATCTGACCGAGGAAAAATAAATGAGAGACGATATATCGAGCAAAAACAAGCTGATCAAAGCGGTACCTTTTACAGGAAGCTTCAAATATAGATGTCCAAGTCCCGGAAATCCCGCCGCAAGCAGGCAGGCAACAACCTTCCGCTTCTTGCGTCTGGGACGGAATCCACGGGTAGCTGCGCCGCCGGATCGAATAGACGCTTCTTGACGTGGCTCTTTGCTCACAGAAGTTTTCAGCGTCACCCTCTCCTCTCTGAAGTAAACATATATACCTATATCATACCCTAATCCGGAGCTACTGTAATATGGGATCGTTTGGAGAAAGGTCTCATTAAGGCCTGAATATCCCGCAACAAAAAGGCGCGATCTCTGCACAATACAGAGGATCACGCCTTTCCTTCGAATACAAATGCATTCAGTAAGATCTGCGATAGTGGAATACAGTTAGATGCGCACCCGCAACAGAGCTGACCGTTTCCCCCGGTTCAAAGCCGAATTTACGATACAGTTGCACAGCAGGAACATTTCCGGTCCCAGCAGTTACGGAAAAAGCATCTACATCAGGAAAACTCCTCAAGACATGCTCTACCAACCGGGAGCCAATGCCTTGACGCAGGCAATCCTGCCGGATCATGAGTCTGGTAATCTCCACTTGAGCAGGAGAACCGGAGAGCAATACGGCGATGGCCCCCAGCAACTCCTCCTCTTCCGAGATCATTCCGAAAAAAAGATCGCCGCTGGATCGCAGCGAGCCGAAGGTTTCAGGGAGCGGGGGAACATTTTTCAGTCCCATCGCAGCCGCCTCCATACGATAGGCCGTATGCTGAAGACGCCAAATTTGTTCAACGATATTCGGATCCTGCAAGGACAGGCTTACGATCATTTCGGGCTCCCCCTTTCCTGACCAGCGATTCAAGGATTAATTCTTGAGCACATCCAGCAGCAGCTTATTGACCAGCCCAGGGTTTGCCTTGCCCTTGCTCTGCTTCATGACCTGCCCGACGAGGAATCCGATCGCCTTATCCTTACCTGCCTTATAATCTTGTACGGAAGCCGGATTATTCGCCACAACCTCTTGCACGATGGCGAGAATAGCGCCCTCATCACTAATTTGAACCAAGCCCTGTTCCTCCACAATCTGCTGAGGGAGCTTGCCGCTTTGAAGCATTTCCTTAAATACGGTCTTGGCAATCTTGGAGCTGATCGTACCTTGTGCAATCAGATTCACCATCTCACCCAAGCCCTGCCCGGTCAACTTAATCTGGGATACTTCAAGGCTGTTCGTATTCAGGTATCCAAGCAGCTCACCCATCACCCAGTTGGAGACTGACTTCGCATCACTCGTAAATTTCAAGCTCTCCTCGAACAGATCCGCCAGCGCCTTGGATGACGTAATCACACCCGCATCATATTCAGGCAAGCCGTACTCTGAGGCATAACGCGCTTTACGGGCATCCGGGAGCTCAGGAATCGTGGCCCGGACTGCGTCCTTCCATTCCTGGCTAATCTGGATTTTCACCAAATCCGGATCCGGGAAGTAGCGATAATCATGCGCTTCTTCCTTCCCGCGCATGGAGAAGGTCTTCCCTTGCGCTTCATCCCAGCGGCGCGTCTCCTGCACAACAACCCCGCCGTCATCAAGAATCTCGGCCTGCCGGATCTCTTCGTATTCCAGACCGCGCAACACGCCGCGGAATGAGTTCATGTTCTTGAGCTCGGCACGGATGCCAAATTCTTTCTGCCCGCGAGGACGAAGACTAATGTTGGCGTCACAGCGCATTGAGCCCTCTTCCATCTTCACATCGGACACGTCGCAATACTGCATGATCGCCCGCATCTTTTCCAGATAAGCACGAGCCTCTTCCGGAGAGGAGATGTCAGGCTCCGACACAATCTCAATTAACGGAGTTCCCACGCGGTTAAAATCGACAAGGGAAGCGTAGCCGCCGTCGACATGCGTCAGCTTGCCGGCATCCTCTTCCAGATGCACACGTGTAATTCCGATTCTTTTCGTCACACCGTCTACTTCAATGTCGATATAGCCGTGTTCCCCGATCGGCTGGTCAAATTGTGAAATCTGATAAGCCTTTGGCGAATCCGGATAGAAATAATTCTTCCGGTCGAATTTGCTCACATCGCCGATCTGGCAGTTGAGTGCCATCGCCGCTTTCATTGCATATTCTACCGCCTGACGGTTGAGCACAGGCAATACGCCAGGGTGTCCGAGACACACCGGGCAAGTATGACTGTTCGGAGGAGCGCCGAATTCCGTGGAGCAGCCGCAAAAGATCTTTGATTTCGTATGCAGCTCCACATGCACTTCCAGTCCGATTACTGTTTCATAATGGGATGTTGACATGTTGACCCTCCTGATTAGCCCGTCTTACAGCACCGGGCGTTGTTTATGGTGGTCCGTATGAGCTTCAAACGCATGGGCTACACGGAGAATGGTGCTCTCATCGAACGCTTTGCCGATCAATTGCAGGCCAACCGGAAGTCCCTCGGCAAAGCCGCACGGAATGCTGATCGCGGGTACACCGGCAAGGTTGACAGGAATCGTCAAAATATCGTTCAAATACATCGTAAGCGGATCATCTACTTGAGATCCCAATGCAAAGGCTGTGGTAGGAGCTGTTGGCCCCAGAATAATATCGAATTTTTCGAAGGTCTGATCAAAGTCCTGCTTGATCAAGGTCCGCACCTTTTGCGCCTTCAAATAGTAGGCGTCATAATAACCCGAGCTTAGCGCATAGGTTCCCAGCATAATCCGGCGCTTCACTTCCGGCCCGAAGCCTTGGCTGCGAGATTCCAGATAGAGATCAAGCAGGCCTCCGGCATGGTCGGCACGCACACCGTAGCGGACGCCGTCGAACCGGGACAGGTTGGAAGAGGCCTCCGATGAAGCAAGCAGATAGTAAGCAGCCACGGCATATTCCGTATGCGGCAGCGAGACTTCCTCCCAGACGGCACCCAGCCCTTCCAGCACACGGAGTGATTCCATAATGGCATCCTTAACAAGCGGATCTACGCCATTCAGATATTCCTTAGGAACGGCAATTCGGAGTCCCTTAATATCGCCGGTCAGAGCTTGCACATAATTAGACGTATCTACATTGGCAGAAGTCGAATCTCTGTGATCATGTCCGGCAATCGCCTGAAGAACATAAGCAGCGTCTTCCACATTTTTTGTTACCGGACCGATCTGATCCAGGGAAGAGGCAAACGCCACCAGCCCGTAACGGGACACCCGTCCATAGGTTGGCTTGAGTCCGACAACTCCGCAATAAGAAGCAGGCTGGCGAATCGAGCCGCCGGTATCCGAACCGAGAGCAAAATAAGCTTCACCCGCCGCAACAGCCGCTGCCGAGCCGCCGCTGGAGCCGCCGGGAACCCGGGACAGGTCCCAAGGATTGCGGACCGGATGGTACGCCGAATTCTCGTTGGAGCCGCCCATAGCGAATTCGTCCATATTGAGCTTGCCGACGGTTACGGCCTCGGCCTCCTTCAGCTTCGAGACGACCGTTGCATCATAAATCGGATTATAGTTGTCCAAAAAACGGCTGGCACAGGTGGTCCGAAGCCCCTCTGTTACCATATTATCCTTGATTCCGACAGGCAATCCAAAGAGCAGCCCCTTGCCGCCCCCCTGAACCAGTTTGTTATCCAGCTTTACCGCCTCTTGACGGGCTGCTTCCTCATTAAGCGTTAAATAGGCGCCGATTCGCTCATCACGCTCTGAAATTTTGGCGAACGCCTCACCCACCAAATCGGTTACTGACAGTTCCTTCTTGTCCAGCCGATTATGTATCTCCTGCAAACGCAAATCAAACAGCGTCACTCACGCGTCCTCCTTCCAAATTAACCGATATCTATATAAGTTGAACTAAAGATTGTACACTGGGGGCAACGTGTGAAGTGTTCTTACGATCGCTGTTGTTCACGGATTTCTTTGACTGAACTAAGCCATCATAGAGTAAAAATCCGCTCACAAAGGCGAACGCTATCCGAGCCTATGCTCCCGAAGTAGCTTTCTTTCAGAAAGCTTTCACTTCAGAACACTTCTCACTTATGCCCGTTCTGTGTACTTTTCTAGTTCAACTTATATAATTCCGGCCATGCCGTTATTACATTGTCGTATGATGCTTATTCCAATACCGCCGGCACTTTAAATTGTCCGTCTTCCTCTTCCGGCGCATTCCGGAATACCTTCTCCTGCGGCAGGCTCTCTCTGACCTCATCCTCACGCATCACATTGCTGAGATGAAGCACATGAGTCGTTGGCTCCACTTGATCTGTATCAAGCTCGTTCAATTTCTCGGCATATTGTAAAATCGCATTCAGCTGTCCCGTAAAAATCTCACGTTCTTCTTCGGTGAGGTTTAGTCTGGCCAGCTTGGCTACATGCTCCACATCATTCACCTGGATACTCATTTCACGCTTCCTCCCTCTTCTTTATAGAAGTTGTTCAAAAAGTCAGCTTTTGCTGAAAACCTGATTTTTCGAACTCGAACTTATACATGAATAAAATTATATTGTAGATTAAGGCGGAGTTCAATCCGTTAAAGCACGAAAAAAGAAGAACGGCGCCCTTCCAAATAGGAGTATGTTTCCATAATGGACTGACCCTTTTGTAGTGAGAAACTAAATAATAGATAATCGCTTCAGTTTATCTGCAACTAGAATCTTTAGCGGGATGGAGTAGATTTGCCATATTTTAGTGCCAAAAGGCATTAAAATTCACGGCTGGAGCCGGGCTGGGCACATTTTAGTGCCAAAAGGCATTAAAATCGCTGCCGGGGCCAGGCTGAGCACATTTTAGTGCCAAAAGGCATTAAAATCCACGGCTGGAGCCGGGCCGAGCACATTTTAGTGCCAAA
>NZ_JAHLQJ010000004.1 GCF_018919145.1 Paenibacillus brevis
CCTTGGTTTTTATGAATATCATCTTATTTTGTTGGTAGGGTAATCCAAAGTTACTTTTGGGACACCCTCTTCTTAATTCAACTCTCCCGCACACGATAAACTTTGCTGTACAGAATGTCCTTGCAAGCGAGGAACTCTTGCTCGGTGAGTAACCTTGGATAGCTCATGATTTTCAGCGGCAGCGGCTTCCCGCCTTCCCGCAGCGGCGGTTGAACATAGCTGTATTCATTCAGGCGAAAGCCCAGCCGCTCATAGAAAGAGATCCGTCTTGCGGACAACTCGTCCTTCGGCAGCTCTACCTCGAGGATCGTCGGCTTCACCGATTGCTCCCCTAATTGCTCCTCCAGACATTTTCTCACAAGCTTGTTGCCAACCCCGCCCCCGCGCACCGATGGATCAACCGCGAGATGCTCAATGAAACGCAGCTCAGGAAACTCCCAGACTGCCAGAAAAGCAATGATCCGCTCTTCCTCGTCTCTCTCCGTGAGCAGCCGATACTCCGGCCGGACCAGAAGCTCCTCTTGCCCGGCCTTGGTACGATATTCCGTCACCGGAAAGGATGCCGACATGATTTCATATACACGTTCAAACTGTTTTAGCTGACTCATTTAGAATTAATCTCCTGTTTATCCTTCTGTTACGTTCTGGCAAGCCTCGCAGATTCCGTACACCTCGAACCGGTGCCGGATCACCTTATAATTTCCCGGCAGCTCCAGCCCATGATCCATCGGACAGAAGTCGAAGGCCAGTGTCTTTTCGCAGTTAATGCAGATCAGGTGATGATGATGGTGCGCCGCGCAATTTTCCCGGAATTTCAAGCCGCCTTCCATGAAATAGAAATGCTCCAGCACGCCCATCTCACTTAGCATTCGAAGATTGCGGTATACCGTATCCAGACTCATGCTTGGATAATGAACGGACATTTGATCATAGACATCCTTGGGTGATAAATAACCGTCATAATCGGCAAAAATCTGAGCCAGCGTCTTTCGCTGCTCCGTTACCCTCCACCCGTTACGCGCCATCGTATCCAGCATCTCTTGAACCTTGGAGTGGCTCTTTTCCATATCCTGCGCACATTCCCTTCCTTGACATCTAAAGCGTCTGGTCCGCTAGGCCCAGCCCGCAAAAAATTCTATCCTTCTATTTTATCAAGAAAAGGGAGAGTTGTCATATCAGGTAGTGGCGGAAGCGATCAGCTTCCTTGTGTAAGGATGTTCCGGATGGGAAATGATTTGTGCAGAGCTCCCTTCTTCGATGATCCTGCCCTCCTTCATCACTGCGATTCTGTCTCCAATCCGGCTAACGAGAGCGATATCATGCGTGATGAACAGGAGAGAGAGGCCCAGTTCCTGTTTTAGCTGCATAAGCAACCTCACAATCTGGGATTGGACGGACACATCCAGTGCGCTGGTGGCTTCGTCGCAAATCAGCAGACTGGGGCTGCTGATAATGGCTCGGGCAATAGCCGCCCGTTGGCATTCTCCGCCGCTCAGTTCTCCGCAATAACGCTTGCCGTACTCCCTCTTTAATCCGACCATATCCATCATATGGTACGCTCTCTCCTCCATTTGCCGGCGAGGCATCCCGCTATGATAGCGAAGCCCTTCGCAAATCGAGTATAGCAGCGTCATTCTCGGTGAAAAGGAGGAGGACGGATTCTGGAAAATCATTTGCATTCGTTGACGCTGAAGAAAGCCCTTGCGGCAAGGTTTGCTTGGGAGCCGGGTCCCATCAAAAACGATTTCGCCCTCCGTGACATCCAGAAGTCCGGCGATCATATGGGCCACCGTAGATTTACCGCTGCCGCTTTCCCCGATCAGGCCAAAGCATTCTCCGCTTTTGACAAATAAATCAATGAGGTCAACTGCGGTGACCTTTGAATTTGACCGATGAAACACTTTTTTCAGGGCCTTTGCCTCCAAAATCACGTGATCGTCCATAAGTGGGTTCCTCTTATTCCTCCCGTATCCAATGGGTTGATGAAAAATGCTTTCTCCCAGGCGTTCGATCCGCTTGAACTTCCTCCCTCATGCTATCCCCTTCTCTTACCGCTTTTCTATCATCCGCAGGACCGGGATGCATGGCATCCCGGCTGATCGTCTCCAGCCTGGGAACTGCACGCAACAACCCTTGTGTATACGGATGGCGGGCATGACGGAGAACCTCTTGCTTCGTTCCCCATTCAACGAGCCTTCCTTGGTACATCACACCGACCATGTCCGCCATTTTCTCGACGACAAGCATATTGTGAGTAACTAGCAGGATAGAGAGGTCATGTTTTTTTTGCATGCGAATCATCAGCTCGATCATTTCGGCTTGTACCGTAACATCCAATGCGCTGGTAGGCTCATCGGCCAAAATAAGCTTTGGTTGGTTCACTATGGCCATCGCGATGGCTATGCGCTGACACATGCCCCCGCTCAGTTCAAAAGGATAGGCTTTAAGGATGCTGGCGGGATCGATAAACTGCATCTCGGCAAGCAGCGCAGCTGCTTGTTGGAGCGCTTGTTTCCTGCCCATTGGCCGATGTACTCTGACGGCTTCATGGAACTGTTCCTGTATCCGCATCCGGGGATCCAAAAATGCCTCCGGATTCTGAAAGATCATCGATAGCCCTGAGCCTCTCAATTTGCGGTATTCTTCTTCCGGCAAGCCGGGCAGGCTTCGCTTTTCAAAAATAATATCCCCGGATACGATTTCTCCATTTTCCCCCAACAGGCCAATAATACTGCGCAAAAGTGTGCTTTTCCCGCTTCCGCTCTCGCCTACAATGACTACCGTTTGCTTGTCCTCTATCCGTAAATCGATCCCTTTGACAACAGGTGAATGATGGTACCGGACATTCAGATCATGGATTTGCAGCAGCATGGCGTCTTCCGTCATCGTTATTTGGCTTCCGTCGAAGAATCCAGAATATAAAATTCAGACGGTTGGGCATGAAAGTAGGCTACGGTTTCGCTATTGTAGACACATGTAAAGTTTTTATGGGCAAAAAATATGAACGGCGCATCATCCAAAATATGCTGGGTAATCCCGGTAATCGCCTCATTCTTCTCTTCCTCGCTGGAAGCCTTATGAAGACTCGCTGCCAATGCATCCACTTCGGGATTGGAATATTTGCCGAAGTTGTTGCTTCCGTCCGTAACGAACATATACTCGATAAATGCTTGCGGGTTGCCTGTGGAACCGGCCACATAAGATTCATAGGTCAAGTCGAATTCACCGTTTTTTCTGGCTTCGCTGATGTTTTCCATCGACTCCACCTTTAAATCAATTCCGATTTCCTGCAGCTGGCTTTGTAGCACCTGGCTTAATTCGAGCATCTCCTTCTGTGCGCTTATCCCGATCATTTTTAACGACAGCTTCACTCCGTTCTTCTCCAGAATGCCGTCTCCGTTCGTATCGGCAAAACCCGCATCGGCCAGAAGCTGTTTTGCCTTCTCCGGATCAAAAGCGGTTACTGACGCAGTTACATTTTTGATTCCTCCAAATGTGAAAGCTTCCGGATAAATGCCGTAGGATGGAACCGTTGTATTGTTGGAAATGACTTTCGTATAGCTGTCGCGATCAATCGAATAACTGATGGCTTTTCTCACTGCTGCATCCTGTACGGCCGGAGATTGCATATTGAAGCGAATCAGCTGGGTTCTCATGCCTGTGCTGGTATCGATTTTCAGATGCTCGGCGTTTTGAATAACAGGGATCGCGGTTTCCGGCACCTGGACGACAACGTCAATTTCACCGTTCTGAAAGGCCATCGTCAAGGCATCCGCATCCTTGACTGTTTTGAAGATCGCCTTGTCCAGCTTTGGCGCCTCTCCCCAATAATGCTCGTTCTTAACAACGACAAGCTCCACCCCGGGATTAAATTCATTTGGAATATAAGGGCCGGTATAATATGTTTGTTCAGCGAAATCCGTAGAGCCTTCAGCGTCATAAACGGTCCATAGGGGATCCGTCAAATCATTGGCCAGGCCGGTCGCCGCTTCCGAGAGCACGATCTTCAAGCTTTGTCCCGAGGCTTCAAATCCTTGGATCGGCAGCAGCTCTTTGGCGCGTTCATTGACCTCAAGCGTACGTTCGAAGCATCTTTTAACCGCTTCTGCCGTCATTTTGACGCCATTATGAAATACAACGTCATCGCGCAAAATAAACTCCCAGGTTTTGTTGTCCGCTGTTTGATAGGACTCCACGAGCCAAGGCACCGCCTTGAACGCGTCATCTAAACGGAACAAGCCTTCGCCGACTCCATAAGAGCCGATTGCCCAACCGTCCCAGCCGTAAGCCGGATCCCATTGTTCATTGTAAAAATAACCAACCGAGCCGAAAGTCAGTACTTTTTCCTCGGCTTTTTCAGCCAACGCGACAGGTTGTGAGGTTGAACTCTGTTGCCCGTTGGACTCCTGTTCGCTTTTGCTTGCGCAGCCGGAAAACAAACCTGTGAATATCAGGCAGATTAATGTCATTGTGATCGCCTTTGTTTTCATATTCATATCTCTCCCTCTTTTATTTTCCGGTTGCTTTGCGGTCCAGTAACCCGCGAAGGGTATCGCCCAGATAGTTAAAGCAAACCACGACGACAAACAACGCAAACCCGGTAAAAATAACGACCCATGGAGCCGTCTGTAAATAATTTCTGGCTTCGCTCATCATCGCTCCCCACTCCGCTGTTGGACGCTGGGCCCCCAGCCCCAAAAAGGATAGTCCGGCCATGCTCAAAATAACGGCGCTAATATCGAGAACACCTGTGATCAGAATCGGCGAACCGATGTTGGGAAGCATGTATTTCAAAACGATGTGATGATTTCCGGCTCCGCAAAGCCGGGAAGCTTTAATGTAATTCTCATTTTTGATTCCTAGGACCAAGCTTCTTCCCAGCCGGGCATAGGATGTCCAAAAGACGACCGCCAGCGAAATCATGCCGTTCATCAACCCGATCCCTAAGGTTCCGGCAACAGCCACCGCCAGTAAAAAGTAGGGGAATGCCTGAAAGATCGTAGTGATCCGCATCAAGAGGGCGTCGACGATCCCCCCAACATAACCCGAAATCACGCCTATAGCCGTACCGAAAGCCGCGGCAACCAGGACAACAACCAGCGCGGAAAAAATCGACACCGATGCGCCTGACAGGATCCGTGAGAAGACACATCTACCTAAATGATCTGTCCCGAAGGGATGCTCCCAGCTTGGTGAAAGCTGTGCCAGCGCCAAATTCGTTTTATAGGGATCATGAGGGGCGAGGTGCGATCCGAACAAGGCAAGAAGCAGAATGCTGCCAACTAACGCAAGACTTAAAATGAGACCTGTTTTCATTTTTTTCTGCTTGTCCAGTCCTGTCACCCTCCGATCCTTTTCAGCTTTGGATTCAGCAGCAGATAAAGGAACTCGATGATGGCATTCACCAGCAAATAAATAAATGCCATCCATACGACATAGCCCTGAATAACAGGGTAATCCCGGTATTCAATCGCTTCAACCGCCAGCTTCCCCAAGCCAGGCCAGTTAAAGATGCTCTCTACGATAATCGTTCCTCCCAGCAACACGCCAAGGGAAATGCCCGTTAGCGTGACGATGGGCGTAAGCGTATTTTTCAAAATATGCACAAAAAACACGACGCGGCCGGGTACTCCTCTAGCATAAAGTCCTGCAACATAATCATGCTGCAGCTCCCGGAGCACGACCGAACGAATCTGTCGGATATAAACAGAGATCAAATTCAGCGATAAAGCCAGCACGGGGAGAATCAGCCCTTTAAGACTTCCGGCCCCGATGACGGGCAAAAGCTTAAGCTTATAAGACAATTGATACATCAATATCAGTGAAATAAAGAACACGGGAAGCGATACAAAAATGTAATTGGTCAGCTGAATCAACCGGTCAAACCAAGAGCCCTGATATTTCGCGCAGGCCACTCCCAAAGGAACCGCAACGGCCATCGTAACCAGCATGGACGAAACGGCAAGCAGAAGCGTATGCGGCAAGGCTTTGATCAGTTCCTGCGCTACGGGACGGTTTGACTTGATGGAGACGCCCATATCTCCTTGCAGCAAATCTCCCAGCCAGGCAATGTATTGTACGGGAATGGGGCGATTCAGCCCCAGCTGCTCCCTTGTTTTTTGCAGCAATTCCTCCGAAGGCGCGATTCCGTTTTCGGTGAGCCACATTTCGGCAGGATCACCGGGAGATAGGTAGGATAATGCAAACGACAACGCCGTAATACCGATCAGTGTGACGAGAAACGAACCCATGCTTTTTCCAGCAGCCCGAATCAAAGCCTAGCCTCCTCCCGGTTCCAATGCAGCTTGTCCATCACTCTGCGGAAGGAGCAGTGAAGCGATAAATGTACGCTTCTTGATATTCATATTGCATCCGATCGGAAATAGCGTTAAACCACATATCGTTAGGATCGATGGTAATGTAGCCTGGAGGCGGCATTCTGCGCAGTTCTACCTTAAAGCCCTCCTGAAAAAAAGCATCCGCAATATCGTTTAGGGAGTGCAGTTGCATCGGCAGCGAGCCGTGGCGGTCAATTTGTTTCTTGTAATGCAGCAAGCTGGGGTTTTTGCTGTAATCCGTATAGGTGCAATAGTATACTCCTCCCGGCTTAAGAGCCTGCTTGATTTTCCAGGCGTGCTCCGCCAGATCCTGAATCAGATAAATGACGGAAATACTGAAGGCGATATCAAAGGCATGATTGAATTTATCGACATGTGCGGTCACCTCATAAGTTATCGGCAAATCATTTTTCCGCGCGTTCGCTACTTCAATGGATTGCTTGGCCAAATCAACCCCGGTTCCGTCCAAGAAGGGCTTTTGAGCATACAAAAACCTGAGAAAGCCCCCTTGATTGCATCCGAAATCGAGCACACGGGATGTGCTGAAATCCGTCTCTTCAATCATGCTGACGACCTTCCGCCAATGGGGCTGATGGTTGTCCTCCATCGCTTGCTCCCCCCGTTCCCGATCATTCCACCACACATCGTAAAGCTGTTGATCCGTCATAAAAAATCCTCCACTTCACTAATCGTAAAAATTACTAATAAAATCAGAATACATGCCTGACTGAGGACTGTCAACTGTAATGTTCCAACCGTGTATTGAATCTATTTCACCTAGATAGCACAAATGGTCTTAGATATTATTCGGACGGCAAGCCAAAAAGCCCGGCATACCTACGTGTACACCGGGCTCTTTATATTTTAGTGTCCTCATTCCCCATTGATCCTTAGCTTGAAGAGACTATAGTTAAAAAATCAATAGATCGTTCGGCCGTGCTCGTCCGCGATGCCGCTCTTGCGCCAAAAGTAAGTATTGATGACGTCCCGCCATTCTTTGGCGTGCTCGATTTGCTCCTGAAGCCGGCTTCGCCCTTGCTCGAAAATATCATGGTCGATCAATCCTTTTAGCCCTTCCCACTGTTCGGCCAACGCCTCGGATCCCTTTACACCCTCAAAATGGGAATCGTAAATATGCTGAATGACCGTCTTGCCGGAATGAAGCCGGTGTGTGTAAGGAACGTGATGAAAAAAGAGCAGCAGTTCATCCGGGGTCGTCTCGGCGGATTCAAACCGTTCCGAATGAGGACGATGATACTGGCTCGCATAACCCGTTCCCGTTCGTACGCTCCGATCCACCCCAATGCCGTAACAGTCGGCAAAATGATAGGTGCCCCACATTGAATATTCGTAGCCATCGACATCCGGGCCGTAATGATGATTCGGCTTGACCATCCAGCCGACACCGAGCGGTGAGGTATATGATTCGTACAAGCTCCATGAAGACATCAACATGGCAAGAAGGGTCTTGATAACGCGATCATGATCTCCGAAGGTCTGCTTTATCCACTCTTCCGCAATTCTATCGGCAGCTAACTCCGGATTCCAGGCAAGACGGCCATAGCCATACAAGTTCGCTTGAGCAAGCGGATGTCCCGTCCAGTTGGCGTCATCGCCAACATTGGACACCGCCGCGAATCCGCCCAGCGGTCGTCCGAACAACGAGCCGTCCGCGACTTTCTTGATCGTTGATCCTTCGCCTCGGGCATGGGTATCGAAATCAAGCGCTTCTTTCCATTGCGGAACAAGGTAGCACAAATGGCGCTGTTGACCGGTATACTCCTGCGTAACTTGGAATTCGATCAGCATATTCGTATGCGGCATCGCACCAAACAGCGGAGACACCGGCTCCCGGACCTGAAAATCCATCGGGCCATTCTTCACCTGCAATACGACGTTATCCCTAAACCGGCCATCCAGCGGTGTGAAATGATCGTAAGCGGCGCGTGCACGGTCTGTCTTCCGGTCGCGCCAGTCCTGCTTGCAGTTATAGACAAAGCAGCGCCAGACGACGATACCGCCATACGGCGCCAAAGCCTCCGCCAGCATGTTGGCCCCATCGGCATGGTCTCGGCCATAAGTGAAGGGTCCCGGACGAAACTCGGAATCCGCCTTGACAAGGAACCCGCCGAAATCGGGAATCCATTTATAGACTTCCTTCACTCGATCCTTCCACCAGGTACGAACTGCTTCTTCGAGAGGATCGGCCGTAGCGAGACCGCCCATTTCTATCGGTGCGGCAAAATTAATACTAAGATACAGGCGAATGCCATATGCACGAAATACATTTGCCATATCTGCGATCCTAGGGAGATACCGCTCACTCAAAAACAAGGTCTCCTCTCTGTGTACATTAACGTTATTGACGACGATGCCGTTGATTCCCACCGACGCCAGCAACCTCGCGTAATCGCGGACTCGGGACAGGTCTGGAACCACTTCCCCTTCCGCATAGAAAATCGAGCGTCCCGCATATCCGCGTTCGATACTTCCATCAACATTGTCCCATTCGTTGATCAGCCGCAGGCCATTTGCCGGATTGCTCAATTCGTCTAACTCATTCAGCCGCTCCCCTGTCTTAATTAAACGCAGGAGGGCAAATGCCCCGTACAGTACTCCCCGGCCGGTCGAACCCGCGATGATGATACTTTGACCAGCCCGCCGAAGGCGGAAGCCATCCGCTTGAACCGCCGACATTTCTACTTCACTAAAGGCGCTTGCAACTTCTGAACATCCCTGGAACGTCCCGATCCGCAAGCATCCCCCTCCATCTGCCGGAACGGCATTGTCCGGACGTCTGCCCGTCCAGGCTGTGATCGTCTCCGTCAGTTCGTAAGCTGCCGTTCGAATACATTCATCGCTCTCTTCCGCGATAATCCTGCTTGCCCAATCCGTCAGGGAAGAGACTTGATCTTTGTCCGTCAAAGCCCTTCTTCCCAGCCAGGCATCATATCCGGCCTGCTCTGCAACCTTCATCTCTCTTTCTCCCTTCCATTAAAAAAGAACCCGGCGCACCGTAAAGGCTTACCAGGCTCTTTTGCGCTAATTTAATATCCCAGCAGACTTTTCGTGCTTTCAAAAATTTCGTTAGCCATTTGCGCGTAGCGGCTGCTGCCGTTTGCTTCTACCGTAGCTACATAATTATCCCAGTTGGAGAGCGGCTCCTGTCCGGTAATAAACTTCAAGGTCATCGTGCTGACAAAGTCCATCAGCGGCGTCTGGATCAGGTTCAGTTGTTCGGCTTGATCCGTTGTAGCCATGATTGGCGGATCAATCTTCCGCGCCTCGCGCGTCGCGAATATCCGGTCGTTGTAGTCCCGCTCCCCTGGCGTCATTTTGGACAGCTTGAGCTTGGAGGAACCTCCATAAGCGAACATCCCGTTCCCAAAGCCAAAGTCGACATTCAGCTTTTTCGTAGCCGTAGGGTTCATGCCGTTGTAGGAGATATCCGGATCCAATACAAAGTTGCCTTCCGCATCTTTGGTGTAGGTTTCGCCCTCTACACCCCATAAGCTGAGTGTTTGACCTTCATCGGAATACCACAGCCAGTCGACGAAACGCAGCATTTTGATGAATTTCTCTTCACCCAGATCTTTCAGCGCATTTTGGCTGATCATAACCCCGTTCTCGAGGCGGGATGTTTCCATCTGCAGCATTCCCTTAGGACCGCCTGGTTGTACGATCATGTATAGTTCGGCATTCGGATCCTCCATCTTCGTCTGGAAATCGGCCATCAGCTGGTAGTTGCCGTTCATGACATAGCTATCGCCCTTAAAGAACTTCGCTTGAGCAGCATCATCCTCTTGAGTGAACGACTCCGGATCCATGATCTTTTCGTTAATTAACTTATTGAAATAAGTAACGTAAGCTTTGAAATCTTCCGATGCATCTGCAAAAAAGAACTGATTTTTCTCGTGGTCAAACTTCATGCCGTTTGCTTTACCCCAGCCGCCGGTCACGCCGTAAGCTACCCCGGCGATATTCAGCGTGGATTCTCCTTTGAATTCATCGGAGAAAATATTGTCTTTTCCGGTAAACTCCTTGACCTTTTTCAGCGCTGCATAGAAATCCTCATACGTCCATTTTCCTTCTTCAGCCTCTACATCAATACCAGCCGCTTCGAAGATATCCTTACGGATGATGTAGGAGTATCCGCCCCCGGAAACCTCCCAAAGACCAGGCAGCACATAATATTTACCATCCGCCTGAAGCTTGACCTTCAAATCCTCCTCCAGACCCCAATCTTTAACCGCTTTCATATAATTCGGCATGTATTGAACCCAGTCGCTGATCGGCACGATTTGTCCGCCGGCGACAAAGGCTGCCTCTTCATACGTTTTCGGAATGATGTAAGGAGCGTCGCCACTGTTCACAAGCAGCGATTTCTGGTTTTCGTATTCCGTTCTAGCCGTAATGGACAAATCGAAGTCTACGTTGGTTCTTTCCTTGACCGCGCTCCAGAATCTCCAGTTTTCGTTGTAAGGATAATTCTCGTGATCACTGTACATCATCGAATAGGTAACCGGTTCATTAGAGTGGAACGTTTCACCTTCGCCAAAGGTGTAGTCCAGAGCTTCCTCTGCATTTTTGTTGTTTGTGCCCTCATTGGCCGGTGCCGGCGTGTTATTGGCACTCTTGTCTGAGCCCGAGCAAGCCGCCAGCCCGAAGACCAGCGCTACCGCCATCATGACCCCCAACCATTTGTGAATCCCCTTCTTTTTCATAGCTAACCTCCTAAATGTTTTGTGAGCATAGCCTCCAGAATTGACTTCGTACAAAACTCGCTTCGAAAGCATACGCTTAGTTTTGTGAGCGCAGCTTCCTGAATTGACTTCATACAAAACTCGCTTCGGAAGCATAGGCTTAGAATTTGGTGAACCTATGAATAGCTTGTAACGAGGAAATCTATATAATGAAATATCCTGTTACCCTTTTACAGCACCAATCATCATCCCTTGGACAAAATACTTCTGCACGAACGGATACACACAGATGATCGGCAAAGAGGTAAGCACCATAGCCGTAGACTTAACCGTCGCCGCTATTTGCGATGTTTCCTCGGACGTGGCGCCCATTTCGGTCGGACTGATCGCACTATCGATAACCTGCTTGAGGTACAGCGCAACCGGCCATTTTGCCTTCGTTTGCAAATAAAGCGAGGGTCCGAACCAGTTATTCCAGATCCCGACGATGACGAACAGCACCATCGTGGCGAGAATCGGCTTCGATAACGGCAAGATAATCCGCCAAAAGATGCTGTATACATCCAAGCCGTCTACCTTGGCCGCTTCCTCGACCTCTGTCGGCAAGCTTGCGAAGAAGGTCTTCATCAGGATGACATTAAATGCGCTGATGGCGCCGGGAATAATAATGGCCCAAATCGTGTCACGCATAGCCAGTGTTTTGGCGACCAGGATGTAATTCGGAATCAACCCGCCGCTGAAATACATCGTAAACAGGACAAAGGGAATAAAAAACTTGTTCATGCGCAGCTTTTCTTTGGATAACGGATAGGCCAGCACCGCTGTGGCGAAGACCGAAATGGCCGTACCTACCACTGAATACACAATGGTGTTGCCGTAATACCGGAAGAAGTCCGGTTTGCTCAAGATAATCTCATACGTTCTGGTCGTGAACTCCACCGGATAAAAGCTGACCTTACCCGCATATACAGCCGCCTCCGAGCTAAAGGACTGGGCGACCAAATAGACAAACGGATATAATGTCACTAACACGACCAGCGTCATAATAAGCCCGTTTACAATTTGAAATGTTCGGTCGGAAGCCGAAGCTTTCATATCTGTCCTCTCCTTTCTACTAGAGGTTGTTCAAAAAGTCGTCTTCCCATGATGATGTAATGCAGGGAGCGGAATCGACGTCGAAGGTCCTGAAAACCCGACTTTTTGAACACGCATTACCATAAGCCCGACTGCGTCGTTTTCTTGGAAATCACATTGGCGGCAGTCACCAATATCAGACCGATGATGCCCTCGAACAACCCGACGGCGGTAGCGTAACTGAAGTTCCCTCCCGTGATACCCATCCGGTATACATAGGTGGAAATAACGTCCGCGGTTTCATATGTCAACGGATTATAAAGCAGCAGGATTTTCTCGAAGTTCGATCCGAGAATACCCCCGATATCCAAAATCAAGAGCGTCATAATGGTTGGCAAAATCCCTGGAATCGTCACGTGCCAAGCCAGCCGGAAGCGATTTGCGCCATCGATTTTCGCGGCTTCGTAAAGCTCCGTATTAATCCCGGTCATCGCCGCCAAATACAGGATCGTGCCCCAACCGAGCCCTTGCCAAAGCCCGGAAGCGATATACAGTGTCGGGAACCACTCCGGCAGGGAGATAAACCCGATTTTCTCAAACCCCATATTAGCCAACAACGTGTTGATTGGACCGGTTAACGAAACCATTTCTTTAACCATCCCGGCGACGATAACGACAGAAATGAAGTGCGGCAGATACGAAACCGTCTGTACAAATTTCTTGATCTTGATCCGCACGATCTCGTTCAAGAGCAAGGCAAAGCCGAGCGTAAGCGGAAAACGGAATAACAGATAAACAACACTCAAAAACAGGGTATTGCGGAACGCCCGCCAAAAGGCCGGATCCTTCATGAACATCTCGAAATATTGAAGTCCGACCCACTCGGTCCCCATCAAATTGGGACCGCCCCTGTATTTGCGGAAAGCGATAATATTCCCAAGCATCGGCACATATTTGAACAAGAGAAAATAAACGACCGGAATGATTAAAAATGAATACAGCTTCCACTCTTTTCTGACGTGTACCCACAGCGGGCTCACGCCTTCCGCCTTGTTACTGGATGGCATTATCAATCACTCCTTATATCTCAAGCTCGTTGTCGGCCATAAGCGTGAATGCCTCGGGCTGCTTGCTGGTCAGCTTGCGGCTTCGCTGGTCCGGCTGGGAGGTGCCTGCGTAGACGGTGTAGGTTCCTTTCTGAATTTTGCTCGCTCCTTCCTCGTCGCATAAAGCGAAAGCGGAAGCCGGCAAATGCAAATTCACTTCCTTGGTCTCACCCGGTTCCAGGTGAATTTTTCGGAGCGCCTTTAGCTGGGCATTAGGCGTCCCGGCCCGCTCGGCCTTGACGTAAAGCTGCAGTGTTTCTCCTCCTGCCCTTTTGCCGTCGTTGCGCAACAAGGCGGTTACCTGAACACCTTGGGAAGTGATCCGTTCCGTATCCAGCTTCACGCCGTCCAAGACGATATCGGTATAGGAAAGCCCGTAACCAAACGGATACAATGCCTCGCCCGTCATGTAGCGGTATGTCCGGTTTTTCATCGAATAATCGGTAAAGGCGGGAAGCTCCTCCGTTGAGCGGTAAAACGTCACCGGCAGCTTGCCCTCCGGAGAAAATTCGCCGAACAACGCTTCCGCAATGACTCGTCCCCCTTGAGCGCCCGGATACCAGCCCTGCAAGATCGCCGGAACATGCTCGTCAGCCCAACTGAGATCAAGCGCACTCCCGGCTAATACGATCAAGACCACTGGCTTGCCGCTGGCATAAGCGGTTCTCAATACTTCCTCCTGAAGTCCCGGAAATTTCAAATCCGGTTTGTCCCCGCTGCCGAACTGGTTTCCGGTATCCCCTTCTTCCCCTTCCAGTTCTGCATCCAGCCCCAGACAAACCACGACAACATCGCTCTCCGCACAGACGGCCTTGACCTCGGAAATCCGGTCGTTTCCGGTGCTGAGCCCGCTGATGCCGTTCTTGTACAAATGGCAGCCCTCGGAATACAAGATGCGGGCAGCGTCGCCGATATAATCCTGGATGCCTTCCAAAACCGTAATATAGCGGGAAGCTGTCCCTTCGTAATTACCGACCAGCGCCTTGCGGTTATTGGCATTGGGCCCGATAACGCCTATTGTGCCGATCGCGTCTTTCCTCAGAGGCAGCAGGCCGGCTTCATTCTTCAGCAGCACCAGGCTGGAACGGGCGGCTTTGCGGTTTAACGCCTGCATCTTGGGGGTATCCACTTCGTTATAGGCAATCGCGTTAAACGGTACTTGCTCCGGCTCGTCAAACAGGCCAAGCTTCATGCGGGTCGTGAACAGCCGGATCACCGCGCGGTTGATTTGTTCCTCGGTAACAAGTCCTTCCTTGACCGCATCCAGCAAAAATAGAAACAAGCTGCCGCAGTTCAAATCACAACCCCGGTTTACCGCCAATGCGACCGATTCAACGGCATTTTCCGTTACATGATGGTGCTCGTGAAAATCCCGGATCGCCCAGCAATCCGACACGACATGCCCGTCAAACTGCCATTCGCCGCGGAGAATTTGTTCAAGCAAAAGCTCGCTTCCGCAGCAGGGTTCACCATTCGTCCGGTTATAGGCGCCCATGACCGCTTCAACCTTAGCTTCTTCTACGCAAGCCTGAAAGGCCGGCAAATACGTCTCATACAAATCCTGAGCAGACACGACCGCGTCAAACTGATGCCTGAGACCTTCCGGTCCGGAGTGAACGGCAAAATGCTTGGCGCAAGCGGCCAGCTTGAGATAATTTTCGTCATGGCCCTGCAGGCCCTGAATAAAACGGACGCCAAGTCTTGATGTTAAATAAGGATCTTCCCCGTAGGTTTCATGCCCTCTGCCCCACCTTGGATCACGAAAAATATTAACGTTTGGCGCCCAGAAAGTCAGACCTTTATAAATATCCGTATCCTCATACAGCTGCTGCATGTTAAATTTGGCTCTTGCTTCCGTAGCAATCGCATCGGCCACTTCCTCCAGCAGCTCTTCATCGAAAGCGGCCGCAAGCCCGATCGCCTGCGGAAATACGGTGGCCACGCCGGCTCTGGCGACACCGTGCAACGCTTCGTTCCACCAATTGTAGGCTTTGACGTCAAGCCTCGGAATCGCCGGAGCGGCGTGCAGCATTTGATGCACCTTCTCATCCAGCGTCATCTGCTCGACGAGACTTTGAGCTCGCGCCCTATACTGATTAATCTTCTCACGGTTGTTTACGAGTTCGACCATCACTTCAACCTCATCTTTCACCTGTTTTTCCGATAAAATAGAATTTGATAAACTCTTTTCCCGCATGGTATCATTTTGTATGCGGTTTCATTGGCTTTATTATATCGGCTTTAATTTCGTTATTTCTTCGTGAATTTAGCTTTTGACTTCTCAAATATTGCTAAATTTGAAACTAAGAAAGGAAGAATCCTGATGATTGAAAGCCTGAATGGCGCCAAGGAGACAGTTTCTTACCGGGACCATTTCGGAATTCGTATCTATTTGAACCAAGAGGCTGAGGATTACCCGATTCACTGGCACACGGCTGCTGAAGTGATCATGCCGATCGAAAACAATTACTCGGCGGTCGTCGATGATACCCGGATCTTCCTGAATCCCGGGGATATTCTCATCATCCCCCCGGGCGAGCTGCATCAGCTGTTTGCCCCGGAAACGGGAAAGAGGATCATCATGCAGTTTGACAGTACGCTTCTCTATCCGCTGAACGGGTTTGATTCCACATTTCACCTGCTTCGTCCTTACATCATCATCGCTTCCCATCAAGATCAGGAACTGCATGGTGCGCTGAGGCCGCTGCTGCTTGAGCTGATGGATGAGTATTTCAGCCGGTCCTTGCTTAAGGAAGCTTCCGCTTACGCCATGCTGATTCAATTTTTCGTCGTGCTTGGCCGGAACTATATGCGCCTGGAACGGCGTTTTCCCAACCGAAAGAGCCAAAAACAGCAGCACAAATACATCGATAAGCTGCTGGAAGTATGCAACTATATCAACGAGCACTGCACTGAAGAGATCCAGGTTGAGGAACTGGCCGACCTGGCCGGCTTCAGCAAATTTCACTTCATGCGGTTGTTCAAGCAATTTGTGGGCATGTCCTATTACAATTATCTCAACCAGCATCGGATCATGCATGCGGAGAAGCTGCTGATTGATCCGAATTTATCGATTATGGAGGTCGCCATGAGCTCCGGCTTCGGCAGTTTGCCTACCTTCAACCGCGTATTCAAGAACTACAAAAAATGCACGCCTTCGGATTACAAGCTGTTGCATGGGATTCACAAGGTTTAATGCCTAAGCCAGCGGACAATGTGAAGAGGGTGTCCCAAACCATCGTAGATGATAGGGGGGTACATTTTTCAATGTGAGGTTACGCCTTGCGTCGCGAAATAAGTGCCGAAAGGCACTAAAATTTATTGGCGAGCGGCTCGTGCGGCGAAATAAATGACAAAAGGCTTTAAAATTGTTGGCGTGGGTGCTCATGTGGCGAAATAAATGACAAAAGGCTTTAAAATTGCTGGCGTGGGTGCTCGTGCGGCGAAATAAATGACAAAAGGCTTTAAAATTGCTGGCATGGGTGCTCGTGCGGTCTTTATAATGCAGAATGTCACTAAAGCCTCGGGGCTTGCTTGCCAAAGCCAGTTTGGAGGTCGGGCGGATTTTCCCTCGCTCCTCATTTGCTCAAGAAAGCCGCAGGGACGCAAGAAACCAAGGCACCAAGCGAGAGAAGGCCGCTTAGCTCCTTGGTTTTTGTATGAATATCACTCTATTTTGCTACTAAGGCTGTACAAAAATTTACTTTCGGGACTCCCTCTCATTTAAATCCTCTCTTCGATCTCTCCCTCAAGCTCCAAATAGCGGTTGCGGAGTTCCTCGAGCTCTTCCTCCGTTGCCGGCCAATAGCTGCGCTGGTGAGATTCCAGCAGGGTCTCCAGCATTTGATGATAGGCGAATCGGTTGTTCTCTAGCAACTGACGGCTGCGGGCTTCATCCGCGACATAGGTTTCATGCAGTGCGGAAAACACCCACGATTCCACTTTGTTCGTCGTCGCCGCAAGTCCGAGTATATTTTCGAAGCGCTGTGCGATCTTTTGCGTTCCATGGTAATCATGCTCCAGCAGCGCGTCGATCCATTTCGGATTGGTTAACCGGGTGCGTACCCCCCGGACGATCGACTGCTCCGCCGATTCTGTCAAAGGCAGCTCCCCGGTCGTGTCTGTAATATGAATCTCCGCCGGCATCCCCTTCGCTATCTCGACGGACTTGGATAAGCCGCCGAAATACTCATAATAATGATCGGAATCGGTAACCTCCCACTCATGGCTGCCGCGAATTTGCGAAACGACATCAACCGCCAGCAAATGAGTGCGGTATAGCTCCGGCTCCGCCCGTCCGCGTTCCTCCAAGCTGTAGACATACTGCTGACTATTCTCATAGGCTTGCCCCAGCTCCGTTTCCTCGCTCCATTGCTTCGTCTCGATCAGCTTGGTCATGCCCGTCCCGTATTGACCTTCCGCAGGGCCAAAGATCCGGGCGTTCGCCAGATCCGCGGCGCGCTCAGAGCCATAGCCTGCCGAGAGCAATCCGGATTGCGTCTTGCAGGTATGAGCCTTGAACAGGTTCATGTCCTCGGGCTCATCCAGTTCGGAGAGACGGTGGAAAATCCGGTTCAGGTCCTCCAGCAGATTCGGAAACATATCGCGGAACAATCCGGTGATGTGAACCACGACATTCAGACGCGGACGGCCCAGCTCGGAGAGCGGGATGATATCGTATTCGGTACGGAACGTCCCGAGCCCTCTTCCGGCGCGTACGCCCAGATAGCGAAGAATCTGCCCGATGGTCTCACCTTGCGTCCGCGACGTTTCCAGTCCCCACAGCACGATGGCTGTTGTGCCCGGATATTCGCCATGCTTGTCATAGTACTGCCTAATTGAGTTGTCGGCGGTCCGCGCCCCCCGCTCTGCGGCAGTAACGCTCGGTACGGCACGCGGGTCAAATTGATAGAGATTGCGGCCAGACGGCAGCACCTCCGGAGAGCGCATCGCGTCGCCGGCCAGCTTGGCCCGGAGATAGCGCCCATCCAGTGCTTTCAACAATCCCTCCATCTCCTCGTTGTTCATGGAGTTCTCGTATGCCTGATAGCCGTATTCCAGCGTCCGCTTCAAGGCCTCCTGCCATTCCGCCGGCTCCTTCGCCCAGGAGGACGGAAGCTCCCTCGCTGCAAGGTACCCGGCAACCAATTCTTCCGCCTCCTGATCCAGTCTCCGAAGTTCATCCGTTTGCCTCTGCGCGGCAAGCTCCTCCGCCTTCTTGCCGCTGCGCTCCGCCAAGAGCCCCCGCAAGGAACGGACCGTTCCCCGCTCATGGCGAAGCACAAACCGCATGTAAGCGGCGGCCGCTTCGGAGGAATGGCCGTCGCCGAGCACATGCAGGCCGCTTGGAATTATGGACCGCTGCATCCGGTACAGCTCCTCCTCCATGTCCTCCGGCGTCTTCGCGGCAAAGTGCAGAGCCTCGGCCGTCTCCTCCAGCTTGCGGAGGATATCCCAGCAGCGGCCGGGATCCAGCTGCTCCGCCTCGCGGTACTCCTGCAGAAGCGAATCCAGCTCAGCCCATTCGCCGTACAGCTCAGCCTCGACAAACGGCGGCGCTTGATAGCCTACCAGCACCGCATGGCTGCGGCGTTTGGCGATCATCGCTTCCGAGGGATTGCCCACGTAATAATAGTACAGGTGAGGAAGCTCCCCAAGAAAATCGTCCGGCACGCAGTCGCCCGACATGCCGCATTCCTTGCCGCGCTGGAACTCCAGCGTGCCGTGGGTGCCGATATGAACGACCGCATCCACCTCCCACTCCTCGCGAAGCCATTGATAAAAGGCGGTATACTGATGCGTCGGAAGCAGGGAACGATCATGCACGGACTTCTCGGGAGCCTCATGGATGCCCCGCGAAGGCTGCAAGCCAATAAAAACATGGCCGCTCACGATGCCGGGAATCAAAAAGGCCCCCTGCTCCGACATCATTTCGCCGGGAGGTTCGCCCCAACGGGCTTCCGCCTCGGCGCCCCATGAACGGGCGGCTAACTTGGCTGCAAAGTCGGGGTCGCTGTAACGGATCATTTCGTCCGCGGCCTGCTCGCCCGTCCATTGTCCGGAGTTGACCAGACCGCCCTCGACAAAGCGGGAGCGCAGCTCCTCCGCGGATATTTCCTGAACATCGTAACCTTCCTTTTTCAGCCGGGTGAGCAGCCGGGACACCGATTCAAACGTATCCAGAAACGTGCCTCCGAACACATTGGCCTCGCCGGGAGGGTAGTTATAGCAAATCAGGGCCAACCGCTTCTCCCGGTTTGCCTTTCTTTTCAGCTCCAGCCAACGCCGGACGCGTCCGACCAGCCGTTCGGCCCGATCGGGAAGTAGCGCCAGCCTGCTGAGCGCAACGCCCAGCCCCTGATCCTCTCCTTCACGGCGCAGAGCAGCGATCGGAAAGGTCTCAATGGCTCCGTCCAGCTCCGGCAGCACAACCTGAACCATAAGCTGCGAAGGACTTACTCCCTGAACCGACTGCCTCCATTCCTCCTCTGTCGTGCCGGATAAGAAAAACGGGTGCAGCATCGGCGCTCCCAAGGCGTCCAGCCAATCCACCGCACCGCCTGCTCCGGCTGGAGATGATGATGAAGCCCCGCCTCCCCCCGGACCGATCCCCAGACGGAAGGGAAGCAGATTAACAATCAAGTCGACCGGCTGACCTTCTTCAACCAGCAATTCGCGAAGACGCTCCAGCGAAATATGCATGACGGAAGGAAAAGCCACCGGCAAAACATCGGCAAATGCCTCGATGCCGTTCATCAGCTCCCCGATACATTCCGCAATATCCAGCGGATTGCCGTTACCTAGAAAGAATAGCGCTACCTTAGGCAGATGCTCCGTATATCCCCTGCTTTTCCGGAAGTCCGCCAGGGTCGAAAAACGATTGCCCCTGAGCGGGTCGAACAGGCATAGTTCCTGAACGAGGACCGGATCGGGAGGGACGGGCAGCAGATTGCACCCGCCATACTCCCGGCCCGCCAGACAGAGCAAGCCGAGCATATTTTCTGCCCCGCCGCCCCGCCAATATTCCGTTATTTTTACATAGCGGTCGTAGTCCTTCCCGAGTTCATTCGGCAGTCCTGTCTCTGCTTTTGCACCCGGGCTTGGCAAGCGGTCCGCAGTCAGTCCGCCGAGCCGGAACAAGGAGCGGATCTCGGCCGCATCCCCGCCTACAGGAACGAACTGCGCCACCCCTTGGCTTAGAAGCAGCTTGATTTGTTCCACAACTTCCTTGCGAACGCCGTGCGCATCGAATATCACAAAGTCTGCGGCATCCGCCCCAAGCTTCGTCTCCAGGCCCGGCGGCGATTTGACGGATTCGGGCCCTCCCGGGTCGACGACGGCAAGCTGCAATTGATCCCGCTGCGCCTCATCCAGCATACGGTACGCTGCCGACAAGTGAGCCTGTGATGCCTCGCTGTTCGTCAATACGATGATTTTCAACCTCTCATCTCCCCACGTATATATAAAAAGTAAATGTTCAAAAGTTTTATAAAAAAGCCGTCCCCACGCTCTTGCGCTCCTGCATTAAGCTCCTTGCCGCACGTTCGATCACGCCGGCATCCAGCTCCTCCAGCCGCAAATACTGCGCCTGCATGCATTCCGCCAGCTTGCGGGCGTAGCCAAGGCGGACAAATCCCTGCTCCGTATCGATGACCAGGGCCTGGATTCCCGATGCCGAAATACGGCTTCCAATGCCGCGAATTTCCTGCCAAAGGTCAAGCCCTGAAGCGGTGCCCGCGTTCGCTTTTCCATCCGTCATGATGATCATTGCCGGAATGAGCCCGCTGCCCTTGCGCTGCATCGATCGGATCGTCTCCGCGCCTTTCTCCAGCCCGGCCAATAGCGGAGTTCGTCCGCCGACGGGCATCGACTGCAGCCGGCGTTCAGCCAGCTCGACGCTGCGCGTAATATCCAGCAGCAGCTCTGCACCGCTGTCCCGAAAGGCGACCAGGCCGACGCTGTCGCGCTGCCGGTAAGCGTCGCGCAGCAGCGACAGCACCGCACCCTTGACCGCTCTCATCCGCTTGGCCGCGTTCATTGAGCCGCTGGCATCGACGACGAACAACAGCGCGGTCCCCGTTCGGCTCTCCCGCACCTTGATGCGCAGGTCGCTTCCCTCGACCAACACGCGCGGTCCGCCTTCGCCGCCGTCAGCAGCTTGCCGCAAGCGGCGGGCCTGCTGATAAGGAGCCGCCGCCCGCAGCGTGGCGTCGAGCGCCAGGTCGGAGACCGGTCCTCGCGGCGTCTCCGACCGCGCATAGCGGCCGGACCGTCCGCCCCCGCTCGCCGGATTGCGTTTGCCCGCTTTAGCCTTAAAGCGGGTGCGCGGCGGAGCAAAGGCAATCCGGCGGACACCGAAATCCCGGCCTACCGCCTCCACGACGGCACGCGCAGGCACGGATGCAGCGCCCTCCCCGCTGGAAGCAGAGCCGTCCCCGGCAGCAGCACTCCCAAGCGCCGGTTCTGGCGTTTGTTCCGGTGCTGATTCCGGTTCTGGCGCTGCTTCCCCGCTGTCGGCCTCCGGCAACGGAGAGCCGTCAGGCTGCATGTCATCCTCCTGCGCAGCAGATGACGGCGCTTGCTCCGGCGGCTGTTCGACGGATCCCTGGCCGCGGTCCGGTTCTTTTTCCGGCGCTGCTTGTCTCCCGGCGTCACTCTCCGCCTGGCGCATGCGGTGCGGCAGGACAAACCAGGCCGCCTCCTGCACATGCCCGGCACGGACCTCCGGCTCGCCCTCCCAGGCTGCCAAAGCGCGAGCAAGCTCCGCAAGCAGAATTTCTCCGCGCTGCCCCGAACATCCCGCCTCCCTGACAATTTCGGCGGTCAGGCGCAGCATCGGCTCGCCGATCCGGACGGCGGCCAGGCACTCCTGCGCCTGCACAAGCCTCTTCCGCAGCGCCTCGGACTCCGGCTCGAAGGCACGTGCAAATGCTTGCGGATCCCGCTCGAAGGCCAGCCTGCGGGTGATTATTTCCGCCCGTTCAGCAGGATCGAACGAGGTGCCGACCCGGACATAAAGTCCCCAGCGGTCAAGTAAAGCAGGATTCAACTGACCCTCTTCAGGATTCATTGTCCCTAGCAGCAGGAAGGAAGACCCCTGCCAACCGGCTGTCCCTTCATGCACTCTTTCGAAGCCGCCTAGTTCTGCAGCTGACAAAATTGCGTTCAGCGCCCTTTCGCTCATCAGGTTCACATCATCTATCGTCAACAGTTGCCCGTCCGCTGCGGCCAGCAAACCGGAAGAAAATGTTCTCTCGCCAAAGCGGATGGCAGCTGCCGTTTCCAAGCCGCCAAAGAGCCGGTCGTCATCGACATGAAGCGGAATGCGGAGCTCCTTGCGTTCCGGAACCAGAGAAGCAAAGCCGCGAACAAGCGTCGTCTTTGACGTCCCCGTCTCTCCGGCCAGCAGAACTCCCTTGACCGACGGATTCACGGCATGCAGCAGCAGCGCTTTTTTGGCCCGCTCCTGACCTACAACGGCGCAGAAGGGATACAAGGAACCGCCGTCAGAGCACATTCGCGGCCTCCAGCAGCAGATCGCCGAGCCGATCCTTAATCGTCTCCGTCCCGTATGCTCCATCCTCGAACGGTCTTCTGCGCATCCGATGCGGCATTACGAGCGAAGCCGCCTCTACCATGTCATCTGCCAGGACACAGGTTCTGCCCTCCAGGGCGGCAAGCGCCATCGCCGTCTTCATCAGCGTGATATCCGCGCGGTGACCGTCCACCTCCAGCCGAATGCCGACCTTGGCAGTCCATTCCAGCAGCTGATCGGCAGGCTCAATCTTCGTAAGCAGCTCTCGAGCGTGCAAAATCCGGTGATGGAGCTCCGATTGCTCTCGCGCATATTGGCGTCGAAACGCTTCAGGATCCGCATCAAAGGCAAGGCGTCGCTTGACGACCTCCATACGGGTCTCCACCTCCCGCTCTCCCCCTACTTCCACGGACAGCGCAAATCGGTCCAGCAGCTGCGGACGCAGATCTCCTTCCTCCGGATTCATCGTCCCGATCAGAATGAAACGGGAGGGATGACAATACGACACGCCCTCCCGTTCGACCGTATTTACACCCATCGCGGCAGCGTCCAGCAAGGCGTCCACGATGGTGTCATCCAGCAGATTAATCTCATCCACGTATAAAATATGTCCGTGAGCCGCAGCGAGCAAACCCGGCTCAAACCTTTTTTCTCCCTCACGGATTGCATGCTCAATGTCCAGCGTGCCGACGACGCGGTCTTCCGTAGCGCTGACCGGCAGGTTGACGACATGAAGCCCCGGCATCAGATCGGCGAGCGCCCGGACTGCCGTCGATTTGGCCGTGCCTTTCTCCCCCCGGATCAGCACCCCGCCAAGCCGCGGATCCACAAGATTCAGGAGCAACCCCTTCTTCATCGCATCCTGACCGACGATGGCCGAGAACGGAAATACATCAGGTGCTATATTCATCGTTATCCTCTCCATTTCCTAATGCACATAGATTGCTTCGGCCGTCTGCGCCTGCTCTCTGTTCGGGAGCAGCCCCGTTACAAGACAGCTCAGCCGTTGATTGACCGGATCGCGCTCAATGCGCCCCTTCACGCCGAACACTTCGCCAAGGGATTGTTCGGTAATCGTATCTTCCGGTGACCCGCTGGCGTGTACCTTTCCCTTGCTCATCATCATGATTTCGTCGGAATAAGCCGCCGCATGATTCATATCGTGCAAGACCATGATGATGGTCATGCCATGTTTTCGATTAATATCGGAAATCAGTTCCATGATCTCCCACTGATGGCTGACATCCAGATAGGTTGTCGGCTCATCAAGCAGCAAAAGGCGCGGCTTTTGCGCCAGCGCCAACGCGATCCACACCCGCTGGCGTTCCCCGCCGGATAAGGCGGACAGCTTGCGGTCGGCAAACATCCAAGTCCCTGTCTGTGCCAGAGCCCAATCGACGATGGCCTCATCCTCCTTGCGCTGACCGGCCCAAGGCGGTTTATGAGGAAAGCGCCCATAGCCGACCAAGGTTCTCACCGTCATGTCCGGCAGCTTATCCTGACTTTGCTGCAGCATGGATAACTGACGGGCCAGACTTCGCCTGGAATAGCCTTCAAGCGGCTTCCCTTCCAGCAAAATCGAGCCCCCTGCCGTCTTTAATTGACCGGAGATCGCCTTCAGCAAGGTGCTTTTGCCGCATCCGTTCGGACCGATAATGCTGTAGATCTTCCCCTCCTCCGCCTGCCAATCCAGACGGTCGATCACGCATCGGTTGTGGTAATTGACAGAAACCTGATCCAGCAGCAATGCTGTCATTCTCCTTCCCTCCTTAGCAAATACAGAAAGAACGGAGCGCCAAGCGCTCCCAGTATAATTCCGACAGGCAGCTCGATCGGTGCGAACATCAGACGAGCCAAGGTATCACAGACGGTGACCACCGCGGCGCCGAGCAGCGCCGAGGCGGGCAGCAGCAGCCGATAGTCGCTTCCGATCAGCAGCCGGGCGGAATGCGGCACAATCAGACCCACAAAGCCGAGCAGACCCACCACGCTGACGGCGCTGGCGGCCAACAAAGTCGCTACAGCCGTCAATACCAGGCGGGTAGTCTCTACCTTGAGGCCAAGGCCGCGCGCATTGGAATCTCCAAGGGAGAGCAGATTTAAATGCACGGAGCCGGCCAAGGCCAGCGCCACTCCAGCGAAGGAATACGGAAGCATCATCTGCAGTTCCGGCCAGCTTTTGGCAGCCAGCCCGCCAACGAGAAATACAAGCGCTCCGTTGACACGGTCGCTATAAAAGGTAAGCAGCGCGGAAATGCCGGAGCCTAGAAAAGCGGACACCGCCACCCCCGCGAGAATGATGCGGACCGGTTGGACGCCCTGCTTCCAGGCCAGCAAATAGATGATAGCAGCTGCCAACGAGGCGCCGGCAAATGCAGCCGGCGTAAGCAGGGGCCAAGCTTGCGGAAATAAAATAAGGATGATGATGCCAAGCAGCCCTGCCCCCGAAGAAACGCCAATAATATGGGGATCAGCCAACGGATTGCGCATGACCCCCTGCAGAATGGCTCCGGACAAGGCCAGATTCACGCCGACCAAGGCCGCTACCAGCGTGCGGGGCAGACGGATGCTCCAGATCACTTCTTTCATCGGTCCGTCAAACCCGTGAAACAAATACCTCCAAATATCCTCCAGCGAAATCGAAACGGCTCCGGTTCCGATGCTAAACGCAATCCCTGCTGCTGCCGCAATTGCCATGGCGGCTAATACGAAGACGCCTCTCGGAGCGGATACCCGTTTGATGTCAGTTTTCATTGCCATACACGTCAGGATATACAAGCTCCGCCAGATACTCGACCGACTCGTTTAGCCGAAAGCCCGGATTCGAAAGCAGCAGATCCGAGGGCAAGATGGCCATGCGCTTTTCCTTGACCGCACGCAGCGAAGCCCATGCCGGTTGGTTGGACAGATCGCTTTCGACTTTCTTCTCTCCATCTTCGCGGGCTCCGTGGATAAGAACAAAGACATAATCCGGGTCCATCTCTACGATCTTTTCCAAGCTGAACGGGGCGGTAGACGGGCTCTTTTGCGATGCCTCCAGCGCAGCAGCTACATTTTTCATATGCAGCATTTCCGCGACCTCGATTCCCACCGTATTTTCCCGCTGCACGCTAATGCTGCTCGGCGTGACGTTCAGCATAATGAAGGTAGGCGCCTGATCTGCGGGCACCTTGTCCGTCAAATCGCCGATCTGCTTCTCCAGCTTTGCCAGCGCTTCGTTCGCTTGCGGCTCCGTACCGGCCAGCTTGCCGAACAGCTGGGCCTTTTCCTTCAAATCGTCATAGGTGCTGAGCGTGAAGAGAGCAAAGGGAACCTCACTGGCCTCCAGAACGTTTACCAGCTCACGATGGAACGAAGTAGAGCCGATTACCAGATCCGGCTTCAAGGACAGCAGCTTTTCCGTATTCACGGTGGTCATGCCGCCGACATCCTCAATCGTCTTCGCTTTCTCCGGAATGGTTCCTCCCGTTGAGGTAGCCTTAGCTATAGCGGTACCGTCGACCGCATACAGCAGATCCAGCAATTGCGGGGAGAGCACGACGATTTTCTGCGGCTGTGCCTGAAGTGTAACCTCGCGATCGGCATCATCCGTAAACGATAGAAAAGTCTCATCCTGAGTCTCTTCCGTCACGGATGAAGACTCCGTCGTTTCCTCCGCAGACGCCGGAGCGCTTGCTTCCTGCTTTTCCGCCGCAGTGTCAGCGGCAGGCGATGAAGCACACCCCGTTGCCACCGCCAGCATCAGACCTCCTAAAAGAATAAGTGTTGTTTTTTTTAATGAACGCATCGTTTTCTTCCTCCTCCATGAAGTTAAAGCGTAATTATTACTATTTATAGATATGAAATTAGAATTTAGGGAGCGGGTCGTTCAATGCACGCCAGTTGCTTGCCATTTCATCCTCTGTCAACAAGGCCTCGTCAAGCGTGCGGGTAATCTTTTCCCTATCCAGCCCGACGCCGATAAATACAAGCTTGGTTACCCGGTCTCCCCATTGCTCGTCCCAATCCGGAGATTTGACAAATTCATCTCCAAAGTAGGCAAGACGTTCTTCCTCCGACAAGGCGGCAACCCATAGCCCCGCAGGTGAAAGCTGCCTGGAAACACCGGCCTGACTAAATGAGACCGCCAGATGATTGCGCGTGGCAATCCACATGATCCCCTTGGACCGCACAACCTCCTTCGGCCAGCTTCCAAGCCATTGCAGCAGTCTTTCTGGATGGAAAGGCTTCTTTCTGCTATACACAAAAGAGGATATGCCGTACTCCTCGGTTTCCGGGGTGTGATGCTCCTTTTGCAGCTCTTGAATCCATCCGGCCGACCGGCTCGCCGCTTCAAAATCAAACAAATGCGTATTCAGAATCTCCTTCGGATCTATCTGGCCGTGACTGGCACGGATGATTTTCGCCCGTGGCTGCAGGCTCCGCAGGGCCGTTTCCAGCTTGACCAGTTCGTCTTCGCTGACCATGTCGCATTTGTTCATGATCAGCACATCGCAGAACTCCACCTGATCGATCAACAGATGGACGACGCCCCGGGTATCTCCCTCTCCTGCTTCCTGGCTGCGGTCCTGCAAGGTCTCCCGGGTATTGTAGTCCTTCCAGAAATGGTAAGCATCCACGACGGTTACCATGCAATCCAGACGGGTCAGCCTAGACAGGTCGATGCCCTGCTCCTCATCCACATAAGTAAAGGTCTGAGCCACGGGCAAAGGCTCTCCAATCCCCGTCGATTCGATCAGTATGTAATCGAACCTGTTATCCCTGGCCAGGCGCTCCACCTCTTGAAGCAAATCATCACGAAGCGTACAGCATATGCAGCCGTTGGACATTTCAATAAGCTTTTCTTCTGTGCGGCTTAAGCCTCCGCCCTCCCGGATCAATCCGGCATCGATGTTCACCTCGCTCAAGTCGTTGACGATCACCGCAACCTTCAGTCCCTCCCGATTGTTCAGCACATGGTTCAGAATGGTTGTTTTCCCGGCACCCAGATAACCGCTTAACACCGTTACCGGAATTTTCTTTTCTTCTCCAGCCAGCACGCTCATGCTTCACCCAACTCCTATCCTTATTTGTTGTCAGCTTTAGGTCTGTATTCCGAATGCGCATCCTCCAGATGCTTTCGGGATAGAGAACCGTCCTCCATGATGGCCTTTCGTTTGGCTTTGAGAACGATTTGTTCCATATCGGCGAAGCTGCAGCCCGCGAGCAGGCTTAGTGCCGCTTCGTGAATCGGTCCGTCCAGCTCGAAGCCATCCAGCAGCAATGAAATAAATTCAGTTCTTCCTGCATCGTCCGGCATACAGTAATTCATCTTCGTATCAAAGCGGCGCCAGATCGCCTGATCCAGTTCTTCCTCCAGATTGGTGGCTGCGATGAAGATGCTGTTCCCTTCAAATTCGTCCAGGGACTGCAGCAAGGTATTGACAACCCTGGCCATTTCCTTGACTTCATCATTATTGTCCCTCGTTCTTCCAATCGCATCGAACTCATCCAGGAACAGAACGCATGGTGTTGTCTTGGCATAGTCGAATATTTTGCGGACATTGCTTCCGGTCTCTCCCAGATGGCTATGGATCATCGAATCCAGCCTGACCAAAATCAAAGGGAGCTCCAGGCGTGCGGCGATATAAAAGGCTGTCAGTGTCTTTCCTGTGCCGGGAGGGCCGAACATGACGATCTTGTTGGGAATCGGCACATCATACTGCTCGAATCTTTCCTTCAAGCCGATGATGGAGATGAATTCCTCGACAATCTGGCGGTTAACAGGCGAGAATACGATTCGTTTTACTTTCTTGCTGCACTCTTTAGGCGTATAAAAGGTCGCCATGTCGGTCCCCTTGGACCGTGGAAGCCGGTGGTTTACATTGTTTTTACTCATTCATGGATGCTCCTCTTACTCTTAGTCAGAATGTTTCAGCCCAGTCGCCAGAGGGCCAGAAGATCCCCTCAGGATCCAGTTCGACCTGCTCAAGCTGCCGTTCAAAGTCCGGACTGGGTGCAATGGATTTGACGGGTACCCAGTCATGGCTCGCATTTTGGGCGTATACGTTCCACTGATTGCGCTCCAGACGAAATTGCACGATAGCCGTACTAAGCCATTGCCGTCCGTGGAAATGGGGCCGCTCCTCAAAGAGAATCATTGCTTTCCCGTCCCATACGTATTTTAAACGCACGGAAGACCGGACCTCCTTCGGAACCTTCGCTTCAAAGTAGCCGTTCAAGATAGCTTCCAATCTTCGAATCGTAAATTCGTCCATATTAACACCAACACCCCATATCACGCCTGTAATTTGCTAAGCTAGATATTAAATCGTAATTTTTACGATGTGAATAGTATACTGATCACTTCTTTGTGTGTCAACCGTTTATCTTGTTGTTATTTGTATTTGTTACGATTAAAATAGAACAGGAACATTATCATTCATCGAAGGGACTTATATACAGTCATGTCATTGCTTGCATTGAACTTTTCATCCGAACTCCTAACGTTCAAAACGATATTCATCAGCATATTTCTGGAAGCACTTCCGTTCATTCTGCTGGGCGTGATCTCATCCTCCCTGCTGCAAATGTTCGTATCCGAGGAATTCATCGCACGGATGGTACCAAAGAACCCTTTACTCGGCATTTTGTTTGCCTGCTTCTTCGGCGTGCTCTTTCCGATCTGTGAATGCGGTATGGTTCCGGTCATTCGCCGACTGATTGCCAAAGGAATGCCTGTCTATATCGCCGCCGTATTTATTATGAGCGGACCGATCCTGAACCCGATTGTCTTCTTTGCTACCTACACCGCCTTTCGCAGCCGCCCCGAGATCCTTTACTCACGGATGGGATTGGCTCTGGTGGTCGCGCTCGTCGCGGGTCTTCTCATTTACCGCTTCATTCGTTATAATCCGCTTCGTCTAAGCATGGAGACCCTGTATGATGAAGGAGCTGGAAGCAGCACGCATCCCCCGGGTACCGGAAAGGTCACCTCGATGTTCATGCATATGACCAGCGAATTTTTTGAGATGAGCAAATACCTTACCCTTGGCGCTTTGATCACCGCCCTGATCCACACCTTTGTAAATACGGGACAACTGGCGGCCTACGGGAACGGTCCGATCTCCTCTCATATGCTGATGGCCGGATTTGCTTACATACTCTCGATCTGCTCCACCTCGGATGCCTTTGTGGCCTCCTCCTTTGTAAGCACCTTTTCGGCCGGCTCGCTGATTACCTTCCTGGTGCTTGGGCCGATGCTTGATCTGAAGAGCACACTTATGCTGCTGTCTGTATTCAAGACAAAATTTGTTGCCGCCTTGAGCGTAATTATCATATTGATTGTTCTGGCATTCAGCATTGGATGGGATCAGCTATTTTTAAAATCTTTCTCGTAAAGGAGTGCCTTCCATGAAAAATCAGCAGCGGACTACCGTGCTCCATCATGCAGCCAGAACCGTTATTCTGCTAGGCTTGGCTGTGTATATTGCGTTTCTGGTCGAAAGTGATACGCTTCAGCTGTATATCGGCATTCGTATTCGGCCGCTTGTCAAAATCTCGTCCATTGTCGTCTATGCCCTGGCCGTTATTCAGGGCTTTATCGCCTATAGAGCTTATCGGGGCTCCATTATCGAATGCGACTGCTGCAGCGGCACCAAGGAGAAATCCTGGTTCCAATCCGGCTTCCTGTACGCCATGCTTGCTCTGCCGCTCCTGCTTGGATTCTTGCTGCCCGATACCGTGCTTGGCGGCTCCTTTGCCAGCAAGAAAGGCATGATTTTGGGTGCATCTACAGCCCCCAATTTGGGCGATATGTACGCGCAGCAGCAGGCCGCTATTTCAGGCGAAGCTGCCGTTAACATCTCAGACGATGCTGCTGGCAACAATTCAAACGCTGCTGCCGGTAACGCTGAGGGTTCCGCAAACCATGAGAGCTCCGATACCTCCCTTTCGGCGGATAGTGAAGAGAACGCTTCGGGCGAATCAATAGCCACAGACGGAGCCTCCGGGATATCTGCCGATCCCATATTCATTGGCGCGGATGCCTTCGAACAGGAGTTGGCCGTATTGGCTGAGCGTCTGTACGCCCAGCCGGTCATCGAGGTCAAGACCGACATTTATATGGAGATCCTTACTACCATTGTCACCTTCCAGGAGCAGTTTGCAGGCAAAGAAATCGAGCTGACCGGATTCGTGTACCGGGAAAAAAATCTGGACAAAAACCAGCTTGTCGTTGGACGAATCGCCGTGCAGTGCTGTACCGCCGACGCGACTCCTTATGGCGTGTTGACCGAGTTCCCCGAGGCCTCCGGGTTTGCCGACGACACCTGGGTCCGGCTGAAGGGAACCCTCGGTCAGACGCAATACAACGGAAACACCATCATTAAAGTGGATGTGACTGAATCCGAAGTCATACCTGCACCGGACAATCCATATATTTACCCTAACTTTGATTTTCTGGATGTCAGTATCCCATGATGATCAAAGGACTTGAAGGATAAGGAGGAGCCTATGAAGACACCTGTTATTGTCATCTCCGGCTTTTTGGGAAGCGGCAAGACCACGCTGCTGCTTGAGCTGATCCAAGAGATGCACCGCCGGAAGCTGAAGCCGGCCATTCTGATGAATGAACTCGGCAAAGCGGATGTGGACGGTATGATCCTGTCCCAGACTGCCGGGGATATCCCGCTGGAAAAACTGTTCGACGGCTGTATATGCTGCAGCAAGAAATCGGAAATATCCGGATCGATCCAGGGACTGCTTGCGCTGGCTCCCGATGTCATTCTGGTCGAGCTGACCGGCGTGGCCAATCCCGAGGAAGTCGTCGATGCGATGGCTGAGCCCGATCTGCTTGACAAGGTGATGCTGCACAACATCGTCACGGTCATTGATGCGGAGCATGTGCTGGACTATAACAGTATTTTTGCCTCCGACAAACAGCTCGTTCACACCCTGCGGCGCCAATTGGATGTAGCGGATGTGATCGTCGTTAATAAGCAGGACCTGGTCTCAGATCACCATCTGTCAAAGGTCGAGCGTCTGGTCAGAAAGCATAATGAGCAAGCTGCTATTTTTTATGCCGTACAGGCCAAAATCGAGCTTGAAAGTGTGCTGCGGGGTCTGACTCCCTTGCGCCTCAAGGCCAAAGCATCCAGTCCGTTCAAGGTTATCTCGGCACCGCACCAGTCTTCGGAACATCAAGGCCGTTCCGGCTCCCGGCATGGGCACGGTGATGGACAAAAGCACAGGCATGATTATAGTCACGGGCATGGACATAATCACGATCATAATCACGATCATGAGCATCGCTCCTTCTCCCGGGTCCAGACCATCTATATTCCGATTAGCAGCGAAAGCCCCTTTTCCCTGAAAAAGCTGGAGAAGCTGCTGAAAAACCAGGGGAGCCACGTGCTCCGCGTCAAAGGATATGTCTCCCTGAGCGGTGCTTCCCATGCCGAGGCGTCGTTGATCCAGTTTTCAGGAAAGCAGCTCCGCCATGAGCGCACGACGTATAATGGGCCGCATTATCTGGTCGTCATCGGTTATGATCTGGACGAACACGAACTGCTTGATGCTTGGCGTTCTATCGGTTGAAATGAAAACAGCGCAACCCATTCGGAACGGTTTGCGCTGTTTTTTTGTATTGCATAGCAGGATAAGCTGATCTCAACTAGTATTTGTGTGATTTTTCGTATAAAAACTCTCTGCACCTCACTCACTCTTTTCAGCTAACTCCTCTCACTACAGAACTGCGTAAGAACTACATGCTCCCAAAGAGAGAAGGCTGATAAACTACCGGCTCAACTTACTGCTATCGAATTGATAGAGAGGAAGGTGCTAGCTCGTTTACTTGCAAGGGAGGTGCCGCGAGCCGCGCTACATTTCCCAGCCCTCCGCCGTCTGGCGGATAGCCATGAACCGCCGGTAGATGCCTTCTTGCGTGATAAGCTCCTCATGTTTACCCCGTTGTACAATCCGGCCCTCGTCAAGAACAAGAATCTGATCCGCATTCCGGATCGTGGCAAGCCGGTGAGCGATGATGACGATGGTCTTGCCATGCACCAGCGCGCTGATTGCCTGCTGGATGGCCTGTTCATTTTCCGGGTCCACGCTGGCCGTCGCCTCGTCCAGAATGACGATCGGCGCATCCTTCAACATGGCTCTGGCAATGGAAATACGCTGCTTTTCACCTCCGGAGAGCGTGGAGCCGCCGTCACCGATCACCGTCTCGTAGCCGCTTGGAAGAGCCATAATAAACTCATGGCAGCAGGCCTTCTTCGCCGCCTCCTCAACCTCCTCGAAGCTGGCCTCTGGCCTACCAAAACGAATATTGTTCAGAATCGTATCCTGGAACAAATAGACCTTCTGGAACACCATGCTGATATGCTGAAGCAGGCTGTCGCCGTGAATTTCGCTGACATCGATGCCTCCAACCGATACGCTGCCCCGGTCCGCCGGGTAAAACTTGGCGATCAGACGGCAAATCGTCGATTTCCCGCTGCCTGAAGGCCCGACAATAGCCGTTGTCGTATTTTGCGGAATAACGAACGAGATATCCTTCAATACGTCCCGCTGGTCATCATACGCAAAGCTCACCTCCCGGAACGAAATATCGTAAGCCGATAACGCAAGATCCCGGCTATTCCGATCGCTCCCTTCCGCTTGCTCGATATCCTCCAGCTTGTCCAGTGTCACATCGATCACTTCCAGCACATGAGCAGCATTGTTAACCGACTCGACATGCCCGAAAATGACGAAGGAAAAGATCGACATCATAAGCATGGTCGGCAAATCCATCACTCCCCGGGCGGCAAGCAGGGCAGATACGGCTACGATTCCTACCGAGGCTGCCTTAAGCGCGAATTGATGAAGCGTATTATAAGGGACGTAATTTTTCTCGATTTTAATATTGATCTCCTTGCTCATTTGAAAAGCGCGGCGAACTCCTTCCCTGGAGACGCCATCCTGCTTGAACGCCTTGACCGTCGGCATCCCCCGAATATACTCGATCGCAGCTGAGACCATATTATCCTGGGCCTGCTGATGAACCGGCGCGTTTTTGCGGCTTTGCAAGCCCAGCAGCTTGAGAAATAAGGCGGATAGCAGGATACCCGCCAACGCAACCAGGGCAACCGGAAGACTGTAAAAAGCAAGGCAAATCACCAGGGTCAAAGCGCTGATATAACCATTCACCACCACATCGATCATCTTCATTCCCAGCATCTCGATGAACGACAGATCCGTCGTTACCGCCGAAGCGATTTCACCCGCATTCTTCTTATCGAAAAAGCCGAGCGGCACCTGCTTCAAAATACCGCCGATTCGGATTCTTTGCTCCGCAGTCACCTCATAGCCGACACTCTCCTGCGCCACGGCTCGCAAGTAGGCAAACCAGAACCGCCCGGCCACCGCAGCAACCATAAAGACAGCCATGCCGCCAACCCACCAGGAGGACAGTTCCGCCTCTCCCCGGTGATCCGCCAGGATGAGATTCAGTCCGTGAGCGGCCCCCATAATCGGAAGCGCCGTGAAGATCGTATGAAAGAATGAATAGACAAAGCCAAGATACAGCCGTTTTCTCCGGTCACCGCTCCATTTCACAATACGCCCTAGAGATTTAAGCATGATCCATCCCCACTTCCATCTCATGATTGGCTGCCCAATGCTTGGCTCCGATATGGGCTTCCCACATTTTTCGATATAAGCCGGAGGATGCTAGCAGCTCGTCATGAGTGCCGCTCTCCGCAATCCGTCCCTTCTCCATGACGACGATCCGGTCCGCATGCTTGACAGTCGACAGCCTATGCGCGATCACAAGCAGGGTCTTCCCACGGGTCAGGGCTGCAATCGATCTTTGCAGCTTATCCTCGTTCTCCGGATCGGTAAATGCGGTAGCCTCGTCGAGAATCACTACCGGGGCATCCTTCAGAATCGCCCTGGCAATCGCGATCCGCTGCTTCTCTCCGCCGGATAGCTTCCCTCCGGCTTCCCCGGCGGAAGTATCGTATCCGTGTTCCAGCTTGCCGATAAAGCCATCGCAGCAGGCTGCTTTGGCCGCAGCAATAACCTCCTCATCCGCAGCATGTGGATTGCCGAGCCGGATGTTCTCCATCAGCGAACAATGGAAAAGGAAATTGTCCTGGGTCACGAAGCTCACATGCTCAGCGAGTTGGGACAAGGGAAGCTGCTTGATATTGATGCCTCCTACCCGGATTTCACCTGCACCGACATCCCAAAACCGGGCGATTAGCCTGGCCACTGTCGATTTGCCGCTCCCGGACGGCCCAACCAGGGCGGTAAAGCTTCCCTCCTTCAGCTTGAGGCTGAAATCCCTGAGCGCTTCATGGCAGGTCCCACTATTCTCCTCCCCGTTCTGATCTGCATCATATGAAAAGGACACCCGGTCAAGCTCGATATCATAAGAAGGCAAGCTTACACGCTCCACCGCGTCGTCCAGGCTTTTCAGATGTAAAAAACCGTAAGCATCCTTTACCGCATATTCGATCGTTTTAGCATCGTTCACGAATACCGTAAAGCTGGTAAGCGGCGCCACGATACCCAAAGACAAGATCAGGCACATCGTCAGCTCCGCCGGGCTCAGGGAGCCGTTGAGGTACAGAAGCATTCCGACGGGCATCGTGCCGAGCAAGGTGGACGGCAAGACAGCTCCGCCGAAATTCATCAGCTTCCAGGTGCTTCTGAACCAGCTTAACGTGTAATCCTTGAATGATTCGACCGCTTTCTCGTATTTTTCGTAGGATGCTGCCGACTGATTAAACGCCTTGATCACTTCGATCCCTTCAATGTACTCCACGATCACGCCGTTGACCCGGTTGCCGGATTCCATATAATCGGCATACTGCCGGTTGAACGCCCGCATCATTACGGCGTAAGCTACTGCGGCAATCGGTACGGTGATCAGTGACGCCAGCGCCATCCGCCAGTCGATCACCAGCAAATAGACAAATACACCTATAGGCAGCAGCAAATTGGATATTCCCTCAGGAATCAGATGGGCGAGCGGAAGCTCAATCGTCTCCACGCGATCGATAATCACGCTTTTCAGCTTGCCCACACTTTGATTGAGCACCGTACCCAGCGGAGCGGACATCCATTTATCGGCAATCCGGAGCCTCATGCGCTCCAGGATATTGTAAGCAAGCTGATGGGCCATCGTGGTGGATACCGCATGGAACGCCAGCTTGGCCGCATATCCCGCCAGACATACGAACGTCCAGAACCAGATGCCCTGCTCCAATTCGTTCGTTCCGAAAAATAAAACGATCATATGATACACGCCCGCATAAGGGACGAGACCGCATGCCACGCTAAGCACCGCGCACAGAACCGATACACTCAGCTGGCGCCGGCTTCCGGCCGTAAAGGAAAGGACGATCCCCAGCCAATTTTTCTCCCTCACGTCTACTCCTCCTCATTCCTGTTTCATTTCCCCCTTGCAAAAAAGGGATGGCCGGCAGCCGCCGACCATCCCCATCTTATAAATTTGCACCCGTATCCTCCACTCCAAAAAGCATCGATTCACTCCATCCGGACAACCGATTTACGATACTCCTGCGGCGACGCACCCATTAGCGCTTTGAAGGCGGAGGCAAATTTGCTGGCATTATCGTACCCCACCTCGGCCGCGATGCTTGCAACGCTATCCCCGCTTTGACGGAGCAGCGCCGCGGCGGCCTGAATGCGGTATGAACGCATGTAAGCATAGATGGAGGTGCCGTAGACTGCTTTAAAGCATTCTTTTAAGGAGGTCGCCGGGATTCCGAACCGGGAAGACAGCTGTTCCGTCGTGAAGCGCTTGTCCAGGTTTTCCGCCAGATAACCCATGACGGCCTTAACCGCTTCCGCCCGTTTTTTCGGAATATAGGCACGCTCCGTTTCTTCCGCCGGCACATCCACTGCGCTCAAGAACAACAGCAACTCCAGCACCTTGACCTTAAAGTAATCCATCTTGATTTTTCCGGGAACCGTATAAAGCTCAGAGAAAATATGCTGTATAGACTCATCTGCACGCATCACAAAGATTCTCCCTCCGCGGCAAAACTTATCCCGCAAGCCCGGTAAATCGACGGACAGTCCTCCTAGCGCGGTCGAAAGGGTGCTGAGGGCTTCCTCCATATATACCGCTACCGTTATCCCTTGATAATGGCCGAGCGGAAAAGCGAAACCTCCCGCATGATTCTCCCGCGTGCCGATCTGCAAATCTCTTTCTCCCAGGTAGAGACAGGAGCCGGGGTTCAGGTTCCACTCGATGCGCCCCTCCCGGCAATGATCGATGGCAAGCATCTCTACTTCCGGCCGAAATTCCGAAATACACCCCTGTGTACGAAAATGATTGTACAGCAAATCAATACCGGGGAGTACCCGATAGCGCGTCATGCTTCCTTCCCCTGCCGCATCTTTCATCTTATACACCGTACAGTGTTCACCCGCCGCGCTGATAGCAACATTGCTTCCGTAGAACAATTCTCCGCTTCCCATCGCTATCCCGCCTGCAGCGTCTGCATTAACCGGATCACCTCGGGATAATGGGCAGCCGACACCGGATGCTCGGTCTCCAGTCCATGATCCTTGAAGAACAGCAGCCGCTGACAAGCGCCATACACCAGTTCGTAATCATGCGTGATGACCAGTACCGTAACCCCGGATGCGGCAATCTCGCGAATCAGCTTCACCACGCGGCGCATATTTTCCCCGTCCAGCCCGGAGGTCGGCTCGTCCAGAATCAGAATGTCCGGCCGATTCATCAACCCGACGGCAAACGTAACGCGCTGCTTCTGCCCGCCCGACAAGGAGGCCGGATGCCGGTCGCGAACCTCCCATAAATCCAGACGCCGGAGCAGCGACTCCGCACGCTCCGCTGCGTCTGCCTCCCGCTCATGACCGAGCATCAGCTCGTTCCAGACACTGTCCGAGAACAGCTGGTAATCGCTGTCCTGCATGACGAACCACAGCTTGCCGAGCCGCTCCTTCGCCGCCGCCCGGCTTCCGTTGATCAGAATTTCTCCGGCCGCCTCTCGCAGCAGGCCGCACAAGGTTTTGGCCAAGGTCGTCTTCCCTGCACCGTTAGGCCCCGTAATGGCGGTCACCTCACCGATTTTCAGCGAAAAGCTGATATCCTTCAGGATTGCAGGCTTGAATTTTCCCGGCGAGATGGTGACGCCCCGCAAGGTCATCCGTTCCTGCGGCCTGCCCTCCTTCGAATCAAGGCCGAAGGAGACGGGGCGCTTGACGACCGGAGATCTTAGCCCGTATGCCTCCAATTTCTCATCGGGCAAGGCAAGCAGTTCCTCCGGCATCCACTCCGCCTCGATTTTGCCGTCCCGCATATAGATGACCCGGTCCGCCAGCGGCAGCAAATAGTAGAGCCGGTGCTCGGCGATAAGCAGTGTCTTGCCTTCCGACTTCAGCCCGGCAAGAATGTCCGCCAGTTGTCCCGTCGCAGCCATATCCAGATTGGCTGAAGGCTCATCCATCACGAAGATTTCCGGATCGGTTACCCTTGCGGAAGCGACAGCTACCTTTTGCTTTTCGCCGCTGGATAGCTTGTGCACCTCGCTCAGAAGCAAAGGCGTTAAACCGCTTTCCGCCGCCAGGCCCTTCACCTTCAGGCGAATATCCTCTGGCTCCATTCCGTAATTCTCTCCGCCAAAGGCAATCTCATCCTGGACGATCGAGGTGAAAAATTGGCTGCGGGAATCCTGAAACACGCTTCCGACCATCCGTCCGAAGCTCCACGGTTCTATCTCTTCAATAGGCTTCCCCCGGAGCAGCACCGAGCCGTTCAGCCGTCCTTCATAGAAGCTTGGAATCAAGCCGTTCACCAGACGGGTAAGGGTCGTCTTTCCGCTGCCCGAGGGCCCTGTAAGGATCACGAACTCCCCTTCGTACAGGGTCAGATCAATATGCTTTAATTGCTCCTGGGCGTTATTGTATTGGAAAGAAACATCTTTCATTTCAATGACGGCTTGCATCCGTGTCATAGAGCTCCCCCTCCCCCTTTAACGAGTACCGCAACCAGTAAGCCGATATAGGCGATCGTTAGAACAGCATCCCGCCAACCCAGCGAGATCTGGTAAATGCTTGTTTTTCGGCCAGGGTGATCAATGCCTTTTGTCGTCGCAGAGGCAGCCAATTCATCCGAAATCTTCAAGCTTCTCATCATGAGAGGAACGATCGTATATTCAAACGTGCTTAGCGGCCTGAGCCAGTTTTTTGGCGAGACAACCGATACTCCCCGCAATCTCGCCGAAATCTGAATCGCCTCATACTCCAGCTTCATCACAGGCATAAAGCGGAAGCTGACCGCGAGCGTGACCAATAGGCCCATCGGCAGTCCGATCTTTCGCAGCGAAGCGATCAATTTTCCGGAAGGAACCCGGGCTAACGCCAAGGCGCTCATGAGAACAGGGATAAAACGCAGGCCCAGGAAAGTCAGGAATCGAAAAATAGTCATGATTTCCAGGGAAGAGATCGAAACCCAGATTTGCAGAAGATACAAGGCCAGAGCAGCGAGCAAATATTGGGCGGTCTGCTTGTAGATTCCTTGCGCGAACAAATACAAGGCGACAACAAGTATAATCCAGGGAATCACACTAAAATCCGCTATAAAGACGGCAACACTGGTAAGCAACACGATCATCAGTTGAGTGCGCGGGTCCGCCTCGATCAAAATTTTCATTATTTTACACGCCACCCGTCCGTATTTTGCTGCAGGCTCCATAAGCGGGCATACAATCCCTGTTTGTCCAGCAATTCGGTATGGGTTCCTTTCTCGACCAGCTGTCCCTGCTCCAGCACGATAATTTGATCTGCATGCTGAATTGTTTTCAGGCGGTGAGCAATCAAAATGACCGTTTTGCCGTCAACCAGCTCGTTGATGGCCTGCTGAACCGCCGATTCGTTCTCAGGGTCAAGGGAAGCCGTCGCTTCATCCAGCAGCACGATCGATGCATTTTTCAGCAGCGCCCGGGCAATGGAAATCCGCTGCTTCTCCCCTCCCGACAGTGTAGATCCGCCTTCTCCGATCGGCGTATCATAGCCTTGCGGCAGTCTCGATATAAACTCATGGCAGCACGCCCGTCTGGCCGCTTCCTCGATCTCCTGCTGGGTTGCGTCCATCTTGCCGATGCGAATATTATTGCCGATCGTATCCTGGAACAGATAGACATCCTGGAATACCATCGATATATCCTCCAGCAAGCTCGCCGGATCCATCGCTTTGATATCCCGGCCGCCAATCCGAATCTCCCCTTCCTGAACATCCCAGAAGCGGGCCAGCAAGCGGGTTACCGTGCTCTTACCGCTGCCGGAAGGCCCGACAAGGGCGGTAATGGTGTTCGGTTCGATCCGGAAGGACAGCTCCTTAAGCACCGGCTTGTCGGCATCATATCCAAAGGTGACCCGATCGAATTCGATCGGCGCATGCGGCCGGGCGGCTTCCGTTCCTTGCAGCGGCTGTTCCTGCTGAACATCCATGATCCGCTGGGCACTGTAAGCTGAATACCGCATCTCCCCATAGTTCATCAGCACGACGGTCAGCGGCTCGAACACCTTGGTTCCTACCAGCAGGAACAAGAGAAAGACAGGCAGCGATAAGGTTCCTCCCACCAGCAGGTAGCTGCCCGCAAAAATCATCAGTGTCATGCCGGAGCGCGTAAGGAGCATCGCTCCCATAATCATCGGGCCCATGATTCCCTCCAAAGAAATCGAAGCCCGCTTCAAATGATCGAAGGATTGACGAAGACGCTCAAAGCGTTTCCCGCCGATATTGTGCGCCTTGATTTCCCGGATTCCTGCCAAATATTCCTGCAGCCGACTGGCTGCTTCATTTTTCGCTTTGACGTGATTTTCGCTTAACCGGGCCTGAACCGAATCCGTAAGCCACAGCAATAACGCCCCGAAAGGAATGGCAACGAACATCGCGAGCGCCATACGCCAATCCAGAAAGAGCAGGCCGCCCAAAGCGAGAACCGGCAGCATAATCGCGCTGATCAACTGCGGAACATTGTGTGAAATCGTATGCTCGACCTGTCCGTAATCTCCGAGAAGCAAATTGGTGATGTCCCCTGGATCCCGTCTTCCGAAGAAACCAAGGGACAGATGACGGATATGCTCGGCCAGGGATAGCCGGCCCGAGGCCGCCAGGCTGTAAGCCGCTTTATAAGTTTTGTCGTAAAGCGACGTATAAGCGGCATATTCCACTGCCAGCCATACAAGCAAAACTACGCTAACTGTCCACAAGCGGCCGATATTCAGCCCTGTCTCCGGCTCCGCAAAGGCACGGTATATTGTATTGAAAATATCGACCAGCAGCGCCGCGGGAACGATCTTGGCAATTCCGTCAAGCAGAGCAGCCACGCTGGAAGGCAACAGACTTCGGGTATTCCCGCCCGAAATATTGTAAAAGTATCTATTCATGCCCTGCCCCCCCTTTGACTTCAACCCGGCCGGATAAACCCTCTCCCGCACCCAATTTCCAGGATGCGGCGCTAATATGGGCTTGCCACATTTGCTCGTACAGGCCGCCCCTGCCGCGCAGCTCGTCATGCGTGCCGCGTTCGACGATTTCTCCCTGGTTCACGACCAGAATTTGCTCCGCCCCGCGGATGGTGGATAGTCTGTGTGCAATGATCAGCACCGTTTTTCCCTTCACCAGTTCAACCAGGCCTTGCTGGATTTTATGTTCGTTTTCCGCATCGGCATAAGCCGTCGCTTCGTCCAGCACCAGAATCGGCGCATCTTTGAGCAAAGCCCGGGCGATGGCGATCCGCTGTGCTTCTCCGCCGGAGAGATAGGTGCCGCCCTCTCCGATTTTCGTATCGTAGCCTTGCGGAAGCAGCTCGATAAACTCGTGGCAGCAGGCGGTCTTCGCCGCTTTAATCACTTCTTCCCGGGTGGCTTTCGTGTTACCCATCCGGATATTTTCCTCGATCGTGTCGTAGAAGAGGTGCACATCCTGGAAGACGAAGGAAACGGCGTCCATCAGCTTCTCCGTCCCCATCTCGCGGATCGGGACACCGCCGATCGTGATCGCTCCTTCCTGAACATCCCAGAAACGAAGCAGCAGGTTCGCGATGGTCGACTTTCCGCCCCCCGACGGCCCGACAAGCGCCGTCATCTCCCCTGCCTTGGCGGTAAAGCTGATCCCGTTCAAGACCTGCTTGTAATCCTTGCTGTCCTTGTTCTCATAAGCAAAAGCCACGCGTTCGAAGGATACGTCGTAAGCGTCAGGCATCCGCGGCACAGCGGGCTCCTCCGTAACGGGCTCGGCGAACACGGCTTCGATGCGTCTGTTGCCTTCCACGATTTCGCGCAGCCCGCCTCCCAGATAAAGCAGCTTCATCAAAGGTGCCGACAAGCTTGGCGTCACGACAAGAAACAGGATGAAGGTAATCGCAAACGCCTGATTCCCCGGGTTGCCGCTGAACAGCAAAATACCCGCCGGAACGGCAAAGGTAAACAAGGAGCCGATAATCACATAAAACAAACTATATGAGGATTTGCATAAGTCCGTAATCCGCAAGGAAATATCCCGATAACGGTCAACGGCTTGCTTGAAGGTCAGGAAAGAATCAGCCGAAATTCCGAACACCTTCACGGCCGGCATGCCTCTGACGTATTCCACACCCGTTGCGTTCATCTCTTCCACCGCATATTGAAAATCGCGATAGGCTTTTTGTCCATTCTCGCTGCCGTACATGCGCGCCTGAAGCCAAAAGCCGATCCCGATCGGCAGCAGCAACACCAGCGCCAGCCGCCAATCAAGCCAGAACAGATAGGCGAGCATCAGCAGTGGAATCACGACGGCGCTGACGAGGTCGGGCAACTGGTGGGCGATAAATTTCTCGATTTTTTCCACGCTGACTTCAATAATCTTTTTCAATTCGCCGGTGGCCGTTTTCGTATGGTAGCCCATAGGCACCTTGGCGACATGCTCGGACAAGCGTACCCGCAACTGATACAGAATATTGAAGGCCGCGATATGAGAGCACATCCCGCCGATATATAATGCGATCAAGGCGGCAGCCAACGCGGCAAAGGCGATCATTCCCCAAAACAAAATCAGTTCCTTATCGATAGACCCCGGAGTTCTTGCATTCAGCAGCAGCTCCTCGATAATCTTGTATACAGCCGCAAACGGTACAATCTGCAGCAAGCTGGAAAGGACGGAAAACAGACTGGCCGTGATCAGAAGGATTTTCTTCTCTCCGGCGATTTTAATCAGTCCCGTCATTTCGGATTTGGCTTCCATGTTCCATTCCCCGCCTTCATTCCCCGATTTATTGGAGCAATCCCGACTTCAGGAAGTGCTTCCGAAGCAACTTTGCAGCAAGCAGGCTGCCCAGCAAAGTCAATACAAACGAAAAGACCATGCTGCCGGCGATCCAGAACGGGGAATAGGCAAAATACAACATCCGCTCCCTCATGTCCGCAGCATACATCGCTTCAAGGTAATCGCTGCCGTATACATACACCGTCACGTAAGCCCCCAAGCCGAACAACGCGCCGTAAGCGGCATAGGCCAAGGCCTGCCGGGAAATTCGGCGATATTGGCTTCCGTCGCCGGCAAGCAATACCGCTTCACCGATCAAGCCCGCCACGGCGAAGAAGGCCAGCATCAGGGGAACTCCCATGATCGTATAGATCAGCCCCGTTACAATCGCCATGAGCAGCAATACGCCGCGCTTCCCAACCTTCATTGCCATCACTAAGTAGACCGTAGCCGAGAAGAAGAGGCAAACGCCGGAAATCAGTGGCATGGCGGAAGTCGCCATGACCGGCGTAAGCGCAAAGCCTACAATTGCATTTACCACATAAATCAAAATGCTGAAAATCCCGATAAGTATGTAATCCTTGGTACGAAGTCCTTTTTTCATCTAAAGCTATCTCCTCTCATTGTTTGATTGATAATGATTATTATTATCAATTAGAGTTTCTTATTTATCAAGTTTTTTTTCGATATGTCATAGAACCGTCTTTTAAGTAAGAAGCGGAGCATACGTACGGAAGGAAACTCTTCTGGATCTGGTCCCTTTGTACGCTTGCCCCGCTATCCCTTACCAGCTTGCTTTTTTTACGCCGGGAATTTGCCCTTTGTGGGCAAGCTCGCGAAATACGATCCGGGATACTTTGAATTTGCTGAGATATCCCTTGGGCCGCCCCGATACGGAGCAGCGGTTGTGAAGACGGGTCGGCGAGGAATCGCGAGGCAGCTTTTGCAGGGCCTCATAATCACCGGTTTCTTTCAGCTTTCTGCGCTTCTCGGCGTACTTTTCCACCAGCGCTTGTCTTTTCAATTCCTTGACGACCTTCGATTTCTTGGCCATGCTTAATCCTCCTTTGGCCTGCGGCTGCAATCTCCGCATAGTCCATAGATTTCAAATTTATGAGACCGGATCACAAATCCATCAGGCGGATGAATCCCCTGATCTACCGGACAGAAATCCAGCGGGTATGTCTTATGGCAGGACTGGCAAATAAAATGATGGTGGTGATGGTCCGGGCCGCATCTCAGCTTGAACCGCACACCGTCGGGAAAGTCGAATTGCTCGATCAGATTGATCTGCACGAGCAGACGAAGATTGCGATACACGGTGTCATAGCTGACACCCGGGATATGCCTGGAAATATGGGTGTGAACCTGCCGCGGCAGTACAAAGCCTCTGGAGCTGGAGAACAGCTCGGCGATTAATCTGCGCTGTACGGTAATCCGAAGCCCTTCCGCCTCCATCCCGCTAATGATGCTCTCCGCCGGGTTCTCCATCTCTCCCCACCCTCTCTTTTCCAGGTCATATCGGTTGCCTGTTCTATTCGTTCAGCGCTGCCTTCAAGGCTTCAAGGTTTTGACGCATCAGACCGAGATAATCCAATCCACCTGCGATATCCTCTTCGGTCAATCCTTCAATCGGGTTAAGAACAGCGGATTTAGCGCCCAGCTCCGCAGCAATCGTATCCGCTACCTTGGACGATACCAGGGTTTCAAAGAAGATCGTCTTTACGTTGTGCTCTTTCGCAAATTCAATGATTTCTGCCATTTGGGCTGCGGAAGGCTCCTGTTCCGGGGACAAGCCGGCAATCGGAACCTGAGTCAGGCCATATTGCTTGGCCAGATAGCCAAAGGCCGCATGCTGGGTTATGAAGTCTTTGCGAAGGGAATCCTTCAAGCCTTCTTGAAATTCCTTGTCCAGTGCTTCCAGCTGAGCAACATAAGCATCTGCGTTGGCTTTAAATGCCTCCTTGTGCTCTGGCGCCGCTTCCGACAGTCCCTTCTCGATATTGCGAACCTGCTGGATCGCCATCGCTGGAGACAACCAGACATGCGGATCTAACCCTCCATGGTCATGGTCGTGGTCATGGCTATGCGCTTCTTCTCCCTCATGGTCATGAGCCTCCTCTTCGTGAGCATGATCCGCTTCATCATGAGCGTGATCTTCCCCCTCATGATCATGATCTGCTTCCTCGTGACTATGGGCTTCTTCGCCCTCGTGGGCATGGTCGGCTTCATCATGGTCATGACCTTCCTCTTCGTGAGCGTGGTCATCCCCTTCGTGATCATGACTATGAGGCGTGCCCTCCATGATCTCCAGTCCTTTGCTCGCCTCGATGACAAGTACATGCTGTCCGGCAGCGCTATCCAGCACTTGCTCCGCCCAGCTCTCCATTCCGGCGCCGTTGTAGACGAATACATCAGCATCTGTAATAGCAGCCATATCCTGCGGCGACGGCTCCCAATCATGGGGCTCTACGCCGGCGGGCACGAGATTCTCCACCTCAGCCAGATCACCGGCTACTTGCCGGGTGAATTCATACATCGGGTAGAAGCTCGTCTTGACCTTCAGCTTCTCTCCTGCTGCATTATTCACAGGTGTCGAATCGGGAGCGGCATTCTGATTCGAACCCGCATTGTTGGCATTCGAGCCGCAGCCCGCCACAACCAGCATGATCGATAAAAATAAAACCGTTACACTATGCTTCCAAAATTTCATGGATATTTGACTCCTTCGACTGAATTGTTTTTTGCGGTCTCCGGCGGCCAATCAGCCGCAGCAACCGTTGGATTAAAATCGTAACCAGCAAGAATGATAGCAAAATCAAGGCGATCGTCCCCCCGGGCGGCGTATCCGCATAATACGAAACGCTCAAGCCGGAGAACACGCCAAGCATTCCGGTTCCAATGGCAATGAAAATGGCCGAGGTGAAGCCGGCAGCAAGCCGCAGGGCCAGCGAAGCAGGGAGGACAATCAGCGCCGAGACCAGCAGCACGCCGACAACAGGCATTGCTGCCGCTACGGTCATTCCCGTTAATACCGCAAAGGAAAAGGACAAGGCTTTTACCCGAACACCGGAAATTTCGGCCGTCTCCTCATCGAAGATCATACTGTATAACGGGCGCCGTAAAATGATAAAATAGCCAATCCCCAGCAGAGCAACGAGCGCAATCAAAGCTAATTGCGTATTGCTGACCGCAACGATGGAGCCGAACAGATAGGAGCTGAAGCTTTTACTCAAATTCTGCTTGAGGCTCATCAGCACCACAGCCAGCGCCAGCCCCGAGGTCATAATGATCGCCACCGGCATCTCGCTGTATGTACGGTAAGAACGCCGCAGCTGTTCGATGATAAGCCCTCCCGCTACGGCAACGGCAAAGCCGCTAAGCGCAGGATTGAGATGAAGCACTGAGCCAAGAGCAACGCCAGCCAGCGACACATGGGACAACGTATCCGCCATCAGCGCCTGCCGTCGCAGCATCAGGTACACGCCAAGCAGCGGAGCGATAACTGCAATCAGGCCTCCGGCCCAGAAGGCCCGTTGCATGAATTCGTAACTGAGCATTGCCATCCCCCCTCCTTCCGTTCCAGATGAATCAACGCATCCAGATAAGGGGCAGCTTCCTCCAGGCCATGCGTCACCATGATCACGGTTCGTCCATGCCGGCTTACATCCTCCCGAAGCATCCCGTACAGCTTCATTCTGCTGGCAGCATCCATCCCCGTGGTCGGCTCATCCAACACCAGGACATCCGGCTCCTGGACAAGCGCTCGCGCAATACAGACACGCTGCTTTTGCCCGCCGGACAGATCCCCGATTTTCCGGTCCCGGTAAGCCCACATATCCGTCCGTTGCAGCACTTGCTCCACCTTCTGCCGATGCTCCGCCTTAAACCTCCGGAACAGCCCGAGCTTGGAATAATAGCCCGAGCTGACCAGTTCGCTAACCTTGCTCGGAAATCCGGCATTAAATGAAGCTGCCTGCTGCGGCACATAGGCTACATTCAACCGGGTGCCATCCTTCTGGATTCGGCGGAAATTCACCGTGCCGCTCCAGGGCTTGAGCAGTCCGAGCATCAGCTTCAGGAGCGTCGATTTGGCCGCGCCGTTCTCTCCCGTGATGCCAATCAGTTGCCCGGCATGGATATCTAATGATAAATTCTCGATGACAGCCTCCTGTCCATACCCAAAGACCACATCACGCATAGAGGATAAAATCATTTAAATCTCTTCCTTTAATCGTAATTATTACTATACAACAACCTATGTTAGCGTAATAATTACGATTTGTAAACCGTTTTATTGAAAAGCTTCCTCCGGCCAAGGCAGGGGATTGTTGAACCTGCTCCAGTCCTGCTTCATTTCTTCTTCCGTCAGCAGACAGCGTCCCAACCGTTGCTCGATATCCGGCCGGTTCATCTCTACGCCGATAAAAACCAGCTCCGTCATTCGGTCTCCCCACTTCTCGTCCCAGCGCGCCCTCACCTCCGGCTCGCTCTCCAGCACTTGGCGCTGCTCCTCCTCGGGCATCGCTGCAAGCCAATACCCCGCAGGACCGAACTGGATTGAAGGTCCGGCTTGGCTTAACGTGGCCGCCATATCGCCGCGGGCGGCGATCCATACGAGCCCTTTGGCACGAACGACTTCCTCCGGCCAATTGCTGAAGAAGTAGCTGAGACGCTGCGGGTGAAATGGGACCTTGCTGCGATACACGAACGAGCCGATGCCGTATTCTTCGGTTTCCGGCGTATGCTCCTCTTTGTTTAGCTCTGCAATCCAGCCTGAAGACAGGCTTGTCTTCTCAAAATCAAACAGGCCCGTATTCAAAATCTCCCTTGGATCCACGACGCCGTTCACCGTCCGGATCAGCTTGGCCGCAGGCTGAAGCTTTCTTAGCACCGCCTCGAGTTTTAACACTTCCTCTTCTTCCACCAGATCGCATTTATTCAGCAGCAAGACATCGCAGGTCTCAATCTGATCGATGAGCAGGTCTACAATATCCCTGTAATCGTTCTCCCCGGCCGCTTGATCCCGGTCCAGCAGGCTCTCGCCCGATGCAAAATCATGCCAGAACCGGTTGGCGTCCACCACGGTAACCATCGTATCCAGCCGGGTCAGCGAGGTTAAGTCGATGTCCAGCTCAGGATTGGCATAAGTGAACGTCTGCGCCACCGGAACCGGCTCGCTGATTCCCGAAGATTCGATCAGAATGTAATCAAATCTCCCTTCGGCAGCCAGCTTCTGAACCTCGCGCAGCAGATCGTCCCGCAATGTGCAGCAGATACAGCCGTTGGACATCTCTACCAGCTTCTCTTCGGTTCTGGACAAGGTATTGCCGGACTTCACCAGATTGGCGTCCACATTAACTTCGCTCATGTCATTGACGATGACTGCTACTCTTAAGCCATCCCGGTTGTGCAGGATATGATTAAGCAGCGTCGTCTTTCCGGAGCCCAGATATCCGCTCAGTACCGTAACAGGAATTTTCTTTGTTGATTCCATCAATATTAGCTCCTTCTTTATCGGGTCTCACGATGCAGCGTGTATTTTCTGAGACGAGGACAGTATTTCATCAATTCCATCCGCTCCGGATGAGTCTTCTTGTTCTTGGTGGTCGTATAGTTCCGGTCTCCTGTCTCCGTGCAAGCTAATGTAATTACTACTCTCATGTTACACATCTCCTTTTAATTCGTAATTTTTACGATTTAATTTAATTATTTTACACATAGACCCTTAACCTGTCAATCAATTCAATTATTTATTTGTAATAAGTACGATTAATCGAAATATATATTACTAAATCTCTTCCTTCTTATCAACAGGACAAGTTAAAATGCGTGTTCAAAAAGTCATCTTTTCACCACCGGGTTTTATGCTTACGATGTGCATTTTTTTTCAAAACGCTTTAGGTTAGTTGAAGCCAAGGACTGAGTAGCACAGCGTAGGTGGCCTACGTGAGCAACGGAAGGCCCGGCTGAATTCAAACTTCGATGTCGATTAAGCTTCATGATTTACTTCGTGATCAAAAGATAACTTTTTGAACTACCTCTATAAGTTATTTGTTGCCTGCCCCGGCATAGAATAAATACTACAACTCTATTACAGGAGGCCATTAATGAGAGCTTCGACGTTCTACAAAACGCTGCCCCTCTTCCTAATTATCGTCTTTCTAATCCCGGTCGTCGCGGTCTGGCCGCAACACGGTGCTGCTCTCTTCGCCCACCCGCAATGGCAGCAGCTGAAAACCATCTTTATCGGCATCTTCCTGGAGGCCTTCCCGTTCATTCTGATGGGCGTCTTCCTGTCCTCCTTGCTCCAGCTTTTCGTTAAAGACGAGTGGATTGCCCGCTGGTGTCCGAGAAATCCCGTGATCGGCGTCGTCTTCGCCGCCTTGCTGGGCATTGTCCTCCCCATTTGCGAATGCGGGATGATTCCCGTCGTCCGCAGGCTTATGCTGAAGGGGCTGCCCGCTCATATTGCGGTAACCTTCATTCTCAGCGGCCCGATTCTCAATCCGGTCGTCTTCGCCGCCACGATGATGGCGTTCCGCTCGCATTCAGAGATCGCTTACGGTCGAATGGGACTTGCCTTTGCCGTCGCTGCGCTGATCGGCTTAATTATATACAGACTGTGCCGCCGCAATCCGCTCAAGCGTTCCTTGCAGGAATTCGGGACACAGGGCGCAGGGACGGGAAACCACCAGCATCCCAAAACCTGGAACAGCTTCTTCACCCACGCCGGGGATGAGTTATTCGAAATGAGCAAATACGTCGTGCTCGGCACGTTTCTGACAGCCGTCATTCAAACGACGATTCCGAGGGACGAGCTGCTTGCACTGGGCAATGGCCCGATATCCTCCTACGGGCTGATGATGGGATTTGCCTTCGTTCTATCGCTGTGCTCCACCTCCGATGCCTTCGTGGCTTCCGCCTTTTCCCATGTGCTGACCACCGGACCGCTCCTTTCCTTTCTGGTACTGGGGCCCATGCTTGATTTCAAAAGCCTGCTCATGCTCTTTGCCACGTTTAAGCCTAAATTTGTGATCGGTCTGAGCCTATTGATCATCGTGCTGGTGTTCACCGGTTCAGTCGCCGTAGATATGATTCTTTAAAAGCGTGATGAACACTTTACACGTTGCCTTCTGTGTATAATCATTAGTTCAACTTATATAGAAAAGGAGTGATCTCACGATGGACTCTTTTGGCTTGAAGCACCGCAGCCATTACTTTATTCGCGCCATTCTGTTGTGCTGCCTTGCGTTCTATATCATAGGCCTGAACAATTCCGATGCGCTGCATTACTACTTGGCACCCCATATGCAGAGGCTGCTGCTGCTCTGCCCGATCCCTCTTCTCTTCATCGCCTTTGGCATGCTGTGGCATGCAATTATGGGAGACTCCGCCCAAATCTGCGATTGCGAGCACCCGCTCCCGGGCGGTCTTCTGAAAAGCAGCGGCGTATACGGCATGTTCGCCATCCCCCTGCTGTTCGGCCTGCTGCTTCCTGATCAGGCACTCGGAAGCGATATGGCAGCCAAAAAAGGCATTGTCTATTCCTTTCCTGACCCAGAATTCGAGCATAAGCCGAAGCCGGCAGATACCTTCGTCCCTGCCTTAAGTACACTAGATGAAATGTTTATTCCCCGGGATATATATAGTGTTGAGTTTTCAGAATTAGCTAAAAGGCTGTATCCGCTCCCTGTTATTCAGGTTGATCCCCTGATTTTCTCGGAGACGATCGGTGCCATCGATATGTATAAAGAGCATTTTGCGGATAAAAAGATCGTTCTGCAAGGCTTTGTCTTTCGGGAGGAGGATATGCCTCCGGACAGCTTCGCATTGACCCGCTTTCTGGTCATGTGCTGCACGGCGGATGCGGTTCCGTTCGGCGTACTGGCACGCGGAGATGTAGTATCGGATCTGGAGGAGGATGCCTGGATAGAGCTGGAGGGAACCATTGGAGTGGGGAATGTGAACGGTGAAGAGCGGCTGCAAATTACGGTCGATCAGATCAGATCCGTCGAGCAGCCGGCCTCTCCGTACATTTTCACCCATCCGGATTCGGTAGCGGCGTTCGACGCACAGAGCTAAAAGATATCGCAAACGGAAGCTAATTGCCAGCATAAATAATATTGATTTAACAAAGGTCATTATTGAAAAGGACAAGCAAGCGGCAATCAAATATCATCAAACTCCAAATTTAGAAGATTTTTTGGTATTAAAATAAAACACAAACTGCAGGCGCATAAGCACGTCAGTGCTCGCCTTTGTGAGCGGATTTCTTCCTTTTCAAGGCTTAGTTCAATCGAAGAAATCCGCGAACAACATGCCAGCCTCAACCTTTCAGCGCTCCGACCATGACTCCCTTAACAAAATATTTTTGCAGGAATGGATAGACCAGCAGGATCGGGAGTGTAGCAACCATAATTGTTGCATATTTTATGGTCTCCCCGATAGCTGCCCTGTCCTGGGCTACGGTTCCGGACATCATCTCATCCGTGCTGTTGGAAATCAGAATCTCTCTAAGCACCAGCTGCAACGGCCATAATTCTCGATCTCTCAAGTAAATCATCGCCCCAAACCATGAATTCCAATGGCCTACCCCATAATAGAGCACCATCACGGCAATGGTTGGCAACGCCAGCGGCAAAATAATTCGGAACAGGATAACAAAATCATTAGCGCCATCGATATGAGCAGATTCTACCAGCCCGCTCGGAATCCCTTGGAATGCCGTTCTCATAATAATCAGATTCCAGGTTCCGATGGCTCCGGGAATGATCAAGGCCCATAATGAATCCATTAAGCCGAGATTCTTGACCAGCAGGAAATTGGGAATCAGCCCGCCCCCGAAAAACATGGTGAACACAATCATAATGGTAATCAGCTTCCTCCAGAAAAAATCCTTCCTGGAAAGAACAAAAGCGCCCATGGAGGTCATAATGATATTGTAGGTCGTTCCCACCACTACAATAAAGAGCGTATTCATATATCCGGAATAAATGATGGGATTCTCCAATACAGCTTTATAAGCCTCCAGGCTGAAGTTTAATGGCTTCAGAAGCAAGCCGCTATGGGCCGTAAGCTCATCGGCACTGCTCAAAGATGCAAACACAACATAAATAAACGGATAAGCGGTTATCACGGCCAATGCCGCCAATATAATGACATTCAACGAATCGAAAACATAATCCCCCACTGTCTTTCTGACAACCATACCTTCCACTCCCTACCAAAGACTGGTTTCGTTGACTTTCCGGCTAACATAGTTTGCTGTTACGATTAAAGTCAGATTTACGATGGAGTTAAAGAGTCCCACCGCCGCACTGAAACTGTAATTTGCCTCCACCAATCCGCGCCGATACACATAGGATGAAATGATATCCGCGGTTTCATAAGTGCTGGGATTATAGAGCAGGATGACTTTTTCATAACCTTCACTCATCATATGACCAATATTCATAATTAACAGGATCACGATTGTGGGTGCGATTCCCGGGAGCGTAATATGGACAAACTGCTTCCATCTTCCGGCTCCGTCGATGGTTACCGCCTCATAGAGCTCCGTATCAATAGCCGTAAGAGAAGCAAGATAGATAATCGAGCCCCAGCCTACACCCTGCCAAATGCCGGTGCCTACATAAATGGTCCTGAACCATCCCGCTTCAACAAGGAAGATTGTTCGGGAGCCTCCGAAATAAGCAACAATATCATTAATCAGACCGCTTTTTGCGAAGAAATCGATAATCATCCCGCAGATCACCACGGTAGAGACAAAATGCGGTAAGTAGGTAACCGTTTGAATTGTCTTTTTAAAATATTTACTTTTGACTTCATTAAGCAATAACGCCAGAATAATGGGAGCCGGAAAGGCAAAGAGGAGCTGATAGAAATTGATTAATAAGGTATTCCGGATGACCCTCCATGCGGAAATACTGTTAAAAAAGTCTTGAAAGTGTCTTAATCCTACCCAGGCGCTGTCCCAGATTCCTTTTATGGGGCTAAATTGCTTAAAAGCGATGATGACCCCATACATAGGAACGTAGTGAAACAGGATATACCAGGCTACTACGGGCAAAGCCATCAATATCAGCCATTTGTTTTTTTTATAATCCTTCTTTATGGCCTGAATGAGACTTGGCTTTTTGTATATCAAATGCTGCGGCTGCATCTTTAATTCCGGCACTATCTGAACCTCCCTGTATTAAGAAACGGGGGAAGTCCTCCCCCATTTCAATCATGCTATTTATCAAAGATGTCGCTGATATTAAACGATTGCGGATTTAAGGCCTGCGGGAATTTTTCAATGAACCGGTCATAGGCATTCTGCCTAACCTGGATGATATCCTCAATACCCAGCCTTTTGATTTGCTCCACGTATTTATCCCAAGTCGCATCCACGTCCTCTTTTCCCATGAGCCACTTCAGGAACATTTCATCCTTATACGTGTTAATTTCATTTTGCTTGGTAGTCGTCTGTGAAACCTCGTCCGGGGTCAAGGTGCCTCTGTAGTTCTTATTTGCTTCAGTAACCTGTTTGGCATATTTGGTCCAGGTCTTCAACGACTCTTGCTGCTGAGGCAGCGCCATATACTGCTCAAAATATCTCTTGTCTTGTACGAAAGGGCCGTCTTTGAAGGCACGGGTATAATACTGCCCCATAGTTGCAATGGGCTGTCCGTTGGGATTGTTAGTAACCAGGTCCGTATATTTCGGGTACCCGTCTTCCAGCGTATAGCTTACGCCCTCAATACCGAAGTTATAGAGCAGGGAGCCTTCCTTCGTATATCCATAATTCAGGAATGCCAGCGCCTCTGGAAGATTCTCGCATGCACTGGTAATATTCCAGGCTCCATTGTTAACAGTAGGTCCATCCTTCGCCATAAAAGGATTGAAATCTCCCTTATTAAGGACGGGATACGGCATAGCGACCAAGTCAAATTCAGGGTCCTTGTTCTTCATCAGCGGCAGGTATTTCCCCAGACCTGAGCCGGTATTCCCCACGGTTGCGCCCGCTTGATTGCCGGTGATTTTAGCATCAATGGTTTTGGTATTATTCGTAGCCAGCTCGGGGTCCAGGAGACCCTCCTTATACCATTTCACCATGGTTTTGGTGTACTCTTTAAACCTTGGATCAATAGCTCCGTATACCACTTTGCCATCCTCAATGAAGTAATCCTGGTTAATTCCCCAGGCTCCGGTAAAGTACATTCCTTTAATATTTCCAACCGTTCCGGTAAAGGGTGCCGTTGCCCCCTTCTGTTCTTTAAAGGCCTTCAATACCGTATACAATTCATCAATGGTTTCCGGTACGGGCAACTCCAGCTCTGTCAACCAATCCTTACGCAGAAAGCCTCCAAAGAAGGTGTAGATACTCTCATCGCCTTTGAGGAATGGAACACCGAACTGTCTTCCTTCTTCTGTCTCCACATCCATTAGCAGATCGGGATAGGCTTCATAAATTTTGGCCAGATCCGGAGCATACTTGGGGATTTCATTCTTTATGTCCACCAGGATTCCATCCTCGAAGGCCTTTTCCCTTCCCCCCGGATAATCCCCGAAGGTGCCTACAATAAAATCCGGTATGTCGCCGGAGGTAAGCATCAGGTTAAACTGCTCCTTCGCCGAGCCTTCTGTAGGATGAATGTACTCAATCCTGACATTCAGTCTTCTCTCCAGCTCTTTATTCAGCTCCGACTCGGCATAATTCTTCATGATAGGAAGAGCCGTGCTCATCAGAGGATCCCAGACGCGAAATGTAACCGTTTCTTTAAAAGGTAATGTTACCGAGGTATCCGCCGGCGTCGAAGTGGAATTCGCCGAATCAGCTGGTTCTCCCCCCTTCTCCTCTCCTCCGCATCCTGTCAACGCAGTTGAAAAAAGCGCCATCAAGAGGAAACCGGCAGCTATCTTGGTCAAAAGCTTTTTACTCTTCCGCACATTACTTTTCAACATTTCTTCTCCCCTTAACTTCATGTTTTTTGTTGCATGCAATTATAATCCGACTGCAAGCCTTCCCGTCTCCTCATCAATTACAATTGCTAGGGCAAGTGTAGTATCTCAATGAACCGCAGAGCAATCTCCATCCGACCGAATGCGTATTCAAAATCCCAAAAGTAAATATTGAATATGGGAAAATCATCATCAAAAACAGAAAAACGGCGCAACACCAGATGATGTCCGCTTCCCGTTAAAGAGGATTGTAGTATACTATTTAGGAACGCAGACTCTCCAAGATCGATAATCCCTGCTTGAGGAACTCACCAATTATAATAATGAGGGGGAGCCATGAACTTAAAGAGAGTTTTGAGCACTAGAAACAGCATCATCTTTACCCAAATCCTGTCCTATATATTGATCCTTTTAATTCCCATCATTTTTACCGGGATCGTTTATCTTGTCACTGTAGGGACTATTGAACAAGAAACAAATAGGGCAAATCTTGCTATGCTGAAGCAAGTCCAGTTGAATATGGACAACATTCTAAAGGATGCCGAGCGGTTAAGCTTCGATATTGCCTTCAATCCGGGCATTCAATTGCTGGCCACTTCGCAGGACAACAACTGGAATAGCAGACAGTATGAGGTTTCTCAGATCGTAAAAGAATTCAAAAGAATGAATATAACGAATGGCTACATAGATGATTTTTACGTGTACTTTAAAAACTTGGATGCTGTGATTTCTTCAACGGCAGCTTCAAGGAGCAATTATATGTACCCTGTTCTGGTCAAGAATGATATAAGGTATGAACAATGGATAGATACTCTGCAGCATGCATACAGCGGCAGATATATCTCAATGAGCGATCAGAAAAACTCCATGGAGGATTCAGAGGCGCTCGCCTACATGCGTTCAATCCCAATAACTAATTCGGAGAAGCCGCTTGCTACGGTCGTCGTCCAGCTTAATCAGGAACGATTTACGGAAATGATCCAAAATATTCAATTAGCCCAGTATGGGAGTATCTTTATCCTGGACAATGATAACAACATTCTCACGTCAACAGCTTCTTTTTCTTTATCGGATATCTTGCAGGCGGATGAGCTTGAACGCAACGACAACATCCTGGTGAAGGGGCAAGGAAAGAATTCGTTGATTATATCCTATTCGAAATCCGATGTATCCAAGCTAAAGTATGTTTCCATTGTCAGGCGAGATATTGTGATGGAAAAAAGTGAGTTTACGGAAAAATTAATGATTGCAAGCATTATTCTATGTTTAATTTTTGGAGGAGCCGTATCGGTTTTGCTTGCCTGGCGCAACTATAATCCGGTGCGTAATCTTGTCCGCATCGTCCAAAACGGGAAGATCAAGAGCTCTTACGACAGATCAAGTAATGAATATCAATTTATTTATGAAGCCATTCAGGATGCGCTTCAAGAAAAGGAAAAAATAAACCTGAAGCTTAAGCAGCAAAGCAGTGTAGTGAGAGCAGATTTTCTGCAAAAGCTTTTAAAGGGGACGTTTGGCCACATCTCCGTGCATCACAATGCGTTTTACGCGCTTGACATGCAGTTTATTTCCGATGACTTTATCGTGGTGCTCCTATCCATAGAAGATAAGGGTAAGCTAATTCCCTTAGGGATTGGAGATGATTTTGAAGCGAAGTCGAAGCTTCCCAGCTTCGTGATCACCAATGTTTTTGAGGAGCTCTTGGGACCAGGATACAAGAACTTTGTTACAGAGATTGATGAAAAAATAGTATTCCTAGTGAACCTGCAAGCTCCTGAAGCGGTGGATCATGTGCAGGAATTGACAAGCATTACAGAAGAGCTGCAGGGCTTCTTTGGAAGATATTACGATCTGAGCCTCACAGCTTCCATCAGTGATGCGCACACGGGGATCCGCGGCATGCAGGAAGCCTATCAGGAAGCCGCAGAAGCCCATGAATACAAGCTGATTGCCGGCAACGGAAAGATCATCAGCTTCCAAAGTCTGAAATATAATGTCAGAGATTACTTCTATCCTCTTGAAAAAGAGCAAAAATTAGTGAATTGCATCAAATCCGGAGAGTTTGAAAAAGGAAAGCAATTGCTTGATGACATTATTCGCTCGAACTTTAAGGACGGCACTCCTACTGCTGAAATGACGAGGTATTTTATGTTTGACCTTGCAAGTACTGTCGTAAAGACAGTAAAAGAAATAGCTGCTGACGAGCCGGTGGAGCAGTTGTTTGAATGTGAAACCGTAGCAGAACTCCAGACGGAAATTACGAACACACTATTGTCGGTATGTAAGCGCATACAATCAAAGATAGGCAATCGTTTCTATGAAATGAGCAGGAATATCATCCAGTTTGTTAACAACCACTACGGAGAGGTTACGTTAAATGTAGCGATGATTGCAGATCATCTTGGGATTACCCCAAGCTATATGTCAAAGCTCTTCAAAGAACAAACCGGAGAAACCCTGCCCGATTACATTAATAAGGTGAGGCTGGAGAAAGCAAAAGTGTTATTAAAAGACGAAAAGCTCAATATCTCCGACGCGGCTGTCAAAGTCGGGTATTTGAACAGCAATGCGCTGATACGCAGCTTTAAAAAGTATGAGGGAGTTACACCGGGAAAATATAAAGAATCCGGATGAGCCCAGTGATGCTGCGGAGTTGCGGCTTACCGCGTACAAGCCCGATAAGAGGTTGGCGATATTCCCGCGTGACTCTTGAATTGGCGGGAGAAATGCGCCAGCTGCATGCCCAGTTGCTCGGCAATATCCGCAATGCTTGTATCTGTAAAGGTCAACAGCCGCTTGGCCTCCTCCATCCGCTTTTGCTGCACGTAATGCATAGGGGTAACGCCCATAATTTTTTTGAAATAAGGAATAAAATAGTTCGGATGCAAATGGACGAGGTGGGCCAGCACCTCGATCTCGATCGGCTCGCAGAGATGCTCCTGAATATACGCCAGCACTTTTCCCAGCTTGTTTCTTTCCGTCACCTGCATGTAATCCTTCAAATAATCGTGATATCCTCCCTCCTCCAGACAGCAGGCAAGCAGGTTAAGCAGACAGGCCTGCATCCGCAGCCCGGCGAATGGGCCGCCGCTTTGAAATTGGCGGATCATCTCCTCAAACGTCAGACGGACCTGCTCCGGGTTACGTACACTGCAGATATAGAGCTTGCTCCCCGCATGAAACAGCGGCCAGCCTCCCACCTGGGCATCGAAATGGCAAAAATATCTTGAATACGGATTGTCCGGATTCGTAAAGGTCGTTTGACTGGAGCCCGCAGGCATGATCATTAACTGATTGGGCTCCGGGTAATAGGTCTCGCCATTAATAATGACAGAGCCTTCCCCTTGAGGAATGAAATACAGCCGATTAAAGCTCGGAGCCAGCTCCGTCCGGTTCCAGCCGGGATAGCCGGTTTTCAATTGGGCGTGCGTTACCGTTACGGTCAAGCTTTCTGGCATTCTCCCGGCCAGAAGCTCCATTTCATTCATCATCTTTCCCAATCCTCTCCGTGGATTTCTCTTCTCTTCTGATTGTAACACCGGGAGAGAGAAATTTAACATATTCACCTTAATTTTATGCAAAATACGCTTAATCTTTGTCATTCTCTTTCTTCAATATTCAAGCTAAGCTAAGAGCGATAAATATGGGGAATAAAGAAAGGCAGGTAGCGATATGAACAAAGTACGGTTTGGCATTATCGGCATCGGTAATATGGGCTCTTCCCATGCGTTAAGCCTGATTCACGATATTCAGGGCGCGGAACTGACTGCTGTATGCGATACAAACCCCAAGCGTCTGGATTGGGCAAAGGAGCACCTCCCTAGCCAAGTGCTTATATTCGGGAATCCCAAAGATTTCTTTGAGTCTCGCGCTATGGATGCCGTCTTGATTGCAACGCCTCACTATGACCATCCCTCCCTTGCGGTACAAGCTTTTGAGAGCGGTTACCATGTGTTGATTGAAAAGCCGTCCGGCGTATACACCAAGGCAGTCCGTGAGATGAACCTTGCGGCTGAAGCTTCAGACAAGCTGTTCGGTATCATGTACAACCAGCGAACCAACCCGCTCTATGCCAAGCTGCGCGAGCTGGTATTATCCGGGGAGCTTGGCGAGATTCGCCGGACGAACTGGATTATTACGAACTGGTACCGGTCGCAGAGCTACTACGATTCCGGCGGCTGGCGCGCCACTTGGGCCGGAGAAGGCGGCGGCGTGCTGCTCAATCAGGATCCGCATCAGCTTGACCTATGGCAGTGGACGACCGGAATGATGCCGGCCCGGGTTCGTGCGTTTTGCCACTTCGGGAAATACCGGAACATCGAGGTCGAGGACGATGTCACCGCTTATGTTGAATATAGCAACGGCGCCACTGGCCTGTTCGTGACTACAACCGGAGAAGCACCCGGAACGAATCGCTATGAGCTGACCGGGGATAACGGAAAAATCGTCGTCGAGGACGGCAAGCTGACCTTCTGGAGGCTGCGGGTGCCCGAGCCTCAGTTCAACGCGGAATTCACCGGCGGCTTCGGCCAGCCCGAATGCTGGAAATGCGATATTCCGATCCATGAAGGTGAAGGTTCGCAGCATAAAGGAATTTTGCGGAATTTCACGAACGCCATCCTTCACGGCGAGCCGTTGCTGGCTCCGGGAAAGGACGGTATTCACGGATTGACGCTGTCTAATGCCATGCATTTGTCGTCCTGGACCGAGGATTGGGTGGAGCTGCCGCTCGATGAGGATTTGTACCACGCCAAGCTGCAAGAGAAGATCGAAGCTTCAACCTTCCGAAAAGCAAGCGGAGACGGCAAAACACTCGACGTTTCGGGCACGCATTAGCTCTGATATCCAATTGATTTCAAGGAGGCTCAATCAGCGATGAAATTGTCCGTATTTACCGTAGCAACACCGGATCTCACACCGGAGGAATTGGTCCAAGCGGCCCGGGAAGCAGGACTCCATGGCGTGGAATGGCGATACAAGGAGATTCCAGCCGATGCAGCCGGAGAAGCGCCCTCCTACTGGCGCAACAACCTATGCTCGATTGATCCGTCTCTCCCGGACAATGAGCTGCTGCGCTTCAAGCAGATTACCGAAGCCGCAGGGCTGGATATGGTTAGCGTTACTCCCTACTTGAATCACCTCGGTCTGGAGGAGACAGAACAGGCTTTCCATGCTGCTCGTCTGCTGGGCGCGAAGATGATTCGCGTCGGAGCCGCCGGATATGGCGACGGGACGCCTTATCCCGAGCTGTATGACAAGACGGTCCGCTACCTGAAGGAAGCCGAGCGGCTTGCCAAGCAATACGGCGTTAAAGGGGTCGTGGAGACGCATCATTTCACCATCGCACCCAGTGCCGGCCTGGCCCATCGGCTTGTCAGCCATTGCGATCCCGACCTGATCGGCGTCTTGTTCGACCCTGGAAACATGGTATATGAGGGCTACGAGCAGTTCAAGATGGGACTGGAGCTGCTTGGTCCTTATCTGGCGCATGTTCATATCAAGAACGCCGCCTGGATTGAAACCGGCAAGCACAAGAACGGAACGGCCGAATGGCGCTGTGAATGGGCCTCCCTGCATAACGGGGTCGTCGATTTCGGCCGGCTGCTGGCGGATTTGAAGTCCGTTCACTACGACGGATATCTCGGCATCGAGGATTTCAGCGGTACATGGAATTCCAGAGCTATGCTTCGGCAGTTTGCCGAATTTATTCACGAGCGAATTTAAGAGGTTGTTCAAAAAGTCATCTTTGATCACAAAGTATTCCAAGGGGTTGATTCGGCGTCGAATCTTGCGTTCACCCTAGAAGTCCGGTACTCATGTGGGGCTCCCTACACTCCGTTACTCCTTCTTCGGGTTCTCACAACCTTCTCGGTGCTGAAAACCTGACTTTTTGAACACGCACTATAAGGAGGCTGCTTATCTATGCCATCGGAAGCTAACGAACAAGTTAAATCTTTTCAGACCAGCGACGGAATGAACTACGCGCCAAAAGGCAAGCCCAATCAAGTCGTACAGCCGGGCGAATTCATATTTGCCGCTGCAGCCCTGGATCACGGACATATTTATGGCATGACCGGCGGATTGATCGAGGCTGGAGCGACCTTGAAATGGGTCTATGACCCGGATCCGGCCAAAGTACAGGCATTTCTGAAATCCTATCCGCAAGCGGCCCCTGCCGCCAATCTGGAACAAATCCTTCAGGACCCGGAGGTTCGGCTTGTTGCCTCCGCTGCGATTCCATCTGAACGAGGTCCGTTAGGGCTTCGGGTAATGGATGCCGGGAAGGATTACTTTACGGACAAGGCGCCGTTTACCAGCCTGGAGCAATTGGAAGCTGCCCGCCAGAAGGTTCAAGAGACCGGACGAAAATATGCCGTATACTATAGCGAACGCCTGCATGTGGAATCTGCGGTTTACGCCGGACAGTTGATTCAGCAAGGCGCCATCGGACGAGTGCTGCAGATTACCGGATTTGGGCCGCACCGGTTGAACGCCCCTTCCAGACCATCCTGGTTCTTTGAAAAGGAGAAGTACGGCGGTATTCTTTGCGACATCGGGAGCCATCAGATCGAGCAATTCCTGTTCTACTCCGGGTGCAAGGATGCCGAGGTCGTGCACAGCAAAGTTGCCAACTATAACCATGCGGAATACCCCGAGCTGGAGGATTACGGTGACGCGACACTCGTCGGGGATAACGGAGCGACCCAGTACTTCCGGGTGGACTGGTTTACGCCGGACGGATTAAGCACCTGGGGAGACGGCCGGACATTCATTATGGGAACCGAGGGCTACATCGAGCTGCGAAAATATACCGACATTGCCCGGGATCGGCAGGGGGATCATGTCTATCTGGTCAACAAGGATGGCGAACAGCATTTCTCCGTTCGCGGGCAGATCGGATTTCCTTATTTCGGAGAGCTGATCCTGGATTGCATCCACCGTACCGAGCATGCGATGACCCAGGAGCATGCCTTCAAAGCTGCAGAGCTTTGTCTGAAGGCACAGAACCAGGCGCTTCATCTCACCACCTCTCTATAGACAGGAAGGATGCAACATGAGAGATCAGATCAGTACGGCCATTGTCGGCGCTGGTGCGATATCCACCGTTCATGCCGAAAGTATAGCCAAATTGAACGGAGCGCATCTGAAGCTGATCGTTGACAGTGATCCGGTCAGAGCCGTACAGGCCGCTGAGAAATATCATTGTGAGGCAGCATGCGATTTTCAAGCGCTGTTGAACCGGGAGGATATTCAGGTTGTGCATCTATGCACGCCCCATCATCTCCATGCCGAAATGGCGATCGATTTGCTCCGTTCCGGCAAGCATGTTCTTACGGAAAAGCCGATGGCTCATCATCTCCACGCTGCCGAGGCTTTGCTTCGGGAGGCCAGCCAGAGCTCGGCTCAGCTGGGGATTACCTTTCAAAACCGTTATAATGCCTCATCCCGGACCATACGGGAAATGATCGACAAGGGAACCCTGGGGCGTCTGCTTGGCCTTAAAGGAATCATCACCTGGAATCGCGAGCCGGCCTACTACACCTCCAGCCCTTGGCGCGGACGTTGGGCGACCGAGGGCGGCGGTGTGCTGATTAACCAGGCGATTCATACCCTCGACCTGCTCCAATGGTTCGGCGGCGAGGTAGCTTCCATCGAAGGCAGCGCAAGCACCGATACCCTGGGCGATACGATTGAAGTCGAGGATACGGCGCATGCCCATATCCGGTTTGCCAACGGAGCACGGGCATTATTTTATGCTACGAACGCCTATGTCTCCAATTCCCCGGTCGAGCTGGAGCTTGTATTCGAGCAGGGGGTGCTTCAGTTGCGTGAGGACTGTCTATATCTCGTTCAGGGTAGCTCTACGACGCTGCTATGCGAGCCTCCTGCCACCTTGGATGAGCAAGGGCTGGTTACGGGCAAATCCTATTGGGGCATTAGTCATCAGCTATTGATCGAAGATTTCTACGACCATGTCCGCAGCGGGACGCGCTTTCCGATTCACGCTGAGGAAGGGATCAAAACTATGCGGTTAATCACCGATCTGTACGCTTCTTCCCAAGCGCAGGCCGCTCGGATGAGCAGCCGTCCGACTTAAATTCTATATAAAAGTTGAGCTAATGATTATACACAGGAGGCAACGTGTAAAGTGTTCTTACGATCGCTGTTGTTCGCGGATTTCTTGGATTGAATTGGCCATGTAAAGGAAGCAATCCGCTCTCAAAGGCGAACGCTATCGAGCCTATGCTCCCGAGGTAGCTTTCCTTCAGAAAGCTTATACTATAGGACACTTTACATTTATGCCTTTTCTGTGCCGTTCTTTAGTTCAACTTATACAGTAAAAGAATCAGGCTCCCTCTCCAGAAAGAACACCTCTTTCAAATCACGGCTTACAGGACGGTGGTCAGCATGCGTCTCCATAATATCCTTCATGCTATCCCACCACTTTCTGCAAATCATCGTATCGGCAGCCTGGTTCCAGAGAGCTTCGTCCTCAAGCTCTAAATAGGCAAACAACGTGCTTGTAGGTTCATCCAAGAAAATCGAATAACTAATGACCCCGTGAGCGAGCAGCATCTCTTTCATCTCAGGCCAAAGCTCATGATGACGCTTATGATATTCATCATGACAATCCTCATAGACCTTCATCAGCGAAGCTTTTCGTATCATCCTCCCACCTCCTCTCGCTCAAAAAATTGAACTACTGAATGTTACGTCTGTGGGCAACGTGTGAAGTGTTCTTACGATCGCTGTTGTTCACGGATTTCTCTGATTGAACTAGTATAGAGTAGAAATCCATTCACAAAGGCGAACGCTTACGCTTCTACAGCACACTCCACACTTATGCCCTTTCGACGTAGCTTTATAGTTCAACCTATATAAGCAGCAAGTATCGAGTATCCTTCGTCAATCATTCGCCAATTTGAATTGCCGCCGCCAGCAGCACTAATGTAAGGCCCTGTCCCCAGCCTTGGGCCCATTTTCGGTCCACCGCAAGATAGTCCTCAACATCGTTCATCACAGCGGTTCCTCCGGAGACATTAAGCACGCGGCCATTCGCTGCAATATTACTCAGCACGCCATCCAGGGCTTTCTGCACATATTTCGCATGGAGGGGATTGCCCTGCATGAGCATAGCCGCCGCTATTCCTGCCGTCGCTGACACTTCACCGTAGGCCTCCGGAACATTAAGAACGGTTCCCCAAAGGCCATTATCCTTCTGCAGTTTTTTAATAGCAGCGAGTTGATCCCGCAAGGAACTCCATATATGCATCATCGGCGGATAGAGATAGCCTTCCGGCACCACCCTTGCCGCCCGGGACATCGTATAGGCTGCCCAAGCATTGGCTCGCGCCCAGTAAATCCCGGACATATGATCTTGCCTGATATTGTTGTAGCCATGGTACCAAAGCCCGGAGTCCTCGTCCTGCAAATAATGGATATGCCAATAAAATTGGTGCAGAGCATCTTCAATCAGCGGCTTCTCTCCCAGCATCACGCCGGTGCGCAGCATGAAGTAGGCGGCCATAAACAGCGTGTCGGCCCAGCACTGCTCCGGAAAATCATTCTTGGCGGAGACCGTATGCTGAAGCACCCGTTCTCCGAATCGAGGCGCCTTGTTCTGGATGTAATCGATCTTGCTTAAAATCAGATCGAGATACTTCTGGTCTTGCGTATGTTCATACAAGGTAAGCAGCATATGTCCCATCGCGCAGGTGTTCACGTTCCATATTGGAAGCCCCGCCTCAATATACTCATCACACCATGCCACCATCCGTTCGAGATAAGCCTGTTCCCCGGTAGCTTCGAAGATCGAGCTGACTCCGTAAAAAGCAACCCCTCCCGGCCAGTCCCAGGTCAAATCCATTCCGAAGATATAGTCCACCACGCGTCCGGCGATTGGTCTCAAGTCGGACGGAACCGCTGTTAGCTTCAACCTATTCACCCTCCCGGATTAGTTGTACTGTCCCTCGTCGATCGCTTTCTGCTTCTCATCAAGAATCTCCTGGTAACCCGCGTTAAGGTAAGTCTTCTTAGCCGCTTCGTATGTTACATCGAACTCCCCTTCCGGAGACAGAACGCACTTGACATACAGCTCCTGGAACAGCGAGTTCAGGTCGGCCTTGTATTCGTTGACTTTCTCAAGAACGATAGTGAACAAGGCGTCCGGCGTGCGGTATTCTGCCGTCTCATCATAGTACCGCAGCATATCTTCGGCCAGATATTCATACCCTGGGGGCGCCCAGTTGCGGATATACGATTTTCGCGTCAATTCCGGGCTGGCGTATTCAGCCATCTCCGTGACAAGTCCCCAATAATCCTTGTTGTTGTTATTGGACAGCTTCGATTCACCCGCAAAATCGGCTACCTTCACAGCGATGCCATCGCTGTCGAGCGTGTAATTCTGGCCTTCAACACCATTTTGCAGGAAGAAAAGATTGTCCGGCTGGCTCATCCATTCGAGATACATCCATACAGCCCTTCGTTCCTCGGCCGAGGATTCGTAATTAATGCCCATAATGAAGCCAAAGGGCCAGTAGGCGCGTCCCTGAGGCTGGAGGCCTTCCGGAACGCTCGCCGTCGGAGGCAGCACCGCGAATTCGGCATCCGGATTGTTAACGAGCGTAGCGGATATCACGTCCGTATTGCTGGTGAGATAGAAGGCGAACGTTCCGGTCTTTCCGGCTACGAACTCCGCTTTTGTCTTTGCCTCATCATTGCGCAGATAAAATTCCTTATCGATTATTCCGTTGTTGTACTGATAATTCAGATTACGAAGATAACGTTCCGTTGCCGGAGACGTCAGGTCAGCCACGCTAAGGTCAGAATACAGCGCCCGTTCTTTTCCATCGATCGGCCAATCCCGGAATGCATAGTTGAAATTATAGTTGTTTTGCAGCAAGCTGCCGCCGCCAACCCCGAGACCTGCTTCCTTCCACTTTGCCAGCATCTCGTTATATTTCTCCAAAGACGTCAGGTCCTCGACCTTCATCCCGGCTTGCTCTACCCAGTCCTTCCGAACGAGTGTCGTGAAGTTGTCCGCAGAAGGACGATTAGCAAAGAAGAAGACTTTGTTTCCGTCCACACTACCGTATTTCTCTATGGTTGAATTCATATTTTTCCAGTAAGTCGGAGCATAGTAAGCAATTTCGTCATAATCAAGCTCTTGCATCACTTCTTCCCCGTAATAGGCCAGTGCTTGCGGCATGTCATAGTGAAAAATAATGTCCGGTGCCTTGTGCGAAGCAAGCAATTGCTCATAGTCCGTAACCTCGCTCGTGCGGGTAATCGGAACATATTTAACATCGATGTTGTACTTATCTCCGAATTCCTGCTGAACCCATCGGGTATAGTAGTTGTCCGTGACATTCCAGCCTTCGAACGCGCGCTCGTAGACCGGGATTTCCAGCGTGACCTTCTCGGGAAATCCTCCCGAGTAATCTTCATAATCTCCCGACGCGTTAGCAGAGTTGGTGCTCGGCGTATTCGAATTTTTAGAGCCGTTATCGGAATTGGAGCTGGAGTTGTTATTCCCTGTACATGCCGACAGAACACTGATTGCTACGAACAAAGCCATGACGATCGAGAAAATTCTACTTTTGCTCATCGTTTTCCCCCCGTTTTTTCAAATGATCTTGCTCCGGTTATTCCTTGACCGCACCCAGTAAAACGCCTTGAACGAAATACTTCTGGATAAACGGATAGATACAAAGGATCGGAAGCGTCGCAAACACGACACACGATGCCTTTAGAACCTCAGGATTACTAAGCTGAACCTGTGTCGCCTCCAGCTGGAAGCTTTCGCTGGCCTGAATGACCAGATAATACAATTTGAGCTGCAGCGGCCGAAGATCCACCGCTTGCTTAATGTAGAATAAAGCGTCCTGATACGCGTTCCAGCGGCCAACCGCATAAAAGAGCGATAAAGTCGCAATAATCGGCTTGGAGAGCGGCAGGACGATGCTCCACAGGATGCGGAAATGGCCTGCGCCATCAATTCTCGCCGATTCCTCCAGGCTTGCCGGAATACTGCTTGAAATAGAGGTCTTCATGATCAGGAAATTGAACGCGCTGAACGCCTGCGGCAGAATAAGCGCCCACAAGGTATCGAGCATGCCGAGTTGATTCATCAGCATGTATTCGGGAATAATGCCGCCGCTGAAGTACAAGGTAATCATGAAGATCATGGTCAATGCGGTGCGCCCCTTAAGCTGCTTGCGTGATAAAGGATAGGCCGCGCAGACGGTGATGATCATGCCGAGTATGGTGAATGCAACCGTCACAATCACGGATACATAGAGGGAACGAAGGATACTGGCATCGGCAAAAATCTTGCCGTAAGCTTCAAATGTGAAGCCGCGCGGCAGCAGAACCACCTTGTTCGCGATGACAAAAGCGTCAGAGCTAAGCGATTTGGCGGCGACATGGAGGAACGGCAGCAAGCAAACAAGCGAGGCGATGATCAGCGTGAGATGAATCAGCACATCCCAGGCGTCAAAGCGTCTGTTGCGATGCACGGTGAGTATATTGCCCGAAGACTTCAAGAACCCGCCTCCTTTCTTTAGATAGGTTGTTCAAAAAGTCAGCTTCCCAAGACGAAGCTGTTCCAGGAGTACATTCGACATCGAATCTTGAATTCAGCCGGGCCTTCCGTTGCTCACGTAGATCTGTCTACGCTCCGCTACTCAGTCCCTAGCTTCATCCAACCTTCTTGGTCCTGTAAACCCAACTTTTTGAACTTTCAATTTAAGGGCTGTAATCAAAATCAGTTCGTTTATTACAATGCATGTTTAAAAAATCAGCTTCTCAGCACCGAGAAGGTTGTGAGAATCCGAAGAAGGAGGAACGGAGTGTAGACAAAACCTACAAGAGCGAAATGCTTCCAAAGGAAGCATGCCTCGTAAGCATCCGCTTGGACTTCAAGGATGAACGCAAGATTCGATGTTGAACCAACCTCTTGAAATACTTCGTGATCAAAAGATGAATTTTTAAACTACCTCTCATAATAGTCCGTCTTCTCCTAGCTTCTTGGCGATACGATCCGCCAGCAGCACCAGCATGATTCCGATCATGGATTGGAACAAGCCGAGCGCCGTTGCCCGGCTGAAGTTCCCGCCCTCGATCCCCCAGCGGTATACCAGCACGGGAATGGTCGTCGTAAACTCTGTTGTGGCTTTATTCTGCAGTGCATAGATCCGTTCGAACGAGCCCTCCATGACCCGTCCCAGGTTCATGATTAACAAAGTCACGATGGTGGTGCGAATCGACGGCAGAGACACGTTCCATACCTTCCGCCAGCGGCCTGCGCCGTCCACGGTTGCCGCCTCGTACAGCTCCGGGTTGATCCCGCTGATCGCCGCAAGATAAATAATCGTCCCCCAGCCCATACTCTGCCAGACGCCAATCGCCAGATAACTGATCAGCCAGTTGACATCCTCCTGCAGAAACGGAACCCGGTTTCCGCCCATCATCGCGATCACATTATTGACCACGCCGTTGCCCTCGCTCAGCAGTTGATAGGCGATTGCACCGATAATAATCCAGGACAGAAAATGCGGCAAATAGAGCAGGGTCTGGTTAATCCGCTTGAATCGGATGCTTCTTACTTCATTAAGCAATAGGGCAAGCACGATCGGCATCGTGAAGCTGAAGACAAGATCAAGGCAGTTCAGCAGCAAGGTATTGCGGACAGCGCGTCCGAAATCATGCTTGGCGAACAGCTCCCTGAACACCTCGAATCCAACCCATTCGCTCCCCCAGACGCCATGGGCGATTTTGTAATTCTTAAACGCCAGCACAAGGCCGGACATCGGTGCGTATTTGAATACAAGCACAAAAGCGATCGGGATCAGAAGCATCAGGTAAAGTTGAAGGTCCCGGCGAAGATAAAAAGCGAAGCTCTTCCCTAGCGTCCCTCTAGTATGCAGAGGACTTTCAGTCTTTGAAGCGCTTTCAATTTTCAGAATCTCACCTCCTAACGCTTGGTCATTCCTCGCCCCGCCCGAGCCAGTGTGGAGACCATAGGGGAGGCTGTGTCTCATCTTACGCTCCGTCTTCGCACCGGTAAATCATGAGTTTTGATTCTATTTGTCATTTTTGATTGCTGCTTGATGTCATGGGAATTTTACAGGTGAAAATAATCAATATTGAAGGTTCTAAGCAAAATTAACTATTATGACTAACCTCCTGCCTGCTCCTTCATCTCATTCACGAAGTGTTTGTCTTGGCAGATCTGTAGCTGCTTGGCGCCATGCCCTCATATTTACGGAAAAACCGGTTGAAGCTCTGCACATTGTAGTACCCTACTTCGGAAGCAATCTGGGCGATGGTAAGCGAGGTTTCCAGCAAGAGCTGTTTTGCTTTTTCAATTCGCAATTGATTGATGTAATCGATCAGGCTTTTCCCCGTGAGCTCATATACGATTCTCCGCATATAGGAATAACTGATGCCGATTTCCTTGGCCATATTTTCGAACACGATTTCCTCGCAATAATGCTGTTCCAGGTAGCGGACAATTCGCTCGCCATGCCCCGCTTCACCCTGATTCCGTGTGAGGTACTGGATGATCTCGCCGAAGAAGCCGCGCATGTATTCCTCAAGCTCGTCAAGCGTATCTAAGGAAGCAATGGCGGAATAAACATTTCCCCGGCCCGCGAATATCCGTTCCGTGCTGATGTTGTTTTCTCTGAGATGCTTGATCGTGACACTGAGCAGCTGGTTATAGATGAACATGATATTATCGTAAGAGATATATTCGGCCGAAAGAATTTCCTGCCGGATCATACTCAGCTCTTTATGGATGCTGTCCAGATCACCGGTGTTCAGAAAATTGAGAATCCTTCTTTCACTGAGCGACGGGTAGACATATTTCCTGCTGCCGTTGTCTGCTGCCCCTCTCCAGAAAATAATTCCCCGGCCTCCTTCAATCATCCTGTACTTGATCATCTCCATAGCCTCAGCCGCCCGGTCAGGAATATTCCCGTTCAAGGCAGCCGGACTGCTTACTCCGATCGTCACCGTATGACCGAAAATATCCTCTGCCGTGGTCCTCACTGCTGCAAGAGCGCCGTGAATGCCTTCGCAATTCCGGCCGGCTTCCCCCTCTCCATAATTAATCACCATCGCAAAATAGCCCTCGCCCTGATAAACGCTATAAGCATGGATATCTTCCGGAAATAAGTCCTCGCATTGGGCGTTGAAAAGATACCGGTGATAGCTCCGGGTTTCCGAATTGGCCTGGCGCACATAATTCCGGTATTGGTCAATCGAGACGATGGTGATCAGGCAATAGGGCTCAGGGAACATACTCTCAGCCTGCTCCGAAACCTCGCCCTTCAGCAGGTTATGAATGGCCAGACTGCGTGTATCCCGTTCACGCTGGCGAAGCAGCAGATGAAGGCCTTCCTCCTCCTCCTGCATCCGCCGGAATGCCGCATCGAGGAACGCAAGCTCATTTCGCCCCGATATCCCAAGATTGCCGCGTGCGCGAACACTGTGAACCAGCCTGCGCACCGGCTTGGACAGCCAGGTGGCTAGAAGGACGGACAGCAAGGTCCCGACGAAGAAAATAACGACGGTCAACAGAAGGATGCTGCGCTGCATCGCACGAGTCTGGGTCATTAACTCATCCATCGATAGAATACTCACATTCCACCATCGGTACCGCTCTGAAAAGGACCAGGTGTACAACAGCCGCTTGTCATCCAGCTCATGAAATGCGTACCCCTGCTTGATCCCTTGATCCAATATTTCTCCGACAAATGGCAGCTCTCGCCCATTGGTGAGCAATAGGCTTTTATCATCATGCGAAATGATGGTGCCATCCCGCCTCATAAGCACAAATCCGTGCTCGCCAGGCTCCGACGATCGCAGGTAGCTCTCAATCTGGCTTTCCCGCAAATTGACAACGATCATGCCCCGTGTCGTGGTCGATAGGCGATTCAATGGCAGCACATACGAAATGACACTCGTCCCCGAGCTTAATTCCCGGGGAACCCAAATCCCTCCGATCCCTACCCTTCCGATCAGCGCCCGCTCGATCCAATCGATCGACTCATATCTGTCCAGCGTCGTAATCCCTTTGTCCGTGGAAATGACGTAGTTCGCTCCCTCCAGATAAAAATAGGTAGAGTACACGCCATCGACTCTGTGGTTCAGGTTCACCAATTCGTTTAGCACCGTAAGGGCGCTGCTCATGTTGCCATAATTCTCTCCAAGCTCGGCATAGGTCTCGAAATTGCGGATCCGGTCATAAATATGGGTCGAAGACAGCCTTACGGCATCCTGTGCCAGATTGTTCAGCGCATTCTCATTCAGCTTCCGGTTCGCATTCAGTCCAGCGAGTGCGGATTCCGCAATCTCAAGCTCGGAATTCCGCAGGATCTGGGCTCCGCTGTACCAGGTCAGAATAGACAACGGAATCGCCATGACGCAGAACAGAATAAGTGCCAGCTGAAGCAGCATCGGAATTCGTTTCATTGCTCCTTGCCCCTCTTTCCCTATTCGTAATCGCTTTCATTTTAATTTATATGAACTGTTTCAAGTTAATTTAAATATATTTCGCTCCACGTGCTTTATCAACCATTTTTTTACACAAAAAACCGCCCGGAGAAATGTCACAGGCGGTGATGAAGGGGATATCTTCTATTATCGTTAGTAAGAATGGATTAAAACTTGACCAGATCATCCACCTTGACTGCCTGACCTGTTCGAATCGAACGATTGGCAGCAATCCCGGTAAGGATGGATCTTGCTCCATCCACATGGTTAGCAGCTCGATTGAACCGATCATTGACCGGGGTACCGAACATATCTTGAAGTAAAATCGGATCTCCTCCGCCATGGCCCCCTTCCCCTTCTTCAACCTCTACCTCATAAGGCGGCTTCCACATCGGATAGACTAGAATTCGCTTATTCATCAGCGCCCCCTCCAGCGCTTTATCTCCCCCGGAGTTGACGTACGATTGCTCCACAATCGTCATTTCCATTCTTCCCTTGCTGCCATTAAAGGCAATACGGTAGCCTTCCCAAGGCATATAGGCATTCAAGGAATACGTCAAAATCGCTTTATTCTTGTATCGAACAATGACGCCCAAGGTGTCTTCAATGCTGATCCCATCCCCGAATACGCTTTGGTCGCGCCGATAGCCGTCCTCATGCTCGGCCTCCAGATACATCGCCTTCAAGTGCGGATTCTCATCTAAATGCAAGGCAAAAGGATCATCCTTGGCATTCGGATTGCCAGTTGCCCGCTCGTAGAAGCTGGTTGCTCCCCGCTGCTCAGCGTTCTCCCTGCCATAGAACAGCAAATCCCCAAAGGCAAACACCTCTTCCGGCTGCGAGCCGATCCAGAAGTTGACCAGATCGAAATGATGCGTCGATTTATGAACAAGCAATCCTCCGCTATTCCGTTTATCCCGGTGCCAGCGGCGGAAGTAATCCGCACCATGCATCGTATTGAGCAGCCATTCAAAGTGGATCGAATGCACATCCCCGATCACCCCATCCATGATGAGCTCGCGGGCTTTGGTATGATGCGGCGCATAGCGATAATTAAAGGCGACTCTTACCTGGCGGCCCGTTCGCTTAACCGCATCAAGGATGTCCTGGCATTTGTCTTCATCTACAGTCATCGGCTTTTCCGTAATGACATCACAGCCAAGCTCCAGCGCCCGGATGATATAGATATGATGCGTGCGATCCACACTGGTCACGATGACGGCATCCGGTTTCTCAGATTCGAGCATCTGCTCGAACTGTCCTGGAGGGTAAGTCCTCACTTTCGAATAGCCATACTTTTCTTCCAGAAGCTGGTTCGCATAGTCCATCCGTGTCTGGTTGATATCACAAAAGGCAACAAGCTCAGAGGTCTCACTGAATTGCTTGGCAATGGCAGAATAAAAAAACTCCGCACGGCCTCCGGTTCCAACAAGCACATACTTTTTCTTGTTCATGTTACAGCTCCTTTTGAGTTTATTCCTTCATTCGTAAGTTAACACAATAAAGGATGGTTTTCTCCGCTTTTAAAGCTGTTTTTCTTTGATAACCCGCTTTTATTGTCATATGATAAAGGAAGTAACCGCTCAATTAAGGAGTGCTTTCATGAAACCTTCTCATTTTCCTGACATTCTTCGATTTGGACATAAAAACGACCCCTTCTATCTGGAATTTGATCGAAGAAGGGGCCATTATTCCATGGCAACAGATCATTACCACAGAGAATATGAGCTCTACTATTTATTCAACGGACAGCGTAACTATTTTATCAAAGATGATGTCTACCAGGTACAGTCAGGCGATCTTGTATTGATTGAGTCAAATGCCGTTCACAAGACCTCCGACTCAGGAACGCCAAACCATGAACGAATCGTACTTTACTTCGCACCGTCCTATTTCGACGTTCTGCCTGCAGCGGAAAGAGACCTGCTTCTATCCCCTTTTCTACAGGAATTTCCGCTGTTGAGACTTAACCTTCAGGAGCAGCTTCAGGTCGAAGCCCTGTTTCATACCCTGCTCACAGAATTGAATGAGCAGCACCCCGGATATCGCTTACGCATTTCTCAAATAGCAGATGAATTATTGCTGTATACGGCACGCAGCCTCCTGAAGCGAGAGTCGCTGCCGAAGCAGGAATCCTCCTCGGTTCAGCGCAAAATTTCCGACATCGTGCGATATATCAATCTTCACTTTGGAGAACCGCTTAAGCTGGAGGAGCTATCTCGCCGTTTTTTCATCAGTAAGAGCTACTTGAGCAGAATGTTCAAGCAGGTCACTGGTTTTGGCTTCGCCGAATACGTGAACCTCACCCGCATAAAGGAAGCCGAGCGACTGCTTCGTGACACGGACCACAGCATTACCCATGTGTCTGAGCTAGCCGGCTTCGATAACTTTTCTCACTTCGGGAAAATGTTTAAAAGACTGACCGGACTGACGCCCAGAGCTTATCGGGAGTCCCATCATCCCTTCTTCCGATAATACAGCGGCGCCTGTCCTGTTACCTGCTTAAATACCCGTCCAAAGTGAGTGATACTGCCAAAACCGACTTTTCTAGCGATCAGATTCACCTTCATGGAGGAGCTTTCGAGCAACTGCTTCGCTTCCTTCACTCGCACATGGTTCAAATATTCTATAAAAGTAAAGCCTGTCGCTTCTTTAAAGAAGCGGCTCAAATAATAGGGACTGATATAAAATTTCTCCGCCACCAAGGAGAGTGACATGTCCTGCATGTAATGGCTGTTCATAAACCTGACTACTTCAAATATTCGCTCATATGCCGCCGGATTTTGGACTTCCGTGGAATCTACGCTGCTGTTCAACAGATGTCTGCTGCAAAGGATGAGCATCTGGAAAACAAGAGTTTGAGCATACAGCTCAAATCCATGATTACGTTCCCGAATTTCCTTAATGATGCTGCGTGACAGCTCCTCAATCAGCATCGCCGTTTGCGGAGGGCATTTTAGAATCAGATATTCATGGTCAAGCAGTTGATTGATGAGGTCCGGGGATACTCCTTCGGCCCAAGCCAATTCCTCACTGTGGATGTTGACTACCAGTCTCTCATATTCTGATGTGTGCGCATCCGTGGTCCGGTGCACCACATTCGGACCGATCATGATGATATGCCCTTCATCTACAATCATGGTCCGGTCCTTAATAAAGAACCTTCGCTGGCCAGACATTAAGTAGAAGAATTCATAGCTGCTGTGTAAATGATTAATCTTCATATGATGGCTTCTCGCCTTCCGGTAAGAGACCGAGAAGGTGGTTTGTGCATTCACATAATTGATCTCTTCCATCATCCCGCCTGCCTTCTATTCCAACCCTTTTCCCCATCATAATTTACCGCTCAAATTCACGCAAGATATAAGAGGTTTCTAATGATTATCGCAAAAAATGTGTATTTTCCTGTGCTATGATGGGTTCAATTCCAAGGAGGTCAGATGCAGATGAACAATTACGGGAACCGTACGTCGTCTTTGAACCCATCAGATACCGTGCAGCGCTCTCCAATCGAGTGGGCGGAGCTGGGATGTGAAGCGCTAATGAACAAGTTTAAGCCTGAGCAGCTTCCTCCCGACCGTTTTCATTATCATCAGGGCGTATTTCTGTCAGGGATGGAGAAGTGCTGGGAAATCACTCAAAACCCTGCCTATTTTCATTACATCAAGAGCTGGGTCGACAGTAATATCCGGGCGGATGGCAGTATCAGAAAGTACAATTCTACGGAGCTGGATGATATACAGCCTGGGGTGCTCCTTTTTAATTTACTTGAGCAAACCGGGGATGACCGATACAAAAAGGCACTGGACGAACTCGTGTCGCACTTTGAGTCATGGAAGACCAATCCTTCAGGCGGGTTCTGGCATAAAGATCACTATCCGAATCAAATGTGGCTGGATGGCTTATATATGGGCGGGCCGATTGCAACTCTGTATGCCAAAACATTCGGCAAGGACGAATTCTTTGACATGATCGCCGCACAAGCGCTTTTGTTGGAGAAGCACACCAAAGACCCCGTTACCGGCCTGCTCTATCATGGCTGGGACGAGACCAAAGCTGCGGTATGGGCTGATCCCGAGACGGGTCTGGCCCCGGAGTTCTGGGGACGCTCGATTGGCTGGGTTCCTGTCGCCCTGCTTGAAATGCTGGAGCATTTCCCAGTGGATCATAAGGATCGGAACAACTTAATTGAGATGCTGCAAAGTCTGCTTAAAGCCGTCGTAAAATATCAGGACCCCGCCACCGGGCGCTGGTATCAGGTTGTCGACAAGGGACATCTCGCTGATAATTGGTTAGAGAACTCTTGCACCTCTCTTTTTGCTCAAGCCATCGCCAAAGCAGTAAGACTTGGATTTCTAAGTCCTGATTATATGGAGTACGCGTGGAAAGGATATCAAGGTGTGATTGATACCCTGACCTTTGATGAGCATGGCCAACTTGTGATCGGCCAAATCTGCATCGGCACCGGCATTGGGAACTATGCGCACTATATCGCCCGCCCTACCAGTGAGAACGACCTGCATGGGGTTGGGGCTTTTGTGTTGATGTGTGTTGAGATGAGTCAGGCTCGAGTGGGGAATGAGGAAGCCTTTCTGGGTGTTCCGGATCTGGCAAATAGAAAATAACCAATCTTCATACAAGAAAAGCCCTCTCATAAATGATTGGGCTTTTGCTATAGATACATATGTCAGTCACGTAGTAGCATCTTGTACAAAATGGTGCCCAAAAGGACCATTGCGCCATTGGTTCGGAACCTCATCAGCGAACCACTTTTCTCGCAATACAGCAAGCTGGACAAAAGGAAAAATGTTACGTCTTGAATTGGGATTCAACATAAGATCTTAAGCGGCTTGTTCGGTTTCAAGTTATTTTGAATGAACTCCCACTCTACCAATCGTTGCAACTATAGAAAGATCACCCGGATCATTAATTTTTCAAGATGTCACTGTAATTTCATCCATAAAGCATTCTGACGATCATTTGGACTTGATAAAACTATCATTCCAGATTGATGATCTTCAGGAATCATAAATCCAACCCAGCCGTTAAATGATTTTCCTTCTGCTACGCTAGGCGAATATTGGGAGAACATAAAAGAAGGAGTTCTCTTTTGAGTTACCGGGTCAATATACAGAAATCTATAATTATTTATTGACAGCGTTGCCCCAGGTTTTTCAGATGCTAAGATTTCAAGATTCACTTTTACAAGAACATAGGTATAACCGTTTGGAGCAGGTTCTTTTTTATCCTGAAGGACTTTCAAAGCATCCTTTCCTGTGCTGGTTTCTTCGATGATAACAGAACCAATGAATTTATCAAAATTTTCATTTATTTCAAAATATGCTTTTGAACCGTAAAGTAATGGATTTGACTCATCAAACCCGCCGTACATGCTTATGTCTCTTCTCAAAATACTGATTGTATTCGATTCAGGCATGACGTGGTATGATCCGCCTAATCCTTCAATAACTGTACGTAATGGCACATAGGTTACTCCATCAATGACTTTAGCTTCTCCTTTAATATCAGCCCCGTTTACCCTTAAAGAGTATCCGGCAGTGGCCGCAAAGACCGTAATGGATAGACATAATACTAAAAATGTACTAAGAAAACTTATGAAAACTAACTTTCTATTCACAATTAGCCGACTCCTTTACAATACTAGGCTGTGTTTCTATGGATACATTCCCTGCTACGGCTCTGGAGATCATGCAGGACTGTTCGGCCAAATGTGCGAGCCGCTCTGTTTTTAAAAATTCAGCTTCGGTCGACTCTTCTCTGAGTACGATTCGTGGTCTATGAATGATCCGTTCGTACGTAAAAATATTATTCGTTACATCGACTGTCGCCTCAGACTCTAGCGTCAGTTCCTGGGGTGTAATATCTGCACGCTCCAGCATCGCTGCCAGAGTGATCAGATAACAGGTCGACGCCGCTCCCAGCAGCATTTCGTCAGGGTTTGTGCCTGTCCCCGGACCGCCCATCTCCTGCGGAATCGATATCACCGTTTTTAAACCGCCTGCATCTATATAGCCTTCACTGTTACGTCCACCATTCCATACTGCTTTCAGATGAAAAGGATGCTTCATTACACTCATTCCTTTCGCTCTTCTCCAGCTTAGAAGCCGTCTATAGTTATTCTCCCATCATAACATAGCGCTCCTGCAAGGAGAATTCTGCAACAAGGCAAAAAGAGGAGCTCTCCTTCCCAGCACTAGGTCCCTCCATTTATACGACAAGGAACTCTTTTTTATTTATATCCCAGTACAGTGATCCCCTCTACTTGGTGCTCAAATGATACAATAGACAGAATTCAATTTATGCCCTTACAAAAATAATGGAGCTACCGCAGATATTTTAATCCACGCTCCTGCGTAAGGAGCGACATTAATCCCTTCGGCGTTTCATTATTCGCCTTCTGATTTCAATCCACGCTCCTGCGTAAGGAGCGACGTGGGAGCTTGTGAGTGCACGTAACAACCACGCTCCTGCGTAAGGAGCGACTTAAGATGCTCTAGAAGCACCTGCTGGCTTTGAAGATTTCAATCCACGCTCCTGCGTAAGGAGCGACACCGACAAAATGTTTTTTCATAGTCTCAACCATAATTTCAATCCACGCTCCTGCGTAAGGAGCGACTCTTCATAAATCCGGAGCAAATCATCTATGGAGCATTTCAATCCACGCTCCTGCGTAAGGAGCGACCACGAAAACATAAGAAATCGAGAGTAATTTAAATATTTCAATCCACGCTCCTGCGTAAGGAGCGACGCTTAAAGGTGCGATTAGGTACAGTCAAATCGAGATTTCAATCCACGCTCCTGCGTAAGGAGCGACTCCGGGCGATTTCAGCCCTTGTGCAGCAAGGGTTTGCAAGCGTTTTAGTGCGAATCCCTTTTTCAAGGCTTGGGAAATACCAAAATATGTTAGCAAAATCCCGAAATCCCGCGTCAGCCGCGAGGTGCGAATCCCCCTGGGATTTCATGTTCGCTTGGGGTTCGCACTATTATGTATTGGTGCTTAATGTTTTGATACTTAATGCTTTGGTTTCTAAATGCCCGATTAAACTTTATAGTGCGGATGAAATCTATCTTATGCCTCTTTATTATGAATAAATGTAATTCTACTAATATCTAATTCAGATACATTGTACCATACCAACAAAGGCTTCCGAATTTTCCCGGAAGCCACTCATGATTTTTCCTAATTGGAATACTTTTTTACTTGTCACCATTGATTTCAAACTTACACTAATCTCCTACCACAGAATCCCCTCCCTCCAGACAAACAGGCTGCAACCTTTCACCCGCTTGGCTGATGGGATCTTACAATTTCTATTCCCGTGAGTTAATGGAATTCGCAGCTTCGAATGATCAGGTCTGCTGCTTGACAAGGACTAGTGCTCGACACATCTACTTTAAGTGTATTCAGTTCCTCGTAAAGGGGAATACGTCCTACGCTTCTGGCAATGATGTCCTCCGTCCGAATCCCTGCATCCACGTCCTTACTCAGACGGGAGCGCAATGCCTGTTCACTGCACATTAAAGAGATGGAATGAATCTTACAGTCATCGGCTTCAAGATGCGAAATAATCTCATCAATAATGGACTGTTGATGCATCACCCAGCAGAACACGATGTTCTCATAGGTAGAGCACTTAATAAAGTTATTCAGCATATAGCAGATATTGTCCATCACCATATGCTTTGTTTCCTCTGTCACCTGAAAAGGATGCATATCCCAGCACCAGTCGCCATCCAGAAATACACTGTTTTTCAGATTAGTCTTCATAATCTGACAGGTAGCGGTCTTGCCCACTCCCATTGTTCCGCCAATTAAATAAATGTGCTTCATCCTAATTGCGCTGAATCCTCAAAGCGGATACTGTCTCCAGCCTTCCCTTCCGTTTCAAACAGAATAACCTCATTCGCACCCGTCTTCAATAAAGGTCCGGGGATATACAATCTTCTTTGCGGGCCAATCTCCCAGTACCGTCCCAGATTAAAGCCGTTGATCCAGGCTACCCCCTTGCCCCAGCCCGTAAAGTCCAGGAACGTATCGCCTGCCTCATCCACTTCCAGCTCAAAGCGATAAAAGGCTGGGGTTCCGCTCACATACTCTTTGCTGAAATCCACCATCTCCAGATTATCCAAAGGCAATGCGTAATGTCGCCAGCCGCTTTGGAAGGCGCCGTTGACGATCACCCCTCCCTTAATGCCCTTATGCTGCGTATTCATCTTGACAGAGTAATTGATTCTGCCCATGTTTTCGACCAGAACCTTCAGTTCATTTTGCGGATCAGGTAGATCAAAGAGCTCTTTATCCTCCATATGCTGGTCATATTTAGTGAACATCAGCTTATCGTTGATAAATACTTGGGCCCGGTCAGCACATTGAATCAAGCGAAAATCCTCAATACGTCTTTGTTTGCCCAAATTCGTCTGATACAGAACATATCCGGTAGGCTGATTCAGAGCCTCCATCGTCAAGGGATATGGAGATTCCACAACCTTTGCCAGCTTGTCTGCAATAGAGAACAGGGAAACCTTCTGTTGAACAGCAACCTCTCCGTAAGCCTTCTTGTTAATCAGGGTCGAGAATTGCACCTCCGGCACCTCGGTATAGCGGGCAATTACCTGCCTAAAGGCCTCATATTTCGGGGTAAAATCACCCCATTCCGTCAGAAGGGCATCATAATCATACGAAGTCGTGTCCGGCGAAAGCTTGTCATAATAATTGGCACCGCTCGTAAAGCCAAAATTCGTTCCCCCATGGAACATGTAGATGTTCACGCTGCCCTCTTTTAAAATATCATCCAGTTCTGCAGCCGCACTCTGCGCCTCCCGAGTATGATGTTGCTCATCTCCCCACGCATCGAACCACCCGATCCAGAACTCCATGACCATCAGCGGCCGGTCTTCCCCGTGGAATTGCTTCAGTCGCACGAAATGCTCTTTCACATCCGAACCACAGTTAATGGTCGGCAGTGCCGCATCCTGAACAGAGCCGTTATCGAGCATGTCATGCCATGGACCATCAGAAGTCACCAAGGGGACGGTTACCCCATGCTTTCTCATCAAGTCCACCAATGAGTGCATATATTGCTTATCGTTAGCATAGCTGCCGTACTCATTTTCGACCTGCATCATTACGATGGGCCCGCCTTGATCAATTTGCAGATCGTTAAATTCTTCGAACAAGCGCTTGTAATAGCGGTCGATCTTCGCCAAATATGGCGGATAGTTGAAACGGAGCTTCATATCGCCATCCTTCAGCAGCCAAAAAGGAAGCCCCCCAAATTCCCACTCAGCACAGATATATGGGGACGGTCTGAGTATCACATACAGCCCCAGCTTCTGAGCCGTCAGGATAAACTTCCTGACATCATACATGCCAGAGAAGCAATATTCGCCCTCCTGCGGCTCATGCATATTCCATGGAATATAGGTTTCTACAGTGTTACACCCAAGGGCCTGGAGTTTCTCCAATCGGTCCTGCCAATACTCCGGAACAACACGGAAATAGTGAATAGCCCCGGAAATAATCTTTAACGGCTTACCATCCAAGTAGAACTGATCTTCAATCGTAAATGAATGCTGCTTCGACATAGGCCACGATCCCTTCAAGCGTACTGGAAATCCCTTATACTTTATCACATTCTTGGGCTGTACGCTGTTCATTCTGTATACGATTCTGTACGAGCAAAGCGGCCTATAGCAATGCAACCAGTTGCTTTATAGCATTTAAAAAACTGGAGAATAGTTCTCCAGTTTTTTCACTCTAAACTCCCTACCCCAAAACCCCGTCCTTCGGCTTCACACCGAACGCCTTCGCCAAATCGGCCAGTTCCGAATCGGTAATTACTTGCTTGATTTCTCTTCCGCCGATCAGGTTGTAGACGGTTGCGGCCTTCTCTACGGTCTCGATCAAGCCGAAGGTTTCGTCCATGGTAGCGCCTGTGCCAAAGATGCCGTGATGCGGCCAGATGACAATGCGGTAATCCTTCATTTTCTTGGCTGTTTCCCGCCCGATCTCATTACTGCCCGGAACCATCCAAGGCAGGATGCTAACGCCTTCCGGGAAGACCACAAGACATTCGGTACACATCTGCCACAGTGTCTTGGTGAACTTCCGTTCATCCAACTCATGAGTAAAGGTCATGGCAATGAGATTCGTAGCATGAGTATGCATCACAATACGATGCTTGGGGTCTACCTTCAAACGCTCGATATGGCTCATAAAGTGAGAAGCCAGCTCACTGGTTGGTCTTGCGCCATTGCGCAGGCCCCACAAAATTTCCACTTGCTCTCCGCTCGCAGATACACGCACCACGCCAAGGTTGGCTTCCGGGTCCTTGATTACGTTTCTGAAATACTTGCCCGATCCGGTGACGATAAAGTATTTGCCGGCCAATTCCTTTACCGGGAAAGCAAGATCCAGAGAACGCGGGGAGCTATGAATATCAATGTACTTGGATACTTCCTCTTTATCCAGTAAATAGCTGATATTGCCGCCGTTCAGCTCATCCCAGCCCAGGGTCCACATATGATGAGTAATCTCGGTCATTTCCTGAATAAAAGGAGCTTCTGTGCTTCCAATGTATCCTGACATTTCAATCAGAGATGTTGTCATGATTTCTTCTCTCTCCTTAGATAATGGATAATAGAGGTTGTTCAAAAAGTCATCTTTTTCCGGATTCTCGCAACCTTCTCGGTGCTGAAAAGCTGACTTTTTGAACTCGCATTAATAGCTCATTTATCTCTTCAGCAATACTTCCTGTTCGTGCCGCTTTACCTCGTTGAGCCATTGCTCCCTGACAGGCACGCCTTGCGAAGCACAGTAGTAATCCCATACGGCTCCGAACGGATAGGATTTGAATTCTTCAACCAAAGCCAAGCGGGAGGTATAGTCGCCTGACAGTTCAATCTTCCGCAGTTCCTCCACCGGCTCCAGCATCGCACGCAGCAGCGCCTTGATTGTGTTTCTCGTTCCGATTACCCAGGCTGCCAAATGATTAATGCTCCCGTCAAAGAAATCGAGACCCAGACTTGTCTTCGACAGTAAATCTCCACGAACGAGTTCACGAGCAATTTCCAGCAATTCATCATCCATGGTGACCACATGGTCGCTGTCCCAGCGAACCGGACGGCTGACATGCAGCAGCAAATGCTTGCTGAACATCAGAATCGACGACAGCTTGTTGCTGATCACCTCGGTCGGATGGAAGTGCCCCGCATCCAGTGTGATGGCCTTGCCGCGCGATATTCCGTATCCCATATAAAACTCATGTGAGCCCACAACATAGCTCTCCGAGCCGATGCCGAACAGCTTGCTCTCCACGCCATCCACATTGAACTGCTCATCAATCGGTTCGCCGAAAATCTCATCCAGCGAGGCCGCCAGCCTTTGTCTTGGGGCCAGACGGTCCACCGGCGTATCCTTGTAGCCATCCGGTACCCAGAAATTCGTGAAGCAGGTCTGACCCAGCTCCCGACCGAAATGCTCGGCAATTTTGCGGGAAGCCTTGCCATGACGAATCCAGAATTCCCGGATCTCATCGTTCGCATGACTCAAGGTAAAACCGTCTGCCGCATTCGGGTGGGAGAAATAAGTCGGGTTAAAATCAAGACCCAGACCCTGTTCCTTCGCCCAATCCACCCATTTCTGGAAGTGGCGCGGCTCCAGCTCATCCAGATCCACCTGCTCATCCGTATCTGCGTAGATGGCATGCAGGTTGACCTTGTGCTTGCCGGGAATAAGGGACAACGCCTTCTCCAGATCCTCGCGCAGCTCTTGCGGAGTGCTTACACGCCCCGGATAGCTGCCTGTGACTGCAATACCGCCGCTAAGCTCCTTATCACGGAACAGGAATCCTCGAACATCGTCCCCTTGCCAGCAGTGGAGAGAGATTTTAATCTCCGCTAGTTGTTTTAAGACCTGATCTACATCAACGCCGTGGGATTCATACAACTTCTTCGCTTCGTTATAGCTGTTGACTACGCTTTGATTCATGTCGCTAGTCCCCTTCCTTCTATCCCAATTGTTCTGTGCTTCAGCTTCAACTATCTGCTGCCTGGTCCACCTTTTTCCAGCGATCGACGATCCGTCCCAAATCTTGAATTGGCTCCGGCTTGTAATATTTAATATCAAATGAGTTCATAATCACTTCTCGCGCTTCCTTAATATCCGGCAGTACACCGCTACTGATCATCTGAACAGCCAGATTTCCGAGCGCTGTCGACTCGGTAGGTCCCGCCGAGACGTCCCGTCCCAGCACATTCGCGGTAAGCTGACACAGCAATTCATTGTTCGCTCCCCCGCCAACGATCTGGAGGATATCCATCGATCTACCGGTCAACTGCTCCAGTTCCTCCAAATAACTGCGGTACGACAATGCCAAGCTGTCAAATATGCAGCGGGCTGCTTGCCCGATACTCTCCGGAACCGGCTCTCCATACTGCTCGCAGGCCTTCTGAATTTCCTTAATCATATGCTCCGGGTTAAGGAATCTATCATGATTGCACGGAATCAAGCTCCGAAAAGGCTCCGCCTCCGCAGCCAGATCGGCTAACTCCGCAAAGTTGTATCGATTGCCGTCCAGCCTGCGAACCTCCTGAATCAGCCAAAGGCCCATAATATTCTTCAGGAAGCGGAATGTGCCATACGCTCCCCATTCATTCGTATAATTCGCGGCCATCGCTTTGGCATCATTCAGGGGCTGCGTCAGCTCAACCCCAAGCAATGACCAGGTTCCGCTGCTGAGGTAGGCGGCATGACGCCCCTTGGCTGCCGGAATGCCGAGCACTGCCGAGGCGGTATCATGTGTTGCCGTAACGATGGCCCGGCACTCCGGTAGATCGTACTGCTCCATGAGCTCCGGGCAAAGCGAGCCGAGCTCAGTCCCTGGTTCAATTAATCCCGGAAACTGCTCCTTGCGCAAGCCAAGCAGTTCCAACAGCTCGGTATCGAAATCACGCGTATCCAGATTCAACAGCTGCATCGTCGAAGCATTGGTCGTTTCGTTCCCTTTTTTTCCAGTCAACAGGTAGTATAGATAATCCGGCACCATCAGGATGCTGTCCGCACGGGACAGTTCTTCACGGTCATGCACGAATAACTGATACAGGGTATTAAAGTTCAATTGCTGAATACCCGTCTTGCCATAGACAGCCTCAGGCGGGATGAGCGCCGCCAGACGCTGCATGGCATGCTCGGTCCGGCGGTCCCGATAAGCGTAGACCTCCTGAATCCGGTTACCGGCTTGATCCAGCAGCACATAATCCACGGCCCAGGTATCAATCCCCAGCGTGCATTGCCCGATTCCCTCCGCCTTTGCCTTTACAAGTCCGGTGATGATCTCACCAAACAGATAATCGATATCCCAGAAGCAGGAGCCGTCCCGCTCCAGGAACCCGTTGGCGAAGCGATGGATCTCTTTCAATTTGATTTTCCCGTCTTGAAGCGTTCCCAGCACCAGTCTCCCGCTGGAGGCGCCGATATCAACGGCAATATGATGGGTCATAGAAACAATCTCCTAGATGATTTTTTTGAACATCGCAATGACAGGTAGGATTTGGCTTAACATCATCATACAGCGCATAATCCAGGCCGATGGCATCAAGCACAGCAGTTACTTTGCCTGCAATTCCGCTTTGAACTAGAAACTTATCGGTCACAACCAGTGTTTTTTTCAAATCCAATTCCTGAATGTATGTCCCGGTATCCTTCAGACAGCCCTTCCCCATCAGATTAACCGGCGGAACGTAATAGACATACGTACTCATGATTTGGCCAGCCTCCATTATCAATTTAACGAAGCAATAATTTCGCCATCCTGCCCGTTTCTCTGTGTTTATATCTTATATCCTATCTACGTTAATCTTTGTTGTCAACGAAATAAAGAATAGTAATGTTGTTTTTATTTGTTTCGTGACATTTTTGAATTGAAATACTATATAAGTTGAACTATAAAAACTACGTAGGAAGGGCATAAGTGTGAAGTGTGCCGTAGTGAGAGCTTTCTGCAGGAAAGCTGCTTCGGAAGCATAAGCTCGTAAGCGTTCGCCTTTACGAGTGGATTTCTACCTTATAATATCTTAGTTCAATTAGAGAAATCCGCGAACAACAGCGATCGTAGGCACACTTCACACGTTGCCCTCAAAACGTAAAATGCAATGATTCAACTTATATAGAAAAAACCTTTGTTTTTGTTGCAAACACAGAATTATTATTCCATACTTAACTAGGAAGGGCTTGTATCCCCCCCTCCTCCATTGCGGTTTCGCAGAAAGGAAGAATTATGTTAGCTGCCGAAAGACGAAAGAAAATTATAGATTTGGCCCATCAGGAAAAGAGAGTGCTGGTATCGGTTCTCAGCCGCATGTTTGAGGTCACCGAAGAGACGATCCGGCGTGATCTTGAGAAGCTGGAAAAGGAAGGCATCGTAAGCCGGACTTACGGAGGCGCCATGCTGAACCGGCATACGAATGAAGATCTCCCGTTTACCGCCCGCAATATCATGAATACCGATATCAAGCAGAACATCGCCATCAAAGCGATGGATTTAATCAATGAAGGCGATACCTTGATGGTGGATCCAAGCTCCACCTCATTTGAATTGCTAAAGCTGCTAACCAATAAGAACAACCTGACCGTGATCACGAATTCCGTACATATTTTGAATGATTTCTCCGGATCAGAAATGAATATCGTCTCCACTGGCGGCAACCTGAGACCGCGCTCCTTGTCCCTGGTCGGTCCGGTGGCTCATCACACTCTCCAAAGATACAACGTGGATAAGGCGATCATCAGCTGCAAGGGCATTGACCTGGACAAAGGCATTACCGAATCCAACGAGCCTGAATGCGAGTTGAAAAAATACATGGTCAAGCAATGTGACAAGGTCATCCTCCTCGCCGATCATACCAAGTTCGATAAAGTTGCCTTTACCGTGCTGAGCGAATTGGAGCGGGTTGATTATCTGGTTACAGATCAGGCGCCGTCTGAGCCTTGGATGCGCAGATTGGCGGAGCTTAATATTGAGTTGATATACTGAGGCTGAGTTCCCTTCTATTGAGCTGACATTTGAGATGACCTTGATAGCATGAAAAAATCCCCATAAGACAGACAGATTATATCATCTCACCTGTCTATCTTATGGGGAGCTCACAATCATTAATTCCGATGTTCAAGCATTCTCAGTATCACCGTTATAGCCTCCGCCCGGGATGCCAGACTGTCAGGAGCGAACTTGTTATCGCTCCGTCCGCTCACGATGCCGAGCGAACGCAATGCTTCCGCTGCGTCCTTCACCCATCCGGGGATTGAACTATCATCCGCAAAGCCGGTAACCGCAGCACCCTCTCCGCGCAGTCCCAGTGCATTGGCCAGCATGCTCGCCATCTCGGCGCGGGTAATCGGCTTATCCGGTCTGAAGCTTCCATCCTCATAACCGTTCACAATGCCGGATGCAAGTGCTTGAGCGATCGCCGACACAGCCCATTGACCGATCTTTGATGCGTCCGTAAAGTGAAGCCCGCCCGTCGCTTCGTTCAGCTTGAGCGCATTGACGAGCATTACAATGAATTCGGCCCGGCTAACCTGATGATTCGGCTTAAAGGTACCGTCAGTATACCCTTTAACGATCCCCATTTCCAAGGCGGTCCGGATAGACTCCGCTGCCCAATGTCCCTGAAGATCGGAAAGGGATTGCACCGGTCTTTCCTCTGCTTTATTTCTTCCTGTATCTACAGCAAATACCGCAAATAAGCCGAATTGATCGGTTTGCGCCGTGAGACGGCTCCCTGTCAGCTCTCCGCCGAGCGAAATCCAGATCTGCTCTTCTTCGGAGTACAGGAAAATTTCCGCCTTCTCGTTGCTCTCCAGCAAGGAAGCATCAACCTCAAACGCAACGGTGATCTCGCGCAGCAACCTTCCTGCCAAGCCTCCCGATAGTTCATAGACGCCGGTGATGCGTTTTGCCTTCAATTCCTCCGGCAGGGCCGGATTCTCTCTTGATGGCTCAAGCGTAATGAGCAACTCCCGATTGGTCGCCCCTTTCGGAATCGATACATAGATCGTCCGGTTTCTTTCCAGATACCCAGCTTCCCCGGCCGGCAGGGTCGCTTGCCCTTGTGCGGGCGGCGCCTGGGTAGTTGTTGGAGCAGGGGCGCTCGTCCCCCCGCCTCCTCCACCTGACGGCGGTTGCGGTCTCTTGCTTGTGATCGTCACTTTGCGGGAATGTTCTTTGCCCAGATTCCCGACAAGATCAATCGAACGGGCGTAAACCATCGTTTCGTAGGCATCGCCGACGGTGAAAGAGGTTGTGACCTTCGTCCATTGTCCATCATTGATCTTATATTCCGTGTAATCCGTACCGCTCCAATCATCCAGGCCATCATCGATGCTTACCGTGATCGGGCCAACATCCCAGCTGTCATTCCCGTTAGGCGCCCCCGGTCCCGTCAAATCGATGACCGGTTCCGAAGGACCTGTCATATCTAGCTTTATTTCCAGGTCGGCCTCTGCTCCTGCATTCCCGGCCATATCGACGGTTCGGGCATAAATCTTCGTGATTCCTTCAATATTCAGGGTCAAATCGCCCGTATATGTCGTCCACGCTCCGCTGGCCCCGAGCTTATACTCCGTATAATCTGCTCCGCTATATGTGTCGGCTCCTTCCGAGATCAACACTGCAACCGGTTCAGTCCACCAGTCCTCAATACCAGCCGTACCAGCCGTTTGGATGATTGGTGCAAGCGGTCCCGTCAGATCAAGCTTACCCTCCCGTTCGGTCTCCGCTCCGACATTTCCGGCCCTATCCACTGTCCGGGCATAGATCTTCGTGATCCCTTCATCGTTCAGTACAAATTCAGCCGTATACGGCGTCCATGCTCCGTTTGCCCCTAGCTTATACTCCGTATAGTCCGCTCCGCTATGTGCGTCATTTCCTTCCAAGATCGCTACCGTGACCGGTCTGCCTGACCAGCCGTTCGGACTGATGGTCCCTTTCAGCTGAATCTCCGGCTCACTCGGACCTGTCGTATCTACCTTAGCTTCCTGCTCTGCTTCCGTCCCGGCATTGCCAGCCTTATCGACGGTTCGGGCATAAATCATCGTGACCCCTTCATCGCTTACCGTAAATTCGGACGTGTACGCCGTCCAGGCTCCGCTCGCCCCAACCTTAAATTCCGTATGATCCGATCCGCTTAATACATCCGCTCCCTCTACGATCTTCACGCTGACCGGTGTGCCGGACCAGCCATTCGTGTTCAGGGAGCCCGTCACCTGAATCGCAGGTTCGGCCGGGCCTGTCGTATCGATCTTGGCTTCATACTCTGCTTCCATCCCGATATTACCCGCTTTATCAACGGTGCGGGTATAGATCATCGTGACCCCTTCATCGTTTACCGTAAATTCGGACGTGTACGTTGTCCAGGCTCCGCTGGACCCGATCTTGTATTCCGAGTAACCTGCTCCGCTCTGATCATCCGTCCCGTCTGTAATCCTTATCGTGATGGGGCCATCCGCCCAATTTTCCGCGCCGGTCGCACCTGATACTTGAATCGTTGGAGCCGCAGGGCCGGTTATATCCACGTTCGCTGCTGCCTTCGCTTCCAATCCGGCATGGCCGACTTTATCCATGGTACGCGCGTAAATCTCCGTAACGCCTTCCGTGTTTATCGTAAAGCCCGCAGTATACTTACTCCAGGCCCCGCTTGCGCCGATTTTGTACTCTGTATAGTCTACGCCGCTCTGCATATCCGCTCCGTCCGAAATGGTCACCGTGATCGGGCCGGTTGCCCAGCCGTCCACGAAAGGTCCGCCCATCTGAATTATCGGCTCTGAAGGAACCGTCATGTCAACCTTCGCTTCAAATTCAGCTGCCGGCCCGATGTTGCCGGCCTTGTCAACCGTCCGGGCATAGACCTCGGTTATTCCTTCATCGCCGAGCACGAAATCTGACGTATACGACGTCCAAGCTCCATGGGCACCAAGCTTATACTCCGTATAGTCAGGGCCGCTAAGCGTATCCGCTCCCTCAATAATCGTCACAGCTGCCGGCCCTCTTGTCCAGCTTCCCGATGCTGGAGCTCCTTCCACTTGTATCGTTGGAGCTGCCGGATCCGATAGATCGAGCTTGACTTCTCCCTTGGCTTCTGCCCCTAAATTGCCAGCCCTGTCAACCGTCCGGGCATAAACCTCTGTAATGCCTTCATTACTCAAGGTCAAGCTATCGATATACTGAGTCCACACTCCATTCGTTCCGAGCTTATACTCCGTGTAATTCACGCCGCTCAGCATATCTACCCCCTCCGTGATCTCCACGGAGACCGAATTATTCGCCCAGCTTCCAGTACCGTTGGCTGCTCCCGCAACCTGAATAGTTGGTTCCGAAGGGCCCGTTAAATCAAGCTTGAGCTCTAACTCTGCTTCCGGGCCTATGTTGCCGGCTTTATCAACCGTCCGGGCCTTTATTTCCGTGATCCCTTCGGTCCCCCATTCAATTCCGCCTGCGTACCTCGTCCAGGTTCCGTCAGCTCCGAGCTTATATTCCGAATAATCGGGGCCGCTTAATGCATCCGCGCCTTCAGATATCGTCAGTGTAACCGGCCCGTTCGACCATGCTTCCGAATTGATCGGACCTGCGGCATGAAGCACAGGCGTTGCAGGCGCATCCGTATCGATGCCTATCTGGAACGATTGATGCGAGTCCATGCCGATACCATTTTCCGTTCGTACCCAGACCTTGTATGCACCCGAGGAACGGATTGCGATCGGTTCTGCATAATTTATCCAATCCGTGATCGAAGCCGGGTCTACGATCGAGGCATCTGTAATGCTGTATTGCCTTTTATCAGCCACATCATTTAGGAAGTCAGCACGAATATACACCGCTTCCTGCGTCCATTCATTCTCCATATATACCGTCCCGTCCGCCAATTCACCATGTAGCGTCATTTCGACCGGAACGATGACCTGAAAGGGTTGGGAATGAACTGCTACTCCCCCCTTTTTCGTCATTGCCCATATTTCAAGCGTATAGTTCTGGTTTACCGGAAACCGGGAATCGATCGTCACGGATTCTCCGAAGGCTTCTGTCTCCCCGGGATTGGTTATGTTCATCATGCTATGCGTAACCATCGCCCGACCATTCTGATCCAGAATCGTATAGTAGGCATAAAGCGGCTTCATTCTGCTGTCTACATAGGGATTCGTTTCAGATTCCAGGGCAACCACACCTGAAAAATTCAGATTTTCTCCCAGGGTAAGCGTTGTTGAAGACGAAGTGTTCATCTGGATAACCGGTTGAGCGGCATATTCGTTCCGCGGGAACGGTGCTGTCTCTCCGGGCACAATTAACCACGGCTTAGTCAATGACCCGGAACTGACGAAGCTGAATCCTGAAAGCTGATCCTTCTGTTTGATCTGTTCCGCCGTCCGATATGTTCCAAGCGTATTTCCTCCTGTCGCATCGCCGGAATAATAGGCATTCTTCAAAGTACTGCCGCTTTTAACGCTCCCAGCAAATCCTCCATATGTGGTGAAAGAGCCCCTAATATTTCCTGTCGCATAGGAGAATTCCACCGAATTGTTTGCATAACCGACCAGACCTCCGACTGTAATTGCATCTGAACCCGTAATATTCCCCGATGCATAGCTGTTTTTAAGATAGCCGTATTGAAGATATCCGACCAATCCCCCAATGCCAGAACCGGATATCCCGGTTATTTCCCCCATAGCATACGATTGATCAATGCTGCACGAGCAAAACCCTGCCAATCCCCCTACTCTAGTTGCCCCCTGGACATCCCCAAAGGCGGTTCCGTTCATGATCTGAATCGTTTGCCCGCTGTATTCCTCTCCTTCGCCGATCAATCCGCCGACTCTCTCCTGTCCCGTAACCGATCCGGCAGCATAGCTGTTTATGATTTTGGAACCAAAAGTCATCCCCCCTGCAAGCCCGCCGACACGGTCCGTCCCTTCCACCATGCCGGATGCTGAGCTATGCTCGATGACCGTCGTCATTCCGCTTCCCAATAGACCACCGGCTTTGTCTGTACCCAAGACTGATCCGGCAGCATAACTATTCGATAACGTGGCATAATTCGCGTTTCCTATGAGTCCACCGGCAGAACTCATCCCTTGTACTTGTCCGAGCGCATAACTATTCCGCACAGATTTTTGATATTGGTAGCCGATTAATCCGCCGACAGAACTGCCATCGGCAATGACATCCCCTTCGGCATAACTGTCGGTCACGTCATTGTTGTTCTGTCCGATCAGGCCGCCAATGTAGCCGCTGGTTGATCCGCTAGCCGTCACCGTTCCCGTTGCATGAACACCCGATAAAAACCCTTCATTATCCCCAACCAATCCGCCAACATAGTCTGATCCGCTGACATTCCCTGATGCCGAGGAATCTGCGATATTTCCAGTATTTCTTCCAGCGAGCCCTCCGGCAAAAAGTGTTCCGCTTACATTGCCCCCCGCATGCGAATTTGATATTGGCGCACCATTCGATCCGATCAATCCGCCGGCATAGTAATCTCCAGCAATGACATCACCCGATGCCATAGATCCGCTCACCATGGCGACTCCCGGGGATGCGGAACCGATCAATCCCCCAATGCCGCTTGTTCCGCTGACCTTGCCCGTGGCTTCACCATTTATCAACTGGTTTCCAGTCCCCTCAAAGTAGCCGATTAACCCCCCGATGCCGGATTCCCCCTGAACATCGCCGGATGCGCTCACATCCTGGAGATTCCCCGAGGATTGTCCGATTAATCCTCCTACCGTTCTTACGCCGGTAACGGAGCCCGAAGCCGAAGAAGAACGGACACCTCCATAGTCGATTCCCACCAGGCCTCCGGCCCAAGATGAATCATTCAGCGCTTCAACGGAGACGGCTGTCATAGCATTCGAAATCGTGCCGATATTCCGTCCAATTAACCCACCAACCTCGCTCCTCGCAGTGACAGAACCACCGGTGACTTGTATGCCTGTGATCGTTCCATCATTCCATCCTGCCAATCCACCTGCAGCGGAACCGTCTGTACTAATTGACACAGCCTCCAGATTTAAGTTTTCGACGAATCCTCCCTTGCCGATTTTGGAGAATAAACCTTGATTATATTCAACGCCTACTTGAATCGTTAGCCCATGAATCGTATTTCCGTTGCCGTTAAAATGCCCCGTAAACCCGTCATAATTCGAGTGTGAGATCGGCTGCCAATTTCCGAAGCCTGTTAAATCGATATCCTGCATCAGGACATATTGGCCGTTATCCGGATAAGCCGGATCGACCCCGATCATCGCCAATTCCTCCGCTGAGAAGATCTCGATCACCGCTTCATCGGCCCTGATCATGCTTGTACCTAACATAAATATTATTAGTCCTGCCAAAAGTACGAAGAGCCCGGTCCTTTTCCTGTTGCTCATCTCCTTAAGTTTCATCACTTCACCTTTCCCTTTCCCGCAATAGGTCGAGTTAAGCGCACTTTTCTCGAAGTACTCTTATGTGATAATTATTATAGATTCTTGCGAATGCCGGGATAAGTAGACATTTAAATGTCCACCCTGCTAGCTAAAATTCCAGCATACAAAAAAGCTCTGGAACTCCCCCACCGGGGAATTCCAGAGCTTTTTCATTGCAGGTCATGCGGTCGAGAGAATTCAATCTTTCTATGCTACGAAAAAACAAATTGACCAACCGATTTTTTCAACCGCATAGATAAATCATTTTGTTGCTCCATTGAACCATTAGTTTCTTCCATCATTAAAGTAATTCCCGACAAATGGGTGCTGATTTGCTCCGCAGAATTCAAGGTCTGCAAAGACATCTCGGCAACCGCTTCAATCACGCTGCCAATATCCTTGATGTAATGTGTTACGGAATCGGCACAGCCATCTACATCGATCGATAGATTAGAGATGGATTCCGCATCACGCTCATATTCTACTCCGGTTTGAAGCAATAGCTCGAATTGAGATGTAACATCCGTGCTGATGTAATCCAAAACCTTCTGGGAGCTTGAGGATAGCTGATTAAAAGCGACTCTGATGCGATTTACAACCGAATCAATGTTGCTAATAGCCGATGCACACTGTTCAGCCAGTTTTTTTACTTCATTAGCCACGACAGCAAATCCTTTTCCCTGCTCACCAGCTCTGGAAGCTTCAATTGCCGCATTTAGCGCTAACAGACTGGTCTGGTCCGTCAGTTCCCGGATTGTTTCGGCAATGATCTGTATTTCTTCTACCGATTTGCTTGCTTCTATGGCTCTTAATATGTCTTCCTGCCTTTGAATATAGATCTCCCGGCTGCTGTTGATCGATTGCGCGACTTCACCCTTCATTCGTAGGGCCCTTCTTTTCATCTCAGTCGAAAAATCCATCACATTTTGGGCTTTGTCCAGCAGATTGGATGTTACGGAGTGAATTTCTTGCACAGAAGCATTCGCCTCTTCCATATTGGCGCTTAAAGCTTCCGTCTGGCTGGACATTTTTATGGAAGAATCGTTGATATTGCTGATAGAAACGGAAGATTCACTGACGGACGCCAATAATCTGGCACTTGAGTGGCCAATGGTCTGTGAAGCCGTCGAAATTTCTATCAATAAGCTCTTTATATTTGAAACGGCCCCACTTAAAGACTTTGCCAGTTGACTTAGATCGTCATTACCTTTAAAGACAAGCTCTTGAGAAAAATCGCCTTTTCCCATTTCGTCGGTGTAAGCTATCACCTTAGATAGTTTTTTCAACACTAATTTATCATAAATGAAAACGACCATAAATGATGAAAACAGAATGCTCAGCACAGCTGTAGCCGCCACTCCCAAGGAGCCGTCCGCTAAATGAGCGCTAACGCCCCAGCGATCAAATACTTTGTTTGCGTGAGACAGTCCCACATTGATGGCTCCCCCAATATTGGAGCTGACAATTTGAACGATGATAACGGCTAATACCAGCTTCCATTTGATAGAATTGAATTTCATATAGGCTAGATCTTCCCCTCGCTGCGGAGCCAAGCTACCGTGTCAATGATCGTCTCCTGAAATGGCCTTGTACGGAAGCCTAGCTCATTCTTTGCTTTTACGGATGAAAACTGATTATTCCGGGTTAAGTTATAGATTTCAAATTTTAAAGCTTCCAGATTGGACCCGCCTTCCGATTCGACCATACTCCCCTGCGACATGGCCTGCATCTGTTCCGGTGTCAGAATCGTTTCGACCCGTTTGGCCCCGCTGGCTTCGCTGATCAGATCAAACATCTTCCGCATCGGCACCATCTCATTGCTCAAAATATATCCCTCTCCCCGCCGTCCTTGCCCGGTGCATGCAATGATGCCGTCCGCAAGATCGCGAACATCTACAGCGTTGAAGGATCCTTCAACCCCCACGCGAATTTCTCCACGGCAATAGCGAGTCACAAAACTCACCAACGGACCAAAGGCACTGTCGTTCGGTCCCGCTATTCCTGAAGGATAGATGATCGAGGCATCCAGACCTTTATTCCGTACCGCTTCCAAAACATATTGCGTGGCGATGGCTTTTGTTTTTGCATAATAGCCGACTACCTGGTCCGGGAAAAACTGTTCCGGCTCCCGGATGATCTCACCATGCGGCTCTTCAAGAATAGCCCCTGTAGAACTGACGTGTACCAACTTTTTCACCTGCTTGGCCACACACAAATCCACAACATTTTGAGTCCCGGTTACATTGACGTCGTACACCTTTTGGCTTGGCTCGGGAGATGTCGTCACAAGGCTTGCACAGTGGATTACGATGATTTCGTGATTTTCAGGTACATCGAAGAAAGCCTTCAACGACTTCATATCCGTCAGATCACCAAACACGACTTCTGCCTTACCCGGCACATATTTCACCGCAGGATCGCCGTTCAATACCAGCGCTCGAACCTTCTTCCCTTCGGAAGCAAGCTTATGGGAAATGTTGTTGCCCAAAAATCCGGCGGCACCCGTCAGCAAATAAATCGTCTCTTTCATAAATATAAATCTCCTCTCATAGGTCCAAATTAAATTGCATGTCTCTACCTTACCTATGAGTTGTTTATGAATTGCTTTGAAAATGTTTAAGAAATGCTAAAGAGCTTAAGAGTAAAACAACAACATAACTTTAACAACTCTCCGTTATAATAAAATTAATTTTGTGGGGAGGCGCATCCTATGTTCAAAATATTGGTTACCGAAGACAACAAAGAATTGAATCACGCCATCTGCGCTTATTTAAATCAGAACGGATATCAGGCTATGGGGTGCCTTAACGCGATGGAAGCATACGACACGATGTATGGCAATCTGTTCGATCTGATCATCTCCGACATCATGATGCCTGAGGTAGACGGTTTTGAATTTGCCGAAACCGTCCGGGGGCTGAATCAAGAGATCCCGATCCTATTCATAACAGCACGGGATGATTTTGCCTCCAAACAGCGGGGATTTCGCGCAGGAATAGACGACTACATGGTAAAGCCCGTCGATTTGGATGAATTGCTCCTGCGCATTGGCGCTTTGCTGCGCAGAGCGAAGATCGCGTCCAGCAAACGGCTTGAAATCGGAAATCTGATCCTGGATGCCGAAGAGCATACGGCCTATTTAAAGGAAGAGGAAATTCCCTTGACCGTTCGGGAGTTCAACCTGCTGTATAAGCTGCTGGCCTATCCAAAGAAAACATTTACCCGTTTCCAGTTAATGGACGAGTTCTGGGATTCCGAGACTTCCTCCAGTCCCAGAACCGTGGATGTGTATATGACAAAACTACGGGACAAATTTTCCAAGTGTAGTGAGTTTGAAATCGTTACCGTGCATGGACTAGGGTACAAGGCGGTGTTGAAGTGAAAGAGAACGAACGCAGCCTGTTTTCCTTTTGGAATTACCTGATCTTCTTCCTTTTCACCTCATTCGTGGTCAGCTGCAGCTTCCTGCTGTTTTTCGCAGGGATGGATATTTCGGAGACGGAAGTCAGGGGAAATGCAATAAGAACCTTTGCCAACATTGTTTTCCTGAGCGGCCTGTTTTGCCTGTTTGACGGGATTCGCCGAAAATATACTGTAGAGCGCCCCGTAAAGCGAATTCTGGAAGCCACGCGCCGCATAACGCAAGGTGATCTCAAAACACGCATCCATTCGATTCATGGACCGAACAGCAGAAATGAATTCGATATTATCATTGAACACTTTAATCAAATGGCGCGAGAACTCTCCGGCATCGAAACGTTGCGCTCCGATTTCATCGCTAATGTCTCCCACGAACTAAAGACGCCTCTAGCCGTGATCCAAAATTATTCGACTATGCTTCAAGACCCGGCTCTGCCGGAAGATAAAAGAATGGAGTATGCCAAGACGCTCACATCAGCTTCTCAACGGCTGTCGGATTTGATCACCAACATTTTGCGATTGAGCAAGCTGGAAAATCAACAGATTTTTCCGGAAATCCAAAGATATAATCTGGGCAGGCAGCTTTCCGAATGCCTGTTGGGATTCGAGAGCACTTGGGAAGAGAAAGAATTGGAGTTGGATACCAACATAGAGGAAGACATCTCGGTAGAAGCGGATGCGGAGCTTTTGACGCTGGTGTGGAACAATCTGATTTCTAATGCCATGAAGTTTACCGAACCTCACGGCAAAATAACCGTCAGTCTTGCCGCGGATGACGGCTGGGCCGTAGTAAAGGTTTCGGATACAGGCTGCGGGATGAGTCCGGAGGTTGGAAGGCATATCTTCGAGAAATTCTACCAAGGCGATGAATCCCATATGACACAGGGCAACGGCCTCGGGCTTGCCTTGGTTAAGCGGGTCATTGATATTGTGGGCGGCGAAATTCGGGTTGAAAGTGAGCTGGGAAAGGGAAGCACCTTCCTTGTAAAGCTGAGTATTTCCTAAATATAACGTCATCATTTCTAAAATAACTGCTTTCTATAATAAATTTATAAACCCAAAGGAGGTCATGGTCGACATGAATAACGAAACCAAGAATTTTACCTACATGTATTCCCCCAAGCAACAAGAGGAAGTGAAACATATCCGCCAGAAGTATATTCCAAAAGAAGAAGATAAGATGGAACAGCTGCGCAGGCTTGATAAGAGTGCTGAATCGCGCGGAACCCTCATTTCCATCCTAGTCGGTACGGCAGGTGCGTTGCTCCTTGGCATCGGAATGAGCTGTACGATGGTTTGGAAAGACATCCTGATGGTCCCGGGCATCGTGATCGGGGTCATCGGTCTAGCGGGCATAGCTCTGGCTTATCCGCTTTTCCATTCCATCACGAAAAAACAGCGTGAGAAGCTGGCTCCCGAGATTATGAGACTTAGTCAAGAGCTAATGGGCGAGAATTAAGATTCTTAAGGCTGCTTATAAAGACATGCAAAAAGCTCTTGGACTCCCCTATCGGGAAATTCAAGAGCTTATTCATCTTAGGGATGGTGCGGTCGAGAGGACTCGAACCTCCACGGGGGGTTAGCCCACACGGACCTGAACCGTGCGCGTCTGCCAATTCCGCCACGACCGCATTTTTGTGATACCGTTAATTTAACGGCAACGAAATATATGTTATCATGATACGAATAGATAGTCAACAAGCAGATTGGATGCCCCATCTTACGGGATGAAGCTTCGCGCTCATGTCGGGGAATTCGGCTCCGCCGACGATGTAATGGATGGAAGCTGTTGATGAATTTATTTCGATCCGGCCTGATGGCTCCGGAGGAGCTCAACCTCATTTGCGAGTACGGGCTGAGCAACTATAAATAAAATTGAGCTTGCCGCTTCCTATTTCCGTTCGTCCCCATATCGTTCCACTTCAAGCGATGCCAGCAGGAACGGAGCAACGCCCATCGGAGCATCTGAAACAACGGCCTCGGAGACATAATAATCGTAAGAACCGTTGCGGTCCTTGCTTAATCCGGCGCCATGGCAAATCCCGTGCAAATGGACTCCCCGCTCATCTTCTTGGGCCAAATGCGTTAATATGCCTTCGTAGCCTTTAAGCATGATCTCCTCAAAGGATGGCTCCAGATAACGCAGCCTAAGCCCTTTGGCCATGGCATAAACGAACATGCAGGAGCCCGAAGCCTCCAAGTAATTCCCCTTTCGTCCTCCTTGATCCAGCACCTGATACCATAGTCCGCTTTTCTGGTCCTGAACCCTTGCCAGTGCCTGACACAGCCGTTGAAAAATACCGATAATCGTGCCCCGCTTCGGATGATCAACCGGAAAATGCTCGAGGCAATCGACAACGGCCATCGCATACCAGCCCATCGCCCTACTCCAGAAATGAGAGGATAGGCCTGTGACGGAGTCAGCCCACTCCTGCTCCCGCGACTCGTCCCAGCCATGGTACAGCAGACCGGTTCGCGGATCACGCGTCTTGCGCTCGATTAACAGCAACTGATGAGCGGCTTCATCCATTAAGTCCGGGCGTTCAAACACCCGGGCATACTCTGCCAGAAACGGAGATGCCATGTATAAGCCGTCAAGCCACATCTGATAAGGGTATACCTTCTTGTGCCAAAATCCCCCTTCAGAGGTGCGGGGGTGCCCGACCAGTTGGACGGCCAGCAGATGGGCGGCTTTGGCATAGCGCTCCTCTCCGATCTCTCGAACCAGCTGAAACAGATTTTTTCCTTGATTGATCTGATCCAGATTGTATTCCTCAAGCGTATAAGAACAGATTGAACCGTCCTCCCCTATAAAAGTGTCCATATGCCGCTGCATATACGAAAGATAGCACGGTTCTTCATGCAGTAATCCCGCCCGAGCCATAGCCATCAGCAGCATGCCGGGCACATACGCCCAGCGCTGCAGCACAAATTCGTGATCGCCCTGTGCGTTGCATTCTCCCAATATCGTATCCGCGATTTTACGAGACCAGCACCTTGCGGTTGATTCCGCCGCTGTCTGAACTTCCGTCATTTCGATTCCTCCTGTCGTCGATTGGCTGCGCTAAAGATGACGGCGTTCACCTGCTAACTGCTCTCGCAACCAGGCGAATGCCGGAGCACCATGGATCTCGTGTCCCCCGGCGAAAAAGTCTGCCTCTACCCGTCCGGAGCAGCCTGCCGCATCATAGATCAGCTTCAACCGGTCCAGCGCCTGCCTTGCTCCATCCGGTCCGAATAAGTGATCGGTATCTCCCGATTCCAGAAATAACCCGCGCGGGGCGATCAAGCCAAGCAAATCCGGCATTTCGGCCTCTAGCAAAATCCCCGGGATATAATTATCAAGGCAATGGTGCCGGGTTAAAATACTGGTTGCAAAAGTGCCCGCATAGCCGCTGACCACCGCACAGGCAATCCGCTCATCAAGCGCAGCCGTCAAGCCGGCTACCAAGCCTCCGCCGGAAATCCCCATGATACCTATGCGATTCGGCGCCACTTCTTCGAGGGTTCGCAAATAGTCCAGCACCCTCATCGTCTCATAGATACGGAATCCAGCCATCGTATGCCCGGCCAACAGCAAAGCCGTGGACAGGCGGTAACAGGAATTTTTCGTTGCATCTCCGCCGGCTATATCCTCCGCGAGCCTTCTATCCCCGAATCCAAGCAGCTCCGGAGCCGCGACGATGAAGCCTTGCTTCACCAGAGACACTGCAAAATCCTTATGCAATCCAGGCGGCCCCGAGCGCTCCATTCCGTCTGCCATCAGGCCGACGATATCCCGGCTGCCATAGCCATGTCCATGAACAGTGATAACTGCCGGAGCAGGTGAAGCCAGTGGAGAATCCGGAATTAGAAGATACACAGCCATACGCATTCCCTTGCAGGTCGTGATTTCTAGGCGTTCCCGTATATAACCGGGGCAAGACACCCGTTCAAGCTTTACCGGCTGCAGCTCCCCCAGAGATTCAGGGAACCCGCCAAGCCGCACTGTCAACCCGGCCGCTAACTTGGCTCTCCACTCCTCAAAGGAAGTGTTACGGTGAAATGAACTTCTGCGCGGTGCGGCATCTGTCAGTCCTTTCATAAATTGCTCCAATGTGGACATGATCGCTTCTCCCTTCCTAACTAATGACAAGAATACCTTGCGAGGATGCCCTAGTAACCCTCGGGATGCCAGCCGTCCAACACCGTAATCACTCGATACTCCGCTGCTTCCTCGTCTGTCAGTTGACGGGACCAAGTTACTCTGGCCGCAGGGTTCGCACCGGGACCGCTGCTGCCGAATTCTTCATATCGGCTGGTCTGCTCGCGGTCAGGCTGTCCCCAATTGTGCCAGCCTTCTCCGATAATCGAAGCATCCATCCGGGTACGAATAAATGCGACATGCGCATGCGGACGCCATGGACGCCCCAGATACACCTCGCTTACCCCTTGGCCCCCGGTGATGCGACAGTCCAGGAACACATAACCGAACGGCTCGCCTTCCGGTGTGGAGGCGGCGGTAATATACCCGCGAGAGCGCTTGTTATGCAGATGGCAGCGGTCAAACAACGCCGTCGCCGCGCCGAAAATATAATCCACATCCCCTTCGATGTAGCACTCGTTGTAATATTGCTTGCCGCATCCGGTATACAGCGTATCCTGATCGCCGAGCAAGCTCACCCGGCGGAACACCGCCCTTCCCGCATCCACGAAGGCTGCCACCGCTTGCCCGGTCCCTGGCCCGGAGGCATTGCGGATCGTCAAATTCTCGGCCGTGAAGTTCTCGGCATACACATTCAGCGTACCGCTTCTGAAGGTTCCGAGCGGCTCTCCATCCGGACCAAGCGTATGCGCATTATCCGACCAGGATATAATTGTCGACTGCGAGTCTTCCCCAAGCAACAGGATCGCCGGAGCCTCCGGTCCCACCGTGATCTTCTCTTCATAGACACCGGGCTTGATCCGTATCGTTACCTCCGATTTGTGACCCTGCGGAATGGAATCCAGCGCCGCCTGCAGACTATCGAAACCTTCATCGCTTTGTTTGGAAACCGTGATCAGCATGTTTGACTCCTTTCGATTTTCAAGGTATTTATTCTATAAGAGGTAGTTCAAAAAGTCATCTTTTGATCACGAAGTGTTCCAAGGGGTTGATTCGACATCGAATCTTACGTTCACCCTCGAAGTGCAAGCGGATGCTTACGAGGCATGCTTCCTTTGGAAGCATTTCGCTCATGTAGGTTCTGCCTACACTCCGTTCCTCCTTCTTCGGGTTCTCGCAACCTTCTCGGTGCTGAAAAGCTGACTTTTTGAACACGCATTATAAGAGGTTGTTCAAAGAAAAGAGGCAGCTCACAATGACCAAAGTAACCGGTCCCAACCCCAAATATCAAATCGAACAGGGACGCTACAGCATTCAGCATATGATGCGCAAAGGCGTTACCGCCATGCCGCGTCCTCATAGCCATCCATGGACTGAGCTTTATTATTTATCGGAAGGCGAACGCGTCTATTTTGTGGATAATCGAGTCGTTACCGTCCATAAGGGTGAGCTTATTCTGATTCCCGGAGGGGAGCTTCACTCTACCGCCAGCTCCGAGATCGCCGAATTCGAGCGGATTCTGATCCACTTTGATCCTGAACTGCTTCCCCATGCGCTCCGCGATGAATCCGCCTGGTTTTATGGGCGGAGATACCGTCTGTTCAGACTGAGCTTGCGTGAACAGAACGATGCGCAAAGCCTCCTGGGCCGGATGCTGGAGGAATGTCGGCTCGGGAAGCCTTACTACGAAAGCTCTGTCATCGCTTTGCTGACCGAGCTGTTGATTTTGCTGCAGCGCTCAAGTCCTCCTCCCCAGGCTGGAGAGCGCAAGCATCCCCTGCATGAGCTTGTGACGGATGTGGCTACCTTTATTCGCACTCATTACAATGAAGCACTGACCATCGAAGAAACGGCCAGGCACTTTTTCATTAGTCCTTCGTATTTAAGCCGGGTCTTTTATCGGTTCACGGGCTTTCATTTTCGCGAGTATATCGTTCATCTTCGCGTCAAGGAAGCGGAGCGGCTGCTTGCCGAGTCCACAGTCAAGATCCAAGAAATTGCTCCGGCAATCGGATTCGAGCATTTATCTCATTTTAATAAAACCTTTAAAAGAGTGACCGGACTTACTCCGCTTCAGTATCGGAAAGAAGCCCGGTCACAAAGAGCTCCGTCCCGTACTGAAAAATAAAAGTCCGGCCTCCTCTCCTACTGCCATAACGCACCCTATACCGTCGTTACCGAAAGTCCGCCGGACCGGATCAGCTTCACATCGACGCATCGGTGCGCCGCAACCTTGGGCTGTACCTGCTCTTCCGTGTGCAGGACAATCCCATCCAGCAACAAACGGTCGGCATTGCGCAAAACAATGCCCCGCCGGCTCATTGCGCGGAAATTAGTGATGCCGAGGTCGGTCAGCGGCATCTCCGGCAGACCATTGACGAGCAGTGCGGTATCCGCTCCGCGGCAGATCACATTGCTCAGCCGGATATTCCGGAATACCGGGGTTTCCTCGGTCACCGGAACCGGCTCCTCCATGTATCCCTCAGAGCCTTCAACCCCTTCATAGAACAGATGGAAGGATACGGCCTCATACACAATACCGCTCATCAGAATATTCTCCATTACGATATCCTCGACGACGCCGCCTCTCCCCCTAACACTTTTAAAACGCAGTCCGATATCGGTGCCGATAAATGTACAATGATTCACCCTGACCGCCCGAACGCCTCCGGACATCTCGCTGCCGATGACCACGCCGCCATGACCATGATAGACCGTGCAATGGCGAATGGTAATGTACTGACTGGGTATACCCGCCCTGCGCCCTTCTTCGTCCTTGCCTGATTTCAAGCAAATGGCATCATCCCCTACATCGAAGCTGCAATGCTCGACGAGAGCATGGGAGCAGGATTCCAGATCAAGGCCGTCTCCATTCTGCGAGTACCACGGATTCCGCACCCGGATATTGCGAACGGTAATTTGCTCGCAGCCCCGGGGATGCAGGCACCAGGCCGGAGAATTCTGAAAGGTCGGCCCTTCCAGCAACACTCTCCGGCAGCCTCGCAAGCTCAGCAATACCGGACGGAGGTAGGCTCGGGAAGCCATATAAGCTTCCCGGCTTGTCTCCCCTTCCTCCTGCAGCTTTCTGAAGATGCCTTCCCCCTCCAGTGCGGCTCGGGAAGGCCACCAGATCTCGCCCTGTGTATCCAGCTCTCCTCCGGAAGCGGTCAGCCGATCCCATTGCAGCTCCGTCATCTTGAAGCGCTTAACCGGTCTCCACCCCTCGCCTCCTCCATCGATGATCCCTTGACCTGTAATCGCCACATCACTTAGTCCGTTGCCATCCAAAGGCGCCTGGCAGCGCCATCCGGAGTTGCCCTCATAGTGAGACAGCACAAGGGGATACAGCGTGAAATCGGAGGCAAACCGCACCAAGGCTCCTCGTTCCACGCAAAGATTGAGCCGGCTATGGAGTGTAAGCGGTCCTGTCAGCCAAATCCCCCGGGGGATGACTACCTTGCCTCCTCCCGATGCGGCGCAGTCGTCCAATGCTGCCTGAATAGCAGCGGTACAGAGTGACAGTCCGTCCCCGTTCGCTCCATAATCGGTTACATAAAATGTACGCTCAGGAATGGAAGGCAACTCGGGCAATGGATATGCCTGGCCCTGAATATCGTTCATCATGGTAGCATTCCTCCCTTGCTTAGTTGAGCTCCTCATAGCTAAACCAATCAAAATCGGCATAGCTCGTGCTTTCTGATCCCTGAGAGCTGGCATACATGCCCATATACGCTCCAGTAAATCCGCCGGCCAAATCCGTGCTGAGCACCGTTCCGTTAGCTCCGCCAAGCAGCAGGTTCCATTTATCTCTCTCATCTGCCCGGTAATAGAAGCTATAATTCTGTCCTCGCGCTTCGACCTTTAGCTGTACCCTTTCTGAGTTATAAGGTACGGAGGCGAACTCCTTCTCCTGGCCATTGCGGCGTTCGATCAGGCGAAGCGCCGGCTTTCCTGCCTCCAGGCCCAGCTCATACCGGAAATGATAGTTCTCATTTTGCAGCAGGACCAGCCCGGCAACCTCGCCCTCAGCCTGGGGACCAAACGTCATATCCGCTGCTGCCCGAAAGCTCAGATGCTGCTGCCTGCGCCCCACGAATGAAGGGTTTGCCAGATCCGACAGACGCTCCGGCTTAAGCTGAAGCCGCAGATAGCCCGGACGGCTGGACAGACTCCAGAACTCGCCGCGCGGGGTCCGCAGGAAGTTCCATATCAGCGCAAGCTCGCCGTCTGTGAAATCATCACGCGCCGGAGACTGAGGCCATTTTTGCTCCGGCAAGTCAGGTGCTGCCGTTTCAAATTCAACCACACCTTTTCCCGGGTTTACAACAGGCCATTCATTTTCCCAGCTAACTGGTGTCAGGAAGGTTTCTCTTCCCAGGTTGCGGTAGTATCCTCCACAGGTCCGGGAGGCCAGACAGAACATCCACCAATCCCCATGCTGGGTCTCCACAAGCTCGGCATGACCGACGTTGACGATCGGATAGCTTCTTCCCAGATGACGATGAGTCAGGATCGGGTTTGCTTTGTTCCCCTCATAAGGGCCAAGCACGCTACGGCTTCTGGCAATCGTAACCGCATGGGTATGGCCGGTGCCGCCCTCGGCAATCAGCACATAGTACCAGCCTCCGATTTTATAGATATGCGGTCCTTCCTGGGCATGGCCCACTTTAAGAGCTCCCTGCCAAATACTGTGCTTGGGTCCAACCAGCCCCCCCGACTTTAAATCGATCTCCTGCAGCCAAATATCCATATGCTTCGGGTAATCTTGACCTTCAGGAGGAACGCGGTTGCCCGTGTAGTACACTTTTCCGTCATCGTCAAAGAACAGGGAAGGATCAATTCCCGGAGCATCCTCCAGCCATACGGGATCAGACCATTCTCCGGCAGGATCTGTTGCAGTGACGTAGAAGTTGTGCTGCTCCTTGTCATTATCGACGAACGTCGTGATCATATAAAATACACCCTCGTGATACCGCAAGGTTGGTGCCCAGATTCCTCTGGATGGAATAATGTCTTCCAGGTTGAGTTGGGACGGACGATTCAGCACATGGCCGAGCTGATTCCAATTTACCAGATCCTTGCTGTGGAAAATCGGAACACCAGGGAAAAATTCAAAGCTTGAAGTTACCAGGTAGTAATCCTCGCCGACTCGGATCGCCGAAGGGTCGGGGTAAAATCCTGGCAGTACCGGATTGCGGAATGTTCTCAAGGTAAAAGACCCCCTTCACATAAATGAATTGTAAGCATAAACAATTATAGTACAACCAAATTTAATTTTCTTGATTGTTGCGTGTCATAATTAGATATTTTTATACTTTCATGCTATAACGAACGAATTCAGTGCTTGTCAACTTAACACCTTCCCCTCTAAAATGGAGGAAGAAAGGGGAAATCATCTTGGGAAAAAGAAGGACGCTCTATGCCCGCCTCTTTGTCAGCTTCACCCTCATTTCTGTTTGCTGTATTCTCATTCTGGCCACCGTGATCTTCTACCTGTACAGGAATATTTCTATCGCCAATGTCAACAAGGCAAACCAAAATGTGCTGCTGAATACGGAAACCGTTTTTATGAACTATAAAGAAATCGTCCAGAACTACACGATGGACTTCTACGCGAACCCGAATATCAACTCGCTGATGATGAGCGGGGACACGGAATGGAGCGATCAGCTGTACAATGCCCTGAGCCAAGTGCGAGGTGCCCTGGTCGTCAATCAATATCTGGAGAATGCCTATATTTTTGGTGTGGATAAGCCTGTTGCGATGTTTGAAAATATGCCGCTTAGCGCTGAATCCAAGCAGGAGCTGTTTGAATTGGTAAAGGGCAGTCAGCTCGTTGACTCTCCCTTTCTATGGAAGGCTGTTCTGAACGACGGAACCCCCATGACCCTGATGATCGTCTTCTATAATGACATGGCGTTCGCACATAGTGAGTATTATGGAGGCGTTGCGCTGACCGTTAATCTCGGCAAGCTGCAGAAGAACCTTTTTTCGCAAAAAACCGAGGAATCCACCCGTTATGCCATCCTTGACGAGCAAGGCGGTGTGCTTATGCACAGCACGCTTCCCGGTACTCCCCTGGATGCTGAAATGCTGAGCCGTGTCGTTGCCTCTCCTTCCGAGCGGGGTTCCTTTGTCTATAAAGGTGCTGAAGAGCCGCGATTGATTACCTTCATCTATTCTCCGCGGGACAAGCTGTGGTTCTTATCGGAGACGTCCTATCAGGACAGCGTCCGTGATATTTCAAGGCTCCGCAATATCCTTGTCTTGCTATGTCTGTTCCTCATTGCTGCTGTATCGGTAAGCGCTAATCTTGTCTCCCGGAGGATTTATCAGCCGATCAGGCGGTTGTTCGGAAATATCTTTCATATCTCCGGCAATCAAGAGGCCCTAAGATTCGGTAATGATCTGGATGCAGCAGACCTGGAGCTGGAAATGATCGGAGCCAAATTAAAGCAGCTCAAAAAAGAAAGCGATGACAGCGCCTTGATGCGCTGGTTGCTCTCTCCGCACAGTGATGCTAATCATGCCGAGACGCCTATAATGAACATCTGTGCCTCCGGAGGGTCTTACTGCGTCTGTGTGCTCGCCGCCGCACAACCTAATCCGGATGAAAGCCCCGCCGCAATCGTCGAGGAGATCATCACGGGAATTGACACAGCCTTCTCGGGCCGCGGATCGATTCAGTCCTTCCGTCCGCATCAAGGAGGCGCCGTGATTATTCTCAGTGAGGCAACTGCCGGAAGCCTGGGAGACTACGCGCTCTACCGGGAGAAATGGGAAAAGCTTGCCGCGTGGTTGTCCGAAGCCGGTGCCAGTCATGCGCTGGGGATCAGCGGTCTTACGAGCGATGTTGGCCTCCTAAGACCGAAGTACAGCGAGGCTGCCGACTGTTTGCAATACATCAAGTTTCATCAACAGCAAAATATTATATTTGGAGACGACATTATTCACTTGAACAGCAGCCCGATGCCGGACAGCACCCTTGAGCCTGTGCTTCAAGCCGTCCGGCACCCGGATCAGACAGACCGGATCCCTCAAGCGGTCGAGCGGCTGCTTGCCGTGGCCTGCAGCTATCGTGCCGAGTCCGCCACAACCGCTCTATCCAGGCTTGCCTTCGAATTAAGCCGCACCGCCGTGGCGGGGGCAGATGCCTGGCACGCCGAGTTCTGGGATTATTACCGGCAGGTCTGGCAGATTCAGAGCTATGACAAGCTAAAGAACTGGCTGGAGGAGTGCTGCTTCGCCGCCCTTGAACGCTTGGCCAACATAACCGCCGTACGGACCAGGAGCCTTGCCGCAGAAGCTGTTCATTATATCAGGGAGCAATATCATGATCCCGGCATTTCGCTTAACGTGTTGGCCGATAAGCTGTCAATCAGTCCCGCGTATCTCAGTAAGCTGATTGCAGAGGAAGTCGGCAGCAGCTTCCCGGATTTCATCAACCAGCTTCGTCTGGAACAAGCCAAATCGCTGCTGGTCACGAACCTGGAGCTGGACATTCGAGAGATTGCCACACGGGTCGGTTATGGCAGCAGCACCTATTTCACCACCCAATTCAAGAAGCGCTATGGGGTTACCCCCTCCAAATGGAGAATGAATCATATTTTGCAGTCAAGATGATTTCTAAAAATAGGAGTTCAAAAAATCAGCTTTTCAGCACCGAGAGGGTTGCGAGAACCTGAAGAAAGAGGAACGGAGTGTAGGCAAAACCTACAAGAGCGAAATGCTTCCAAAGGAAGCATGGCCTCGTAAGCATCCGCTTGGACTTCGAGGGTGAACGCTAGATTCGATGTCGAATCAACCTCCTGAAACTCCTCGTGATCAAAAGATGATTTTTTGAACAACCTCTTAAAAGGGATATCTGAAGCCTTCTGCCTTATGGCAGGCTAAAGATAATCCCTTTTTTCACGGGCATTCGAGCCGATACAACAAAAAAACAAAGCTTTTTTAGGTTTTTTAAGCCCTGAAAATCGACTTTTTTTAATCTTTTTTCGATTATTTTGATAGCGCTTTCATTAGGCTCTGATTTATGCTCTGCCATATAAAGCGTTCGCCCGATCGCCAGAACGCCGCTAACTGATAACGCTAACATAAAGGAGTTGAACCGGTCATGATGCAAGAGACCTTACCGGAGGCACCCGGACGGAATGTCCCGAAGACCCGAACCCCGAAACCCAAAAGCTTCCGTAAAGCCCTTCGGAAGGACGGCTCGCTTTATCTGCTCGCTCTCCCGGGTATCATCGTTCTGATTCTTTTCGCGTACCTGCCGATGAGCGGCCTGATCCTGGTTTTCAAAAATTACAACTTTAACGATGGCATTTTCGGCAGCCCCTGGGCGGGATTCTCCAATTTCGAATTCTTCTTCTCCAGTATGGAGGAAGCTTTCAGAGCCACCCGCAATACCGTGATGCTGAATGCATTGTATATGCTGACCGGTACGTTCTTCTCGGTCGCTATCGCTATTATTTTGAATGAGCTGCGCAGCAAGTGGTTCATTAAAATAACGCAAAGCGTCATGTTCTTCCCTTACTTTATTTCCTGGATTATTATCGGGGCAATTCTCTTCTCCTTGCTCGATTACGACAAAGGGATTCTGAACCAGCTGTTCCTAGCCATTGGCATCCCTGAAGTCGAATGGTACTCCAGCCCTTGGCTGTTCGTCATCATATTGGTGCTGGCGAATATCTGGAAAAGCGCAGGCTATGGCGCCATCATCTACTACGCCGTGCTCCAAGGCATTGATACTTCCTATTATGAAGCCGGACGGATCGACGGCGCCTCCAGGTGGCAGCTTATTACCCGAATTACGCTGCCTATGCTGATCCCTTCCATTATTCTAATGACGCTGCTGAGCATCGGCGGCATGCTCAAAGGAGATCTCAGCATGATCATGGGGGTAACCTTCCTGAATCCGCTGCTGCTGCCAACAACCGACATTATCGATGTGTATGTCTACCGCACGGCCATTCGTTCCGGCGAGTTCGGTTTTGCTTCGGCAATCACGCTCTATCAATCCGTCTTTGGCTTCATCCTGGTGCTGGTGGCTAATAAACTGGCCGGCTGGTACGACAAGGACAGCAAGCTCTTCTAGATATTACGTCAGATGTACGCTCACCACTTTAAGGAGGTATCAAAATGGCAACCACAGAAAGCAAAGGGCTCATGATCTTCTTTTATTGCTTTATTGCGGTCTTCTCGATCATTTGCCTGATCCCGTTTGTGCTGGCTGTATCCGGCTCCTTATCGACGGAGGCCAGAATCGCTGCCGAAGGCTACTCCTTCCTGCCCCGGGGATTTTCACTTGAAACCTATCAGTTTCTATTCGGTTCAAAGGCAGAGCAGATTATCAGGGCCTATTCCGTGTCCTTGCTTGTAACGGCACTCGGCACAGTCTCAGCGGTGCTGGTGACCACGGCTTACGCCTATGTCGTATCGGTTAAAGGCTTCCGTTTCAAAAATGTGCTCGCCTTCTTCGCTTATTTTACGATGTTGTTCAGCGGAGGCACGCTGCCCTGGTACTTGCTAAGCACCAAGTACTATCACTTGAATAACACGCTGATCGGGCTGTTCGTTCCCTATCTGCTGAATGTGTTTCTAATGTTCCTGATGACCAATTATTTCCGCAGTATTCCGCATGAAATCGTGGAATCGGCAGAGATCGACGGGGCAGGCCATATGCGGATTTTCTTCAGCATGATGATTCCATTGGGAAGAGTCGGGCTCGTTACCATCTCCTTGTTCTATGCGCTGCAGTTCTGGAATGACTTTTACCTGCCGCTCATGCTTGTATCCAATCAGGAGCTCTACACGATTCAATACATGATGTACAACATGATGGCTAACATTCAATTTCTGGCTTCCGGCAATGCGGCACAGGTGAGCGGCGCGATCATTGCTCCGCCGTTGGAGACCGCCAAGATGGCCATGACTTGTCTGACGGTTCTGCCCATTGCGATTCTGTATCCGTTTCTTCAACGCTTCTTTGTCAGAGGCATTGTCGTAGGCTCGGTCAAGGGCTGATTTCCGCCCAGACTATTTGCAAGATTGCTTCAGGCAGAGATTCTTCCGGCTCATTGTGGTGTTTTGGTGTACCATAGTACCATACAGAACATGAGGAATCGCCTGCCTTTGCAATATAAGCCGTAAGGCTGAATATATTCCAGGAGGGTTTAAGATGAAAAAGAACAGAGTCTGGTTAAGCTTGTTCCTGACATTCGCATTTCTGTTAAGCGCTTGTTCCTCGGGCAATAACGGAAGCGCTAACACGAATGCAGGCAGCAAGGAAGAGAGCGCAAGCGAGAGTGCCGGCAGCCTGGCTCCCGCCAAATTAACAATCGTGCTCTATGGCGACGAGACCAATCGAATGAAGGAACTGGCAAAGACCGAATTTTACGATGTGATCAAGCAGGAGATTAACGCTGAGGTTGAATTTCAGTTCCTTCCATGGAGTGAATATGCCGGCGGCAAGACCGACTTGATGCTGTCTACCGGCGAGGACTTTGCTACTTATACGGACATTAATTACATGGTGAAGTCAGTTGCCAAGGGGGTATATGCCGACCTTACCCCTTATCTGGACACCGCTCCGGACTTAAGCGCGAACGTGGATGAAGCTTCCTTCACCGCTTTCCAGTTGGGTGGCAAGCAATATGCGATTCCGGTCGGCAACAAGCCGAATTCCGCAGAGTTCTACAGTGTGCTCGTTCGCCAGGACTTGCTGGAAGAGGTCGGAATGACAAGTGTGTCCTCACTGGCAGAACTGGAAGAATTCTATGACAAGGTTCATGCGATTCATCCGGAATTGATCGGATACGCCAGTACCGATGCGCGCCGCATGCTGCTTTACGACTATACGGATAAAAACCTCTACTGGCAAAATGAATTCATTGCGCTGGACGAGTCTGCAGAGGACGATCAAATTATCAGCTGGTTCGAATCCGAAGATTTCAAGAAATACGCCGGGTTAATGCACGGCTGGTATCAAAAAGGCATCATTCCTAAATATGCTGCGACCAATACGCCGCAGCTTCAATCCGATTGGAACTCCGGCAAGGCAATTTTCTGGGCAGGGACAGCGGCACGTCCTTTTGAAGGAGCCGCAACCATTTCACAAGCAGTACCCGAGGCTAAGCTGGCCAACTATTTCCTGGGCACAGGCCGTCCAAAAATCAGCCGCGGCACTTACAGCACCGCTTTCTTCGTATCCTCCGCAGCGAAGGATCCTGAGCGTTACGTCATGTTCTTCAACCTGCTGCAAAAGAATCAGGAGCTGTATGACCTGTTCGCCTATGGTATCGAAGGAACCGACTATACACTGGATGAAAATGGCCGTTTGACGAAAATCAATAATGATGCGCTGATTCCTGACTGGCTGTTGATGAACAAAAACTTCATTCGCTTCGATAATTCTGTACCGGAAGATTTCATTGCCGAATATAAAGCATGGGATGACGGAGCAATCATTTCCAAAGGGGCTGGCTTCAACTTCGACAATACCCCTGTCAAGAATGAAGAAACCAAGCTGAACGGTGTGTTCACGGAATACCTAGCACCGATCGGCAGCGGGTTCGTCGATTACGATGAAGTCTATCCGAAAGCGCTGGAAAAGTTAAAAGCGGCAGGCCTGGATAAATATATCGCCGAATATCAAAAGCAATACTCGGAATGGTATGCAAAGCATAACTAGTTCGTAAAGCAGCAAAAAAAAGGGGCTGCCAGAAAGTCAGTAGACACTGACTGCTGGACGCCCCATTTTCGTTAACTCTAAAAGTAGGAACAAAAATTGTCTTTCTTGCAAAATGGAGGTTATCACACCCCATTTGAGAAAGGACGTTTTTTTGCGCAATCTAATCTCAGGATCCTGCATGATAATCGCTTAATTTACCTTCGTAAATCAAATGCAACCGGTCACTTTGCCGAAAATCATTCGGTGTAACCAGCGCAGGCAGCTTGTTCCACAGCTTGATGCCGGAACGCTCCAGAATCTCTGCAACAAATTGCGAGCAAAAATAGGAGTTGCTGAATTCCACCGGCTCCTTTAGTGCAATACCAATGACGCCCAGAATGTTATACAAATACTTATTGCGCTGTTTTATAAAAAGCTGGAGGACGCGTTTCATTTTCTCAACCTCGCGTTCAGACACCTGAAGCTCGTAAATAACGCATGTCGTATTCGGATATTTGCTGAAGGTGCCCGTCTTGATGTCTTCCCGTACAAATCCGCCGTTTAGAGGATTGCCGGGTTTCTTCCTCCCGAAGCTGTACAGCTCGGAAAGCTCCCGATTAAAAGAAATAGAGGCATGATTATAAGGTGCCCTCGTATAGCTCTTAATCATCTTTGTAAAAAGCGTTCCCGTATTCGTAAGTAAGATAAAGACCGAGCAATCTGCTGCCATTTACGAAATTTCTCCTTATCAAGTGTGAACTATTCCTTCATAATAACATATGATCCCTTCTGGAGGTGCTGAAAATCCGCCGTTTGGGAACACTTCCTTCAATGGAATCCTTATCTTGCGAGAAGATGGTGATTAGCAATGGACAGCTCATACTATACATTACTCCTGATATTTATTATTTTATCTGTTATCCATCTGGTTTATTATGTGCTGGGAAAAGTTAAACCTCTCAAGGACTACTCTGCCATTAGCATACGTATCAAAACCTGGTGGGGTATGTTTTTCATATTTTGTTTGGCTACCCTTTTCAATCCTGTAGTGTCCCTGTTATCTCTTATGGTGCTTACCTTTTTTGCCTTGAAGGAGTATTTCACCATGATTCGGTCAAGGAAAGCGGACCGCCGAATATATCTATGGGCCTATCTGTCGATCCCTGTGCAATTCTACTGGATTTATATCGAATGGTACGGCATGTTTATTATTTTCATCCCCATCTATGTGTTCCTGTTCCTGCCATTACCGCGGATCATCAACAAAGGGACGGTTGGCTTCCTGCGCAGTGTCAGCTCGACCCAATGGGGACTGATGCTCATGGTGTTCGGACTCAGCCATTTAGCCTACTTTCAATTTGCAACGCCGCAATACGGAGCGGGACTTGTACTTTTCCTGGTCGTGTTAACGCAGTTAAATGATGTCGTACATCATCTGGCTTCGATTATTCTCGGCAAGCACAAAGTCGTTCCTACCGCTAATCCCTATTTGACCTGGGAAGGCTTCCTTTGTGCATTTATCATAACAACCGCCGTGTCTTATTTGATCTACCCTTACCTTACTCCCCTTACCCCAACCTTCGGGCTCGTATCCGGTATGCTCATTAGCTTAAGCGGTTATTTAGGCAGCTTGACCGTTTCCGTTCTGAGAAGAGATTTGTTGATCGGGGCTGACGATAAATTTGAAGCATTGAACAAAAGCTACTTGAGTCGGGTGGATAGCCTGGCCTATACTTCACCTGTCTTTTTTCACGTTATTCGTTACTACTTTGATTTTATGTAATGAGCAAGAATGCTAAGAAGCGCCCCATTTTGTATCTGGTATACAGACACGAATGGGGCGCTGTCAGAGGGATTACAGCCTGCCATATCATCTTTAGATTCAGCGGCTGCTCAACCTGAGCTTATAGCGGGCTGATTCTGAACCTGAATTCCAACGCTTGATCCGAAGGAATACGATACTCCGGATGCACCGGGGCGCCCCAGCTATCATCACCGCCTACCCCCGACTGCTTGCCTGCTACCGTGATCACTGTATAATGAATATCCGGCAACTCGTAATGATGGTACGCATTCTCCAGTTCAAAGGCGGTGTAAGGTGATATGTTACACTCCACCGGAGCCGAAGGCGAGGCGGAGATCTCAAGTCCGTGCCCCAGCGCATCGGTGATAGAGACACGCCGAACGCCGGTGCGATTGCCTGACTCCTGAGGCACAACATAGCCTGACACGTTATCGGATACCGTTCCTTTAAACTGGGTCAATCTTGCACCATGGCGACGGTCAGCATAGTTCTCCTCCGGCCCATAGGCATACCAATCCAGCCGTTCGTATTCAGCCGGAATCTTGAAGGACAGCGCGTAGATCGGCAGTTCGGGAAGCCCTGCAGTTCCCTCGTAACGGGAAAGGACATCAAGATTGCCATCTCCGTACACCGTATAGGCTATGGTTGCCGAGACATCGGCATGAATGTTCAAGGCATAACGGAAGGTAACTGTCACTTGCCCCTTCGCCTGTTCCAACGATACCTTGGTGCAGCGGGGAGCCAGACTCGCCGCCAGCCAGGCACCTGCGTGGAAGCCCTGCCCCATCCCCCGGTCATTATCGGTAGTAGCTCGCCAGAACACCGGTGCCGGCGGGGCCGCAATCATTTCACGGCCGCCGTACCGAAGCGATACAAGACTGCCGATGCCTTTCGAGAAGAGTATGCTGAATCCGTCCCCATGTACGCCGATGTTCACATCCCCTTGTACAACGCGGAGTTGACCAGTTGGAGCTTCGGAAAGTTCAACAGGCTCAACCGTAAAAACATATTGCCCGAATGCCGCTTCATGGCCGGCGTCCGCCCACAGCTCCGCTTCGCGAAGCACCAGGGATGCATTGATCGTATATTCCCCGGGCAATTGCTGTGAGAACTCCGGCAGCTCTACCGGAACATACAGCTCACTTAGCGGGGCAACCTGCGGATGCAATGTTGTCCGGAATATCTCTTCTCCTTCCAGATGTAACGTAACAAGAAGCGAATATGCTTCCAATCCGGTAAATCGGCTTTCGTTCTGAATCTTGATGCCGTTTCTGTCCGGAATCAGCATAATATTCTGATACAGGTATTTAACCTCCTGCATTTTCGGCGATACCATTCGATCCGCATAAACAATGCCATCCGTACAAAAATTGTAATCGGTTGGACGATCGTCAAAGTCCCCGCCAAAGGCTAGAAATTCCTTCCCATAGCGATTCTTTTTAATCACCGCCTGGTCAATGTAATCCCAGATGAAGCCGCCTTGATACAGCTCGTATTTTTGCTCCAGCTCCGTGTATTTGTGCATCCCGCCCACCGAATTGCCCATCGCATGCATATATTCACAGCTGATGTAGGGCTTCTTCGGATGGCTGTTCAAGTATTCTTCAATGTCGGCGGGCTTGGCGTACATCCGGCTCTCCATGTCGCTGATATCATCATAAGCCCTGCGGTGGAACACCCCTTCATAATGGACCAGCCGGCTCGGGTCACGCTCGCGGAAATAGTTCGCCGTATCCCGCAGCACCTCTCCAGCATAAGACTCATTCCCGCAGGACCAGATCAGAATCGAAGGATGGTTCTTGTCCCGCTCCAGCATCGAAACCGCACGGTCCAGGACGATCTCCCGCCATTCCGGCTTGTCTCCGGGAATATTCCAGGACGGCTCAACCGCTCCAAGCTTTTGCCAGGATCCGTGGGTCTCCAGATTCATCTCGTCAATGACATACAGTCCGTACTCATCACACAACTCATACCATAAGCTCTGATTCGGATAATGCGAGGTGCGTACCGCATTGATATTACTCTGCTTCATGGTGCGAATATCCCACAGCATATCCTCCCGGGTAATCGCCCGGCCGGTTCTGCAATTGAATTCATGACGATTGACGCCTTTGAAAATAATCCGCTGCCCGTTCAGCCGCATGACACCGTCCGCCAGTTCGAATCGCCGGAAGCCAATTCGCTGAGGAATCACTTCACTTAACCGACCCTGTTCATCATATACCGATATCACCGCCGTATATAGATACGGGCGTTCTGCGCTCCATGTCTGAACTTCGGGCAAGCCGGCAGACAGCTTCGCTTGTCCATCCGAACCGAATACCGCTGTAAGCTCCGTAACCATCTCGCCAGCGGCATCCCGAACGGCAACCCGAACCTCGGCAGTAGCGGCATTCTCTAGACGCAGGTCCAACTCCAGCTTGCCTGCCTTGAACGTATCGTCCAAAGTAGCATGCACCTGCAAATCTCTGACATGCAGCTTCGGTAGGGTATACAGATACACCTCACGAAAAATCCCCGAGAACCGCCAGTAATCCTGATCCTCCAGCCAGGCGCCCGTGCTTCGCTGATAGACCTCGACAGCCAGCTTGTTGACCCCTTCCTGCAAGTACGGCGTCAACTCAAAGTCCGCCGGAGTAAAGCTGTCCTCACTGTATCCGACAAGGTGACCGTTCAGCCATACATAAAAGGCAGACTCCACCCCTTGGAAGGAAATAAACAATGGACTCCCGGACCATTCTGCAGGCAGCGTAAAGTGTTTGATATAGCTGCCTACCGGGTTATCATTTTCCGGAATCGCCGGCGGTCTCAGGTCGTGATGCCCGTCCCAAGGATACATCGTATTCGCATACTGCATTTGTCCGAAGCCTTGCGTCTGAATATGACCAGGTACGGTAATTTCACCCCAGCCTCCGCAATCAAAGCTCGGTGCCTGGAAGCCAACCGGACGGCTTGCCGGACTTGGGGCGTAATTGAACCTCCAGCTTCCGTTCAGCGAACGCCGCTGGCTCATCTCGCCTGAGGCCGCCTCCTCTTCGCTTACATAATACTTATGATCCGAATGGGCCGCTAAGCGGTTCACCGCAAATACTTGAACATCTGTTAGCCAGTCCAGGCTTGGTTCAATAGGATTCATTGCTGAGACTCCTTCCTTGTTATGCTATTTTTCTTCTTAAATAAATAAGTTGAATCGAAATGCTACGTAGAAAGGGCATAAGTGTGTAGTGTTAAAAGCTTTCTGTAAGAAAGCTACTTCGGAAGCATAAAGCGTAAGCGTTCGCCTTTGTGAGTGGATTTCTACCTTATCCTAATTTAGTTTAATCAGAGAATTCCGCGAACAACAGCGATCGTAAGCAACCTTCACACGTTGCCCCCAACGTACGGTCATATATTCAACTTATATATCACTAACTACTTGATCGAGCCGATCATTCCTGCCACGAAGTGCTTCTGCATCACAAAGAATACAATGGCGGTCGGGACGGTCGAGATGACAATCGCCAGCATGATGAGTCCGTAGTCCGGCGTATAGCTGGAGCCGAGCGTGGAGATCAAGAGCGGTATCGTCTGCTTCTGCGGGGTCTGCAGAATGATCAGCGGCCACATATAATTGTTCCAGCTGCTCATAAAGGTAATGATTGCTGCAGCCGCATAGGTCGTCTTCATCGTCGGAACGAATACCCGATAGAATAGACCCAGTTCAGACAAGCCGTCGATTCGGCCTGCCTCCAGCAGCTCCTTCGGAAACATTTTCGTGCTCTGCCGAAAGAAGAAGATCAGAAATGCCGTCGTCATGGTCGGCAACACCACCGCTGCAAGTGTATCAATACCGATCAGCGGAACAAGATTCGTGATCTTGCCGAACAGCCGATATAACGGGACCATCATCGCTGCGAACGGAATCATCATCGATAAGAGCAAAATGTTGAAGACAATATCCTTCGTCTTGCTGCGATAGATTTCAAAGCCGTATCCTGCCAGTGAAGCGATCAAAAGCGCCAGCAAGGTGGTGGACACGGAGACAATCAGGGAATTCTTCATTGCATTTAATATATTCACGGATTCAAGCAAATTCCGCAGATTGTCCATAAAGTGCATGCCCGGAAGCAATCGTCCGCGGGTAACATCCACCGAAGCGTTCGTCGAGCTGACAATCATCCACAAGAACGGAAAAATAGAGATGAACGCGGCAACAGAAAGGAATACATACATGGAGAATCTTCTGACCTTAACCATTGCGATCACCTGCCACTTTAAACTGAATGATGGAAAGCACGACAATCATAATGACAATCGAATACGAGACGGTCGCCGCATAGCCGAAGTCTGACGAATATTTAAATGACAGGTCATAAATGTACTGCGATATGGAAGCCGTCGCATTCCCCGGCCCGCCTCTTGTTATGTTCATCACCTCATCGAATAACTGCAGCGTACCGATCGTGGAGGTGATTGAAGTGAACAAAATGATCGGCTTCAGCATGGGTATCGTAATCCCGAAGAACTGTCTGCCGGACGAGGCTCCGTCTATTTTTGCCGCTTCATAGATCGCCGGATCGATATTTTGCATCCCGGACAAATAGAAAATCATGTTATATCCGGTCCAGCGCCAGGTAATGGCAATGATGATCGTAATTTTCGCCCAGAACGGATGCGTGATCCACTGGATCGGTTCGGATACAAGATGCAGATTAAGCAGCAGCGAATTAACCAGTCCGTCCCCCGCAAATAAATATTTGAAAATAACCGAATACGCAACCAGCGAGGTAATGCACGGCAGAAAGATGGCGGTCCGGAAAAAGCCTTTCCATTTCAGGGTTCGGTCGTTAAGCAGTGTCGACAGGAACAGAGCTAGCAGCACCATCATCGGCACCTGCACAATCAGGTAGATAAATGTATTTTTAACAGCGGTCCGAAACATGGAATCCGTAAACAGACGCTTATAGTTATCCATTCCGTTAAAGCTCAAATTCGCTCCGGTTCCGGTCTGGAAGGACAACATCAGAGCCTGGATCATCGGATAAAAATAAAAAACGACAATCATCAAAACGGCCAGTATAACGAAAGACCAGCCAACGGCAGCAGCTTTCAGGCGCATGGGTGATCCAGAGCCTTTCATCTTCAGCTTCATCTCCTTTTCTCTCGGCTGACGGGTGGATAGATAGCAATAAAACCTTGAACCGGAATCAGCGCAAGGTTTTATTGCTTGGCCCTCAGAGCTTATTGAAGCTGTGATTCGGCTTGTGTCTGAGCATCGCGCATGACGCTGTCCACATCTTTGCCGTTCAGATAGTTTTGGATTTCAATGACCAGAATATCTTCGATTGCGTACGTATGCAGACCGTAATTGACCTTAGGTACTTCCTCTGTCCATTTTGCAAAGTCCGCGTAGATCTTCTGTCCGCCGAAGTAATCATCACCCTTCTCATAGGCCGATCCGCTGGCAGCTGCCTTCAGGGAGCCGATCGCGCCGATTTGCTCCAGCAGGTCGGAATACAGTTCACTGTCCGAGCCGAAGGTATCCGCCAGGAAGCTTGCCGCCGCATCCTGTCCGTCCATATTCATGACATACCAGGAGCTGCCGCCCAAGCTTGAAGCATTGACCGAGCTGCTGCTGCCACCGAGACGAGGGATAGGTACGACTGCCCAGTTGCCTGATTGCGAAGCTTCCGCCTTCACAGAAGGCGTGATCCAGTTCCCTGTTGGAACCGAAGCGACGTCCCCATTGTTAAAGGCCGCCAGGAATTGGCTCCAGTCCGAATTCATCTTGACGATATTCGCATCAAACATCGCTTTGTAGGTTTCAAGCGCTTCCTTGATTACCGGATTATCTGCAATATTCGGTGTTTTGCCATCCTCTTTCAGATACCATGATCCGGCCGATTGAGCCATCACACGAATCAGGCCGAGATCGTTAGGGTCTTGTGTCAGCATGTCCTTGCCGGTAACTTCCTTGATCTTTTTGCCGACTTCAATAAATTGATTCCAATCGATATTCGTTACATCATCCACGGTATAGCCTGCTTGCTCCAAATAGTCTGTACGGATATACAAGCCCGTAGCACCGGAGTCGAACGGTACGCCGAATTGCTTGCCGTCATAGCTTGTCGGGCCAATTTTGTACTCTGCGAAGTCATCCGATTTAATGACATCGGACATATCGCGGAATGCATCCGGATAAGCCTGCAGGAAGTTCTGTGCCCGATAGTCTTCAATCAGCACGATGTTCGGCAACCCTTTTGTAGTTCCTGAATTGAGCCCTGTATTCAGCTTCTGTATAATGTCATCCTGCGCATACTCAATGATGTTGACGGTGATGTCCTGTTGCTTGGCTTCGAATCTTTCCTTGGCCAGCTTGAGGGCCGCAATATTAAAGTTAGGGTCCCATGCCCAGACCGTGACTTCCTGACTGCCGCCGGAGCTTCCCGAATTGGTTGTCCCCGTATTCTTCGAGCCTTCCGAGCCTCCCGAACCGGACGTCCCCCCAGAATTGCCCGAGCAAGCGGATAAGGTGAGCATCAGCATCAAGCTCGCAAGTATTAATGAAACCGTCTTTTTCATTTCATTCATCCCCCTACTTATCTTTTCGGAAAGCGCTTCCACTTCCTGTATTTATGATAGCACCCTGGTTTTTTCGGAGGTTAGAAATATCTTTATAGCGATTGGTGTTTTTATTACACCTTGGAGGAAAGCGCATTCACAGAATTCGTCTATTTTTTAGATTTTGGTAATTTATTTAGTTTGGCCCTCCAGTTCCTCTGTTCCATCCAGCTTCGACAGGAGCGGCATGATGATCCTGACTTTCGTTCCTTCTCCTTTTGTGCTGGATATATGCACGCCATAAGTCTCCCCGTATAACAACTTGATCCGATGATTCACATTTTGAATACCGATGCCTGTAAAGAGCTGGCGATGGCTTTTCGAGTTCGGCAGCACATTCGACTCCCCATTTAACTCCATCCCGTCCCCATTATCGACCACTTCGCACACCAGGGTATTCTCATTCTTGGAAATAAGAATATAGATCGTCCCCTCATTTTTTTCATTAAAGGCATGGAAGAAGGCATTCTCGATAAACGGCTGGATAATCAGCTTAGGCACTTCATATTCCAGACAATCCGGCGAGACAAAATAATTGACCTTGATCCGGTCCCCATACCGCACATGGTTAATGAACACATAATTCCGCATATTCTCCATCTCTTGCTCGATCGGAATCGTCTCACTGACATTGCTGATCGTATTTTGCAGCAGCGAAATCAGGGCGTTAATTGTTTCCGCCGCGGTTTCCTTGCTCCCCTTCTGAACCAGCATCTTAATCGATGCCAGCGTATTGTACAGAAAATGCGGATTGATTTGGCGCTGCAATGCTGCCAGCTCGGCGTTGCGCTGCTCCTTTTGGGTGTCCAGCAGCTGGCGGATATAATCGTTAAGCTCATCCAGCATATAGTTAAATGCTTTGCCCAGCTCCTGGACTTCAAACCCGCCTTTCACCGTGATGTAGTTGCCAAAGTCTCTTTTAGTAATGGTAGACATTTGCCGGACAAGCCGCGTCAAGGAACTCGTCAATCTTCTTGACATAATAAAGACAACCAGCAGCGCAAACAAAATAATGAGGATACAGGTCAGCGCCACGGATTGAACATTAATGATCTGTCCCGCGGTATACTGCCGGTCGATCAGATTCACCAAGTAAAGATCGTAGGAAGGCAGATAGTTGGATAAAATAATACGTTCCTTGCCGAATACGGCGCCGCTTTGATAATCCAGCTGGTTGCTGACGATCCTTTGCGCATCCTCCAGCAGCTCAGGCTCAGCACTACCGATCAGCTCCAGGCGGTTGCTGGATACGATCTTGCCGGAGCTGTCCAATACGACCACATCATTGCCTACACTCGTAAAATTAGCAAAGAAGCGTCTGAACTCCTGCTCCCGAATGGAAACGTAAAGCATCCCGTAAGGAAGACCGCTTGTCCGATCCACCATCGCCTTTGAAGCAATAAGAAAATGCTCCGCCTCATCCCCGTTCATTCGCTGATCATATTGATATAATATTCGGTTCGCATTAGCGACCGCTCTAGCGGTTAACGGCTCCTTCGCCAGCTCACTGTTCGTTACAGGCCAGTAGGCTCTATCGCTGGAATAGCTTCTGCCATTGACCCCTGTAATCATGACTGACACATCAAAGGCCCCCAGATTAGAGTTCATCTGGTTGACCTGCTCGGACATCCGATAGTACAGCTTGGACATGGAGACCGAATCCGACTCCTCGCTGGTTAAATAGGATTTCACTGTGCCGCTTTGAGTAGCAAAGGTTGATGCGTTCACAATCGAATCATGAAAGGAACTTAGACTGGTCTGGATTTGCTGCAATACCTTACCGTTGGTAATACTGAATGTCTCCGCAAACAGACGCTCTGACATCCGAATCGTAATTAATGAAGTGAGCAGGCAGACCGCAACGATACTGACCGTCATAATCAGGAAGAGCTTGGTGAAAAGGCGCTGGCCGCCCGGTTTCCTGAATCGATTCTTCATAGCTCGCCCCTCTTGCCGTATTGGTCCCGGCGATATTGGCTCGGCGATGCCCCGGTCTGTTTTTTGAACACTTTAGTGAAATAGCTGTGATCCCCGTAGCCCACCCGGGCGCTGATCTCCGAAATCGTCAACGTACTGGCAGACAAGAGCTCTGCCGCCTTGCGGATTCGGATCTTGTTCAGATATTCGCTGAACCCTTCTGCATTGTGGGTTGAGAAATAACTGGATAGATACGACGGATTGAAATGAAAATGCTTGCTGAGCGTGCCAAGACTCAACGGTTCACTGTAATGCTCATCCATATATTCCAGCAGCCTTCTCATATTCGCTTCTCCAGGCAGCGGCGTATGCGCCTCAGCCAACTGCTCCGCCATCTCCAGAAATCCGTTCATCCAGGTAACGGCCTCGCTCACGCTCTTTGACTCATCAATGGCTTTGAAATAATCATATTTCACCTGATCCAGTTCCTTCATGCGCTCACTGGCCTCTGTCATTACCACGGTCATATTAAAGATGGCGTTGCCCAGGAGCGATTTGAATTCAAAAGGAGGCACCCGATAATTGCAGGCCGCCTTGCCGACATACTCTCTCAAATGGTGAAACACCTCATGATATTGCTCCTTCCGCAGCTCCGCCAGCAATTGCTTCATATCAAATTCGGGCACTTCCGGCACAGCTGGCAGCTCGCTTGCCTGCAAGTAACTATGATCCGGGAAATAGAACCGATAAGAAAGCAGTCTGAGCCACTCCTCCCGATAAACCGTCTCCAGCTTCATCAGATCATCGAACGCCGGGCTTACAGCCCATACCAGCTTCGGCATGCCGCTTGATTTTTCCGCAGCAAAGCCTTTTACAAGCTGAAATACTTGCCCCTCATTCTCCTGAGATACATTGATAAGCATCAGCAGTTGTTTGCTCTCTGCGGCGATCACTCTGGGTACGGCCGGAACGGAGCCTTCCTCCAGACAAGTCTTTAAGCCGGAGGCAAGCCCGGCCATGTAGCTATGCGGATCACCAGAGACCCCGCTAAGATCTGCGCCTGCAAGCACGAACGAACGATGCGGAAAAAACTTGAGAAGCTGCGCCTGATCCTCCGGCTGAAAGCCGGCCAACAGCCGCTCCAGCAGCTGATCCAGTGACAGCTCGCCATTCCGGGATTGGGCCTTGTAATTCAATCCGGGGATTTTCCGCGCCGTGTTCTGCAGTACCTGCAGCAATTCGGAGGTTTCCAGTCTGGGCTTCAAAATATAATCAGCAACACCGCTCTGGAAAGTTGATCGCACGTAACTGAATTCGCCATAGCTGCTAAGCACAATAACTTCGATCTGGGGATAATGCGTCTTCAGAATCCGGACAAATTCTTCGCCGTCCATAACCGGCATGACGATATCCGTAATAATAATGTCCGGAGACAGCTGCTCGATCATCTCCAGCGCTTCCTTGCCGTTGGAAGCCTCGCCAACAATCTGAAAACCATGCTGCTCCCAATTCAAGTGATGCTTGATCCCTTGCCGAACCAATATCTCATCATCGACAATCAATATTTTGCAGAACTCGCTCAACTCGATCCCCCCATAATCTCTAAACCCATATATTCACATCAGGAATTGATAGCGTTTTCACACAACTGAAATACAGCCCATTCGTGCTAGCGTTCTTCCGAGTCTTCCGCCACATCAAATACTGGCTTTAAGTTCTTTAGTTTATATATGCTATCATAAGTTGGATTTATGGCAAACGTAAAATCATGGAAAAAACGCGAGCAATTTCTTTCTATAAAAAGGCAGTTAGGGGGTCCCAAAGTAAACTTGGAACCCCCTAACTGCCTTGTATGTTTCCTTGCCCGGTTTAATTCTTGAAGCTATGAATCGGCGCCGGAATCCGGCCGCCGCGGTCAATGAAGCTGGCGCAGCTAAAACCGTTGACCGGCATGACCGGCGCGTACCCTAGCAAGCCGCCAAATTCGGCGATATCGCCAACTCCCTTGCCAATGACCGGAATGATACGGACTGCCGTAGTCTTGTTATTAATCATTCCGATCGCCGCCTCATCGGCAATAATCCCTGAGACGGTTGCCTCGCTAGTGTCGCCCGGGATTGCAATCATATCCAGCCCCACGGAGCAGACACAGGTCATCGCCTCCAATTTCTCCAGGGTCAGTGCTCCCTTCTGCACAGCCTCAATCATCCCGTGATCCTCACTGACCGGGATAAAGGCGCCGCTAAGTCCGCCTACATTGGAGGAGGCCATGACTCCGCCCTTCTTCACATTGTCGTTCAGAATAGCCAGTGCCGCCGTAGTGCCGGGTGCTCCTGCTTCCTCCAGTCCCATAGCCTGAAATATTTCGGCGATCGAGTCGCCGATTTCCGGTGTTGGAGCCAGGGATAGATCAACAATGCCAAAGGGCACACCCAAACGCTTCGAGGTTTCCTGCGCCACCAACTGCCCCACCCGCGTTACTTTAAACGCAGTCCGCTTGATTGTTTCGCAGAGGCTCTCAAAGTCCTTGTGCTTAACCTCCTCCAAGGCACGCTTCACAACGCCCGGCCCGCTGACGCCGACATTAATGACGCATTCCGGCTCGCCCACGCCATGGAAGGCCCCTGCCATGAAGGGATTGTCCTCTACTGCATTACAGAAAATAACCAGCTTGGAGCAGCCCGCAGAGTCACGATCAGAGGTCAGCTCAGCCGTCCTCTTGACGATGCTGCCCATCAGCTTCACCGCATCCATATTAATCCCGCTGCGGGAAGTGCCAATATTAACTGAAGAGCAGACTCTCTCCGTTACAGCCAATGCCTCCGGAATGCTCCGGATCAGCTTAAGATCACTCTCTGTAAAGCCCTTGTGCACCAGAGCAGAGAAGCCCCCGAGAAAATTTACGCCAATCTCCTTGGCTGCCTTGTCCAGCGTCTCGGCTACCGAGACATACGAGTCCGTCTTAAGCCCGCCGGCGGCAATGGAGATCGGTGTTACCGAGACCCGCTTATTAACGATCGGAATCCCGAATTGGCGCTCCAGGTCTTCCCCCGTCTTGACCAGGTTTTCGCCCAGCCGGGTAATTTTATCGTAAATATTCCGGTTAAATACCGTTAGATCGGAATGTGCGCAATCCATCAAGCTGATGCCCATCGTAATGGTTCGCACATCAAGATTCATTTCCCGAATCATTTTATTGGTTTCCTGTACTTCTCCAAGCGTAATCATCGAATTCCTCCTGTGCCGGATGTTAAATTAGTCATGGTCTCTTAGATCCGATGCATCGTATTAAAAATATCCTCATGCTGCAGCTTGATCTCTACGCCAAGCTCTACGCCGATTTGCTGAAGCTCCTCGACTACCTCTTCAAAGCTCTTTGCCGGAGCCGAAATATCGACGATCATCATCATATTGAAATACCCTTGTACAATCGTCTGTGTAATATCCAGAATGTTGACGTTCTGCCCGGCGAGATAGGTACAGACCCTCGCAATGATACCTACCTTGTCCTTGCCGAGCACAGTAATGATTCCTTTCATAAAACCTTAGCCTCCTCTGCTTTCCTTCGTCTTTCTTTTTTCTACAAGCCTTCATTTGATTGTTCCTATTATGGCAGATGTCCAAAACAGCTTCAATGCAAAAAAATACGGGAACAGCTCGCGACAGGGCGGCTTTTCCCGTTCTCAGGCAAATATATAGACTCCATGGGGCTTATGATCTCCTATACCTTTGCCCTTAACAGCAGGAAAATGAAGTATGGAGCGCCAATGACAGCAGTAACTACTCCTACCGGTATTTCGTTTCCGTTCATAAGCGACCTTCCCAAAATGTCAGCAATAATGACCAATAAAGCTCCAAACAGAGCGGAAATCGGCAACAGACGCTGATGCCTTGCACCGACACATATTCTGGCAATATGAGGAGCGATGAGACCGACAAACCCGATGCCTCCGCTCACCGACACTGCCGCAGCAGCCAGCCCTACGGCAACAGCGAGCATTTTGAGCTGCTCATGCGTAATTCGTGCGCCCAGTCCGGCAGAGGTATCCTCGCTTAGCATGAGTATATTCAGTACATTGGACCTGCTGTATACATAAGGCAGCAGCACGACAAGCCAGGGCAGCAGTGCGAGTACAAACATCCAACTGGTTCCCCAAATAGTCCCTGCCAGCCAGGTAGCAATAAATTGATACTGCTTCGGGTTGAACTGAATCGTTAATATCGTAATAGCCGCACTGATTCCTGCTGCAACTCCGATCCCCGACAGCACCAGACGAATCGGGGACAAGCCTTCTTGCTTCTTATAGGCCAATATAAAGATCAGCAATGCGGCCGCCGACGCCCCAATCAGTGCGAGCAACGGCAAAAGAAAGATGGATGAGCTTGCACTGATGCCAAAGAAGAAGACGTAGAGCATCACCATTAGACCTGCCCCGGCATTGATGCCCAAGAGACCGGGGTCAGCCAGTGAATTTCGAGAAACGCCCTGCATAATCGTACCCGAAACTGCCAGAGCCGCTCCAATCATGACTGCGATCGTCGTTCGGGGAAGCCTGAAATCAAGAAATACCATGCGAAGGCGTTGATCACCCTTGCCGATCAGAATTTGCCAGATATCACTGTACGACAGCTCGACAGTGCCGATCCTTACACTCAACAATACGGCAACGACTAATGCGATGCTGAGTCCAATCAGCCAGCCGATAAATTTTTTGTTTATCATCGCTCCATCCTTCCCCCTTTACGAACAAGATACAAGAAGAAGGGCACGCCTAAGGCTGCTGTTACTGCAGACAGAGGAATTTCAAACGGAGGGTTCATCGTTCGGGCGAATAGATCTGCTAAAATGACCAACAACGCACCTAATACCGCCGAACAGGGGATGACCAGACGATAGTCCTGTCCCACCAGCTTCCTGACCAAATGCGGAACAATCAGACCTACGAATCCGACACCTCCCACCAAGGCAACCGAAATCCCCGCCAGCACCAGTACAACAACGGCGATTACAAGCTTTAGCTGTCCTATCTTTAAGCCAAGGCTCCGCGCATTGTCCTCGCCTATGCTCAGAATTGTAACCGAACGGGACAACACGAGGGCGCATACAAGACCTGCCACGAACCATGGCGTAACATACACGATCTGACTCCAGGTCACGCGCGATACACCGGATGCATACCAGAAGGCAATATTCTGTCCGATACCAAAATACAAGGAAAGTCCCTCGTTCAGACCATTAAACAAGGCCGTAACCGCTGCGCCCGCCAGCACCAGTCTTAAGGAGGAGGAGTTATTCTTCCCGGCGACTCCAATGCCGTATATCAGGGCCGCCCCGATTGTCGCACCGAAAATGGACAGCAGCAAAATAAAGTTATAGGATACATTGGTCAGATAGGCGAAGCTGAGCGCCAACACAAGCCCTGCTCCTGCATTGATGCCAAGCAGGCTTGAATCAGCTAGCGGATTTCTTGTCATCCCTTGCATCATGGCCCCGGCCACGGCAAAGCATGCGCCTACAATACCTGCCGCGAATACTCTGGGCAAGCGAATCGTCTGGATCACGAGGTGTTCCCGATTAGCAGGGTCAAAATGAAATAAGGCATCCCATATCACCTGCAGCTTGATATCCGCATAGCCGAGAATTACAGAAAGCACAATACTAACCAGTATCGCTATCAATCCTGCTATGCTTGTCATTGTGGCAATTGCCACGCGCCTCCGTTGCAGCATTAGAATTGCTCCATTCTATATAAAATCATTGCTATTCATGTTATACTTGCAGTTAGTTGATAATGATTCTCAATTGAAAAACCATAACAAAACGAGTATATGCCATAACCGTTAGTTGCGCAAGATGACGAATATGTATTGGGAGCGTGCGAATTGGATCTGCTATTTTCATTCCACAGCATCAAAAGACTGACCATTTTAACTGCTGAACAGCCTCTTCGCGAGTGGAGCCAACACTACTGCCTGCTATACATTCTTCAGGGCAGAGGGGAGCTTCGAGTGAATCAAAGTACGATTCTGCTGCAGCAGGGGACTGTCGTCCTATGTAATCGCAATCGTTATTTCGATTTGCATGGAGCTGAAGCCAATGACCTTGTATTGTACAGGCTGAGCTTTGATATATTGGAAAAGAACGTCGGCACACCTGAGCAGGAAATAGCCTATAAGCCTTTGCAGGAGCCATGGAGGGCTGATGGAGAAATCTTCGTCCAATCCTACCTCCAAGTCTTTGAGCTTGTCAAGCGTCTGTATGTGCTGGAGGAGGAGCAATCCCACGCCTATGCCAAACAGGCATTGCTATACGAATTGATTCTGCTGTTGGAGCAAGAGCGTACGCTTCCTTTGAATCCGCAAGAACAGCATACCTATTCCATTCAGCAGGTGATCGACTATATTGGCCAGCACTACCAGCAACCGATCACCCGGGAGGATTTGGCGCAGCTAGCCGGTTTTCATCCGCATGTCTTCTCCAGGATTTTCAAGGAAGAGACAGGGGACAGCTTCTCGCATTATTTATCCAAATTTCGCATCAGAAAAGCGAAAGCCCTCATGCTTACCACCAACAAAAACCTGAACGACATTGCTAGTGCTGTCGGCTACACCAACGGGCTTTACCTTAGCAGGAAGTTCAAGCAGATCACCGGCTATTCTCCCAGCTCATTTGCAGCAATGGAGAAGCGAATTGTTATTTATGACTGGGTGGGTAATTTGCTTGCGCTCGGTATTACGCCTGTGGGGGCGGCTTCTTTTTTTGGCTTGCACTCCAACCCTTTTTTGCGGAATCTATTGGAGGATGTAATTGATGTAGGACGACAGGATGTAGAAAAAGTGATTGCACTGAATCCGGATCTGATCATTGCACCGATCTGGATCGGAACAACCTTTATCCATCGGTTGGAAAATATAGCTCCCACCATTGTCGTGCCTTATGGCGACCCCTTTGACCGGTTTCACCAGCTCGCTCAAATTGTAAACAAAGCCGAAACGGCCGCCCAGTTCATGATGAACTATCAACAGAAGGCCGAGGCTCTGCGGCAAAGACTGCTTCAGTATATTCGGCCCGATGAGACAGTCGGACTTTATGAGCTATCCCCGAATCAGAGCATTTGGGTGCTTAACGATTTTCACGGAAGAGGCGGCTATAATTTATTTCGCGGGCTTGGCTTGAAGCCTCCAGCCTCGATTACACAGCGTGTGATCGGCAAGGGAATGCCATTAGAAATTCAGCCTGACCAGCTTCCGCTCTTCGCAGCCGATCACATGATTATTAGCTACACCTATCAAGATGGGGACATGCCCTATATCATGGATCTCCTGGAACACCCTGTATGGGCAGAATTAGAGGCCTCCGATCATCCAAAAATTTATTATATCGATCGCAATCTTTATCATGCTAACGACGTCTACTCGCTATATTGCCAGCTTGATCTGATGGAAGAGTTGCTGCAGCATCCTGTGAACAAAAAACCTCATAATCATTTTGTGCATAAAAATGAAGACAAATTGGTATAGACATCTGATCTGTCCACGATAGAATTAGACATTGTAGATGATATTGATTATCATTATCTGTAGAGAACATAAAGGGAGGCTCATGCTTTGAAAATTCACTTCAAATCCTTACTGCTTATCGTATCCATTTTAACGGTGCTGGCAGGCTGCTCAGGCAATAACAGCAATTCTCCTGCGGAGGGGTCAAATACCAATACATCTCCTGCTGCCAACGAAGAGCAGGCAAGCAATAATACACAACCTGACGCTGAACCAAGCGGCCCGCGCGAGTTGACGGATCCATTAGGCCATACGGTTACGATTCCTGCCAATCCGGAGCGCATCTTGGCTTCTTACCTTGAGGACTACCTGGCTGCACTGGATGTAACCCCTGTTGCACAATGGTCTGTAGGAAATTCTCCAATGGACTATCTGGAATCCTACTTTAAGGATGTCCCTGTTATCGCCCATGACTTGCCTTTCGAGTCCGTTACCAGCTTCTCGCCGGACCTCATTATTATTGGGGATGAGTCGCTGATCGCTGACGACAAATATGATTCCTACAATAAAATTGCCCCAACCTATGCTTTGGGCAGTGAGATTAATGCCGATTGGCGCAAAGCCTTTGCCGAGATTGGAAAGATTCTTGGCAAGGAAGCCGAAGTACAAGCCTCGCTAGAAGCTTATGATGCTAAGGCCGCCGAGGCCAAGGCTAAGATTGAAGCCGCCGGCTCCCCATCAGCCGCAGCGATTTGGCTGGTTGGCGGTACCTTCTGGATTGTCGTGGATGATCAATCCAGCGGTGCGGTCATGTATCAAGACCTCGGCCTGAAAGTCCCTTCAATTGTGACTAAAATTGCTGAAGGCGAAGGCGGGATTTGGAGATCGTTATCGCTTGAGGCTATGGCTGAACTGGACAGCGATCACATTTTCCTGATTAACAGTGACGCGGCAACAGGCTCCGAGGCTCTGAAGGACCCGATCTGGACAAGTCTCCCGGCAGTTGTTAACGGCAACGTCCATGAGTTCGATGCTGACTTAACAAGCTGGCTGTACACCGGTCCAATCGCGAATGACATGATTGTAGATGCCGTCGTAGAAAGTATTTTGAAATAGGTCTATCAAATAGGCGCTTCAACCTTTTAAGTGCAATTAATGCAAAGGCTCGTACTGGCAGGAAAGTCATAAAATCCTGCCTGTACGAGCCTTTCTTTTGTTACATAGAACTAATTGATACTCTCTCAGGCCAGAGGGATCGAATGGATCCGCACATGCCTTATTGCCCCATCGAACGCGGCATGTCCGTCCGAATCGCCGAATGCGTCTTCGCCGAACCGCCCTCCGTATCCGCCCGGACCGTCATGACTGCGGACAAGCACGTACGAAGCCTGTTCTTGCACGGTTACATCGTTCACCGACAGGATGAGTCTCCCCTCATCATAGACGAGCGAAACCTCCTGCCACTCCGACTTGGCCAACAGACCTGGTTTGCTTGTTAACTTCAGAAGGGTGCCGTTAGACCGAACGGCCGCCTCCACGCAGTCCTCACGGATTCGCAGGGCGAGACCGTTAACAGCATCCCCTTCATCATACAGCATTTGAATCCCTGACCCGGAATTTGGCCGAATCTGCATTGTTACGCTTCTCATGCTGAAGGCATCATGCAGGAAGCCGACTTCCTCCCATGCTGCAATCCGCACCGGTGAGTAAGTCGGTGTCCTGTAATGAGCCTGCAGGGCGTAGCTGTCCAACAACCCGCGGAGCTCGGCTTCTCCCAAGGGAAAGACGGTCGCATGCCTGGCCCGGAACGGAAAACGGACGCGGCTCGCGTCCAATTCCCCCGACCAGTGGAGCATATCCTGCGACTCCATGACGCCGAATTTGCCATAGGCCCAATAATCGTAAATCAACAGCCATTTCTGCTCGCTTTCGATCCATAGAAATTCCGGCCCTTCCGTATAGTCCGGGGTTTGAATATCGCTCACCCGTTCATACGGCCCTTCCGGTTGTTCGGCAACAGCGAGAAAATTCATGGGCGGGTGCGGGAATTTCAGAGGCTCATAGACATGGCTTTCGTCCTTCACGGCCATATAATAATTCCCCTCATGCTCCGCCAAGCTTGCATCAATCGTCTGAAAGCCGGGATCAAAGAATAGCTTTGTCTTCGAAAAGCTGATCCAGTCCCGTGTCCGTGCCGAATAATGCTTGCTGTTGCTCAAATCGCCTCCCGTGCTGGAAGCCCAATAGACCAGATACTCCCCCGTCTCCGAATCCATGCTGAATTCCGGCGCCCAGCTGTTAACCGTATCCGGGATTTCTTGCATGAGCGGCAGCAGCCGCTCTCCTCTCCAATGAATCAGGTCGTCGGATACTGCATACCCGATGGCTGGACCAAGCGGACGGATAGTGAACACCATATGCCATCTCCCGTCCCGGCCTTTTCCGATAAACGGGTCCCTCAGAATTCCCTCCCCAAGGGTGGTTTTCCAGACAGGCTTGTTCCCGTTCAATTCATGCCAGCGTCTTCCGTCCCGGCTTACGGCGTAGTGCAGCTGTTCAACCTTATGCGTCTGTCCCGGGCCGGAGCGGAAATACCCCATTAAGTAAGCAGCATGTCCGGTTTGTCTTGAAGAAATCATTCCATCTGGCCCCCTCTTTTATTGACGAGTGCTGTAAATCTCGTTCACTTCTTTCGTAAGCTGCTCTCCTCCGCTTTTCAGCCATGCGCTGACGGCATTGTCAATCTCTTCAAGCGGAGCCTCGCCTGTTATCACCTTTACCATGGAAGACATCCATTTGGTATTCAAGGTAGTGAAGTTTACGGTTTTATTGATTTCGGTCTCGACCGCAAGTCCGAGTCCGTAATTCGGCCAATCATAGTCTTCGTTGTTATCAAGCCATTGTTCTACTGCCTCGACGTATTGCGGGTCGTTATATTTGTGGAGTTGAATTCCTTTATCGGCACGGCGGAAAAAGTTGATCGACAACAGATTGCCTGCATTTTTCGTCTCCAGCTTCTCGAAGGTTCCGTCCTCGTTCTTCTTATAGTCCACGCCTTCGACCCCCTCTTTGATCAGGTCATACCCCTCATCAGAGAGCAGGTAATCAAGCAATTTCATAATCCGCTGCTGCTTCTTCGCATCGGCTTTGGCATTGATAACGACCTTGGTCTGGCCCATGCCATCCGTCTGGGTTGCGCGAATTCCGGTGGGACCCGCCGGTGGCAGCAGCTGAACCAGCTCAGCTTGAGGTGAATTCTTCTGGATGTTCGGCACATCCAGCCGCAGAACCTCATTCGGGTTCACCCGTTGAATCCCAACCTGGCCATTCCATAGCTTATTTCTTGCATCGGCCGGCTTCATCACAAGGAAATTGGGGTCAAGCACGCCTTCTTCATAAGCCTTTCTCAAAAATCCGATAAATGCCTTTAATTCCTCTGTCTGCGCCTGCATCGCAATCAGCTCGCCGTCCTTCAGCGCCCACTCATTGCCGAGCCCGAAGGCGCCCTGCAAATATTCGGCATTTTCGAACTTGCCGCTGTCGTTCACGATGATGGAAAATCCCGTCGTATCCTTCTTGTTGTTGCCGTCGGGATCCTCGGTCACGAAGGCTTTGGCTACCTCATAAAATTCGTCCACGGTGACAGGCATCTGCAAGCTCAGATTATCGAGCCAATCCTGCCGGATGGACATGGAAAAGAGGTGGGGGATGCTGTAATACGGAAGACCATAATAGTGCTCGCTATCGTTCAACTCTTTCCAGGCTTCCTCCGGCAGATGCTCGGTCAAATTGGCATAATCCCCGAGCAATGGCTTTACGTCCAGAAAAACGCCCTTGTCCCGCCACTGCATATAGTCCTGAGTCGTGACTCTGTACACGTCAGGCAGACTGTTCGACGCGGCCAGCACGCTGATCTTATCGTTATAGCTAGCTCCTGGAGTCCATTGAAGATCAAGCTTGACATTCAGCTTCTCATTCAGGATTTTGACAAGCTCCGAATCGTTGGACGGGCCGATCTCGGCGTATTGCGGAATCATGATCGAGATCTCCATCAGTTCTGCTCCGTTATCGGCCGAACCATCCGTCGTAGCTGAAGGAGTCGGTTCCTGCTCCTTGTTCGGACTGCTTGCCTTATTGCCGGATGAGCATGCGGACAAGCCGCTTACAGCGAGCACTACAGCAAGGATCATCATTAGCTTCTTCATTGTTACCCCTCTTTTCCTATATGAATTTGATTGTCATTCGGGCTACCGAACCGGCTGGCATGGCCAAATCGATCTTCCCGTCGGGACGTATAGGCAATTCCATCGTTGTAACGCGATAGCCCGTTTCACCATGCCAATTCTCTTGCCGCTGAAAAGGGGTATCGCTATGTTGAAGCAGAACCGTTATCTCCGCGGCTCCGTACTGCCAGTCCCCTTCCATCGTGAGCGTTCTTGCCGAAGCAAGATCCCGGTTGACTGCGAACAGCACAATTTCATCGCCTGTATCGGATATGACTGCGGCCGCGTCGATGTAGGGAACATGGTTCATCGGGCGGATTCTGACCCAGGTCGCGGGCATATCAAAGCCGCTGCCTTCCGCCTCCAATTCCAGCAACCGCCATCCCGTATCCAAACGCAGAAAAGGCTCGGCATACATACGCGATGTGTCGTTGCCCGGATTCACTGGCCTCATATCGACGGGATACGCCCGGGAATACAGGGTATTATCCCTTTGATACGCATATTGAACGGCATCGCCTTGCCGCAGGAACACGTTGAGCATAGAAGCAACATAACAAGCATGCGCCATCGTTTCGTATTCCGCCTTGGGCCAGTCCGCATCCGTCTCCGGCTCCAGGTTCCATTCGCCGATCTCGAGAGGAAGCCGCGGGAAGCCGAACGTTGCGGCTAATTGCTTGAGCTCCGCGATCAGCTTCTCATATTGGCTAGGGTAAGCGACCAATACCTGATTGTAGAACACGGCATCCGCCCGATTGTCCTCCAGCCATTGCTTGCGCAGCCCGGCATCACGAATGCCGCGGGTGTATTGGTGGATATCCAGGCCGTCCATAAAGGCCGGGCCGGCGATTTCGAACAGTCTTTGATTCCAAAGGGGCGGCTGCCCGGGGATTTCCGAATAATCGACGTACATCGGATCTTCGCCTGCAATGATAATCGAAATCGTTGGATCGGCCTGTTTCATTGCCGTATAATACGCCTGAATCCGCTTGGAAAAATCAATGGAATCCGTGTAGCCGAATTGATAATCGCCATAGCTTTCGTTGCCGACCTGCCACAGCTTGACGTTCCACGGTTCGGGGTAACCATGCTCAGCGCGAAGCCGGCCCATGGGCGAATCCATGCTTCCATTGACATATTCCACCCATTCCGCCGCGAGCTCGGGAGGCAGGTCCCGGCTAAACCCCACATTCAAGAAGGGCTCCGTGCCGGTCAATTGGCAGAAGCGTAAAAATTCGTTCGTTCCGAAATAGTTCGGCTCCAAGCCGCCCCAGTTCAAGTTATCCCGGACAGGACGCCGTTCCCAGGGACCGATGCCGTCCTTCCAGTTGTACTCGTTCGCATAATTGCCGCCCCACCGAATGGAAGTGACATTATATTTCTGGAGCAGCCCGATCGTCGCCGGATTGAATATCCCTTCGACCGCGTCGCCCGATGCCAGCATCACCCAATCCAGATCGATGTCTCCGGCAGCTTCCGCCTCCGCGGTCAGACTTAGCCGGTATTCTCCGAACGGGGAATCACTATAGCGGAATTCGCTCGCCCGGCTCAGAAGCAACGTCACCTCGTAACGCTCCCACTCTGTACTGAGCCGGAGCTTCTTTTCACTTAGACAGACACCGGCCTTATCTTCCAGCGCAGCCTGCAGAATCGCTCCGGGACTGGTTGCCCGTGCATACACCTTCAGACGGTATTCCAGCGTTCGCTCATCATGCAGCGTGATCCGCTGGACAATTCCCCTCCGCTCCCCGGCCGCGAAAAGCTTGAACCTTTGAAATCGCTTCCATTCTGACTTGCCGTGCAGCCCGCCCTCAAGCTGCTCAAACGCGCCATCCCGGAAATGAATCGGTTCCCAGGGATAGGCTAGTCCGGATGTAAACGGCGTATCTCTGTACATCACCTCGGTTCGCATCGTCCAGGGCAGGTTGGAGCCGTCCTTCTTTCGTTTGGAGTACCATTGCTCGAATGAACCGTTGGCGATGCAATCCTCGACAATCCCCGGATAAGTATCCCTTCCGTTCATCTCAAAAAACTTGCCAAAGATGTTCTTGTCGACACGCCACCCGCTTAGCTTGCCGGGAGCCCGACTAATTCGCACCTGTGCATCCATATCACCCCTCCTCTAGCTATGGTCCTGAGTTGGCCTGCTTAAATCTTGCCAACTCAAGTATGCCATGCGGCCGGAGCTGATTTCGTTACACAGAAACTCGAAAACTTATCCGATTCTATTGGATGCTGACCGGATAGCCGGATCCCGATTCAAGCTGAGCTCCAAGACGTATACGGAATGCGGCCGAAGCTCAGCCTTCCAGATGAAACCGTCCAACTGGACCTCCCGTACCTTCTCACGCAGCAAATCCGGTTGCCCGATCGTATTGCACAGCTCGTAATCTTGCCCGGCCAGTTCGTGGACGACTGCCGCCCCCTCCGGCTTCCAAGACGACAGGTCGCATACAAGGGACAGAGCATCCAAAGAACGGTTCACGATGAACACATTAAGCGTTTCGGTATTTTCGGAGATTGTACTGACAACATCCAGCTTGCTTAAATGTTCCAATCGAAGCGGGAGCAAGCACGGCCCTGCATTGAACGTATCACATTCCACTTCCGCAGCGACGAGACGATGGCTGCTCCGGCCTGCATACATTTTCAGCAGATGATAAGTTGCCGTCCCGAATACGCCTTCTCCCTGGCCGCTCCACCCCGGCTTTTTCATCCGCTCATAGGAATCGCCGACCCGGATGCATCCGCCCACCCAGCCATTGACCAAATCGGAGAAATTCGCGATTTCGACCAGATCGCTCCGGCGCATCATCTCGTTCAGCAGAGAAGCGTTGGCGATTGCAGCTTCCAAGGTATGCGCATTCGGCAAGTCGGGATTAGGGAAGTACATCGTGTTCCATTCCGTGACCGCAAGCTTCACGTGATTCAGCTCATCCCTGCTCCGGATCATGGCTTCGGCCTCGCCGAATATCGATCCCGCGACTTCCGCGAACGCAACGATTGCCTGGAATCTCTCCGCTCCCGGTGTACCGGCGTCCACCTTAAAAAAGTTCTTTCCTTGATACATATGGAACGTGAGATAATCCATCTGTGCCCCGGCGAGCTCCAGCACCTTCCTGTTCCAGCCGGGCACCAAGGATTCCCGGGCCGTTCCGCAGCCAAGCAGCTTGATCGCAGGGTCCTTTTCCTTCATAGCCGAAGCGAACCGGATAAACTTCTCCGCGTATTGCTCGGGCGTACAGACGCCTGCCTGCCAGGATCCATACATCTCATTGCCGACCTCCCAGTAGCGGACCCCATACGGTTCGGGATGGCCGTTCGCGGCTCGCGCTGCGCCCATAGGCGTATCGATGGCGCCATTGCAATACTCGACCCACCTTGCGGCCTCCTCCGGGGTCCCTGTTCCCATATTGACGCAGATTTGCGGCTCTACCCCAAGCTGTCTGCATAGGTCGATAAATTCATCGGTACCGAAATACTTGTGCACATGCCCGGCATTCTCCCAGGCCTCATTGATATAGTTGGGCCGCAGCACTGCCGGACCGACAAAATCCTCCCAATGGTAGAGACTGATATAGTTGCCGCCTAGCCGCATAATGCCGCAATTCAGGTCCCGGGTCATCTCATAGACTTCCTGCTTCAATAGTGCGGTCATCCGCTCCGGAAGCAAGGAGATATGATCGAACCAGACCATTCCCGTCGAGACCGAGTCTTCCCATTCCCCGGCAGGCAGCGGGATCGCCCAGATCTGCAGCTCGGCATTGCGGCAGCTTCGAGAGGAGATGACTTCTCCCTCCAAGCTCGCCCACTGGTGGCTGCGTACATCCAGCTCCGTACTGCCAATAAGCTCTCCGCTGCTCCGGTCCGTCAGTTTGATGTGCAATTTTATGATTTCGCGCGTGGCTCTCACGATCACTTTCAACCGGTAAGCCTGGCCATCCGTCACCTCCATGCGTTGCCCGATTCCTGCCGCGGCCCGGTCTTTGTTGAACAACCTGATCTTCTGGCTATGACCTCCATGCCCTCTTGCCGCGGGCTCCAGGGCGTATTGGGTATGCCTCCCGTAACCGAGCGGATACCATCCGTCCGATACGCCATCCCCATTCCGATCCTCTTCCTCAAAGTCCATATTTCGAATCGGAAACGCCAGCATTGCGGTCATATGGTCATCGATATCCTCAATGAAATGTCCAAAAAGGTAAGGACTGACGGTATGGTCCGAGATTTCTTTGCCTAAGGTAATTCGTGCTTGATTTGCGGGTTTCATATGAAGTTCCTCCTTGTATTCCCATCATTTTGCGAGTGATAGCTATTCCTCCAAGCCGTTCCTTCCTTGCATCGGGACCCGAATGGAAATGACTGTCCCCCGGCCTTGGAATGAAGTAATTGCCAGCCCATACCGCGCGCCGTGATGCAATACAAGCCTGGCATGCACATTGGCAATGCCAAGCGACGGGCTGCTCATTAGCGTTTCATCCGTATGATCGGCAATTCTGTCCAAGCGCCTGCGGAGCTTCTCGAGCCTGTCAGGCGCGAAGCCATCGCCATGATCCGCTACCTCGATAATGAGATCACCCGACTCATTATAGGCGCTGACGATTACGGTTCCGATGCCTTGCTTGGGCTCGATGGCATATTTCACGGCATTCTCCACGATCGGCTGAATCGAGCATTTCACAATCCGTTCCTTGTAGTACTTCTCATGCACATAAAATTTGTACTGAAAATGCCTCGGAAAGCGGATGTTTACAATTTCAAGATATTTCCGCGCATGCTCAAGCTCCTCTTGAAGCGAGACAAACGGCTCCTTGATCGAAGCCGTATACCGGTAGTAGTCGCCGAGGTTCTTGGCAATGACCTGGATTCGTTCGTTCCTCTCCACATAGGCGAGGCTATTGATAATTTCCAGGGTGTTATACAGCAAATGAGGATTGATTTGATTTTGCAGCGCATGGATCATCGCTTCCTTTTGCCCGAGCACAATGTTCATTTCGTTCACTTTCATTCTGCTGACCGTCTCGATAAGTTCATTTAACCGGCGCGTCATCCGGTTGTAGCTATGGCTAAGCAATTGAATTTCATCCTTGCCCGGTATTACCGGCGCTCTTACATCCAGGTTTCCCCGTTCCACCTGCTCCATTAGTTCCTTCAGCCTGCGAAGCGGGCGTGAGAACAGCTGCGCTATGATCGGTACGACGATGATTACGACCATGACAAGGATAAACACCGAAGCCATGACCGCATTGCGCGCCACCTTGATGCCGCTGGCCATTTCTTCGAAAGGAATCATGGCGACCAGCTTCCATTCCGCCATTTCAGAATCGCTGCTGGCAATCAGCATTTCTGTATCATCTATCCATTGGACATCCGAGGTTTGGGTCAGATCCAATTCCGCAAGGCTCGTGGTCGAGACCGGTTTGCCAAGAAGCCCCGGATCGGGATGATAGACGATTGTCCCATCCTTTGACACGATGAAAATATAGCCTTTGTTGGCAAGCGACGGGCTGACGATGGATTTTTCCAGCTCCCTTGTACGCAGATTAATGACCAGATTTCCGATATATCGCACCGAGTCCGTCGAATAGATCGGTAGAATTAAAGAGATAACGTATTTGCCCGTCAATTCCGAGAGATGCGTAGGCAGCACTCTTAGCTGCTCTTCCGGCTCAGGACGGAACCAAGGCTGATCCCGGAAGGGATTCCCGGAAGGATTTACATTTTGCAGATTGGATACGACCCGTCCGTCCGCTGCGACCAGGAACATGCTGTCCACCTCGTTGTAATTGAGCGCGACATAATTGTTCATCACATCCTGCAGATCGGCCTGGAGCGAAAGCGAGGTCGAGCCTTCGCTGACCAGCCAGTTCTGAATAATACCAATATGCTCTGCGGAACGGGTAATATCGTTGCGGTTCGGAAGCGGCCCGGCCAGCATGGAGGACACCGAGGTGCTCATCTGGGCAAAGTACAGCTCCAGTTGGCGGTTAAGACGGTAAGAAGTATCGCCCGCGAACTGAAAAAAGTCTCTCTTCGCTGCCTTTGTATAAAAATATTGTGAAAAAGCCCCTGTCAATGCGACGGCGGTCAGAATTGCCGTAAGCAGGATGACAATGAGCTTCGTCTTGATCGAATAGCGGCTGATCCATTGTCCCCATCTCATAGGCCGAGACCCTTTCGGTATTCGTTAGGAGTCATGGACATCACTTGCTTGAATACGCGGTTAAAATAAGGCAGCGATACAAACCCTACATCCTCTGCGATTTCATAGATTTTCATATCGGAGTTGCGAAGGAGCTCCATCGCCTTGTCCATGCGCAATTGATTAAAGTAATGGATGAAGCTTCGCCCCGTATACTGCTTGAACAGCACGCCGAAGTAAGATGCGCTTAAATTGGAGTAATCGGCGATCTCCTTCAGCGTGATCTCGTCTTGAAGGTGAGCCTCCAAATACTCGCAGGCACGGGCGATTACGAGCCGCATGTTGCTGCCTGCGAATTGAGAGTATCTTTTGATCCATTCATGCAATAGTTGGTGGATGAACAGACGAACATGATGACGGCTCATTTCCGCAGGCGGCTCGGTATTTGGATATGCCGGGTCAATCGCTTTGATGCAATCCGCAAGCTTCGCCAAGAAAATATGGATGTAGCTGATTCTGACTCCGTGTTCTTTGGCCAGAGAGAAGAACATATCGTCGATTATGCGGTCAGCCTGCTTGAAGAGCTGAACGGAATGAAGTCCTGGCATGCCGTCGATGAACAATTGAATGTCGAGCAGTATTTGATTGGAAGCTGCGAACGACTCCAGTCTCCCCAGCGAGCGGGTAATTGCGTCGTGAAGCTCCTGCTCCGAGATCGGCTTCAGCAGGTATTCGCTGACCTGAAGACGGATCGCATTTTGCGCATACGGGAAATTATCGTGCCCGCTGAGAATTAGCGCAACGATAGGAAGCTTATGTGTTCGGACCCGCTGAATCAATTCCAGTCCGTCGGCATCAGGCAGCTGAATATCGGTTATCAGCAAGGTCGGCCATTGGTCCTGAATGATCCGCCAGCCCTCCTCGCAGGTGGAGGCTTCGCCAATCACCTTGAAGCCGTCCAGCTGCTGCACCATTTCCACGATGGCATCCCGTATCAACGGCTCGTCCTCCACGACAAGCACATGGTACATTTTGATCACCCCTTCTAGCTGGCTTCCGTTTTATTGCGTTGATTGCGGTTAACCTTTAATCGAACCCATCATCATCCCTTTACTGAAGTGCTTCTGCATGAACGGATACACCGCAATCAGAGGCAATGCGGCCAAGAGGATGACAGCATGCTTTACGGCCTCCGTATAGAGGTAACCGGAATCGGTTACCGAGAGGCCAAGCTCGGACGGATTCACAATCAGCACTTGGCGCAAAAACACCTGGAGCGGATAACTGTTCGTATCGTTCAGATATAAAACCGCCTGAAAATACGTGTTCCAGTTCACCACGGTATAAAACAAAGTAAACGTAATGATCGTCGGCATAGAGACCGGCAAAATGATCCGCAGCAAAATATTGAACTCGCCGCAGCCGTCAATTCGGGCGGACTCCTTCAGTTCCTTCGGCAGCGTCTGGAAATAGCTTCTGATAATAATCATATTGAACGGCGCGATAGCATTGACAAGCCAAATGGACCAGTAAGAATCGATTAATCCAAGCCCATGCACAACCAGGTAAGTCGGAATCATTCCGCCGTGAAACAGCATCGTGAACAGCACCATGAAGTTAATGACGGTTCTGCCCTTCAAGTCTTGCTGGGCCAGCCCATAAGCCATCAGTACCGTCAATGTAATGTTGATTGTCGTTCCAACGACAGTCAGGGTTACCGCATTCCAGAAGGAAGTGGTGAATTGCTCATTATCGAGCAAGAACCGGTAGGCGTCCAGCGTCCACTCTTTCGGCCACAGCACGGCTCCCCTCATTAGAAGTTCTTTATCCGAAGCAAAGGAGCTGAAGATGGTAAGCGCAAAAGGAAATGCAACCGCCAATGCCAAGATAAGCAAAATGACGACAACGGCCAACTGGAAAACAAGTTCTTTGACGTTTCGTATTTTCGGCATAAGCTTAGTACACTCCCTCTTCTCCCAGTTTGCGCGCCAGCCGGTTCGCTCCCATGACAAGAACCAGACCTACCACTGACTTGAACATTCCCACGACCGCAGAGTAACTGTAGTCCCTCTGCAAAATACCGGTTCGATAGACGAAGGTATCGAAAACATCCGATACATGGAAGTTCAAGGGGTTCTGCAGCAGAAAAATGTGTTCAAAGCCGATCTCCATGAAATTGCCGAGCCGCAAAATAAACATCACGACTATGACATAGCGGATCCCCGGCAAAGTAATATGCCAAATTTGTCTCAGCCGTCCCGCTCCGTCCACTTTGGCGGCTTCATACAATGACGTATCGATCGAGGTCATGGAGGCCAGATACAAAATAGAGCCCCAGCCCATGCCTTGCCAGACGTTCTGGACAAGCCACATCGGCTTCAGCCACCCTGATTTGGCAAACGGTTCGATCGTGCCCAGACCGGCAGCTTCAAGCCATTGATTGACCATTCCGGTCTGCGTAGAGAACAAGGTCATCGTCAAGGACACGATAACGACCCAGGAGACAAAATGCGGGGCATACATGATCGTTTGTACGACGTTCCTGAACGACTTCAATCTGACCTCATTCAAGAGGATCGCCAGGAGAATGGGCGCAGGGAAGAAGAATAAAATGTCCAGGCCCGCAAATTGAAACGTATTTTTGAGCAGGAGCGTGAAATCCTGTTCCATAAACAGCCGTTTGAAGTTATCCAAGCCTACCCATGAGCTCTTCAGAAATCCGACGAACGGATCGTAGTTCTGAAATGAAATCATAAGGCCGAACATCGGTACGTATTTGAATATGACAAAATACAAAAGCCCGGGCAGAATCATCAGGTAAAACGGGAGATGAACGAAGTACTTGGGCTTGTTTCCGAAAGGGCGGGCGGTGGCAATTACATTAGCTTTCCTCATATAAACCTCCATGTGAGCCGTATTATCCTCATTATAAAGAGCCCGTTTTCCGAATTCGTTGCCCGGATTGTTTTTTTCTTATCCTATTTCACGATGTTCCCGGCTTATTAATGTACTTGCCAATCCCCTTCTATTTCGTATAAAAGTAACCCCCCAGAGAATGTCCCAAAAGATCATCGCAGATGATCGGGGAAATCTCTTTCAATATGAGGTTCCGCCAGGCAGAGTTACCAAGGTGCCACCTTAGGGGAACTTGGGTCTACCTTTTCCGCTAATCTTCTGCACATAAGTTCCATCATAAGCAACTTCACTTCCATATGCCCAGCATTGTCCCATAAGTTATCCCGTTCCTGCGGGTCGGTCTGCAGATCATATAGTTCACCTTCATTATTTGGGTGATGAAGAACTAACTTATGTGTCTTTGTCCTTACCATTACCGCACCTTCGGTACTTTCTTCCTCACCTCTTGATTCCTCCACTTCACAGAAGATCTCTTCTCTATGATCTGCTTGCATACCAGTTAGAACAGGCATCAATGATTTGCCTTGTATTCCTGGATGCATTGGAACACCAGCCGCTTCAAGCAGCGTTGGAGCCAAATCCACCAGTTCCACGAAAGTTGATTTTCGCGTATTTGCCTTAAATGTCCCCGGATAAGAAATAATTAGCGGCACATGCACAGATTCCTCGTAAAAATGCAGTCCTTTTAAATAAATGCCGTGGTCGCCTAAGAGTTCTCCATGATCAGACATATAAATGACAATCGTGTTATTCAGTTGACCTGTTCGTTCGAGCGCTTCCAGCATTCTACCTACTTGTTCATCGACCAAATCACACATCGCCCAATACGCAGCACGTATATACCTATGATCCTTTTCACTCATTTTATTAAAAGGATAAAGCTTAGGGTTCGCATATGCCCCCAGGTGATCTCTACGCTGAACTGCGGGTTTGGAATCTAACTCACCCTCCGCATAACTCGGAAGCGGAATCTCATCCAGTCGATCCAGGTAGCGCTTCATGTGACCTTCCGGCGGATCAAAAGGATGGTGCGGAGCAAATAATCATCGATTGATCGCGACGTATACTTTTTCCCCTTTGATCTGAGCCAATGTGAATATTCATTGACCGGCCAGTCTTCTTTAGGATGGTGTGACCAATGAAATAAATCGTAGCCGTCATTGATGCGCCTTTCCATACCTTTACCTAAACTTGGATGGCAGGCCGAGATATGCAGCTTCCCGGACAATCCGCAAGTGTATCCCGCTTCATTTAATAAACGCGTAACCAATACTTCAGTATCCGGTATGCTTTGCCCATTTTTTGTGAACTTAACCGTCCTCGGGTACCTACCCGTTAAGAAACTGGCACGGCTTGGGGAACATATCGTGGAATTACAGTAAGTATTCTCAAATAAAATACCCTCCTGTGCTAATTTATCAATATTGGGTGTGTGTACAAACGAATTCCCATAGCACCCTAACGAGTCAAAGCGTTGCTGATCAGTACAAATCCATAGTATATTGGGCTTCACCTGTTACACCTCTTTTTATGATTAATAGGGAAGGCTCTTGCTGTCCGCATATTCGCCCGGATTAAAAATGTAACAAAAAGCCCGTAGCATGAGGAAGGATCTGTTGTTCGACATCAATCCTTAAATGGTCGGCGGTGGTTAATCCTCCATTATCCTCATGGACGGGCTTCTTCTATTAATTTATGCGATTACTTCAAATTGATTTCCCTAATCTGCTCCAACGGAAATTTCAGCTTGCGGTCCTCTGTAAGCATACCGTTGATCTCCTGCTGGACATCGGTAAGCTGGGTGTAGCAGAAGCCGCAAATATAATCCACGCTCTTAATCGCCTGTACCAGGCCGTCAAAGCGTGCCAGGAATTCTTCATCCGTCTTTACCTGATGCCCGTAGCCCCAGCCTTTATCCGACTGGAAGGCGATTCCGCCGAACTCGGTGATCATGATCGGCTGGCCTTTATACTCATAGCCGTCGGCGAGCGCATATTTCCATTGGTTGCAGGTTGTCTCATTGTTGACGATTGCGTCCTTGTTGTCCGCATACCGCTTCAGGAACTTCTCTCCGGTCTCCACATAGTCATGCAAGGTGATAATATCGGAGACGGTATGCTCCCAGCCGTCATTTGTAATGACCGGACGGTACGGGTCATACGATTTGGTCAGATGGTAAATACTCTCCGTAAATTTCTGCTGTCTTTGATCATGCAAAATATACGGAATTCCCCAGGACTCATTGAATGGGACCCAGGTGATAATGCTCGGATGGTTATATTGCTGATGCACGATTTCCAGCCATTCCTTGGTAAAGTTCTCCACCGCATCATCATGAAATTCGAACGTCGCCGCCATTTCCGACCATACCAAAAGGCCCTTAACGTCGCACCAGTACAAGAAGCGGGCGTCCTCAATTTTCATGTGCTTGCGCACGCCGTTATAGCCCATCTCCAGCATAAAGTCGATGTCGGCAATTAGGGCTTCCTCGCTCGGCGGTGTCAAATGGCTCTCCGTCCAATAGCCCTGGTCCAGCATCAGCCGTTGATAGATTGGCACATTGTTGAGAAGCACCTTGCCTTTTTCAATGGATACCTTTCTCATGCCGAAATAGGATAGCACGCGATCCACAACGATATCATCCTGGTACAGCACAAATTCCACATCATAGAGATTCGGCTGCTGCGGCGACCAGAAGCGTCTTTTCCAGGGTCCGTTCACTTCGTGTACCAGATCTACTTCCACGCTCAGGCGAGGCCGGTCGATCACCAGACTTACCGTCTTTACATGACGGTCCTTCATCGTCACGATGGCTTCCAGTCTTAAGGTTCCCTTCGCCGTCTCCAGGCCGTGTACCCGGTAATCAAAGGCTACTCTGGCATGATCGAGATCCGGGGTGATCTTCACTGTGTCAAGCCGCTGCTCCTCCACATATTCCAGCCAGACGGTCTGCCAAATGCCGGTAGTCTGCACATAGAAGCATTCGAAATTGTCCTTCGTCCACCGCTGCTTGCCCCGTGGTTGGGTGCAGTCGTCGCTGTCCTCCGCTTTCAGTGTAATGATATTATCCGCGCCGAATGTCAGGTAAGGCGTAATATCGAAGGAAAATGCGGCATAGGCCCCCTGATGGCTGCCAGCCAGCACCCCGTTTACCCATACCTTGGCGATATAATCCACGGCTTGAAAATGCAGGATTACCCGTTGTCCTTCCGCTTCCTTCGGAATCGGCACGTTCTTGCTGTACCATACCCGCGAATGGAATTCCTCGATACCGATGCCGCTGGCCTGTGTTTCATACGTGAATGGAACAGTAATCTTATGCGTTCCTGCCAGCTGTTCCTGCCATTTTTCAATTTCCCCGACGTTCTCATCGTCGAACCGGAAGTCCCATTCGCCGTTCAGGTTCATCCATTTTTCGCGCACGAATTGGGGTCTTGGATAATCTTTGATATAACCCTTGGTTGTCATCTTGCTCCTCCTGAAAGTTATTTGGTTCTGATCTCCAATGCATAGACCGATGCCGGACGCAGCGGATAACCCGCCTTCCAGGCTTCGAACGGAATGGAGCTGGACTTGCAGGAGATGCAATCCGGGGCGAAGACGGAATTGATATCCCACTCGGATTCTCCTGTAATTTCATAAAGCACAGTGTCTTTGGAGGCCTGAAGCTCTCCAAGATCCAGAGCGGCTCTTACCTCTTGCAGGCTCCGGTTGACGATAAACAGAGTGATCGTGCTTCTGTCTTTGTTCGTGCACGCGGCTACATCCAGATCCGGCAAGGCGTCCAAATCGATCGGTGCCGGTTTGTTGGATTGAACAGCGAAGGTGCCGCACTCTACATTTACCGGAAGCATGTGGGAAATTTCGCGTCCCGCATAGAGCTTCATTACCTCATAGGTAGGTGTTCCGTATACCTTAAGCGGATGTCCGCTCCAGCCAGGGACTTTGCCGCAGTATTGATCCGCATAGTAATCGCCGACGCGGATACAGCCTCCGAGCCACCCGTTCACAAGATCGGAGAAGCTTCCGATATGCACAATGTCGCTGGCCCGCAGCATTTCATTCAGGTTGGCTGCGTTAGCCACCGCCGCTCCAAGCGTATGCTCATCCGGTAATCCTCTACGGATGTTATTCGGATAGTACATCGTATTGTATTCGGTAATAGCCAGCTTCACATGACAGTGCTTCAGATTGGCAAAAATCTGTTCTTTTGTCTCTTCCAAATTAAGGCGGGTCCACTCTGAATAGGCAGCCATCGCCTTATAACGCTCATCCTCCGGCGTATTGCGGTCCATCCCGAAACGGTTGTACCCATGATACAAATGCAGAGTCAAATAATCGATGTGCTCGCCCGCAATGTCAAGCACAGCCCGGTTCCATTCCTGATCGGTATGACCGCATGCCAGAATGACAATGGAAGGGTCAATCTTCTTCATCGCTTTAATGATAGGGAGCATACGTCTGGCGAATTGTTCTCCCGTTACACTTCCGACCTGCCAGGCGCCCCAAACTTCATTTCCAATTTCCCAATATTTCACATCATAGGGCTCCGGATGTCCGTTAGCAGCCCGCTGAGCACCCATCGGGGTATCCGTGGAGCCATTGCAATATTCCACCCATGCCGCTGCTTCTTCGGGTGTGCCCGAACCGTCATTTACACAAATCAGCGGCTCCACCTTCAACTCCCGGCAAAAGGCGATAAACTCATCTGTACCAAAGTATTTGCTGGTCCAGCCTCCCCAAGCTTCATTGAACATCACCGGCCGTTCCAATACCGGCCCGATTCCATGCTCAAAATGGTAGGCGCTAATATAGTTGCCCGCGAGTCTCATCATGCCGGCATTCAAATCCCTGGTCATCTCGACCACTTCGCGCTTCACCATGCCAATATGGTCCTCCGGCAGCAAGGAAACATGATCGATCCAAAGCATGCCCGTGGACACGCTATCCTTCCATCGAGGATGCTCAGACGGCACATACACGCGGAATTCCGCGTCCGCACAATCTCTGCTGACGGCTAGCACGGCTTCATATTCACGCCAGTTATGGCTGTTCACTTCTATGCGCTCCAGGCCTAGCCGTTCTTGATTGCTGCGATCTACAGCCTCGACGATCACATAATTAAACTCGATCGACGTTCGGATGACCAGCTTCACGGAATAATTCTTCGGTCCCTTCAGAGCAATTCGTTGGGCAATTCCCGCATAAGCCTCATCGTCGCTTAAGATGCGGATGCGCTGTGCGCGCCCCGAATGCTTTGGCGCCGAAGCCTCCAATGCATACTTCGTATTGCGCCCATTGGTGTAAGTATACCAGCTTCCCGATACGCCGGAGGTTCCCCCCGCTTCGCTCTCAAAGTCCATGTCTTTCAGCGGGAAGGCCAGCATGGCCTCCATATGATCACGAATATCCTCTACAAAATGCCCGAACAAATAAGGATTAATTGTGTGCTCGCTGGCACTGTTGCAATCGATTGAAATCGTAGCTTTATTGTTCAATTTTATACCTCCGTTGCCATTTATCCTTTTATGGAGCCGATCATAACACCTTTAACGAAATGCCGTTGCACAAATGGATACATGATCAGCACCGGCAGACTCGATACGATAATGACCGCATACTTGATGCTCTCGGATAGCAGTATTTTCTCTTCAAGGCCTACATTACCGCCGTCAGCGCCAGCTGATTGGCTGATCATCAGGATTTCCCGAAGCACAAGTTGAAGTGGATATAAATCTTCCGTTCGGATGTAAATCAGAGCGTTAAAGAATGCATTCCAATGGCCCACTGCATAGAACAACACCATAACCGCAATAATCGGTTTGGACAGAGGGAGAATGATGCTGATCAGCAGCCGCCAGTTGGAACAGCCGTCAATATGCGCCGCCTCCTGAAGCTCCCACGGAATACTGGATTGAAAATAAGTCCGCATGACAATCAGGTTATATGTCGAGATGGCGCCCGGAATGATCAGCGCCCACATCGTGTCGACCATTCCCAGGCTCTTAACCAGCAGGTAGCTCGGAATCAATCCCCCGCTGAAGAACATGGTCAGGGTGACAATCATCATCAGACCTTTGCGTCCCGGCAAATCCGGTCTGGATAACGGATAAGCAGCCAGCAAAGTCATAACGATATTGATCAGTGTGCCGACTACCGCATAGACAATCGAGTTGCGGTATCCGGTCCAAATTTTGTCATTATGCAAAATGCTTGTGTACGCTTCAAGCGTCAGGCCCTTTGGCAGCAGCCATACCTCTCCGCCCAGCACCCTGGCCGGGTCACTGAACGAAGCACTGACCACAAACACCAGCGGATAAAGCACGATAAGAATAATTACCGCGGCGATCAGATATACGATAACATCGAACAAGCGCTCGTCCGATGGACCTTTCAAAGATACTTCTCTAGACATTGTTCATCTCCTCCATTACCAAAGGCTCGTCTCTGATGTTTTTCTTGCAAACCTGTTCACCAGCAGCAGGAGCGTCAAGTTAATCAAGGAGTTGAAGAGCCCGATTGCCGCAGTGTAACTGTATTCTCCCTTCAAGATCCCGGTGGTATATACGAAGGTAGAGATCACGTCACTGGCTTCAAGGTTCAGGTTGTTCTGCATAAGCAGGATCTTCTCGAAACCGATGTTCATGAATTGTCCGATGTCCAGAATGAGCAGGATGACGATCGTCGGGATGATCCCTGGCAACGATACGTGCCAGATACGCCGCATACGAGAAGCACCGTCTATCTTGGCAGCCTCGTACAACTGCGGATTAATCCCGCTAAGCGCCGCAATATAGATGATGGATTGCCAGCCCATGTTTTGCCATATATTAGAGCCGATAAAAATCGTCTTGAACCAGCCTGCCGATTCCATGAAGCGGGTCGGCGATCCGCCCAGAGCCTGGATCAGCATATTGATCGGGCCATTCGTGGAGAGCAGAACGGTCAGGATGCCTACAATAACTACGACGGAAATAAAGTGCGGAATGTAGGTGATATTTTGCAGCAGCTTGCTATAGCGTTTACTGCGAATTTCGTTAATCAGTAGTGCAAGCATAATCGGTATTGGAAATGCAATCAGCAGTGAAAACAGATTAATGGATAACGTATTCCAGAGCAGTCTCCAGAAATAATAGGAATCGAAGAAGCGCTGAAAGTTATCAAAGCCCACCCAGCTGCTGCCAAGAATTCCTTTGCCCGGATTAAAATTTTTAAATGCAATTTGCAGCCCGTAAAGCGGGCCGTAATGGAACAGCAAATACCATGTGATCGGCAATAACAGCATCAGATACAGATCGTATCTGCTGAGAATTTGCCTAATGAGGCGGTTGCCCCGTTCCGGTCGGAACTGGGGCACCGCGGCAGTCTCATGGATTTCTGCGTTCTTCATGAACATCCACTCCTATCCCATAGAGGTTCTGCCTATTTAGCCATTTTGTCGTATGCGTCTTGGTAGATTTGCTGAAGCTCTTCAATGCTCATCTTTTTAAGCGTAGCCTGGAACTCATCCCACTTGTCAAAGCTCAATGCACCTGCGATAAATTTCGTGCTTTGCTCTTCATAGTACTTATCGATATCATTCCGAAGCGTATTCACCTTCTGAGCTGTTGCTTCGTCGAACATCGGCGCCGCATAGCGGGTTTTCGGCATGAACGGAGCCAGCGTATCTTGTGCTTCCTGTACTTGCGGAGGATTAATATACGAGCCGACATATTCACTGATCAGGTGAGGCGCGCCTCCACCGGCATATGGCGTAAGCTTCGGTTGCGTCTCGGCTGTGGAGAATTCAGGCTTGTACGTTGGAATTCCATCGACCAGCTCGTAATGCTCGCCTTCCCGGCCGAATCTCAGCAGGGTCGAACCTTCATCACTGTAGAAATAGTCGATCCAACGCATCGATACCTCTGGATGCTTGTTAACCGAAGTGATGGCAAATGCACCTTGGTCACGCGGCACAGGAGCTCCTTGGCTTTGCAGGCGGTCGCCATGCGGGCCTTCAAACGGTGCGATACCTGTATATTGATCTGAAATTGGCAGGAAGTTATTATTCGTCTGATCGAAGAAAACACCTGTATTCCCCGATCCTTGCTTTGCCAGATATTGCGCTTCCGTTTGTGAGAATACTTCATGATCCAGGAGATTCTCTGCATACAGCTTGTTCAAGAACATGAGCAATTCTTTGTTACGCTCGCTGCCCATCCAAATTTCAACTTTATCGTCATTAATATTGACGTTGTAGCCGAATTGCTGGTCCAGTCCGAAGGATCCGCTCATCGCAACGACAATAGGAAGTCCGGTACGGGCCGTGATCGGAATTTCATCCTGTTGTCCGTTTCCGTTCGGATCTTGATCGCGGAAGGCAACCAGTGCCTCATACAGCTCATCAAGAGTTTCAGGCACTTTCAGGTTCAACTTCTCCAGCCAGGCCGTATTGATCCATCTTTTGTCCGTCCGGGCCGAATCCAGCGTAACGATACCAGGAATCGTATAGATATGTCCCTCAGGCGTAGTAATCGATGCACGGATTTCCGGATATTCTTCCATCAATTTTTTAAGATTCGGAGCATATTCCTCAATCAGGTTTTCCAGTGGAATCAGTTGTCCGCCAGAACCGTAACGAACGGCTTCCAATGGTGTAATATTCGAGCGGTACATGATGTCAGGCAATTCATTCGATGCGAACAGCAGATTCTTTTTCTCGGCAAAACCGTCTGTTGGCGCTTCAATGAATTCCATTTGGACATTACTCAACTTCTCGTAATCCTGGAACACCGGCATGTCCTTAAAAGGACCATTGACAGGAGCGATACGTGTAAACATTTTCAGCTTCACCGGCTCTTGTACAATCGGGAATCCATCCTTACTTACCGTCGACTGCTCACCCGATCCTTGAGTAGCGGCTTCCTTGTTGCTGTTGGCGCCCGTGCTGCAGCCTCCGAGCGCGAGAGCAGCAATGATCATCAAGCTCATTGCCGTTCTTCTCCATTGTCTTTGCATTACTAATACGACCTCCTTCATCTTGTCACTTGCCTTTGTCATGTAAGCGTTTCCCTTGATGTGAATTTATTATAATTCAGTCGTCCAAACTGCAAATTCCACATATATGACTATTTACTATACTTATTTTACGGAATCATCCCGGCCGGATGGACGTGCTACATAGGCATGCGGAGTCATCCCCGTCAGTTCCTTAAATACCTTGAAAAAATAGTTATAGGTTGTAAAGCCAACCTGACTGCTGATCTGCTTGATCGAATACTTCCCGCTCTCCAGCAGCTTGCAGCTCGCATCAATGCGAACCCGGTTCACATATTCGGAAAAGGTCATCTGGGTTTCTTCTTTGAATATTCTGCTTAAGTAGGAAGGGTTAAGACCGATAGCCCCTGCTGCCAGCTCCAGCGTAATGAAGCTGGGATAACGCTCAAGAATAAGCAGAATCGTCTGCGATACATGCCGGGAATAGGGACCGGCAGCTTGCCGCTGGCGCAATAGACTCAATAACCGGTCGAAATAATCGTACAACCACGCCTCCAGTCCCCCCATGCTTCCAAGCTTTCCGAGCTCCTCGCGGGCTGGCAGCTCTTCCGATCCGCCAGCCTCCGGCGGGAGCGCCTTCTCTCCGATGGATAATAGCTCGCTGATCATCATCTGGACGTTCTGCGAATGAAGCGGATGCTTTCGAATCACAGCGAATACGGTTGCGAGCGAACGCTGCACGCCTTCCTTATCTAGCCGCTCCATAGATAGAAGAAGCTGCTTCTGCTCCTCAATCGTTAATGAGAGCCGGGAAGAATTTGCAGGATTCGCCGCTGTCTCCTTCAAGGAAGGGGAGGCATCAATGACCCGTTCCGCAGAGCGGTAGCTTGCTTCAAGCTTGGCCAGGCCGCCGCAGATATGCCCAACGGCATACGTGCATTTCAAATTCAAGAACAGCTCCAGCGAATGAAGAACATGGCTCATTAATCGTTCCGCTTCACTGGAGGCGGCTTGCTCGCTTCTATTTTTGAACGCGAAGATCACTGCCAAACGACCGTTCTCAACGTAGACCGCCAGACGCTCTGAAGGATCTCCAAGGGTCTGCTGCGTAAGCTCCACAGCCTGCCGGACCAGACGGTTCGTCTGCACATCACTTTGAGATTCGGTGAGCAGGAGGAAAGGAATAATTTGAACCGCTGCCGCTGCATAACACACAGCACCCTCAAAAAATCGATGCTGAGCGACATAAGCTTGAAGCTCCTGAGCTGCATCGGACTTTCCTGTAAGCAGGTGTGACAAGTGCTCGCGCAGCAGCTCATTCCTTCTGCTTTCTCCTTCTACTTCTTGAGCAGACTTGGAGGAGACTGCCGCATTTGCATCCTCCAGTTCCTTAGCAGCCCGCTTCAAAATCGTGATGAGTGATTGCTCATTCAGGCGATGCTTCAGCAGATAATCCATGGCACCATTTCTCAAGCACTCACGCACATAATCATAATCATCATAGCTGCTAAGCATGATCGTCATGATCTCCGGATAGCGCCGGCGGATTTCTCCCTGAAGCTCTACCCCATTCATGCCGGGCATATTAATATCGATAATGGCAATCTGCGGCCGATTACTCTCTATAAGCTGGAGGGCCATCGGGCCGCTGTAGGCTTCACCGCATAATTCGAACCCGTGGCGCTCCCATTCGATCATTGTCCAAAGGTGATGATGAACCAATGCCTCGTCATCTACAATCAATACCTGATACATCATTTAATTCACCTCTTCGGGTAGTTTGGGGGCAGCGCCTAATTTCGGAAATCTGATTTCTACCTTCGTATAAAGTCCTTCCTCGCTAAACAGTTTGACACCGTAAGGCTCGCCGTACATCAGACGAATACGTTCATGCACATTTCGCACTCCCATGCCGCTAAAGCGTGACGGGCTCTCCTCTTTATTTGCTTCTCCGAGCAATGAATCCAACTTTTCCTGGGACATCCCCGGACCATTATCCATAATTTCAATCAATAGATCCCCGCTATCCTCATAGACCCGAATCAGAATGAACCCTTCTTTTTGCAGTGAACTGATTCCGTGCTGAACGGCATTCTCCACAATGGGCTGCAGCATCAGCTTCAGAACCTTGCATTGAAGTAAAGCATCGTCCTCCACCTGAATTTGAACCGGAATCGGCCCCATGTATTTGTATTTCACGATAGATATATAGCAATTGACATAATCCAGCTCCTCCCTAACCGTAAGGAACTCACTGGAGTTTCCGAGTACGCCTCTCATCAGCTCGATTAAGGAGCCGGATACCTCTTCGATATTGGGTACGGAATTCAGATGGGCCAAATATTTGATCGTATTAAGAGAATTGTAGAGAAAATGCGGTCGGATCTGGGCCTGTAATGCGGTCAACTCTGCCTCCCGCTTCGCCTGTTCACTGATCCGGATGTCCTGCATCAATCGCTTCAGCTCATCGATCATACTGATGAACACCCGGTACAGATCGCCAATTTCGTCCTTTGTCTTGATTTCAGTATGGGGAAACGATAAATTCCCATCCTTGACTCGCATCATCATGGTCTTCAGACGGCGGATTTGCAGGGTTGTACGCGAGGACATCTGAAGTGCGCCTAACAGTACCACGGCAAATATAATGATCGCGACCTCGATCAGCAGATTGCGAATTCTAGCAGACTCGCTCAACAGGGAGTCAAGAGGAATAAAGGCTCGTGTGATCCATCCGGTGTGCTCGGAACGGCGGCTGACGACGATATAGGATTTGCCGTCAATGGTCTGCTCTTCCGCCTCCTTGATCACCTCGGAAGCCTGGGGTTTTCGATAAACGATATCTTCCATTTGGGGAGAAAGTGAAGCTGGAGCGGAATCAGACTGGTACACGAGCTCCATACGTTCATCCAGAACATAAAGCACGCTGTCGGCCGTCGGCTTTACACCGTAAGTATTGCGGATGAAATCATATTTCATGTCAACCATGACGACCCCAATGGTCTCCCGGTTATAACGAATGACCCGTCCTACGGAAATCGCGTCCGAAGTGCCTGTCTGCTTGAAATAAGCATGGCGCTCCCCGTTGTCCAGCATGAATTTCATCGTGCTTGTCTCCAGAAAATTGCGGTCGATCCACGGGCTGCCTGTAAAGAATACCTTTCCGTTCAACCCGATCACTGCGATCCGCGAAATATAAGGCTTATAGCCAATCAGACCGGACAAAAAATCGTTGATCTGCTTCTGTTCAAGGAACCATTCATAGCTGATCTCCTCGCTGGGGCTCAATACGGTATCTATGACCGTATTCTTGTTCGTGACCGCAACCGTATTGAGCCGATCAATCTCCTCCAGCATCAGGTTCAGCGTTTCATCGGCCTGGCGGATACTATCCGCCACGGAGGTTATTGCATTATGTTTAATCGTGTCCCGCATATTGACATAGATAATAACCGTGATCGTCACGATCGAGAGCAGACTGAGCAGCCCGAAGGTCATGAAGATTTTCCCCTGAATACCCAGCTTCAGTGAAATTTTATTGCGAATCGATGTGATGGACATTTCAACCACTCCCTTGCGGAGAAAATCAATTACGAAAGCGTTATCAAAAAACATTTGACTGAATTAATTGCTGCCGGAAGCTCTGACATAGAGAGGCGTCGTCTTATAATAGGCTTTGAATGCCCGAGTAAACGTATACAAGTTCGGATAGCCGAGTGAAAGCGCAATTTCCGTGACGGTCGCATCCGTGCCGACAAGCAGCCGTTTCGCCTTCTCCATGCGAATGTGTTGAATATACTTTTGCGGAGATACGCCTACCTGATTCGTGAAGGCATTCGAAAAGTAAGAACGATGGACCCCGGCAAAGGAAGCGACCTGCTGAACCGAAATCCCCTCTGTAGCATGAAGATCCATAAAATCCATGCATTCGCGAATCCATCCGGCAGGCTCCGAATCATGTCCGTTGGACGATGGCGGCATCAGTCCGGACAATATTTCGCAAGCCAGTCCTTGAAGCTCCAGGGAGAGAGCCGGGTTCCACCGTTCAAACTTCGCCATTGAATCAAGCATACGATCTGCCGCAAGCTTAAGCTGAGGCGTAACATGCTTCATGCTGTATGGCTTCTCCGGTGTCAGTCCTGCCAGCTTCAATAAGGTCAAAATCCGGCTGCCGTCCAGCGCAATCCAATTCATCTGCAGCGGTACTTCCCCCGGGATCGTATAATAATGATAAGTTTGATTCGGAAACAGACAGAACAAATCATCCTTGCCGAGCTCGATTCGCTGTCCCTCAAACTCCAGGGTGACTTTTCCCTCTAGGATCAGATGAAGGCTAAAGCATTCGATACGCTTGGGTCCTACCTGATAATTCGGCTTGGCAATCGTCCGCCCCGCCCGAACGGGCCATAATTGTCCCTCCCGGTCCAGATCGCCAGGCGTGTAGTAGATAAAGTCGGCATATTCATGTTCATATTCCTGTAATTCCCTTAACCTTACAGACATACTACTTCCCCCAATATCTAACAAAATGACAATCCCAACCTAACACTAGGCTATTTGAAAATCACGTATAATTCAATATTATCATAATAGGAGGCGATAAGAATTGTCTAGTAGACCTAACATTTTACTAATTACAAGTGACCAACAGCACTGGAATACGATCGGTGCTTTCCAATCCGAGATTTCTACCCCTAATCTGGATCGTCTGGCTCAACAAGGAACGACCTTTGGCCGTGCCTACTGTCCGAATCCAACCTGTACGCCGAGCCGTGCCTCTATCATTACCGGCATGTATCCAAGTCAGCACGGTGCTTGGACACTGGGAACCAAGCTGCTGGAGGACCGCCATACGGTTGGCGAGGATTTCAGCAAGGCTGGCTATCAGACTTCCTTGATCGGCAAGGCTCATTTCCAGCCCCTGAAATCTACCGGGGAATACGATTCGAAAGAGGCTTATCCGATTCTTCAGGATCTGGAATATTGGAAGGGCTTTAACGAATCCTTCTACGGATTTGACCATGTAGAGCTGGCACGAAACCATACAAATGAAGCTCATGTCGGGCAACACTACGCCTTATGGCTTGAGGAGCAGGGCTGCCACAACTGGAGAGACTACTTCCTCCCTCCGACCGGTACGATGGATCCGTCTGTTACTTACAAATGGCCAATTCCGGAGAAATATCACTACAATACCTGGATTGCAGAGCGGACCAATGCGCGGCTGGAAGAGCATCAACAATCGGATGATCCTTTCTTCCTCTGGGCAAGCTTCTTCGATCCCCATCCGGAATATTTGGTGCCTGAGCCCTGGGATACGATGTATGATCCGGACCAGCTTACCATACCGGGACTGGTGCCCGGAGAGCACGATAAGAACCCGCCTCACTTCGGCATGACGCAGGAGGACAACCCTGATTTCTCCCATTTGATGGAGACCGGGTTCGGCATCCATGGCTATCGTTCTCACCATTATTATGAATACGGGGATAAGGCAAGACTGACCGAGTATGACAAGAAGAAGCTGGTTGCCGTCTATTACGGCATGATCAGCATGATGGACAAATACATCGGTAAAATTCTTGACAAGCTCGACGCGCTGGGAATGGCTGATAATACGCTGGTCGTGTTCACGACGGATCACGGACACTTCTTCGGACAGCATGGTCTACAAGCCAAGGGAGGCTTCCACTATGAGGACCTGATCAAGCTCCCGTTCATCGTCCGCTATCCCGGTCATGTCCCGGCAGGCAGATGGTCCGACTCCATTCAATCGCTCGTAGACCTCGCTCCAACCTTCCTGTCCTTTAGCGGTCTTCCGATTCCGCCTACGATGACCGGGGTTGACCAGAAGGACGTATGGCTTGGACGCAAGAGCCAAGCTCGTGATCATGCTATCTGCGAATTCCGGCATGAACCGACAACGATACACCAGAAGACTTATGTGGATGCACGGTACAAAATAACGGTCTACTTTAATCAGACCTACGGGGAGATCTTTGATCTCCAGGAGGATCCGAACGAGCTTCACAATCTGTGGGATGAACCGGAATACGCGAAGCTCAAGACCGAACTATTACTGAAATATGCATGGGCCGAGCTCGGGAAAGAGCCGTTGCCGATGCCAAGAATTCATCACGCCTGATGAATCATAAGGAAGCAAAAAAGCGTGAGCCAAGGGTGTATCCCCTCGCTCACGCTTTTCATTTTTTAGAATATAACAATTCCCGCTATAGCAGACAATAGAATAACACCAAACGGATGCACCTTATATTTCATAACCAGCAGCAGACAGCCGCCGCAGATCAGAAGCATCCCTGCCATGGACCAGCTGAGCCAGCCCTCCGTACGGCCGCTCAGGCCGAAATGGATTGCCGCATAAATGATTAACCCGGTCACAATCGGACGCAACCCGTAGAATGAGGAGCGCACCCACCGGTTTCCCTGCAGCCGCAGGAAGAATGCCGCAATCAGGATAACGATCATTAGGGAAGGTAAAATAATGCCGAGGGTTGCTGTAATAGCCCCCAAAATACCTGCCTCCGAATATCCGATCAACGTAGCCGTGTTCGTAGCGATGGAGCCGGGAGCCATTCCCGCCAGCGAGACGATTTCCTGAAATTCCGTATTTCCGATCCAGCCCTTGTCGGAGACCTCGCGCTGAATTAAGGTGATAACCGCATACCCGCCGCCAAAGGAAATTAAGCCCACCTTGAAAAAAATAATAAATAATTGCCACAGCATGTGATGACCACCCTTTAGATGTAATATTCAGGAAATTGCAGTTCGTGGTGTTGCTCAGGTCTTGTCTTCTCGGTCGTCACACTCATCCCGCGTTTTCGCTTGAACAGCACAACAAGAATTCCAATGATCGGCCCGCCAAGAATCAAATAGAATGAATGGATCCCGGTAAACAGCAGGAGAAGCAACGATACCGCCGCCAATATCAAGGTGGCTGCATCCAGAATCGCTGTTTTCCACATCTTTTTGGCAGCTACAATAATCAGGGCGACTACCGCGGCATGAATCCCCTTCAGCGCGGCTTGCACCTTTACGTGATCCTTAAACATGAAGCTCAAATAGCTAAGGAGGAATACGATCAGGAAGGTTGGGAGCGTAATCGCGATGACGGCCACCAGCGCGCCTGCAACTCCTCCGAGCCGATAGCCGATGAAGGCCGCACTGTTCACAGCCACTCCGCCTGGAGCCGAGCCGGATACAGAGATCATATCCCCCATCTCCTCCTCGTTCATCCAGCCTTTCTTTTGTACAATTTCCTGTTCAATAGTCGCAATCATCGCATACCCGCCGCCAAAAGTGGACGGTCCAATTTTAAAAAACACTCTAAAAATACGCCATAGCAAATCCAGCTTTTGAAACAGACCCTGCTTCATTTCATTTCACCCTTCAATAATTATGTCTTCGTATACAGGTAGTAATTCTATAGAGGTAGTTCAAAAACTCAGCGTTTGCACTTGAACTATTATTAGTTTAGCATAATTAATTTCATTTTGGATTAAAGTTATAAAATTAATTGTAAAAATTCCATTAATACCTCATAATTAAACTATGTATTCAGCAAATACGGAGCTAAAAAGTTTATTTTTGGAATTAAGTTCATTATTCTGATGAAATTAGCTGGAAATAAACGAGAGAGGCCGCTATACTTTAAGTATCCCGACTAATTAACTTGGAAATGGAGAAAAGCTGTTATGATGCCTCATTCCAATCCTTCGATAAAAAAACAGGTTTATGACCGGATTTCCTATCTCGGAACCGCCTCAAAAGCCGATTTGCTGAATGTGTTCCCCCTGACCAGCAGCAGCATGACACGTCTGCTGGACGAAATGACAACACAGCAACTGATTGTTGTCTCTGGTCTTGGCAGCTCTACAGGCGGGCGAAAGCCCATCCTGTTCCAGACAAACCCGCAGTACCGTTATATCCTGGGTCTGGAGATTTCACGCATCTATTCCTCGCTCGGGCTGTATGACATGCATCTGAATCCCTTGTCCATGACCAGATGGGAGATGGATCGCAGCATGTCTCCCGAACTGCTTGTTACGCACGTTACAAACAGTGCCAAGGAATTTCTTAGCGAGCATGGCTTGTCTTCCAAGGACGTGCTGGGTATGGGGATCGGAGCGGTTGGACCGCTGGATCAGGGCAAGGGAATTATCCTCGAGCCCGAGTATTTCCCTTCCCCTTCATGGAGTCATGTCCCGATCTGCGATATGCTGGAGGAACGGCTGCATATTCCCGTCAAGCTGGATAACGGAGCGAATACGGCCTTGATCGGTGAGCATTGGGCATTAAGAAATCAGGATTATCAGCATATTCTATATGTTCATGCGGGAGTAACGATTCGTTCCGCCATGATGTCCGGAGGCCAGATTGTACGCGGCGCTGTAGATACGGAAGGCGCTGTCGGCCAAATGATTATCCAGACCAACGGGCCAAGACTGCATGGAAAGGGTAATTACGGCGCGCTCGAAGCCTTCGTATCCGTTCCTTCTTTGGAGGAGCGGGTTCGGACTCAGTTAAAGATCGGACGCAGCAGCGTTCTCGCGGGAATCCCGGCAGAACGCGTGAATTTTACTACCCTGACCGAAGCGCTTGTGCAAGGAGATGCCCTGGTCAAGGAGCAATTTGCCGAAACTGCGGCTTATCTCGGCATTGGTCTAGCAAATCTGATCAATGCACTACATCCGGAATGCGTTATTTTGGGCGGACCGCTGGTGGGAGCGCATCAACTTGTATTCGAAACCTCCGTGGAGGTAGCTAAAAAAAATACGTACCATTATCCCGAATATAGCCCTGTTTTCACGCAAGGGCGGCTCAAAGAAGAGGCGTTGGCAACCGGCGCAGCTGTTATGCTGCTGCATGAATGGGAAGGCGAATGAATGAAGCCGGGTTGCCAAGCCGCAGAACAGGAGGAACCACCATGAGCATCGGTTGTTCGCCAAGCGGCCACTCCGGGATCGGAGTCATGTGGAAGACGGTATCCGAGGCATGCAACTTGGCTTGCGATTATTGTTACTACAGCACCTGCGGAGGAAAGCCCGGCAAGAACATCAACCGGATCGATTCCGCCGTCTTGGATAAATTCATTAAGGACTATATGCAATACAGCCGGGGCAGCGCCAGCTTTGCCTGGCAGGGCGGAGAGCCGCTATTGGCCGGTTACGAGTTTTTCGAGGAAGTCGTATACCGCCAGGCGCTCCATGCTCCTCCCCATACCGTGATCAGCAACTCCTTGCAGACCAACGCCACTTTGATTGATGACCGCTGGGCCTCTTTTTTCAAAACCTATCACTTTCTGGTCGGCGTCAGTCTGGATGGACCACAGCATATTCATGATGCAAGGCGGGTCAATGCCGCAGGAAAAGGCAGCTTTCATCGCGTAATGGCCGGTATCGATCATCTTCGGAGACATAAAGTCGATTTCAATATCCTGACTGTCATTCATAAAGGGAATGTCGGTAAGGCCAAGGAGTTGATGTCCTTTTACCGGGAGCAAGGCTTTGCCTTCGTTCAATTTATTCCCTGCATGGATTTCAGAGCCCAGCAGGTGGACAAGCCCGGAGTATACGAAATCTCTCCCCAGGAATATGGAGATTTTCTGTGCGAGGTGTTTGACGAATGGTTCCAGGAGGGAAATCCGGACATTTCAGTGCGCTTCTTCGATAACATGCTCAGCGTCTACCTGAATCGTGAGGCCGAATCCTGCGTGCATCGGGCCTCCTGTCCGACGAGTCTCATTCTGGAGCAGAACGGAGACGCCTTCCCATGCGATTTCTATATCCATGAGGATTGGAAGGTCGGCAATGTCGGCGAGCATTCTATCGCAGAGATTCTAGCCCACCCTAATTACCGACGCTTCCATCAAATGAAACCGGCCCTGCCGGAAAAATGCCGTTCCTGCGAATGGCAGCGGCTATGCTATGGAGGCTGTCCACGGAACCGCAAATGGAATCCGGAGGGCGATCAATCCAGCCCGGATTATTTCTGCCAAAGTTACATGCAGGTGTACGCCTACGCCGACGAGAAAATGCACCAGTTAGGCGACCGGCTGCGCCGCGAGTTGTATGAAAGGAATGTACGGGAGATATTCAAGGGCAAGCTGCCCGGACGAAATGATCCCTGCGCTTGCGGAAGCGGCAAGAAGCATAAGTCCTGCTGTGGAGTAATGTCTTCCTGAAATCATAAAGAGAGGGTGTCCCATAGGAAAATCTTAGCCCCCACGATGAGGTAGAAAAATGCTAGCCTGGGCGGTCATGCAATAATTTAGTGCCGAATGGCACTAAATTATTGGCTGGTGGCTCATGCGGAAAAATAAGTGCCCAAAGGCATTATAACTCCTTGCGTGCGTGCTACTGCGCCGATTTTAATGCATAAAGGCACTATAATTCCTCGCGTGGGTGCTACTGCGCCGATTTTAATGCATAAAGGCACTATAATTCCTCGCGTGGGTGCTACTGCGCCGATTTTAATGCATAAAGGCATTATAATTCCTCGTGTGCGTGCTACTACGCCGATTTTAATGCATAAAGGCATTATAACTCCTCGCGTGCGTGCTACTACGCCCATTTTAATGCATAAAGGCATTATAACTCCTCGCGTGCGTGCTACTACGCCCATTTTAATGCATAAAGGCATTATAACTCCTCGCGTGGGGTGCTACTGCGCCGATTTTAATGCATAAAGGCATTATAATTCCTCGCGTGCGTGCTACTGCGCCGATTTTAATGCCGAATCGCACTAAAATTGCTGGTCTGGTGTCGGTACTCATGCCAAGCGCGGGCGTCCATACGAGCATGTCTTGCTCCTTTTGTTGCTCATATGCACTAATAATACTGCAAGGCGTAGCTGCCGCACAGGAAAAGGGCGTCCCTGAATATTTCGGGGACACCCTCGTTACGTTTTCCTCATTCAAGCAAAGCTATTTGCGATTCCTACCACGATCCATGACACGATGAGAATACCATTTCCGAGCATCAACTGCTTCTTCGGCCCCGAAAACCCCTTCCATTCCCCATCCTTCAAGCCCCATGCATTACTGATAATGAGAGCCAGTCCATTAAAGGCTAACCAGCCTACACTAGAGCCGATCGGTCCAAGCATGACGGTTGCCTTGGCATAGAATCCAAGGGCGAGGAACCAGATTAGCGAGGTAATCAATGCTTTGGCATAGGCTTTAGAGGACCCCGGCTTTACGTAATCCCGATAGGAACGATTCTTCACCAATTGATAAGCAGCATAAGCAAAGTTCGCTACGAATCCCCCGGACAGGGTGATCACCCAAGGAATCAGGCTGGCGCTCAGCTCGGAGACCCCGTGCCCGGCAGCGGTCTCCAATGTCCGGTTTGCGTAAGCAAAGCCGATATTCATGGCCGCCGATCCGAGACCGGCCACGGAGGCCATCATAAGCCCCTTGGACAAAGGCTTCGCCGGAGCGGCTTGTCCGCCTTGAGCTGCCTGTTGATTCATTCGTTTTTCCTTATCCAGTCCTGCCTTGGTAATCATAACGACTCCGCCCAGCATAATCACCATACCGCCAAGCAGCAAGCTGAATGAGAGCGCAGGCGGTACATTTCCGAACAGAATCAGTGGAATCAAGGAGCCCAAAGAGGCTGAAATCCCCATATTGACTCCATAAGTCAGTGATACGCCGATCGTATCCACCGCCTTGCCGAACAATACCGAACTGACTCCCCAGAGCAGGCCACATAGAGAGGCCAGACCAAGCACCCTTGCGGGAGTCTCACGAATATAACTCATGAAATCCGGTACCTCAATCCAGGTCCACAAAATAGGTATAATCAGAATTCCTGCCACGGAGAACACAACCCAGAAGGCTTCCCAGGAAAAGGGCTGATACTTCTTCATCCCCAGTCCGAAGCTGCCTTGAAAAAAACAAGCCAGTAACAAAACCATAAAACCGGTTAACAATTATTTTCTCTCCCCCCAGCCTGATGAGCAAGGCCGACAAACTCGTATGCACAACAAATTAAATATATAAAGGGGACGAGAAATTAGCAACCATCATTATTAGTAGAAAAATCCGTGAATTTGTGTAACTCATCAGCTCCGCATCTACAGTACTTCGATTCTTCCGGGCCTCTTTCCGGAAGCCAGGGCGATTCCGTCCTCTATATGACCAAGCCCCAGCACACCGGCTATTCGCTCATTTGCCCCAAGTTTTACTGCAAAGCTCAATGCCTCATACCCCGTATGCGAAGGAAGATCCCAGCTCATGCCCAGCCCATTCGCCGCCGCAAGAATCTGCAAATTCTGAATCAGGCAGCAAGCCGCGGCGAAATCATCTTTCGCCTCCCGGGGGGTCAGAGGTACGGAAGCCGCAACAATGAGGCAAGCCGGAGCCGTTCGAATCAGTTCTCTCAAATTCTTCTGTGTTGACGGGTCCAACGTAACTTCCAGGCTGCTTCGGCTGGCAGCGTCAATCCATATAAACCGCCAGGGCTCGCGCAAGTGATGATTTGGCGCCCACACCGCTTCCTCAAGAAGCGCCAACACCTGCGCCGCGGCAACGGGCCGTTGGCCATGCCACTTGTATTCCTGAATTTGCTCCATAGCAAGCTGTATACTCATTTTGTCTGCTTCTCCTCTCTCCGGTCGTTCTCCAATACTGTCCATCTTTCGGAGGCAGGCTTGCGCATCTTGCCTCTCGGCACCTTGTCATATTCTCCGAGGTAGAGCAAGCATACAAGCCGTTCATCCTCAGCAAGCCCGATGCTGGCGGCCAGCGCCTCATGCTCAACAACCGGCTCCGTATTCCATACCAACCCTAGCTTTCGCTCCCACGCAAGCAGCGTAAAGCCATGTATAATCGCGCTGGCAGCGGCCAGTTGCCTGTCATTGAAAGACGGGTCGTCCGTTTCCCTCCGAATGACAGCTACTATGGCCGGAGTTTTCGCCACCTGCTCGGCTAGCGTCTGCAGCAATTTCCCCGGGATCCAGCGATATAAGCCCTGATTGCTATAGGCGGCCATGATAGCCGCACCTGCCTGACGCTTCCCTTCCTCGGTTGCAAATATAACAAACCGCAGCGCTTCTTCGTCATACTTCAATGTCACCGCGCGCTCAGCCAGCCTGAACATCGCCTCCAGCTCCTCTCCGGATAAGGCACGTTTCGCAAATCTGCGAATCGTTCTTCGCTCGCGGATTACTTTTGCCGCCGCTTGAGAGAGATCCGGCTGCAAGTTAAGCTCTTCCATCGTATCATCCCCTTTGTGCTCATTTACAACGAGTATACAGCGAATGATAATCATTATCAATTAAAAAAGGCTTTGGATTCGCTTGAAACCTGCGAAAGGGACTATAAACAAAAGCGGCGTCTCGTGGGTTGCACGAGAAACGCCGCCTTCTCTTTAAAAGGGTACTTTACTTCAACGAAAAGCTCGCATTATCAAAGTTGCCGATATAGGTATACTTCGAGTCCGTCGTACCGGTCAGGACAAGGTAAACATCCTGAACCCCGGTTACAGTCTGCGTCAATGGAGTCGTTGCCGTCGCATAAGTGCTCCAGGAGCCTGCTGCTGTCGGTGGAACCTTCACTTTGCCGATCAACGCTCCACTCACCGAGCCCAGGCGAATCTCTACCTCTGCATCAGGTGAACAGTTGCTGCTATTCCCGGAATATTCAATGGCAAATTGATCGACCCCGGTCGCGCCAAAGTCCATTCCCTTATATGCGAGCCATGCGCCATTGAAGGTGTTCGCCACCTGTTGTCCGCTCTTTCCGCCTTCCGTCTTCAACGGAGAATTCTTGGCCGGATTCAGATCCGTGGACCAGGCATCATAGAGCTCCAGCTCCAGCTTGGCATAATCGCTTCTGATCTTATCGAACGTAAAGCTGTCCAGATTGCCGATATACGGCCGACTGGAATTGGTCGTTCCTATTAGCACGATATAGAGATCCTGCATCCCCTTAACAGAAGTATTCAGCTCAGCCGCAGCAGTTCCGTAAGTTCCCCAACCACTGCCTGTCTGTGTCAGGTTTACGGTTCCGATCAAGGTTCCATTGACTGCCCCAATCCGGATTTCAGCCCTTGCGTCTGCAGGTGCCTTTTCTGCAGGAGCATCATACACCATTTGGATCCGATTCATTCCCGCAGTTCCGAAATCCACGCGGTGGTAGGCCAGCCATGCCCCGCTAAAGGTGTTTTTGACCACGGTACCTCCGTTGCCCGGTTCGGTTCCTAACGGATTTCCATTATTGAAATGCTTGTCCGTCGACCAATCCGTCTTGCTCTCGAACTCAATCGTCAGCTTCCCGTCTTCCGCTTCAAAGTTCGGCGTGTCCGCCGGAGGCTCCGGTTCTATCAAAGGTTCCGGCACATCCGGCTGCTTGACTGGCACCGGTAAAGGCTCCGGAAGCGGTTCTTCTTCCGGCGTCCCCGGATCCGGATTCGGGTTCGGTTCCGGCTGCGGTTCTGCTTGGGACACAATCGGATCAGCCAGCCAGAGCGAATCATAGATATTGCCTTCATATTTATCTACCAGATAAATATTGACCTGATATTTCTTGGCATTTACATTAAAGGCCTGAGTCAGATCGAAATCTCCGGTTTTGACCGGGATCGCACTGGTTACAAACGCTTGCTCGCCGCCATTCATTAGCTGAATTACAGCAACAGCCGAGTCCGTATAAGCCCCCTTCAAATTACCCGTTATATCAACGAGCATATTACCCGAGCGTGTTACTTCGGCATTCAGGTCGAATACATCCCATTTAATATCCGAAGTGTACTCAGCATCTGAAAGCAACGGCTCGCCCGCAGCTACGCCCAGAGCTTCATTTGCCTTTACCCGCACCTGAACCGCACCGATCTCATAAGCGACCGGACCGACTAGCTGCGGATTGGCCGTAGCGGTCATCCAGGTCCGGCCTGCATCTGTGCTGAACTGATAATCAGACGGCTGGCTGAAGCCCGTTATATAAGTCCATCCGAATGAGTTGGCAGTGTCATCCACGACCGGATTTGTCGGAGCAGCAGGCTTCGACAGCTCTCTCACGGCAGCCAGCTTGAAATCAAATGCCACATCCGAGCTTGTAGCGTTCGACTGATGCACTTCCGCGGCTATGACATTGGTACCCTCTACGAGCAAGGAAGGAGCTACTTGGTAGACGTTCCAATCCCGTTCATCATTCACCGTTGCATTGGCATAAGTGTTATAGTTCACTGTACCGGATGGCATATTCGTCCGAATGATTTCCTGTCCATTCAGGTATATCACCGCACCATCGTCGCGAATCAGAGAAGCGTCCAGCTCGATCAGACCGCCCAGGTCGGCAACTTCAAAGGTCTGACGGAAGTAAGTAGTCGGGTATTTGTTATTGCTGTCCGGTCCATAGCTTACCGTCGTCTTTGCATATCCTTTATTGTCATACCCAAGCGGCGCAGCTCCGGATTTCCAGGTACTATGGTCATAAGCAGGACCTGTCCATCCATTGCCGGCATAGCTTCCCTTGTCAAAATAATTCCATTCCGCTCCTTCAGCAAGCAGCTCCTGCCGGGACAAGCTGCTGTCCACATTTGATCCGTAATCCGTTGTCGGCGGAGCCGTTGAGGCCTTGGCGCCCCAAGCTGTATTCGGCACGGAGGACATTTCGAACTCAAGAGTGCCTCCATTCATAATATCCTCATAGCTGATCCACGCCTGGTCAAAAACCTTGCCATTCAGTTGCGCGGATTGGATAAAGCGATTTTCGCTTGAAACCTGGTTCGCCTTGATCGTAAACGTCTTGCCTCCATCCAGATGCAGCTTCACTTCCGAGAAGATCGGAGACCCGATCAGGAAAGCAGCGTCTCCCGGATTGGCAGGATAGATCCCCAATGCACTATACACGAACCAGGAGGCCATTGCTCCTGCATCATCATCCATCGAAGACAGATAGCCTTCGGGATCGGCCCGGTATATCCGCGATTTCATCGGATAACTATACAGCCCATGGTTATGATATTTCTGGGTTACAACCTCTGTCGTGAACTCGCGCGCATAGTATTGCGTCAAATAAGGATAACCCAAATAGTTAAACAAGTAAGGCGCATCCAGATCCTGCTCATTGACAGCCATATATTCGTCCCGGCTGAAGAAATCCAGCAGTTGCTTGGCCATTTCCGTCTTGCCGCCCATTAATTCGGCCAAGCCGTCCATATCCTGCGAAGCGGACCAGCGATAATGCCACAGATTTCCCTGATAGGCATATTTGTCTACTTGAGCTACATCCCCGCTGCCGACGGTTATACCGTTCGGAGTAAAGAAGCCCACCTTCTTGCCATTCTCATCGACTTGATTCGGGTTCCAGAGATCCTTGTAAGATAAGGCAACTTCCTTGTACTTTTCATATGTCGCATGATCTCCAAGCAGCTCGGCCAACTTCATTGGAAAATAACCGCTCTTTGCCTTTTCAAGCTGACCGGATACCTTGTCTTGATCACCGAAGTTGTCCGCGTCAACTCCCATCCCTTTCATGGCGGTATAGGCATCGAAATCCTGAAAGCCCTTGGCATAGGCATCTAGCAGAACTGCCCCGTTGAACTCGTTGCGTACCGTCGGGCTCGGCCAATACCCATCGCCCCATTGCGTATAGGTGCCGCGAGTCTTGTACAAGTCCGCCAACGATTTCACCATGTTGTTATATTCAGTTGGAGTCAGCACAGAGAACAAGGCATATTTCCGGAAATCATCCCAGGTTGCCCAGCCGTTATAATATTCAAAATCACCGCCCAGCTCGGAAGTCTGCCGAACCGTATTCTCATCTCTCCCCGCCTTAAACGTACCCTCAGAGCTTGTCACATTTTTAGGATGGAGGAAGGTATGATACATTTGCGTGTAAAAAATCTTCTTGTTCTCTTCATCCGCATCTGTGATCTCTACCTTATTTAGCAGGTCACTCCAAGTTCGGCGGATTTCAGCATGCTGGGCATCAAAGCTCCAGCCTGTGATGTCATGATCACGTTCAACCTTTGCCTGCTCGACGCTGATTGGCGACAGACCTACCTTGGCCTGGATCACCTCGCCGCCAGCATTTTGGAAGTTCACCCATACACCGCTGTTGGAACCGCTGCGAACAGGATCGGTTCCTGTTGCATCTCCTTGCCAGGAGGTATATGAATCGAAATCCTGATCGAATTGGATCGCAAAATACATGACATAGTATCCGTTTCCGCATACATTCTTCGATTTGACCATACCGGTTATTTCATTATTGCTTTCCACTTTCAAATTTGCATCGATCATGCCTGCATAGGAATTGGACAGATCGATCAGGACGGAGCCTGTTGCAGCTGTGTCCGGGAAAGTGTAGCGATGAAATCCGACGTTATCGGAAGCCGTAAGCTCCACCTGGACGCCGGAATCAAGTGTCACAGCGTAATACCCGGCAGAAGCCTGCTCGCTCGACTTGTCGTATTTCTGCTTATATTCATTCACATTTTTGGTGAACGTGCGGGTCTCGGGCATCATCAGGATATTGCCGCCGGCTCCGCTGCAGCCTACGCCGCTAAACCGCAGGTGCGAGAAGCCCTTCAGGTTCGTGTCCTGATAATAGTAGCCGCTAAATGCGCCACCGTCGCTGTCGGGCCCAAGCGATACAAGGCCGAACGGCATCGTCGGTCCCGGATTGGTCTGACCGTTGTCTCCGAGCGTATTAATGAACGGATCTACATAGTCAACCGCCTCAAGATTAACGGGCGGATAGGCAGGCGTCTTTCCGGCTTCAACCCCGTACAATTGCAATTCATATAGACGAACGGTATTGGAGTCATACGCTCCCTGGCTAACATAGAACCGGACGTACCTGGCCGAGAACGGTTCAGGCAAGTAGCGGTCAACGATAGCCTGGGCGTTGTTCTGAACGACATCAACGTCTGTCCATGTCGTACCGTCATCACTTTTTTGCAGACGGAAATTTTTTGTATTCCAGAAAGGGGCATTTTTGCTTTCACCAACTGCCGCGTTCATGACAACCCATTCATTTATGGTATAGACCTGTCCCAAATCAAGCCTTAGCCATTTGATTTTGGCACTCGTATTATCGCACCATTTCGTGTCCGTCTTGCCATCGACGGCAAATTTCCCGGCTTCATTGCTGTTGCATTGTCCCGAAGCGGTCACTGCCGCGTTCAAGGCAACATTGCGCGTCGCTTCCCCCTGAATGCTCGCGCCGGACGCTGCCGTTGTTACGGGAGACATCCCGGGGATCAGTGATTCTAACAAACTGAATAACAGCAACAACGTCATGATAATTGCAAAAAACCTTTTATTCATTGCGCTTGGTTCCCCTCCTCGAATCAACCTCTTGAAATGCCTCGCGATCAAAAGATGACTTTTTGAACTGCCTCTCACAGCGAACTACTCTTCAATAGCCGTTCCACCATGACAGCGACTTCTGCCCGAGTCACAGCCTGGCCCGGGTTGAACTTCTTCCCGTCGCCTTGAATCAAGCCATGGCTCCATGCAGTTTCAACCGCTTCCTTGGCCCAATCCGAAATACTTCCGGCATCTGCAAACGCAGGCAGTCCTTGCCCGGATGCTATTAAATGGAAGTGATCCGCCGCACGGTTTAGTGCTACGACTGCCTCCTCGCGGGTAATCTGGTCGTTAGGCCGGAATTTTCCTTCATATCCGGTGATGATGCCAAGCGCAGCCGCATCGGCTACATTTTTGGTATAATAGCGGCCAGCCGGCACGTCTGTGAATACTCCCGCAGCCGCTTGGTCCGTTGGCCGGCTGCCTGAATGATCAAGTGCCCGCATAATCAAGGCGACAAATTCAGCGCGCGTGATGCTGCGTCCCGGGGCATAATGAATATTGTCCACCCCGTTCACAATCTGTTTGGCAGCCAGAGATTTGACCGAAGCCTCTGCCCAATGGCCCACCAAATCAACAAATGTCTTGCTGTATTGCAGGATCGCGTAGTAGGAAAAATGATCCGTAGAGAACGTGAATTGACTGTTCTTCAAGACGCCCGGCACATATTCCACAGATGTTCCGTCCGCATAATAAACACCGGCCAGATCCGCAGAAATAAGCTGCGCTTGTTCACTTGTCAGAGCTATCGTCACTGCAGCCGGTTTATCTAATTGATGAATTTCTTTAGTGCTATCGCCGGAAATCAATTGAATGACTACAGAAAGCACTACACCTGTAGCTGCATAATCCGATTGGGTTTTTAACGAGTTCTCCACCCATGCCTTGGCTTCATTGTTCCAAGCCGCCTGCACTACAATATGGATTCGGGCCGATGAGTCAGCTGTTCCTGGTATAGACCCGGCTGGGAAACGCACCGTCCGATTGCCGGACACAATGATCAAGTCCGTTCCTTGATCGCTTAATTCCTTCAGCGATTTGGCCGGAAATTCCAGCGCCTCCCCGGATTCTGAGGCCGCAGCGGGAAGTTCAACCGTTACGGAGCCATTTGCCTGGCGAGCAGCCTCAGCGAACACATCACGGCCTACAAGATAACGGCCGTCCATAGACAGTTCAGGCTGAATCTTCGCCCCGTTCGCCTGTCCTGCACCGGGCGGAATCTCATCGGAATCCAATACAGGACTGCTATTATTATTGGCAGGCGCTGTTGGTGTCGGGCTCGGAGCTGGGCTCGTACCGGAGCCCTTGGCCGGAATGGTAAACGTCCCGCTCGCAGTCAGGCCGCCATTTCCCGCAATCACCGTATATTGTCCTGCGGGAGCCAAGTCTTCCGCCTGAGGGATTGTAACTGTCTGCGAGTAAGCGCCGCTTACTGCAGGTATCACATCGATATATAAGATGGTTTGATTCGGACTTACAATTTTGACCACAACATCGTCTGATTCATCCGCAACTTCTCCAGAAAGCGTAAGTTGAGCGCCGCGTTGCACTTCCTTCACACTGAGATCCAGTGTAAAGGAAGATGCGGCAAAGACCGAAGCCGGCATAAGCATAATCATTAATGCCAGAATCGCCGCCAAATATTTTCTCACCGTATTGTCCTCCCCTTCAGCCCGTTATTGAAGCACAACCGGTCTTGCCAGTTGGAATGGTACTTCAAGGTTGTAATTAAATTCGTCGAACACGAACACCTTCACGCTGTATTTATTCCCGCTGACGTTAAAATACTGGGAAACATTCAGCTTGCCGTTTTTCAGCGGTATGGCGTTGATCAGGATCGGCTCGTTCCCGTTCAGCAGCTCAAACACTACATAGACAGGACCCGTGTAATTCTCCAGCTGCTCAATCTCCACATCCACCTGGAGCTGGTCCTCCCTCTTCACCGATCCGGTCAACGCAAACGTATCTCTGAACCCGTTCACCGTAAATGGAAGATCCGAAGCCAGCGGCAAGCCAGCTTCTGTTCCAGACGCAGCGTTTCCTTTCACGCGTACCAGAACTGTACCGGCAGGATAGTCATGATCACCTACCGGCTGCGGATTTGACGTCACCGTCCGCCACGTGATGCCTTCATCTACGCTGTATTCGTAGTCAGACAGCTCGGCATAACCCGGCACCGTCTTCCAGCCGAAGGTGTTGCGAGCATCATCCACCGCAGGATGGGTCGGCGCAGACGGCGCACCGCCTTGCAGAACTGCCGTCCGGATCTCTGAATTGTCCCGCTTGTCCACAGCTCTGACTGCAAATTCATAGGTTACGGAGAAGTCCAGCTTTTCGATCTCAACCTGGTAGTCGGTTTGTCCCGTTACAACAGGTACATAAACGCTCCAATTCGGTCCCAGTCTCCCGCTCGTCTCATAGACCCGGAAGCCGCGAATGAGATCATCCGCAGAGTTATCGGCAGGCTGTGTCCAGGATAATACCGCCCCTCCCTTCTCCGTCTTATCGATAGACAGTTCTTCTACCGGATTGGGTTTGACGCTGTTTTGCACAATCGTATAGCTGTCGAACGGATCATCTTCTCCGGAAATATACGTATGGATCGTCAGGCTGTCCTCCGTAATTTGAACCCCCGAATAGATCGGTTTATACGGCTGCTGATAAACGGCGGCAAACGACTTGTCCGCGTTCGCGTTAATTCCATAATATTTTCGGCCCGGCGAGTTGTTGATCATATATAGCGTTCCGTCCGGATTAATCACTTGGCCGTTCGTATCGGTAGTCACATTAGCTACGGGCTGATTGTTATACATCTGATAGGATCTCATAAAGACATGGTCATGTCCTTGAAGGACCACATCGATCCCGAGCTCATCCAGCACAGGGTATAGCTTTTGCCGCAGCTCCTTGATATCCGTATCGTTAGCATGATTGCCTACCGAATAAATCGCTTTATGGAAAGCAACAATCTTCCACTTCTTATCTGTTTGAGCCACTTCTTTACGAAGCCACTCGATTTGCTTGTTGAATGAATTGGTCTGTGCGTCATCCCAAGGGATGTCCCCTGTATTCAGCACCATAATATGCGCAGGACCATAGTCAAAGGAGTATACGGTTCCTCTTGGCTTGGGATCTGTATACGAATCATCGGGCAAATTAAAATGATAGAAGAAATTGTTATTGTTCGGCCCTTCATGGTTGCCGATTGTTGCCATTACCGGCAGATTCATCAACATATCCTGCGGTTGTCCAAAATAATCGCTCCACTGACCCTCATTCGCTCCGGCATCCACCAAATCACCGGGCATAACCAGAAATCTCGCGTCCGGATAATCGTCCAGGGCGCTTCGAAGTGATTCGGCCCAGACGCGGTAATCCTCGGTGTTCGCGCCTTGGGAGTCCGTCATATACAAAAATTCGAACTCCGTCTCGTCCTCGCCTTCGGTCGTAAAGTGACCGTCCGTGCTCCAATTTCCGTCACTGCCTACCCGGTATTTATAAGCCGTTCCCGGGGCAAGGCCGGATGCTATTGCTTTATGGCTGATATAAGTACCTGTCGTGCTGCCCAGGTTCAAGTTCTTCAAGACCAGCGTATCTTCCGGTGCACCGGTAAAGCGGAGCACTGCTGCCGAGTTAAAGCTTTGATCTGCAGGAACTACCTCGACAATACTGTCCAGAATATTTCCCGGGGCATGATCCGGAGCCTCATAGGAGGTATACCAGGCAAAGGAACGAGCCGTCTTCGCGTCACCATACAGGGACATCACGATATCCTTTGGCGAGTAGTCCACAGCTTCCGATTGATTGACCGGACTAAAGGTAAATTCACTTATGCTTTTGCCGCTATTGAACTTCAGTGGGGCTTGTCCATCATATGTGATAGTTACGATCTCTTTAGGCTTGACTGTATTCTCGAGCTTCAGTTGGAGCATGGAAGGGTCGTTTGCCGGCGCCGCATCTTCAACCTTCAGCTCCTGATCCCCCACTTTTGCTGTAAGACGATCCTTGAGGCCGGAAGGAAGTACATCCAGTTCCTCCATGAACTGCAAGGATACGGTCTGACCGTTCGCCTCCAAGGTGCCTGCGGTAGGGCCGGTATAAGCTTCAGGCAAATAAAACGCGGTTGCCGGAACAATCTCCTTCACCATCGTTGGAGTGGACCAGCGCAAGTATAAGTTCGAACCGCCGAAATCTTCGAAATAGTCCACTTTGAAGCTATATTTCACTCCGCTTTGCAAATTCACCGGCTGGCTGATTTGTTCTGCATCCCAATCATTTTCCCAGTGATTGATCACAAGCTGATTATCGATCCATAAGCGGAATCCGTTGTCCCCGATCATGTAAAAGGTATAGTCATTCGTTTCCGGCACTGTAATTTGCCCAGTCCAGGAGATGTTGGCATTATCCTGTTGGCCGACCCAGGTCTGAAGAATCGGGTCCAGATTCGTGAAGTGGATTTGCGGATCAATAATTGTTGATTTGTGTTCGCCAAAATTAAACGGCGTGCCTGTGTTTGTGTAATATTTCCCCAGCAGACCTTGATTCTTCGCAATGACAGGAGGGGCAATATCGGAGCTGTTTAATTCCATGGAAAAAAATAAATCCGAGCTATCGCCCCGTTGTTGATGAACCTCTGCTGAAATTACGTTCTTCCCGTCAACCAGCAGGGAAGGATCAATATCGAAATGCAACTCCTCACGCTCATCGCCTACCGCATCCGGAGCAAGCGTAGTGTAAGTAATGGTCCCGTTCGGCAAATTCGTGCGGTATACTTCCTGACCGTTCAGATAGACCACTGCGCCATCGTCACGGATCAATACAGCGGAGAGCTGCTTAATGTCGTCCGCATTGGCAATCTGAAATTCCTTGCGGAAATAGGTCGTAATATATTTTTTGCTGCTGTCCGAGCCATAATCGATAACGGTAGCCGGCTGCGGCTTGCTGCTGCTGGCGTATCCGAAGGAGCCTGGAGCTAACTTCCACTGGCTGTCGTCAAAGTTAACAGCGGACCAGGCCGTTCCTTGATTCGAGCCGTTGTCCAGATAAGTCCATTCACTGTGATGTGCGATCAATTGGCCTGCTGCCAAAGCCGCCACGGTCTTCGGCATGGTCACCATGATTTGAGCAGATGCGGTATGCCCACCGTCTACTGAAGCGACCGTCAGTTCCGTGGTCCCCGGCGATATTGCCGTAACCAGGCCGTCAACACTCACCTCTGCGACAGAAGGGTCTGCCATGGACCAGGAATAGCCTCGCTCATCCGCATTATTTGGTGCAATGCTTGCCCGAAGTAACTCCGATTCCCCAACCTCAAGCTCCAGCCTTGACTTGTCCAGTGAAATTCCGGTTACCGGAATGGTATCTGCCGGGATATTCCCGAGCGTTCCGTAAGCCTCGAACTCATAAATGCTTGCCTGATAATAACCATTATCGTTAATCTCACCAGGGTTCGTAATATTCAATTTGAAATAGCGGGCCGTAACCGGCACATTCAGTTCATGCTCTGTCACGCCGTAAGTGTTGTCTGTCACCGTAACCACATTGCTCCAATGAATCTCGTCAGAGCTGGCTTCAATCGTAAAATTGCGGGTATTATACTCCTCTGGCTCCCCCGCCGCACCGGCATGGTACAGCACGAACTTGTGAACCGTTGCTTCGCCGCCCGCATCCACCTCTAACCAGTAAGGGTTGCTCCGCTCAGGTAACAGCGCATCCCCCTCATATGACCATTTCTTATCAGCAGCTTCCCCGTCAATAGCATTGGCCGCTGAATAGCTCTGCGAAATCTCCCCGTTAGCCGTGGCCGTAGCAGCCGCGCCGGCGAACACATTGACGTCGCCGGGCTGCGCCACTGCCGGCTGAACCGGAACATACCCCGTTGAGAACAACGAGGTGATAAGCATTATTACTGCTAGAACCCGACTTGTAAGCGCAATCCTGCTCTTCACTCCTAAATTCCCTCCTAGACAAAGTAATGATGACCTAAAGAATGATAAGTTTTTAGTCCGGTTCAAACAATACATCGATCGTAAAGGGAGTATTAAAGTTACGTAAAATTTTCAATAAGGGAGAAGGATGCAACGATATGCAAACAAGGGGATTAATCAGAAGGATTTTATGTATAACAAATAACAAAAAACTCCTGAATCTCCACGAGGGAAACTCAAGAGCTTATTCATTGTAGTTGGTGCGGTCGAGAGGACTCGAACCTCCACGGGGGGTTAGCCCACACGGACCTGAACCGTGCGCGTCTGCCAATTCCGCCACGACCGCATGTAGTAAATATTCTAAATTTACTGCAACAAAAATATGTTACCACGATCAGAGAAGCAAGTCAATGAGTAATTTAAGGGCTGTGGTCCCTACATGGAAGCATTTGTACGTTTATTCGTACAAAATTAGCCCCTCCCGGTCATAACTAAAGGTGTTTGTACGATATTCCATAAGAAAAGTCGGCAGCATCCACAGATCTGTCCGATCCCGAGAACCTGATCAGCGAGATTTCGATCTTGTTTGCCTGCTTAACCTTTTAGCTATACAATTATCTTAATCATTAATTACTTGGGTGAAAGCGAGGAAATACCCGATGAGAGAAATCTTTATTCATCCGGATAATCTGCCCCTATTTGAAGCACTCGCATCGGATACCCGGTTGAAGATCGTTGAAATTTTACTGCAAGGCTCTAAGAATATTAAGGAACTCGCTGAGCAATTAGGGCTATCCTCCGCTATTGTAACCAAGCACATCCAGAAGCTGGAGGAAGGCGGGATTGTAAGCTGTGAAGCGATTCCTGCCAAGCGGGGCATGCAGAAGCAATGCCGCTTGGTGAATGACGAATATCTGCTAAGATATTTATCCCACTCTACAAATAAACCTACGTTGCCTGCATCCAATCAATATACCGTGTCCATTCCAATCGGGCAATATTCCTCTTATCAAGTCAGGCCGACCTGTGGCCTTGCCTCCGAGCATAAGCTGATCGGCATGCGGGACGATCCCCGCTATTTTGCCGAGCCTGAATGCGCCAAGGCTCAGCATTTATGGTATTCCAGCGGCTTTGTGGAATATCGGATTCCCAACTATATGACCGCAGCCGAACAAATCAGCAGCATATCCATTTCCTTGGAGATCGCTTCCGAGGCTCCGGGCTATGAAGAGCACTGGCCATCTGACATCACATTTTCGTTGAATGGATATCCGCTCTGCATCTGGACCTCTCCCGGCGACTTCGGAGAGCAGCGCGGGAGGCTGACTCCTTCCTGGTGGGGAGCGGGAAATACCCAATACGGCCTGCTTAAAACGCTGCTTGTCAACGGAGAAGGCACCTTCATAGACGGTGTGCGGATGTCCGGTATGCGGGTGAATGAGCTGGGCCTTGTCCGGTCAGAGGATATTCTGTTTCGGATCAGCTCTCTGCCAGAGGCCCGCCATCCGGGCGGAGTCAGCCTCTTTGGCAGAGCCTTCGGCAATTACGAGCAGGATATCGAAGTGATTATTACTACCTAAAATAAATAAAGAAGGCAGGATTACACCCACTGCCTTCTTTGTTTATTTTATAAGCCCAGCTCGGTTAGCTGCAGGTGCTCAATTATTGCGTTGCCAGTGAGCAGAATACCTGGCTCCCCTTGTGTTAGAGGTGCTGTGCCGAAGTAGACAATGTCACGGTCCATCCGCAGCATAAGCTTTCCCCCTCGGAAGACGGAGCTTAAAGTGTGGGACCGGCTCCAATCGAACTGTCCGGGAAGCTGACGCGTCTCAAGGGTTGACTCTTCACCGTTCATCTGCCGTACAACCCGTAGTGTATTCGAGGTGTGATCCAATACAAGAGCAATATAGCTGCCTGCGGATTCATACCATCCGTAAATCCCAACCTCCCGGCTTCGGTTGCCCGGCGTGATATCAAGCAGGAACTGATAGAAGGGCCCGCTATTTGCAGGCAATTCAACAAGCCACTCCGAACGGGAAGCAGGACTGTTGCCCAGCATTTGCTCCGTATGGCAGGCAAGCTGCCCTTTACCATGGATACGGCGGACATGATTCGCTGCTCCGGCGGCCAGCGAACCCTTGAATTCCAGATGCCGGGTAATCTCCACACTATAGTAGTTAGCCGAGGTAAATTTCGTATACAGGCCGGCATAGCCCTCACGAATCGGAAAAGAAGCTTCCAGCATCTTCACATCATCCAGCCAGACAGCATAACGATCTCCTGCCTGCTCAATACGCAGAAGATGGCTTGCCTCAAAATTAAACCCGGCAGGAAGCGATTTGCTTGCCTCCGGCAGCTTGACGCCTCGAACAACAGCATATAACCGAAGCTGTTTCTGTCCTACGTCCAGCAAACAGGCCGTATAGCTGCCGTCTTCCTGATAGCAAGGAATTACGCCATACAATCCCCCACGATGATCATGGTTCCAGGACAGGTATATCTCCATCCGCTTGGCTCCGAACTGCTCTGCAGTCAAAAGCGCTGCTTCGCCGCTTCGTTCCCTTTGGCTTAATACACCTTGGGCAACCTGCCACTCCCCGCCCTCCGTCGTCCAGCGGGCTTCTAATCCCTCCTTGTTGAACAGGTCACGCACGGCAGGCGCAGCCGGGGCATCCTGTTCCGTATACGTTGGGCCCGGAATCCACATTTCGTCACCGCTCCAGAGCAGGCGATCACTCCGCATCGTCCGCTGCTCCCTACCAAAGTCCAGCTTATGATTCGCATCCCGCCCGTGATAAAATACCCAGTCATCCACATTGTTCAGACCGCGAACTACCGAATTATGGCCTACGCCCTCTACACCTTCATTTTTACGAAGCAAGGGCTGGTATTCCTGGTCCGACGGGAACTTATTCCAGACCAGTTCATTCAAACCGGCTCCGTCCCGCCCCTCTGCCATAGAATAACCTAGGAAATAATTAGGCCGCACATAGGCATTGCCGCTGTAAATGACATAGTGCTTACCGCCTCTCCGCACATAGCAGGCTCCCTCAATCGTATGCCAGTCACGGCCGTCGCCAAAGCGGTTCTCTTCATATACTTCTTCATCCAGGGTAGGCACCACAACAATCTGCGGCTGACCGGACGGCGTGATCATATCAACCAGCTTATCCGCCAGGATAACTGTGCCCGGACGCTCTGCATCCACTCCCGCATACTCATTGTTCGAATAAAACAAATAATAATCGCCCTGTTCATCCTTCACCACATGCGCATCGATCGAGAAGGTATCGTACAGCGTTCTGCGCATCTTATATGGGCCTTCCGGCCGATCGGCTTCAGCTACGAGCAGACGCTGCAAATGGACATCATCCGCCTCCTCCGGCATGGAGGACACATACATATAGAACTTGCCGTTCTCATACACAACCGCCGGTGCCCAGTACCCTTTCCTGTCCTCAAGCTGAAATGCATACCCAAGGTGAGTCCAATTCACCATGTTGGTGGAATGCAGGACAAGCACCCCTTTGATTCCCGTTGCAAAAGCGTAATATTCACCTTGATGCTTCAGCACATACGGATCGGGATGAACCTTGGACTGGGCACCGTCAGAGCCATTTCCAGGAGTGAGCTTAAGCGGATTCACAAAGGTGCTGTCAGAGAGCACCGGTAAGAAGGCTGATTTTTTCTGGAACATAATCAATAATCACCTCAAGCTGGATTTATATTAATGTTTTAGTTAATTAATAAATGAATACATTCATTAAACAGTTTAACCCTCAAGCTCTATTCTTCGCAACCCTTCTTCACATAAATTTGCAACACTTATCCCTCCCTTGTAAAAAAACACCTCCAAGGTTGCTCCATATCTTACGACATGGTTGCATTCTCTTGAAGGTGTTCTAAATTTGTCTCATGCTATCAGGTCAGTCCCGCCAGATTTCTCCTAATGAGACACTTGAACAATGGTACTGTTCTTGTGCTCTCCATCCCAATTGCTATAAGCCAGCTTGTCACCCGACGGACTCCAGGAGGTTATGGCATATTCGGCATTGTCCCCAATCTTGAGCGACTCTCCTGTAGCGAGATCCAGAAGAAAGATCCCCTTCGAGGATGGATCGGCATTCTCTGTCAACTGGTAGGCAATCAACGTTTGATCTGGTGAGATCGATACCCCGCTGATCTCCGTGCCTTCAGCCAGCTTCTTGTAGTTCTCTCCATTCCGGTCGCTAAGTCCCATCCTCATCCTGTTGCCGTCATTCAGATATTGTACAACCAGCAGTCCCTTGCCTTCTCCCATGAAAAGCACATCCTGAACCTGCTCCAATTGCGTACTTTCTACCTGTCCATTCGCCGGATCCAACATGACTAGGGTAGGGTTATCACCTGTGCTATAGAAAAGCGTATCCTTCCATTTTCTCACAATCACTACTGGGCCTTCCGTCAACCCATCTATCCCTGTTGCCTTTCCTTGAACGGTTGAGCTGTAGGCTCCTCCACGATAGGATGCACCCACGATCATACCCTCATCCCCCCAGTGAGCGCTCATGGCTACATGGCTGCCCTCCGTCTTTATGGCGAAGGATTCTTTCGTCTCCAGATCCATTACATAGTAAGCCGGATCTCCCAGGGTATATTCCGAATATAACAGGTGCTTCTTATCAGGCGACAAGCGGGCTTCTCCCAGATTTGCACTTTCTTGCTCCTTCAGCAGCTGGAACTGCTCTGTGTCCAGATCCAGTAAATAAAGGCTCTCAGGATAAGAGCCTGCCAATTCCTCCAGCTCAAGCGGCTTCAGAGAATCATTCTCCTTGGCAGCAATCAGCGTATGCTCATCCACCCAATCTGTTAATTCTACCCCTTCATAACGCTGGATCCATTCGACGGATACCCCGGTTCGGTCAAATTTATTGTTCTCCTCTTGCGAATTGTTGGAAGTATTCGATTGATTCGATCGGCCCGGTTCATTCACTGCAGCTCCGTTATCTTCCTGAGCAGCCGAGCAGGCTGAGACTGCTGCTAATATGCTTATCCAAACAAGTGCTTTCTTCATATACATTGTTCTCATTTATTTCCTCCTTCTCCTCCATAATATTAATATTTAACAGAAAAATACAAAACTTAAACGTTTGCTTGTAAAAGAAATCATCTTCAAAGAAAAGAGCCCCGCCGCAGCCGCGGCAGAGCTCTATTTCTAATGGATACATAACCGGTCACTTGGCACAAATCGCATAGATCTTATTAACCGTATTGATGTTTCTTGAAGTCAATCGACTCTTGTAGGCTTTCTTGCCAAGTACCTTTGAACCGAAGTCTGTTCCCGTCGTGGAGCCTTTGGGTACTATCCAGAACGCATCTCTGCCCACGGGAATGAATCGTTCTCCAGGTGCCTTGGGAACAGAAGCGAATAGCTCACTTAACTCGGAGACGACCTCTGCCTGATCACAGAACAGACAGTAATGATGGAATTCGTCAGGAGCCTCAACGGCGGAAGCGGAGGCGGAGGCGGCCGCAACGATATCTCCAATTTCATCTCCTGTTCTTAAGAATAAATGGCAATCATATTGAAACTCCTTGCCTAATGCCTGTGCAATCTCGGCGATTTCCAACTCTCCGAAGGCTTCAGAAGCATCCAGCGTCAGAATGATATTTCCCGTTGCCAGAATGGTTTGAACATCGGGATAGCCAAGACCGACCAATGCCTCCTTTAAATCCTTCATCTTGATCGAAACACCGTTCACATTAATGCCTCTCATGAGCAATACATATTTATTTGTCATATGCATCATAACCCTACTAGTTCAACGCTTGAACGAGCAAGGAGACGATCTCGCCGCGTGAAAGCGTTACAGAGACATCCCCCTCTTGGGCTTCCCCCTTGGTTACCGCTGCTAGAACCTTAGCAACCTCACCAGCAGTCACCTGCTTGGATGGCTCGAAGCTGTCTGCAATCACGCCTTCCAGCAGTCCCGCTTCCTTCAATGCAGCCACTGAAGGTAAGGCCCACCCAGGAATAGCCGCTTCATCCGTGAATCCCGTGACATTCGTCGAAGCCTGAAGCTTCAATGCCCGGCTTACCATCACCGCCAATTCAGCACGAGTAACCTTATTATCCGGACGGAAGGAGCCGTCAGCATATCCATTAATAATACCTGCCGCGGCAGCCTTCTCGATCACAGCAGCATTCGCATGCCCTGAGACATCGCTAAATGCTACAGAGAGAGAAGCCCCTTTCACATCGATAATCCGGCCCTCCGGCTGTACGTTTACCGTACCTACCGAATCCAGATACTCGCGGAATACTTCATAATCAACTAGATTCAATTCATAGAAGCGTCCGGCATTCTTGGCCTGCTTCATAGATTTGTAGAAATCTCCGCCATCGGCCATATATGAATTTGTCGCTACAATATAGTATGCCTTTGGATCAATATCGGAGTAAGAGCCATTCGCCTGCTTGATTTGCACCTGGACGATGCGATTCCCCTCTTGAGTCTTGGCTCCGGTAACAGCATCAATCACATCGCCGGCCTTGGTCGAATCATAATAGAAACGCATGCCCGAGATTTGCGGGAAACGACCTTCTCCGTTCTCCACGCCGCTCACGCCATTTTCCAATGCGGCAACGATCTCTTCACCCGTCATTTTCAGAGCAGAAAGGTTATTACCGAATGGCATCGTCGTTAGCAAATGGCCCAGTGTAATATCTCCAGCCCCGATGGATGCACGAATGCCTCCGCCGTTCTGGATAGTGACATAGCCTGCCACATCGGATTCCTTCACAATACTCATCACTTTAGCTCTCATCCCGTCAGCGACAAGATCACCCAGATTAGTCTCCTGCGTCCGTACATTGTTGCGTTCGCCATCAAGGTCCACTAATGTCTTGCCGATCACCGTCTGCTTCAGTTCCTCCAAAGGCGCCTCATACTCTTTCAGCTTCGCCTCGGATTCAGCATCCCCCTTGATAAGGTACTCACCAGCATCATTTTGAGCATCCAGCGAAATCAGCTTATCCTGCCATTCCGTCAGAACACCATCCCCATCAAAGACTACATCCAACTGACCCAAATACTTGTTGTATTCACCGGTTTGAACGATCAGTGTCGGTTCCCCGTCCGCATGATGGACCTCTGCTTCATTCAATTGTGTGTGGGAATGCCCGCCGACAATGATATCAATGCCTTCTACAGCTTCGGCCAACTCCTGGTCAACCGTATAGCCCAAATGAGATAGCACAACGATTTTGTTGATTCCCTTAGCTTCCAGCGCCTCTACCTGCTTTCTGGCACTCTCGACTTCATCAGCGAATTTAATGTTTTCGCCCGGAGAAGCAAGAACCGCTGACTCAGGTGTGGTCAAGCCGATAATCCCCACCTTTTCACCTTGAATCTCTTTAATAATGGACGGATAAATGTTCCCTGCTTTACCCGGTGCACCGATATCCTTTGTGGCATACGCACTAAGAATGGGCTCCTTGCTGAAATCAATATTCGCGCTCACAAATGGGAATTTCGCCGCCTTCACGAACTCGATCAGTCCCTCCGGACCCTTATCAAATTCATGGTTGCCAAATGTCATGGCATCATAGTTCAGCTTGTTCATGAAGAACAAATCTGCCAGTCCGTTAAACTGATTGAAATAAAGCGTTCCTGAAAATACATCTCCGGCATCAAGCAGCAAGGTGCTGTCATTGCGCACTTCATTGACAGCCGTCACCCGGCGGGCAATGTTGTCCAGATGTGCGTGTGTATCATTCGTATGTAATACCCGAAGCTCAAACTTCTCTGTTGAAGCCGGTGTTTCCGCAGCCTGCGCTGTGCCGAATGCAGCTCCGGACAGCACTCCTGTAGCTACCAATGCAGCAGCCAGCAGCTTGCCGAACGATGTTCTTGCCAAATTCATAGCGTAGATCCCTTCTTTCCATTCGTATTTTGGAACGGTAAATCTACTAATACTATAAATTTAATAGATTTCCAAGTAAACTAGTTTAACACAAAGACCCGATTGTTTTTACAATTCTCTGATTATCCTGATAGGGCCATGACAAACAAAAAGCTCTTGAATTTTCCGCAAAGGAACAAATTCAAGAGCTTTTATCGTTCGGAATGAAGATTACATTTCATTTAAAACCTCTTTTACTCTAAGAAGCGCTGAGGCAATAACTTTATCCATATCATAATACTTATATTCGCCTAGACGTCCGCCGAATATGACGTGCTGCTCAGCATCAGCTAATTGTTTATATTTTGCATAGAGTATGCTATTTAGCTCGTCATTGATTGGATAGTACGGCTCATCTCCACGCTTCCATTCCACGCTATACTCACGGGTAATTAAGGTCTGTGGTTGAGTACCAAATTCAAAATGCTTATGCTCAATAATTCGCGTATACGGAGTTTCACGATCAGTATAATTTACTACAGCATTACCCTGGTAGTTATCGATTTCTAGCAATTCGTTATCAAAGGTTAAGCTGCGATAGGCCAAAACCCCATATCTGAAACTAAAGTAAGCATCAATCGGCCCGGTATAAACGATTTGTTTTGCAACATTATCCCAGTAGACCTTGTCAGCAAGATAGTCAGCTTCCAGCCTTACTTCAATACCTTCAATCATCTTTTCTACCATTGCTGTATATCCACCATTCGGAATACCCTGGTATGGATCATTGAAATAATTGTTATCATAGGTGAAGCGCACAGGCAATCTGCGTATAATAAATGCCGGAAGTTCGTGGCATGGACGACCCCACTGTTTTTCGGTATAACCGCGGATTAATGTTTCGTAAATATCGCTGCCAACCAGATTGATCGCTTGTTCCTCCAATGTACGGGGACTTTCCACATAACTGTCTCTGCGTTGCTGTTCAATTTTTTGTCTGGCTTCCTCCGGAGTGATCACTCCCCACATCTTGTTAAAGGTATTCATATTGAACGGCAAATTATAAAGCTCACCCTTGTAATTGGCTAATGGACTATTGGTAAATCGGTTAAACTCCGCGAACTGATTGACATATCGCCATATTTCCGTGTTGCTCGTATGAAAAATATGTGCGCCGTAGCGATGAACTTGAATATCCGCCACCTTTTCCGTATAGACATTACCACCGATATGATTACGTTTATCAAGGATCAAGCAGGTTTTCCCGGCTTTGTTAACTTCATGGGCGAATACCGCACCGTACAGTCCAGCTCCAACAATCAGGAAATCGTATTTCTTGTGCACAAACCCGCCTCCAAGTCAGTTAAAACCAACAACCTTTTGTGTAATTTTATACACCCCGACCGAGATGCTGCGTCCCATTCGTCCTGGCAGGCTTAATAGCCGGCCCATCATTCCGTAACGCAATTGATGATAAAGCTCCCGATCTGTTTCCTTAATGTAATTCCAGAACTCACGCTTCTTCTGCAAATGCTCCTTCGTTCCTCCACGAATCAGTAAGATCGTTGAAATCATCGTTACAATCTCAAGATGATGGAATAAGTATTTGCTCAGCTTGCCGCTTAAGTTGCTTTGCAGGCTCATCTGTTCAATCAATAGCCGGTTTACCTCCAATTGTTGATCAATGCGCTTAATCATGACCTTCTCATTGACCGATTGATCTGCGCGACCGATATAATATCTGTACAAATCCGTGTTTGAATAATAGATTTTATTCACATATGGCAAGGGGGCCGTTACATATAAGTTATCTACGTAAAAGGTATGCTTTGGCAGTACTAATCCACATTCCCTTAATATAGCTGTTCGATAGAGGAGTGAATGCATCATCAAATATTGGCCTTTACGGAAACGACCGATCTCGTCCCAGGTGAACACTATATTATCAGGCAGAACGTTATCGTATCTCATCACCTTCTTGAATCTTGCTCCCTCTTTGTCATAGACAAAGTTGCTGACTAGCAGATCAATAGTCTGATCCTCAGCCTCAAGCTGCTCCAGCGTGGCTACTATCTTCAGATAGGCCCGGATATCCACCCAATCATCGCTGTCCACTACCTTGAAATAGCGACCTGTCGCATGTCTGATTCCCGTATTGACCGCTTCACCGTGCCCTCCATTGGCCTGATGTATCGATTTGATGATGGAAGGGTACTTTGCTGCATAGCCGTTCGCAATCTCTCCAGTCTTGTCGCTTGAACCGTCATTTACTATCAGAATTTCTACGTTTTCCCCGCCAGGAAGTAGAGATTCTAAACAGTATCTCATATAATCTTGTGAGTTAAAGCAAGGAACGACGACTGATAATAGCTTCATGTTCACACAACCTTTACTTATGCTGTACTTGTTCTAAACTTAAAACTAGCGGCACTCCCAAAAAGGGAGCACCGCCAAATAAAAATATTCTTACATCGATCACTAACTACATCAGTAAAGCATCCTTAATAATTGGATACAATAACACATAGAATGCAACAGCTAAGATAACAATGATGATTCCTACTGCGCACCAAATGATAACCCTTCTCTTTTGGGTTAATTTTCTTCTTGCCTCGAAAGACTCATCGGTTTCTTTGACCACACGATAAATATTTCTGGCAATTAGAGCTAAGATCCCTAGAACCAGGACGTCCAGAACGATCAGAATAATCTTATAAACAGGGAAACCACTACTATATGTTCCTCCATTAGCAAGACCATTCATTGCCAAACTGTTAGCAATATTAAAGAGCGTATTCTTAGTAGAGCGTCGCAATTCAGCACGTGCCCAATCTTGCTTAGCATCGTTCAAAGGGATACCTGCCGTGGATAGGAACATATCTCCTCCGGCCGCCAGAAATTGATCTGCGTAATTAGCGGATTGACTACTCATATAATCCGAGATAATTACCCCGACAAATCCCCACTCTCCGCGAGTAACATTCGTGATCAGATTATAATGAGTCGTTGCTGGCGTATAACCAATTCGATTAAACGCCATCATAATTCCTCTTGCTCCGCCCTGCTTAACGTTTATTTCGAATGGCTTTAGATAAATTTCACGAATAGCTTGTTCATTGGACCAGGTTGCTACAGAGCCGTTTGCAGCACGATTCGTTTCCTGATCATTTAAAGCAAAGTGCTTAATATATACATACACACCTTTAGCTTGAACCGCTTTCGTGACATTTGTACTAATAAGTCCGGTCAGCACAGGATCTTCTGAGAAATATTCATAGTTTCTTCCTGAGAAAGGCGTTCTATGAATATTAATTGCAGGTGCATACCAGCCGCTTGTTTTGGTATTTAATGCATCTTCGCCGACAAGTCTTCCTTGTTCCTTGGCCAATTCAATATTCCATGTGGAAGCGACCATTGGACTTGTAGGGTAAGAGAACGAACCCTCTCCTGTAATCATGTTTGAGATACCTGCTGGTCCATCGTACTCGTAAGTTTTTGGTTTATTAATGCTTTCAATAGCCATCGTTCCGTACCCAGACTTGTTAAACAGCTTGTGCATATCACTTAATTTCATCGCATCGAGAATTTCATCCCATTTGGGATCGTTGTAATCGAGTCCAATCATATCAGCCAGATTAAAGGATGTTTTTTGATCATATTTGTACGCAGAGGCTGCAGGATAATTCCGCGAACTGATTGGAGGAGCACCTGAGGAATCATAGCCCTCTGCTTGCAAATTTTTAACCAATTCCTCACTGGCCAGAATTGTTTTCGCTGTTTTCTTGGCATCTGTTACATTGGATACACCTTCCATAACACCTGTTGCATAGGTAAGCCCGCTATTATCCATTTTGGACCAGTTGCTTCTTGAGAGGTACTCAAAATCAGCAGCTGCAGCGGTATCAAATTGATTTGTCACTTCTCTCTCAAATTCCACTTTGGACAATGCATTCACTTCCAATGAGCCTGCAAGGCTGGCATTACCGTCTGCTGTCATGCCATTTTCAACGGTATAGCCTTTCAGCGCCAAAATGTTATTTACTGCTGCATGAGCATTTTGAGCAGCTGTTAAATAATACCTCCCGGCATCTAAAATATAGCCCTTTTCATTAAGATAGTCATAAGAAGCCAGGTCTGCCTTGTTCACTTGAATTGTGAGAGTCTCACTTTCTCCTGGATTCAGTTCTTTTGTCTTTGCAAAGTTCACCAGATTGACCGATGCCTTTTCAACTCCACCAGGAACATAAGGGGTTTGAGCATAGAGCTGAACAACATCTTTCCCTGCCTGATCCCCAGTGTTCGTCACAGTTACATTTACCGTATAGTTATCGCCGTCTTCAGCAAGCTGATACCCGCCCCACTCAAAGCTGCTATAAGACAAACCATAGCCGAATGGATAAATGACGCTTTCTCCATAGTTATAATCTCCAGTATTTGGCGTCCCCATTACCTTGTCTTCATATCTGGTTTCATAATACCGGTAGCCTACATAAATTCCTTCACCATAATTCAGATAAGCGTTGCCTACTAATTCATTATTCGCATTCACATATCTGAAGTCACCGAAATTCTGCATTGAAGGAGCAGAGAAATTATCGTATACATAAGTATCTACCAGACGTCCAGAAGGGTTGGCTTCTCCCTTCAAAATTTCTCCGACGGCTTCAATACCGTTCTTTCCTGTGCCTCCATACCATAGAGCAGCATCAACTCCATACTCAGCCTGATCGACAAACCCGAGCTCCATAGCCCCCGCCGAATTTATTAATATAATGGTCTTCGAGAATTCTCCAGATTGTTCAATGGAAGCCAACAACTCTCTCTCTTCCTTGGACAATTGCAGATAATGCTCATCCGCCGCACCACCGAAGCGGGACATCTCGGTAGGCAGGTCTCCGCCTTCTCCGCCTTGTCTCGAAAACACAACGATCGCTGCATCATTGTAGTTCTTATAAGAGTTTTTCAGCTCAGCAGTAAATTCTGATTGAGGAACCTCGTCCAACTTCCAATCCCCTTGAGCATCTCCATTCCCCGGGCCAGTACCTTTACCATGTTCATGAGTAGAGTTTTGATAGAAGCTATGCAAGGTTTCATTTACTTCAAACCCGGCATTAACCAAGGAGCTGTATATTGTACTCGCTTCCCCAGAAACCGCTCCGGATCCGCTGCCGCTTGCCGAGCCGCTTGCCGATGCAATACCGAACAAGCTAACTTTGGACTTTTCAGTCAGAGGAAGGGCGGTATCGTTTTTAAGCATGACTACGCCTTCTCTTACAACTTGCTTGGCAAATTCCTCCTGAGTTTTTAATATCTCAGCTTTATCCTGATAATCACTTGTAAACAAGTTTTCCTGGCTCGAGGCATCATTTACGCCTTCACCGATTACACCTACAAATTCTTGTAAAGGTTTATCCCAATAAATAGCAACCATATTTGCTGCAACTGTACTTGCAAGCATGACTATCGTTAAGAATGCTGTAAAGATAATATGTCTTTTTCTTTTGTTTCCCATTAGTCAATTGACCTCCCAGTCAGATTTATTCATCCTCTGAGCTAACGCCCTCTTCATATACAAATGATGAAGCATCTTTATTTACAGTAACAATTACATTATCAGAATGACTGCTGCTTTGCAGATAGAAAGGGGTCGGGAATACACTCATTGGATCATGAGCTTCTTCCTCTTTTGGCACGACCTTATCTCCGGCAGAGGCCTTCCCGCTACTACTTGAGATATAACCACCTTCATCAATGGTTCCCCAATGTTCGTCGAAGACAACTTCTGTTGGAGGAGTTAGCGTTACTGTGTTGCCCACACTCGTATACTCGCCAGTAAATGTATATGTGATTTTAGGTGCTTTTTCATCTTGCACAGGATTTCCGGCTTCATCAAATTTTGTTACAAGCTTTGTATATTCATAGCCGCCCTCTTCATCCAGCTTCAATGTATTTTGTTGCGTCAATCCTGTCCCCGTAACAAATCCGTTATGCCAGCTATTTCCTGCTAACTCTTCTGCTCCAATAGACATACTATACGTACCAGCAACTTTACTTCCAGAGCCACAAGCTACTAAAATTGAGAATAAAGCTATAGCCATTGACATCAAAAGAATTTTTTTCAAAACATTTTTCTTTTTCATAGTTTTAAATCCCCTTGTTTTTTTATTTTAAATTAGATTGCACACGTTAGAATTGTTGCTATGTTACTTAAGCACCACCATTATTATACCGAGACGAGAAAATTCATTCTGTTGGTTCTTTTTTGAAAATGATCTTGAAGATTGGAAAAAACACCCAGAAAGAAATTGCGCTGTTGATAAGCATAGTAATAACATCCGCCGTTGTCTCTCCGGCACCGCCCATCCTCCATGTATTCATCAGCAAATTGTAAATCGGAGCTTTATACAAGCCCTGTGCGGCAGCTGCACCGATTGAAATCACGATATAAGCGATAACATACCAAAAAGCGGCTTGCCAAATGTTACTGTTCGATTTGAAGGTAATATTACGTTGCAGAAAGAAATTAATAATCTGCGCGATCCCAATTGCAATTTGTACGGCAATAAAGTAGGCAAGTCCGCCGCCTCCACCAGCCGACAATGCGCCTGCCGCATAATCGAATACATAATACGGAGTACCGTCAAAGTTGCTCCCCAGCTGTAGAATTTGAAAGCTTGTATCGACAAGTGCTGTTTTTGCGAACAGCGACTTAAACAGTGGCATCACGACAATTTGCAAAACCGTGACTCCGTTACTCAACAGAAAAAACATTAGAAACTGCGCAATGTTCGGGTGCTTCTCCGAATATCGGTTCCAGAAGCCGATTAATCCTCTTGATTGTTGTTTCATAAGCTGCTCTCCTTATTGTGATTTCGCCGCCTGCATCAGCTTTTTTCGTTCCTTCAACAAATGGCGCAACCCTTTAAAGAAGCTGCCGTTAACCACCATCAACATCCCATCCACCATAGGCATATTTACTAGGCCGCCGGTCATTCTCGCAATCCCTCGAAACGGCATATGATAAACGGACATCATGATCAGGTTAGCTGTGCTTCTCTTTCCGATTTTCCGCAAAAACCAATGAGCAAAGGTCATCGCATGAAAAGCAAATCGAGCAACCCAACCTTTAGCGTATTGACATTGTGCAATCGTATCATTATACCCGAGCGGTTGTGTGCGGTCCCAGGTTGCTTTAGGCACCGGATGACCCAGCAGTTGTTCAAATTCGGCTTGCGTGACGTTGCTTGCCTTGCCCGAATAATAGGACGGCAGCTTGGCACGCTCATACGGCAATGGCGCACCGCTGCCGTTAACATGCAGATTTGCTGCCAGTCGGATATCCATGCTGGATGCCCCGATCATGATGGCATAATCCGCTTCCTCCACTTCCCAACGATTCGTCTTGATATTAAAGTAGCGGAAGGCTTTATCATCGAATGGTATACGAACCATTTTGCTCTCGCCGGCCCGCAGAAACAGCTTGCTGAAGCCCTTCAATTCCTTGTCGGGACGGAAGATATTATCTGAATTGCAACCTATATATAACTGAGCAATCTCCATACCATCCATGGAGCCGCTATTGGTAATTGTGAACGTTGCTCCCGCGGAATCGACGAACAGATCGGAATAAGCAAATGAGGAGTAGCTTAATCCATAGCCGAACGGGTATAACACATCAACCCGGGCCTTGTCATAGTAACGATAGCCGAAAAATAAAGATTCCCGATATTCCACACTGACCTCTTTACCTGGAAAGTGGCTTGCTGCCGGTGTATCCTCGTAACGGAGCGGGTAGGTTTCTGCCAACTTGCCGGAAGGGTTCACCTGTCCTGTCAGTACTCGCAGAATCGCCTTCGCACCTGCTTGACCGCTGAGATAACCATGTACCAGGCCCTTTACTTGATGAATCCAAGGCATCTCAATAGCTGCCCCGCAGGATAGTACCGCGACGATATTCTGATTGACTTCGTGAAGCGCTGCAAGCAAAGCAACCTGATTGTCGGGAAGACGTATGCCCTGCCGGTCAAGCCCCTCTGCCTCTGTCACCTCATCTAATCCGATATAGAGCAGTACGATATCTGCCTGCTTGGCCAGTGCACACGCCCGGGATACCTTGCTGCGATTTCGCTTACCATAGCGCTCGAAGCCCGGCTCATAGCCGATGCTGTTGATGCCGAACTGCTCCAGCATTTGCAGAGTTTGATCCAGCTTGGTCGGATTAACAATCGATGACCCTGCCCCTTGATAACGAGCTTCCTTCGCAAAATCCCCGATCACAGCAACCTTCCTTGCGGATAGGAGCGGAAGAATGCCGTCTTCATTTTTCAAGAGCACAATCGACTCTTCCGCAGCCTGCTGAGCTGCGCTATGATGCTGCTCGATCGGAAGCTCTGTCTTGCCCTTGCCGTTGTCTGCTAATGCCTTCTCCGTGGTAAATACAAGCTGCAACAGACGGTCTACGCACTGATTAAGCACTTCCTCATCCAGCTTGCCGCTCTTCACAGCCTGAACGATTTCAGCATTGGTCTCACCTGCAGTTGTCGGCATTTCAAGCTCATTTCCCGCGACTAAGCCAGCAATACGATCGTTGCTGCCTCCCCAATCTGTCACGACCACCCCGTCGAACTCCCATTCCTTACGCAGAATATCCTGCATCAAATGCAGATTTTCATTGGTGTAGGTTCCGTTCAGCTTGTTGTAGGAGGACATGACCGTCTGCGGCTTGCCTTCCGTGATGGCGATTTCAAAGGCTGTCAAGTACATTTCCCGTAGTGTTCGTTCATCGACAATCGTGTCAATCGACATCCGGCGTTCTTCCTGATTATTAGCAGCAAAATGCTTGACACAAGCGGATACACCGTGCTCCTGAATTCCCCGAATATAGCTGGCGGACATTTTTCCTGCCAGATAAGGATCCTCGCTGAAGTACTCAAAATTTCTGCCGCATAACGGATCACGCTTCATATTGATGCCTGGCCCGAGCAGGACATGAACCTTCTGCGCTGCCGCTTCCTGACCCAGATGATGTCCGATCTGCTCGCCCAGCTCCGCGTTCCAGCTGTTAGCAACGGTAGCAGCCGTTGGGAAGCAGGTAGCAGGAAGACTTGGGTTCAACCCAAGATGATCTGCCGCTTCAGCTTGCTTGCGAATCCCATGCGGACCATCCGCAAGGAACATGCTTGGAATTCCTAACCGTTCGATATTCTGTGTTTGCCAGAAATCCTTGCCAGACATCAGCGAGGCTTTCTCTTCCAGTGTCATTTTGTCAATAAGATCTCTATATTTCATATCTCTTCTCCACTTAATCCTTAAGTTTAAAATAAAGCGCATTCATTTTGTCTCTGCCTATTCTACACTTACTCTTTATACAAAGCTTTCTTCATTGTTTCTTCCCCCTTCTGTTTTCTTACCGTCATTCTAGCACTCTTCTTTTTCGTGTTTGGAGAAGACGCATAAACTGTGCTTATTTCTGCATAAACTGTTCAGCATAAGTAGAGAATGCCCTTATATGAAAGCCTATAGGATTAATTCAAAGGCAATAAAGTCCGGTACACCCTTCCCTTGAAAATGGAAATAAAGAGCCTGCTTCCCATTTTCCAATCGAATATCCGCAGTGAAGGAAGACCTTTGCTTGGATGATACAACATCAATCACGGCCGCAGGTTCTTGCCCATTCAATGAAGTGGTGACTATGAACTGGCCTACAGCCTTCCCCCTTACCTCAACGGCGATCTTGGTCACACCCCGGATGTCAAAGTACTTGAAGCCCGCGATGGAACCGGAACGAAAATTGGCGATATATTGATTGGGTGAATGCTCCCGATCCTTGCCCTCCTGTGTGAAATACGGATGCTTCCGCAATTCCCATCTGCTGAAGAGCTTATCCACACGTGCAGTACCGCTCGCTTTCATAAGATTGCAGGCTATGTAAGTCTCATACCTTCCGTATCCAGACAGCGGCTTGCCATTAAGTCCACAGCTCGTCATTTCAACTTGTCTGATGGAGCCGTCTTCTTCAATAGTAATCGGTTCGGCACAGGCTTGCCGGGAATAAGAATGCCGATTCGTCTGCCGATGGTAGAACACATACCACTGACCATTGATCTCCACCATCCCACCGTGATTATTGCCGATATAATTCCGGGCATGTTCCTCCTCGTAAATACCGTTCAGGAACAAGTCTCCGTTGCTTACCAAAGTGCCTCCATACCGAAAATCCCCTGTCGGTCTGTTGCTTATGGCATAGCACAGTTCATGGTTATGGACGGAAGAGTAGACAAAATAGTATTGCTTACCGATTCTTCGAATGGAACTTGCTTCAAAAAACTCATGTCCTTCAAAGCCTGTTCCTTCAGCCTGTCCGACCTTTGGAATAATCAACTCCGGTCCGTACTTGATCGTCAGCATATCCGGTTCCAGCTCAAGCACATATCCGCCTTTCATGGAAAACTTCTTAAATCCTGTCACGATGGATGGCAATGCTTTCTTGGGGGCAAATCCAGTATATAAATAAACTCTTCCATCATCATCCATCAATACACCCGGATCGAAAGCAAATACATCTCCACTTGTCTCCCCCCATACTCTCCCATCCGCATAACGGATATGTCCATAGAATGCATACGGACCGGCAGGAGACTCGCTCACCGCCACCGACATGATCCCTAGAAAGTCAAAAGCATAGTACAGATAATAACGCCCATCCGTTCCTTCCGTCACATCCGGGGCAAACAGGTGATACCACCCGCGCCGATTGCTAGGGTCTTGATTCTTTCGGTAGATTACTCCTTCATATTTCCAATCCTTCAGGTTATCAACGGGGGCCGACCAACAAATATAATCATTAAGACAGAAATAACGTCCGTTAAAGCGATCATGGGACCCGTAAATATAGACCCTGTCCCCAAATACATATGGCTCCCCGTCTGGCACATACTCATAGCTGGGCAAAAAGGGATTCAACCCTTGTTTATTCATGTTCATGTCCTCCCGATAGCGTTCATTCAGTTCTATTCAACTCTTGCCCCATCCTATCTGATATTGATGAGAAGGTTATCGATGTTAAACTACAATTAAAAAGGGGATACCCGAAAGTAGTTTTCACCGACTTTTCGGAGCTCCCCTGCAATTAATTTACAACAGTGTGATAGGCAAACTATAGACTCGTGACTCGTGTCCATTAAAGCGTATCAAAGCTAGTTATTTATTTGCTTCAACGGAATTAATACCTTCAGCTCAAACCAGTTGTCCTGCTGGCTGACATTGACTACGCCGCCGTATTTCTCTACGGCATATCGGATGCTCTTTAGCCCATACCCATGATCGAATGTGTCCGGTTTGGTCGTCTTGGGTAAATCCCCGTTCAACTCCAGCTCTCCCTCGAAGTAATTCTCAAAGCGGATCATCGTAAAGCCTTTTTGCGCAAAGACAGATACATGAATTAATCGTTTCTCCGCTTCCTCCATACGCTGTTCATACTCAATAGCATTATCCAGCGCATTGCCGAATATCGTGCAGATATCGATAACATCAATACCGTTTAACAGACTGCCGTCAGCTACACAGGTCAGGGTAATCCCATGCTTGATGCAATACATATTCTTGCTGGCGAGCAGGGTATCGAGCACATGATTTCCGGTCTTGTTCTGAGCCTCGAAGTGCTTGATTTCGTCTTCCATCTTCTTAAGATAAGCATTCCGTTTATCGGCATCCTCTTCTGCTCGCACCGCAATAATCTGATTTTTCAAATCATGATATTTGAAGTTGATCAGCTCGATGCTCTCCTTCGATTGCTGATACTGGGAATACTGATGCTGAAGAATATTCTGTACCGCCTTCAGCTCATGTCTGACGCGAAGATCATTAAGCTGAATGTGATAGGCATAAAGAATGGCGAAGCCGCCTAAATCAACTAATGTCCGTATATTCAGAATCTCTTGTGCATATTGCCCACTAAACGGGGTCTGCATGTTAACAAAGCTCAGATTACTGATGCCAAATACCGCAGCCCCGATAAAAACGGTCGACCAAAGCTCACGCTGACGGATTACCAGTCTCCTTTCTTCTGGAATATGCTGTCTCTCCAGCAGCCAAATAATCAGGAAGAACCCACCATAAATCAATATCAATAACAGAGCTTCTTGCCAGAGCGGTACCGCTGCTCCTTGCCAGATAAATACATGCACCTGCCATTCCAGGGAAGCCACAAATTCCGCGGCAACAAAGGCCCTTACACTGAAATACCCTGCCTCTTGCGCACTGATGTCACAGCTTGCATAAATGAATAGGAACATCATGGCAATAGCGGTAATCATACATGGGATCCAAAAGTAAATCGGCAGCTCTTTCGTTAACAATAAAAAAACAGATTGAATTAGTAAAAAAACAACAGAGAACAACAGTAATCCTCTAAGCTTTAGGTGCTTCTTCAAGGGCAGGATGTACACGATGCAGGCCAGCCACTCTGCCAAAGCCGTGTACAAACGGGGGATATCCGGAAGTACGGTATTCATTTGATCACTTCTCCCCAATAGTTGGATAAAGCCTCCATGAACGCTTTGCGTTTGGGGCGGCTGATCAGCAAGGGCTTTCCTTTGACAATGGCAAACACATCATCCATCCCTTCCACATGCTCCAGGTTTATATAGTAGCCTTTATTGCCCCGGAAGAAGGGATACCCTGCAAGTTCATCCTCCAGTTCTTTCATCGTGCCAACGGTCTCCATCTCACCGGTCTTCGTTACAAATACCAGCTTGTGTCCCAGGCTCTCAATATAGTAAATATCCGAAATGCGAAACCGCTTGACCCCGCCTTTGATCTTAAGCGTAATATAATGTTCTTCCCGACGCTTCATCCGTTCAATTGCCCGGTTCAATCGCTGGGAGAACTGAAAATAGGAGATCGGCTTCAGCACGTAATCAAGCGCGTCAACTGCGTATCCCTTAATCGCGTACTGCGCCATATTGGTAATAAAAATGATGACCACCTCGGAGTCCATCTTTCTGATTTCCTCCGCTGCCGCCATGCCGTCCATAAAGCGCATCTGTACATCCATCAGAATAATATCGAATTGGGCCTTGAAATCCTCAACAAATTCATCGCCGTCCTCGTAGGTCGCCAGTTCCATAATTTCACCAGTCTCTTGCTCGAACTGGTTCAGAAACCCTATGAGTTGCTCTTTGTAATGAGCCTCATCCTCAACAATTGCAATCCGGATCATGTTGCCCCTCCTTACCCTTCATCAGGGAACAAAAATACCATGATTATAGCAAACAAAAGCACATCTTTCCACACGCACGATCTATATCTTTTTAAACTTATTTACATGGTCATGTAGACGATTTACGATTTCCTGATTATAGCTAACCTCCTCCGAGATGGTGGTCATAGATTCAAGTAAGCTCGATGTGCTTTCATTAGCATCAATCATTACATTTACCCCGTCCTCTACGGCCAGACTGATTCCCCGGATGCCTTCGGCCATATTGGTTGAGATGCTCCTTAATTCTTCTGATTGGCTCGTAAAGCGCGATAGCATTAGATTGATGTTCCCCACATCAGCCTTATAATTATTAGCCGTATCTACAAAGTTAGCGTAGTCATCCAGTACCCTGCCTGAGATATAAGACATAATCATATTGGCGTTATCAACAAGCTCCTTCACCGAATCTGTCACCAATGCGCTAATCGTCTGGATATCGCTCGCGGTATGTTTCGTATTTTCTGACAGTTTTCTGATTTCATCCGCTACAACGGCAAAGCCCTTTCCGGATTCTCCAACTCTTGCCGCCTCAATAGAAGCATTTAGAGCCAAGAGATTCGTTTGGGTGGAAATATCCAGGATATTCGAGGTGAGCTCGTTAATTTTCTCCACAGACCGGCTATTCAATATCGCAGTCGACATCGCTTGCTCAATATCCTCCACTACAGTTATCGTCTGCAGCTTGCTTTGGTTGGACTGTGAATGGATATGCTCGGCACGATCGAGAATATGGGCAACCTGATCATAATTGGCGCCGGCATCATCTGCAATAAGATTTGCTGCCGACAGAATGAGCTGGGCTCCATGATCGATGTCCTGAATGGTGCTGCTAATTTCCTCCATGCTTGCTGTCATTTCATTTAAACCTGCCGATATGGTTGTTGTAGCGTCTGTGGAAGCCAAAATATTGTTGCTAATGTTCTCAGCCGATTGATGAATTTGATTGGAACCCAGCTTTATAGAAAGCATGGCACTCTGCAATGTCTCCAAAAAACGATTCATTCCTTTAGCCATCCGCCCGATTTCATTCTCTGCATGATCCTCTAGTCTAACCGTCAGATCCCCCTCATTATGCTCCAGACTATGGATGATATGATCGAGACTTTTACTTGCTGTGTTAATTGGACGAATGATCGCTTTCAAGACGAACCTAAAGGCAACAACAACAGAAATTAAGAAAAGAACGGCCATGGCATAAATGATCATGGAGGACCTTGTTACTCTGGAATCAATGAGTGTTTTCTCATGAGCAATGCTACTGTCCAATACGGCTTGAAATTGAGCTTCCGCTTCCTGCATGGCTCCTGCGAGACGATCCAATTCGATGTAGCTCTCTTTCGCTGATGCCCCGCCCCCTTGAGCAACCTGATCCAGCATTAGAGCAGCCTGACTTAAATACGCTTCTATTGAATCCTGATAAGGCAGGTATGAAGCTCGGAGCGTGTCGTCCATTGCTTTTTTAGAGAACTCCTCTGTCACAGCGGCTATCGCATTGGCGCTGGCTATTGCCTGCTCAACAATCCTTTGCGTTGCTGATCCTTCTTCCTTCGCACTTTCGTCGCCCCAAAAGGCTGCCTGAACAGACAAATCAATCCGGCCTAAATCTTTAGCTAATTTCAACTGCTCATTCTCCAGAACCAGAAAAGAATTTGAAAATAAAGTGGCGGATAATTGCACTTGAGAATTGGTAATCCCGCTGATTAAGGTGTTTAAGACAAATAGGAATGTGAGGATAAAAAGCACAAGTTTGATCTGAAAAGAAATAGTTTTCCGCATGCACTAACGCTCCCTGATCGTTCTATTTGTATAAAAGCGCATTCATTCTTACTTAGGCGCTCTTACCCCATACTAAGAAAATGTAGCATAAAGCATTTCCTAAAATGGGCTGCTTGCTCAAACTGTATAAATTACTGCATAAACTGTCATTATGATTTAAGAAGCACTGAGCACAAAAAAACAGCAGTCAAATAGCTGATCTGCTGTTTATCCAAAGCGTTTATGATTTGAAGGAATCAGGATTTTTGACGCCGGCCAGAAAAGTATCCACCATGAGCCGAAAGGTAACGTCCAGCTCGAGCGGCAGTCCGAAGCCGCCCTGCTGTTCCAGCGTTACGAACCCATGCAGCAGACTGCGGATCGTCCGCACAGCATGAACGGCGCTGTCGCCGGCCAGTCCGTAACCGTCCATCGTCCGGTAAATTTGCTCCAGCACTCTTTCCCCGGCTTGCTCCAAGAGCTCGTCGCCGGGAGACGGCGCCGCTTGCAGCGCTTGGTATAAGCCGGGATGCGCACGGGCGAAGCCGAGGTACGCACGGCTGAATGCCCGGACTGCGTCATCGTCGGACAGTCCGGCGACCTCTCCCTCAAGCCGGACGGCGAGCTCTTCCAGGCCGCGATGCGCAAGCAAGCGGCGCAGCTCGGGCAGTCCGGCGACATGGTTGTACAGGGAGGGAGGACGGATCTTCAGCTTCTGAGCAAGCGTCGCCAGCGTCACCGCCTCGAAGCCCTCCGCATCGGCCAGCTCGGCGGCGGCGTTAAGCAAGGTAGGCAAATCAAGACCGATTCTCGGGGACATGAGGCTGTGCACTCCTTTGCTTTATGATCGCATGCTCCGCTTCAACGATGGCGCGGTCGAAGGCTTGCGAGGGATCGCTGAGCATACGGCCGTGCCCGACCGCGAGCAGCGACGGTTTCAGCGCTTGCAGCTTGCGGGCGCTGGCAAGCGCCTCTTCCTTGTTCCATGTCGCCATGGCCGGGAACGGGAACCATGGCTTGATCTGCCCCGACACGGCTACGCCGCCCCTGGTCTGCATGGCGTCTCCCGCGATCAGCGCATCGTTGCGCGTATCCAGAAAGGACATCGAGCCCGGTGTGTGTCCCGGTGTCGCGATGGTAAGCAGGGAGCCAACCCGGTCGCCGTCCCGCAGCAAAACTTCCGGCTCTGCGGCGATCTTGCCCGGCTTCGGCACGCCGCCTCGAATCTCTGTAGACGGCTCATGCGCGTCCAGGCTTCTGTCCCCGGCGAGCAGCCGGGCGTCACGCGCGGAGATGTGCAGCTTCGCAGCAGGCAGCGCCCGCTTCAGCGCATCCACCGCGCCGATATGGTCACTGTGCGCGTGAGTAAGCACGATTCGTACAACCGGTTTGCCGATGCGCGCAGCCGCCTCCAGAATATCCTTCGCGCTATAAGGTAGCGCCGCATCAATCAAAGTCAGGCCATCCTCTTCCTCCACCAAATAAGCATTCACCGGAAAGATGCGCGGCATCCATGTCAATTGCCATACCGTCTTTTCATGTATCACTCTCATATCGGGCTCTCCTTTCGCCAAAAACTAATGCTATTAGTTTTATAATAACTAATAGCATTAGTTTTTGCAAGCCCAATATTTAATGAGGCGCCTGTGCTGTCTTCCCGTGTGCTGCTTAGGCTTTTTTGCTGCAAAAGGCTACATAATAAAGATCCTTTCCCGCGGTGTTAAAAAAGCTGTACATCTTCTTGAATTGCTCCCGGTTCTCTTTCTTAAGTCCGTTCTTCGCAATCCGAAGCGTTCCAATCAGCCCTTCGTCCCGGATCATCCCTTTGATACTCATTAAGGACATCGGACCGCTTGTATTCTCCGCTCTCGCAAAGCCCCGAGAATACAACAGCGATTCCCACTGAGGAATCGGCATTGGCGATACATTCACATGGATGGTATGGCGAAGCTCCTCCAGCAAGCTTGTCATGTCCTCTTTGTAGAACGTAATATCATGAGTCAGCAGAACTCCGCCCGGCTTCAGCACTCTGAAATACTCCGCAACCGCTTTTTCCTTGGCTGCCTGATTGAGCATCGTCAGCATAGCTTCGTTAATGACCACATCAAAGCTCTCATCCTCGAACGGCAGCTTCATCGCATTGGCCTGACGCACTTCGATATAGCTCTCAACACCTGCTTTGTTAATATTTTTCCGGGCCTTCTCCAACGCTTTGGAATCCATATCCACGCCGATAATGGAGCACTGATATTCCTTCGCCAGCTGGATCGAGGTCGTACACATATTGCACGCCACCTCAAGCACTCGGGAATCCTTGCTCAACTTGGCTTGCTGGATTAACCATTCCGTAGCGACAGCACCTCCCGGACGCAGTCTTTTCTTTCCCAGCTTGGCAAGAAAATTATGGCCTACCTCTTCTTTTTTCATCCTTGCTCTCCTTCCCATGACCTTGGTCCGCTTCATGCATTGAATGATCTATAGAAGCTGATATAATGAAAATAAGCTATGAGAATGATTCTCATCAAAAGATTATAGCAGAGAGCGGTTCCGCGCTCTGTTGCCATAGCAACGGGAGGCTAAATAAATGCAGGATTATTTCGATAAAATCGGGAGCAGTCGTCTATTCAGCGGATTTTCAAGAGATGAAATGGTGCGGGCCTTAAGCTGTCTTGACGGAACCATCCGGCATTTGGACCGAAAGGAAATTCTGTTTCGAGAGGACGATCCCCTGGATTCGGTCGGCATTATACTTAACGGACAAGTCCTCCTCTGCAAGGAAAATGCTTACGGAGTACGGTTTATCTTCTCGGACCTGGGCGAGGGAGAGATTGTGGGCGAGACCGCACTTCGCCATTCCAGGGAGAGCAGCGGCTATGAAGCTATGGCGGGCACCGACAGCAGCCTTTTATTTTTAAAAATAAACAAGATTATCACTCCCGGACAGAATACCTGCTCCTTAAGAGGACGTATCATAGAAAATCTAATGGCCTTATTGCTGGACAACAATCGTTCCATGTATCAGAAGCTGGACCTCGTCTCCCATAAATCGCTCCGCGAGCGGATTCTGCATTATTTGGCGCTGCAATCCAAGAAGCACAATTCTTCTTCATTTGAAATCCCATTTTCCCGAAGTGACCTGGCGGATTATTTAAGTGTAGACCGCAGTGCATTATCGAGAGAGCTGCAGCGGATGGCCGAAGCGGGATTGATTCGTTTCTCTAAAAATTATTTTGAGCTGCTCGATCGAGAATTGATCCCCTAAGCAAAAGGCCCCCAATCCTACTAGATAGAGTAGTTTTGGAGACCTTTCCGCACCTATAAGCTTAAATGATTGCGGTATTACAGCTCTTGTCCGTTGGTTTCAATCACTTTTTGATACCAATGGAAGCTATCCTTCTTCGTTCTCTTCAATGTTCCGTTGCCATGGTTGTCCTTATCCACATGGATGAAGCCGTAGCGCTTGTCCATTTCACCGGTTGAACAGCTTACTACATCAATGATCCCCCAAGAGGTGTAGCCAACCAGCTCAACGCCGTCTGTGATGGCCTCCTGCATTTGTTGAATATGCTGACGCGTATACTCGATGCGATAATCGTCATGAATCTGGCCATCGGCCTCTACCACGTCGCGTGCTCCCAGACCATTTTCCGTAATCATAACAGGCAGCCGGTAGCGGTCGTAGACATGGTTCAGCGTGTAGCGAAGACCTTTCGGGTCAATCTGCCAATCCCATTCATTGACTTCCAGATAAGGATTCTTTGCTCCGCCCATAATGTTGCCTGAGGTCTGTGCTGTATCCGGGTCGGCGCTTTTACAGATCGTCATATAGTAGCTGAAGGTATAGAAGTCGCAAATACCTTCTTTCAGAATCGCCTTGTCCGCCTCGGTAATTTCTATTTGAATATCATTCTCCTCAAAATATCTCAGCGCATAGTAAGGATATTCCCCGCGGTGCATAACATCGCCGCAGAAGCAGTTTCTAATCAAATCTTCTCTCTGCGCAAGCAACACATCGTCCGGGTGGCAGGTATGCGGGTAAACCGTAATATGACAGATCATGGAGCCGAATTGGAATTCCGGATTGATCTTTTTACCGATAACTACCGCTTCTGCACTCGCTACCATTTGGTTGTGCAATGCTTGGTAACGCAGGTTCGGTTCATCTACCTGGTCCACGAAGTATTTAGTTCCCTCGTGAAGAATACCGCCATGATTCCAGTTGCCGAGCGGCACGGTCAGATCGTTGATTTCATTAAATGTAATCCAGTATTTCACGTCATTTTTATAACGAGTAAACAGGACCTTACACAGCTCCAAATATTGATCCAGTACTTTCCGTGAAGACCATCCGTTGCACTCCTCGACGAAATGGTAAGGCAGGTCATTATGGTAGACCGTAACCAATGGCTCGATATTGTATTTTTTCAGTTCCTGGAACACCTTGTCATAGAACTCCAGTCCTTTTTCATTCGGCGTATCCGAATTGCTGTCCGGGAAAATACGGGACCAGGCGATAGACAGGCGATACATTTTCAAGCCCATTTCGGCAAACAGGGCAATATCCTCTTTATAATGATGATAGAAGTCAATCGCTTCATGGGCAGGATAATATTCTCCCTCCACAATTCCTCGAGTAATCCGTCTTGGTTCTCCGAAGGATCCTTCTGTCATTACATCCGCGATGCTGATCCCCTTGCCGTCTACATCCCAGGCCCCTTCAATCTGGTTGGCAGCAGTTGCGCCTCCCCAGTAAAATCCTTCAGGAAAGTTTTTCAGTGTTCTCATGCTGTTCCACTCCTTAATTTATCTATATATTTTTAGTTGTCTTCTACCGGATTTTCTTCAAATCCAACGATAAACGTGGTGATAGCCGCCGTGATAAAGGCGATGACAAAGGCAGCAGCTACCAGCCAGACATTCCCCGGTTCCCCGATGAACATCGGCAGGGTCAGGAAGGACGGACCGCCCATGGCATAAGACTTGGCTCCAAAGAGTGCGGCAAACGATCCGCCGACCGCACCGCCGATTAAAGCGGCTAAGAACGGCTTTTTCAACCGTAAATTGACGCCGTATATCGCAGGCTCCGTGACACCGGACATCGCCGAGATTGTTGCAGACGCGGCAACGGTCTTCGTGTTCTTGTCCTTGGATTTCAGCCATACCCCGAATGCTGCACCGGCCTGGGCCATATTGGCACTGCCTGATACCGGGCTGATAAAGTTGTAGCCTACTCGGGAAATACCGTCGATCAGGACCGGCACCATCCCATGCTGCATCCCCGTCACGACTAACACGGAGTAAAGTGCGCCGTAAATCAAACCGGCGAAAATTCCGCCTTTATCAAACAGAATGCTGATAAATCCTGCGATATTATTGCCCAGGAACTGCGCAACAGGACCGATAGCAATCAGGGAGATCGGCGTCGCAATCAAAATAGTCACGGCCGGAACAATAATGATCTTCAGTGCAGAAGGCGTGAACCGGTCTACGAATCTCTCAATGTAAGACGCGAACCAAATCGTCAATACAATCGGCAATACGCTGCCGTTATATTTGATCAGGTTCATAGGAGCCCCAAGGAAATGCAACTGGGTTGTTCCCTCTGTCAGGAAATTCAAGAAGGTCGGATGAAGCATCGCTGCAGCTATGGCAACGGCTACATAAGTATTCATCTTGAAGATTTTAGCCGATGAAATCGCTAACAGAAACGGTAAAAAGGTAAATACGCCGTCACTGATTGTGTTGAGGATCAAATAAGTTTCACTTTGATTGCTGAGTACCTTGACCGAGACCAACAGGGCGAGGATCGCTTTGATCAAGCCGGCGCCGGCTAATGCAGGTACGATAGGGTTGAATATGCCCGCAATCGTGTTCATGACCTTCGTCAGCGTCTTTTCTTTCGGACGTTCTGTCTTTGTATCCGATTTCACCGGAGCTGCTGAAGAACCGCCATTTGCCGAGTCAGACGTATATTCTACAAATTCCTTGTACACGTTCGAGACATTGGGACCGATTACAATTTGGACTTGACTGCCATTCTTAATGACGCCCAATACACCCTTTATTTTTTCAAGCTCCGGTTTGTTGACCTTGCTCACATCGATGATCTCCAAGCGCAAGCGAGTCATACAATGTGTAGATTCTGCAATGTTGCTGCTGCCGCCGATATGATTCAGCACACTAGCGATTAAATCCTTATACATGTTCTCCCCCATTTCGAAGTTGTTGGTTCTGGTTCGTTACAGCCAAATTATAATACTAGTATTTTTTTTAGTCAATAGAATAATTTTCATTCAATAAAATATTTTCATTTGGAGATTTTTGAGAGAACAAGACCGAAAACCCGTGCCTCCCCCTTTATAAGTTGTTATATTTGTATTTTTTAGGTATTATTTAATAATGAAATATATTTTAGCGGAGGGGTATCGTGAAGATTACCAAAACGGATCGTGAAATATTGAACTCATACATACAAACCATGAAAGGAATGGGCGCTTTTTTAGGGAGCGGCTATGAACTGATCCTTTACAGCCTTGAGAATCAATCGATTATGATGATTGTTAACGGGGAGCATAGCTCCAGGAAAATCGGGGATTCCATTACGGATAAGGATCTGAATATTTTAGAAAAGGCAAAAAAAATGGAGGAAGGCAACCAACACCTCGTCTATTTCAGCAGAAATTCCTCTGGTGAGCCTATGAAATCAATGATCACGCCAATTGAAGGCTCCAATCATAAAATTATTGGGGTTCTTTGCATCAACTTTTATCTGAATACCTCGTTCGTAAAAGTCATGGGCACCTTCCTTCCGGAACATAACTCCTCACAGAAAGCGCCCGTCATCGACAGCTTTTCCGAGGATCCGCAATCGATCATCCTTCAATCGCTTCAGGAGGCCAAGGCACAGATCGAGAGCGACACCTCCATTCCAGCTACCGAGAAGAACAAAGCCATTATTGAACAGCTACTGGTCAACGGAATATTCCAGATCAAAAATTCTGTAGTTATTGTATCTGATTTACTATCTATTTCCAAAAACACGGTTTATCTTCACATCAGAAACTACAAAACCAAACAAAACAACTGAACAGCCAAAGAAGCCCTGCCGGAGGAACTCCAAAACAGGGCTTTCTCTATGATTACTGCTCCTAAAACGGTTACAAGTCTACGCGGATATAGCTGTCAGAGCCTTCGAGCACCACTTCTACCCCTTTAACGCTCACCAGTCCGTTAGGAACGATAACCGGGGTGATCGTCGGCAGACCTGCCTCACGGATCACAGCCATGTCAAATTCAATAAGCAACTGCCCTTCCTCAACCCGCTGACCATTCTCAATATGCAGCTTGAATCCTTCACCTTTCAAAGACACGGTATTCATGCCAATATGCATCAGAATCTGCACACCGCTATCATGCTCCAGCATAACTGCATGCTTACTCTTCTCCATCACATGTACTACCGTGCCGGAGAACGGCGATACCAGTCTGCCTGCGTCAGGCTCAACAGCAAACCCTTGTCCCATCGCCCCCTCCGAAAAAGCTTCATCGGGAACCTCAGACAGTGCCACAACAGTGCCGCTCAGCGGGGATTTTATGACCAATGAGGTTACAGCTGGCTTCTTTTCCTTGCGTTTAAAAAACATAGGCTTCCTCCCGGATGTCATTATAATGAATTGATAAGTTGCTTCAGTGGATCATAATTAAAATTATATCGATAGTATTTTTTTTAGTCAATATAATTTATTTCATTCCCATAGCGTACTTCTTCATCGTTTCGTAGCTCATTGCTCCCACAAATTTGTCCTTGATCACCCCGCCGGAATCCAGCAAATACGTTGTCGGGTACGCAGTAACTTGATATGCCTGCATAACGTCTCCCTTCGTATCGAACAGAATGGGAAACGTAAACTGCCCTTCGTCCACAAACTTGTGCACATCATTCTGATGATTTTCAATAGCCGTCATATTCACACCAAGAACCACTATATCTTGATGCTGATAGTCTTCATAAAATTTCTGCATATGAGGCATCTCCACTTGGCATGGGGGACACCAGGTGGCCCAAAAGTTAAGCATTACTCTTTTCCCCTTATAGTCAGATAGCTTTACAGGATTCCCTTGTAGATCGGCAAGCGTGAATTCCGGTGCCCTTTGTCCCTTCCGAACTCCTACTTCATTCGCTTCAAGCTCCGACACCTGTATCGCATCAGAAGGAGACTTTTTCAAATAATCATATGTGCCATATACAACAAGACCGATCAAGAAAAGTAGGGCTGCTATATTTTTCCTCATCCTATGTATCTCCCTTCATCAAAGAGTAATCCGCCAAAAATACTATTCCCGGAAACCTCCACCAGACCTTGCCTCATTCAACCAGTTCCATGCGGTTAGGGCTGTGGCAATAATTAAAAAATACAATTGCTGCTTGTTGAAGGACAAAAACAGGATCTCCCGATTCGGAACACAGAACCAGAGAATAACATGTCCAATCGATAGCCAGACAGCATAGGCAGGCCATTTTAATAGATTACTTTTACTTGAAAAGGCTAATTGTAGAAAAAGAAAACCTGCGGTTAATCCGGCGATTGCTGCATGGAACCAGACAGGCTCTACTCCGATGACAGCCGATAACATCTGATATGCGAACCATCCGGAACATAAAAATAAGGTCGCCATATCCAGCCATGATGGTAATAATCCCTTCATCTTCGCCGCTTTCTTCCAGATATAGAATACAGCAACTGAGCTTGCAATCCAGGCCCCGCGCCCTCCTCCGTCAAAGTAAAGCAGAACAGCAGGACGCTGCATGACCTCGACCGGATGTAAAAGTAAAAAACTCAGCTTCCACACTACAATCCACATCCAAGATGCGTTGGACATAACAGACAGAATGACGTGCCGCTCCGCCATATTTCGTAGACGATAGCGAAGCATCAGCCAGCCTGCTGCTCCAAAAGCCAAATATAATATCAGTTGTCCATTTAACACTAAAGAGCCTACTTGAATATTATTCAATTCCCCTCAACCCACCTTGATTAAGCGATTTGCCTGCTAAAATAAACTTTATTGCACTTATAGAAAAGGGAATACCACAGGTAAGGCATTCCCTTTCTTATGAGCTGCTATTTGATTTAAGGAGCCGCTTCACTCTTCTTTGGATAATGAAAACCGGTACACCTGTTCAATTTGTGCTATTTTATTCACCAATCAGGCCTAGAACCTTATTTTTTAGTATAGGCTTTTGATTGATGCCAATCAATTGATCGACTAGTCTTCCATCCTTAAAGATCAGCAGCGTAGGAATACTTCGAACACCAAACTGAGAAGCCAGTTCTGCATTTTCATCGACATTGACTGTAGCAATTGTAGCTTGCCCCTCCAGTTCACTTGCCAATTCGTGCACGATAGGAAGCTGAACCTTACATGGGCCGCACCAAGGAGCCCAAAAATCAACTAAGCTAACACCTGACTGGATAGAGCTTTGAAACGTTTCTTTCGTTAATGCTGCTGCACTCATTGCAATAACCTCCCTGAATTCATTCATAGTAATTTATTATTCAATTGAATAGTTGAATTATAGTGTGTTATTATTAACACGTCAAGCAAATACGGGAATATTGGGTCGATTAAATTTGAAATTTCCGCTTAATAGTTGTATAGTTCATGTTAAAATTCAATTATTCAATTGACTGAGATTAATCAAAAGAAAGGGGTTTACTGAAATGAACTGGAATGAAATAACTACCCTTGAGGAATGGAAAGATATCCTTGTGAAATCATCGGAGCGAGGACAGGTAATCCTTAAGCACAGCACAACCTGCCCGGTTAGCTCCAATGCGCTGCATGAATATGAACAATACCTGGAGTCTACTCCCAATGATCAGATAGATTATACGCTGGTTAAGGTCATTGAATCCCGCCCTGTATCCAATCAGATCGCAGAAGATTTAGGAGTAAAGCATGAATCACCTCAAATTATCTTCGTGAAAAATGGAGAAAAATACTGGACTGCTTCGCATTGGGCGGTTACAAAAGCACATATGACAGCGGTATTGAACTGACACTAAAAAAGGTAAACAGCATCACTCTTGAAAAGAATCGAGGTTAATGAACTACTATGGATGAGGCGCTGAATGAGGCCAAGGTATTCAAAGAAGATCTCTACAAACAACTATCGAGGATCGGAAAGTGCTTATCTAGCGATAAGCGGCTGGAGATTATGAATTTGTTGTCCCAAGGGTCAAAGAGTGTAGAAAAGCTTGCAGCATGCACAGCCATGAGCATCGCGAACGTATCTCGCCATCTCCAAGTCCTGCTTGATGCGAAGCTCGTGAAGTTCTCCAAAAAAGGAACCTATGCAATTTACTCATTAGCTGACCCCTCCATTGTCGACTTTCTTGCAGCCTTATGGCGAGTATGTGATAAGCAACTGCCCGATATCGGGAAACTAAAACAAGACTTTCTTGACAACCTCGATCATATTCAAACCTTGACGATGGATGAGGTACAAGAAAAGTTAAGCTCCGAATCCATTATTTTACTGGATTTGCGGCCTAAAGAAGAATATGAGTCAGGGCATATATCCGGTGCCATATCCGCTCCCATCGAAGATCTTGAGAACTTCATTCAAGAATTACCACAAAATTCGGAGGTTGTTGCTTACTGCCGAGGACCCTTATGCGTCTACTCAGCATTGGCTGCCCAGAAGCTGCAAGCTAACGGCTTTAATGCCTATCGGATGGAAGAGGGCTTGAATGAGTGGCAGCATCACTTCCAGTAATTCTGTTGAACTTACAAAAAAGCTCTTGAACCTCCCCTCAGGGAGCTCAAGAGCTTGCTTATGTTAAGGATGGTGCGGTCGAGAGGACTCGAACCTCCACGGGGGGTTAGCCCACACGGACCTGAACCGTGCGCGTCTGCCAATTCCGCCACGACCGCATTTTTTGTGATGCCGTTAATTTAGCGGCAACGAAGTAAATATTACCACGGATCCCGAAGCCAGTCAACAACACTTTTCGAAATCAGCCATACGGCGAGTTTTGTACGATCTTTCGCATAAAAAAGCGCTATATGAGCAGTAGATAGAAGAATTTGTATGTTTATTCGTACAAAGTTGGCGTATCCAAGCCGCGGTTAGAAGCTTTTATACGTTTATTCGTATAAATTCACTTGTCTGACCACTACAGCGTTGGCTTTTATACGATATTTCATACAAAGGTTCCGCATCCCCATCAGTCCGTTTCTGTCCCCGAAAGCTAGTTCCTCCAGAAATCGGTTCCGGCAAAAACCTGCTCCAGAGCATAATCTGCTGCCGGGTTGTCTGCAGCTTCTTCAAGCGCCTCACACCTCGCCCAGGCCACCCTGCTCTTGGAAATCACAGCCATCATCACTGCCGGGCCGTACTCCCGATAATCTACCGTTTGCTCATTTGCCGGATTATCCCAGTGGTCCCAGCCTGACGGATGAATATGCTCGCCCAATTGGCAATTCACAAATACGGTCTGGGCATACTCGCGCCAAGGCCGTCCCAGAAATACCTCCGACACACCGGGATCTGCCGTGATGAAGCAGCCACGGAAGACATAACCGTATTGTTGTCCGATTGGAGTGGAGGCGGCCGTAACATAACCTCTCTTCCCGGGCGCTTGCAGCAGGCTGTGAATATTGCAGCCATCAAAATAAGCAGTTGCCCCGCCAAAGATAAAATCGACGGTCCCCTCGATGTAGCAATTTTGATACAGCTGGCGATAATGATCATGCTGCTCCCTGATCGGGACACCGCCGAATTGCGCCCGCTCCTTGGGCTTTGGCGGCAAAGGGCCAGTAAATAAAGTGTCCTGGTGGCCCTTGAATACACAATTGCGAAAGACCGTCTGGTCACAATGGGCATACACCGCCACAGCTTGACCGATATGCTCCCCCATCCCTGCCGTATTGGAAATCGTCATATTTTCAACGACAAGGTGTTCTCCGCCCAGAAATAAGGTCGGCGTAGCAAATGTGCCGATTTCATTCCCGTCCTCATCCAGCTCCCTGGCATAACGGTTCATCGTTAACTCAACCGCTCCAATGCCAACCATTTTCAGATTGGATCGGTAGATGATGACCTGCTCCTCGTAGATCCCCGGCAAGATACAAATCGTTTCCTGCTCTCCGGAAGCTGTCTGCTCTAGAAAATCTACCGCCCCCTGTATTGTTCGGAAATGACAGAAGGACGATGCCCCTACCAAAATCATGCCAGACGGCTCCTCTCCACTACACTACTTTTTCATACTCAGGATTCTTCCAACTCCAGATTTAACGGTACGAGTTCCACTTGTTCTACCAAAGGCTCCGGCTTGCTCGTATTTTTCGACCGGCAATGCACGATTTCGACATCTTCCCCGTTCTCGATGTAGAAGGCAGGGCCCGTGTGATTCTCAATCGTAACCCGGTTAAAACGCACATCCCGGACATTTCCCAGATAGAACCCGCGCTGCTTCATATCCTGTATCCCCGACATCATGGCCGGCTTGCCCGGAATCGCTTCCTTGGCCATGGAAATATCGATTCCGTCGAACGTAATCTCTGATACGTACTGTTCTGCCAACCCATAAAGAAATCCTGCTGCTGCATGGACCTCCCGGGCTGTTACATTCATAAAATGAATTCTTCTGAACCTGGGCGTTTCCTTTGTCACCGGATAAGGCGTTTTGTCCCACACGTATTTTTCCTTCCCGCGCGGGCCGCAGAAATAATAGAGATTCATGATGAAGGGGCAGATGACCTCCTCCATAACCACATTGGCAACGCGAATATCCTCGACCGTACCGCCGCGGCCGCGACGGGATTTAATACGGATTCCACGGTCCGTTCCTTTAAAGATACAATTGCTGATGGTGACATTGCGGACATCGCCGCTCATTTCGCTGCCGATCACCACACCGCCATGTCCATGTATCATCGTGCAGCCCGTAATCGTAATATTCTCGCAGGCCACCCTTTCCGCCGTATCTTCCGTTCCCGCCTTAATTGCGATGCAGTCATCCCCGACATCGATATGGCAATTCGCAATACGGACATTGTTGCAGGATTCCGGATTAATCCCATCCGTATTCGGAGAGTCCGCCGGATTGTGAATCGACACATTATCGATCGTGACATCGCTGCAGCAGATCGGATTAATCGTCCAGGACGGAGATTGAATGAGCGAGACATCCCGGATGGTGATCCGCCGGCACCGGTCAAAGCTGATCAGCTTCGGCCGCGGGTACTCCAGCTCATGCGGAGCATTTCTCTGCTTATGCCACCACGGCTGTCCGTTCCCGTCCAGCGTCCCGCTGCCCGTCACCGAGACTTGCTCCAGGTCCTCGCCATAGATGCAAGAGGCATGCACAGGCCGCTTTACACCCTCCCATCTTGACTCCACTACAGGATAATCAGCCGGATTGGTACTGAAGGATAGCACCGAGCCAGGACTAAGCCGAAGCTCGACATGGCTTTTCATCCGGATCGATCCCGTCACATACACCCCTGCAGGAACGTAGACTGTTCCGCCGCCGGCTTCACTCGCAGCCTCTATCGCTGCGGCAATTGCTGCGGTTGCCGGCATACCGCTGTCTTTGGTTGCACCATAGTCTGTGATATTATAAATGCTCATTTGATTTTACGCTCCTATGTCGTCATTAAAGACCGCATTTCCACACAAGCCATCACGAAGGCCCCAACTCCATGCAGATCATTCTTCACCTTCGGACGAGTCACATAGTTCTCATAATCGCCAGCCGAGGTTCCGATGCAAATATCCGGCAACAGTAGCCGCCCCTGCTCATCCCATTCCACGATTTCGGTCAATCCCTCATAACCTCTTCTGGCCGCGATTACTGCCTCTTCACCGGCCAGTCCGAATTGGACCGCTTTCGCAAGCGTATAGACGAACAGACAGGAGCCGGAAGCCTCAAGCCAATTGTCCTTCTGATCTCCTTTATTCACCACCTGATACCATAAACCGCTTGCACCATCCTGATAACGAATGAGCGCTTGAACGAATCCCTGCAGTTCCTCCGCCAGCTCTTCCCGGCCGGGAGCATCCTCCGGCAGCAAATCAAGAAACTGACTTAGAGCTAGTCCGTACCATCCTATGGACCGGCTCCAAAACTCCGGTGAGCAGCCGGTATCCGGATTTGCCCAAGGCATCTGACGGCTTTCATCCCAGGCGTGATACAGCAAGCCTGTAGTCTCATCCTTCATATGCTTGCGCATCAGCCGCTCCTGGTACAGCACGATCTCCCGCAAGCCAATTTCGCCATAAGCGTTGGCATATTTCAAGGAGAACACGCCTACCATGTAAAGCCCATCCAGCCACATCTGATTCGGATATTTGTCCTTGTGCCAGAAGCCGCCCTCCGACGTTCTGTTCAGGGTCAGCAGCAGGCTGCGCAGCTTATCCGCAGCAGCTTTATACTTCGGTTCGCCAGTCTGTTCATGTAATCTAAAGAGCAGCTGCCCTGCCTGCATCGCATCCAGTTCATCCCGGGCAAAGTAGAAATTACCGTAATCATCCACCAAATTATCGACGTATTGCTGAATGTACTCCATGTAGCGGTTATCTTGAACCGTCTGTGCAAGGAGCTCCATTCCGCATAAAAATACACCCTGATGATAATGCCATCGATTCGCAGGGGGAAGATTGCCTGCTGCAGCGTAGATATCCATTAATGAGTCGCAGGCCTTCCTGGCCCATTGGATTGGTGTCTCCGGGCGACTAACCGTCATGTTCAAGCTCCCTCCAATTGTGATTCGTCTAAGACCTATGCTTCGTACATCGTTCAATCATCACTGCATCCTAACCCTTCATCGATCCCAGCATCGCACCCTTTGCAAAATGCTTTTGCAGGAATGGATACACCATAAGAATGGGCAGCGTAGCCACCACTATGACCGCCATCTTGATCGTCTGATCCGGCGGAGGTACCGTTCCGTCCAATGTGGAGCTGTGGTCCATCCCGCTGGCCAGCACGACGATCTGTCTCAGCAACACTTGAATCGGCCATTTGGCACTGTCATCCAGATAGAGAATGGCGCTCATATAAGTGTTCCAATAAGTTACCGCATAGAAGAGGGAAATCGTAGCGATGGCCGGCATGGACAGCGGAAGCACGATTTTGAACAAAATGCCGAAATCACTGCACCCATCGATTTTCGCCGACTCCTCAAGACCTTCGGGTATGTTCTGGAAGAAGTTCCGAAGAATGATCATATTAAAGGCACTGATTGCCGACGGCAGGATTAACGATGCATACGTATTGATCAGCCCTAATTCCTTCACGACCAGGAAGGTAGGAATCATCCCGCCGGTGAACAGCATGGTGAACACGACCATAAAGTTAATAACATTCCGCCCGTCCAAATCTCTGCGCGACAGACCGTAGGCCATCAATGAAGTAATAAACATGCTGAACAAGGTTCCGAATAACGTCACTCCAATGGAGACGCCCATCGCCCTGAATATCGTATTTGTGGAAAAAATAAATTTGTACGCATCCCAGCTCCAGATCCTTGGAATCAACACGAATTTATGCGCAGCCAGCTCCGCACTCGTCGTAAACGATCCGGCAACAACGTGGACGAAGGGAAGCACCGTAATTAACGCGATCAAGGCAAGCAGCGTGAAATTGATGGCGGCATAAATTCTGCCGCTAATCGATCTGTCTTCTACCATTTTTAGATTCCTCCTGCAATATCAGTAAACGCCTTCTTCACCCATTTTTTTCGAAATCCGGTTAACAAGCATAACCATGATCAAGCCGATAATCGATTTAAAGAATCCAATCGCCGTACTATAGCTGAATTGTCCTTGTCTCAAACCAGCCGTGTAGACATACGTATCGATGATTTCCCCGACCTGCCGGTTCATGGAGTTTAAGAGCAAATAGACATGTTCGAAGCCTAAATCCAGCACATGACCGATTTTCAAGATGAACAGCGTTATAATAACCCCGCGGATCGTAGGCAGCGTGATATGCCATACCTGACGCATTCTGCCGGCTCCGTCTATACGTGCTGCCTCATACAGCCCCGGATCAACGGCTGCGATCGCTGCGAGATAAATAATCGTTCCCCAACCTGCTTCTCTCCATATCACCTGAATAATGTACATCGGACGTAACCAGCCGTTACTAAGCAGGAAATTGATCTTTTCAAAGCCAAAATAACTCAGCAATTCATTAATAATCCCGCCATCCATCGTGACCATAACATAGGAGATGGATACGATAATTACCCATGACATGAAATGCGGCAGGTATACCAGTGTCTGAAATATCCGCTTGAAGAAATTTCCTCTCAATTCATTGAGCATCAAAGCGAGAATAATCGGGATCGGAAAATAAATAAATATATTTAGCGCAAACAAAACGATGGTATTCCATAAAATATTGAAAAACTCCGGCTCCGTGAACAGCCGTCTGAAATGCTCAAATCCTACCCATTCGCTGCCGAATATTCCTTGATAAGGCTTATAGTTCTGGAATGAAATAATGAGCCCGTACATCGGAAGATATTTGAAAATGATAAAGTACAGCACTCCGGGCAACAGCATCACATAGAGCCATTTATTTCGCCACAACCGTTTTTTGAGCTCGCTTGATCTCTTTTCCTTCCCGAGCCGTAATGGAGGGGCAGCTCCGGGCTGAACGGTGACTTCCTGCATGAGATTCTTCCTCTCTACTATTTGATGAACCGAAAAGGCCATGGCAGTTCCACAGCCTTTCCGGGTGACTGCAAAGTCACGCTTTATTTCGCAGCGGCATTAAACTCTTCGATGATCTTGTCGCCTCCCCGGCTCTTCCAATCGGATACGGCCTTCTCAAAGCCGGCTCTATCGATCTGTCCATACATGTATTGATAAGTCGCATCTGTAATGATCTGTTGAAGCTCAACACCTTTTTCCATATAGGTGACTGAATCCAGTGCGGCGGTTGGATCAGCTACCCCAACCTTTACGTTCTCCAGAAGCAGCTCTTCCGCATGAATCCGGCCCGGAAGCTCATTGTAGCTCTCGTACATTCCGTTCGTTTCAGCTTCCCCGATAACGCTGTCCTTGTAGCCTTTTACCTCGCGCTCAATCAGTTCCTTCTCTGACGAAGGCTTGGCTTTGCCGTCAACTACGGTATAATGGACACCCTCGATACCCCAGTACATTACATTGGAAACTTCCGGAGTCATCATCTTGTCAAAGAAAGCGAGAATCTTTCTAAGCTCCGCCTCATCCTTTACAGCCGATTTCGGGAACAGAACAATGTTGTTATATCCCGGAATCATCCATTGAGCGAAACTGCCGTCAGGACCGGCAACCATACTGTGCGTGTCAAGCACCGCATCCGGAACGTTCTTGATCAGGTCCTTATGCAGTGAATCAATGTCCTGCATCGAGCCGCCGATGTACATCCCTGCCTTGCCGCTGGTGAACATTTTGACGGCATCCGTTTTACTTGTCGCAGCAAAATCTTGGTTCATATACCCGCTCTCACGTACTTTTTTGAAGAAATCCATCGTGTCGTAGTAGCCTTCGAACGTAAACTCCGGCTCCAGCTGGCCATCCTTGGTTCCCCAATAGTTTGGTGTTCCGAACCAGGAGGATACAGTCTTGAAGGCACCATAGACCAGCTCGTTGCGGTCAACAATTCCGATTGTATCCTTCTGCCCGTTGCCATCCGGATCTTGCTCGGTGAAGGCTTTGGCCATCTCGAATAATTCATCCACATTCGCCGGTGCGCTGAGGCCTAATTTGTCCGCCCAATCCTTGCGGTAGATCATGCCTTGACGGGCCAGCGGTCTGCCGATGTACAGCGAATACAGCTTGCCGTCCACCTTGGTATTATTCAGAATTTCCGGCTTCAGCTTATTCAGATTCGGGAACTCGCTAAGCAGTGGGCCGATCTCCCAGAACTGACCATCTTTAATCGCTTCCTTCATCTGAACGAAGGTTGTGGAGTTTTTCAAATACGTAACCTGTGGCAAGGAGCCCGTTGCAAAAGAAGTATTCAGCTTTTCTTCATAAGTATCCGCGGGGAAGAATTGATACGTCAGCTTCGTGTTGGTCAATTTCTCGATTTCTTTCTTGATCGTGTCCGGCGGTGTCTCTGACGTGTTCAGCGGAAGCATAATCGTAATTTCCGTCGGTTCCTCCGGAGCGGCCGAGACCTCCTCTTTCGAGTTGGATGGAGCAGGTGTCGGATCAGACGATGCCCCCTTGCTCTTCTCGCCTCCCCCGCATGCGGACAATACCAGGCTGAAAGCGAGTAATACGGTCAGTAACATACTGAATGACTTTTTCTTCATTCCAATTTGACCTCCAATGACATAAAATGATTACGTTTTCACAATACATGCCCGTTGGCATTCCAGATACAATCATTTGTTCAGATTGGCCGCTTGGTTCAAGGCTTCTGGAGAAATGATTATGGTGATTATCGGGGGTGCTTGTCACAAGGTGCAAAAAAAAACCTGCACTAACTCCCATGGAGTTGGCGCAAGGCTTGAAGTCAATATTTATTTCTTCAAAGCAAGCGAAGCATCGTACTCTTGTATAATTTGATCTCCGCCATTTCGGCGCCACCGCTCAATCTCCTGGGCAAAACCTTCCGCATCGATGCTTCCAAGGATATAATTGTAGGTCGCGTCGGCAATCAGCGCGGACAGCTCCGCATTCTTCTCATCAAAGGTAGGCGAGCTGAGCGAAACCGTCGGATCATTCACCAGGAAGGATTCGTTATCCTCACTCAACTGGTCAGCCAGATTGGTCAGCTGCTCCTTCTGTCCTACCTTCATAATATTGCTGTTGCCGATATCGGCAATCATTAGGGAATAGAGCGGGCTGACTTCATTTACTCGCAACTGGGAGGTTGATTCAGGCAAGATCACCTCACCGTTAACTATACTGTAATGGCGCCCTTCCACTCCATACATCATCAGATTAGCTACATCCTTATCCATGGTCCGGTCAAAAAATTGCAGGATATCCTTTAGCTCCTGCTCTGTTGGGATGGCCTTCTTCGAGAATAAAAACAAACCGTTATAATTCGGAATCGACCATACCTTGTAGCCGTCCGGACCTTCAATCCGGTTCACCAATGTAAATTCAGCCTCAGGATTAAGCGCCCTGGCTTCGATCGCCAGACGCTGCACGTCCGTCATACTGCCAATGAGCACGCCGGCTTCTCCCTGGATAAAGCGATCCCGCTGGATTTCCTTGCTCGTCAGTGCAAAATCCCGATTTAAAATCCCTTCATTATACAGCTTCTTCATGAAGTTCATCGTATCCATGTACTCTTCCGTCATAAACTCCGGAATCAAGTGATCATTCTCGATCTTCCAATTATTCGGTGTACCGAAATAGGAGCTTAGCGTTTTGAATACACCATACACAAGATCATTTCGATCGACCAAGCCGATGGTATCCTGCTTCCCGTTACCATCGGGATCGTTATATGTAAACTGCCGCATTATCTCATATAAATCATCCAGCGACTGCGGCTTAAGCAATTGAAGCCGGTCAAGCCAGTCCTGACGTATAATGACCCCTTGCCTGGAGGATGGACGTTCCGTATATAGGCCGTAGATTTTCCCATCCACTGACGCCTGCTCCAGAATTGCGGGATCCAGCTTTTTCAGGTTATCATATTCCTGAAGATACGGACCAATCTCCCAGAAGGAGTCGGAGCGAATTGCATTTTTCACTAAATTGTAATCGGTAAACTTCACGAATGTTACTTTGGCTAACGAATGCGTAATCAGCCCGGTATTCATCTTATCGGTATAGACGCCCTCAGGAATCCAGTTCACATCAAGCTGAGCGCCGGTTAGCTTCTCAATCTCCTCCATAAGCTCGGATGCAGGAGGCTGAGGGAAATGGAGCGGAGCCAGTATCGATATATATAATCTGCTGTCTCCCTTTGCTGATGGATCCGAACTGCCTCCGCAAGCAGTTGTCATCAAGAATGGAACAATCAGCATGATACGAAAAAGGCGGGTTGCTTTCGCCCTGATGGATTTTCCAGACATTTAAAATGTCCTCCTTCCTCATGTATTCATCATACATGCTGAAGCCGCAATAATTAACCATTTTGACGCAACTCTCGATGAAATGATTATCGTTCAGGAAAATGATTATTGTTATTATCTGCCAGATTACATACACTTAAAGTACGTTGATCAAAACCTCTTAAACTAAATGACTATCTATGATAAGGTGCTGAGTTAGGTGAGACCATTAAGCTTCTTAAGCAAATTGATGATCTTTACATTCGCAATCAGTACGCTTCCTGTACTATTTATCGGATCTTTTTCGTATTTTACCTCTACTAAAGAAATTCAAAAAAACGTGAACCAGAGTAAAATGGAGCTCATCTCGCAAATTAATTCCAATGTGGAGCGGAAGCTGACCACAGTCAATCAGACGTTGAATCAGGTCGTGAACTCCAGCGTGCTGAAGCGGGCTCTTGACAGCCCCTTAAATGAAAGCGATTTCAAGTTGTATAACGATCTCAGAAATGAAATCCGTAATATGCAGTCTTTCGATACCAAGCTGGAGGATGTCGTCCTCCTTAACACCCAGCAAAACTGGATGATCAAGAACTCAGGCTTGTATCAACTGGATTCCTACAAGGACCATGATCAATTAATGTCCTTGCTGGAGAATTCAGATAGCAATTCATGGGTTCTGACTCCTTCGTCCTGGTATTATAGCGAAGAAAGCGTCGATGCAGCCAAATGCAGCTACAGCATCAGCCTGATTAAGAAGCTCCCGACTAACAAATTGCACAAATACGGGCTTGCGCTCGCCAACATTCCCGCATGCACTTTGCAGGGCGATGTATCCTCCGATTCGCAGCCTTTGGACGATATTATTATCCTTGATGAGCATAACCGGATTTTACTGCACCCGGATGCTTCACTCGTGGGCTTGCCGCTCGAGGACAGCGGATTTATGGATGGTTCCAAGCTGGATCTCCAAGCCGGCAATTCCGGGCAGTTTACTACAACCATAGACAAAAAGGAATATTCCGTCAGCTTCTTGCGCTCCCAACTGAATGGCTGGGTTTACTTATCTGTAACCTCCATTGCAAGCCTGACCAAGGAGTCTACCAAGATCGGACTGTTCACCTTTTACATTTGTGCGGTCATGCTGTCGCTATCCATTCTTCTCGCTTGGATCGGGTCCCGGCGGATGTATACACCCATTGAGAGATTGCTGAACCAGCTGGGTCAGCGGAAACCAGGCCTCAGAGCCCGTCACGCCAACGAATTCCAGGTGATCGGCGAGCAGCTGCACCATCTTTTCCAGTCCAAATCGCAATTGGAGCGGGAGATTAACCAGCATATCCGCCAAGTAAGGACCTTTTCACTTAGCCAGGCTTATCAAGGCAACTACAAGAAGAGCGAGCTTCATACGAAGCTGGAGCAATTTGGCTATGGCGGACAAATTCAGAACTGGAAGACGATGGCGGTCATTACCTTGTCGATCGATTCTTATGAAAATTCGGCCTACGAGAAAGAAGACCTGAGCCTGCTGCTGTTTGCTACGCACAATATGATTGAGGAGCTTGTCAGTCCTGACAATCGGTTCGCCCCAGTCATTATGGATCAGTTCATCGTCACCTTAATCGGAAGCACAGAAAATGATGAGCCTGCCTTCCATCGTTGGCTGTATGCGCTGACCGAGCAGCTTCAGCAGGAAATCAATCGTTGTCTCAAGCTCCAGGTGAGCATCGGTCTCAGCCTTCCGTTCCATTGCTTCCACAAAATACCGATCGCTTACAAGGAAGGAATTGAAGCTTTGAAGTACCGAATCAAGCTAGGCACCGGGGTGATTATTCAATTTGAGAATCTTAACTCCGGCATGCATTATCTGAAACTGAATTATCCGAACCATAAGGAAAACGACCTGATGGACGCGATCAAATTGGCTGAGACTGACAAAGCGAAGGAGCTTGTCCGCCAGCTGTTCTCATGTATATTTGCGCAAGAATTATCGCCGCAGGAATACCAGATTCCGATTACTCGCCTGCTTAACAATCTGCTCATCATGATGCAGGAATCGGGTATCGGGCTGAATCAAATCTATCATGCCAATGGATCCTTATTTGAGGAATTACTGGAGCTGCCTACTGTAGCCGAAATTGAGGACTGGTTCTGGAGTGTCATTATTAACCCGTTAATCAAGATCTTTAACAGCCGGCAAAATGCACAGTATCAGAATATTTCCGAGAAAATCATCGACCTGGTACAGCACTATTACGATACAGACCTGACCCTGGAGGAATGCGCCTCAAGGCTTCATTACAATGCCAACTATATCAGCAGCATTTTCCGTAAAGAGACCCAATCCTATTTCAGTGAATATCTGACGATGTACCGGTTCAAAATGGCGAAAAAATGGCTGGAAGAAACCGATATGCCGGTCAAGGATATCGCTGCAAGATTACGCTATAACAACTCCCAGAACTTCATCCGTTCGTTCCGCAAGCAGGAAGGAATGACCCCGGGACAGTACCGCGAGCTGCATAGCAACTCGAAGCATTCGCAATTACTCGACGAAATGGCCGAATAGGCTGGCATGACCTAGATGTGCAAGGCGCAGGTCAGTATGACCCAAGAGTGCACGTTAAGAGGGCAGCCGTGTGAAATGATCCTACGATCGCTCTTGTTCGCGGATTTCTCGAATTGGACTAAGTTCTCACAAGGGAGAAATCCGCTCTCAAATGCGAACGCTCCGCTTCTTCAGATTCATTTCACACTCTTGCCCTTTCAAACGTGCTTACGTTCAACTGAAATGCAGATTGCACATGACTGTGCCATAAGCTGCACTGCAATTAGCTTGCTGCCTGCGGCATGCAAGCGGGACACAGCGCGCGCTTGAAATTGCGCCGACCTCACGATGCTCCGGCCTTGCGTTGAACTTCGCTTACTTGAAGCCTTCAGCCATGCTCTATCGGCACTCCAGTCTTACTCTGAACTGCTTCATTGCCCTACTTGACCCACCTCACTCGGTCATACACCAGTGAAGTTTGACTGCATCAGCGCCATCAGGCAGCTCATATGCCGGATGACGAGCCTGTAGGTACATGCCAAGTGATTCGAGCATGTGAGCTACTATAGTGCGTTCGGCGCATATAAAGCCGAACTAAAGAGTCCTGCGTAGCAAGGGCATAAGTGTGAAGTGTGCTGAAGAAGCGGAGCGTTCGCCTTTGTGAGCGGATTTCTACCCTACTATTCATTCAAAGAAATCCGCGAACAACAGCGATCGTAAGCACACTTCACACGTTGCCCCCAGTAACGCAGAATCATTGATCGGCTTATATTGGCTATTGCAGGGAAATATGCAGAACTCAGATAAGCCTCCACAACATCAACATCATTCCGCCGAGTCAGGCTGATCCTGATTTAACTCCTCTATAATCGAGACGCGCGGTTCTGAGGATGGACGATAACTGTATCTGCGGTCAAGCTTGACAACATTTCGATTGGGTCTGCGGATAAGCACGTGCGTATCATCCCAAGCGACCACGATGCCCCGCACATCATTTTCCGGGATGGCATCCCTCACGACTCGTACCTTCTCGCCCGATATTCTATATTCATTCAACTGTTCATCAGTAATCACGACAATCCCTCCTTTCCGTTATCCTGTCCGTTATGTTCAAAAAGACTCCCGCAGCAACTTGATGCTGCGGGAGTCTTACTATTCTACAGAACTTCAAACTTGCCGATACGACCAGCCCGCTTTACTCAAGCATACTGTTGGCGTTGAGCTGCTCCTTGCTATCGTTCTTCTCGAACCAGAAATCAAGCACCTTCGCGGACATGACCCTTTGCTGGATATATCCTACCTGCTGAGGACTGAATTCCTGCTGCCAAGCTATATTCAACTCTTCACACAGTCCAGCAATCGTAAGCAGTTCGGACCAGGCCACATAGCGCTTATACCAGAAGAACTGAGGGTGCTCAAGCATATAGGGGTAAAGGTCATCAAACTCTGTATGCTTGCAATCCAGTGCACGTTCGAAGGTAACCTTTGCATCAGCCAATTTGGAAATAAAAAAATCCGAGTTCACTACAGATTCGTTCCCCATTTTGTAAGCCTCCTCTCCTAGTCATCCCCATTATATCGAAAATAACCTTACCTGCAAAGAAGCGGGAGCAAAAATAGGGCAAGAAGATTTAACTAAATCGAGCGTTCCGGGGCAACATGCGAAGTGTACTTACGCTCGCTGTTGCCTGCGGATTTCTTGATTAACCAAGACATGACAAGGGAGAAATCCGCTCACGAAGGCGAGCGCTAACTAGCCTATGCTTGCAAAGCAGCTTTCGGACAGAAGCTTTTACTCCAGTACATTTCACACTTTTGCCTTATCCGCACATAGATTCACTAGTCCATCTTATACACTATAAATGCAGCTTCGCGCACACGAACTACTCGGCAAAGACGATCTTCCCGCCTTCAAGCGAGGCGATTTTAGCCAACGATTCCAGACGGATGCCGCTCTCGCGAAGTGCATTAGCTCCGGGCTGGAAGCATTTTTCGACAACAATGCCCGCCCCAATCAAAGTGGCGCCCGAGCGTTCAATAATTCTGATCAATCCGCGGGCCGCGTCTCCATTAGCAATGATGTCATCAATGAACAAAATCCGGTCATTCTCCTTCAAAAATTCCTTGGAGATCAGAAGATCGGTGACCATTCCTTTCGTGAAGGAAGGCACTCGTTCACACAGCACCTCCGATTCCACTTGAAGCGACTTCTTCCGTCTGGCAAATACAAGCGGAACACCGAGCGCATATGCGGTTGCAAAAGCAATGGAAATCCCCGAGGATTCCACAGTAACGACCCGGGTCACATGCTCACTCCGGAACAGGTCGGCGAATTGACGTCCCATTTCCATCGTCAACTGCGGGTCCACCTGATGGTTAAGCAGGGCATCGAGCTTCAGTACCTGATCCGATACAACAACCCCTTGCTCTATAATCGCTTGTTTTAATTTATCCATGCCATTTCCTCCCGAACTTCCTTGTTTACGACTTTGAGTCATGTCCCATTGCCGGACAACATACCTTGTACTATATATAGCACATCATCCGGGGGGAGTACCATGAAAAATGCCATCAAAGTATTGCAGATTGCATTCACTTATATCGGAACCGTCGTCGGTGCAGGCTTTGCTACCGGTCAAGAAATATTGCAGTTCTTTACCCGATACGGAAAATGGGGCACACTGACCATCCTGCTCTCTACCGTCATGTTTATTTGGCTGGGAACAAAGATGATGCTGCTTGCGAACAAAATCCAGGCCGCATCCTATGAAGATCTGAACCGCAAATTGTTTGGCGAAAAAATCGGACAGGTTCTCAGTCTGTTCACTCTGGTCGTCCTGATCGGCGTCAACAGCGTCATGCTGGCCGGAGCCGGCTCGGTGTTCGAGGAGCATCTTGGCCTTCCTTTTCAAGTCGGCCTGTGGATCACGCTCGTTGCCACCTTTTTTCTGTTAGGCAGAGGCATCGGTGGGGTCATGAAGCTGAATACAGTTGTGGTGCCGATGATGATCACTCTATCTCTCGCCGTGATCTTCAATACAGCCGGTTCTCCCGGGGCCTCGCGCTTCTTTACCCTGACCACCGATGCAAGCCCGCTAGCCGTGTTGGCATCACCGCTGATGTACTCCGCCTTCAACTTGTCCATGGCACAGGCGGTTCTTGTACCGATAGGCAGTCACACCCGAAATCGGAAGACGATCATTTGGGGAGGGATTACTGGCGGCATTGGGGTAGGCTTCATGCTCATGGCAGGGCATTTCGCACTTTCCTCCAGCATGCCCGGCATCACCCAGTTCGAGATTCCGATGGGCAACATCGCGGGGCAGCTTGGTACCACAATACAGCTCATTTACATCTTGTTGATCTTCATGGAGATCTTCAGTACCTTCGTGGCCGATGTATACGGCGTAACCTTGCAATTGAAGCAGTATCTTAAGGTTCCCTCCGCCTTACTGTCAATCAGTATCCTAGCCATCTGTTATATGACCAGCCAGTTCGGCTTCAGTTCGCTGCTATCTATTTTATACCCGCTCTTCGGACTGTTCAGCCTTCTGTGGGCAGTCATGCTCGCCCGTTACAAAGAGACCTAGCTGCTTAATGGATTTCTATAACATCAACGGACGGAAAATGCTCCCTGATCTCCTGCAGAATATGTTCATGGCAGGTCATAAATATAATCTGCTGCTTTCCGGATAGGTGTCCAAGCACCCTAAGCGCCCCTTCCAGCCTTCCCCTATCAAAGTTTACAAACAGGTCATCCAGCAGTAGCGGAAGGCTCCGGGACCCTGACACCGCATCCGACAATGCAAGCCGCATGGCAAGATAAGTCTGCTCGGCTGTCCCACGGCTAAGATAAGAGCTTCCGATCGGTCCATGGTCCCGATGCTCTACCATTAACTCCTGGGTCCCCATCTTCACCAGGATTCTTGTGTACAGCCCCCCTGTCATCTCCTTCAAATAGGCTGATGCCGTTTTGAGTACTTGAGGCTGCCGCTCCTGTTCATAAATTTTGCGTACCCGTCCAATCAGCTCATGACACAGCGCCAATGCGGCATATCGGTCTACCGCGTCATTAAGCGCCGCTTCCTGCTCGGCCAATTGCTGCTGCCAATTGTTCTGAAGCCCCTGAGCCTCCAGATTCTCGCGCTCCTGAAGCAAGCGTCCTTTCCGTTCAACAATACCTTGTCTCGCTGCTTCCGCCTGCTTAAGCCTGTCACGCGCCTCCTCAAGCAGAACAGACAATTCCGCTTCTTCCCGGCTCTTCAAGAGCCGGCCTAACTGCTCAATATGCTCTGGACCGATTGTTAAATGGATCTCCAGCTCAACTTGCCTCAACTCTTCCTTGAGACGCGCGCGAAGAGTCTCTTCCTCAGCCATACGCAGCAGTTGTTCTCCATCCTCCGCACCGCTTTCATCGAGCAAATGCCCTTCTGCCTGTTCCAGAAGTCCGAGCCGATCCAGCGCTTTCTCCAGCTCCTCCTCAAGTCGAGCCTTCTTCTCCGCAAGTCTGCCCGCAGCTTCCCGCAGCTTTTTCTGTTGCTCAAGTTCAGCCAAGGCGCGGTGCAATTTACCTGGCAAGGCGTGATGCTCTATAGCCGCCGCTACCTCAACCTCTGCTGATCCACCTATCCCATTCAAGGCACGGCAGTCCGACTCAAAGCTTGCAATCTCATGCCTAACACCCTCAAGCTTCAAGACCACGGCTTCCAGCTGCTCCAGCCATTCCCTTCCTTGCTCGGCAAGACGAAACACTTCCTGGGCTGCTTCCGGCGATAGCTCCGGAGCCAGCTGACGCTCCACCAGCCAGCGCTCCCAGTCTTGGGATTGGGCTGCAAAAAGCTCTTCTTTGCGAGTCAGTTCCCGCTCCAGTCCGGCTAATGCTTCATCCAGGGCGTGCTTTTTCCGGCGTTGTTCAGCTGCTTGCTTTTCCAGTGTCTCCTGCCTTTGGCTCCAGAGCATCCATTTCTCCATCAGCCTGCGGAGTGCCCGCTCATCCTCATCTGTCAGCGTATAGCCATCCAGCCCTCCCTCAGCCTTGAACGGGACCGAGTAACCCGGCAAACGGGAGGTTGCCCCTGGCTCTCCGACAGGCAGATCAACCAGCTTGGGCAGCAACTGGCTCAGCTTTAATCCGGCAGGGGTAGTAGATAAGCTCCATCTGTTCTCCTGTACTTTTCGAGGAATATTATCCACTTGGCGCCTGTTGTTCAGTATCTTGCTGACTAGGTATAGATCGATCCCAAGCATAAGAAAAGCACTGATAAGACTCCCCCATACCGAGTCTGCAATGAGCCACAACAGGAGCGGGATCAGCACCGTCAGCAGGGTAACTCCTGCCAGCCACCCAGAATAATTCGCGGCCGGACGAGCCGATCTAGTGACCTCTGCCGACGGAAGTCCCCCTTCCCGAAGAAGAGCTTGTTCATCGCGCATCCGGTCGATTAGTCCGGATATCTCATTCCACAAAGCTTGAGTCTCGCTCCGATCCTTGGAGCGCAGCCGGACATATTCCCGGTTTCCTTCCTCTCTGCTTGCCGCAAGCCGATCCATTGTGCGATCAAGCTCGGTGCCTGCCGCAGTAGCCTCCCGCTCCAGCTTCAGGCGCTCTTGATAAAGGGACTCCATCTCTCTTTCATAGGCGCTAAACTCCGTATTCGTTCTTCTTACCGTCTCCCTTTCTCCGATTGTACCTGCAAATTTCCGCAGCTGATCACGAGTCCAATCCGGATGGATGCTCTCCAGACAGCGCTCCACCTTTTGTTCAAGCCTCGAAGCCTCGTTAGCCAGCTCAACGGCCTCTTGCCTGCGGCTCTCATAAGCGGGAAGACGCCGCTCCAGTTGAAGAATGGCCTGCTCCTGATCAAGAAGACTGGAATCGGCAGACGAAGTCTGTATTTCCGATTCCAGAGCAGCGATTTTCCGCTTCAACTCATTCAGCTCCGGGAGTTCTCTTGCCTTCTCCTCCTGCAGCCGGTTCCAGCGGTCCTTCGCCTGCACCGGGAATGCCGTCCGTTCCGGCAAATCGGCTAACTCTCTAAGGATCGCTTCCCGCTTAAACCAAGCAGGGCGGCATGCAATCGCCTTGCTAAGCGAAGCTTCCTCCTCGACGCACTGCTCATATTCAGCTGCACTGCCGTGGAGGAGATCTTCGAGCTCCTTCAGCTCCAAAGTCACTGACTCATAACGGGGCAAGAGCGATTTGGCTGCTCCAGCCTGATGCTCAATACGTTCAAGCTCCTGGGTCAATCCATAGATTTCTTGGCTTCTGCCCCGGGGACGATACAGCTTGTCCATCTCTTGAATGATTTTCTTCTCTCCATGCAGCACCGCTGCCCCTCCGCCGATGCCGGCATGAAACAAGTAGCTGCTTAAATCATCCGAAGCAAGCGCCGACACCTCCTGAAGCTCGGACAAGGTAACGGCAAACAGCTGATTGAACATTTCCTTCGACATCCCGCCCAGCAGCTCTCTTCGCAGATCCCCGTCCGACAGCTCCACCATTCCGCCTTCCGGATCACTTCGGCTAATCCTTAGCCTGTCGCCGGCTCTGCCGGACAAGACGGACCCTTCGGGAGGCTTCGCATAACGCTCGATGAACCAGAGTCCGCCTTCCGGATCACGAATGGTGAGGATTCCCCCATGAATCCCGCCGCCTGCCGGTTCATACCGCTGAGGCCCATAGCTCCGTGAAGGAATCCCGAACAGCATCGCCCGAACAAAGCCGAGCAGGGTGCTCTTTCCGGCTCCATTCGGTCCATAAAGGACTGTTACATCCTCCTTAAGCTCTAGCTGGAGCTCTTGAAGTTGACCAAAGCCTTGGACATTTAACCGCTCAATTCTCATCGTCCGCCCTCCCCTGCTGCTCCCTCTTCACGCAGAAGAGAGGCTGCAGTCTCGCGCGCGAGATGCAGCCATTCCTGGCGTTCCTGCGCATTCTTGGATTTCAGCAATTGACGCAGACGGCGATCCGATTTCATGGGCTCCAGCGCTGCTTCCAGCAGTTCATCCAGAAGTTGGGTCTTCCGCTCAGCCTGCTCCGCCATGCGGAACAACTCGCCAAGGAAGCTGTCTTCTCCCAGCAGCTGCTCCCGGTCTACGGCAGCCTGTGTATGCAGCTTGAAGCCGGCAGGCCAAACAATAGCTTTGGGCAGCAATCCCATGCTCCCGGTACCCACCCTTACCTCCTCCTGCCTTTGCAGTTCGGCCAGCAGTTCTCTTGCTTCATGTCCACTGTTAATCAGCGCATGCAAGGGGCCGCTCCCGGTATATCTGAAGCGGACAATGGCCGGCTTGCCTTCCATGTCCCGCCTTATGGCCTCAAGCTGTTCCTCGGTCCGAAGCTTCCATTCTTCTTCGCTATTCAGTCCTTCAATGGAAAGTTCTATCTCACACCATCTCAATTGATCAAGCTCATGGAAATGCAGCACGGATCTCCCTTCTCCATCGACCTCTACCAGATAACAGCCCTTTGCTCCGGTCTCTTTCATGCTGCGCCCTTGCAAATTCCCCGGATAGACGATCCATGGAGCTTCACTAAGCACCTGCCGCTTATGGATGTGGCCCAAGGCCCAGTAGTCATAACCGGATTCGCGAAGCTCGGAAAGTGAGCAAGGGGCATAAGCATCATGTCCCTCCTGTCCGTCTACGTTCGCATGAAGGAGGGCGATATGATATAGATTCGAATCCTCGCTGCGGATATAGTAACGCGACAAATTCTCTGTCACCGAGGAAGACGCATAGGATATTCCACTGACAACAGCTACCGGTTGTCCGTTCAAACGGCTGACCGCCGTGCAGCTCTCCAGCGAGGAGCCGAAGATTCTGACATTCGAAGGGAAGGAGAGCCGCACCTTGCTGCCGAGCGGGTCATGATTGCCATGAATGACATAGACCGGTATTCCATGCCGTTCCAGCCTCTCCCATGCTTCCTTCAGTCGAAGCTGCGCGCGTAATGAAGAATCAGAGGCATCATAGATGTCGCCGCTAATTACGATAAAATCCACCTGCTCAGAAACAGCAAGATCCACCAGCCCGCTTAAGGCGGCGAAGGTGGAATCCTGAAGATAACTGCGCAGCCGGTCAGGTACCCCGGTCATGCCTGTAAACGGGGTATCCAGATGCAGATCCGCGGCATGTATAAAACGAAACGGATGCAAAGCGATCACCCTTTCAACCTTTATATTGCAAGTAGATTTTCTTCAATTCATGAACGACCCGATTCAACGAATAATGGTTCTTGGCGTGATCCGAACCGTTCCGCGCCAGCTCATACCGGTAAGCAGGATCGACGATCACCTTTTCCAGGGCGTCGGCAAGCTGATCCGCATCATCGGGAGGCACCAGCAATCCGGTCGTCCCGTTCGAAATCTGCTCCGAGATGCCCCCTATATCGGAGCCGACCAAGGCCAGTGAGCACAGGGCAGCTTCAGCGAAGACGGAGCCGAATGCCTCCGCACGGGATGGCAATACAAATACATCAAAGAACGGCATGAATTCCTCCGGATGAAGGGTGTAGCCGTAGAAAATCGTCTCGCTGTACACACCCAGCCGCTGAGCCCGCTGTTCCAGCTCCTCGCGTATCGGTCCGTCTCCGATGATATGGAGCACATAAGCAAGCCCGCGCTCCTTCAGTCTGGCACATGCCTCCAGCAAGGTATCAATCCCTTTGGCCGGTACAAGACGGCATACCGTGACAAGCTGGGCAACCTCATTTTCATGAGGAATCGGTTTAAAGCGTTTTTCATCAAAACCGTTCGGAATAACATCGATTTGATCATAATTTTTCACATAAGGCCTCAGGTACTCTTTAAAGGAATGGGATACCGTAAGCACCCGATCCGTGCGATGCTCCAGCTCTTTATAAATAGAGGTCAGAAATTGATGCTCCAGCCCGTTCTCCTGAATCTTTCCGTTCAGAATGAGCTCCCGCTCATAGCTGGAGTGAATGCTCTGAATGACCGGAGTATCCGGAAATACTTCCTTCATGGCAAGCCCGGCAATAGGGTGATGCGCATGAATGAGATCAAACGTCGTTTTTAGGCGGAGCCGGGTCCACCAGAGATAATCGCGATAGGTCTGGACATATTTTTGCACCACCGGACTGGCTTCATATTGATGCCAATCAAAGGTTTGAAACTCGACCGCATCGCTTCCCTTGCTGCGAATTCGCTTGGGGATCGAAAATAGCTCCATCTCCCAATGCGGCGGATTGAAGCGCTCCTGTAAATAGGGAATCATTGATGATACGCCCCCGGGCTGCTCCGGCGGGAAAAACAAAGCCTGCAACAGTTTCATAAGGGTTCTCCTTTGCTCTGTCCTGCTAACCTGCGGATGAACCGCCCTCCTCTTCATTATGCCATAGGCCAAGCGGAACATCCATTCCCCTTTTGAGATTAAAATAGGATATGTTAAACTTCCTAAGTACTGTTTGAACGATAAGATCACTAGAGCGTCAGCGTTCGCCTTTACGAGCGAATTTCAACTTTATGTTAATGCGAGTTCAAAAAAATCAACTTCTCATCACCGGAAAGTTTTGCAGGGACCTGATAAAGGAGGGACAGAATGTAGGCAGACCCTGCAGGTGCGAATGCTTCTAAAGGAAGCATACCTTGTAAGCATCCGTTTGAACTTCTAGAATGAATGCAAGATGCGACCGCTTACCCGCATTTAACGGACATTTTGCCCACTTAGCTAGTAGATTTGAAGGGGAAAGGATTGATTGAGCTTCTATGTGCCGAAAATGTCCGTTAAAAGGACCTACCGGCGTGGTTTAATTCCATCTATCTGATGCCTGGAACGAAGCAATTGTAATAGGAAGACCCTGCGACGCGACGCGCGGAGGATGTGAATCAGGCATTTCGTGATCCAAGGGGACTTTTGAACAGTGCCTCTTATAACAGCCTCTTATAAGGTTTTAGTTCAATCAGAGAATCCGTGAACAACACCGATCGAGCCAACACTAGATAGAACCGTTTATAAAGGAGCAAGATGCGATGACCAAACCTTCCTTGCCGGAAGACTTCCGTAATCAAATGACCGAAATGCTCGGAGAGGCCGAAGGAGCTGATTTCCTGTGCAGCTATGGTGCCCCCCGCGCCTTCGGTCTTCGCCTCAACCAACTGAAGCTGAGCTTAGGATCAGCCGCAGAGCAACTCCTCTCCGGGCAGTTCGGGCTTCGCCCTGTACCCTGGTGTCCCGCCGGGTATTATTATGAAGAGCCTTCCCGTCCGGGCAAGCATCCCTATCATGCAGCCGGATTATATTATATTCAGGAGCCCTCGGCCATGTCTGCAGCCGAGCTGCTTATGCCGCGGCCCGGTGAGACCGTCCTGGACCTCGCGGCTGCGCCGGGAGGCAAGACGACTCAAATCGCGGCGCACATGCAGGGAGAGGGAGTACTAATCAGCAATGAGCACCATCCGCAGCGCGCCAAGATACTTGCCGAAAATGTGGAACGAATGGGCATCACGAATACGGTAGTGACTCAGGCTACTCCCCCTGAATTGGCATCCCGGTTCCCTGCAGCCTTTGACCGGATCATGCTGGATGCCCCTTGCTCCGGCGAGGGCATGTTCCGCAAGGACCCGGAAGCGATGGCAGAATGGTCGCTAAAGTCCGTCGAGCTCTGTGCGGCAAGGCAATGGGAAATTCTGCAGGATGCGCTTGTAATGCTCAAGCCGGGAGGCAAGCTTGCCTATTCAACCTGCACCTTCAATCGGCAGGAGAATGAGGAAATGATGCAGCGCCTGCTGGCAGCTCATCCCCGCCTGAAGCTGATTGCCGAGAAGCGGATATGGCCGCATCTCCAGGAGGGCGAAGGACATTATGCGGCGCTGCTGGAGCTTGCCGGCGTTGACGGCGAAGGCATCGAGGATAATGCCGGAGATGAAATGAAGCGGCCGCAGAAGGGGCGCGAAGCCCGCCGGGGTGCACGCGGCAGCGACGGCAGCAAGGACACCGCGGCGGCCTGGGAGGCATTCCGGCAGTGGGCCGATGAATCACTGCCGGGGCTTGACAGCGGCAGCCTGCGCGGGGAGCCGGTGCTCTTCGGCGAGGCGCTTTACCTGCTGCCGCGCAGCAAGGAATTGGTCCTGACGGCAGAGAAGCTGTCAGGACTGAAGGTCCCCCGAGCCGGACTTGAGCTCGGCGAGCTGCGCAAGGGGCGCTTCCAGCCCGCGCATGCGCTTGCGATGGCTGCCCGGGCCGAATCAGCGGCACAGCACTGGATGCTGGACGCTGATTCGGCCGAGACGGCAGCCTTCCTGCACGGCGAGACGCTGGCTGTGCCGCCTGAGCTGCGCGGCTGGTGCCTTGTCACCCTGCACTGCGGCGATGAGAGCTTCCCGCTTGGCTGGGGCAAAGCCAGCGACGGTCAACTCAAGAATCATTTGCCAAAAGGACTGCGGCGGCTGCAGTGAAACTTGTGCTGGCCCGGATGATCAAAGCGCTTGCTTCTGCTGTCCGCATATTCCCGATTTGCCGGAACCGGGCATCTATCCATACCTGCTACGCCCTCTCGGCATATGATACGGTATCCCGCTGTGAACGGGATCTTGATCCATATGATGAGGGAGGAATAACAATGGGTGAAGTATATGGCGGCGGCTTCACGTCGACGGGAGCTATTCTGGTGCTCTTTATCCTGCTCGTTATCATTTCCCGCGCACTGGTTCTCTAAATAGAATCGCGGCGATCAACAAAAAGGGGCTGTCCCGCAGATCTCAGATCTGACGGGATGCCCCCTTTTGCCATATTCTCTTAATTCCCCAGGCAATATTTCTCCAATGCCAGCTTAACACCCTCTTCATTGTTAGTCGCGGTAACGGCTTGAGCAGCCGCTTTCACCTCAACCGGAGAGTTATCCATCGCTATGCCAAGACCGGCATAAGTCAACATCGACAGGTCGTTATAATAGTTACCGATAGCCATAACTTGCTCCGCTTGAAGTCCGCGCTTCTCGGCAAGCTTCTTTAGCGCCGCCCCCTTGGAGGCTTCCTTATGCATAATATCGATGAAAAAATCGCCGCTGCGCAAAATATTAAACTCCGGTGCCCAGACGCTCCAATCCGACTGCACTTGATCCAGTTGCTGCATATCGGCGGTAAGCGTCATCTTGACGATCGGTTCGGAGAAATCCTCCCAGGCAGGCAAATCCAGCGGGTCAATCAGAAAGCGGTGATAGAGATCAAGCGCCTCTTGACTCAGATCCGGTGCATTCGGCACATAGACCGAGAAGGTTGTGTTCACATCATAGTGAATCCCGTGTTCCCGACAATACTCGATATAGGGATTCAAGCCTTGAGGAGTCATGCCGAACTCGTGTACGATCCTCTCATCCCGGGTACCCACGGTTGCCGCCCCGTTATGCGTAATCACATAACCATTCAGCCCCATTTTCTGCATATAGGGTATAGAGCTGAAAGGCGCCCGTCCGGTACAAAGGACGAACTCAACGCCTTGTCCGGCTAAGGCTTGGATGGTCTCCACCGTTCGCGCACTAATCTCGTGATCATCATTCAGCAAGGTTCCGTCCATATCCAATGCAATCAGTTTGTATTTCATCTCCATTATGATACCTCTCCTTATCTTCCTATCTTTGCCCTGTAGGTTTACCTACCTACACTTCGTACCTCCTTCTTCAGGTTCTCGCAACCTTCTCCGTGCTCTTTGAACTCGTATTATAAGAACGAAGAGACTCCAGCTCCGACGCAAGCAGCTCGCGAAAAGCTCCCTTCGGCAAAGCTTCATCCAGTTCGAGCGGTCCCATGGAAATCCGCTTCAGATAGGTCACCCGGGAACCTACGGCTTCCAGCATTCGTTTAACCTGATGATACTTTCCCTCCGAGATCGTCAGCGCGATACGGGTGCTCGGACTTCCATCCGCAGCCGTCCTCCTGCTTACTACCTGCATTTCAGCAGGAAGGGTCATATAACCGTCATCCAGCTCCACGCCTGCGGCGAATTGCCGTGCTTCCTTTTCACCTATTTCTCCTTCACAATCAGCGAGATAGGTCTTGGGGACATGCTTTCTCGGAGAGAGGAGCTCATGGGCAAGCTGGCCATCATTCGTTAGCAGCAGCAGTCCCTCTGTATCCTTATCCAGCCTTCCTACAGGAAAGGGATTGAACACTCTCAGCTCATCCGGCAGCAAGTCCAGAACCGTGCGCTCACGCGCATCCTCCGTTGCAGAGATAACGCCCGGCGGCTTGTGCAGCATGACATAAATAAATTCACGATAGACGACGGCCTCGCCATCAAATTCAATCCGATCCAGGTCGGGATCGCTTTGCAGTCCGCTGTCTTTGATCACAGCTCCATTGACGGTAATTCTGCCCTGCTTGACCCACTTTTTGATCTCTGACCGGGAGCCATAGCCAAGATGCACCAGCATCTTGTCAATCCGTTGTGTTTTCTTGCCCTCTGCCATGAATTAAGTCCACCTCCATCCGGCCGGATATTCATTCTTGATCATACCGTTCTGCCATTTTCCCCAGCCAAGCGGATACCCGTTGACTGTGATCAGCACATATCCCTTGGGCAGAAGACCGGCAGATCTGGCAACTCTCGCTTCAGGTAGTTCCAGGGTTTCTCCCTTCAAGTAGTGGATAGCTTCTCCTTGCTCTATTGAAAGGTCTGCCCTCCGCTTAGCTTCGTCACTCCGGAGCCCCAAAGCCAACGGGTGGCCCGGATGAAAGCGTCCGTGACTGACTGTTCCGACATACCATCCCGGTCTGACAACCTTTAAACCCTTCAGCTTGTCCTTCGGTAACGGAGATATATAGACATGTCCACCGAAAAGGACTTCATGTCCTTGCGGCGTTTCTAATAGGTGATTCGCAGCAAAATCCAGCCAGCCCTTCAACAGCTCCTGTTCATGATCGTCCTGGCTGTGTGAATGACGCTGGTGACGCGGCTTTTCTTTTCCCTTCCCCTTGCGAGGCGCCTCCTTCAAGGGCTCTTCCACTTGCTTGAAGGAGCTGCCTCGCAAGGGTTCTACCAATTCCGATTGCTTGAGGGACATCTCTTCTACAGTCAGGTGCTGCCCCTGATGCCTGAGCACAGCAAGAAAGTGTCCTTCCCCGTCGATTCGATGCGGCCATAGTCGTCCGCACCCTGCCGTTTGATTCTTTAGCTCGGGATTGGCAGCTGCCTGAGGATGGGTCAACCAATCCGGATGTCCGGGCTGAAAGCCGGGCTGCAGCTTCAGCGGGACCACCTCGAAATCGGGGTTCTCAAGTAAAAACTCAAAGATCCGATCCTCATTTTCCTCGGGCGAGAAGGTGCAGGTGGAGTAGACAATCATTCCGCCGGGGGCCAATAATTGCGCAGCCACGCGCAAAATGTCTTGCTGCATTAACGTACATTTTTGTACGGAATGACGCTCCCACTGGCGAGCCATATCCTCATCCTTACGGAACATCCCTTCCCCAGAGCATGGGGCATCGATAAGTATTTTATTAAAATAATGCGGAAAGCTTCGTGCAATTGCCTCTGGTGTCTCATTCAAGACCACTGCGTTTCGAATTCCGTACAGCTCTATATTTTTAGCCAGTGCCTTCGTTCGGTCCGCGCTAATATCATTCGTTACCAGTACCCCTTCCCCCTGTAGCCTGGCTGCAATCTGAGTCGACTTGCCGCCTGGTGCGGCGCACAAATCCAGCACTCGGTCCCCGGGTTGAATATCCAGTACCTCTGCCGGCGCCATCGCACTCGGCTCCTGAATATAATACAGGCCTGCATGATAGTACGGATGCTTGCCCGGTTTCAATCCTTCATCGACATAAAATCCAGATTCACACCAAGGTATACTGCGAAGTTCAAAAGGAGACAGCTTACGAAAATCATCCACACTGATCTTTAGTGTGTTTACCCGGATACCGGCAAATCGCGGTTTATCGTACGAAGACAAAAATAGTTGAAATTCTTCTTCTCCCAAAAGGGAGTTCATTTTGTTGACGAATTCTAGCGGCAATTGCAGCGCCATCGCATCGCATCCCATCCATTTCTAATTGTTCTGGACCTTGTCCCGGCCCTCCGATATTATAACATAAAATGCAGCCCGCCCTGCGGGCAAGCTGCATCCTTATTCATTCCTTCCGCTGTTTGGCCGCTTCCCGAGCTTCATGCTTGGCTCCCCGCTGCGGACCTCGACGCTGGGGGATATTGGGGGCCAGTTCTGCGGCTGCAGTCTCTACAGCCTGAATCAGTTCCTGATCAAGCAGCTCGATGTGCAGATCATAGTACTCGAACGGAGCCGTCTCGAAATCATCGAGCTTTCGGACATATTCGAGGACCGATTGGCGAAGCTTGCCCAGATCAATCCCCAGACACGTTGCCGGATAAGGGCCTAACCTCTCCATAGCCGAGTGAAGCATTTTTCTCCCGCCGATGATGTTGCCGTTCCGAAAATGATAGAGACCTACCGCAACCTGAAGCAGTCCTTTATATAAAGGATCTTTGTCCTGCTCCAGCCATAGCTCCTCCAGAACCTCATGGCATTCGAAGTAGTCCTGGTCCCGATTGAAATAGATCAGATACGCCACGTATAGCGGCTCATAGCTCATCCCCGGGCTCCTCCACTGTTTTCTTCGATTTGATCAGCGCCTTGACCTCAGCCAGTTGCTCCTTCATTCCTTCCATATCGTGATTCTCCCACAGAATGTTGAACTTTTCCTGCGCTTCAATGGCTTCTGTGACAAGGTGGAAAAAGTACAGCTGATGGATGCTCATAAGCAGCTTGGATACAATATTGGAATCATCCTCGAAGCTCTTCTGGGCAATCAATATCTCCTGCCGGATACTGGACATCTCATTGTCGAGTACGAAAGCCGCTTCCGCCGCCTTCTTCAGGCGCTTTCTCATCTCATCCGGGAGGCTCTCTTTATATTTATAATTCAGAGAATGCTCGATGGTTGCCCAAAAGTTCATGGCCAGTGTACGGATCTGAATCTCGGCCAGAACGTGTTTTTGACCAAGCGATGTCTGAACGGGGTATTCGATAATCATATGGAAGCTTCGATAACCGCTGTCCTTGTAATTCGTAATATAATCCTTCTCATAGACAACCCTGAGGTCCTTCCGCGTCCGAATATACTCCGCTACTCTGCGGATATCCTCCACAAATTGGCACATGATGCGGATGCCCGCAATATCCTCGATTCCCGTCTCCAATTCACTCATCGGCACCTGGAGCCTCTTCGACTTATCCAGAATGCTGGATATCTTCTTGACTCTGCCGGTGACGAATTCGATCGGCGAATATTCCTCCAGCTTTTTGAGCTCGGAGCGCATCGTCTTGAACTTTACTTTCAATTCTTCTACTGCTTGTTCATATGGAAGCAAAAAGGTTCCCCAATCTCTACTGTCCATTTCTGTTGTGCCTCCTGTCTTCTCTCAGCGTCAGCGATGATCGGCTCCAATGGCCTCGGAGATATGCCTGTAACCGTCTTTACGAAGCAGTTCCCCTAACTGACGATACAACTTGCGATTAATTTCCGGCCCTTCATAGATCAATGCCGTATAAATTTCGATCAGGCTCGCGCCTGCCTTAATCTTCTTATAAGCATCCTCTGCCGTAAAAATCCCGCCCGAACCAATGATCGGCAGCTTCCCGTCCGTCTGCTTATATATTTGGGAGATCATCTCCGTCGATTTCTTCTGGAGCGGCTTTCCACTAAGTCCGCCTGTCTCACCGGCATGAGCATGACTGAGCCCATCCCTTGCAAGCGTAGTATTGGTAGCAATTACGCCGGACACTCCGCTTCTGGAAATCGTATCGATCATATATTCCAGTTCCTGCTGGCTGACATCCGGAGCAATCTTGACCAGCACGGCCTTCTGTGTCCCGCATTGTTCAGCCTGACTCTTCATTTCATCCATAACCGCTTCAAGCAGAAGAGCCAGCTCGTTTCCATGCTGCAGGTTGCGCAGATCAGGTGTATTTGGAGAGCTAATATTAACGACAAAAAAATCAGCATAAGGGTACAGTGCCGCGATGCACTTCTTGTAATCCAAATGCGCTTCTTCATTCGGTGTGGCTTTATTCTTACCGATATTGACTCCGATCGGAATAGGCCTGAATTTCAGGGCGGCAAGCCGCTTGGCCATCTCTTCGGCTCCCAGATTATTGAATCCCATCCGATTGATCAGCGCCTCATCCGAAGGAAGCCTGAACAGTCGGGGCTTAGGGTTCCCGGGCTGTGCAAGCGGCGTGACGGTGCCGACCTCCATGAAGCCAAATCCGATCGACGAGAAGCCCTTCACGGCTTCTGCATTTTTATCCAGACCGGCAGCCAGGCCGATCGGAGAAGGAAAGTCCACTCCGAACAAGCGGCTCGACATTCGGGAATCTCCAGAAATGCCGTACATTTTACGAAGAAGAGGAATCATTCCGGGAATTTGAGCTGATCTATGTAATCCGCCGATCACCAAATGATGGGCTTGCTCCGGATCCAGTTTAAAAAATATAGGTTTCCCCAAACGGCGATACAGCACTCGACACACACTCCGATCTAGTTCGAACTTCACTCCATATTCAGTTTAGCGGTTTCCGCTGGAAAAGAAAAGTTCACACCTGTCAGATTCTTCTTTTCCGTGTATGGAAATTTGTTGTGAAAGCCATTACAATAAGGCTAAGAAAGATCAAGATAACCGTATTATAACCGTATCCAAAGAGAGGGGAATCGCTATGTCAACCAAACGCAAGGCACCGGCTATCCAGCACAAGAACCAGCAACAAGTCAACAAGAGAGCACTTATTTGGACAGGTTCCATCACTGCCGCCCTGATCGTCGTCGTATCGCTGATTATTATCTTCCTTTAAGGGTTAGCTTTTGAACTCTAATTCAACCAACGATACGTCCGATGGGGATTGGTCTGATTCTGGCGGTGCTTAAGCTCAAAACGCTGTTCATGCTGCGGCTCCAGCTTTGGAAGAATCCCCTTCTTAATCGTTACCTTGGTTCCCTTCGGAATCATATCGAATAATTCCTCCACGTCCTCTTTGTCCATGCGGATACAGCCCAAGGATTCATCCTTGCCGATACTGTCCGGATCATCCGTACCATGGATCGCATAATCGGTATCCGAGAGCTGCATCCCTCTGCTCCCAAACTCCCCATTATCCCTGCCGTTTGGATTCACCACTTTATCTGATATTTGGAAAGAGCCTTCCGGCGTTCTCGTTCCACCCAATCCCACCTTGTAAGTCCGCAGAATCGTCTTCCCGCTCACCACGGCAAGCTGATGGCTAGACGTATCCACAAGCACCTCGATCGGTTCCGTGAAGAAAGGCTCCCCAGCCAATAGAGCCGTGCCTTGCCCTGAACCATTACCTGTCTCCGTGCTTGCCCCGTCTCCATCCGCTTCTCCGAAACTTCCGGATGAACCCTTCAGCTCTACTAGCAACGGAATAAAGGCCTGCTCCATGATCGCATCGCTGCCGGCAAGCCAGTTGCCGGGGAATTCCCCTGTCAGATCACTCAGCTGTTCCGGCCATTCTCCCTTGCTCTGCTTAAAATGCCTCATGGCCGACATCAGCACAGCCAGCGATTCTTGACGTTCAATCCAATCGGGAGCATCGGTCTGCAATTGTCCAGGCTCTGGAGGATCACAGTCACAAGCTTCCGGATCAAATGACTGGACGGTAATCTTCCCTTGGTCAGGATACTTGTCGATTGCGTAGACAACAGGCATGCTTCTTGACCAGAGCGCCCATACGCCCGCAGTGTCCATTCCCAGCACCGCCTGCTGACCGGAAAGACTTGTGCTCGTCTCCTTCTGACCTTCTTCCAGTAAGCTTGCCAGGCCTGCTTTCCTCGATGAAGGGTCATTGAAATATCGCTGCGCAGTATAACCAGGCACAGAAACAACCACTTGCTCCTCGGGTTCGACCACTGCATCTGCTTCATCCTCTTCCTGTACCGGCAAGGGGGTTGTATCCACCAGATCCGCAGACGCTGGCGCTGTTCTGCCCGGTGCTTGCACCTGAGGCAGCGTGGCAAGCAGGAAGATCATAAGTGCAAGAATAGCCCTTCTCCATCGCCGCTTGTTTTTCTCCTTGCGCTTCGATTCCTGGAGCAAATTCTCCTGATACTCTTGCCACAGGTCAGCAGGCACCTTACTCGCCTCGAACGCTTCATATACGCTCCCAGCCTGAATGTAACAGTAGTGGGCCTTCCCCTCCTGTCCGGATGCTTCATATTCTTTGCCCAGTAAATACCAGGCCATTTTATTGTCGGGATGATTACGTACATATTTTTTCAGATAAGAGGAGTTATTCATTTTGACCTCCATGCTTCACCGAATTGTAAACCAGCTATATATGTATATCGGCAGCAAAAAGTCTGCTTATGAACAAAAATCCCCCGCAAATTCATGCAGGGGATTTTGCTGGTATGATTTAGGAATGGCTCAAGCAATCAGCCTTCTTTGTTAAACGGGCTATCTGCAATTTTGATAGAGTCAGTAGGACAGCCGTCGCAAGCATCTTGAAGATCTTCGAACATATCCTCCGGAATTTCCGTTACGCCGCGGTTGCCGTCATTCTCGAAAATGACTTCTGCCAGCCCCTCATCATCGTAATCGTAAATATCCGGTGCCGTTGCGCCGCATGCGCCGCATGCAATGCAAGTATCCTTCTCTACCCACGTATATTTAGCCATATAATCTGCCTCCTGAATAAACGGAACAAGTCCGGTGCTTAGTTTGTGACCAAGTTCAATATAATATAAAAAACGTTTGATTTCAATGCAATTTCCACATCATTCCTATTCCTAAAAAGCAAGATTCCTTGATTATTCCCCAGGCTCCTTCAGAAAATCCCTCTGTAACGAAGTACCCCGAATCTTATGATTCCGAATCAGGGCGGAGGGATCTTCGGTCAGCATGCCTGCGGTTAATACGGCACTTTCACCAAATTTATCCCGCAGCAAATCCATCGTCTTGGTTAGCGCTTCTTTCTTGGGCTGCTCGCTATAATCAAACAAATCCAGTTGAAGAGCAGATTCTTCTTTATCAACAAGATTTTGTAAAGTGATGCCAAGAAGCCGTACCGGCCGCTCGCTTTTCCAGTGCTTATGGTACAAGTCGCATGCCTCTCGGTATACTTCGTCCATTCGGTCAGTCACCGTCTCCAGGCTCTTGGAACGCGTAATGGTCCGCATATCGGGAGTTCTTATTGTAATCTGAACCGTCTGCGCCATCATCACTTGTCTGCGCAGCCTGCGCGTTACCTGGTCCGCAAGATTCAGAAACACCCGATGGATATCTTGAATATCAGTCAAATCCTTCGGAAGGGTGGTGGTATGACCGACAGACTTATTCTTCTCCCGGTCATCTTTAACCGGAGAATCATCAAGCCCGTTGGCAGCCTGCTTCATCCAGCTTCCGGCAATGCCGAACCGCTGAACCAACATGTCCTCATCCGCCGCTGCCAATTGGCCGATCGTATGAATCCGGAGTGTTTTCAGCTTCTCGGCCGTCTTCCTGCCGATACCGAACATTTCCTGGCAAGGTCTGTTCCAAAGGATTTCCGGCACGTCTCTGATCCGCAATACGGTAAGCCCGTTCGGCTTCTTCATATCTGAGGCCATCTTCGCAAGAAGCTTGTTCGGCGCAATTCCAATGGAGCAAGGAAGTCCCAGCTCTTCCCTGATTCGTGTCTGGATTTCGCGCGCGATATCCAGAGGCGTTCCGAATTGTCTGGAGCCGGTAATGTCCAGATAGCATTCATCAATAGAAACCGCCTGCAGCAATGGCGAATAACTGTATGCAATATCCATGAAGGCCCGGGAATACTTCCGATATAAATGGAAGTCAGGCTGGATCACAACCAGCTTCGGGCATTTCTTCAGCCCCTGGCTCACCGTCATTCCTGTAGACACACCCAGCCTGCGGGCGGCATAGGAGCAAGTGACAATTACGCCCTTTCGCAGCTCCACGCTTCCGGCTACCGCTGTAGGGATCCCTTTATATTTTTCCGGTTCATCCGCCTCATGCACCGAGCAATAAAATGCGTTCATATCAATATGAAGCACAACTCTTCCCCGAGACGGATAATATTCATCAACTGTACCTTCCACAGGTTCCGAGACCGCCCTTCGTATTGTTCTCATATTCAAAAAGTCAGCTTTTGATCACGAAGTGTTCCAAGGGGTTGATTCGGCGTCGAATCTTGCGTTCACCCTCGAAGTCCAAGCGGATGCTTACGAGGGATGCTTCCTTTGGAAGCATTTCGCTAATGTAGGTTCTGCCTACACTCCGTTCCTCCTTCTTCAGGTTCTCGCAACCTTCTCGGTGCTGAAAAGCTGACTTTTTGAACATGTACTCATAGTATCAGCATACCTCCGGGCAGGAAATGGGGTCAATAACCCCTATATAAAATCCCAAAAAGCGTGTTACATTTAAAAAATTAAATGCTATAATATGAAATTATACAAATCGGGCCTTATACTAACAGACATCCAAAGGGGGATCTATTCCAACATGACAAAGGCATTATCCATCTTCGATACAACCTTGAGAGACGGCACCCAGGGTGAGGGCATCAGCCTTTCCGCCGACGATAAGCTCAAAATCGCCAAGAAGCTGGATGATTTAGGTGTTCATTACATTGAAGGCGGAATTCCCGGAAGCAACAATAAGGACATTGAGTTCTTTAAGCGCATCCGGGATTACAAGCTGAATGCCAAAATCACAGCCTTTGGCAGTACCCGCAGGAAGGATAGCTTGGCTGAGCATGACTCTAACCTGGCCAGGATTATTGACTCCGGCGTCTCGGTCGCTACCCTAGTCGGCAAGTCATGGGACTTCCATGTGCATACCGCGCTTCAGACTTCCCTGGAAGAGAATCTGGCGATGATTTATGACTCCATTGCCTTTTTGAAACGCAAAGGACTGGAAGTGATCTTCGATGCGGAGCATTTCTTCGATGGCTATAAGAAAAATCCGGAGTATGCTCTTTCGGTCATGCGTAAAGCCGAGGAGGCCGGCGCCGATTGGCTGGTGATGTGCGATACCAACGGCGGAACGATGCCGCATGAGGTGCATGATATTGTGACTGTTCTGAAGGGGCAGGCAACGAGTGCCCGTGTTGGAATTCATACTCACAATGACTGCGAGCTGGCAGTCGCCAACTCGATCAGTGCGGTGCGCGCCGGTGCCGAGCAGATTCAAGGTACGATGAACGGCTATGGCGAGCGGTGCGGCAATGCCAACCTTTGCTCGGTCATCCCGAATCTTCAGCTCAAACTTGGATATCAGGTGCTTGAGGAGGAACAGCTGCAGCAGCTTACGAACACTGCGCGCTATATCAGCGAGATCGCCAATGTGTATATGCCGGTTAATCAGCCTTATGTCGGCTCCGCAGCCTTTGCTCATAAAGGAGGAATCCACGTCTCGGCGATCTTGCGGGATTCAAGAACCTACGAGCATATTGCCCCGGAATTGGTCGGTAACCGCCAGCGTGTGCTGGTATCTGAGCTGGCCGGCCAGAGCAATATTCTGTCCAAAGCCCAGCAGATGGGGATTCAGATCGATCCGGAACGGGAGAGCACGAGAGAGGTCATCGACAGAATCAAGGAGCTGGAGCATGAGGGCTATCAATTCGAAGGCGCGGATGCTTCGCTGGAGCTTTTGCTTCGAGAAGCGAACGGTGATCTAAAGGAACTGTTCGTGTTTGAATCCTTTAAAATGCTGGTAGAGAAAATAGCAGGACGGCCTGTCACCTCCGAAGCATTCGTCAAGCTAAAAATCGATGGGGCCAGCATCTTCACCGCCGCTGAAGGCAACGGTCCGGTCAATGCACTGGATAATGCACTCCGTAAGGCGCTCATTACGTATTATCCGGGTCTCAAGGATATCCATCTTTCCGATTACAAGGTGCGGGTTCTGGATGACAAGGATGCGACAGCCTCCAAGGTTCGGGTTCTGATCGAATCAGGCAGCTTCGGTAATTCCTGGAGCACGGTCGGGGTCTCCGGCAATGTCATTGAGGCGAGCTGGGAAGCCCTTGTGGACAGCTTGCGTTATGCACTGCTCGGTCAGGCCAAGCGTGAGGATTATGTCGCCATATCGTCCGATTCCCGAGGATTAGTCAATCATTAACAATCAAACAATAAGGGTGTGCAGCATAAGTTCATTCACGCTGCACACCCTTTTTTATTACATCCATTTCTTAATTTTCGCTTCCAGCTCGTCCGGAGCTAACGTACCTACAATCACATCCCGGATAATTCCGTCCTTGTCGATTAGCACATTGGTCGGAAATGCCACCCCGCCGAACTTTCTATAGATTTCCTCATCCTCATCAAGCAGCACAGGAAAGGTATAGCCGTACTCCTTCACAAATTGCTCCACTTGCTCAAGCTTATCGTACAATGTTACATTCACTGCATATAAGTCCAGGCTGTCTTGGTAGCGGGATGCTAGGCTCACCAAATCAGGCGCCTCTTCCTTACACGGATCGCACCAGGAAGCCCAAAAGTTAAGCAGCAGCACCTTATCTCTCGCTCCCCCCACCTCATAGCGGCTTCCATCCAGACCGGGCAAGCTGAAAGAAGGTGCCGGCGTACCCGGCTTTAGCGCATACTGCGCGGCCATCGTTGTTAAGGAAGGTTCTTCCTCGGCTGCTTTCCCCGTGATTTTGTCCACCCAAGCAGCGACTGGAATTCTTCCAGCCTGGGCATGATCATATACGACGCCCGCCAGCAGGATGAATGCAATCACCCATATCCAAGTATTTCTTTTCATCATCAGCTTCCTTATCCTTTATTAAGCATAAGCAAAATTCAGCTTCTGATTCTATTGTACCCTGTTTCTTAAAATTTTTACAATTTAACTATTACGTTTTACTGAGAAATGCATAGAGATCGCCCAGTGTAACTATCCCTCGCTCCCTCAATTTTTCAATCATCGAGATCCATAAGCCTGAAGTCATTCTGGAATCCTCAAGGGCATGATGCCTGCGGAGCAAAGGCACCCCATACACGCGAAGCCAGTCATCCAGCGAAGACAGCTTGCGCTCCGGCTCCAGCTTCTGGGCAATCATCATTGTATCCAGCACTCGGTGGCCCAGATGCGCCTTCGTTGTCTTCCAGAGAGCAACATCAAGAAATGCTTTGTCATGAGCACTGCCATGGGCAATGAGCACCCTATCATCAACAAATGACATGAAATCCCGAAGCGTCTGCAACAAGCTCGGCGCATCCAGCATCATCTCCTGAGTAATACCCGTTAACTCTACGATGCGCTCCGGGATAGAGCATGCCGGCTTGCAGAGCGAATAGAACTCCTCGCCGCTCTGTTGATTACCATCAACCTTAACAGCTCCAAAAGAGATAATTTCATCCCCATAATGATAATGAAAGCCCGTTGTTTCCAGATCGAACACAGCGGTTTTCAGTTGATGAAGCGGGATATGCAATGTCTCGGGTCTCCGTTGTCCCTTCGTCAGCGATCTTACGAAGGCAATTTGCTGGGCGCTGGGCGCCCCAAGCATAGACCCAAGGCGCGGCGTCCCTCCTCCCCTTAACGCCTCCCAAAATCCTCCGTTTCCCTTCATAGGCTCCTTCATAGCCATTTCCTCTCTCTATACCTTTGCTGCCTTTGTAACGTCCTGTACATCAGCTTTACCGTGCTGAGCGCCTCTCTTAGCTCCTGGCGTATTTCCTTTTGCTTAAGCAAGCTCTGCGGCAAGTATCCTGAACCGGTCTGCTCTCCCTCTCCAGCCTTGACAGCTGTTATCGATCGAAACCGAAGCGCCGCATGGAAGGCAGTCTGACAGGATTCCACCCATCTAAAGGGAACCGCATCCAATTGATTCAGTTGGGACAAGCGTTCCATGGTGGAGGATGCTTGGATGCCATATTCCACGGCTAAATAGCGAACCGCGTTTACAATAGGAAGATATAACCCATACTTCACATCGAATTCGCCCGCATGCTCGCCGACCTGCTCCGTGATTACCTGCCCTAGCACATTTAATGCTGCTTTGTGGCGGAGGGTATTCCGAAGCACGGCTGCAGTGAACGGTTCCTGCAACTTGGATTCCTGCTCAAACAGCGTATACATTGCGTTTCTGACCTCAGCTGTCAAATCGGGATTCCCGGAAATATGCCGAAGGTCTGCCGCAATCATCAGATAGCGAACCTGCTCCCAGCCCGGTTCATTTCTCCAAGAAGCAAGCTGCCGGGACCATTCAAGAGATGTTTTTCTCCACAGCGGGTTCGTAACCATGACATTTCCAGGACAAGGGGGATAGCCCGCTATTTCAAGAATTGCCGACAATCGCTGGCCGAATAGCGCAAAGTAGCGATGCACTTCCTCATCTTCTATATCGTGATCAGCTAATACGAATCCGTTATCCTGATCACTTCCCAATGTCTGTTCTCTTCTGCCGGCGCTGCCAAATACAACAAAAGCATAGTCAGCAGGAGGAGAGCCGAAGCCCTCCTCAACCAACTGCTGCTCGCACAATGCGACGGCTTGCTTCAGGACAGCATCATGCATTTCGCCGACCCTTTGATTCCATTTCTCTATATGGAGTGATGCAAACTGATCCATGAGATCATCCTGCATTTGCATCCGAACCGATCGCAACGTCTCTGGAGATGCAGCCGACATGATCATTTGAAGGCTGGAATGGCTCGCGGCCGTATCATAGCTCATAAGCCGGCTCCCTTTCTATGTTAAGATACGTGGTTGGCGGATGGTTTTACCGAAGAAGAAGTCTCTTGATGAAGCAGACTCATTTGCTCCGGATAGCCGTAAGTTCCATGCTCGCTGATATCCAGCCCCATCATTTCCTCTTCTTCTGTCACTCTCAGGCCCATCAGCACCTTCATACCGCCAAGAATAATGAAAGACACGGCCAGTACGAAGGCAAATGTACCGATAACCCCCAGCAATTGCACGCCAAGCTGTCCCAAGCCGCCGCCATAGAACAGGCCTGCTGTACCTACTCCCGTCGTCTCTGCAAGCTCAGGAGTAGCGAATAAGCCAGTCGAGATCGCCCCCCATACACCGGCAATCCCGTGGACGGAGAATGCGTAGATTGGATCATCGATTCCAGCACGCTCAAACCATCTTGCCGTAAAGAAGGTCAGGACACCAGCCACCGCACCAATGACGATAGAAGCCCATGCATCAACGAATGCACAAGAACCTGTAATCGCTACAAGCGCCGCCAGAACACCGTTCAACATGCTTGGAATATCCGATTTCCCCATAACCGCCCAAGAGATCAGAAGTGCGGCAACTGCCCCTGCGGCAGCCGCGAGGTTCGTTGTTACCAGGACATAACCAAAGAATCCATCGCCAAGTGGTGTCAATGCACTGCCTGGATTAAAGCCAAACCATCCAATCCAGAGAATAATGACGCCAAGCACCGTCAACACCTGATTATGCCCGGGAATGCTGTTCGGCTTGCCATCCTTATTGTACTTGCCAAGACGCGGCTTCAACAGGATTGTTGCGACCAAGGCGGCTGTTGCACCGGTTAAATGAACTACAGTAGAACCGGCATAGTCCTGCATCCCCAACGCTCCAAGCCAGCCGCCACCCCATACCCAGTGTGCTACGATCGGATAAATCAATCCTACGAACAGTACACCGAATACGATGTATACGCTAAGTTTGGCCCGTTCCGCCATCCCTCCGCAAGCGATTGCCAGCGATACCGCAGCAAAGGCCATTTGAAACAGAAACATCAGATTCAAAGGAACTCCGATTTCAGAAAATACACTGAAAGATCCAATGGCATTCTCACCGCCAAAAAGGAAGCCTGTTGTTCCAAGAAAGCTGTTGCCGTCTCCAAAGGCAAATGCAAACCCTATTGCCCACCATACAATGACAGTGATTCCGAGGGTCAACACAGTCTTGCCTGCGACGTGTCCGGCGTTCTTCATTCTCACTGTCCCGGCTTCCAGAAGAGCAAAGCCCGCTTGCATAAAGAACACCAACATCGCTGCTACAAAAACAAATAAGGAATTTAATCCAAGCTCCAGCACCGCAGTGGTGACCTCTCCCTCTGCAGCAAATGCAGATACCGGAAAAGCAAATGCTCCGATTGCCAGTAACAGACCATACAACCACTTCTTTTTCATAAGACCCTCTCCTCAATGTTAAGTTTCCTAACATATTTTAAAATGTTAAGGTGATTATATGGCTGAAAGCATTAAAAACACAATAGATTTTTCAGAAAAAAGCTAGAAAGTGCAAATTATATAGCATGCAGTATAAATAACATAACACAGTATGTTAGATATTTTAATTTTATTTCTAAAGTCGCTTATTTTTAGAAAGCATGACGTTTGACTGTACGGTTATAGTTTTGTATCATTATCCAATAGTAAGCAATCCATATGTACGGGAAAGGAGTGGTCTGATTGGAGTAGCAAAACTCTATCGAATCGGTGAACTTGCGAAGGCGGCAGAGGTGAGCGAGCGCACCATAGACTACTACACCAAGCTTGGGCTGATCCGTCCGGAGACAAGGACACAGACCAATTACCGGCTTTACAGTTCTGAAACCTTGCTTCGCCTGACACGTATTAATGAAATGAAGCGGGAAAAGTACTCGCTTGAAGAAATCCGGGAAAAGCTAAAGCAGTGGGAGAAGTTAACCGGCGAGGAAGTAACCGAAAAGCTTAGTACGCTGGAAATCCATATGCAGCAGCTGGAACGTGAGGTGAAGGAGCTCCAACCAATCATTTCCAAAATGTCGCCTAATCAAGCTAAACGGGTTTTTGCCGAGTTAATGCCGCAGAGTCTGGCTTGTATAGAGGCTTTGCGTATTATTCTAAATCAAGGTCCTTTTAGCTGAGAAATATTGCAGACATAAAATTAATAATCACTTGACGGAGGAATGCAAAATGTACTCAGATGTTATGATCATTCCAATACTGCTAGCATTCGGACTTTCGCTCTGGGCTCAATTCCGGGTGTCCGGCACGTTTAAAAAATGGGCTAAGGTTCCTAATATGTACGGCCTCACCGGACAACAAGCGGCCAGACGCATGCTTGACTCCAATGGCTTGTACGATGTACCGATTGAGCCTGTACGAGGCACGCTGACCGACCATTACGATCCGATCAAGCGGGTCGTACGTCTGTCGGAACCGGTCTACTACGAGAACTCGATCTCGGCTGTATCCGTGGCTTGTCACGAAGTTGGTCATGCTATTCAGCATAAAGAATCTTATCCAATGCTTGTTCTCAGACACCGCATGTTCCCGATTGTCAACTTCGCCTCAGGCGTAGCTCCATTTCTCTTGCTCGCCGGCTTCCTGTTCGGCGCATTCAACTTGATCGGGCTCGGAATCATCTTCTTCTCGGCTGCCGTATTGTTCCAGCTGGTTACGCTGCCGGTAGAATTTAACGCAAGCAGCCGCGCCCGTAAAATCATGCTCCAGCAGGGCTTCATTAGCCAGACGGAAGAACGCGGCGTTGCCAAGGTGCTGAACTCAGCTGCATTGACTTATGTCGCGGCCGCATTGGTGTCCTTGCTGGAACTGCTCCGCTACGTCCTCATCTTTACGAACAATCGGGATTAAGGTATGCAAGCAGGATGTCGTGCACAAGCAATTCTCAGGCTGAACCGCAGTTAGCACGTAGCGAGGGCAGCCGTGTGAAATGATCTTACGATCGCTGTTATTCACGGATTTCTTTAATTGGACTAAGTTCTCACAAGGGGGAAATCCACTCACAAAGGCGAACGCTCCGCTTCTTCAGATTCATTTCACACTCTCGCCCTAACTTCGGCGCTTTTGTAGTTCAACCTGTATACAGCTTGCACATTACATTGCTGCATACTACATTGCAATAAGCTTGCCGCCTGCGGCATGCAAGCAGGAAAAATCGCGCAAGCTGCGATACGCCCATGTATCGCAGCTTGCGCGATTTGCTTTATACACGCACCAATGGCATATCGTGCGCCTACTTGCGCCCGATCGCACGATACTCCCGACCTTGCGCCTAACTTCGCTTGTCTGACTGGCATTCGAGTCTTTACTTCATCGGCAATCCCGTTTTACTCCCAATTTCACTCACTCTACATGAAAACCTACGAATTAGTTAACCTTAAGCGCAAAAATTTCATTTTATCCGCCACTCTACCAGTTTTCATGAATTTAAAGTAACCTTTTTTGCTACATACGTGTGATCCCCATTAGGTAGGTATGACCGTATTGGTGCGCGTAAAGCATACTTCATCCGGAACCCTTATACCGGATAAACAAGTCCTGTAGCTAGATACATGCCGAGCAATTCGAGCGGCTTTTGCTGTCATAAGTGCATTCGGCATGATAAAGCCGGGCTTTAAAAAGACTGCGTAGAAAGGGCATAAGTGTGAAGTGTGCTGAAGAAGCGACAGCGTTCGCCTTTGTGAGCGGATTTCTCCCTTTCTTAGTCCAATCAAAGAAATCCGCGAACAACAGTGATCGTAAGCACACTTCACACGTTGCCCCCGGCACGCAGCATTATTCAAGCCTGCATTTATTTTGCTGCGCACTTACAGCAATAAAAAAAGCCGCCGGTCATTGACTCGGCGGAGTATCGATCTGAAGTCCAAAATATTCGAGCAAAAAGGCTCTGAATGATTGCGCGACGAGCGGAAGCTTTTCATCTGCCCGATGGATAAGTCCGATGGTTCGTGTCACCTTCGGTTCTGATATTCTTACACGGCTCGGCTGCAGAGAGAAGCTCTGAAAAAGCGCCATCTCCGGCAGCAAGCTGACTCCCATACCGGCGGCTACCAAGCCGCGAATCGTATCCGTCTCCTCTCCTTCAAAGGCTATCTTGGGCGTGAAGCCCGCCTCCTGACAAGCCTGCCATACGATCGGCCTAAGCGAGTAGCCTTTACTGAACAGAATAAATTTCTCATCCTTTAATTGATTCAGCTTAATACTCTGCTCCCCTGCTAAAGAATGATTATTCGGCAGAATGGCTACCAGCTCCTCTGTCAGCACCACATTGCCGACCACCTGGTCATGATTTTCCGGAAACGGCGATATGAACGCCAAGTCCACCTCTCCGGACACCACATCCCGAATCAAGGTCGGATAAGTTCCTTGCCTGAATCGAAACTTCACATTAGGATACAGCTTCCTGAACTCAGCTACGACACTTGGAATCATGTGAATGCCCAAGCTATTGGGAAAGCCAAGCCTGATCTCTCCCTGCTCCGGATCCAGAAATTCATGCACCTCGTTAACCGCTCGCTCCAAATCCTTCAGAATGGCTTCAACCCTGCTGCAAAATAACTGTCCTACAGCAGTCAGGTATAAATTACGTCCTTTCTGCATGAACAAATCCACACCAAGCTCCTGCTCCAACTGATGAATCTGGCGGCTCACAGCAGATTGTGCCACATGAAGCTCTTCCGCCGCTTGAGTAACATGTTCCTTCCTGGCAACCTTCAGAAAATACTGCAATTGTCTTAATTCCACGAGTCCGATCGCTCCATTCGCATCTGTTCGTAACATCAGAATTAGCTCATGAAATGGCAGAGTAAGGGCTTACAAATCATATTAATTCTAATTTACCATGGCTTAGCCGGTCATTCAACGCCGTTTTAACAGTCTTATAATAAGTCCGTACAGGAAGAAGCCCGCAACCAGACCGCCAAAATGCGCCATCCAGTTAATTTGTGCTACCATGATACTGAAGACAATACCGATCATTAAAATACTGTAAAGGGTCTTCCTGGAGCTCTCATCCATCATATTCCGTTGGAACAGGGCTATATACAAAAAGGCGCCGTAAACCCCGTAGATTGCGCCAGATGCGCCTACAGACAGATGGGGTTCCAGAGTTTGCCGATAGACTTCAAGGCTAATCACATTAGCAATAACGCCGCTGCCTAAATACAACAACGCATATTTCCAGTGCCCGAGAAGCCGCTCCAGCGGCGGAGCAAACACCAGAATCGCAAAGCTGTTGGAGAACAGATGAGTGAAGCCCAGATGCAGAAACATGGAAGAGAATAGTCTCCAGTATTCGCTGGCGAAGGGCTCTACATTGGTTAAAGCCCCGAATCTCAGCTGTACATAGGAGTCCGTAGATCCGCCGCTGAATACGGTGATGAAGAACATCACGATATTGGCCGCAAGGATCAGGCAGGTTACCGGGTAATAGCGTAAATAGCTCTTCCAGTTCTCGTAGCGAATAAAAATCATACAATCCTTCCTTTACTGTGTAAACTCCTCAATTTCCTTCAAATTGGACAACCCCAATTTAAAACGATTATAATGAAGGCTGAATCCATTATCTCATGTTTAGGAGGAGAATCAAATGACTCAAGAACGCGGTAGCGTGGCAACATTTAAAGGTAATCCGATTACCCTTGTTGGTCCTGAATTAAAGGTTGGCGATCAGGCGCCAGACTTCAGACTGAATAAGAATCTCCTTGAGGAAGTGACCCTCCAGGATTTTGTCGGCAAAATCAAGCTGATCAGCGTCGTTCCTTCACTGGATACCGGCGTATGTGATGCTCAGACTCGCCGCTTCAATCAGGAAGCTGCAGCACTCGGCGATGATGTGGTCATTCTCACTGTCAGCGCAGACCTTCCCTTTGCGCAAGCCCGCTGGTGCGGAGCGGCCGGCGTGGACCGGGTCATTACTTTATCCGACTACAAAGATAATTCCTTCGGCAAAGCGTACGGCGTTTTGATCAAGGAATTTGCACTGGATCATCGTGCCGTCTTTGTCTTGGACCGCGACAATACGATCCGCTATGTGCAAGTCCTGAATGAAATGGGCGAGCATCCAGATTATGAGCAGCCTATCGCTGCTGTTAAAGAATTGCTCTCGTAAGAAATCGATCCGCTATGTGCAAGTCCTGAATGAAATGGGCGAGCATCCAGATTATGAGCAGCCTATCGCTGCTGTTAAAGAATTGCTCTCGTAAGAAATCTGTACATGAAAAAGCGAGCAAGGAGCCGTCTCCTTCTCGCTTTTTTTGGGTATATATCAGACTATTATTTCTTCAGCTTTATGGGGATGAAGCTTTCCATCTGTGCGGATCCTGTAGCTCTTATAATTTCCGGAGGCGTGATAATATGGCCCATGGCGTAGTGGTTCGTTCTTATATCGAGGGCAAAGGTATCCGATTCCTCGATCCAGGTCATTGCTTCTTTATACAGCCGCTCATTCTCTTCATAATCTCCATCTTTATAATGATAGGTCACATAAAATCCGCCATCAAAATCTAGAACTTCATATTCTTCGGCATCCATATAGTCCGTCAGAGCGTAAATCCAGACCAATCCCCCCTGCTCCGCATCAAAATACAAGAAGTCTCTTGGAGTGAAATTGTCACTCGGTCTTGGTCTGAGCTTGGAGAAATAGGCATCAAACTTACCGAGCACCCCATTTTCCGAGAAATCATTATGCGGATCCACTCCTGACGATGCGGCCTTGAACGGGGGTATTGAAATCACTCTGAATTTCATATTTTCACTCCTCTAATTAAAGTTCATTGCCTCAGCATTACAAAATAATCTGAATAAGCAGATCACTATCTCGATTTTCCTTTATTGGAAATTCAGCGAATATGATATTTAACACTAAATAGCAAACAGGATAAAAAAAATAGGATGCCTTCCATGTCGTATGAATCGCTGAAAACAGGATCACATCCATGGGGGCATCCCCTATCGGGCATATTCGATTTTCCGATTAAGAAACCTTGTAGGAAGACAGCTTCTTATCCAGCATAGCAAACAAATGCAGGATATTGCGGTAATTAGCCCCCAAATCCCCGAAAGAACCGCGGGTTGCCGAGTAGATGTCAACACCGCAGCGCATAGGACCGGTCGCAACGATAGAAATGGTGATATCCATGATCCGGCCGAATTTTGTCCGCTTCTCCAGTGTAATCTCCCCGACTGACGGCACCTCATGCAGCACCTTGTATCCCGGAATCTTCTTCAGGGTCGCAGACACTTCATCAAACAACTTGTCTTTGGACATCTGATAATATCTGGTCTTCAATTCAGGTGATTTAGCCCGGTCACTCGTTCCATCCTGGCTACGGAAAATCCCTGCTAATGTTCTCTTAAATGACAACCTGTTCTTCCTCCTTTATGTATAGCGCCTCAAAACTGCACGTACATCCTGTTTATAGTGTAACATTGTTGGGACGCAAACAAAAGCCAAGTCATGAGGCGAAAAAACAAAAAAAGCGCAACAGATGCCGTTGTTCACGACAACTACAGCGCTTTCTTCAATAAAGATTGAGACCCGCCTATGCCGTCCGGTTTCACTGTCTCGAACCTGCACCCGCAGGTGGGTGACCGCAACTTCACTTTTGAAGTCCCCTCATCAACATGGATAGGGCATTTCAGCCATGCAGCAATATTGGTCTCCCGAGACAACCGTCATTGGTTCAAAACAACTTGGAACCGAAACGCACATCGCAGGACGTAAATCCATTATAGAACCTTCATTCCTAAAAGTAAACTTAGCGAACAAGGAAAATGTAACCATTTTCAAAACAATGATTAATTCCGATCCTTGTGCTCGCCACCTTCGGTTAATTCCTTGATCTCTCCATGTTCAATCACTGCTTCTGCGTCCTTATTCTCTGGATCCGCGCCTTCTTGTCCTTCTTCTTCCGCGGCTCTCATCTTCTCAGCCTTTTCTTGAATCTTGGCATACCCGTTATAGAAATTGAAGAAAGCCACAAGTGCGCTCAGCGAGGCAAATCCGAACATGATCAACCAAGTGAATCTAAAGGTTATCAGTCCCAGAAAGACTACGCAGAGAGCCGTCGACAATAGACGAAACGGCTTGATAATGCTAAGCAATACCGCATTCTTGATAATTTCCTTCGTAGACATATATAGATGTGTCATGATAGAGAAGAAATTGAACAGCGACAGTAAAAGGATAACCAGAAGCACCAGCATGATGATACCTATGACCTGGAGATTCTGCATCTCATTCATGTAGAAGAAATACGCAAAGTACATAATAACAATCAGAGCAGTATAGAAAATACCTCCAAGCATACTCTGTTTGTAATTCTCCTTGTAGCCTCTGAAGAACAGCTTGATAATACCGAGATCCGTCTCTCCCATTACCCATTTACGAACGACAGTGAACAGAGCAGCCGTCGCGGGAAAAATAGTGAAAGGCGCAAGAATTCCCATGGCATATAAGGTTGCAGTTTCTCCTTCCAGCTCCGAAATCTGCAGTACCTGCAATCTGATTACAAGAAAGAAAAAGAACGGCAGCGAGCATAGCATCCATAGCAGGTTGCTGCCCGAAATTCTCATAATCCATTCTGTGACTTTATAAAACCCGCCCATCATACCTCTTGGTTCCAAGTATAAATCTCCCTCCGCAAGTTAAAAATTTGTCCAAATCCTACTCTAACTATATCATGATTACATAAGTGCAATCCAGCGCCCAATGTGACATCTCCGGTAAGGTATTTCACCGGGTCTCCCCTAACACAGCAAAGGCTGTCTCCAGACATGAAGTTCATGCCGGAAACAGCCTTTTCATATGCTTTATTCGCTGGAATGATCGTCGCGTTTTGCCGGACGGCGATCCCCGCCGTTATAGTTCGAAGTACGCGGCTTCCGATCCGATGAACGGTAGGAATCACGGCCTCCATCCCGGTTGTAACCTTCTCTGTTATTGCTGTAACCGCCTTTATTGCCGTATCCGCCACGATTGCCGCCTTCACGGTTGTCACGGCGATATCCGCCGCCACCGCTGTTACGGTTGCCGTAGCCGGATGGCTTGCGTCCGCTCGAGCGAATGTCCGGATTCCGGCGCTTCACACGAATCGGCTCTTCTGGCGTCAATTCAATATTGGTCTTCTCATTCTTCTCACCTGTAATCAGCTTGAAGGCTGCTGCAAGCAGGTTGACCGAATCGTACTGCTCCAGAAGCTGGATCGCAATCCCTTTATACTCGTTAAGCTCTCCGCCTTCAACAAGCTCGATCAGGCGCTCTGCCGTAATGCGCTGCTTGCCTTCAATCGCTTCGGCGATGCTTGGCAAAGGCTTGCGGGCAATTTTATGTCTGGTAATACGTTCGATAAAATGAAGATGATCAATTTCACGAGGCGTAACGAACGACCAAGCCACGCCCTCTTTACCGGCACGTCCTGTACGGCCGATCCGGTGAACATAGCTCTCCGGATCCTGCGGCAGGTCGAAGTTCACGACGTGGGTTACGCCGGAGACATCGAGACCGCGCGCAGCGACATCCGTTGCTACAAGAACATCAATGCTGCCGTCACGGAATTTGCGCATAACATTGTCACGCTGATTCTGCGACAAGTCGCCATGAAGACCGTCTGCGGAATAGCCGCGTTTTTGCAGCGCTTCAGACAGCTCATCCACCCGGCGCTTCGTCCGGCCAAATACAATCGCAAGCTCCGGCGATTCCATGTCAAGCAGACGGGACAGGGCATCAAATTTCTGGCGTTCCTGAACTTCAATGTAAGCCTGATCGATCAGCGGTGCGCTAACTTGCTTAGGAATAACTGATACATGCTCCGGATTTTTCAGGAACTGCTGGGCAAGGCGCTGGATATTCGAAGGCATCGTAGCAGAAAATAGCATCGTCTGACGCTCTTCCGGCACCAATTTCAGGATGGATTGAATATCCTCCATAAAGCCCATGTCGAGCATTTCATCCGCTTCATCAAGAACAACGGTCTGAACATCATCAAGCTTGATCGTCTTCCGGTTAATGTGGTCCAGCAAGCGGCCCGGAGTACCAATAATAATCTGAGGCTTCTTCTTCAACGCGCGGATCTGACGGACGATATCCTGACCGCCGTAAATCGGAAGGGAGCGGGTTCCTTTAAACCGGGCAAGTTTGCCGATTTCCTCGGCAACCTGGATAGCAAGCTCGCGGGTCGGAGTCATAATCAGCGCAACGATGCGTTCTTCCTCTTTGGAAATCTTGTTAATCAGCGGCAGTCCAAAGGCTGCGGTCTTCCCTGTACCTGTCTGAGCTTGTCCGATCAAGTCACGGCCTGTCATAGCGATCGGAATGGATTTGGTTTGAATCGGGGTTGCTTCTTCAAATCCGAGTTCGGTAATGGCTTGCAGCACCTTAGGCTCTAGGCCGAATTCTGTAAATGTGTTCAATAGGTTCATACTCCTTCTATATAGTGGACATTTCCACCATCTTGACTGTATTCTTAAGTAGCATTCAAACGTTAATTAGGCTGTCCAACCGCATCCTAAAAGTTACATATGGATTGGCGTGCGATAAATACTTCTGAAGGTAAATCCGTTTTGAAAACAGGAAATAGATCTCTACTCAAGAATATCTAAAACATTATAGCACAAAACAATTCCAGAATACTAGCAAGCAGGTTGGGATACTCTTATTTAAATGAGGTGAACATTTGTGTTAAAGGAAATCAGGAACTGCGTAATCGTCATGATCGGAGCCGCTTGTATCGCGTCCGGATTCAACTTGTTCCTTGTTCCGAATCATCTGCTCAGCGGCGGCGTTTCCGGTCTGGCCATGCTGACAGGCTACTTTACTCCCTTCAATATTAATGCCATGTATCTTGCCTATAATGTGCCGCTCCTGATCGCAGGCTGGTTCATGCTGGGCAAGCGGTTCATTGGACTCAGCATCCTGTCCGTTGTCTCTGTGACCCTGCTGATGGCCGTCATTCCAGAGAAGATGGTTGCGTCCGACACCTTGCTATCCGCAGCCTTTGGCGGTGTGCTTGTCGGCTTCGGCAGCGGTATTTCCTTTCGCGTAGGCGGCTCCTCCGGAGGCTTTGATATTATCGGCTCCATCGTCACCCGCTTCCGGGACTACCCGATCGGCCAGATTATGGTTGCCATGAATGGCTTAGTCATTCTCGCCATGGGCTATCTGGATGGGAACTGGAACCTGGCTCTCGCCTCCATGATCTCGATCTACATCACAGGCAAGGTGCTTGACTACGTCTACATCAATCATGTGAAGATAACTCTCTACATCATTACCGAGCACACTGAGGCCATGCTTGAACAACTGTTGAAGCTGCCGAGAGGTGTAACCCTAATGAAGACGCAAGGCGCTTTTTCTCATAAAGAGAAGGATATGCTTATGACAGTTACTACCCGATATGAGTTAATTGAACTCAAGGAAATCATTAAGGCCACGGATCCAGCCGCATTCGTCAATATCGTTCAGACGGTCGGCGTAATGGGCTCCTTCCGCAGAAGGTAGTATTGCTTTTAGGCCGGGATGCAGGATTCTTTTTGGCTCCGAATGTGATATACTGACAGTAATCGGTTCCTTCGTCAACTTCATATTTTCGATCCGATTGCCTTTTTTCACAGGCTCAATGCTTTTTCTGTTTTAGGAATGATTCCGGTAACGAATGATTCTTGGAGGAAAGGGTGATGGTTGTGGAAATGGAAACGGTAAAGCTGGAACGTATCGTCATGAAGTGGTTTCCGGATATGCTGGCATGCCTTAACGAACGGGAGCTCAACTCCATGATCATCCTGCGAGATGGTTTGACCATTTTGGAACCGGAAGATGCGATGGAGATTATTCAGTTCAGTATTTGCGAGCATCAGAACTCGGCTCTGCTTCATTAACCTTTTTTTGTCTGCATGAAGCCGTTTTTTCCGCTTAGCGGAAGAGACGGCTTTTTATTATGACCTGCATCGGCTGCGAGCATTTACCATCGGGAAATCCGTTTATTCAGAGCTCAATCGGTTTATTATTACAAGATAAAGATCAGGTCAGCAATGGTAACAAAGATGTTCTTTATGAAAATAACGCATCAGCTATAATCAAGTCAGCGTACACAAGGGAGAGAAGACGATGAACATCCTATGGACACTTTTACTTCTGGCCTTGGGGACAGGCTCTGGAGGCGCCGCACCGAGCGATCAGGCGGAGGCTCCAAACGCCGCTAGACTTCCGGCTATTCTGCAAACATCTGTGCAGACGATCAAAGCAAACTATGCACAAGGTAAGCTGAACGATCCGCTGACACCCGCGGAATTGAATCCTGTAATTGTTCAAGCCGAAGCCCCCCAAGTGAAAGGCATTTATGTCACTGCATACAGTGCAGGCGGAGCCCGCCTCAGCACACTGCTGGATTTGGTCGATTCAACCGAACTGAATTCCATGGTCATCGACATCAAGGATGACGCAGGCTACATCACCTATAAGACAGACAATGCCACACTTCAGGAGCTGGGCAAGCCGCAGCCCTTTATTGGAGATATAGATGGTTTAATGACCAAGCTTAATGAACACGACATTTATCCAATCGCAAGAATTGTTGTCTTCAAAGATACGATACTTGCGAAGAAAAACCCGGAGTTATCCTTCCTGAACAAGGACGGAACCGTATGGGAGAACAGTAAAGGCGACAGCTTCGTTAATCCTTACAACAAGGATGTATGGGAATATAATATCGAGGTTGCCAGAGAAGCTGCCAAGCACGGATTCAAGGAAATTCAGTTCGACTATGTCCGGTTCCCGGAAGGCTTCGAGAAGCGGGCCGACAGTCTGAAATATGATAAAAATGAGCTGAGCCGGATTGACACGGTATCCGAGTTCGTGAAATACGCCAGGGAACAGCTGGAACCGCTTGGCGTGAAGGTATCGGTCGATATCTTCGGCTATGCTGCATCCGTACCGGCGGCCGAAGGGATCGGACAGGATTTTGTGAAGATATCCCAGCATGTCGATATTATCTGTCCAATGATCTATCCAAGCCACTACACAACCGGATGGTTTGGAGCCAAGGAACCGGACCTCGCACCTTACCAGACGATCAAAGGCGCGTCTGAAGACACGATTAAGAAGCTTGATCCGCTTGGAGAAGAAAAGCCGATTATCAGGCCATGGATCCAGGACTTCACCGCCAGTTGGTTGGGTAAAGGCCATTATACGAAATACGGCAAATTTGAAGTAGAAGAACAAATTCGCGCCCTCAAAGATTTGAATATCGATGAATACCTGCTATGGAATGCCAATAACCGTTATACCGCTGATGTTGCATACGAATAAGATCAGTTTCCAGCACTCATACTTTAAGTTAATCTAACAGCTTGCATGCAACCCGGGCCTCCTGCCCGGGTTTTCGCACGAAGAAACGGAGATAGCAATCCATGAAACAAACCTATTCCTTACGTCAAAAGCTGCGCCAATTCCTCGTTGTCCTTATTCCGATTCTGGTCACCCAGGTAACCTTGTCGCTCATGACCTTTTTCGATACGATGATGTCCGGGCATGCAAGTCCGGAGGATCTTGCCGGTGCCGCCATTGGCTCCAGCATCTGGATTCCCGTCCAGACCGGGTTAAGCGGTATTCTGATGGGAATCACGCCCATCCTCGCACAGCTGATCGGAGCAGGCCGGAAGGATAAAGTGGGCTACCACGTCCTTCAAGCACTGTGGCTGGCTCTTGGTGTAAGCGTCCTGGTCATTCTTGCAGGAAGCTTCACGGTCACACCGCTGCTGAATAGCATGAACCTGGAGCCGAAGGTCCACCATGTTGCTCTTTATTTCTTGACCGCTATATCAACCGGGACGATTCCCCTGTTCGGATACATCGTCATTCGTTCATTCTTTGATTCGTTGGGACAGACCCGGATATCGATGCTTGTCATGCTCATTTCTCTCCCTTTAAATGTCGGAGCAGGATATATTCTGATTTTCGGCCGACTCGGCTTTCCCCGCCTTGGAGGAATCGGCTCAGGAATTGCTACCGCCTTCACGTACTGGTGCATCTTCCTGATTGCGGCGGGAATTGCCCATAAAATGCGGCCCTTTTCCGAGTATGGAATCTTCCGCAAATTCCACGGAATTTCCTTGAGCAAATGGAAGGAGCTCCTGCGAATCGGAGTACCGATGGGATTTGCCATCTTCTTTGAGACTGCGGTCTTTGCGGCGGTCACATTGCTCATGAGCCGCTATGACACCTTGACGATCGCTGCCCATCAAGCAGCCAATAACTTCGCTTCAACGTTGTATATGATTCCGCTCAGCATCTGCATGGCACTGACGATCCTTGTTGGTTATGAGACCGGGGCTTCGCGTCTTAAGGATGCGAGACAGTATGCCCGGCTTGGCATCGGGATCGCCATCGGTCTTTCTCTGGCTACAGCCGTAATTCTGATGCTTGTGCGCGAGCAGGTGTCCGGTTTGTATTCGGACAAGCCGGAAGTCATCTTTCTGACTACGCACTTTTTGGTCTATGCCATCTTCTTCCAAATCTCCGATGCCATCGCAACCCCGATTCAGGGCGTGCTTCGCGGATATAAGGATGTGAATCCCGCATTCTGGATTACACTGCTTGCTTACTGGATCATCGGCTTGCCGCTAGGTCATGCCCTGTCCGTATGGACGGATCTTGGCCCTTATGGTTACTGGATCGGTCTGATTTCCGGCCTGGCTGTTGCAGCTATTCTGCTTCTGCAGCGTCTTGTCTTGATCCAGCGCAGAAAGGATAAGAGCATGCAGGCAAATCCAATCTGATTACTACAGAACAATCTTCAGACACTAAAAAAAGACTGTGCCCGCCGGTATGCAGATGCATGCCAGAGGCACAGCCTTTTTGAATTTAGGATTATTGCGACAAGCGGGCTGCTAACTCGTACAAGTCTTTATCGAACTTTTTCTTGGTTGAGACGACCTTCTCGATATCCGTCAGAATCATCTCTCCGCCGATCATACCGCACGCCTTGTTGGACTCGCCTGCAATTAGGCTGCGTACTGCAAAGTCGCCCAAGCGGCTTGCCAGGTTACGGTCGAACGGCGTAGGCGATCCTCCGCGCTGAATGTGGCCGAGTACCGTTGCGCGCGGCTCCAGCGAAGGCTGACGCTTCTTGATCGCTTCTACCACGTCATCTCCCTTGCCAACACCTTCAGCAACGATAACGATGCTGTGTCTCTTGCCATTATCGAAGTTCTGTCTCATCCGGTCTGCAACTTCGTTCAGATCAAACGGCATTTCAGGAATAAGAATGGTCTCCGCACCCGAAGCCAATCCTGCATGGAGAGCAATATCTCCGGCATGACGCCCCATTACCTCAACCACGGAAGCCCGTTCATGGGAAGACATGGTATCCCGAAGCTTATTAACAGCATCGACAACGATGCTTACCGCGGTATCAAAACCGATGGTGTAGTCGGTAAAGGAAATATCATTATCAATCGTTCCAGGCAGACCCATTGTCTTGATTCCCAGCTTGCTCAGCTTCTCAGCGCCATGGTAAGAGCCGTCGCCGCCGATTACGACCAGTCCGTCAATCCCGCGGGCACGCAGAATTTCTGCCCCCTTCTGTTGGCCTTCCGGTGTCTTGAACTCCAGACAGCGGGCGGATTGGAGAATCGTACCGCCCCGTTGAATGATATCTCCCACGCTGCGAATGTCCATGGCGAAGATATCGTTGTTCAGGAGACCTTGGTAACCGCGTTGAATCCCGTAAACCTCCAGCCCATAGAACAAGCCGCTGCGAACAACAGCGCGAACCGCTGCGTTCATGCCCTGCGAATCTCCTCCACTTGTAAGAACCGCAATCTTTTTCACTGCTGACATGATAATTCCTCCTAATGATTAATAAAGTGCGAGTTCAAAAAGCCAGCTTTTTGAACTACCTCTTAAAGGTGTTTTCGAATCCAGACGCTATTGACGAAGAAGAAGATCCGCATAAGAGGACTTCGCCGCATCAACCTCTTAGACGCACTGCGAATTTCAGGCTGTTCGCTGACCTTCGGATCCGATAAATACAACGCCAGCAATCCTTCTATGATCATCCGGTGAAATGAAGAAGCGGGCAGCTTCTTGATATCCCGGCGGGCCCCTTCCACTATAAAGGAAATCCGTTCCAGCATAGTTTCTCTATTCTCGTAATAGCTGCAAAAATTCAAGTCTCCGCCTATTTCATCCTCTGCCTGGTCAATAAGATAGTCAAGCATAATATGTAAACCGCACACATTCGGGAAATAGGCATGATGAATCGTCTGGGCACTGCTGTCGTCCAGCTTGTCATTGCCAGCCGCAAGGAATAGCATGAACACGCCCAGCGTCGAGCCTGTCGCTGCCGCAAATTCATTCCAGCGCAGCTCGGGGGTACGCAGCTTATGCTGCTCCCACCAGCTCAGGAGCGCCTCCTCACGGAGCTTCGGGTCAATATGCTTGTACACCTGAAGATCGCTGTACAGACTGACTAAATCGATGATGTAGGGCTGTGCAGCCGCAAATCCAGGTAATTTCGCAATGTTACTCCGGCACGTCATAACCAGTTGTTTCAGATACCCGCCATCATCCTGTTCTTCGCGTAGTGCATAGTAATCAACAAGCTCGGCATCAGGCTGTACGGCATCCAGCATACTCCGGTGCAGAAGACGGAAGTCATTCTGATCCATCGAAGTGCTTCGGTCACAAAGATTGTCCAGATAATCACTAATCGTCTGAAACGCAACAATTAACGGGATCAGCGCATCTCGTCTCTCCAGATTGGCTGCTGCATACACCGCTCCACCTTGACAGTGGAATTCCTTGGTGTTGATGCTGGCCAGTGCCTGACGTCTCAGCTCGGGATCAGGAATCTGATCGGCTGAACGCCTCCAGCTATTCAATTCATGACGAACCTCCGGCAGTATATACCGGTATACGCGGTTCATCATGGAGAGGGGTTCTCTCGGGAACTGATTGCGCCGCTGCTCAAGTTGTATCAATGTCCTGCCTCCGCTGCATGATTCTAATCGTAATCACATTCGTTAAAAAACCATTCTATATTATAATATGATCCCACAAATTGTACAAATAAACAAAGTCACAAGCTCAACCGGTTTCGAATCTGCTCCGGGCCCCATATCAGTCATAACTTAGACAGCTAATGAAAGCACTAGTATGCTATACTCTAGATGATTTGTCTTCATGATTCTAGATAGTCATATCATTAGACAAGAATGGAGCTCGAAACCGAACATGAACGATTCCAACCAATCCGAGATTCCTAGGCTTAGAGCCTTTAGCTTTACTATTTTCGGAACAAGCGTACTTGTGGCATCTTACTTTCCGCTTTTTTATGCCGGGCTGGGCTTCTCTAAAAGTCAGATCGGCTTGTTATATGCGCTCGGCCCAATGATATCGATTGTCGCAAATCTGCTCTGGAGCATTGCCAGCGATAAGTTCCGTACGATTAAGAAAATTATGATTATTTTACTATTGGGCGAAATTGTAATGAGTGCCGTGTTATCTGTCTCTACGTCCTTCTCGGTTATTGTGCTGATGATTACGATATTCTATTTCTTTTTCTACCCCGTCTTCCCGTTGTCTGACACACTCGCCATCAACGCGGCAAAAAGAGCGAACAAAAACTTTATCACGATCCGGATTTTCGGATCGATTGGCTACGCCTTTTTTGCGCTGTTTATTGGATATTTATTATCCTTTCTCGGCTCATCGCGTACGATGTGGGTTACAATCGGCATTGCAGGCATCGCGCTCCTGATCACCTTGTTTATGAAGGATCAGAGCAGTCCTGTTGCCAAAATGGACATGTCGGGAATCTGGGGAATTCTGAAGCAGAAGGAACTGCTCTGGTTCTTCGGCTGCGTGTTTTCACTTGCGATTGCCGTCCGAATGAACGATGCCTTTCTGACGGTGGCCCTGAACGACCTTGGCGCGAGTGAAGATATGATCGGCTGGTCCCAGCTCGCTTCGTCCCTTTCGGAAGTTCCGATCTTTTTGCTTCTGAGTATATACGGCGAGAAGATTAAAGACCTTCCTCTGCTGATCTTTGCCAGTCTCATGTTCGCCACGCGTTTCCTGCTCGTCAGTCTGGCTGATTCCGCCCTGGATATCATCCTCGTACAGACCTTGCACAGCCTGTCCTTCGGTGTCTTCTATGTAACGTCTATCCGTATGCTGACCCGTCTGATTCCAGATGAATACCGGGCAACCGGCATGGCATTGTTCACCATCGCCTGGTCCAGCGCCTCAGGTCTGCTGAGCGGCACGTTTGGCGGGATGGCCTTTGAGCAGTTCGGACGCGAGCGCTTCTATATGATTGCCGTAGGCTTTGCTCTGCTTGCCTGCATAGGCTTCGCCAGCAGATATTTGATTCGCGGGCCGCGGCCGACAATCGCCCCGGCACCTGCTGTTCATGAGGTAGAACGCAAGGATTTGTCGAAATAAATGTAGATAATTATTGCGGCTTGGCATAGGCATCTACACTCACTCCTTCCGGGATTGGAAATATATTAGTGTTGAATCCGGAAGGAGGGATACGAATGAGCGAATGTAATGTTGGCGGCGCTTTTTACACCTCAACTACAGTTATCTTGGTGCTTTACATTCTATTGGTCATTGTTTTGAGAACCTTCTGAGATAACTGGATTAAAATGAAAAGGAGCCTACAAAAGTAGGCTCTTACGCTGCTGCTATGTGTATAACAAAGTAATAACCAGCAATTCGTAGAGAACAAGCGTGAGAATTAGTTCGTCTTGATTGTAAAATGGATTAAAGAAAGCACGCGGGGTTCCATGATTGGGCACAGCTAAGTATAATAGCCCCCGATCGCATTTTACAATCCTGCCTGTAAAGACTTGTCCATCCATCGTTTCAATTCTGACATATTGATTCGTATAATGTCTGCAAATATGATGGAAATGTTCTCGCATAGACCTTAGCTTTTGGATTGAGCTTTCATCTGCACGGTATAGAACTTTCTGCTGATGCATTCCTTGTTGATAGCTCATTTGCGACTTCCTTCCGCTTGAAATTTATATATCTTATGCCTATATCGTTGCTTTGTTAATTGGACAAGCAAAAATAAACAAGTAAGTTTTAGGAGGATATTTCATGACCCAATCAAACTCGAGTCCCATTCTTGACGCCCTAAAATTCCGCTACGCCTGCAAAAAATTTGATTCTTCAAGGAGGATCTCTGACAATGACTTTTTGTCCATCCTTGAAGCTGCTCGGCTGTCGCCAAGCTCTTATGGCTTTGAGCCATGGAAGTTGTTAGTTGTTCAAAATCCAGAATTTCGCGAGGCGCTTCGGCCGCATGCAGGCGGAGCTCATAACAGCTTCAACGGAGCCAGCCACTTCGTCATTGTGCTTGCAAGAAAATCGGCTGATATGCGGTACGATTCAGACTACATAAGCCATATGCTGACCGGCGTCCAAGAATTGCCTGAATCGACAGCAGCCATGAAGCGAAGCAGCTTCGAGAGTTTCCAGCGCGAGAGCTTCAAGCTTCTGGAAAGTGATCGGGCCATGTTCGATTGGGCCGGCAAACAGACCTACATCGCCCTTGCGAACATGTTAACCGTTGCTGCTTCCATGGGAATCGACTCTTGTCCGATCGAAGGATTCAACCGGGCAGGCGTGGAGCAAAAGCTTTCTGAGCTCGGGTTGTTGGATCTTGAGCACTTCGGAGTATCAGTTATGGCCGGCTTCGGTTATCGTGCGGAGACAGCTCCACTGAAGACCAGACAGTCTATTGAAGAGATCGTCCAGTGGGCGTAATCATTTTCGGGCACAAAAAGAGCTCCGCAAATTTTAGGTTTGCGGAGCTCTTTTGCTTGCAATTAGTTTATTACTGACCCATGGTATTTCACAACTCGATGAACGGCAGGGTCGTAAATTTCGCGAACCGCTGCCAGCACCTCATCTCGGCGGGTGCACTCGGGACGGCTCAACCGACTCTAGTCTCATCAACCTGGCTCGCTTAGCCGGCAAAATGTCCGTAACGCAAGATTACGCACAAAAAAACACAGCCCCTAAGAGCTGTGTCTTTCAATATGTGCCTGGAACCAAACTTTATAAGTGATCCGGTAACCCGGAAGTGATCTTATAATTTGATTACGTTAGCAGCTTGAGGACCACGGTTGCCGTCAGTGATTTCGAACTCAACAGCTTGGCCTTCTTCTAGAGTTTTGAAACCGTCGCCTTGAATTGCGGAGAAATGCACGAATACGTCTTCGCCGCCTTCAACCTGGATAAAGCCATAGCCTTTTTCTGCGTTAAACCATTTAACTGTACCTTTCAAATGAACAACCTCCTAAAAATAATCGCCATCATTGACGAATAACCATATTATACTCTATGCCTTTTAACATTGCAACGTGACATTTATCGTAAAAAATGCCTATAGTCATTTTGTGCCGAATTTGGCCCCTTTTAGGTAAGACTTTGATTTGCCTTTCTTCATGTGCTGGGTTATCATTTTACATAAATATTTCATATATGAATGGTACAGATCGGAGTCGTTGAACATGATCAAGAAACACGAAATATACAAAAAAGACAAGTGGAACATGATGACGGTCGAGGTGCAGGGAAAATACATCGTATTGCGCGAAATTTCCGACCAGTGGGGCGAGGAAAGCCATACTTTTCTCAGCAGACCCGCATTGATGCATTGGGTACAGCAGCGTTTCCCTAAGGAAGAATATGCAGGCAAGGAAGAAGAATGGCACAGTATTATCGCAGCATTCAAGCAAGTGTAAGGTTTGCAGCCCTAAAGCCATAAAGAATGGAGCCGAATTCAATGGACCAGAGTTCCAGCCTGTTAGTATTTATTATTTCCGCATTTGCGCTCGGAATCGTCCTGATCCTGACCAAGGACAATATTCCGCCAAAGCTAAGGCGCGGATCCGCTATCGCCGCGATCGTCATGATCTCGGCCGCATTTATCCTCATGATTTACAGCTTCTTCACCCTTGGTTAGAGCCTGGTTGAAAGCCATCTTTTGATCACGAAGTGAATTAAAATTAGCCGCCGCAGGGCATCATAAGGAAATGTTTCCAGCCATGTTGAGAAGGGAGATTTCCAAACTTGATGCCTTTGCAGCGTCTATGCCACCTGCCGCTGGCGCTAAGTCTGCTGGTATCTTCAATCCCCAGCTCTGCAGCGTCGCACGGGTTACCGGCTACCAACCAACCGCCAATCCATGATTTAATCCAAAGGAGGATCAGCCCCATGAGTACATTGAGTAAACGTTCTGAAGCGAAAACGGAAAACACCTGGAAGCTGGAGGATATTTATCCTGATCAGAAAGCATGGGATCAAGCCTACGATGAAATCAAAGAACTGAAGAAAAAAGCAGCTGATTATGAAGGCAAGCTGACCGATGCGGACAAGATCAAGTCTGTATTCGAACTTGAGGACACGATCTCCGAGAAGCTGGAACGCCTGTACGTTTATGCTCACCTGAGCCATGATCAGGACACCACGAACCCTACATATCAAGCTTTATCGCAAAAGGCAAAGAAACTAAACGTCGAAATCGGAGAAGCGCTCTCTTTTATTACCCCGGAAATTTTGACGCTTCCGGAGCAGGAACTGGATGCTTTAATCGAATCCCCGACCCTCGCCGGATATAAATTCACCTTGCAGGAAATCAAACGCGAAAAAGCCCATGTGCTGAGCAAAACCGAAGAGGCGCTGCTTGCCCAGGTCGGCAATCTGTCACAAGCGCCACAGCATATTTTCGGCATGATCAACAATGCTGACATCAAATTCCCGAAAATAAAGGATGAGAACGGCAATGAGGTTGAGCTGACACACGGCAGCTACATTCAATTCCTTGAGAACCCGAACCGCGAAGTACGGCGCCGTGCATTCAAGGCCGTCTATGAAACCTATGCCAAGCAAAAGAACACGATCGCGGCAACGCTGAATGCGAATGTTAACAAAAATATGTTCTATTCCAAAGTCCGCAAGTACCCTTCTGTCTTGGAAATGTATCTCTATGGAGATAACATTCCTAAGGATGTCTACACCAATCTGATCGATACGATTCACGAAAGTCTGCCGCTGCTTCACCGGTATATGAATCTCCGCAAAAAACTGCTTGGCGTTGACGAACTGCATATGTATGACCTGTTTGCTCCGCTCGTTGAGGAATACAAATGGGATATCACATATGATGAGGCCAAGCAAATGGTGCTGGATGGTCTTAAACCGCTTGGCGACAACTACCTGGGTGTCCTGAAGGACAGCTTCGATAACCGGTGGATTGATGTTTACGAAAATGAAGGCAAAAGGACCGGCGCTTACAGTTGGGGCGCTTACGGTACACACCCATTTGTTCTGCTTAACCATAAGGATAACCTGAACAGCATGTTCACCCTTGCCCATGAAATGGGCCATGCGCTGCACTCCTATTTCTCTGACGAGGCATTGGATTACCGGGATGCGCAGTACACGATTTTCCTGGCTGAGGTTGCTTCGACCACAAACGAGGCCTTGCTGATGGATTATCTCCTTAAGAAATCCACCGATCCGAAGCAAAAAATGTATCTGCTCACCTATTATGCCGATCAATTCCGCACAACTGTGTTCCGGCAAACCATGTTTGCCGAGTTCGAGAAAATTGTGCATGAGCACGCCGAGAGCGGGGAATCGCTAACACCGCAGGATTTGTCCAAAATCTACTATGATCTGAACGTGAAATATCATGGCGAGGGCATGCATGTAGATCAGGATATTGAAATGGAATGGGCGCGGATTCCTCACTTTTACACCAGCTTCTATGTTTATAAATATGCTACAGGCTTCTCGGCAGCAACCAGCTTCTCGAAGCAAATTCTGGAGGAAGGCCAACCGGCTGTTGACCGTTACCTCGGCTTCCTGAAGAGCGGCGGCAGCGATTACTCCATCAATATTCTTAGCAAGGCTGGAGTGGATATGTCTTCTCCACAGCCAATCCGCGAAGCGATGAGCGTATTCGAGCAGATTATCGAGCAAATGGAGCAGTTAACCAAATAATCAGCCGGGGCTATTCGTTCCGTATAATCTATCCCTTGCCCAGATGGGCAAGGGATTTTATACTGTCGATAGAAGGAGGTGTTACCTCATATGAAAATGCAATGGTCCTTGATTCTTGCGCTGATCTTCGCTCTGATTACTGCCGTGTTTGCCGTTATCAATGTCGATCCTGTTCAGGTGAATCTGCTATTCGGTTCAGTTAGCCTGCCGTTAATCCTGCTCATCCTTGGCTCCACACTGCTGGGCGGCCTGATCGTCGGCTCTTTCGGCATCTACCGCGGATATCGCCTGCAACGGGAAGTGAAGCGCCTGAATGCAAAGCTTGTACATATCCAGGATGCCACAGGTTATGTCTGGCCTGCTGAGAATGCGTCCGATGCTCCTAAGAGCGAATCGGCAGAGGCTGTTGAAGAACAGCCGTCAAATCCCCAAGAACAATAAATACATGCAATTGCAGGAGGACTAGCCTAATGAAGATCCAACCCAATGAATCCTATATCCTTGATCTGCTCGTCAAGCTGCTCGACACTCCCAGCCCCAGCGGCTTTACCCGGGAGGTCATTCAAATCGTCCGCGAGGAAGCCGAGGCGCTTAGCATTCCTTTTTTCCAAAATGAAAAAGGCGGAGCCATCCTTACCCTGAAGGGCAAGGATTCCTCACGCAGGATTGCTATCAGTGCCCATGTGGACACACTTGGAGCCATGGTTCGTGCAGTCAATGGCAACGGTACGCTGGCAATTACTTCGGTCGGCGGGTTCATGATGAACAGTATTGAGAATGAATACTGTCAGATTCATACACGGAGCGGAAAGGTATATACAGGAACCATCCTGTCTTCGCACCCTTCCGTTCATGTGTACAGCGATGCTCGGGAGTTCAAGCGTGAAGAAAGCAATATGGAAGTCCGGATTGATGAACTTGTTGAAAATAAAGAGGACGTGCTGAAGCTCGGGATCTCTGTCGGCGACTTCATTTCCTTTGACGCCCGGCCTGTCGTTACAAGCAGCGGATTGGTAAAATCCCGCCATCTGGATGACAAAGCCAGTGTCGCCGCGTTGTTTGGATTGCTGGAATCAAGCCGCCGCGAAGGCTGGCTTCCGCGTCATGATCTTGTATTCTTGATCTCCAACTTTGAGGAGGTCGGCCACGGCGCCGCATGGATTCCTGAAGACGTAAATGAAATGATCGCCGTCGACATGGGAGCAATGGGCGATAATCTGAGCTGCAAGGAAACCGATGTGTCCATCTGTGCGAAGGATTCAAGCGGTCCCTACGATTACGAGATGACCGGCAGACTCATTGAGCTTGCCAAGGCGCTGGACATCCCTCATGCCGTGGATATCTATCCGTATTATGGCTCTGACGCCTCTGCGGCCCTGCGGGCAGGACATAACATTCGGGCTGCATTAATCGGCCCGGGCGTTCACGCCTCACATGCCATGGAACGGACCCATAAGCAGGCTATCTTTAACACGACCCGCCTGCTTGCCGCTTATGTCGCCGAATAATTGGCTTCATCGAACCATTAGACACAGAATAGCGGCTGCACTAGCAGCCGCTATTCTGCTAGCTTGTGCCGTACTTGCCATGCTGTTCTGGGCCAAAGGCAACTTGCTCCCTCATAATTACGCCTATCTTGCTTATCATTCGAAGGAAACCGGGATCACGCTCCATGCCCTGACTGTCCAGCCGGAGCAAATTGAACTGCGCTCCGCGGATCGTCCTTTGCGTGATTATCGGATCTATGGTATGAACGGCGGCTTCTTCTACCAGGATAGCGTTCTGTCCATTGCCGTCAATGGCGATGTTCCAGTCAAAGGCCAGCCGGGCGGTTACGGAACGGGCTGGTTCAACGCCAAATATGCGCGGGGCACCCTGGTCTGGGATACAGCAGCAGAGCAATTTTCGGTCCAGGTCGTCTCTTCTGCTGATGAGCTTGAGGTTGCAGACCGGAACCGCTACTTCGCCCAGGGAGGCATCAGCATGAATCTGGGCGATGAAGACGGTTGGGAAGCAGCGATGGAGCTGGAGCATTTGCCTTATCCGGACGAGAAACGCCTGCGCTCCGGATTAGTCTATGACGATTCCGGCCTGTTGTGGCTGATTGTTACGCCGGATCGCTGTACAGCCAAGGAATTCAGAGCCGCTATTACAGAGGGAGTTGCACCGGATCGAGCAAAGGAAGGGATCTTCCTCGACGGTGATGGCTCCTCTCAACTGAATTCCGCTGAGATCTCTCTATATGGCGACGCCCGCGAGCTTAGGCAGATTATCGCTATTCACTAATCAGGCTGTACCGTAGATAACACGTAACGGCATGTCCAGCAGGGAAGTGTGCCATAGCAAGGACAGTTAAACACCGAAAGGCGCGTTAGAGGGACAACGTGTGAAGGGCTGCTACGATCGCTGTTGTTCACGGATTTCTATGATTGGACTAAGTTCTAATAAGGAAGAAATCCGCTCACAAAGGCGACCGCTGACGCTTCTACAGCACACTTCACACTTATGCCCTAATCACTTCGCCTTTGCAGTTCAACTTCGAGGCGCAATTTGCACATGGCTGCGTTGCAAGTGCGCTGCAATAAGCCTGCGCCTGCGGCACGCAACCAGGATACTGTATGCAAGTCAAGCCTCCCTCCAACTTTACCCTTCGCCATCACAATACAAAACACCGCGCCGGGAGCTGTATTTTGCGCGTAGTAAGCATATGCCCACATGGTCGGCATATGCAGAGTCTGCTGGAATAGCCCTTACTCTGCGGGCTTAGTTGTAATTCAGCCACCCCTCCAATGGAGGCGCGATGTTGCATAGTACTGCCTATAATGCAATGTCATCCGGTACCTCATATGCCGGATGAACGAGCCTGTAAGCAAATACCGAGGGATACGAGGATGCTGTCAATTAGCTCTTTATGGACAGCTATATGAGCACTATAGTGCATTTGGCACCTATAAAGCCGAATTAAAGAGACTGCGTAAAAGGGCATAAGTGGGCAGTGTGCTGAAGAAACGGAGTGTTCGCCTTTGTGAGCGGATTCCTACTATTTCAAATTTCACTCAATCAAAGGAATCCGCGAACAACAGCGATCGTAAGCACACTTCACACGTTGCCCCCTACACGCAGAATCACTAATCCGCTTTTATACTGCTGCGCTCTTGCACGAAACTGCGACGAAGGGAACGTTGGCATTTACTCCTGAGATGGCTCTACTTTTGTTCCGCCCCTTCTTTTTTTGATTGTGTTCAAAGCGAATGTAATAAATGACACAGAATTCTCAGCCTGCCCATTGATATGGTTTTAGTATAAAACTTAATTCTTAAGCTTTAATGAAGGTGGTGCGCCCATGGAGCATGAAGAACATTCAGACATTGTCGAGAACATTTGTGAATCCACCCTGACGATGGCTTATCAGCTAGGCAAGCTTTTTTTCAACGATGGGGAGCCGATTGTCCCAAGCCGCTTCTTCATCCTGTTGATGGTCTCTCGAGCCGGTTCCTGCACGATCTCGGCTATTGCTGAGGAGGTCGGTCTCTCCCCGGGAGCAAATACGATTGCTGTGAACAAGCTTGTTAAGGAAGGTCTATTAATGCGGGTCAAGGATAAGCAAGATAAGAGAGTGTGCTGGATGCGGATCACTCCGGCAGGTCAAGCTGCACTGGATGCGATGATAGACAAGCGAAATCATGTATTTCGCATGGTACTAGCAGATTTTCCGAAGTCGCATTTAAATATGTTCCAGCAATCTCTCGAGTTTATTCAGCATAAATTATCTCCCACAGGAGAACTGGTAGAGCTGCCCGCATTTCCTTCAGACGGAAGAAGTAGGTGAGTATATGCAGTTATTACACATAGGCCTTGACATCGGCTCTACAACTGCGAAGCTGGTCGCCATACAGGACGGAGCCATCGTTCATGAGAATTATATCCGTCACTATTCCGACGTCCACCGCTCCGTACTCACGCTTTGGGAGCAATTAAATGCCCTCTTCCCCGATCCTGATACCAAGGCTACAGTATGCATCAGCGGTTCCTCCGGGCTGGCATTGTCCGACCTTGCAGGCATCCCCTTCCTGCAAGAGGTGGTTGCCTGTACCAAGGCTGTCAAACAATATGCCCCGGAAACGGATACGGCAATCGAGCTTGGCGGTGAGGATGCAAAAATCATCTATTTCAGCGGCGGCATGGAACAGCGCATGAACAATGCCTGCGCAGGAGGAACGGGCGCTTTTATCGATCAGATGGCCTCACTATTAGAGACGGATCCTGCGGGTCTGAACGAGCTGTCCAGCCATCATGCCACAATTTATCCGATCGCTTCGCGCTGCGGCGTGTTCGCAAAGACTGACGTCCAGCCGCTTCTAAACGAAGGCGCACGGCGTGAGGACATTGCCGCTTCGATCTTCCAGAGCATCGTGAACCAAACGATCAGCGGTCTGGCCTGCGGCCGTCCCATCAAGGGAAAGATTGCCTTTCTCGGAGGGCCGCTGACCTATCTGTCCGAGCTGAGGAAACGCTTCGCCGTAACGCTGAATCTCCGTGCGGACGAGATCATCTTCCCCGACCGAAGCCAGTATTTTGTGGCGTTGGGCTCGGCGCTGCATGGGGAAGACGGCGAGCCGCGCAGACTGGACGATTGGCTTCAGTCACTGCTTGGCGTATCCTTTGAACGCTTGCGTAAGCAGGATAAGGGGCAACAGCTCCCTCCCCTCTTCAAAGATTCAGAGGAGCTTGCAGCATTCCGTACACGCCATGGCAAAGCCTCGGCGAAGGTGATGAGCTTGTCGCATTATTCGGGACCCTGCTATTTCGGTATCGACGCAGGATCGACTACGACCAAGCTAGTGCTCACCGGGCAAGAAGATCAAATCCTGTATGTCTATTACGCCGGTAACAAGGGCAACCCGCTTGGCTCTGTGCGTGAAGCGCTGAAGCAGATTTATGCGTTGCTGCCGCCGGATTGCTACATCGCCAGGTCGGTTGTAACCGGCTATGGCGAGGGGCTCGTCAAAGCCGCGTTCCGTGTCGATGGCGGCGAGGTAGAGACGGTTGCCCACTACAAGGCGGCCTCTTTCTTTTTGCCGGATGTCGACTTCATTCTGGATATCGGCGGACAGGACATGAAATGCATCAAAATCCGCGGCGGCATCATTGACAGTCTGATGCTGAATGAAGCCTGCTCCGCCGGCTGCGGCTCCTTTCTGGAGAGCTTTGCGGCAGCACTGGGGCTTTCTATTACAGAGTTCGCTGCTCAGGCCCTGGAATCCAGACAACCCGTCGATCTGGGATCGCGCTGTACGGTATTCATGAATTCCAAGGTCAAGCAGGTTCAAAAGGAAGGCGCCTCCCTGCCTGATCTGTCTGCAGGCCTCGCCTACTCTGTGGTAAAAAACGCGCTGCAAAAGGTCATTAAAATCCGCAACCCCGAGGAAATGGGCAAGCGGATTATCGTCCAGGGCGGAACCTTCCTGAATGACGCCGTCCTTCGCGCCTTCGAGCAATTAACCGGACGCGTGGTCATTCGTCCCGATATCGCAGGTATGATGGGCGCTTACGGCTGTGCATTGATGGCCAGAGACGGTTACTCGGGCACAGGATCAAGCACTCTGCTGCCGGAGTCAGAGCTGGACAGCTTCAGCTGCGAAGTATCGCACGCCCGCTGCGGGATTTGCAGCAATCACTGTGCCTTGACGATCAGCCGGTTCCCGGACAAGAGCTTCCATGTCACCGGCAATCGCTGCGAGCGTGGAGCCACCCAGAAGAAAGAGAAGAACACGCTGCCCAATCTGGTCGCCTACAAATATGATCGGATATTCCACTACCGCTCCCTGGAGCCGGAACAAGCTCATCGCGGAACTGTCGGTATTCCCCGAGTGCTTAATATGTTCGAGAACTATCCATTCTGGCATACGTTTTTTACCAAACTGGGCTACCGGGTCGTGCTGTCTCCCAAATCCTCCAAGAAGCTCTATGAAAGCGGTATGGAGACGATCCCGTCGGAATCTGTCTGCTATCCCGCCAAGCTCGCGCACGGCCATGTACAGAGTCTCATCAACAGCAAGGTTGATATGATATTCTATCCTGCAGTCATTTATGAAAAAAAGGAAGACGAAGCGGCTGACAATCATTTCAATTGCCCCGTCGTCGCCTCCTATCCCGAGGTCATCCGGACGAATGTAGATGCATTGAAGGTATCGGGCATCCCCTTGATCAGCCCTTTTCTAAACTTCGATTCCCCTGCCGTGCTTCGCAAGCGGCTCCAGGAGACATTTGACGGGATTGCCAAGGAGGAACTGAATCAAGCTTTTGATGCAGCCTGGCAGGAAGCTGGGCTAGTGAGAGAGGAGTTGCGGCAGCAAGGAGAGGATACGCAGGCGTATCTGAATCAGACCGGCGGTAAAGGCATCGTTCTATGCGGCCATCCCTATCATGTCGATCCTGAGATCAACCACGGGATTGCAGAGCTTGTCACCGGCATGGGGCTTGCCGTGCTGACGGAGGATGCCATTTGTCATCTGGGCGACGTGGAGCATCCGTTGCCTGTCGTCAATCAATGGACCTACCACGGCCGGATGTATCGAGCTGCCTATGCCGTCTCCAAGCTGAAGCAGCTGGAGCTTGTCCAGCTGACCTCTTTCGGCTGCGGTATTGATGCCATTACCGCCGATGCGGTTCAGGAGATTCTTGAGAGCCGCGGCAAGACCTTTACGCTGATTAAGGTCGATGAGATCAGCAATCTGGGCGCAGCAAGAATCCGGCTTCGTTCGCTGCTCGCCGCAATGCGGGACAGAGAAGCCGGCTGCAGGAGCGAGTTGCCGCTGGACTCTGTCATCCTCCCACCTCCCCCGGCTGTATTTACGCGGGAAATGCGGGAGGACTACACCATTCTTGCCCCACAGCTCTCTCCCATTCATTTCGAGCTGTTCGAGACCGTATTCCGGGACGGCGGATATCGACTGAAGGTGCTGAAGGCGGCAACCCGCGAGACCACGGAGGAGGGGCTTAAGCTCGTCAACAATGATGCCTGTTACCCGGCTATCGTAACGATCGGGCAGATCATGACCGCCCTGAAGAGCGGGGAGTACGATCCGAACCGCACAGCCGTCATCCTGACCCAGACGGGCGGCGGCTGCAGAGCGACCAACTACATCGGCCTACTCCGCAAGGCGTTGAAAGAGTCTAGACTGGAGCAGATTCCGGTCATTTCGCTGAATGTCTCCGGCCTGGAAAATCAACCCGGGTTCAAGCTGAACCTGCGCATGATTAACCGCCTGATTGCCGCATCCTGTTACGGGGACCTGCTGATGCGGCTCCTATACCGGTTCCGGCCCTATGAACAGCGAGCCGGTTCAACCTTGGATCTGTTTCGCAAATGGATGGACCGCTGCAAGCAGTCGCTGGCAAAATTCTCCTTCGGACAATACAAAGAATACATTCAGGCTATGGTCACCGAGTTCGAATCACTCCCGCTTACCGGTGCCGTCAAGCCCCGGGTTGGTATCGTCGGCGAAATTCTGATCAAGTTCCATCCGGACGCCAACAACAAGCTGGTCGAGCTCATTGAAGCAGAGGGTGGCGAAGCGGTCGTGCCCGATTTCCTGGACTTCATGTTTTATTGTCTATACAACCCGATATATAAAGCGGATCAGCTCGGCAAGAGCAAAATGCTTGGATTGATGAATCCGATGATCATCAGCTATCTGGAAATGTATCGCAAACCAGTGAAGAAGGCGCTCGAACAGAGCCGCTACCTGACACCTCCGGAGAGCATCTACACTCTTGCCGACAAGGCCAGCCGGCTGCTCTCGGTCGGTAATCAGATGGGAGAAGGCTGGTTCCTTACCGCCGAAATGATGGAGCTGCTGGATCACGGCGTCGACAACATTGTATGCATCCAGCCGTTCGCTTGTCTGCCGAACCATATTACCGGACGCGGCATGGTCAAGGGGCTCAAGGAGCTCTATCCACGCGCCAACATCGCCGCGATTGACTATGACGCCGGTGCCAGTGAAGTCAATCAGGTCAACCGGATCAAGCTCATGATGTCGATCGCAAGCGGAGTTCTATGCTAGACGAAGAAATGCCGCCCGCCTACAAGCGTTCAAGCTGTAGGTGGACGGCGTTTTATTTATCGAGTGATATTATTGGGGTTAATAAGCTGTCCAGCCCGCATCTGCCGTAATCGTAGTTCCGTTGACGAAACTGGAATCGTCCGAAGCCAGGAATAATGCTACCTTTGCTATATCCTCAGGCTGCCCCATCCCCGGATTGATTCCCATTCCAACCTGTGCGCGTTCGGCACCGAACGGATTGACCGACGTCAATGACGCGCCAATGTTCGTCTGCACCGCACCGGGAGCAATCGCATTACAGCGAATACCCAACTGGGCATACTGGAAGCCAACGTTCTTGGTTAATCCGACCACCGCATGCTTGGAGGCCGTATAAGCAGCACCCGCACGGGAGCCGAACAATCCTCCGGCAGAAGCGATATTCACAATTACGCCTGCCTTCTTCTCCGTGAAGAGCGGGAGCACTTTTCGGATGGTGCGCATCGGGCCTGTAGTATTCACCGCGAATACCTTCTCCCACAGTTCATCTGTCAGGTCCCCTGCAGGGACAAAATTATCCATAATTCCTGCGTTGTTTACCAAAATATCTACGGTCCCATAACGGTTCACCGTCTCATCAATCAAGCGCTGAACATCCTCTTCTTTGACTACATTGGAAGCAATTGCGAAGGCTGTACCGCCTTTGGCTTCAATACCCTCAACGACCTTTCCGGCATTTTCCACGCTTAGATCAGCAACAACAACCTTGGCTCCTTCCGCAGCATAGAGCTCTGCAATCGCTTTTCCCATCCCTGAGGCAGCTCCTGTGACAACAGCTACTTTTCCTGATAGCTTCATGTTCTACAACCTCCTATTATGATAAAATCAACATATGTTCGATAAGTCATTGGATAACTCAAGTATAAAAGTCACATAAAAACCTGACAATCACGAAACTTTCCAGAATTGTTCGTTAATCAACAAATTCAGTGAAACTGTATATTATCTTGTAGTTAGGGGGGATCTAATATGCCGCAAGCTGAGGTGAAGCGTGATCCAAGAATTGTCCGCAGTATGACGGCCATGCGCAGCGCGCTTCTCCAGTTGATGTCCCGCAAGCCGTTTGCTGCCATTACGATCACTGAGATTGTAGGCCTGGCCGGATATAACCGGGGAACGTTCTATGCCAATTACACGACTAAGGAAGATTTGCTGGAGGACATGATCGGCGAAAAGATCGGCGACCTGCTGCAATCCTTCCGAGCCCCTTACGCACAGGTCAGTGAGTTCAGCCCGCATGATCTGCATGCCAATTCCGTCATGATCTTCAATCATATTGCCCGCAATGCTGATTTCTATACCATTTTAACGAAAAGCGACGTGCTGCCTGCACTGCGAAAGAAAATGTTTACTTCCCTGAAGCAAATTCTTAAAGAGGAATTGAGTTTTGAGGAAGGCGATGTGGATCAGGAATTGATGTTCATCTATTCCTTGAACGCCTTATTGGGCCTAATCTTCTATTGGATCGAGAGCGGTTATGCCCACCCTCCTGCTTATATGCAAGAGCAGTTGGTGAAAATCTTGAATCATATGCCATCATCGGGAAAAAAGCTGGGGGTGAGAACCCAGGCAGTGTCAAAAAATCTGCATGAAAAAAGGGGCTGAAGACGGTATCTTCTCCCCTTTTTAACCTTACCCGTTCTTCTGTGCCTCGATTCGCTCGGCCAGTTCGCTGAGATATGCCCAGCGCTCCATCAGGCGCTCCAGCTCGGCCTCAGCCTGCTGCTGTTCAACCATCAGCTCCTGCAGCCGCATCGCATCGCTTGCAGCATGCGCCATTTGCTCCGTGATATCGGTAAGCCGTTGCTCAGCCGCTTCCACATCCGCGTCGATGGTCTCATATTCCCTTTGCTCCTTGTACGAGAATTTCAGCTTCTCCGCTCTTTCAGGGTCCTTCGTGCTGCCGGAAGCATTTCCGGTCCCTGTTCCATTGCCTGAGCTGCCTTTTGCTCTATCCGATGAGCCCGCGCCACCTCCGGCATTGTCCTTCGCCGCCGAGCCCGCCGCATTCATCCGTTCCTCGTAATCGCTGTAATCTCCCACATGCACGGCGACAACGCCATTGCCTTCGAATACCATTAGCTTGTCTACAGTCCGGTCCAGGAAATACCGATCGTGGGATACGACAAAGACTGCACCGGTGAACTCATCGAGATAGGCTTCCAGCACCGTCAGCGTCTGGATATCGAGGTCATTGGTAGGTTCGTCGAGCAGCAGTACATTCGGAGCTTCCATCAAAATCCGAAGCAGATAAAGGCGACGCTTCTCGCCTCCGGAAAGCTTGGAAATCGGTGTCCATTGCGAGGCGGGCGGGAACAGGAAGCGCTCCAGCATCTGTGCTGCCGTTATTCTTGTACCATCGGCCGTCTCAACGACCTCTGCGGCATCCTTAATATATTCAATGGCCCGCTGGTTCGGATCCATCTCCTGATGCTCCTGCGTAAAATATCCCAGCTTGACGGTCTGGCCCAATACAACTTCGCCTTCCTCAGGCTGAATTCGTCCTGCGATCATGTTGAGCAGGGTCGATTTGCCGTATCCATTCGGCCCTACGATTCCAACGCGGTCTCCCGGCACAGCTGTATAGGTTAAGCCGTCGATCAGCAGCCGATCACCGGCGGATTTACGGATGCCCTCAATTTCTACAATCTTGCGCCCCAACCGGGTGGAAGCTACGGAAATATCCAGCGACTCATTCTTATACTCCGGCTTCATCCCTTGAAGCTTCTCGAACCGTTCAATTCGCGCCTTCTGCTTGGTCGAGCGCGCCTGAGCGCCGCGACGAATCCAGGCCAGCTCGCCCCGCAGCAGATTCTGCCGCTTCTGTTCGCTGGCTGCCTCTCGTTCCTCCCGTTCGCTTTTTAATTCAAGAAAACGGCTATAATTGGCTTCATAACGGAACAGACGCCCCTGATCCAGCTCCAGCATGACATTACATACCCGGTCCAGGAAGTAACGGTCATGCGTAATAATCAGCAGCGCGCCTCGGCGCTTCTGAAGGTAGCTCTCCAGCCAGGCCACCGATTCGTTGTCGATGTGGTTCGTTGGCTCGTCCATAATGAGCAGCTCGGATGGCAGAATCAATGCCGACGCCAGAGCAACACGCTTGCGCTGTCCCCCTGAGAGCACCCCCATTTTCCGGGAAAAATCAGCTATCCCCAGACGTGTCAATATACTCTTTGCCTCATTTTCCAGGCCCCATGCATCAAGACGATCCATCTCCTGGCTTAACCGGCTGACTCTTGTCTGCAAGCTTTCATCTGTCGGCAGAAGCTCCAGTTCCTCAACCGCCTCCATATATTGCGATACGAGTTGATGCTCCGGACCGCCGTTTTGAAATACTCCTCTCAGAACCGTCATATCCGGATCGAATTCCGGATTCTGTGCCAGAAAAGCTACTCGGACTCCCCGATTGATCGTTACCTTGCCGGCATCAGCCTGCTCCAGACCAGCGAGCACCCGCAGAAAGGTCGACTTGCCTGTCCCATTTACCCCGACTACGCCGATCTTATCGTATTCGTCCATCCCAAAGGAGGCATCCTGAAACAGGATTTTCTCACCGTAGCTCTTACTTAATTGTTCAGCTGTCATTATGTTCATATGATTAACCCGCTTTCCGCTCCACCAAATTCATCTTGAAATCACTCTATACAAGCCCTGCTTAGCCAAGCCATAATCCCATCCCGGCGGCAATCAAGCCTGCAGTCAACGCACTGAGAATATTCACGGCATCATTGTTCATCCAGACCAGGCCCCGATCCGGCAGCGTAGGCTTGCCGCAATGCATTTCGACCTCCACCAGCTTGTCACAGACCGGGCAGCGATACATCCGCTGGACGGTAGCTCCAAGCAATGAATCGACATAGGCTCCGGCAAATCCCGATGTCCCGCCGATCAACAACCATTCTCCAAGCGAAAGCTCCATAGGAAGAGCCACGGAACCCTCCCGGCTCCCCCCGGCAAACTGCCCGAACGAGCCGATCCAGCCAGATACTGTTTCTCCTAGCCCAAGCCAGACCGCCCAGCTTTCCCATTCCGGCCATGCCAGAAGCAGCCAGCCTGCTCCGCCGATCATCAGCGCTCCAATTAGTGCAGCCCCGCTGCCAAGCAGGGATACCCCGCCTGAAGTTCCTGCGGGAACCGGTCTCCAGGTAAGCAGCGATCTGGGTTGACGACGGCTGAGCCCTCCCAGCTCCGTCGCCCAGGTATCCGCCGTTACCGCAGCTAGCGTACCCAGTACGAAATAGGCCCAAAATGGATCCGGCCATAAGGCATAACCCAGACACGCGGCCATTCCTGCTCCGCCGTTTGCGAAAACTTGTCCCGCATCACGACGCCCTGTTTTGGCGTAGGATTTCTCCAGCTCATGCTTGCGCTCGGCCTTTACCTTGGACAATATAGAGGAGCTTATAAAGAATAACAGCAAAAGTCCAAACCAGAACCAGGTTCCCTGTGCAGCGCCGAAATAGACTGTCCCCATCAATATGGCTGCCACCATACCGGAAAGAGAAAGAGACTGCTTCCGGTAGGCTATTCCTGCAACCAAAGCGGCACCGAGCGCCCCAATTCCCCAATAAATCATGAACGGGACGGGCCGGACAGCACTTCACATCGACCCAGCACCTCGCCCCCGTAGGCAATTTCCAGCTTGTCTCCGGCGAAGACCGGTCCTACTCCTTCCGGCGTACCGGTAAAGATCAGATCCCCCTCGCCCAACCCGTAGCGCTCCGCTATATAATCAACGATCTGCTGAAGCGGGAAAAGCATATTCCTAACATTCCCTTGCTGTACCAGCTCACCATTCTTAGTCAAGGTAAAATCCTTCTCGGCAAGCTCGTCCACACCGGGAAATGCAACATATGGCGTTAAAGGCGCCGAGTTCCGGAAGCCCTTGGCCGCCGTCCAGGGATGCCCCTGCTTCTTGAGCTCGCTCTGCACATCCCGTAGTGTAAAGTCAATTCCGAATGCCATCACATCCACGAGTTCATCCACCTTCATACCCGGCTTATAATCCCGGGCAATCCGCAGCACAAGCTCGGTCTCAAAGTGAATCTCTCCCCGGTTCCCGGGAAGCTCCAATCCACCCTCATTCATCGATACAGCAGCATGGGTCGGCTTCATAAAGATCATCGGCTCCTTAGGCACCGCATTGCCGAGTTCCTCCGCGTGCGCACGATAATTCCGCCCCACACAATATATATTCAAGATCATCTTATTGCCCATTATCTGTTCCTCCCATTAACTAAATTAGTTGTTCGCTTTGTCTCATAACTCCTTAATATTTCTGCTGGTCTAGGTAGCAGCCTCTTTAGTTCAACCTTTAACTTTTATTATACGGAGCCTTAAAAGCCAATGGCCATAGCTCCGGACGATTCGTACAGATGAGCAAGTCCGGATGCAAGCCTGCAAGACGGCGCATGCCCTTCACATGATCCACCGTCCATGCCATCACATCCAGGCCGCGTCTTGACGCTTTAGCCGCCATTTCAGCGGTGAGCCTTTTGTAATTGACCGAAAGAAAGGAGCACTGCAGCATTTGCAGCCGCAAGAACAAATCCTTCGGCAGTTGATCAATAATCAGTCCGGTTCGCACCGACTTGGTATTCTCCTTGACTTTGGATAGCGAACGCAAATCAAAGCTGGTCAGCACCACTTCGTGCTCCATGCGATGCTTTTTAATAACCTCAATCACCTTGTCTTCCAGTCCGGGATACATATTCCCTTGCGTCTTCAATTCGATATTGGCCTTCAATCGGCCTTGAATAGCCCCCAGACAGTCATCCAGAGATATCAAGCGCTCCCCCGCATACTGTTTTGATTTCCAGCTACCCGCATCCAACGCAAGCAATTGCTCCCAGGTATAGTCCTTCACAGGCCCACGGCCATTGGTCGTACGATTCAAGGTGTAATCATGAATCAGAAAGGGAATTCCGTCTCTCGATAATTGGACATCCACCTCGATCCAGGCCACATTTGAATCCGACAGAGCTAATTCGATCGCCGCCATCGTATTCTCAGGGGCCGCTCCCGAGCAGCCCCGATGTGCCACGCATTGTATCGGCATCTCTATCCGCCCCCTGTGTGTACCTCTCCCGATTCTTTTATTCTTACTCCCGGAGAAATCGCTTCTAGCTCGCTCCAGAGCTGAGCACGCTCCTCTTCATTCATCGGCACCGGCTGTCCTACCTCTGTTTTGTAGGGAACCAGCCTCAGATCACAGTCTCCAGCCTTGCTGCAGGAAGCCTGGAACACGGCCGTCTCCCAGGTCTTAGGATCATTCGATTTTGTGAAAATAAAATTCCCTGTACTGTAGGCAATCCATTTTCCCTTATAAGACTCCAGCCCCTGGAGTACATGAGGGTGCCCTCCGATGACCAGATCTGCACCGGCATCAATATATGCATGGGCAAGCTCGGTCTGATGCTTCTCAAGCTCAACGGTCCGCTCTTTCCCCCAATGGACGACCACTAGCACCAGATCAGCCTGATCGCGCGCCTCCCGAATCGTCTTTACCGCTTGCGTAGAGTCGTAGGTTGCAGCAACCCCAGGTCCCTTACCCGCTGCCCATTCTTTTTTCGGAATCACCCGCGAGAACCCGCATAATGCAATCCGAATGCCATTTCGTTCAACATAGACGGGTGCAAAGGCTTCTTTACTGTTCTGGCCAGCCCCGACATGAAGCACTCCAGCCTTCGAAAGATGCCCAAGCGTATCCGACAGCCCCTCCACACCTTGATCCAGAATGTGGTTGTTTGCCAAATTCACTGCCTCTACCCCTGCCCGAACCATTTCCGGAAGGGCTTCAGGCGGCGATTTAAAGACATAGGTCTTCTCTTCCTCAGGCGTCCCCCCCTCCGTTACCGGGGTTTCCAGATTGAGCACAGTCAGATCATCCTGAAGGAACAGGTCCTTAACATGCTTGTATGGATAGTCATAGCCTTCTTGCTTAAGCTTGTTCTCGACCTTCCCGGAAAACAACGTATCACCGCCAAAGGAAATCACCACTCGCTCCTGTTCACTTGTAGCTGACTCCAAGTCCGGATTCTCTTCCGAAGCATCGACTTCCTGATGGGTCTCCTCGGAAAGATCATTTTCGGATTCCTTCCCCTCGGAAGCATCCTTCTCCCCGGTCTCTCCATCCGGCCCCGAAAGCTCCGGAGTAACTGATCCGCCCGGCTCCTGGACCGAATGATCAGGTTGTCTTGCCCCATTCTCAGCAGGCCGATCCATCGTAAACAAGTAGGAAGCCAGCACAATAATCATAAAAATGAGGCCGAGATTAATCCAGACCCATATTCGGCGCTGCCGTCTTTTCTTATTTGCTTGCTTCTTCTTGCTTTTCTCAGAACGCGGTGGATACATCCCTTATACTCCTTCAACGAAAATTGCTTCATGAAATCATTTCAATTCGAAATCTGATCTTATTATATCAGCTATCCTGAAATAAATAGAACCCTCTGCCAAAAGCAAAGGGTTCATTCAGAGCATCTTCAGGATTTGAATGTTGAAAAAATACAATCGCTAAGCGTCTCCATATACAGCGGATCCGTATTTAACGAATCAATTCGCTCCAATCTCATATCAAGCTCCTTGGCGATGGCCTTTGCCTCGATATCCAGATCATACAGGACCTCCAGATGATCCGATACGAAGCCAACCGGAGCAACCAGCACATCTTCGATCTGCTCCTGACTCAAATCCCGCAGCGTATCCAGGATATCCGGCCCAAGCCACGGCTCTGCCGTCCGCCCTGCGCTTTGCCAGGTGAACTGCCAGGACGTGACCCCGGCCTTCTCTGCAACAGCCCTGGAGGTCTCCAGCAGTTGATCCTGGTAGGGGTCTCCCATCTCGAGAATTTTAGCCGGCAAGCTGTGAGCACTGAACAGTACCCGTACCTTATCCCGTAAGGCTCCTGCTTCAACGAATTGCTCCAGCTTGGCCGATACGCGCTTGGCTAAGACTTCGATCAGCTTCGGATGAAGATGATAGCTCTTCACAAATTTCATGGCGATTCCGTGTTCGGCAGCTTTTGCCTCGGCACGTTTTATGTAGCCCCCGATGCTCATTACGGAGTAATGCGGAGCCAGCACAATGCCTACCGCCTCCTTGATCCCGTCCTTCGCCATTGCCTCAACGCCATCCTCAATAAACGGGGAAGCATGCTTTAGCCCCTGATAGCAGATAAATTGCTTGTCCTGATAGGGGTTCATTCGATTCAGCGTTTCTTGTAGTGCGGCAACCTGATTATCTGTGTTGGCCCGGAGCGGAAATACACCTCCGACAATTGCTTCATAGCGATCGGTCAGCTCCTTGAGCTGATCCTCCGTTGGGGGATGGCCCCGACGAATGTGAGTGTAATATGCTTCAATTTGGTCCATGCTTTCCGGTGTGCCGTAAGACATCACCAATACACCGATTGTTGTCATCACGAATTCCGTTCACCTCTTCAATTAAATAAGTAACTCTATAAGTTCGTCTAAGCCTTCCGCTTCGCAAGCACTTCAGCGGAATAGTCGTGCACATAAGCTGTGAGCTCCTGAAGCTTCTCCAGCGACGCTTCAGGGAATAATCCGTGTCCGAGATTGAATATGTATCCCGGCGTCTCTAGACCCATATCGATAATTTGTTTAGCATGCTGCTTGATCACATCCATAGGAGCCGTCAGAAGATAAGGATCCAGATTCCCTTGAATGGCATATTTGCCTTCTGTTCGTCTGCGTCCTTCCCGAATCGACACACGCCAATCCAGTCCGATCACCTCTGTCTGTAGAGAAGTCAGCTTTGGAAGAAGCTCCCCGGAGCTAACACCCGGGAAATAAATTTTCGGTACATTCAAATCGGAAAGTTCGGCAAAAATACGAGTAATTACCGGCTCCACATATCGTTCAAAATCTTTAGGCGCAAGTGCGCCAACCCAACTGTCGAACAGCTGGATAGCCTTGCCGCCGCTATCGACATGCGCTCTTAAATAAGTGATCACCATATCTCCCAGCTTGTTCATTAGCATGTCCCAAAGCCCGGGATCACTGTACATCAAAGTCTTTGTCTTGATATAGCTTTTGGAGGGACGTCCCTCAATTAAGTAGCTTGCAATCGTGAACGGCGCGCCTGCAAATGTAATTAATGGCACATCAAGCTCCCGGTCCAGGATGGAGATCGTATCCAAAATATGCTGCAGATCCTTGTGCACATCAATAGGCTTCAACCGTTCAATGTCCTGCCGTGAGGAGATGGGATTGGCGATAACCGGGCCAATATTTTTGACAATATCAAAATCCACACCGAGCGATGCAACCGGATTCATGATATCAGAATACAAAATTGCTGCATCAACCCCAAGCTTGCGCACCGGCATCAGGGTAACTTCGGCCGCCAGCTCCGGCTGCTGGCAAATTTCAAGCAAGGTATATTTTTCCTTGATTTGTCGATATTCGGGATCGTATCTCCCAGCTTGGCGCATGTACCATACCGGGAGCCGATCCACCTCCTGCTTGAAGCAGGCACGGATAAACCGGTCATTATAAGCCACTAGATCAGGCCTCCTGTTCACTTAGAGAGGTTGTTCAAAAAGTCATCTTTTGGTTTTTTTGAACTATCACTTAATTCACTAAGTTTTATTATGCCCTTTTTAAGAGCAAGTCACAACATTCGCGCTGTGATTCTCACGGACTCTTCATTCATGTCGATCCCATGACAACATATCGACAATGCTGCAGGACAGTCTGAGGAGAGTTTTAACTGTGGTATACTGGAATAACTTGTTTACTTCGAACCGGATGACGCAGAAAGGAAGTGAAGCACATTGAATAAGTCATGGAAGGTTAACCTCATTGTGCTCTGGTTCGGGTTGTTCTTTGTCAACGCGGGAATGACGATGGTCACTCCGTTTCTCTCCTTGTTCCTTGCAAGGGATCTGAATGTGCAGGGAGAGCATGCCATCGGGATCTGGGCAGGGATGATCTTCGCGGCGAATTTCGCCACCTCCTTCATCTTCCAGCCGCTGTGGGGCAAGCTCGCCGATAAATATGGCCGCAAAGTAATGGTGCTGCGCTCCGGCTTCGGGATGGCGCTGGTCATCGCCCTTATGGGCTTCGCGACGCATCCTTGGCACTTGCTGGCTCTTAGGCTCCTGAACGGAACCATCTCTGGCTTTAACCCTGCAGCCGTGTCGCTGATTTCAGGTACCGCGCCGAAGGATAAGATGGGCTTGGCCATGGGAACGATGCAATCCGGTAATGTCGCCGGTACAATTCTAGGTCCGCTGATTGGCGGATTACTGGCAGAATGGATCGGCTTCAGGCCTATTTTTTTTGTGACCGGAATTTTGCTGTTTCTGGCTTCCATGCTCACTCTATTTTTCGTGCATGAGGATTTTGACCGGAAGGAAGCGGCCCAAATGCCGCAGGTCTCTGTGCTGCAAGGCTTCACTGAGCTGAGCAAAACCCCTCAGCTGCTTGCATTATTTATGGTAACGCTGCTGCTCCAATTTGCCTTGGTCAGCCCCATGTCCCTCTTGCCGCTCTACGTCGAGAAGCTGCATGGCATACCGACAGACGTGGCTTTCTGGGCCGGCTTCGTCTCAGCAGTCGCAGGAATGTCCAATATGGTCACCTCTCCCGTGCTTGGAAGGGTGAGCGACAAATTGGGGGCACATCGCGTATTGACAGTCTGTCTGATTGGAGCTGCCGCCAGTATTATTCCGCAGGCTTTTGTAGAATCGGTCTGGCAATTGATCCTTGTCCGCTTTGTGATGGGCGTCTTTATGGGAGGTTTGCTTCCGAGCGTGAACGCCTTGATTCGGTTCTATACCCCGGACGGAATGGAAAGCCGCGCCTATGCCTTTAACAGCAGCACGATGGCGCTCGGAAATATGCTCGGCGCGATGATCGGCGGATTCCTCGCCGGATTCATAGGCATCGAAGGACTGTTCATTGTAGCCGGAGCGCTTCTGCTTGTGAACATGGTCTGGGTCAGAATGAAGCTCTATGCCCATCCCGCAAAGAGCATCCCAGAGGGCCGCACCTAGCGAATAAACAATAAGGCTGAGCAACAAGTATTTGAAAAAGGTAGGCGAGAAAACATCAGTTCTGTTTTCCGCCCACCTTTTTATTTTTTTGCTTTAATCTATATAAAGCGTTCGCCTTTGTGAACGGATTTCTACTCTATGATGCCTTCGTCCAGTCAAAGAAATCCGTGAACAACAGCGATCGTAAGAACACTTCACACGTTGCCTCCAGTGTACAATCTTTAGTTCAACTTATCTAGTATACTTCTCCATCAGCTTCGCGAGCATGACATATACCTGTTCCTTTGTCAGATTGGCCTTAGGCTGAAATTGGTTAGCGCCTGTTCCCTGTATAAATCCAAGGTTATATGCAGCATAGGCGTCAGCTTTCGCCCAGGATGCTATTTGAGCATCATCGGCAAAGATTGCGTTTGTATTGCGTAATGCCGCAATATTTCCGCCAAGCTTCTTGTGCAAGTTCATCAACACAACTACAGCCTCCTGTCGGGTTAGCTGCTTGTCAGGAGAGAATAGCCCCGCTGAAGTGCCTTGAATGATTCCAAGCTTGGCCGCATGGGAGATTTTCGATTGATCGATATCGGCGAACGGGCTTGCCGCTTCCTGCATTTCATAGCTTGTCAGATATTGATACAGGTTAAAAGCGATCGTGGTGAACTCCTGCCGGCTGATTTGGCGGGAATGGTTGATATCTGCAACACCGTCAAGCAGGGCATTGCTTTTCAGCTTTAAATAGTATTCTTGCGCCCATGAGCTGACCGTTGCATCGGACGATTCATTTTGCAGATTAGTTTGTGGGTGGGTCTGGGATTCAGATATTGATTCTTCTTGCTGCCCGGCTGTGAAGAACTGCGTGTCATAAGCGATCGAAACCGATTGGCCATTTGCCTTGCTGTAAAGTCCCGTAATCTCGATATGAAATTGATCCTCCGGATTATATTTAATGCTGGAATCAGGCCGGAAAATAATACAGAACGGAATCGCATAATAACCGGTATCTACCTTAAAATACTTGCCGCCCTTATTCTGATCGCTTGGATCCAAGCTCCATACCTTGCCATCTGCTTTACGCGTCATCTTTACCTTAATTCCATTCGTTCGCTTGTTATCATAAATATCCGGGTTCAGCGAAACCGACCATGGATCCTTATCATGCCATACTTCCAGCGGGAACTGTCCCGCCGACGGCCAGGCAATCTGATCGTAAACCACTTCACCCGCCGCACGAGAGGCATCGAACGAGTACATATTAGAGTAGGGTACTTCTATTGTGCCCGACTGACCGACTACGGCGCCAAACATGGTTTTCTTCATAACTGGATTCAGAATCCAGCGGCGATGTCCTACTCGATCCATGTTGCTCTCACCGGAATCCGCCATATAAAGATCAAAGACGGCTTCTCTAAACGTATCAGCTCCATATGCGATATTGCTGCTTTTTGCTGCGTTTGCTCCTATACGGTATAAATCCTCGTTCATTCCGCTTGGCTGGGAGGGATAATGACTAAGCTGTCCATTTATGGCATTAAGTAATGCGGCCGCCTGCTGCTGCTTGCCCAGAGCGTAATCCGGCTGTACATCATCGGGAAGACCAGCTAAATATCGGGCTAGATTCACAGCTTTGATTCCTTCCAAAATATATGCATCTTTGAGCTTACCAGATGAATAAGGTGCCGTTATGCTTGGCCGTTCCTCATACGCCTCTTCCCATAAGTACCCTGCCTCGGGCTGTAGCGGTGCATACTCCTTCATCTTCTGCACAATCGCCTCGCGCGTATGCTGCTCTATACTGCCCTGTACATCATGTTTAGCATAGACTTCCTGACCAGGCAGAAGCACCGTCGCAGCCAGCACCGCAGCTGCAATAATCGTCGCTATTCTCCCCCTTTTCTTTCCATCCTTGTTGCTCCTCTGACTGGCTGAAATCATCTTGTTCATGTTCCCTCCGATTTACTCTGTGATAAATTTCCTTCTATAATATAATTCGGTTTGAAGTAGCGATGTTTGAACCAACAAAAAGGCAAGACATATCCCTCCTACTCAAAAAGGAGGTAAGCCTTGCCTTTGGTCGCTCACTTTGATGTTCTGTTGTCGGTGTTCCTCAGTCCCTAAGTCAATTTCACCAAATGATATTTCTTCTTGCCTTTGCGGATAATGATGAATCGCCCTTCGATCGCTTGCTCCGCGCTAACCTCGAACTCAAGCTCACTTACGCGGTCACCATTCAATGAGATGGCACCGTTCGTGATATCCTCACGAGCTTGGCGTTTCGATGGCTCAATACCGATATCAACAAGCCAGTCAACGATATTCTTGGCTTCTTTGCCAGCTTCAAAAGCAGGCATTTCCTTGAAGCCTTGTTCGATCTCATCCGCAGTCAACGATTTGATGTCGCCGCTGAACAGAGCAGCCGTAATTCTCTTCGCTTGCTCCAGCATGTCTTCGCCATGCACGAATCTGGTCATTTCTTCAGCCAGCCTGATTTGAGCTTCACGTTTATGCGGTTCCGTTTGAACCTTCTCTGCAAGAGCCTCGATCTCTTCCTTACCGAGGAACGTGAAGTATTTCAAGTATTTAACGACATCGCGGTCATCGGTGTTCGCCCAGAATTGGTAGAATTCATATGGTGTCGTCTTCTTCGGATCAAGCCAGATGGCACCTCCAGCCGTCTTGCCGAACTTTGTGCCGTCCGCTTTTAACATTAAAGGAATCGTCAAGCCAAATGCCTTGGCTTCCGAGCCTTCCTTTTTACGGATCAGATCCAAACCGCTAGTGATGTTGCCCCACTGGTCGGAGCCGCCGATCTGCAGCTGCACATCCTCATGCTGATACAGATGCAGGAAGTCCATCGATTGTAAAATTTGATAAGCAAATTCGGTGAAGGAAATCCCGCTTTCAAGGCGATTGGCAACAATATCCTTGGCCAGCATCGTGTTGATGCTGAAGTTCTTCCCGTAATCACGCAGGAAGTCGAGCACATTCAATTGATGCGTCCAATCATAGTTGTTCACCATGCGCAGTTTAGTATCTCCGTCGGTCAGAAACAGCTTCTTCATTTGCGCAGTCAGAGCATCCACGTTCGCCTGTACTTCCTCCATCGTCTGCAAGGACCGCTCGGATTGGCGTCCGCTCGGATCACCGATCGTTCCTGTTGCGCCGCCGATCAAGATAACCGGCCTATGTCCTGCCAATTGGAATCTTTTCAGCATCATGAAAGGGATCAAATGCCCGATATGCATGCTATCTCCGGTCGGGTCAACCCCGCAGTATAAAGAGATCGATTTCTCCTCCACCAGCTTGCGAAGACCTTCCTCATCCGTCTGCTGATTAATCGCCTCGCGCCATGCCAATTCATCAATAATGTTCACTGTATTCAGCCCCCTATATTTCTTCTATGATAAGTTGAACCACTGAATTTTACGTTCTGGGGGCAACATGTGAAGTGTTCTTACGAACGCTTACGCTTCTACAGCACACTTCACACTTATGTCCTTTCTACGCAGCTTTTATAGGTCAACTTATATAGTCCTGTCCTAACCCGATATACGAGTTTGAAAATAAAAAATCGCCCCTAAGTCCATAACAGACTACAGGGACGATTGAATTCACCGTGTTACCACCCAAATTGTATGATGATATTATTCGCCGGCTCATCATACCACTCTCAGCTTGATTATCGTAAGCTAACCCGCTTGGCATTACCCAAGATACTCCAGAGTGTAATTCGCAAAGGATCAGTGTGCTGCCAGGTTCCATCAACCCCTGGCTTTCTGGAAAGCAGTGACTGCCTGCTACTTCGCTCTTTCAACGTATATCGCATATAAGATTACTGAGAAGTATAGTGAATTCTTTTTCAATTGTCAAATGGAATTCTTGCTGCCTTTTCTACTTCACGATCGCCAGCGCCAAACCGTCATAAGCCGGAAGCATAGTACTGAGCAGCCGCTCATCTGAAGCAATCATTTCATTGAACTTACGGACAGCCTGTACCGAGGGACCGTTCTTCTCCGGGTTTACCGTCCGGCCCCGCAGCAAGGTATTGTCGCCTGCAATGACCGCTCCTTGATTCGCCAATGTAATGGCATACTCCAGATAGGATGGGTAATTTTCCTTATCGGCATCAATCAGGAACATGTCAAAACGCGCTCCCTCACTCTCAAGCTGCCTCAGACTTTCCAGCGCAGGCCCAATTCGGTACTCTACACGATCTCCATATCCGGCTTTTTTTAAGTTACGGGCAGCGAGCGCAGCGTTCTCTTCTTTCAGCTCTAACGACACAAGCTTGCCGTCTTCCTGCATCCCACGCGCCAGGCAAATCCCGCTATAACCGCCTAATGCGCCGATCTCCAGAATGCGGGACGAGCCGGAGAGCTTGGCCAGCATCGTAAGCAGCCTCCCGTACCCCGGCGCAATCGACACATCCCGAATGCCGCTCTCTAGGATAGAGGCTGTAACCTGCTCCAATACCGGATCTTCCTTATAAATTTGTTCACTGTATTGTTCAGGGGTTAGCCCCCCGCCGTTTTCATGATCTTCCAAGGGTAATCCTCCATTTTCGGTTTGTATCTTCCCGGACATTGTCCTATACTGAATTGTATGGCTTTTTCCAAGGAACGACAAGTAGATCACGGAGTTGATAGATAGATGAAGGAAAAATTACAGTTGATCGCCACGGCGCCAATGGGGCTGGAAGCGGTTGTTGCACGAGAATTAAAGGAACTGGGATATCAGGATACGATCACTGAAAATGGACGGGTTACGTTTAGCGGAACCTTGGCTGACATTTGCCGCTGTAATCTTTGGCTGCGCACCTCTGATCGGGTTCTGATCAAAATGGGTGAGTTCAAGGCTACAACCTTTGACGAGCTGTTCGAAGGCACCAAAGCATTGCCTTGGCACGACTGGATTCCCGTACATGGTGAATTTCCGGTAGAAGGCCGTTCCCACAAATCACAGCTAAGCAGCGTGCCTGCTTGCCAGGGGATTGTCAAAAAGGCAATCGTAGAGAAGATGAAGGAGAAATATCATACAGAATGGTTTCAGGAAAATGGACCGCGCTATGTCATCGAGGTGAACCTGTTAAATGATGTAGCTCTGTTGACGCTGGACACGACCGGACCGGCCCTGCATAAACGGGGATACCGGAAGCTCATTACCGAGGCTCCCCTGAAGGAAACGATGGCCGCCGCGCTCATCCTGCTCAGCCGCTGGAACCAGAATCCTGCGCGCCCGTTCTACGATCCTTGCTGCGGATCAGGGACACTGCCTATCGAGGCTGCGATGATCGCCTGGAACATTGCTCCTGGCTTGCGCCGCACCTTCAATTCCGAAGCCTGGCCAGTCCTTCCGGAGGAGCTTTGGCAGAATGCCAGGGATGAAGCGATCGATGCGGTCCGGGATGACATCCCTCTCCAAATTGCCGGAAGCGACATCGATCCCAAGGCGATTGAAGTAGCGGAGGCTGCTGCCAAAAGCGCCGGACTGGCCAAGGAAATTTCTTTTCAGACTCTGCCTGTTACGAGAGTCCGGCTGGAGGGTGAATACGGCTGTATCATCACCAATCCGCCTTACGGAGAACGTCTTAGCGAAGAGAAGGAAGTTCGCAAGCTTATCGGTCAACTCGGCCGCCTGTACGTGGAGCTTCCGACCTGGTCCTTCTTCACCATTACGCCAACCAAGCAATTTGAACATGATTTTCAGCGTAAAGCGGACAAGCGCCGCAAGCTATTTAACGGCCGAATTGAATGCCAATACTTGCAATTTCTCGGACCCCTACCTCCGCGGCATTAATGCCAAGGCGGAGGGGTTCTTCGCCGCTAATAGACAGGTCCTTGAGTTTTTGTACAATTTTCCGCACAAAAAGTGGATATACGAGGGGACAGCCGTTCATTTAAATTTTTTTCGTATAAAAGAGCTCCTTGGATTGATTTATCGAGGACTTTTATCCATGACTTTATTTCATAACTGGAGGTGAGCACTTTGCTGGAATTTATCGTGTTCATTTTGTCCTTATTCTACAAGCTCACCGTTCTGCACGGTAATCTTCATGCGCGCTATATCGATATGAACCTGCTGGACGATGTCATTGCCATCGGCTCCGTGATGCTCGTCTCCTTCTGGACTCTGTGGCTGCCGCGCCGTGGGCGGATAATAGCTCTAATCGTTCTGGATGTGCTGTTAAGCCTGCTGATCTTCGCCGATCTGGTCTACTATCGTTATTTCGGCGATTTTATTACGGTGCCTGTACTCCTTCAAGCAGGTCAGGTTGGCGAGCTCGGCGGCAGCATTCGGGAACTGCTCCGTCTCTCAGATCTTCGATTGGCTGCTGATTTTCTGCTCATATTTGTTGTCTGGACAGGCATGAAACTGTTTAAAAGCAGCCGCAAGCACCGCTACAGCACTTATGAAGCAGCGCCAACATTGCGAGGTTCAGAGCATAGCGGAACGGCAATACGCTTATCCGGCACCGGACGGCGCCGCAGTCCTCGCTCTCGGCTGCTATCCGGAATTCTAGCTTTTGTACTCGGATTCATCTTGACAGTCGGTCCGATTACCTTCTACGCGAACACCTGGGCTGTCGGGTTGTTTGAAGGTGCCTGGTGGAACCTGTCCCTCTACAATGTGACCGGACTGCTGGGCTTTCATTATTACGATGTCTCCCGTTATGTGAAGGAAAACGTACTCGGCAAGCCCAAGCCTTCCCCTGAGGAACTGGACGAGATGAAGCAGTGGTTCGCTGAGGCTGCCCAGGTAAGGCAGGGAAACAAAGAGACATTCGGTGCCTATGAAGGCAGTAATGTGATCGTCGTTCAAGTCGAGGCCTTCATGAATTTTATGATTGGCAAGGACATCCATGGTGTGGAGATTACGCCGAACTTTAACATGCTGATGGGGAACAGTCTTTACTATCCGAACTACTATCATCAGACGGGACAAGGCCGAACCTCGGATGCGGACTTCACCTCCCATGTATCGCTGCATCCGCTGCCTTCTGGTTCTGTGTTCACCCGTTTTTCCAATCATACCTTCGACTCGCTTCCCCAGATTCTCGCTGGACAAGGCTATGACACGGCGGCATTCCATGCCTATGAGGGAAGCTTCTGGAATCGGACGCAGATGTATGAGGCGATGGGATACGATCATTTTTATACCAGAAAGGATTATACTCTCGATGAAGCGATCGGTTGGTCTCTCGGCGATAAATCCTTTTTCAGGCAGTCGTTGGAACTCATGGATGACCAGCAGCAGCCGTTCTATAGCTTTCTGATCACCTTATCAAGCCATCATCCATATACACTGCCGGACTCTGCCAAGGATTTTGACTCCGGTGAATTTAGCGGCACCATTTTCGGCTCCTATCTGGAATCGATCCATTATGCGGACGCAGCGTTGGGACAATTGGTAGAAGGACTGAAATCCCGGGGGCTGTGGGAAAATACAATTCTCTTTGTCTACGGAGATCATGATAATTCGCTGACAGATATGTCTGATTACGAGCAATTTCTCGGCAAGCCGCTCACTGAGCTGGACATACATCAAATTCTGAATCAGGTGCCTCTTCTGGTCCACCTCCCTGATGAGGCGCTCACCGGGATCGATGACCGTGCATCTGGACAGCTTGATTTGGCGCCCTCCCTGCTCCATTTGCTCGGCATCGACTCGTCGCCTTATCCGATGATGGGTAACAATCTGTTTGCCGATTCCATGGATGCGTCGCCGCTTGTCGTGTTGCGTTCCGGTGCCTTTACGGACGGGAAGCTGTACTATATTCCATCACCGGATCATCAATACGACAATGGAAGCTGTTACGATCTTGCCACTAGGAGCAAGACCGATATCGAGGCGTGCCGGATTCCCCATGAGGAAGCGCAGAAGCGGCTTCTCATGTCCGACAAGGCCGTCGAGCTGGACCTGATTCCGTTGCTGAGAAATGAAGCCGGCTCCCCGAATTAAACATACGAGGTGAGCATCTTTTTGCCTGCTTCGGTTGCATAAACTCCATTTCCTTAAAGTCCTTCCTCTGTATAACGGAGAAAACAGGATTGATTCAGCAATCAATCCTGTTCCTCTTCTTCATTTAGTCTTTTTTCAATCCTTTCTTGCCCCTTCCTGTTAAACCAATACAGAAGAGCGATCACAACGGAGATAAAAACAGCTGCCGAGATAAAGGTTACCGCTAATACTGCAATAAAATATCCGTCGAATATGCCCGTATATTTATCACCGTACAAGGTATAGTTCCTTATTCCATTTGTAATGCTGACAGCAAGGCTTAATACTAAGACAGCTGATACTGTCAGTCCTTTGCCGCCCTTAGACGTATTCATGAAATTGGATCCGACCAACATGCTTCTTACCGCAATATAAGCTATGGACAAAACAATAACGCCCAGTTCAACGGCATACTGTGAAAAGGACATGTCCATGACATAGGATTTGATTAAAACAGAAGCCGCCGAAAGGAACAGCACTACAAAATAAGCTTCGCTTTGAATTTTGTTATTTAATTGCAAGACGCGTTCATCTTTGATCTTCATCAGGGTTCCTCCCAAAATAAGTCGTTCAGATTTTTGTTAAGAGCTTTACATATGGCGATGCAAAGCTTCAATGTCGGATTATAATTCCCGGACTCGATCAAACCAATCGTCTGCCGGGTGACGCCAACCTTATGGGCCAAATCCTCCTGGCTCATATCACATTCAATTCGGGCTATTTTGAGCTTTTTATTCTTCACGAAAGTCCTCCTTCCTTAGCTATATTATACATTATGAATTACTAAATGCAAATTATATATTACATTTAGAATGATAAAATTTACCTTTGGTCACCTGTTGCCAGTGTATTTATACTTCTGAACTCTAAAAAAACAGCTCCCCCTGAGGCCACTACGGTTTGTTAAACCGTCTGCCTCACGGGAAGCTGTTCTGTCTTGGAATATGAAAACTGTCACACGTTCAAGACGCTAGACCGGCTCGATTCGCGCACGACAAGCCGGGGCTGCAGCCGGACATTGGCAATCCTGGACGGATCATTCTTCATTTGCTTTAAAAGTAATTCAGCAGCTCTCCCCCCAATCTCCTCTGCACAAAGCTCAACAGAAGTCAGCTTGGGAGATATCCGCTCACATATACTCAAGTTATCCATTCCCGAAAGTGCAATATCCTTAGGGACCGATAACCCTTTCTGTTCACATGCACGTAGAATGCCCATCGCCATCAGGTCATTTGCAGCAACAATCGCCTCCGGTAGTTCGGACGAATCCGACAATAACCGGGTCCCGGCCATATAACCGCTGTTTTCCGTAAAGTCGCCCTCCTGCACATAGTTCTCCGGTTCGCTCAATCCGGACTCCAGCAATGCGTCGCGATAGCCGCAATACCGTTCATAGCCTGTCTGCTCGCTGGCCGGTCCCCCCACATAGGCGATCCGCTTCAAGCCCTGGGAGATAAAATGCTCCGTCGCCTCCCGGATGCCGGCATGTGTATCCACATATACATAATTGAACCGGTCCTGCCCGGACGCCGACTCATATTTATTTGTCAACACGACAGGCGCATTGAGCCGGTTAATTGCCTCGATATTTTCCTCGCAAAAATGAAAGGATACCATAATCATTCCGTCGGCATATTTCTCACGAAGCAGTTGAATCGCCCGTAGTTCCTCAGTCAGGCTATTCTTCGTATCTACTAAGATCAGCAGATAGCCTGACGGCTCCAGCACGCTATTGATCCCTTGGATCATATCGAAGTAGAACGGATTGCAGATGTCCGGAACTGCGAACAAGATTTTGCTCGATACGCCGGTCTTGAGCATCTTCGCCGAATGATCCGGTGCATAATCCAGCTCGCTGGCCGCCTGTAATATTTTGCGCCGGGTCTCCTCCTTGCAATAGCCTCTTCCGGACAAAGCCCTGGACACGGTAGAAGGAGATAGGCCCAAATGTTCCGCTATATCATAAATTGTAGCCAATGGATTCACCTCAAACCAATCTGATATCGATTGCACATCTTAATATCCATATTCTAGAATAGGAATCATCCATTGGCAATAGCATTACGGATTCCGATGCGCGAACTGCTTGCGGTTGGACTCCTCGTCAAAAGGCAAAATATCCGGCAGCGGCATCCGATCCTTCATCTTCGGCAACGGCGCGAACGGCTTGTGGGGCTCAGCCTGGTACCAGTACGCGGTGGAGGAGACATCGTCGCTGCGGTGATTGTTATGTCCGTGCTCAATCGTCACGCGAATGCTCTTATCGAACAGAATCGGGTCTTGAATGTGATAACGGTAGACTGAAATCTTGCCGCTCCAGTTCGGCCCGCCGCCCAGAATGATCCCGTGATAAGGCGTGGATTGCTCCTGCTGCGGACACCAGGCTGTATTGAAGTAGTCCTCGGTACCCGTACCATGCAGGGATGGCGGCCATGGCTCGCCGTCGATGAAGATCATGTCGTCACCTTCGCCGTACCAGTTCCATTCCAGCGTCGGGCGAAGGTTATGAATATTCATGTTGCAGCCTACATAATGCCCCTTCCCTTCAGCCTCCAGAATGACATAGTTGCCGTCGCCCGTTGTATTTTTTCCGCCAAATTCAAAAAAGGCATTGTCTGCGTCTTGGTCAGAGATCCCATCCGTCGGGCACTCCCGGTGCCATTTGGCATGAAATCGAAGCTCATCCTCGGGCAGGCTTTCGTATTGCTCATAATCCACGTAGAAGTAAAACTTGATGACCTGATCCGCTTCGCTTTCGATTTCAATTCGGGCTCCGTCCGCAAACGGCATCGGGAAATAACTCACGAACGACTTGCCGTCCTCCGGACTCATCATCAGGCAAGCAGAAGCGTAATTTTTGGTGATCCCGTGGCCGAGTCCGAAAAAGTCGCCGATCGGCGCTTCCACGCTGGGCTCGGTCTCCCCGTCCCAATACATCCGAAGGACGATCTTCCGAGGAAGGAACATCTCTTCAACCGGCGCATCCGTAGCCATCGTCATCCAAATATGCTTAATGCAGCCTGCACCGGACATCCGGCAGATTTCTGTCCTGTCTCCGGGAGATATCGAGAAATAATCCTTGTTGCCGCCTGTGCGGTCATAGCTGGATTCGCGCTTGCTCTTTCCTTGGCGGGCGCGGGAGATGCTAGCAATGTTAGGTGTCAATTCCATGTTATCGTTCTCCTTGAGTTTATGAGTCAAAGCTTATGGGTTAAGCTCCGGTTTTTCTCTCCTGTAAAAAAAGCTCCACTTCCTCACGGCGCGGCAGCGATGGAATCGCCCCGTGCCGCGTCACGGTCAAGGCTCCGACCGCATTAGCGAACCGGACGGCCTCCTGTACGGAAGCACCGCGGATCAATTCCGCAGCCAACGCTCCATTGAACGAGTCCCCCGCCGCTACCGTATCCACGGGCTCGACCGGATAACCCTCGACCCGGGTAACCCCGGTGCTGTCGGCTACGAGCGCCCCTTTTTCCGCCAGTGTTACAATGACGCAGGCTACCCCCTGATCGCGCAGCTTCTGCGCTCCAAGGATCAGATTCTCCTCCGTATCCGCGGCAATGCCTGTCAGCAGCGCCAGCTCGCTCTCATTCGGTGTCAAATAAGTAATTTTGCGCAGCAGATCCCGGGGAAGCGGCCTGGCCGGCGCCGGATTCAAAATGACCGGAATACCGCATTTATCGGCAATGTCGGCCGCTTGGACCACGACTTCCAGTTCCATTTCAAGCTGCATGATCAGCATCCTGGACGCCTTGATCCCGGCTTCAAGCCTCCGGGTCTCCTCGGCGGTGAACTTCATGTTGGCGCCGGGCACCACAATAATCCGGTTCTGCCCGCCTTGCTCAAGCACGATATTGCCGACGCCGGTCGGTGCCTCTCCGTCGACCAGCACGTCGCTCCTCTCAATGCCTTCCTGCTGCAGCACTTGCAGGAATTGCTCGCCGAAGGAATCGCGGCCCAGCTTGCCGGCCATGCTGACCTTGGCTCCGAGCCTGGCGGCCGCAACCGCCTGATTCGCGCCTTTTCCGCCGGGAAACCGGTCGAAGCTGCGCCCGATCACCGTCTCTCCCGCCTGCGGAGCGCGTTCGGCACCGATGACCAGATCCATCATAAAGCTGCCGATGACCATAATACTCATGCAAGCACCCCCTATTTTCCCTGCTCGGATTGTGCTTTGTCCCCCGCCTGGGAGAGCTGGTTGCCCAAGCTTCCGCCCGGATGGAACAAATGGAAGCTCTCTTTGGTGAAGCCCTTCACCTTGCACAGCGTGACGACAAGGGCATCGCCTACCGCAAGCTGAAGCAAGGCGCTGGTTGTTGGAGCAAGACCGAGATGGTCGGCTTCCCTTTCATACCGGTAAGACAGCACTGCACTGCTGCCTCGTCCGAGTGTCGACTCCGGATTTTTCGTAATGGCAATGCATTGGGAGCCGATCTTCCTGATGATGTTCAGTACGTTCAATACCTCCGCCGTCTCCCCGCTGTTCGACAAGAGGATGACGACGTCCTTGCTCTCGATCATTCCGCTGTCCCCGTGTACGGCTTCGGCGGAATGGACAAAGAAGGCCGGCGTACCTGTACTCGACAGGGAAGCGGCAATCTTTTTACCGATATGGCCCGATTTGCCGATCCCGGTAACAACCACCTTGCCCGTGCAATGCTGCAGCATCTCTACCGCTTTTACATATTCCTCGCCGACCTGCTCGCTGGTCGACATCAACGCGTTAGCCTCATTTTGCAGCGCTTCGCGCACCCATTCATGTATCATGGCTCTCAACCTTTCTTCTAGTTAATTTCTTTAAGGGGTTGTTCAAAAAGTCATCTTTTGATCACGAAGTGTTGCACGGGAGTTGAATCGACATCGAATCTTGCGTTCACCCTTGAAGTCCGGGCGGATGCTTACGAGGCATGCTTCCTTTGGAAGCATTTCACTCCTGTAGGTTTTGCCTACACTCCGTTCCTCCTTCTTCAGGTTCTCACAACCTTCTCGGTGCTGAAAAGCTGACTTTTTGAACTCGCACTTTAGTAAAAGTTCACTTGATTCCCGTCATTTTGATCCCCTCAACGAGATACCGCTGTGCGGCAAAGAACAGTATTAAGGTTGGAATCGCTGCGATCACGGCCGCCGCCAGCACGACATTCCACGGCGTGTAATATCCGCCTCCGACAAGATTAGCGAGCTGCTGCTGGACGACCCACAGACTTTCGCTCTGCGTAATGATCAACGGCCATAGATACGAATTCCAGTTCGCCACGAAGAAGCCGATGGTCAGAGGGATAATGATCGATCTGGATAGGGGCAGAGCGATCCGGAAGAACGTTCCGGCAATCGACAAGCCTTCAATGTATGCCGCCTCCTCCAGCTCCTTCGGAAAGTCTCGATAGAACTGGCGGAACAAAAAGATTCCGTAAGCATTAAAGATCGAGGGAACGATCAACCCCGCATAGGAATTGAGCATGCCGAAGTTTTTGGTAATCAGGTACAGCGGAATCGTGATGACTGCAAACGGAACCATCAAGGTACTGAGCGTCCAGGAGAAAATTAAATTCCGTCCGGGAAAATGAAGCCGGGCAAGAGCATATCCATACATCGAATGGAAGATCATAGCCACGATCGTAACGGTGATGCTGACGAACAGCGAATTACCGATCGAACGCATCATATTTGTGCTGACGACGACTTCTTTAAAGTTTTGCCAGACGAATTCGACGGGGAACCAGGTTACCTCCAGCACGTTCGCTTCGGACCGCATGGAACTGATTAACAGCAAGTAAATCGGGAATATCATCAACAAGCCAAGAATAACGGCAATAACGGCCAGCATTGTCTGAGCATTGAATCTTACAGTCCTCACTTTGGTCACCTCAATCTTTGGTAGAGAATAGTTTCATTTGGACAAGGGAGAGACAGAAGATCAGCAAGAACAAGACAAATGCCAGCGCCGAGGAATATCCCATGTTGAGCAGCTGGAATCCTTGCTTGAAAATATAGATGACGCTTACTTCCGTACTGCTCGCCGGTCCTCCCTTGGTCATAACCATAATCTGGTCAAACACCTGGAATGAACCGATCGTAGTAACGACGAGAATAAACGTATTGGTTTCTTTAAGCAGCGGAAACGTAATTTTCCGGAAGGTCTGCCAGCGGGAAGCGCCGTCGATTCGGGCCGCCTCGAAATAATCCCTGGGGATTTCCTTGATTGCCGACAGGAAAATAATCATGTTATAGCCGATGTTGATCCAGAGCAATACGGCGATGATGCTGTAGATGGCCTGGGACGGGGAACCGAGAAACTGCTGGGATGATCCTCCGAAAAACCGAATGATCTCATTGATGATCCCATTGCGGGGATCGAGCATATACATCCCGATGATGGCCGAGATAACCGAAGTAATGGCATAAGGCATCAGAAACATCGTTCGTGCCGGTGATACTACTTTCCCTCGAAGTCCGTTCAGCAGCAGTGCCGAGCCTAGCGACAGGCAGAACAAGAGCGGAACGTAGATGACGCTGAACTGCAGCGTTTTCCCTACCGAATGCCACCAATCCATATCCTTGGATAAGGCGACGTAATTGTCCAGACCGATGAACTTCATCGGATTCAGCGCATCCCAATCATGGAGGCTGACATAGAAGGCATAAATAATCGGCAGGAATACAAAAATGAATAATCCGATTAAATCAGGCAGTAAAAAACAGTAGGCTGTGATTCTTTCCTGCATCGCTCTTGTACGTAGTTTTTTGAGAACCACTGGTTTTCCCTCCTCCGGCAAACCTCCCGGGGGCACACGGCTCACGCACGCCCCCGGAGTATTTACACTTGATCACTTCATCGCTTCATTGATTTTCGCGTCGGCTGCTTTCGCGGCTTCCTCGCCTGTCATATCTCCGAACATGACCCGTGTCATAGCATCGCCGATGGCCTCTACCACTGCCGGATTGTAGACCGGCTCAGGAATGGCGGAGCTGTAGATCTCGTTCGTAAATACTTGACGCAGGCCTTTATTATAGATCTCTTGGCCGGCATCAATGACGGACTGGCGGGCTGGATAAGCAAATTTCGTCTCCGTAGCCCATTTCAGCGGACGGGAAGTATCCTGATCGGCGAAGGCCCACATGACGAATTTAGCCGCTTCCTCCAAGTTCTTGCTCTTGGCATTGACCGCGAATTTCCATCCGCCTGCCGTCGTCACCGGCTTGCCTCCTTCAGGAATCGGAAGCGGAGCCAGCTTGATCGGCACATCGCCGAACACTTCTTCAATCCGGCTGACCGCCCAAGTGCCGCAAATTTGCATGGCAGCGGTCTGTTTGCCCAGATTGTCGATTTCCCATGGACCGTACTGAAGCTTCGCAGGAGAGAGCTTCTCCTGGAAGAACGTGCCCCAGAAATCGAGCGCCTTAGCCGTTTCCGGCGAATTGAACGCGGAAGTTTTGCCGTCTTCGGCCAGAACCTGACCGCCGGCTTGCCAGAGGAACGGATAGAAGTTGAAATTGAAGTAAGCCCCTTTATCCGGCGGCAGGACCAACCCTGCTACCTTATCGGTAGTCAGCTTGCGGGCGGCATCCAGCAATTCGTCCCATGTCTTGGGCACTTCCACATTGGCCGCCTTCAGCATATCCTCGTTATAATAGAGTCCCATCAATTCCATCTCATAAGGCAGCGCCTGGATTTGTCCGTCTACCGTTACGGCATCGAGCGCGGAAGGAAGGAAATCCTCCTTAACCCCTTCCGGGAAGTAAGGCGCCAGATCGGCCAGGTAGCCGGAATTTGAAAACTTCATGAAGTCGCCGGGGCTGATCATGTAAATATCGGGACCATTGCCGCCGGAAAAAGCGATCGGGAGTTTGGTAGCCGTATAATCGGCCTGATTGTAAGTCGAATATTCAATTTGCACACGATCCTGGGCTGCGTTGTATTCCTTCACCAAGTCTTCAAAATACTTCTGCTCGGCTTCGGTGTGCATATCCCAGAACTGCAGTTTAATCTTTTCCTTCGATCCTCCATTGGTGGACTGAGCTCCGCTCGAGCCGGACTGGTTAGCCTGGTTGTTCGAGTTGCCGGAACCGGAGCCGCAGCCTACCTGGAGAAGGAGCAAAAGCGCCATCATGGCAGGCAAGACGATTTTCCAACTGGTCTTCTTCATCTCGTATGAATCCCCTTTCATTTTGTGATCGACTTCAGTATAGTCTCAGGGATTCAAGCCCGTAACGGGAAATAATTTCGGAGGGTGGATTATTTTTCGGTATCCGTCAGGTAATCCGTAATTTGCCTGTACGTGCTCTCGGTAAGATCATTTGGCAATGCGCCTCCATACAGCAGCCGTTGCAAGGATTCGGTAAATATACTGCTGATCTCCGCCGGATACTGCGGCTCCTGGCGCTCCGTTCCGTAAATTTGCTCGGTGAACACGCGGCGAAGGCCATTCAAATATTGCTCCTCTCCCGCTTTCATCACGGACTTGCGCGGGGAATAAGCGAATTTGACGTCGCTTACCCATTTGAGTGGAATTTCCGGTTCTCCGGCAAAAGCCCACATCACGAATTTCTTCGCTTCTTCGTTATACTTGCTGAAGTGGTTGACGCCGATCTTCCATCCGCCGGCGATCGTGACGGGTTCTCCCCCCTCCGGAACCGGCAGGGGTACAACCCCGATCGGCTTGTCGGCATAGATCGTCTCCAGCATACGGATATTCCAGGTTCCGCTCACCTGCATCGCCGTCTCGCCACTGGCCAGGATTCCGATATCCGTCGTCGGACGGGATGGGTGCATGTTAAGCAGGCCCTGATCCACCATACCCCGATAGAACCGGAACATCGCCGCAGCATCCGGTGATTTCAGTCCGGACGTGCGCCCGTCCCCGGACACCAGATCGGCCCTGGTCTGCCACAGGAAAGGAAGCCAGGTGAAGCTCTGGTACACGCTCTTGAACGTCTCTATCGTGAGCCCGCTGACTCCGGGAGACTTCAGTGCGTTGGCTGCCGCCTCAAGCTCCGGCCAGGTGGCAGGAGGCATGAGCCCATGCTCGCGGAACAACTCCTCGTTGTAATACAAACCGAGCAATTCCGTCTCGAACGGCACCGCATAGATCTGATCGTTCAATGTAACCGACTCCAGGGCGGCAGGATCGAAATCCTGACGGATTTCCGGGGTGAACTCCTTCGTCAGCGTCTCCAGAATGCCCGCATTTTCAAACCGGCGAATCGTCCCCGGGGATACGAAGAAGATATCCGGCCCATGACCGGTGGCGAAGGACGCAAGCAGTTTATTATCGGTGAAGTAGTCGTCGCTCGAAATAAAGTCCACCTGGATTTCCACATGGGGAGCCTGCTTCGAGTATTCCGCGCCCAACCACTTCCAGAATTCGAATTCCTGGCCGGTATGAAAGGACAACAAGTGAAGGACGATCCGGTCCGGGCTCGCCGCCTCCACCTCGGGATTATGCAGCACGATATCCATATCACTGCGGTTCCCCGGCGTCTTCCCGCCTCCGCACGATGCCAGAAGGAGTACGAGAACAAGACCGAGAAGCCCCATCCGCAGTAAAGACTCAGACTTACTTCTCATCGTCCTCCTCCTTCCGGTAGAAGAATTGCCGATACTCGCCGGGGGTGACACCTTCCGCCTTCTTGAACAGGCGCGAGAAATACTTCACATCCTGATAGCCGACCATCTGCGAGATGTTATACAGCTTGAGATTCGGATCCGTCATCAGGATTTTGGCTTTATCCATGCGAAACTGCGTCAAGTACTCGATGAACGACATGCCCATCTCCTGCTTGAAGAAGGAGCTGAAATAACTGCTGCTCATTCCCGCTTTAGCAGCCACATCATTAAGCGAGATATCGTTCACATAGTTCTGGTGAATGTAATTGACTGCTGCCTCCAGCGTCCGGTTATGCTTCTGCTGCTTCTTCCACTCCGCCTTGGCAATGCTGATCGCAATCAGTTCGTCCACGAACCGGATGAAATCATCGGCCGAGAAATTGAACTGGAACCACTCGTACGGCTTCAGCTCATCCTGGAACACCAGGGCGGTAATTTTCTGCTCATGAACATACCTTACGACGGAGGATAACAACTGCAGGCAATAGCCGTGAAAAATCGGGTATCCTGCATTTCGTTCCAGAATCGTCCCGACGAACCGGCGCAACGTCTCGCAGGCGCGTTGAACCTCGCCTTCCCGAAGGGACAGCACGAGCGCGGCATCCAGATCGCTCGGGTACCCTGACGAATCTTTGCCTTCATCAGGGGAACCCTCATATTCATGAACTTTCCCGCTGCCATAAATCCAGCGGTTAAGCAAGGCCTCTCTTGCCTGGGAAAACGCATGCGGCAACTGCTCAAAATGACAGATCTCTCCGCTGATACCAAGGGAGATCGAAATTCGCACCCACCTGTGCACCTCATAAATAATGGTTTCGTACAACTGGCGCGGGCAGGCCGCATTCATCAGCAGGAAGTAAATCTGGGAACTGTTCCCGAACAGAAAACGGGTACTCAGCCCCTCGCAGCCGTTCAGAATTTCATAGACAATATTCCGTACGGCAAAGGTAACGAGTTGCCGGTCTCCCCATTGATCCTCAGTCACGAGCTCATCCAGATCCTCGATGTCGATGGCGAGCACACGGAACGAAACGGCGTCCTCCGGAATTTGCCGCCGCAGACGGCCGCTATGATCGGCGGAATCCTCAATGCCGAGCAGCCAGTCTTTCCACAGCTTGGCGTAATGGAAATCAGCTGCCGCAGCCGTTACCTGAACCGCAGGCTTGCGGATTTCCTTCTTCAGCCTGCCGAGCAAATCGCGCACCTCTTCCGGCTTCAACGGCTTCAGCAAGTAATCAAACGCGCCGAAACGAATGGCCGTCTTGGCATATTCGAAATAGCCGTAGCCGGACAGAATAACCACCTGAACGGGGTATTCCCGCAAATAATTCAGCAGATCAAGCCCGTTCATGTGCGGCATGCGAATATCCGTAATCACCAGGTCAGGGATATCCTTCCGCACCATTTCAAGCGCCTCGATTCCGTTCTTGGCCTGGCCGATGACGGTCCACTCGGGATCCAGGGCGGGGATGAGCCTTGTCAATCCGTTCCGGACCTTCGGCTCATCGTCTACGATCAATACTCTATACATGTTTTAGCCCTCCTGTTGTTCATCATAGGTTCCGCCAAGCCGTTCTATGGCCGGAAGGACGATCGTGACCATCGTGCCTTCCCCGTACACCGAATGGACCTGGACGCCGAATTCCGGACCGTATTCCAGCTTCAGCCGGTCGTTGAGATTATACATGCCGATACCATGTGCCATGCGGCTGCGAATCAGCTGCAGGCGATCCCCCGGAATGCCGCTTCCGTTATCCCGGATCGTAATGACAATCGCCTGCCCGTTCTCCTGCCTCTTCATCCGGACTTCGATCAGTCCGCCGGACTCCAGCTCTCCCATCCCATGCAAAATGGAATTTTCCAGGTAAGGCTGCAGCAAGAGACGCGGTACTCTATATTCATACAGTTCTTCATCGATATCGAATCGGACCTCGAACCGCTCCTCGAATCTCATCTCCTGAAGATAGGCATAGTTCCTTGCCCATTTCAGTTCCTCCCTGATCGTGACGAGCGGGCTCCCCGGCCGGATCGCATATCGCATAATATCGCTCAAGGAGGTAATCATGCTGCTGATCTCCGGCTGCTCCCTTTCGATTGCGATCCAGTTCATCGCATCCAGCGTGTTATAGACAAAATGAGGATTGATCTGGGCCTGCAGCGCTTTGACCTCGGCCTCCTTCTCCTGCTCGGAGATTTCCTTCACTTCCTGGATCAAATCGTTGATCCGGCTGCTCATGCTGTTGAAGGAGCTCTGAAGCAGGCCGATCTCGTCCTCCGACTGGGCCTGGAGCCGGTACTCGAAGTTGTCTTTCTGGATCCGCTTCATCGCAACGGCCATCTGCCGGATCGGCTTGGTGATATAATGGGTCGTCAACGAGGCCAGCAGCACGAACAACAGGGCAAACACGCACAGCGTTACGATGAAGAAACGCTTGAGCGAACCCGACTCCTTGCCGACGTCGGATTGGGGAATGAAGGAGAAGTAGTGCCACCCGTTATACTCGGACTGCACCATGCCGATGCGGTACATCTCTCCGTCAATGTTCTGAAGGGACAAGGAGTCGCCGCTTGAGACCATCTCCTTGAAGAACGGCTGCCCGGCCAGGTTGATTCCGTAAGCCTCGTCATTACGGTGCCAGATCATGTGCCCTCCGCTGTCCGCAATCAGGATCACCCCGTGCGGACTAACGTTGACTCTTTCTACGATCTGGTCCAGCGCCGAAATTTTCACGTTCATCATCAGTACCCCGATGTTCTGCAGCGAGTCCGTAACGTCCTTTACCAGCATTCCGGCCGGAATGTACTGCGTCGCATAGCCGAAATAGTTATTGGGGGGCATTTCATAAGTCGGAAGCCAGATAATCTGTCCCGCTTTCCGCTCAATCTCCTCCGTCCATTCCGGATGCTCCTGCAAAATCGGCTTGAACAATCCGGAGCCCTTAATATCGGCGAAATACATGCTGCCGCTTCGCGCCAGCAAATAGATGGAGTCGATATCCTCCTTGCCCCGGAGCGACTCCCGCAGAAACCGGTTGACCGAATCCTCCGCACCGGCGGCACTGTTCTTGAGATTGCGCCCGTCCATCAGGCTCAATTGCTCGATCATCAGCTCATTGTCATAGACGGCAAGCATGCGGTTCTCGATTTCCGACAACAGCTGGTCGACGTTGTTCCGCACAAGATGAAGCGCTTGCAGCGATTCGCGGTCTGCCCGTTCGGCGGCAAAATTGCTGGAACTCCGATAGAACAGAAATCCGGCAAACACCAGCGGGGCCAAAATGAATAAGGCAAGCATCACCATCAGCTTGTTTCGAAGTTTGGCATTTTTCAGCTTCATCCACATTCTTCGGGTTCTCCTCCTGTTTGCAAGCAATTACGTGGAAATACAGCATTTGTGGCATCGATTGCAGAATTTGCCATTCAGAAGCAACCGAAGCTATCATTGATGCTCTCGTAACCACTCTATCACAATTCGAAGAACTCCAGAACTAGAGATTTAACGCCGGATAATGGGCCTTCAATCGCAAGTAGCTTTCCGCTGCCGCACCGTTGCCCCAATCGAATATCGTGAACTCTCCCATACCGAGTCCTTCCCCGTCGGCCTCACCTCCATGCCCGTAGTTTTCCATCATGAATCCGTAGTCCCGCTCCCCGAAAAAAGGATATGCCTTCTCCCATTGCTCCTTGGTTCCGGGATTCTCCGGACAGTACATCATGACGAACGCGCATTTGATCGCTGCGATCCCCCGTTCGATATACTCCGTCCGCTTGAGCACATGCCCGTATTCGATCAGCAGCTCGGCGAACAGGCTCTGGCGCGCATCATTCCACTCTCCATCCGCGTTCATCACGCCGAACCCGCCCAGCGCCCGAACATAGATATAGGGAGGCTGCCAGGAAGCCTGCGTCATCAGCAGTTCATCCAGACAGCGCTCTCCAAGCCTCAGGTACCCTTGGTCCCCCGTCATCCGCCAGCATCCCAGGAAAGCCTCGGCCGTCCAGAACATAGACAGGTTGCACTGCTTATACATAGCGTTGCGGACAAATTTAGCACCGAGATGCTCCAGGCCGTAGCCCGAGCAGGACCAATAAGTCTCAAAATCCTCCCATCGGCCAATCGGAATGATCTCTTCGGCCACGATGTCCGCGGCCTTCAAAGCACTGTCGGCATAGCGCTTTTCCCCGGTGAGCTCATGAAGCTTCAACAGGAACGTTACGGACACCGCAGTCTCCGGAGATTCCCGCAGCTCCTCCAGCGGTTCCAGCGACAAGGCATCCAGCCAAGCCGGGTAGTATCCCTTGGCATCCTGTAACCGAAGCAAGGCCTCCCCGTAGCGGACGGCATAGGAAAGCAGCCTTGAATCCTGCTCGAGCTCCTCGTACCAGCGAAGCATCCACAGTGCCGTCCAGCTCATATCGGCGATATGATAAGGGGCGCACTTGATCGAACCGTCCCGACGGGGATTCCGGTTGGAATTGCCCCAATAAGCGGTATCCCAGCCCTGGCTGCGGTTCACCGTTATTCCCTCGGCTTCCAGTCGCGTCATTTCCGTGGCAATAACGGAAGGGAACAGCCCTTCCCGCTGCGGGGCGGACAGCGCCAGTTCCTTCGACAGCCGCGCCCGGGTGATCAGCTTGTCATCTCCCGTTTGAGCGCCAAACCGGTACATTCCCGAAGCCGAGCGCAGCGAGCTGAACCAGGCCTGGTTCCAGACAGACCGCACCTCCCGCTCGTTGACCGGCCCGGGGTATCCCGGACTCTGCGTGACATTCACGATGAAGGCGGCGGCCCCGACCTCCTTGCCGTCCAGCTCAAATTGCTGCCAAACCTGGGGTTCCCAATACTCGAAGGCCCAGCGGTAAGCATGCCGCACGAATGGCTCCAGCGCCGTATCCAGCGGCTCGCCCGCCTGGAGCAGCTTCGTTCCCCATCCCTTCCACAGGAAGTCCAGCACCGGGCGCCAGGGATTGAACAGCACCTCCGGGTCGTCAGCAACCATCACATAACAGCCGACAACGGTCTCTCCGGCGGCATAGCTCGCTCCCGGAGCCCGCTCGAACAGCACATGCTCCTTCACCCGGCTGTTGCTCATACCCAGGATGATTTCGCAGCGCCCGGCATCATTGTCCAGATACCATCTGGCTTGAGCTTCTCCCGGCAGAAGACCGAGATCCGGAATCACCGCCAGCAGGCGGCAGTCATCCTTGAAGATCACCGCCGGGGAGCGGAAGCAGTGCTGATCGATCACGTGGCTGTCGGTCGGCGTCAGGTGCGGCGCCCAGTGAAATGATGGGCTGAAGGCCGGCTTGAACGTAAGCCGCCAATCATCCTGGCGGACGGTTTCCTCAAGCCGGAAGGTCAGCGTGAGTCGGTACAACCCGTCATGCAGCCTGCCCCATTCGATTTCAGGCTGGACGGAGCCGAGGTCATCACAGGTGACTGATGCCACGAAGCGCTCCAGCCCGGAATTCCGCGGAAAATGATTATGCCCCAACCGTTTCTCCTCCTTATGCAAAGTGCATGTATTACTGGATCGAATCGGATCAATCTTCTCATCCTAAAGTCAGATGACCTCCAGGCCGTCGTTGTCCGGCAGCGAAGGGTAAGTCGCGTGCGGCTCGGCCTGATACCAGAACGACACAGACGCGATATCGTCCTGCAGCGGCAAATACCGGCCTCCCGAACGCCAGCCCAGCGCCTGGATCGTCACCTTCAAATCACTGTCGAACCGGATCGGGTCCATCACATGCCAGCGGTACATGCCGAAGCGCTGCTGGCTCCGGTATAATCCGTCCGGCTTGAGCACCTGATGAAACCCGAGATACGCCGTGGAGAAAGGAGCATATTCTCCCTTCGGCTGCTCGAAATTCCAGGCCCCGCCGAAATAGTCCTCGGTTCCGGTGCCGCAGATCGTCGGAAACTCCCGGTCTCCGTCCATAAAGAACTTGATCTCGCCTTCGCCCCACCAGCCGTTATTATTCACCTGCCAGGCCAGGTAAGTCCCCACATAGTGCCCCTTCCCCTGAACGTCGTCCAGCAGCACATGAACATCCTTATAGGCAAGCAGGTTGCTTCTTCTCCACTGCGCGTGGAAATAGGCGGCATCCTCCGGCACTTCAGTCAGCGTATAGTCGATCTGATAATACAGAACGACCGGTGTTCCCATGCGGTTCTCCACCGTTATTCTCGCCTTCTTGCGGAACGGCATCACCCAGTAGCTGTTCATTCCCCCGGCCGGATTTACCGCCACCGGCAAGGAGTTGACATTGCTGCGCTCGCACCAGCCGTTGCAGAAGAAATCGCCGAGCGGCGTCTCCACGCTGGGCTCGCTCTCGTCATCCCAATACATCCGGAGAATCATGTGCCGCCAGCTGTCCGGAAAACAAGTCAGCCAAATATGCTGAATCGCACCGGGACCGTCGATCTCCGCCACGGTAAATACCTGTGCGGGCGCAATTTCTACGGACGGCGATACCTTCCAGCCCTGGCCGAGATCCCGGGCGCACCCGGCTCCCGTGCCTTCGGTCGCCATACCTCCCTGGCCTTTGGCGCCCGTAAAATTCTCCGCACTGATCGATCTTGTCTTGGCAGGCGACATGCGGAATAAATTGCCCAGTCCCATATCCAGTCCGTTAAATTGGCTCATTATGAAATCTCTCCTTCAAGTTGTGTAGTATTGTTGGCGATCATTATTTCCTGCATAACGGTATTTCCAGCATAACGACGCTTCTTGGCGGAATCTCAAGCATAAATCCGTCCCCAGCAGTTATGACCGTTTCGGCGCAGTATTCCGCCTCCGCCGAGTAGCAGCGGCAGACCGCTTCCTGAACCTTCTCTCCTCCCGGGATGTCCTCCCAGCGGATATTTACGCGCTCTGTCCCGGTTCCTATTCCGGCAAAGAACAAGCCAATACTCTCATCCCGGTATTGCCATGCCGCATGCACAACTCTCTCCACCGCAAGGCTTCCGGAATCGTTATATTCCGGGGAATGAATCCCATGGTTATAGTGGAACCAGTCCAGCGGGACCTTGCCGGTATCCAGCGGGACCTTGCCGGTATCCAGCGGAAGCGGCGGAAGCATCGTGCCGTAAGCCAGATATTTGTTCGCTGCACCGGTTCTGAGCCCGGCATACATCCCTACATAGCGGGCTCTTTCCTCGGAAAAAGCATAGCCCCGTGGCTCAAAATCCGCATAATGCTCATCGCTGCGGTTCTCCGTCCCGTCCAGAGCTTCCATGGGACTGTACTCGTAGTTCAGCTCATACAGCCCGCCCCATAAATACGTTCTGGCTACCGTGTAATAAAATAAGTCTCCGATCTCCTCCGTCAGCTTGCCCCATCCGTCCATGCGCACAGGTCCGTATTCATGGTATACATACGTGAACATCGGAATCAGTACGGCATCTCCCGTCTTGAACAGCTCCCGAAACGGATAGCCTTCTAGCGGCGCCGCAGGCTGCCCACCGGCACGGGCTTGATAGAAATCAAGCTCTCTCAGGAACACTTCGTTCATCATTTCCGTTCCCATCGGCACATACCGGCCGGCCGCTTGAATCATCGCTTCCTTCGTCTCGGCATAATTGCTCCGGTACGCCTCCGTAATCGCCCGGCCTGCGCCGACCGGATGGCCGTGGGAACCGTCGAGACAGACCTTCAGGATGTTATTGGCCGATATATCGTAATAGATCGCGTCGACATCATCCTGAAGCTGCAGCGTCTCGTCCCTGCGGCGGTGCAGCTCCCGCGTATACGGAGCGGCCGGGCACAGGAACGGGAAGCGGTAAGCGTCGATGCTCTTGACCTGTTCCGGGAATTTCTGCGCGGCCGCCTTTCCCCGTTCCCCGTCGGCCCCCGCAAAGTTGAACAGATAATCAAATTCGAACGGGGCGAACTTGTCTCCGAGTTCGCGCATGTAATCCAGATTGCTGCGGTTGAACCGCGTAGGGAACCAGTCGTCGTAGCCTCCCGGAACTCCCTTCCCGAACGTCTGGGGCGCATGGGTCCAATCCGGACCGAGAATATGGAACATCGGGGTTCCGATATGTTCATGGTATTTCCGCAGCCAGGCCGTCCGGTCGTATCCGGCATTGATGCCGAAGGTTGCAACGCCCGCTTCCTCATACAGCCAGCGGTACAGCGTCTCGTCGTCCCGGTCCCGCCGCTCGCCCAGTGTCCCCTTCGCGCACCACGGCTGCTCTTTGGCCCAGCTCTTGTACAGCTCGGCGGCTTCATGCCAGCCTTCCCCCCGCAGCAGCTGTACCACCACCGGGTACGTCACGCAGACTCCCTTCCCCGCCTCGATCTCCTCGACGGCATGAAAGAAGGAGGCCTCCAGCCAGCCGGCAGGATTTTTGTAGAAGTTCAACCATTTTGCATAGCCTTTATGATCCAGCGCCGCGAAATAAAGTCCGCCCTGGCCCAGCCCGTAATAAGCGAAAAACTGCATCGATGCTCCGGAAAAGCTCTCGGGATAAGGCATATGCCGCATGCCGGAACCGTTCTCCGCGAAATGCCGTAGCGGATTGCGTACCTGGATGCCTGTCGCAAAGCTGTGGGCGATATAGTCATCTTCCCCTTCTTCGGTGATATTCCGTAAATCGGGAATAATCGGATAGTCCAATCCGACGATGCTGATGCCCTCGGACGCTTCTGCGCGGCAGCGGAACTCCGCCGCCCCGGAGCCGTCCTCCAGCACGATGGCGGCATGAACGATGGGGCCTGCCTCGCACACCCAGCGAAGCAGGCATTCCTGCCTTCCCGCCTCCCGGCGCAGTTCATAGGCGAACCCGCTCCAAGCGCCGCTCATACCATTTTCGGTCTCTAGGCGGAAGGCGTCGCTCCGGGATTCAGGCGCGATATATTCTACTCCGCTGCGCAAATCGCGAAGCGAGATCACCGAACCATCCAGTTTGCTCATTCCAATCGACAGGATTCCATTCTCCAGTTCAATCACCGATACCCCTCCTTGCCGCAGCTATTTCAGTCCGGATATTTTAATCCCGCGGATAATGTATTTCTGGAAGATCAGGAACAGTACGACCGTCGGGACGGCGGCCAGCGTAGATCCCGCCATCAGCAGCCCAAGCTCGGTGGCCCGCTCGGACCGGAACGTGGCCAGATACTGCATGATTTGAAACAGGTTGACATTCGTAATCGTCATGGTCGGCCATACGAAGGAATTCCAATATCCCAGGAACGAGCCGATCCCTACGATGACGAAGACCGGATAGGACATGGGCAGGAAGATGTGCGAGAATATTTTGAAACGGCCCGCCCCGTCGATCAGGGCTGCTTCCTCCAGTGCCATCGGAATATTGAGATAGAACTGGCGGATGAAGAACATGTGCCCTGCGCTGGCCACGCCCGGCAATACGAGAACGGCCATCGTATCCAGCATCCCCAGCTTGGTGACGACAATGAACGAAGTAAGCAGGATAGCCATGCCCGGCACGAACATCGTCAGGATCACATACACCCACAGCACCCGCTTGAAGCGGAATTCGAGCCGTGCGAACACATAGGCGGCAGAGGAGTTGATCGCAAGGCTCAAAACCGCGAACAACAGGGCTCCTCCGAAAGTAATCAGCATCGATCTGATGAACATCTGATCCTGCAAAATCGAAATATAGTTTTCAAACAGCCACCGCTCCGGCAAAAATTTGAACGGGGTCGCCAGCACTTCCGTCTTCCCCTTGAAGCCCGCGATCGCCATCCACAGCAGCGGGAACAGTGCGATGCATGCAATCAGCAGGCCGACGGCATACAGGACGATTTTTACGAACTGCTCTTTTAGTCTCATCGCTGATAGTCCTCCATCCGTTATGAGTTATCCGTCAACAGCCTTATCCGAGTTCAGCACCTTGAAGATAATGGCCGAGATCGTTCCCAGCACAAGGAACAACAAGAGCGCCGATGCGATGGAATGGCCGACAAGCACGTCGTTTTTGAAATGGTTGAAAATGTACAGGTTCGGCGTCAGCGTCTCGTCGATCGGGCCTCCGCCGGTCATGACGAGCGGAAGCTCGAACTGCTGGATCGCTCCGGTAAATCCGATGACCAGCAAATACAGAATGACGTTCTTCATCAGCGGCAGCGTGATCCGTATCATTCTGGCGAACACTCCGGCTCCTTCCAGCTCCGCCGCCTCGTAATAGCTCTCGGGGATATCCAGCAGCCCGGCCAGCATGATCAGGGCCGTGATTCCGAACCCAAGCCATACAACCGGTACCGCAATGCTTCCGAGTGCCGTCCGGACGTCGGCGAGCCAGGCTACCTTTTCCATGCCTATCAGCTCCAGGAAATAGTTCGCCAGACCGGCGTTGTAATCATAGATAAAGGCAAATACGATGGATGCGATAATTCCGGAGATGATCGTCGGGATATAGATCGAGGTCTTGACGAAGCCCGACAATCTTTTTCCCAAACCTTTGATGACATGTGCGAATAAAAAGGCCAGCAACAGCTGAGCCGGAACTACCATAAATGCGAACCTCAGGCCGATCAGGATCGATTTCGTGAACAGCGGATCGGTCAGGACATTGGAGAAATTGCGGAGTCCGACATAGACCGAATCCTGATAGAAGCTCCAGTCATAGAAGCTCACATTGACCGCGTACACGAACGGAATGATGACGAAGACCGTCAATAGGATCAAAATCGGCAGCAGCATGATATATGCGATCTTGTTATCGTAACGAATATTGTTGCGCATGTTCACTCACCGCTCTTCCTTCTGCATTCGTGAAAGAAAACTCATGGAAAGCCTCCTCCGTCCGCAAGATACGGAATGTCTTGCGGACGGAAAGGCCGCTTTTCATTGCAGCTTTATTTCGGATTGGTGCCCGCCAGCTGCTGTTTCTCGATGAAGTTGTTGATTTCTTTCTCCGCCGCCGTAAGCGCTTTGTCCACGCCCTCGCCCTTCATTGCCTTCTCGATCGCTGTGGCGAAGAACATGCTGATATCCCACGGATAGACCGGCTCGGCTTCGGAATAAGGAATGATCTTCTCGGATATCAGCTTGCGCCATTCGTCATTCTTGGCGTCCGGATCCTGATTCATCGCTTCGTCAACCGATTTGCGCGGCGAGAATTTGGAGAATTGGCTCGTCTTGAAGAACTCGATCATGATGTTCGGGTCTCCGCCGAGCAGCCAGCCAATGTACTCCGCAGCCTCCTTCGGATGCTTGGATTTGCCGTCAACGACGAGCGTCCAGCCGCCCAGCGTGGCGGTCGTCTTCGTCTGGTCTCCGTCGATGCTCGGCATCGGAGCCACGCCGATTTTGTCCAGCATATCCTTGTAGTCGTTGCGGAACAGCCCGATCGACCAGGAACCGGACACCTGCATGGCGGTCTTGCCTTGCCCGAACGGCGTGGCATCGGCATAAGCGGCAAGCTGCTGCTTCGGCATGATGCCTTCCTGATACAGCGTCTTGTAGAAGTTAAGCAATTCCTTATAGCCGTCATTCACGACATCCGCCTTGGACCAATCATTCGTGATCGGGAGATGTCCGGCGGAATTAAATTGCAGCCCCCAGCTCGACCAGCCCAGGTCTCCGGCGGTTTGCGCCGTTGATACACCATAGATGCCGTTCTTGGTCAGCTTCTTGCCGTACTCGATCATTTCCGCCCAAGTGACCGGCGGTTTGTTCGGATCAAGTCCGGCCGCCTCGAATAAGTCCTTCCGGTAGTAAAGCACCGTCGAAGGCTCGACCAGCTTAGGATACGCGTAGTACTTGCCTTCCACCGTGACGAACCCCTTCACATTGTCGTACAGGTCGTCGAACAGACTTTGATCCATATACTCGTTGAGCGCCAGTATTTGCCCTTGCTTCGCGGAAGGGGCCAGATTGCTGTAGTTCATGGTCAGCACGTCCGGCGCTTTGCCGGCCGCTTGGGCGGCTTTCAGCTTCTGGGCCCAGGCGTCACCGGGTACAATGGTCAGCTTGACTTCGATATCGTCATGCGTCTTGTTGAATTCATCCGTCCATTTCTTAAACCAGGCATCCGTCGAATCCTCGAACTTTTGGGCCCAGAACTCGACCTTAACCTTCTCTCCGGCCGCGGTATTCCCTCCGGTGCTCTGTTCTTCCTGGGCTTTGTTGTTCCCCCCGTTTTCTCCATTGCTGCCTGTCGCGGAATTACCTCCCGAACCGCCCCCGCATGCGGAAGCAAGCATGGATACGGCCAGCAGCATGGTCCATAGCAGGACCCGTCTTTTTGTACGGCGCTGTTTCATTTTCGTAAACCTCCCCTTTAGTTTGAAGCTGTATTCAAACGCCCGAAGGCGCGTAAACCAGACATGATCGGGTGAACTATATCCATGGATTAATCGGCATCCTCCAACGTCTCAAGTGTGGCCCGGAACCAAAACACGTTATAGGGATCCCACAGGGACAGGGCAAAATAGAGCGTCTTTCCATCCTCGGACAGGAAGCGGTCATTCATGAACGGGGCGTACAGCCCGGGATAATCCGATGCCGGAACGAGATCTACCGGATCGCTCCATGGCCCCCAAGGACTTAGTCCTTCCCGGAGCACCACGCCCTGGCCTTCCCTCAGGTAAGTCATCAACCAGCGCTTCAGGCCGGGATTCCAGATGACCGACAACTCGCCGACACTGTCGTCGACAACGGTCTCCGCTTTGCTCATGTCCGGACTCCAGACCGGCTCCCCTTGCGAATCAGCCCCGGCAAAGTACTCGTATTGGTTCAGCTCTTCCAGATGCTTCTCCTGAACCCGCATCAGTTGAACGCCGCCGAAGCGCCCGGACGGAATACTCCAGAAATAAATCGTTGCCTCGTCACCGTCTCCGACCGTGAACGGACTGACCTGGATAAATCCGCTGTCCCCCGGCCACTGAAGGCCGTCAACGACCGACCACGACTGTCCTTCATCTGTGGATTTGGCGACGCCGGCATAATTGGCGTCCCACTTTCCGGGGTCGCCCCAATGATTGACCGACATAAAATACAAATACAACGCCCCGTTCGCGGAGAGCCCATGGGTAGGAATGATCGTCATCTCGTCATGGTCGATCTTTCTGGACGGAAGCAGCTCTTTGGCAAATCCGATCTCGTCGGCGATCATGCCGTCAAACGTTATACCGTCGGACGGGTCCCGGTCCGAGCTGTACGCCATCACGTTGGAGCGCCAGAAGCTGCCGCCCCCGCCGGTCATCCCTTCCGGCCTCTCCCCGAACGTATCCCCGAAGACGAAATAAGTCTTCTCGTCCACCGTGAACATGGAGCCGAGATCCGTACCGTGCACCGCGAATTCGTCCGTCCTGTTCAAGGAGTCCTTTCCCGTCAGTTGGGCGATCTTCTGAAGATCGGATGTGCCTTTCACCATGAACGTCTTGTTGCCGGCCGGTTCTGTCATCCGCTCTGCTTCAGTGGATCCGTTGCTGCAGGACGCAATAATCAGAAGCGCAGCTGACAGAGCCATCAGTTGAAGACTTCGCCGCATATCGATGTTCCTCCTAAGGAATATTCGGCTGCTCTTTCACCGTTACGACAAGCCATATTCATTTCTGCAATCGATTGCAGATTTGGCAATGTCAAGCCTCCTTTTGGAGGCGAGCCCCGTAGTTTTATTGTCCACATGCCATTTCCCCCTTTAAAGGTCAAGCTGATGATGATATCATGAAAGCGATTACATTAAAAATTTTACATGATATCTGCTTATTGTTCTATGTTGGGATTTGTTATTTCTTATCCAATCTTGCTTTTATGATGCTCTTGCATGAAGTTCAACCTTTATTCACCACTATTAATCTAGTATTTTTGAAAGGTAGAAGTAGACTTTTTGCTTCCATTCTTGCTATAAGGAGGAGTCAGGGACATGGACACAGATCTCACATCCGTCACGCTTCAGCATATGATGCACCGCCTGTCCCCAAATGTGCGGCGGGCCTGGAATCATCGTGTCGATGAGATGCGCCTGGAGCCGCGGATTATTTTTGATTATGAACTGCTCTATGTGGAAAAGGGAGAGCTTACGATTCGGCTGGCAGAGGAGACCATCGTCGCCGAACCCGGGTGCATTATTCTGTTCAAGCCGGGGAAGGAGCACGAGTTCTATAGCTCCAGAGGCGAATGCTGGATGCCCCATATCCATTTCGACGTGCTGTATTACGACGATTATGAACAAGTACCGATCAATTTCAAGAACCGCAATGATTGCAGCAAAGAAGAACTCGCGTGGCTCCGTCCGGATATCCTGGGAGAGGTGTTCAAGTTCCCCGATGTGTTCCGGATCGGGAATCATGCTGAAGTCCACAAGACGCTGATGCAGATCATTCATGCTTACGAACGGCGTGATGCCGAATCTCCCCTCCTGCAAAAGTCGCTGGTGCTGCGGATTATTTACTTGCTCCTCAAAGGGATGAAAGCCAAGGAAAACGTCCATCTTGTTCAGCATCAACGGGCAATGGAGCAAGCCGTAACGTACATGATGGAGCATTATAACGAGACGGTGCCGCTGGAGAGCTTGTCCAAAATCGCCTGCCTCAGCGTGTTCCACTTCTCCCGTGTCTTCAAACAGACATTCGACTTGACGCCGCATCAATTTCAGATCCGCTACCGGATCGAGAAATCGAAAGAGCTGATGATGTTCAACCGCCTGTCGCTGTCCTCCATCGCCGAGAAGGTCGGGTACAGTAATGTCTACTCCTTCAGCAAGGCGTTCAAGCAGCTTGAAGGCGTATCGCCGCGGGAATTTCTCCGTACCTATTCGCGGATCACGGAGAGCTAGCCGCAAGAAGAAATCCGATAAGAGGCGATTACAAAAAAAAGACGGCCCCGAATATCGACCGGAGACCGTCTACTTCCCGAAAGCTGCTTAACCGGCAGCTCGCGGGTTTATATTGCAATCCGAAGGCTAGTACGGGATAACCGTCTTCCTTCAGTCTACTCTTTAGGCTTCTTCACAAAAGGCGCCGCCTTCTCGATTACTTCATCCTCAGTCGGCGCACTGACATAGCGGCCATTAATATATACAAACGCTCTCTTGCCGCAAGGCCCGCAATACGATTTGCAGCCTACTTGAATCTCGGCATCGGGAGCCATCTTCTGAAGCTTGGGTACCATTGTCTTTAAGCGGATATGATTGCATTTGTCACAGATCCGTATATCGTTAGCCATACTATTCCCTTCTTTATTCGGAGCTAAGCTGCCTTACCCGTGCGGGGTGTGATATTAGTGGTCACCGTGATTGCCTTTGGAAGGATTCGTAATGACAAAGCCCTCTTCCGGAAAATACAGATAATCAATCTTAACGCCATCAAGCAACGGATCATTCCCATCCAGAATAACGTCAATCTCCTTATCGGTAGGAATCACGGTGTCGCCTTCCTCCGGCTTCACCAGATCCATCCCGTAATGGGCATGATCACCATGTGCATGTGTAATAACAACCTTCAGAGCCAAGCCCTGATTCTCTTCCTTATCCAATTCCTTCTTTATGACTTTCGCCGCATTGCGGGTAATTTTTACTTTCATTAAAATCACTCCATTCTCAATATGACATCAATATTCCTATTGTAAAGAAACATTCGCGCCCGCGCAAGACATGGCCGATTATTACTAACACCCCTGCTAGGGATTGATGTCAATTCGTTGAACCCCGTCCCGATCCTTCTGCTCTGCCCGCCCGACAAACCAGTTCATTAGCAGCATCGTCACGGCAATATCATCAATCGGTATGAAGGGCAGGACATCCGGCAGAATCCAGTACAGAATGGCAGGTATGCCAAGAAGCAGCTTGTCCAGCAATGGAACTCTCGGCGAACGAAGAAGCCCTGGCAGCTTGCGGAAAACATGTCCCCAGTGGCGCAAGGACCAAATTCTTGACCATTTCATGGCGATCCCTCCCTATTAGTACAATACCCTAAAGCTCCGAGAATTAAATAAGATGAGTCTGAACTTAGTTCGACTTTATATTTACTTCAAACGTACCGCATATGCAAGAAGTTACAAAAAAAGCGGGGCGCGCATCATAGCGGCCCCCGGATAAATTCAGCCAGCACTGGAGCAAGGCCCCGGTAGATCCCATCATACTGCTCCGGCGGAAGCGGGTTCACGCCTTCGCCGGCCTCGACCGTGTAGCCGGGCCGCCGGAATTCATGGATGAACCAGTCCTTGTACCCGGCATCGCTGCCGGTCAGCTTGACGGACTGGTAACCATCCCCGGCCGCGGCCATCCTCGCGGCCAGTGGCTCTGACTCCCGCGGCTCGCAGTCGCGGTAGTTCCAGTAAATCTCCTTGCCCTGCGTGTGCAAGGAGAGCACCCGGCTGAAGCCCGCTTCGCGCGTCAGCCGGGCCAAGGCGGCCGCCTCCGGCTCGCAGAGCGGATGCGGCCCGCCGTAATCCTGGGGCGCCGGGCCTGCCACGCCCCGGCGCTCCCGCTCCAGTTCCCAGCCTGCCGGGAACTGGTCGTTAAGATCTACGCCGCGGATATTGGCCTTCCAGCGGCGGAAATCCCTGCTGCCGCCGTTCCACGCGGCGAGCTCCTCCGCCCAGGCACAGCCGGGCGGGATGCCGTCCTGCGCCAGGTCCGCGCCGTCCGGATTGGATAGCGGCACCGCCCACAGGGTTACGGCGTCCAATTCCGGCGCACCGCCTGCGAGTCTCCGGATGGCCAGCTCCTCTACATAACGAAGCAGAAGCGGTGCGGTAATCCATTCATTGGCATGGACAGCCGCATTCATATGGACCTGCTCCGCTCCTTTTCCAAGACGAACCACCCAAAGCGGCTCTCCCAGAACACTCTCTCCAAAAGCTTCAACGGTAAGAATATCGCTATATTTCTCCAGAAGCCGATCCAGCTGAATGGAATACGCACGGCTGCGATATCCCTCCTGCTCCAGTCGAACAATGGATTCTCCCGGCCATTCCACGGACGAATCTCCCCGTATTTGCACACATCCCCCTCCTTGATGCTCCATTAAGGAGCCAAGATGCGCATTCCGTACACCACGAACATGAGAATATACAAGTGAGCCGGATAGAAGGAGCGCCATAGCCATGCCGGAGCCCGGCTTGCCTCCACTTTACGCCAAAGCCCCCCTCCATAAGCAATCGGAAGCGTTATGACCAGGCTTGCCATCTGAATCAACCAGCCATAAGCCACAAGATAAATCAGATTGAGTCCTAAATGCATCAGCAGCAGCTGAGAAGAACGCGCATATTTGAATATAAGCACCAGAAGCAGTCCATATGCTCCATAATCGAAAGGAAGCACCTCCATTGCGAGGCAGCACAGAGCAATCAGCAGGGCCGAGAACGCGCCTGGCCTGATCCGTTCAAGCAGCTTCAAGATCAGCAATGAGACCAGCAGCGTTGCCACCACATTCAGCCCGCCAGGCTTCAGCACCAGCTGATAGGGAATTTGCGAGATCACTGCAATCAAAGCTAACCTCAGCATATAATTCCGAAAGCTTGAGGTATGTCTGTAGCCTTGGACAAGCGCATAGGCATACAGGGGAAAAGCAAGCCTGCCGATGATCCGCCAGATCGCTTCATCCGGAAAAAACAGCAGGCCTGTATGATCAATCAGCATGGTGAGCATCGCAATCCATTGCATAGTTTTACTCCTTTTTAGATGTTGTTCAAAAAGTCAGCTTTTGATCACGAAGTGTTTCAGGTGGTTATTTCGATATCGAATCTTGCGTTCACCCTAGAACTCCGGTACTCATGTAGGGTCTACCTACACTCCGTTCCTCCTTCTTCGGGTTCTCGCAACCTTCTCGGTGCTGAAAACCTGACTTTTTGAACTCTCAATTATAAAATAAAAATGATTCCATTCTAGCTCTATTATGATTTACACTTGAACCAGAAGCGGCTACATAATTGGAGGAACCTGCATGTATTTATTTGTGATTAATTCTAAATCAGGAAACGGAGGAGCCCGCCGGGTCTGGGACAAAATCCGGACCGTACTCCATGAGCGGAATATTCCTTATGAGTATACATTTACCCAAAGCGCAGAGGAAGCGCAAGCCTATCTCAAAGGGCAGCTGATCAAGCGCGAGGACTGGCTGGCCGTCGGTGTGGTCGGCGGTGACGGAACGATCCATGGCTTGCTGCCGGCTATGCAGAATTCGGGCGTTCCGCTCGCGGTATTCCCGGCAGGATCAGGCAATGATACTGCCAGAGGCTTCAGCATCCCCAGGAACACGGAAGCGGCCCTAGATATCATGCTGAAAGGCCATGCCCGTTCGGCAGACTTGATCTCCATTGCCGGGCGCAACACATTGACAGCGCTGGCTGTCGGCTTCGATGCCGAAGTCGCAAATAACGTCAACAAAAGCTACTATAAGAAAATCTGCAACTGGCTTGGGATGGGAAGACTCGCCTATATTATCGGAATCTTTCATACTCTGATTTCCTTCCGTCCCGCCGCATTGACGGTGAGCTGTGATGGAGAAGAGCATTCCTTCTCCTCCGCCTGGCTGGCCGCAGTCAACAATGTGACCACTTATGGCGGCGGGCTTGCCATTTGCCCCGAAGCAAGAACGGATGACGGACTGCTAGATATATGTATTGTTCATGACTGCTCCCGGTTAAAGTTGCTGCTGCTGTTCCCAACCGTGCTTTTCGGCAAGCACACCAAGCTGTCCTTCGTGACGATGCTTCGCGGTCAAGAGATTACCGTCCACAGCAGCCTGCCAAGGCTTGCCTTGGGCGATGGGGAGCATATCGCATCTACTCCGCTCACCGCTTCCGCTCTCCCGGGTGCGATGAAGGTAATGACTCCTTCAATCTAATTAATTTCAGCAGCATATGTGCAAAAAACCTTTGGCAGAAGGCTCTGTCCAAAGGTTTTTTCGTACTATCCGGTTGGGCTGGAAATCTGCCACACGATCGGGGTGAGCTCGATTTGCTTGCCCAGCCACCGCAAGGCAATTTGCCGGAACATTTCCGGGTCTCCGCTGCAAAAAAACTGGTGAACCGGCAGCTCGCTGCCACGGGCCAGCTTCCCCTTCTGATGGAGGACCGTGCTGATCTCCCTCGCCGTCTCATCGGCCGAGCTGATCAGCTTTACGGACGAGCCTATCACAGTCTGAATCACTGGTTTCAAGAAAGGATAATGCGTGCATCCCAGAATCAGACAATCCATGGAATACTGCCTGATCTCCTTCAATGCATCCCGTACAACCTCAACGGCCTCAGGCGTCTCATAGAGCCCTTGCTCCACAAGCGGAACAAGGGTCGGGCAAGCCTCGCTGACAATTTCAAGAGTCGGATTCAGCTCCTTCAATGCCGATGAATATGCTCCGCTTCGTATCGTTCCCAGGGTGCCGATAACCCCGATCTTTCCCGTTTTGGTCGTGCTTATCGCAGCGCGCGCACCGGGATGGATCACACCAATCACCGGGATCGCCACCTTGGACTGAATATAGTCGAGTGCTGCCGCAGTAGCTGTGTTACAGGCAATCACAATCATTTTCGGATTAAATTGAATCAGAAAATCTACAATTTGCTCGGTAAACAGGCGTACTTCCTCTGCTGAACGAGGTCCATAAGGCGCACGCGCAGTGTCTCCAAAGTAAATAATTTTCTCTCTAGGAAGCTGTCTCATGACTTCCTTGACGACGGTAAGGCCTCCTACACCGGAGTCCAATATGGCAATGGCTTGCTGCACGAACATACCGCTTCCTTCATTGAAAATTTGCATTCATTCCTTACATTATGTCAATCCCGCTCCAAGCGTACCTAAATCTTAACCCAAATAGCGGTGAGGTACAACCATAAGCCCTATTTGGGAAAGTTTGCGCAGCGAAGAAGCCGGGACAGGTCGATGCGCCTGCCCCGGCTTCTTCGGGAAACTTGCCTTACTCTTTATCCGTTTCTTCCTCGACTGCTGCTGCTTCGGCCTCGGTGCCAGCCTCTTCGGTTTGTCCGGACACCGTTTCTTCAGTCTGAGCAGCCTCATCGGCTTCCTCGGATGGTTCAACAGCCACTTCCAGAGCAAGCGGCTCTTCCTGAGCAGCTTCCTGCACTTCTTCGCTGCTCGCTGCCTTCGAAGCGCGCCAGGTCTGGAACTCATGGACCAAATCCTCAGCCTTTTCCTTCACTGCGCCGGCGATCTGTGTGCTTTGTTCTCCCACCTTGCCTGCTACTTCCTGAGTTTTCTCTCCGACTTGACGCGCCCCTTCCGCAAGATCCTTGCGAAGCTCACGGCCCGCTTTCGGTGCGAATAACAATGCAGTTACCGAGCCGACAATCGTACCGATCGCCGCTCCCCAAATCCAGCCCTTCTTCCCGTCACTCACGTCTCATCTCTCCTTGTTCGGCCCTTTGCCCAGTACAGCTCCAGTTCAAGCAGATGCTTCTGTCCGGGCGAATGCCTATATCGATATTGTATTATAAGCAATGCGGGGTTGTCCCGACACACCTATGTAGAAAAAATAATGACTAGGCTTGAATACCTTCCTGATCCAAATAACTCTTTACTCTGATCGTAAAAGCATGCAGCAGCCCCGGCAATTCTGCGGACAAATCGTGCGCACGGCTGCGATCCCAATCCACATAATCCTGAACGAGCGGTTTTCTTAGCCGGACCAGCCCAGTAAGCTGCAAGGCCAGCTCATGATCGATAACACGTTCATCCCGCATGATTTCAACTATGTCCTCATAGCTGCTTGCATCCCGCATAATAAAACCATCAATTAGATAGCTGCCTACATCGGTTATGGCCTCAATAGCCAGATGCAGTGCCCGCTCCTCGGCAAACCGCAGCATTAGCCCGTTATTGTCAGCAGCTGCAGTTTCCGCTAGAACTTGAGAAATTCGGGGCAGCAGCTCCAATCTGCGCTCTATCTGACTTCGGTCAACATAATACATCGTTGTTCGGGCCTCCTATATCAGAGAGTAGGCGAATCATTCCCATCAATATTCAAAATCGACAGCAACCTGGCTTTCTCTAACCTGGGACATATGCTCGATGACCTTCTTGTGCTCGGGATGCACTTGATAGCCTTCCAGATCCTCCAGCGAATCGAATTCCGCAATGAGAGCGATGTCATAAGAACGTGCCGACTTGACGACATCAATTCCGACCTCCAGACCTCTTAGCTGCTCAACCTTTCCATTCAGTCCCCGTAATACCGAAACCGTATGCTCGATATTTTCCGCACTCGTGTCTTTAAGCTTAAACAATACGATATGCTTAATCATGGTAATCACCCCTTTGTACAAAATATATCATAACAACAACTCCTCTTCCACCGCAGACGGCATGCACCATCCGGCAGTAGAAGAGGAGGATTGGCAGGAGATAGGACCTGTCACACCATTATGCAAAAAACTTCGGCAGATAAGCCTTATGAGCTTCCAGCAGTTCTTCCAGCAGCACCTTTGCCACCGTTACTGATGGGACCAGCGGATGATGAACCAGCGCCTGCAGGGCCAGCCCCCGGTCCCCGCTGACAGCCGCATCAATCGCAAGGCTCTCATAGGTCTTTACCGCGTGCAACAGCCCCTTAATGGTCTCAGGCACGTGCATCGGTTTCAAAGGAACAGGTCCGGCAGCGGTAACTACACAGTTAATTTCAATACTGGCATCCTCCGGCAGGAAATCATAGATCGCTCCATTTGGCACATTCAAGGTTTGGATATCGTTCCGGCCCAGATACAGCGACTTCATCAGCTGGACGGCGGCCTCGGAATAATAGGCTCCACCCCGTTGCTCGAGCTGCTTCGGCTTCTCCTGCAAGCTCTCATCGGCGTACAGCTCGAACAGTTCCTTTTCCACGCGTCTGACCACATCGGCACGTGTCCCGTTTTTCTCGAGCGCTTCCTTCTCCTCTTGGAGCATTTCATTTGTCATATAATAGTATTTCAAATAATATGTCGGCACCGCATGCAGGGACTGCAAAAATTCGGGATCCCAGCCTAATGTCGGTACATTCTTCGCGTTGTATTCCCCTTTTCCAGCCAGGAGCTCCGGCATTCTCTCCTTTCCGTTCACCAGTGCCGAGGTCACCCAGTGCAGGTGATTAATGCCTACAAATTCCGGGAGCACCTGATGCTCGGAGGTTCCATATGCTTCGGCCAAAGACTTCTTGAAGTTGATCGGGGAATTGCACAGTCCCACAGTTTTGACCTGCGAGTATTTTGTCACTGCCTCCGTAATCATCCCAGCCGGATTGGTAAAATTCAGCATCCAGGCGTTCGGTGCGAGCTCTTCGATATCCCTGCAAATATCCAGAATCACCGGAATGGTTCGCAGCGCCTTGAACATTCCTCCCGGTCCTGTCGTTTCCTGGCCGATCACATCATGCTTAATCGGAATATGCTCATCCCGCTTGCGGGCCTCGAGCTGACCCACCCGCATTTGAGTCGTCACATAGTCTGCGCCTTGTATCGCCTCTCTCCGATCCAGGGTCAATTCAACCTTGATAGGCAGGCCGGATTTGCGGACCATCCGCTTAGCTAGGTTCCCTACAATCTCCAGCTTCTCCCGGCCCTCTTCAATATCGACCAGCCATAGCTCCGAGACCGGCATTTCCTCATAGCCTTTAATCAACCCCTCGACCAGCTCTGGCGTATAGGATGACCCGCCTCCGATAACAGCAATTTTTATTGTTTTGCGATCCTTCATGACTTCAGTTCTCCCTTCCTATCCGCGATAGTTATCTTCTTCAGCCGTTCTACCACTTCATCCTGCGGCACATATCCATCCCGATCCATCGCGCTAAGCACCGCGCCAACAACCGGTTCCATTACAATACGTCGTATTCTGGCATATGGAGCCGTCTCATGGACCCGCTTCGCAAGCGATTCCCGCATGAGATCGGTTCGGCTCTTGGAGAGGATGCTCCCGCCAAGCACCAAATCAAAGTGATCTTCCTCCATATCCAAGCGGCGGATTAAAGCCGCGGCTGCATTGCCAAGCTCTGCCCCCTGTTCTCTTAGAATCCCTTCAGCCACCGCATCTCCCGCTTCAGCCGCAATAAATACCTGCTCGGCCAGCTGCAACGGTGGTTCATAGCCTTCATCCAGCATCGCATCCAACACTTCAGGAATGCTGCTGAAGCCGATGCTTCTCAGGACCAGCTCCTGCAATAAAGTCTGTGGCCCTCTAAGGTCCCAGGCCCTTACCGCCGCGCGAAATGACAGATTTGCCAGGTCCCTTCCGGAGCCTTGTCCATCACCGAACAAATAGCCGAACCCGCCATATTGCAGCTCTTGGCCGTCCCGGTTTCTGGCAGCCGCATTGAAGCCGGTACCGCTAATGACGACGGCCCCATGCGAGGCTTGGCTGCCTGCTCGCATGGCAATCATCGTGTCACAGGCAATGTCGGTTCTGGGGTACTGTAGCCGTGCAATCATCGGACGAAGCACTCTATAATCCGGTTCCCGGTCGGCCCCGGCCAAGCCGAAATAAGCGAAGGTGATCTCGTCTTGCCTTAAGCCGGCTTCTCTCAACGCTTGAGCGCATGCCGCTGCAATCTCATTCTCCGCATCGGCATTGGTCTGGTGGTTGCCGTTGCCGGAGATTCCTATACCGCACGGTTCTCCTCTTGCATCCACGATCAGACAATGTGTCTTGCTGCCTCCCGCATCCACGCCCATATAATAGTTCATATGCATCGCTCCTTCTTCCCCAAGCATACAAAAAAGGACTAATGCATTTCCTCTGCAATAGTCCTGAACTATAATATGATCTTACTGAAAATCACTGCCATCTATGTTGAATTTATGAAAGGGTAGAAATCCACTCAAAAGCGAACGCTACGCGTTATGCTTCCGAAGTGAGGGTGTCCCATAAGTTATCACCGGGACTCCATTCGGCGAAATCTCCTGCAAGAGCGCAGCACAATGCTTTAACAGCAATAGAAACCGGATTATTGATTCTGCGTGTCGGGGCAACGTGTGAAGTGTGCTGTAGAAGCATCAGCGTTCGCCTTTGTGAGCGGATTTCTCCCTTGTTAGAACTTAGTCCAATCATAGAAATCCGCGAACAACAGCGATCGTAAGCACACTTCACACGTTGCCCCTTCTAACGCGCCTTCTTCTTTTGTCTTTGCTTCAACTCATAGAGGTTTTTCCTTGAAGCTTCCTGCGCATAGCGCTTGGCGGTTTACCGACGTAACGCAAGAATAGCCGGTTGAAATTGGATAGATTCCGAAAGCCCGACTGATCGGCGATTTCCAGAATACTAAGCGAGCTCTGCTCCAGGAGCTGAACCGCGTGATCGAGCCTCAGCTGCAGCAAATAGTTCATAGGAGACATCCCCGCTGCCTGGCTAAAAAGCGCACTGAAACGGGATGGGCTGAGATGGGCTTGCTCCGCTAATTCGGAGAGAGTCCATGCACGCTCCAGATCAGATTCCATTCGCTGAATCGACTCGCGAATCATCTCCAGATGCTTGACAGCCGGGCGGAATTCCGCTGTCTCCGGCTGGCGGAAATAGCGGTGCACCTCTGCCAGCAGCAGCAGCAAACAGCCGTGCAGCACCGAATACCGTGAGCTTTGCTCTGATGGATATTCCTCCAGCATTCTCAGAATATACTCACTTAACCTGGCATTTGCAGCTTCGATCTGATCAGCCGTGATCCTGTTCGGGAAAAGGCTTCCCGTTTGTCTGAAGGGCAGCATAATCTCCGGGTTATACCGATGCTCCGAGCCGACCAGAGACGGCTCGAACATGATGACGACCATTTCCAGATCCTTTCCCTCATATGCCCGATGCAGATCATGAGAATCGATCAGAAATACATCGCCCGCTGCAAACTGATATTCCTGTCCGTTGATGATATACGTCCCCACCCCGGAGGTAATGAGGTTAATCTCCAGTGCGCGATGCCAGTGCAGCCGTTGAAAGAGAGGGCTAACCCCCTTGGACATGGAGACCGTCATCGGAAATTCGCCTGGCATTTGTATGAGGTCAGGTTGAATCATCTGATATTTTCCTCCTGCGGCTTCATTCATGCTTGCCTCTATTAAAGCATACCCGCCAGGATGACTCAATTCTCTATTGTACGAACCCTATGAAACTAGCACACATATAGTATAGAGTCCTCAGCGGTTTCCATTGGCTAGGACATACCATCCAATGATAAGGAGGTGATGCCCATGAACGCTATGCTTTCCGGCAAGTATCGGTCCGCCCGCCGAAGTATCCGCATCTTGAGTGCAAGGATCGAGCTGCTGGAACATCGTGTGGAGCATTTGGAGGAAACCGTCCAGTCTCACGTTCTTCCTCTCCCATTAACCCGGGAACGGCTCCACAGCTTGGTCGGCACCTCCCTCACGGTCCAAGTCTTTGACCAGAAAATCCAAGGAACCTTGCTCTCTGTTCAGCCCGATTTCCTTGAATTAATGGATCAGGAGGGAAGGCGCGTCATAATCCCTGCAGAACGCATAACAGCCATCGATCTGGAGTAGCGAAGCCGCCAAGTTCGGATGCTTGCATGTCTTACCCTGCAGAATCGATGCTTATTCTATTCACCTGCGGGGGCTTTTTCTTCTTTTTCCTAAGTATCCAGCAGCACTGCATTAATGCCGTTGATGAAGGCCTGGGCACTCGCCTTGATAATGTCTGTGTCCATGGCTTTACCTGTATAGATATTGCCTTGATGCTTCAATCGAATGTGAACCCGGCCAAGCGCCTCTTTTCCCCGCGACATGCTGTTAATTTTGTAATCCAGCAATTCAACCTCCAAGCCGGTCAAGGCCCGGATCGTTCCATAAAGGGCATCAATCGGCCCGTCTCCGCTTCTGGTGTCCTCCAGACTGACCCCCTCTCTCTTCAGCTTAACGGTTGCCGTTGGAGCTTCATCGTCTGTAACGACCCGAAGCGATTCCAGCTCATACAGCTGACTGCTTCCTTCGGACTGCTTGCGCGCTGCCGATAACAAGGCAAATACGTCATGGTCGTAGACTTCCTTCTTGTCATCTGCCATACGAAGAAAGGCGGCAAACAGCCCTTCGAATTCATCCGTAGATCCGGCATAGAAGCCCAGCTTCTCCATTACATGCTTGAAAGCATGGCGGCCAGATCTTGCGGTCAATACGAGCTCCATGCTCTCTACTCCAACATCCTCCGGCGACATGATCTCATAGACCTCCTTGTTCTTCAGAAGACCGTCCTGGTGAATACCGGAGGAGTGGGCAAAAGCGTTCTCACCCGTAATGGCCTTGTTCACTTGAACATCCAGTCCGGTCAGATAAGTGAGCAGCCGTGAGGTTCTCATAATTTCCTTCAGATTCAGATCCGTATGACTCTGATAGAACGATTCCCTCACCTTCAGCGCCATTGCAATCTCTTCAAGCGAAGTATTTCCGGCCCGCTCACCAAGTCCGTTGATGGTACACTCCACCTTCTCGGCCCCGTTTTTTATGGCGCTAAGTGTATTCGCGGTTGCCATTCCCAGATCGTTATGACAATGAACACTGAGCATCACACGGTCATTGAGATTCTTCAGACGTTCGTGGATCTTCCGGATTAATTCGCCAAATTCCTCCGGTACCGCATACCCAACTGTATCCGGTATATTAATGATCGTCGCTCCTGCTTTGACGACGGCCTCAATGGTCCGCCACAAATATTCGAATTCCGATCTGGAGGCATCCTCCGTAGAATACTGGACCTCGGGCAGTAGCGTACGGGCATACTTAACGGCATCTACCCCCATCTCAAGCACTGCATCTCTTGAACGGCTGAACTTCTTCTCCACATGGATATTCGAGGTGCCAAGCACGATATGGATGAATGGATTTTCAGCCAGCTTGATGCTCTCATATACGCTGTCAATGTCATTCTTAACGGCCCTTGCAAGAGCTGTTACGGAAATACCTCTCCCTACCGTACGTGCGATCTCTTGTACTGCTTGAAAATCACCTGCAGAGGAAGCCGGAAACCCGGCCTCAATCATATCGACATGCAATTGCTGCAATTGACGGGCGAACTCCACCTTCTGCTGTACATTGAGCTTCGCTCCCGGAACCTGTTCACCATCTCTCAAAGTCGTATCAAGCACCCAAATTTTTCGGCTCACAATCCCTCATCCTTCCTGTTTTAAATTATCCTTTATGTGAAGCGGGGGCGGCTGAACCCGGAATTCAGCCAACAAAAAAAGCCCCGTCTCTATAGCTAGAGACGAGGCTTACCCCGCGGTACCACTCTAATTGATTCTACGCCAAAGGCAGAATCATCTTGTTCGATGGCCATCACCATCTATCCCGATAACGGTGGAACTCCGGCATACCCTACATTGTCAGGCAGCAGTTCATAGACGAGTTCAGAATGTTGGACCTGCCGTTTTCCACCTGCCAACGGCTCTCTGCGAAAGTCCTGAATTCCTACTATTTCTAATCGCAACATTTCAATTTTGGAATTGTTATACATACTATGGCAAATTGTCGAGAATGTCAACCGCCCGTATTCCTTGAGCCTCGATTAGTTTTGTCATATTCCTTCTCCTTATAGTTAATGTTGTTTATTCAATGTTGACTAATTGGGTATTTTTTTCTCCCTCATAGAGGGAGAAATATGCATTGACAAACTATAAAAGTTTCAAAGCTTTCTCAACAAATTCCTGCTGCTGCTTGATGATCGAAAACATATTATCGAAAACCAGCTTGACCATAGGAGGCAGCCCATGATCCATCGCTTCGCTCTTTGCTTCCAATCCCTGTTTGATACTGGCATATTCTTCGTTCAACGTAAGGCGCTGCTGTTCCAAAGCCTGTTCGGCCTCTTCAGGGGATAGCTTCTCATAAAAAGAGATTCCCGCGTACAGGGTGAAAGGATAAATGGCGGAAGTCACTGTCAATGCCTCGCGAACCAAGTCCTTCAGGTATGCTCTTCCTCGATCCGTAATTTTGTAAATTGCTTTTTGACGGTGTCCAGACTGTTCTATACCGCTGATCTCGACATAGCCCTCTTGATCCACTTTTTTAACGCATGATAAATAGAGCCTATTAGCACACCGCTCCATCGTTCAGCATCCGTTGTCTGCAGCATTTGTTGAATGTCATAACCGGACATCGGCTTCATATCCAGCATGCCGAGCACAAGTAATCGTGTCACTGCTTTCACCTCCAATACTCAACATTGAATATTCCACATTAATTATTTTGATGAATCAAGTCTCGGCCGAAAAATATTTCGAGCATACAATTTGGCATACAAAAAAAGCCAGCATTTCTGCTGACTTTTCGAAGAATGGATCGTCAGGGGCTCGAACCCTGGACCTGTCGATTAAGAGTCGAATGCTCTACCAACTGAGCTAACGATCCATAATATTAGCTTGTCCTGCACCATTTGTGCTTCTTCGAAATCCGGCTTTTTTAAAAGGCTGTTTTTCGAGGGGACTTTTATAGTATATCCATTTTAAAAAACAGAGTCAAGCATTATTTTTGAAAAAATGATTTGGAATAACTAACCTGCTTTTTGAGCCGGCGGAAAGCCGCCGACTCACCTGAGATAAACTCCACTATGGTAAATATAATACGTGTTGGCATCTAGGCTCTTCAATAAGCACAAGGATTGCTCGGCCTGGACGAGATTCATACAATACTGAGGATTCGCAATCGCCAGTTCACCTTCCTCCACTACAGCGGCATCTCCCGTAATCACACTTTTCAGCTCTGGAAAATACAGCGAAATATGCCCTGACGTATGACCCGGTGTAGCTAATACTTCGCAATGCCCATCCATGAGGCGATCCCCGTCCCGAACAAGCAAATCGACTGTAGCCGCTTTTAACCTCTTCAATTCCTCAATGAACTCCCGCCCGGACTCCGCCTGTTGCTCATCCATCTCCACCAGCAATTGTTCGGCTTGATGCAAGCGCTCCGACTTCACCTCTCCGGATATAGCCTTGCTCTCCCGCTCGCTTGCAATGATTCTAACTGCAGGATGCTTCTCCTTGAAATCATGTAAGGAGCCGATATGATCATCATCGTAATGCGTAATAATGATCTGGGTTAGCTGGTCCGGATGATAACCCTGCTGCAATATTTCGCCTTCGATTTGATCGAGAAATCCAGGGTAGCCGGTATCCACCAGAGTCAGTTCATCTTTATACACTATTAGGCTGGGGCAGATCGAGTACATTTGTCCATAATACTCGAATTCAATGGGCAGATTAATGATCTGCACAGGGTTATCCATTTCGCCTGCATTTGTCATGCATAAAGCCCCTTTCCTGATTAAGCAATCGGTTTAATGATTCTGGCCGGGTTGCCTCCAATGACTACATTATCCGGGACATCCTTTGTCACCACGGAACCCGAGGCGATGACAACGTTGTTGCCGATGGTCACACCGGGATTGATCACGGATCTTCCGCCGATCCACACGTTATGACCGATATTCACCGGTTTGCCGAACTCGGCTCCGGAATTTCGTTCAGCAGCATCAAGCGGATGTGTTGCGGTATAAATATGAACACCCGGTGCAATAAAGCAGTTGTCTCCGATCCGAATTTCACAAACATCCAGAAAAACACAATCAAAATTGGCATAGAAATTCTCGCCGACATAAATATTATAGCCGTAATCGCAACGAAAAGCGGGTTCGATATACACGCTTTCCCCCGTCGAGCCTAATAACTGGCCAAGCAGCGCTGTACGCTGATCCATATCTGTCTCAATGGTATTATTGAACAGGCGAGTCAGCTTGCGAGCGTTTAATCTGTCCCGTGTCAGTTCCGGATCTCCTGCCATATAGAGTTCACCATTGATCATTTTTTCTTTTTCTGTCTTCATAAGAGCACTCCTATCTTTATGCGGTTAAATTGAGTTGCGGCTCGCACTTTGTTTCCCGAAAAACACGTTAAGACGTTCCGAAAAAAGCAGCATAGCGGCGGCAGATGTTGCGATAAAAAATGGAAATATTCCGATTGTCGTATACCCGGCCAGCAAGCCAAGCAGCGGCGGCAGCAAGGTGCTGCCCGTATAGGCCATGGCCATCTGATAACCCATAATTTTCTGGGCTCTCGCTTCTCCAAATCGAACAGGCGTCTCATGCAGCATGCAGGGGAAGATCGGAGAGAGTCCTAATCCGGCAACCAGCAGTCCGCATAATGAAAAACCGGCCGGAAGCGGCAGCAATAGAAGCAATGTGCCTGCCAGCGTAGTAATTTGTCCCGTGCGGATCAATTGGCGATTTGTCAGTTTGAACGTAACAAAGCCGGTAATGAAACGCCCGATGGTGATGCCTGCGTAGTAAATAGACACCCAGAGCGCAGCTTGATCGGCGGCCAGTCCTTTCATTTTGACCAGATAACTGCTGCCCCACAGGCCTACTGTTGTCTCAACCCCGCAGTAGAACAAGAAGCACGCCAAAGCAAACATCACACTCTTGAGGTGAGGCTTCCCTGCTCCGCTGTGACCGGACAGAGAGTCCCCCTCAGTTGGCTTATCCCCCAGCCCAGTGCTCTGCTGAGCTGCTAATCTTCTCCATAACGGGAGTGACACTAGCAGTACGATTACCAGTGTAAATTGAATTCCGGCAACCGCCTGATAACCATCTCTCCAGGAAGCATTTCCATTCAGAAAAGTGGCCATGATAATCGGGCCAGCCGTTGCCCCGACTCCCCAGAAGCAATGCAGCCAGCTCATATGATGGGCTTTGTAACGGGCAGCGACATAATGGTTAAGTGCCGAATCAACGGCCCCTGCGCCAAGCCCGAGCGGAATAGCGCATACCATCAGCCAAATGATTGACGGAGCCACCGAAAAGCCTGCCAAAGCGCCTGCTGTCAGGATACAGCTGACAAGCGTGACTGGGCCTGTGCCGAACCGACGGGCAACAGAACCGCTAATCAGACTGGATACAATGGTGCCAATGCTGATCGTCATCGACAGCACTCCGGCCATTCCGATCGGTGCGCCAAGCTCCGGTCTCATGACAGGCCAGGCTGACCCGAGCAGCGAATCAGGAAGCCCGAGGCTGATAAAAGCCAAGTAAATAATCAATAGTAAAAGTGTTCCCATACGTATAAAACTCCTATCCTCATCATCAATCCTCATGGTCATCAAGAATCAGGTTCATGCCGAGCTTCTTCAGCCCGTTTAGATAATCTTCTCTCCAGTCGCTTGCCGCAAGTACGGGCAGATGCTCTTTGGGAATATAGGCGGTACTTCTTGAAGCGATGGCATCCAGAAGCTCTTCGCTGACTTCGTCGCGGCAGAAAATGACTGCCTTCGGATTCACCATAGCGGCATAGGCAGCTATCAACCGGCTTACCGCATCGATTGCACTGAAATTATCCATCATGACAGCGGCACCTTCTTCGTTCGAGATCGCCTGTTGAAAATTCCCTCCGTCATAGAGAGGTACGAACGACACTTCTCCCGAAAAGGACGTGCTTCCGCGAACAACACTGCCGTTAAGCCATAGGCCTGCCCCGGGCCCGTTTTGTCCGAAGTACAAATAGACCAGGGATTCGCTATTGGACACGCGCATTCTTTCGCAATAACCGAGCACAGCCGCATTCATATCATTCTCCACCGCAACGGGAAGCTGGAATTTTGCTTGGAAATATCCCTCCAGATCAAAGTCCTGAAACTTCTCATATCCGGGAATGTAAATGATGCGCCCATCCTTGACAGAACCAGGCACTCCAAAGGAGACCGCACGAATGCCGGGATGAGCCTCCATCAGAGACTCCAACTGCTTGCTCAATGTATCGATTCCTTCTTGAAGCACACCGGAACAGCTTCCGCTCTCCTTCACTTCGCCCAGCGCATTACAGATGGCATACGGCGTTTCCTTCTTCTCCAGAAACATCGTGATCCCCAACCTGTAATCCGGGTTGTAGGCATAGCGTCTGGCTCTTCTTCCGCCGCTCGAATCGTCCAAACCAACAGTCATTACTTCACCCGTCTTCTCCATCGCGCCGATAAATTTGCTGATCGTCGGAAAGCTAATTCCAAGCTGTTCGCTGAGCTCGACCTTTGTTGCACTTCCTGAGGTTAACAGCGCTGTGCGGATACCGCGAAAAATATTCCTTTTCATATCTCTCGGTGTTGAAATCCTGTCGTCCATCCCTACCACCTCGATTCCGAACACTTTTTAAATCAGTTTAATAAGTGCGCTATTATCATATCAAGACCTTATCTGAAAAGATAGACCTTATAACAAAAAAGACTGCTCGTAAGAGCAGCCTGAAATTTCTCTTCCGTCTGAATCACTTCCGTGCGGATTTTCTTTCAGCCAAATTAATGCCAATGCCCATATATACAACGCCAATCAGCAGTATAAGCGAAAGCTGGAGGGCGATCTCACTGATTCCCGCATCCAAATTGACCACCTTCATTAGCGCATCCATCGCATGGGACATCGGAAATAAATCCGCAATGAAGGATAGCACCGGATTATTCAACGCTCCCGGCGGCATATAAGCACCGCTAATAAGAGGAAGCATAGGCACAAAAGACGGGTAAATCGCGTAAAACTGCTCCGGCTTGCTGACAAACCCCGTGATGAGCATAGCCAGACTGATCATTCCGAAGATGAAGATGGCGATGATCAGTAAAATCAGCCCGAAGTGGTGACCTAGATCAAATTTGAATACATACTTGAACAGGATGAGAACGACGGTGACCTGAAAAAGAGAAATAAAAAAGCTGTATGAAATATATCCAAGGTACATGCTGGTCTTATGGATTGGCGACAAGATCATCCGGTCCCATATTCGAGACACCTTATCGTTCGTAACGCTATTCACCTTAAATCCCATCGTGAATATGGAGATCAGGAGTGTAAAGGCAAACATGAGCTGTGTGCTCATATTATGACTTTGCACCTTGCTGCCGTCAATCCCTTGCTTGGTCAGTCGAAAAGGAGGCTTCCGCACATATTCGTTCACTGCTTCTCTAAGCTTTTCTTCTTTAATAACGCCCGAGGAAGCCTGAATTTGCATTTCCTGGGTATAAATCTTGCGAACATACTGATCCACCTGCTGAATTGTTGGGGAGTCGGAAGCCGCAACCAGACGGTAATCCTGCTCCATCAGCTTCACCGCGACATCGCTTCGCCCCTTCTGCACCTGTTCACGGGCATGCTTCGCGTCCACCGCCTTGAAGTGATAATACGCCCCTTCCCGATTCAGCAACGGCAGCCATTTCTCCTCGATTGCCGCGCCGTGTTCATCTTCACTGAAGACAGCGATTGTCGTCATGTTCTGTGTACTGCGTACAAACAATAAGGTGGCCAGAATGCTTAAAGCAATGAAGAGAAGGAGGATCAGCGGGTTTCGTCTATCCTTTGCAAGTTGTGCCATGAATACCGAGCCCATCAGGCTTCACCTCTTTTCGGATACATAAGCATTCCTGCAAGTAAAAATAGAATGCCAACCAGACTCAGCACAACCAGAGGCATCCCTAGAGACAGAACCCGCTCCAACTGAATCCACTCCATCACCGTTGCCAGCATAAGCCCATTCGGCGTCCATTCGCTGATTTGCTGCAGCCATTCGGGAAATAGATAAATTGGAACAAAGTTCCCTCCAAGAATGCCAAGCGCCATCGTAAAGAGCAGAAAAAGACCGTTGACCGCATCCATATTGTTTGATCTAAGCGCAATGGAAGTATAAAAAGCGGAAATACCGGCTACAGTCAGCGCATAGATGGTGATCATCAGCAGAAGACCGAGCCAAAAGGAGAGCGGCTTTCCCGCAAACAAGCCAAGCAGCAAATGCGATACAACCACAACAAATAAAAATTGCAGCCAGACCAGAATAAAAGTAGCGCAAGTCTTGCCCATCAAATAAGACATGGGTCTCGTATCCGCCGCAATGATCCGTTTGATGACTTCTTCCCGCTTTTCGGTGCCCGTCTTCTCAGCTACGGTTGAAGCAATAAACAGAGAAAACAGCGCTCCCATAGCCAGCGTAAAGTATTGGCCCATCGTGAACGGTTCGGCACCCTCCAAAGCTTCACGTCCGCCCTTCGGCAATGCTACTGTCTCCGCTGCTGTCATATCGCCTACAGAGTGCTGAAGACCAAGCTGGAAATTCACCTGATCGAAAAATTCGCTAATCATCATTTCGATGGCTGTCACATTCATGGAGTTTCCGGCTACGACGAAAGGCAGGCTGACTGCGGAAGCTTCCTTGCCGAGCATGATCGCATTCAGCATGTCATAGGTGTACCCTTGCGGAATTTTGATCCAGCCGTCGATCTTCTTCTTTTCCAGCTGTTGAAGCGCCTCGGATTCACTCAGCTCATACACCGTCAACCAATCCGCAAGCTCCGGACTATGCAGATATTGCTCCAGATAGGCAATTGGCTTCACGCCTGAACTGTAAGCAATTAGCGCTTGAGCCGCGGCCTGATCCTCAAGCCTCTCGGCATCCGCTATAAATTGATTAATCCCCGCCTCTTCGGCATCTTCGTTTACAATAGCCAGCTTAAGCTCAAGAGGATTGGAACTTATCCCTGCTACACCCGTAAAAGCAAAGCTCAAGATGACAATCAGGATAATCGGCGTCACGAGGACCGTGAGGATCTCCTTGCGATTTCTCCAGAACAGCAACAGGTCCTTGAAGATAAAAGTAAGCAATCGTATCCCCCCTAGTCTCTCAGTGTCCGCCCCGTTAAATGCAGAAATACATCCTCCAGGCTTGGCGTATCCATCTGGTAATTGATCAACTCGGCGCCTGCCTTCTCGGCTTCGCGAACCAACAATCCCAATATATTGCTGCCCTTTGAAGCAATGAAATCGATATTCTCCTCGTTCGCCTCCACATGATGGATATGCTTCAGCCCCTTGATCGCCTCTACAAAGGAGGCGCTCGGCCGGTCAAGCTGAATCTGAATCTTGTCCTCGTTGGAAAGGATGCTCATCAGTTCCGCCTTGGTGCCTGCCGCAATGATTTTGCCATGATCCATGATGTATACCCGCTTGCACAATTGCTCGACTTCCTCCATGTAATGGCTCGTATATAGCACCGTCGTACCTGTACGCTCATTCATCATCCGCACCATCTCTAAAATATGAGTACGGGATTGAGGATCAATCCCTACGGTAGGCTCATCAAGAATCAGGATTTTCGGTTGATGGAGCAGGGCCGCTGCAATATTCACCCTCCGCTTCATCCCGCCGGAGAACGTCTTCACGAGCTCCTTCTGCCTATCTTTAAGACCAACCAGGTCAAGCACATCCTGGATGCGTTCTTCGAGCAGGCGCTTTTCGACTTTGTAGATTTTCCCGAAAAACTTTAAATTTTCATAAGCCGATAGTTCTTCGTACAATGCAATTTCCTGAGGAACTACACCGAGTACTTTTCTTAATGCAGCCGGAGCCTCCACCGTGCTTTTTCCATGAAACTTGATATCGCCCGACGTCGGCTTGATCAGCGTCGAGATCATCGAAATCGTCGTCGATTTCCCTGCTCCGTTCGGACCCAGCAGCCCCACAGAGTCCCCTTCATCAAGGTAGAGGTTAATTTCGTCCACAGCCCGTTTGCCCTTATATGATTTGCTAAGCTTGAATACCTCCAGCATGCTGTACTCCCCCTGCATCCCCATAATTTCCTAAAGCATAAAATAAAAAGACCGGAGCCGCTACTTACTCCAGTCATTAATTCTTATGTATGCATGACTTCAGTCATTTTTTTCATACCAGATGGTGCTTGATTGCATAAATGGCTAGCTGCGTCCGATCTCTCAGCTCGAGCTTATCCAGAATTTGACTGGTATGGTTTTTGACCGTCCCAATCGAAAGTGCCAGACGCTCGGCAATCTCACGGTTGCTAAGTCCTTCGCCAATACAAGACAAAATCGCCCGTTCCCTTGGCGTCAGCGACGGATCCGGCTGGTTCGCATCCTCCTGCTTGCCCAGCAGGGCTGGCACCACCTTCGCGGCAATCTGATCCTCAAGCGATAGTCCGCCTGCAAAGGCGCTCTTCACAGAGCGGATTAAAGCAGAGGTGTCTCCGTTTTTCAGCAAATATCCGCTTACTCCGATTTTTAAAGCATTCATGACATAATCCTGATCATCAAAGGTTGTCAGCATCAACAGCTTCACTTCCGGTGAACGCGCACGGATACACCTCGCTGCCTCGATTCCGTCCATTTCAGGCATGCGAATATCCAGCACGGCAACATCAAATTGATGATGCTCGCAAAGCGCGACGGCTTCCTGGCCGTTATTAGCTTCTCCCGTTACCTTGATCTCCGGATCCGTCTCAATCATCGCTTTCAAGCCTTGCCTGACCATCACTTGATCTTCCGCCAGCAATACTCTAATCAATAGGCTCCCCCCCTGTCCGTAATTTGAAGCCAGCCCCGCAACACAAACTGCCCGGAAGCGGCAAAGACCTCCAAATCCCCGTTCAATTTATTCAATCTCTCCCTCATTGAGGTTAATCCAAATCCTTCCTGATACGAGTAAGGATTTATAATCGGGTTGCTAATTTCAAAGCGAAACACGCTGCCGCCCGGCGCCTCGAACAGAATCTTCGCCTCTCTAGCTTTGCTGTGCTTCATAATATTAGTTAGTGCTTCTTGAACAGAACGGTAGATGGCGAAGGATTGTTCTCCATGAAGCGGAGCGCTGAAAGCACCATGATTGACAGTAAAATAAATGCGTAAGAAGCTGTCGCTCTCCAGCTTCCGGATCAATCGGATAATTCCCTGCAATCCGCCTGTGTCCCCGCGCCTGAAGGCTTTTACAGCCCTGCGGGTCTCTTCAAGGCTATCGTAGGCAAGCTGTTTTAACAAATCGACCTCCTCACGATACGGATTCCCGTCCTTCAAACGAAGCGATTCGATCTGCATAAGGAGCGCCGTTAACTTATGTCCTACCGAATCATGGATCTCATGGCCGATCAGCATTCTCTCTTCCTGTCTCGCCGAATCCTCCTCGGTCGCCAGCCTTCTTTTTAAGCTTCTATACTCCGACATCAAAGTGTTGTACCTTGTATTAGCAAAAGCTTCCCGTTCATGCTTTAACCGATATAGCGCTGCGCCAGAATACAGCAGAATGGCATGGATCGAAATAAACAGCCAAGAGAAAGGCTGCAGGCCTGCCCTTACGGCAACCAGGCAAAGTCCCGCAATCTGAAGCACAGCAGGAAAAATGGCAGAGAACAGGGACAGACGTTGGACCATTTCCCAGACCACCATACATTGAATCAGTATAAGAAAGGGATTAAAAGCCTCATCCGTCAAGGGATATAGGCTGCCTGCCGCGAGAGTCGACAGGGCGCACAGTAAGCCAGTCGTAGTTCTGGGCTTCTTCGCCAGCAGAGGCAGAACAAAGAAAACTGCAAAATAGGCCGCTGCACCAAGCAGTCTCCAATACTCGGTTGACATGTGATTCCAATATGTACTCAAAGCTGCTGCCCAGACCAATAGCTGCAGAATAATCCGTATAAAGTATGGCTTCAACCCTATCCCCCGTTCTATCCAGAGCGTTCATACCTATGTATTGATTAAAGCATGAGTTTGCCCCCTTCATCAACGAGTGACCTCATAACGATTGACAGTATTAAGTTTATATACTAAACTAAATTTCATGAAAAATAAATCGAAGCATTCACAACCTATTAGCAGTCACGGAAGCAGAAGCTTGGGCCGTTTGATTATGCAGCTTAGAAAGCTTGAACGGCAGCCCCATACCTTTGGACAGGCAGGCAAGCTTACTCCCAGCGAGATCCATACGATTGATGCCATCGGCTGCGACGGAGCCATCCTCATGAATGAATTGGCTGCACGTCTCGGCGTAACCAAGGGAGCGATCACCCAACTGGTTGATCGGCTGGAGTCTAAATTATTAGTCTTGCGCTCTCCGCATCCCACCGACTCAAGAAGCTCCCTCCTGTCACTCACCGACATGGGAAAGGAGGCTTATCTAGCTCATGAAGCGGTACATATCTCTTTCTATGACCAGCTTCGCTCACAGTTGACAGAACAAGAAATTGAAGTATTCGAAAAAAGTATAAATATATTAAACCGCATGTTAGACAAGTAATTTTTTTTGGGTATTTAGTTTAGTAATTAAACTAAATACAGAGTTGGCAAAGGAGGAATCATTATGACGGACTTAAACAGCGCGGCACGGATGTTGACGAAGCAGCAACGGACATGGCTGTTGCTTACTATATGCATCGGGGCTTTTTTATCACATTTCACCGCCGGTGCAGTGAATGTGTCCTTGCCCTACCTGCAAGCGGTGTTCCCGGAGGATCCAGCCGGTATCCCCTGGATTACGACCGCCTATCTACTGGCTATTACCGCCCTGCTGCCTATTATGGGCAAGCTCGGCGACCGCTATGGGCACGGCTGGATTCATAATACGGGATACATCATTTTTGCGGTGAGTACGGCACTGATCAGCCTATCTTCGAATGTGCCGAGCCTGATCAGCCTTCGAATCTGTCAGGCGATCGGAGCCGCCATGTTCCAGGCTACGAATATCGCTATGATCAGCGCTTATTATCCGAAGGAACAACGAGGCCGGGCACTGGGCATCATGAGCTCCGTCGTCGCTATAGGAGCGATGACCGGCCCGGTAGCCGGCGGATTCATCGCTGCCTCGTTAAGCTGGCCCTGGCTATTCCTGTTGCCGTTCCCTGTAGCAGCCTTAGCCGCTGTGCTTGCCTTTCGTTTTATTCCTGCCAAGCGCATTCAGAATAAAGCAATCTCCTTAGACCGTGTCGGTGCTATCCTGTTTTTCCTAATGATTGTCTCCGTTACCTACGCATTATCGGACGGCAATACCTCGGGCTGGCATTCGTCACATATTCTCGCCGCCCTGATCACGGGCGCACTCTCGATTATCCTCTTTATCGGCTGGGAGGCTCGTCACCCCACCCCCTTTTTACCGATCTCTGTGTTAGCCGCTCCTTCGGTAGCCGTTGGACTCATTACAAGCTTCATTTCGTTCATGCTTATTAATTCCGTTCTGATCTCTATGCCGTTCTTCTTGACGGGCAGGAGCAGTTATAGGCCAATGGATATCGGGTGGATCATGACCGCTTACCCGTTACTATTTGCAGTCAGCAGCCTCATATCCGGGCATTTCTCTGATCGAATGGCCCCCTTAAAGCTCATGCTTACGGGGCTAGGCGGAATTATAATCGGGCTGCTTGTCTTCGCCTGGACACTTCCTGGATTAAATACGCTCTGGATCGTGGCCGTGCTTGCCCTTATCGGCATAGGTATGGGATGCCTTGCCGCACCAAACAACAGCTATATTATGCGGAATGTGCCTACAGCTCATAGCGGTTCAATCGGCAGCTTGATTGCTCTAACACGAAATGCAGGCATGCTGGTTGGCGCAGTTTTAAGCTTGGGCTTGATTGGAGACTCATCCGGACAGACAATTTCGCAGCATGATTTTGGAGTACTGTTTAAGACCGGATTCATAATTGGCGTAATCGGCTGTGCCGTTCTGGGCTACGGATTCTTCGCGGAGAGTCGCAAAAAATCAAAAGATAAACCATTGGAGGAATCATCATGTTAAAAGATAAAATTGTCGTCATCGGCGGATACGGACATGTCGGACAAGGCATATGCCAAGAGCTTGCGAAGAGTTATCCGGGCAAGGTCTATGCCGCCGGTAAAACACTCTCCCGGGCAGAGGCCTTCAGCCAGGCCACAGACGGGCGGGTTCGACCGTTGCAAATCGATATACGCGAAATACCGGGAGAGCAATTGCTGGCTGGAGTTAAGTTAGTCATTATGTGCCTGGACCAGCAAAATACAGCATTCGCCGAAGCTTGTCTGAGACAGGGGATACGGTATATAGACGTATCTGCCGACTATCGGTTTCTCTCTCAAGTCGAGCTGCTTCATTCACTGGCAGCTGCAAACGGCGCAACAGCCATCCTGAGCGTCGGACTTGCCCCGGGTTTAACAAACCTATTGTCCCTTCAGGCTGCCGGGCTCTTGGATAAGACAGACAATATCAACATCTCCCTCATGCTCGGATTAGGCGATTCCCATGGCAAAGCAGCCATTGAGTGGACAATAGATAATCTGCGCAGAGACTTTCATACGATAACGCAAGGAAAAAGGCAGCCGCACGCAAGCCTAACAGATGGGCGAAAAACCGACTTCGGCGGTATTTTGGGACGTCGTACAGCATATCGTTTTAATTTTGCTGACCAGCATATTCTGCCTAGGACTTTGCAAGTGCCTGACGTTTCAACCCGGCTCTGCTTCGATCATGCTTTTCTTACCTGGCTTATGAGCGTCTTAAAACGTATTGGAGTCCTAAGCATGCTTAACGTGGGTTGGATCCGGAAAGGGGCTGTCAGCCTGTTCAGTGCTATGAAGCTCGGCGAGCCCCTATTTGCACTCAAAATTGATGCCTACGGAGAATTGAAAGGCCAGCCTGCTCATGCAGAATGCTTTCTGCAGGGCACTGAAGAGGCGGCGATCACGGCACGAGTAGCTGTCCTGCTGGCAAAGAAGCTCTATGCCGCCGAAATGGAACCGGGCGTATTCCACATTGAGCAATTGTACCGCTATGAATCCTTCGAAAAGAATTTGGCCGGTATCGCGGATTTGTCATCCCGGGTCACGGTCAGAACATAGAAGGAACCGGCACTGTTCGAGCGTTCATCCATTGACAAAAATTCCAATTCTCCATAAAATAGTTAAGCGATTAACTATTTTATTTCGGAAGTAGTGTGGTGAACAATGAAGGACTTACAGGAATATGTCTCGGATATGCCGCTGCCTGTTCAAGTTTTCTTTACACTGGTGGACACAACGGCCCAACTTGTTGATGTCTCTGAGAAGTATTGGCAATCCAAAGGACTAAACGGCGCGAGAATCCGGATTCTGGTAGAAATCATGAAGGAAGGAGGCGTCCTCCTTCCTTCCATGCTTGCAAAAAAAATCGGGGTCACTAAATCCAATATCAGCCTTCTGCTGGTCCCTTTAGAAAAAGAGGGCTATATTCAGCGGCGGCCTCACCCCTCGGACGGACGGAAGTGGGTCGTCTCGATCACGGATGAAGGGCAGCGTCTCTTGCTGCAGCATTTACCGGGCAACCGTCAGGAGATCACGAGCAAAATCCAGGGTTTGGAGGAGCAGGAACAGAAGCAGCTCCTTAGCCTATTAAACAAACTGAAAAAAATGTAATGCCAATCTCTTCGAAAAGGATGATTCCTGATGTCGATTTTAATTACAGGCGCTAATGGCAAATTAGGCAGTCTAATCATCGGACAGTTACTGAAGATAGTCCCGCCGGAGCATCTCATCGCCGGCGTTCGCCGGCTGGAGTCTGGAAAACAGTATGAGCAGCAAGGAATAACCGTTCGACTATGTGATTACGATCAGCCGGAATCGTTAGAGGCCGCGTTTGCCGGCGCGTCTCAGATATTATTGATCTCAAGCTCTCATCACGATGATACAATCCGTTTACGGCAGCATATCCATGCTGTTGAAGCGGCAAAAAAGTCAAAAGCCGGACATTTGCTATACACCAGCTTTGCTTACCCCGAGCATGGTGCGGGCTCCCCTGTACATTTGCACTTGGCGACTGAATATGCGATTCGAACGACCGGGATCCCGTATACTTTTTTACGAAATGCTCTGTATACCGACTTTCTTGGGGCGCTTGATCTGGGGGCGGCTCTGGACAAGGGGCAGCTTGAAATCCCTCCGGGAGATTGGACATTCAATGCCGTTACACGCCGCGACCTCGCCTTGGCAACCGCCGCAATCCTCTCGCAGCCAGAAGTCCACAAGAACAAAACCTATGAGCTGACGGCTCCGAGTCCGTGGACATTCCGTGATGTAGCGGCAGCTCTCACCGAGCTAACAGGCAAACCGGTTGACCTGCTTCCTGACCCAGAGATTTCCCATTGGATATATTCCTTTTTACGCAGCATAGATACTTCATCGACCAGCAATCAGCTCGAGCAATTGATTGGGATGCCGCTCACTTCGCTCAAGGACAGTATCAGGCCATTCATTGCATGATGAGGCAGCATGATAATTGGACGTTTGATAAGTTATTTTTGCATAGACAAATGAAGAAAGATTTGCTAAGTTAATTACTGAACGACGTTCAAATCATTGTTCAGTAAGGAGGATATAATGGTCCCAAGAAATGATGCTAAAAAAGCAATTGTTGATGCAACTATAGAATTGATTCAAGAAAGCGGCGGGAATACCGAAGAACTGACCATAAGAACCATCGCCGAAAGATCCAATGTAGGAATAGGATTGATCAATTATCACTTTCAAACCAAAGAAAATCTGATCGAAGCTTCTGTTCAGCAAATCATCGGCGGGGTCATATCCAGATTCAAGCCAGATATGGACGGGAAGTTGAATAGCGTCGAGCAACTGAAAACCGTGGTAAAATCGGTTGCCGACTTCTTAGCGGGTAATCCATCCGTCTCACGAATCTCTATTCTTGGCGATTTAAAAACGCCGAAAACGTTCGATAATACGATGCAAACCGCGAAAGGATTTGGCCTGTCACTAAAAGACATGAATATTCCGGACAAGGACAAAACCTTGCTGATGTTTATGCTAACCTCTGTCCTGCAGGCTGTTTTTCTGAGAAGGGAACTAAGTGAAGAGCTATTTGGATACCATTTTGACGACAAGGTTCAAAGAGACCGGTTCATAGATGTCATCATGAACCATATGAAATGGAAGGGGACAGATACCGATGAATAAACAGCTTGGTTTTTATTCCTCAATCATCGCCGGAGGTTGCACGGTTCTATTTTTGATTGGACTTGTTACTTTTAACGGTCCGCTTAGCTATTTCGTATGCCTGTTACTCAGTTGGGCCTATGTGTTGCTGGCTTGCGCATTCGCTCAGGAAGCGGAAGAAGATAAGAAAGGAATTGCTCTGGGAGGCGTAGCGATCGCGGTTATTTATTCGGTTTTTACAAACTTCGTGTATTATTCGCAATTGACGACGGTTGCCCATCAGTCTGCAAGTCCAGCGGTCATCGAAGCGATCACCTTCACGCCTGGCAGTTGGGTGTTCGGATTCGACATCATGGGGTACGGGTTAATGGCGTTATCCACCTTTCTCATCGGGCTTACCATCCGTGCGCAAACCGGAAAAGAGCGGGTGATGAAATATATGTTCCTCATCCATGGGGCATTTTTCCCGGTTTGCGTGCTTCTTCCGATGTTCAACGTGTTTAAGCAAGGCGGTGAATCTGATATGTCTGGTGTAATCGCTCTTATCTTTTGGTGCATCTATTTCGCCCCGATGATGGCACTGTCTACTATTTATTTCCGGAGCCGTAAACGAGACAGCAACCCCCTTGCTTCAGCAAAAGCCTGATACCGGTCATCTGCTCTTTTCGGCGTGGAATCTTAACACCGTTTTTAGCTTCTCCGGCATTGTCTTTCGAGGATCGGACAAATAGATTTCCCGATGCAGTTTACTAGTACGGGTGTAACCATTCTCTGCGCAGAAAGCTTCCATTCGGGCAAAGCTGGCCGGTTCATCGTCATAATTGCCAACATGCATCATCTGACAGCATAGGCCCTCTTCCATAGACTCAAAACGGGCGGTCTCCAGAAACGGATTGGGCTTTTTCACTTTTACTTGCTCCAGAAACCTCTGAAATCCTTGCGCTGTCAAAAAATCAGGTTGGCGTATCATCAATGTATATTTGTAATTGCTTTTGTCCGTTGAAGGTTTGGTTCGATCTACTAAATCCCAGACTCCCTCCATCGGAAAAACGGTATATTCGTAGTAACCCTCCGGCACATCCTTGCTTTTGTATGACATCCTTACGGTATAGCTCAAGCTGTACAAAGCCTCGACCGCCTTAGAGAACTCCCCTCCGTTGGGGTCTCCGGAGCCCTCCACCATAATAAAATTCATCTTCGGAACCTGGATAATCTCTGGAGACGGCTTCGGCAGATACAGTTGCTTGAAATCCTTCTTGAAATCCACTTTTCGATTCAATGGATGTGCCCCCTTCATATCATGATAACCTCAGTATATCGCCCTAAAGCTATTGGATTCATTCAATCACCGATCGGCCTTGCTCTCTTCTAAATCCTCCCATTGAAACCCTGTCGCCTGTTCGCTCCATGCCCAGAACCGTGATGCTTCATTGGAATCCTCAGCTCTCGCGGAAGGACGAATCCGCTTCTGCCGGTAATAATAACCGCCGGATTGTCCCGCCAGCTCCGGAGCAGCAGCAAGAAATACGGCCGTGGCGGAGCCTTCCTCCGGAGAAAGGAAAAAGGGGCGCAGCAGCTTGTGCACCATTTTGCCAAATCCGGTTTGGCGATTGACGCCAATGTCTGTCGACACAGCACCCGGATGCAGGGCATTCACCGTTACCTTCGTTGCGGCCAGCCGGGATGCCAATTCGTGGGTGAACCAGATATTCGCCAGCTTGGAGCGGCCATAGGCATTCCATGTTTTAAAGCCTCTGCTCATACCTGGATCTTCATAGTCCATTCTCCCAATCTTGTGGGCACCCGAGGAGACCACGACGATTCGTCCTGCGGTGCTGCGCAATAGAAGGGGCAGCAACAGCCCTGTCAGCAGAAAATGCCCAAGGTGATTGACGCCAAGTTGCCGTTCGAAGCCATCCTCCGTCTCTTCCCGCTTGATTGTAACCACTCCCGCATTATTGACAAGGACATCGATATGCTCGACCCGTTCCGCAATTTCCGCTGCCGCCGCACGAATACTAGAAAAGGAGGCCAAATCACCCAATACCATCTCCGCATCGTTACGCCCGCTTCGGCGATTCACCTCATCGACTGCTGCCTGGCCCCGCTTGGCATCCCGAACCAATAACAAGACCTTCATACCATGCTCGGCTGCGAGCAAAGCTGCCGTTGCCCGCCCCATACCACCGCTTGCCCCTGTTACTATAGCAATGCGGTCCTTACTCACAAATGATTCCGTCCCATTGGCCTCCGCTTCGAAATCCTCCATCCCCCTGCACATCCCTTCGCCTATTCCCCTTATTTGCTCCCTGCTTCTTCATTCGATTTCCAGATGACATTCTCTCCGTAGTCCTTACCCCAATCATACATCGCCTTCAATAAAGGCATTAAGCTCTGTCCATATTCTGTAAGCGAATATTCTACACGCGGCGGAACCTCGGCATACACCTTCCGCTCCAGTAATTGGTCTTCCTCCAGCTCACGGAGCTGGTTCGTCAACATCTTTTGTGTAATATGAGGGATTTGTCTCTTCAGCTCACTAAATCGTTTGGTTCCTTCCAGACCAAGATGCCATAATATAATCAGCTTCCATTTGCCGCCAATCACAGCAAGAGTCAATTCTTTTTCACAGTTGATTTCCTGTAGATTGATTCGTTCCTTCACTTCAGAGGCCATGCATCCGAACCTCCTCTCGTTTATTCATTTTAAGACTCTAATGTATATTTATTTTACTATAGTGATGGATTAGTGCAAAACTCGCATTTTACATTCCATTCTATAAACGGCAATGAAAAAAGACCGGAGTCCTGTTCGCTCAGGAGCCCCGATCTTATAACTTCTTATTCCAGATTGGCATGCCGGCCGAACATATCTGCCCCCGTAATACCTTCCATATCCATCAGTGTTAATACCAAGGCATCCAGACAGAGCAGAAGTCCTTGCTCAAACAGAGAACCCATCGGCTGAATCGTGATCGCCGCTCCGCTTGCAGCTGTGTCTTCCTTGGCTGATGCCGGAACCTGAACAATAGCTTCTGCCAGCTGTCCGATAGTAGATTCTGGCTTGATGGTAATCAGTCCAACCCTTGCCCCGATCCTAACGGCCTTCCTTGCCATCACTGTCAAGCTTCCCGTCTCTCCTGACCCGGAGCATAGCAACAGCAGATCAGTTGGGCCAATTCCAGGCGTCACGGTCTCTCCCGCCACATAGACCTGCCGTCCGGTATGCATCAAGCGCATGGCAAATGCTTTTCCCATTAGTCCAGATCGGCCGGCCCCGGCAATAAACACCTTTTCTGATCGGAGAACAAGCTCTGCCATCGTCTCTAGCTCCGTATTGCTAATACGGGTAAGCAGACGCTCCAGCTCCTTCAGAATTTCGGTTGCATAATGTGTGCCGCTCATGCTGCTTAGCCTTGCTTGATCAAACGTTGAATTTCGGATGCTACTGCGGCTTTATCCTCCGCACCGGTAATGCCGCCGCCAACGATAACAAGATCTGGGGCAGCTTTAATGACCTCAGGCAAAGTCTCAAGCTTGATCCCGCCTGCAACCGCGGTCTTGGCATTTGTCACGGCACGTTTGATCGTCAGCAGATCTTCGAATGGATTCTCTCCAATCGCTTGTTGATCATACCCGGTGTGTACGCAGATATAATCGACGCCAAGCGCATCGACTTCACGCGCCCGCTTCTCAAGATCCGCCACGTTGATCATGTCCACCAGAATCTGTTTGCTCTGCTTCTTAGCTTCTTCTACCGCACCCTTGATCGTCATATCATTGGATACGCCCAATACGGTTACCAGATCCGCACCCGCCTCGGCTGCCTTCATGATTTCATACCCGCCGGCATCCATAATCTTCAGATCGGCGAGCACCTCCAGATGAGGAAAAGCATCCTTCATTGCCTTTACTGCGTGCAAGCCTTCATTAATTACAATCGGCGTACCGATTTCAACAATGTCCACATAGGACTCAACCTCTTTCACAAGCGCAATTCCATCCGGAATATTTACAAGATCCAATGCAAGCTGTAATTTCATAGCAAGTAGCCTCCTAAGTCGTTGGTTCACCTTATTGTAAAGATGAATTCTACGAACCGGAAGTACGCACTTTGAAGTGGGGTAGTTACCTGGAGGATACTATTGAATAAAGAGGGCTTATTGACTGACCAGCCTCAGATGGATTCAGAAGCCTCTTTCATTTGCCGTCCCTTTCAAATTAAGTCAGGACTTTGCGTTGAACCTAAATATTCATATTGGTACACCCGACCTGTAGCGCCGGAGGGCACGGCACGGAATTTCCCTTTATCTACAAGGAGCCTACAATACTTGATGACCGTTTCCTTGTGAAGCTCCAGCTCTCTGGCGGCTTTCGCAGGGCGAATCATCCGATGGTGACGAATGGCCAGACGCATCAGTTCCCGCTCAATTCTCCCGAATTTACGAAGAACGCCCCCTTCTTGTCCCGTCGGCGCAACCAAATATGGCGTCAATATACCGCGAAGCATAGTTACGATGAATAAAGGGTTTTCCTTCAGCTCATCCAATGAAATCTCAATATAATGAAAACCTTGCGATTGCAGATAGAGTCCACGATTCAAATCCATGCGATATTTCGTCCGATCCTGCCCATGCGAACCGTAATCCATAATCTCGAACACGAAAAAGTACTCACCCAATTTCCACATGAAATCCGTGTAATAAGACCGTCCCCTCCAATCCTTCACCTCGTATTCGGGATGCAAGCCATTAAAGTGCCCCATAAGCGGCCACCAAACTTTTTCTGCAAATAAACAGTTCCCATAACCGTGCCCTCTCCTCAACGCATCCTTTCGATCTCCTTGCCGCCTGGCTAAATGACTTTCAATCCACTGATCGTGCTCAACCTGAAAACTCAATGTTTTTCACCTCAATTCCCCATTTTTGCTCAAAAAAATACCCGGTCATCCTTTATCACTAAAGGAATACCGGGCGTGCTTCGCCAGTCATATCTAGATTTAATAATTATAGTATGTCATCCCAGTTCCAATTTCAAGAAAAAGATGAGCAGCGGGAATTTGTACGTTTTTCCCTATAAAAGTCACGTGTCGGCGTCTAAATTACTACTGTTTATACTATATTTCGTACAAAATTTCCGATTCTACCATCCATACTGGATTTTTTATACGACATTTCGTATAAACGCCCTCATAGCAGCCGCACAAGCAGATCTTTATACGAAATTCCATACAAATATTCGCTCGTCCACCCAAATACCGAGGTATTCGATCACCTCGTCCGTTCTTTGTAGGAAATTACGGACAAAACTCTCCGGGATTAAAGACAGCCGTTATAATGGGATGATGGTTCTTATTCAGTCTGCTTGGGGCTTGGAATGAACTCATCCTATGTCCTCCATTTTGCAGCAGCCGAGTTTTCCCTCTCCCCGTGCCGGCATTTAGCTACTAATCTTTACAGGAATAAACACCTCCATCTGCCCCCAGCCCTGTGCTTCCATAACAGCCTTCGGCGTAATGATATGCCCCATGGAATAGTGATTCGGCCGGATATCAAGCTCAAGAAAACCAGAATTTCCAATGTAATCGAGCACTTCCTTTTGTAGCCTGTCATGTGCCTGCCCGTCACGGTCAAGATAAGCAAAGGTGATGTACAGCCCGCCGTCAAAATCCATGGTTTCAAAGCCACCTGTTTCTCCGTTTTCCGTTAACGCCCAAAGCCATACCATTCCCTGCTGTTCTTCATCGTAATAAAGGAAGTCCCTAGGCATAAAGCTCTCGCTCGGTTTAGGTGTTACGCTTGAAAAAAACTTGTCAAAGCTTCTCAAAATCCCATCATCGGAAAAATCACCAACCTCATCTAATCCTGATGTTACCGCCTTGAATGGAGGCAGTGAAATGATTCTGAAATTCATAAAAAATCCTCCTTGAATAAGTGATTGATTTAAATTTTTTCTTCTCATATCATTTTGCTATAAACTGTTCAATTACAGTCGAAACTTCGTCCATACAATCCGCAAAAGCCCTTAGCTTGTCAGCAATCTTCTTGCGCCTGCTTATATTCTGCAGAGCCTCCAATGTAACGTTAAAGCCACCGCCCAAGGCCTCTAAATCCGTGCCGTTGTCATCATTCCAATAATGTGCTGTTTTTCTGTAAAGGTCAATGATGTGGTTAATAAATGTCATGTTGGGATCCAGGGCAAGCGCCTTGTCTAAAAACTCCTTGCAGCAGCCGCTGTTGGTGGCAAGACAGCAAACATAAACGGTGTGCATACCCCAGTTGTCGAATTCTTCCGGCGTGATTTGCTCGAAATAACCTTTTTCAATATGATCTGCCCATGCACGAAATGCTTTTACTCCAAAGCAGTAATTCTCATTTTCATAAGCAAGCAGCTGAGGCAGAGATAATATCCGCTCCCGATAGACTCCAGCCAAGTCTTTGCTTTCCTGCTTTTCACCGATAAATAGCCAGCCATGACAGTGATCATCCTGCTCGGTATATCCCTTTGGCAGTAAATCCTCCACGGATATGGAATCAGGAACCGTTCCGTCTCCCCCCATATAGAGCAGGGTTTTCCCGTAATCAGCATACCCAACAAGCACACCCCAGCTAACACGGTTATGCGGGTTGTTGCCATAATCATTCAGAATGACAGGGATTCCCTTGTCAATATACGCCATGAGCATTTGCACATACATTTCACGGTTGGACAGAATTTGCTTCAGCGGAACAAAGGTGCTTGCATACCCGCATTCTTCAAAAATTTCTTCAATAACGTGATGGTTCCCTTTCTCGCTCAGGCGATAATCCACCACGCCACAACCTCGAAAGCCGTTTTTGGAATAAATTTGCGTGAAGTTCTCCCCGGTTAACCCGGCAAAAAACCAATAATCGAAATCCTGTTCATCCAGACATTCCATCACATAGCTCGCACAGCCGTTGAACCAATAATTCTGACCGTATTCGGGATGAATGATCTGCCTCATTTGAGGCAGTGTGTTGTTGCTCTGTTTCACATTTATTTTCAATGCCCCCTGCGTTGTATTTGTTTTTGCTGAGGTTTTCAGTTGTGAAATTTTGACAGAGCGGAGACGCTTTTTTCCTTGCCCGTTTGTGCCGATCAGAATGGTCTGCGGTGTTTGCAGGTGTAAGTCCATAACCATGTAAGGAAAGCTAATGGCGCAAAAGCGGACTTCGCCATTCAGAATAACCGCAAAATGCTTTTCACCCACAACCCACGTCAGCTTGTTATAGCGATCATGAGGGATATTTCCGATTCCCGGATAGGAAAATTCATTCCCTAGTACAGGCTGCTGAAAAGAAAGTGCATGTTTTTTTAAAGCTTTGTCCGCATAATTTTCAGCATTCATGGTGTAGGTGCAATCTCCGTGGGAGAACCAGAGGCTGCCCTCGGTTGTTCCCCAAAGGTATTCTTCGCTCTCTTCCTGTGCCAAAAATTCCATGTCAACCCGAAACGGGAGCCTCACAGCCACATTGGTATCCAGCTTTCTTTCGGAAATCCATGCGATAAATTCAGCCTCTCCATTCTCCAGAACCGTAAAATGGGGATCATAAATCGGCGTGATTTTGTGAAAATCAACCCCATATTGCCGCAGAATCGGGTTAGCCTTTTCGATTTCTTCATAAGAGATACTCTCTGTCATTTCAAACTCAGGATAGTCCACAAAGTTAGGCTTGCGCTGTCGTACAGGGACATAAATATTTATCCGCTCTCGATTGTTTTCAGGGGAAAACACAGCTTCGATCAATGCCTCATGACGTAAGCCGCCATTATGAAGAAAATCCACCTCAAAGCTTGGGTTATCGTCAAAGCTTTGCAGCATCCGGTACTGTAGGGCCCCCAAGTCTTCATCTGTATAAGTGGACGAAACCGCAAACAAACCGCCCGCGAATTCTCTGTATTCAAATGGAAGCGCCTCTGTTGATTCGTTACGCTTTTCCATGTCAGCGACTTGGCCGGGAAGCTTCTGCATCATAACGATATCCTCACCGATCTGATACTCAAATATGGTGCGGCTTCCCGGTTTGCCAAAGGGGATTTGATTGGCGGAAAGCCAGTCCCAGAAGCTCTCTATTTCCGATTTCCTGCTGTCCGTTCTTATAGATGTAATCACAGGCATTGGCGGCAACGTTACAATATCCATCTCCAACGGTCTTGCCATCTTATCCGTAATTGTGTTCAAGGCTTCTATCGATAAACCCTTTTTTAAAGCCGGCAAAGGCTCTGTTTGCGCTTTTTCATAGAGTAGTGGCAGTGCAGAAATATGGGTGATTCCGTGTGCAGTCATAGCGTTCAGAAAGTCATTGACAAAAGCTTTTAATTGGGAAAGCGTACTGATTTCTTCATCAATTTCCTCCATGCGTTTTACAAAGCTTTGCACTAAAGTCTCCATGTCCTGATTTTCGTAAATCCGCAGAATATCCTTGATGGAAATTTGCATTTTCCGCAGTACCAAAATCTGCTGCAGCCGATTGATATTTTCACTATCATAAAAACGGTGCTTCTCAAAGTGCGGACGCTCGCTCTTCAGCAAGCCTACCTGTTCGTAATATCTGAGTGTTCTTGAGGATATGCCGAATTTTTCCGTGACTTCAGTTATTTTCACTAGATTCATAACAGCCCTCCGTCTCGTTCTGCTATCATTATATCAGTTGACCTAACGTCAATTTCAATGCCTCATTTTCTCAATTAACGAAAGTATTTTGAGCAAATAGGTAAATAAAAAAGGGAGCTCTCTTCTTGTGGAAAAGAGAACCTCCCTATGAGTCATTTACACCGGATTCGATTCAGCTTTAGTTATAAAAGTTGTTCCTGTCCATCTGTGATATTCAGCTTTTCCTCAAGCAGCTTTTTGTTATAAACAACACTTTTATCGTTAGGTCTATATTTCCTGGCCTCTTCGTTATGAAAGTATGATTCCTTATATAGACCTAAACGGTAATAACAAACGCTCATATGAAGGTGCGGGTACCAGGTCCAGTAGGCAGGAAAGCTGAAACTCCATTGATTCGTATCGGCAGGTAGCTTTGTGGCCAAGTCATACCAGAAAATAGCTGTATGATAGTCATTTTTTCGATAAAAATAATATCCAAGCCGGCTTGCTACTTCAGCTCTGGGTTTACTGTAATCGAAGGAGCGGCACAATGCGGCAAATTCCTGTTGCATTTTTCCGAGAAAACGATAGCAATCCGCCATATTGATGCATGCGTTGATTTTATCCTCAACCCATCCTTCTCTAAGCTTCAAATTTTCCTCATAGCTTTCAATGGCTTTTTCGTAATGACCGTTCTCCCTCAATTCATTTCCATAGTAAAAATAGTCCCGTGCGCTGAAAGTATCGCCTCGGGCAATCTTGGTTTCGTAAATTTTCAGGTTTCGTCCGACTTTATGTTCCGTCTTCTTATGGGTGATGGCCACGTCGGAGTTGATAACATAGCCGCTCACATCCAAATAATTGTGCACATCTCCGCGCCATTGAAAATTTTTAGCTGTTTTAACCAAACGGTTACGGCGATAACGAAGCGTGACGTTTCCGAATTCATCCATGCCCGCATTGTAAAACATAGAGACGGAATCCACGGTTGGATCTAATGTTTTTTTAAGCTCGAGAAATGCTTGTCGGTCTCCCTCGAGAATAACGTCATCGGCATCCAAATATAGAATGTACTCTTTCGTTGCATAAGTAAAAGCATGATTTCTCGCTTCCGAGAAGCTGCCGGTCCACGGAAAGTGATAAATTCGGTCCGTATATTGCTCGGCGATTTCTATCGTACGGTCTGTTGAACCCGTATCAATAATGTTAATTTCATCAACAATATCTTTGGCAGAGTCCAGACAGCGAGCAAGAACTTCTTCTTCGTTCTTTACGATCATACAAAGGCTTATGGTAATCATGAGAGTTATTCCTTTCATTAAGATAATAAGAGATGAGAAGGAAGAGGAGAATACTCCCGAAGAGGAAGTATTCTCCGAAGAAGCTAAGAGAAGAACAAGATAACACTTAAGTCAGTCTTTACTCCTTGAACAGAAAATATATTCACAGCGCTTTTGAAAATGTCCCCTACTTGGATCGCAACGCTCATTGTTGCTGCAGGAACAGTATATCGAAATACATCTGTAATTAGACGACTAAACATAGATGTATGCAGCAGTGCTGTATCATATGGTCCGGAATCTACAAGTGTACCGTTCACATCAAATCATGTTGTGAATTGTGAAGTTCATAATGTTTCTCAGCCGTTGCAGTCTCTAGAAAAGTTGGATAAGGATCTGAAGCAAATTCCCTCCCTGGTTCAACCAGTTACCCAGTCGGACCCGTAGGTCCAGTGGCACCAGTAGGTCCAGTAGGCCCGGTTGCCCCTGTAGGTCCCGTCACCCCGGTCGCTCCAGCAACTCCAGTGGCTCCAGTGGCTCCAGTGGCTCCAGTGGCTCCAGTTACACCTGTTGCTCCAGTTACTCCAGTTGCTCCGGTCACGCCAGTTGCTCCTGTTACTCCAGTTACTCCAGTTACTCCAGTTGCTCCGGTTGCTCCTGTTGCTCCGGTTGCTCCTGTTGCTCCAGTTACTCCAGTTACTCCGGTTGCTCCAGTGGCTCCAGTCACACCAGTGGCTCCTGTTGCTCCGGTAACTCCAGTTGCTCCAGTAACTCCTGTTGCACCAGTTACACCGGTAACTCCTGTTGCTCCAGCTGCTCCAGTGGCTCCAGTGGCTCCTGTTACTCCGGTTTCTCCAGTCACACCTGTTGCTCCTGTTGCACCGCTCACACCAGTAGCTCCTGTTACTCCGGTTGCTCCAGTCACACCTGTTGCTCCTGTTGCACCGCTCACACCAGTAGCTCCTGTTACTCCGGTCGCACCAGTCGCTCCAGTGGCTCCGGTAACTCCAGTTACTCCAGTGGCTCCGGTGACTCCAGCCACGCCGGTTGCTCCAGTCACACCTGTTGCTCCAGTGACTCCAGTCGCTCCAGTTACTCCAGTCGCTCCAGCAACTCCAGTGGCTCCGGTTGCTCCTGTTACTCCAGTTACTCCAGCTGCTCCTGTTGCGCCAGTTGCTCCAGTTGCTCCAGTTACTCCAGTTACTCCAGTTGCGCCAGTCACACCTGTTGCTCCAGTGACTCCAGTCGCTCCAGTTACTCCAGTCGCTCCAGCAACTCCAGTGGCTCCGATTGCTCCGGTGACTCCAGTTGCTCCTGTTGCTCCAGTTACTCCAGTTGCTCCGGTCACGCCAGTTGCTCCGGTTGCTCCAGTAGCGCCAGTGGCTCCGGTTGCTCCAGTGACGCCAGTTACACCAGTTGCACCAGTTAAACCAGTTGCGCCAGCCACGCCAGTGGCTCCGGTAACTCCAGTTGCTCCAGCTGATCCTGTTGCGCCAGTGACTCCAGTCGCGCCAGTCACGCCAATAGCTCCAGTTGCTCCAGTTGCTCCAGTTGCTCCAGTGACTCCTGTTGCTCCAGTCACTCCAGTCGCTCCGGTGGCGCCAGTTACACCAGTGGCTCCAGTTGCGCCAGTGGCTCCAGTGGCTCCGGTCACGCCAGTCGCTCCAGTCGCTCCAGTGGCTCCGGTGGCTCCTGTTGCTCCAGTGGCTCCGGTCACACCAGTCGCTCCTGTTACTCCGGTCACACCAGTTGCTCCAGTTGCTCCGGTCACGCCGGTTACTCCAGTGACACCCGTTGCTCCAGTAGCGCCAGTTGCTCCAGTGACTCCAGTTACTCCGGTCGCGCCAGTTACTCCTGTTGCTCCAGTCACGCCAATAGCTCCTGTTGCACCAGTCGCTCCAGCAACTCCAGTTACTCCAGTTGCACCAGTTACTCCAGTCGCTCCAGTGACTCCAGTTGCTCCAGTCACACCTGTTGCTCCAGTTGCTCCAGTTGCTCCAGTTGCACCGGTCACACCAGTAGCTCCTGTTACTCCGGTCGCACCAGTCGCTCCAGTTACACCAGCTGCTCCGGTTGCTCCAGTGACGCCAGTTACACCAGTTACACCAGTTGCACCAGTTACACCAGTGGCTCCAGTTGCTCCAGTTGCTCCAGTTGCTCCAGTAACTCCTGTTGCTCCTGTTGCTCCGGTCACACCAATAGCTCCAGTTACTCCAGTTGCTCCAACTGCTCCTGTTGCGCCAGTGACTCCAGTCGCGCCAGTCACGCCAATAGCTCCAGTTACTCCGGTTGCTCCAGTAGCGCCAGTTGCGCCAGTTGCGCCAGTGGCTCCAGTTGCTCCAGTTGCTCCAGTTGCTCCAGTCACTCCAGTCGCTCCGGTGGCGCCAGTTACACCAGTTGCTCCAGTTGCGCCAGTTGCGCCAGTGGCTCCGGTCACGCCAGTCGCTCCAGTGGCTCCGGTTGCTCCAGTTGCTCCGGTCACACCAGTCGCGCCAGTTACTCCTGTTGCTCCAGTCACGCCAATAGCTCCTGTTGCACCAGTCGCTCCGGTAACTCCAGTCGCTCCAGTGGCTCCAGTCGCTCCAGTGACTCCAGTTGCTCCAGTTGCACCAGTTGCTCCAGTAACTCCTGTTGCTCCTGTTGCTCCGGTCACGCCAATAGTTCCAGTTACTCCAGTTACTCCAGTTGCTCCAGTCGCGCCAGTGACTCCTGTTGCTCCAGTCACTCCAGTCACTCCAGTCGCTCCGGTGGCGCCAGTTACACCAGTTGCTCCAGTTGCGCCAGTGGCTCCGGTCACGCCAGTCGCTCCAGTGGCTCCGGTTGCTCCAGTTGCTCCGGTCACACCAGTCGCGCCAGTTACTCCTGTTGCTCCAGTCACGCCAATAGCTCCTGTTGCACCAGTCGCTCCGGTAACTCCAGTCGCTCCAGTGGCTCCAGTCGCTCCAGTGACTCCAGTTGCTCCGGTAGCTCCAGCAACTCCTGTTGCTCCGGTGGCGCCAGTTACACCAGTTGCTCCAGTGGCTCCAGCCACGCCGGTTGCTCCAGTGACTCCAGTCGCGCCAGTGACTCCTGTTGCTCCTGTTGCCCCAGTTGCTCCGGTTACTCCAGCCACACCAGTGGCTCCAGTAGCGCCAGTTGCACCAGTTGCTCCAGTGGCTCCAGTGGCTCCAGTTACACCAGTCGCGCCAGTTACTCCTGTTGCTCCAGTCACGCCAATAGCTCCTGTTGCACCAGTCGCTCCGGTAACTCCAGTTGCTCCAGTTACACCAGTTGCTCCAGTTACACCAGTTGCTCCAGTCGCTCCGGTCACGCCAGTCGCTCCAGTGGCTCCGGTCACGCCGGTTACTCCAGTCACACCTGTTGCTCCAGTCACACCTGTTGCTCCTGTTGCACCGGTCGCCCCAGTGACGCCAGTTACTCCAGTCGCTCCAGTTACTCCGGTTACTCCAGTAACTCCAGTGACGCCAGTTGCTCCAGTGGCTCCAGTTACACCAGTTGCTCCAGTCACACCTGTTGCCCCAGTCACACCTGTTGCTCCAGTCACACCAGTCGCGCCAGTGACTCCTGTTGCTCCAGTGACTCCAGTTGCTCCAGTCACACCAGTTGCTCCTGTTGCACCGGTAACTCCTGTTGCACCGGTAACTCCAATTGCACCAGTCACACCAGTCGCGCCAGTGACTCCTGTTGCTCCTGTTGCCCCAGTTGCTCCGGTTACTCCAGCCACACCAGTGGCTCCAGTAGCGCCAGTTGCGCCAGTTACACCAGTTACACCAGCTGCACCGGTAGCTCCAGTCACACCAGTTGCACCAGTTGCTCCAGTGGCTCCTGTTGCACCGGTCGCCCCAGTGACGCCAGTTACTCCAGTCGCTCCAGTTACTCCGGTTACTCCAGTAACTCCAGTGACGCCAGTTGCTCCAGTGGCTCCAGTTGCCCCAGTCACACCTGTTGCTCCAGTTGCTCCAGTGGCTCCGGTCGCTCCAGTCACACCAGTGGCTCCTGTTGCTCCAGTTACACCAGTCGCTCCAGTTACTCCGGTTACTCCAGTAACTCCAGTGACGCCAGTTGCTCCAGTGGCTCCAGTTGCCCCAGTCACACCTGTTGCTCCAGTTGCTCCAGTGGCTCCGGTCGCTCCAGTCACACCAGTGGCTCCTGTTGCTCCAGTTACACCAGTGGCTCCAGTTACTCCAGTTACACCAGTTGCTCCAGTCACACCAGTTGCTCCTGTTGCTCCTGTTGCTCCAGTTACACCAGTGGCTCCAGTTACTCCAGTCACACCAGTGGCTCCTGTTGCACCAGTCGCTCCAGTTGCTCCAGTAACTCCAGTGACGCCAGTTGCTCCAGTGGCTCCAGTTACTCCAGTTACACCAGTGGCTCCAGTCACACCAGTTGCTCCAGTGGCTCCAGTGGCGCCTGTTGCTCCTGTTGCTCCAGTTACACCAGTTGCTCCGGTCGCTCCAGTTACACCAGTTGCTCCGGTCGCTCCAGTGGCTCCAGTTGCTCCGGTAACTCCAGTGACGCCAGTTGCTCCAGTTACACCAGTGGCTCCAGTTACTCCAGTTACACCAGTTGCTCCAGTCACACCAGTTGCTCCTGTTGCTCCTGTTGCTCCAGTTACTCCGGTCGCGCCAGTTACACCAGTTGGTCCTGTAGGTCCTGTAGGTCCAGTTGGTCCTGTAGGTCCATTTACGCCATCAAAGAGGAGGACTCCAATATCATCGACCAGGATATCAGCTGCTCCCGCTTGAGGTAGTACACTGATTGTAATAAGTGCTTGCGTAGTTCCTTGTGGAGCAGGAGTAGTAATGTTATACAACTCCAGCCATTGTTCAGATGTCACGTCTGGAATTCGACCACTATAGTTGATAACGATTAACCCCATCCCAAGGAAATTTGTTGCTGCATCATAGAAAGCAACAGACAAACTAACCATTGGGCTAGGCAGCGCACCAATTTTGGATAGTGAATAAATGATACCTAGATTTTCTCCTTCCTGAATGGTAAAAAACTGTGAGAGAAAAGAGTTAGTAGGCCCACCCGACATCTGTGCACTGAAAAATCCCGAGTGGCTATATGTTGCGTTAATCTTTACAGCTTGTGAGAACCATGGGGTTAAGGTCCCAGTCTCAAATTGACCATTAACTACAAGATTGATTAAATTCACTAAATCTTTCACCTCCATCATAATTACTCCAATAAATATCTAGAGACTTGTACATCTTATGAAATTAATCTCAAATGTGTCTCCGCTGTTAGTAACTGATAACAGTATATTTTTTAAAGACTCGATCTAAAAATCAGCACATGACGATCAAACGAAATAAATGATGTCGATTACATTCCACTAGAATACCTGCATTAAAATGAGAATCGAGAATCTTCTCTTGCCAAATTCGCTTGGTTCTAAAAATGTATTTAACTGTAAAAAATCCCAGACTATTGATCAAAAGTAGGGATTATGTTTTAAAGGAAAATGATCGGCGTGAAGTATATGCCGCTTTGAATGATGAAACCACACGGTTTCAGAATCAGGGTGGTATTTTTTGTTTTAGCGAGAGGAGAGATCAAATTATCACGTTTTGAAATTGAATTTGAAGAATGGCTTTCTAAACAAATCTCCAATGAATTGAATCCTAGAAGGCGGGAGTTACTTAGGAAAGGGTTGGGTCACGGAACTGTGGAGTTTCTTAGAAGGATTTGGTACCCGGCAATCGGGAATTTCAATGATTTGTATGCGGAATGGGAGGTGCGGGATTTGAACAATTGATACCGTTAACTCGATCTCGCGTACATGCCGACCGGTGTAAAAGGATGATCGAAATTCTTGGATGCGGCTCACATGCGAGAGATATCGAAACAGGGCGATTTAAAGACTTATGTATGAAGCAGGCTATGTTAAGCCTTGACGATTGGTTATTCCTACCTATCGCATATTTATCCATCAAGGAAGATCCCTCCATTTGTAATCAGCTTGTGTTCTCATTCGTTGGAAAGTTTACCTCTTTGCCGGCTTTGCACTCTTTAGATTGGATTGAAAATGAGACTATACGTTATGCAAGGCGACTTTTACGGCCATTCACTTCAAAAGAACTAGCTTCCTTCTCCAACGTTCAGAGAAGCATGCGAGGCGTATTCTACAGCGGCTTGTACATAAAACACCGGTTGCCTGTTGTAGATGAGAAGCAAAGATACCGCACCTGGCAGCTTTCGGAATCTCGTTCTCTAAAAGACATTCGAGACTTTTAGAACGCATTATTATGGTACTTTGATCGATAAGGGATATTATCAGGCTCAACCAGTTTTTTCTCACCAAAATTCACCTTTAAGAGGACCAAATGTCCGTTAGAACTTACTTAAATGAAAGAATGGTTTCTAAGGAGATGTAATGTCCGTTAGGAAGCAAAAATGGATGCGGGCATACATGGGTGCGGCGTACCTTGGGGGTATTCCCGTTATCGTACTCACCTAAATGAGAAAAATCCCGATCCATTCGGATCGGGATTTTTCATTGTTATGGAGCCTAGGGGGATCGAACCCCTGACCTCATCGCTGCCAGCGATGCGCTCTCCCAGCTGAGCTAAGGCCCCCTATTTAGTTAGCACTGGTTTCACAGCGACCCTTTGAGTATATAAAATCCTTCAGAACTTGTCAAGAAGCAGGGGTGTAAAATGTTGTTGTGCTGTGATAATGTCACCCTATAACTGTTCTGAGATAATGTCACTATGGGACAGGAGACATT